>NZ_CANLCI010000006.1 GCF_947489035.1 uncultured Ferrimonas sp. | reverse complement strand
ATGCGGTCGGCGTCGCTGGAAATTTCTGGCAGATCGTCGGTACCAGTGATGGTGATGGTCACCGTGGTGGTGCTGCCATCAGACAGAATGACTTCAAAGCTTGGCAGTGACAGCTGTTCGCCCTCGGCCAGTGCTTGCACAACGGGATTACTGTTATCGAGGCTGAAGGTCCAGTTGCCGTTGGCATCCACGCTGAAGGTGCCGAATTCGGTGGTGATGGTGTTAGCGGTGAAGGTTGGGGCGTCGCTGTCGACGTCGGTGGCGGTTAACGTGCCTTCGGCAGCAACGTCGCTGTCCTCAGTCACGGTGCCAGTATCGGATGAGATCACCGGCGCGTCATCAGTACCGATCACCACCACATCAACGGTGGTGGTAGAGCCATCAGATAACTCGACCTCAAAGCTTGGCAGTGGCAGTTGCTCGCCCGCGGCCAGCGCCTGTACCGCTGGATTGCTGTTATCGAGGCTGAAGGTCCAGTTGCCATCGGCATCGATGGTGAAGGTGCCGAACTCGGTGGTGATGCTGTTGGCGACAAAGGCCAGATCGGGGTTGTCGACGTCGGTGGCGGTTAGTTGGCCGGTCGCGGCCACGTCGCTGTCTTCAACCACTTCGCCGCTGTCGGCGGAAATGATGGGCAGATCATCGGTGCCGATGATCACCACATCAACGGTGGTGGTGGAGCCGTCGGACAGCACCACCTCAAAGCTTGGCAGCGGCAGTTGTTCGCCGGCGGCCAGTGCTTGCACAGCGGGATTGCTGTTATCGAGGCTGAAGGTCCAGTTGCCGTTAGCATCCACGCTGAAGGTGCCGAATTCGGTGGTGATGGTGTTAGCGATGAAGGTTGGGGCGTCGCCGTCGACGTCGGTGGCGGTTAACGTGCCTTCGGCCATAACCTCGCTGTCTTCGGTCACCATGCCAGTATCGGTTGAGATCTCGGGCAAGTCATCAGTACCGATCACCACCACATCAACGGTGGTGCTGGAGCCATCAGACAGAATGACTTCAAAGCTGGGCAGCGGCAGTTGCTCGCCCGCGGCCAACGCCTGTACCGCTGGATTGCTGTTATCGAGGCTGAAGGTCCAGTTGCCGTTGGCATCCACGCTGAAGGTGCCAAATTCGGTGCTGATGTTGCTGGCAACAAAGGCCAAGTCCGGATTGTCGATATCCGTTGCCGTCAGTTGGCCGGTGGCGGCGACGTCGCTGCCTTCGGTTACTTCGCCGGTATCGGCGGATATCACGGGCAGATCATCGCTGCCGGTGATGGTGATGGTTAACGTGGCGCTGGCGTTGCCGCCATCCCCGTCTGTGATGTGGTACTGGAACTGCTCTTGAGCCAGTTCGCCAGCGGCCAAAGTTTGGGCATGGTCGTTGGGGGTGTAGCGGTAGCTGCCGTCGGCAAACCATTGCAAGGTGCCGTACTGGCCTTCAATGATGCCGCTGCTGTCACCGTTTACGCCAATGACGGTGAGGCTGCTGCCTTCGGGATCTTGGTCGATACCATTGTTGTCGTCATCAGTCAGTAAGTTACCGGAGAGGGGATCGGCATCTTCATTGATGGCGGCGCTGTTGTCGGTGGCAATGGGGTTGAGGTTGGCAACCGCGCTGGCGTCTTGGGCAAACGCCGGGGCGGCAACAGCGGCTGGGCCACTGGTTTCAAAGCCCGCTTGAGCGATGGTTTCGGCGCCGGTACGGCTAACACTAACGAAGCTGTCGCTGCCTTCGGCTTCGGTGTTCCCCGCTGCGGTGGCGGGCAACTCATCCAGATCGCCGCCTTGTTCCAGCAACTGCTGGATGGCGCTGATCTCATCATCTTCATTGCTGGGAAAGTTTGGGGTTTCGACGTTGGCATCGGTTTCAATGGCCACGCCTGCGGGCAATAACAACGATTCGCCAGCGTAGACGATGTCGCCTACCTGCAGCAGTCGTTCGCTGCCGTTTACATCGGTAACAATAAGTTCCACAGCGCCGCTGATGTGAGTAATTTTGACGGTTGATGCCAACACTTGTGATTGCACGATATTCCCTCTCGCCCAAAGATCATTCCATTTGGCAGCAGGATCTGCTGCCAGTAACAACAATTGTTATCTTTATTAACGGATCGATATTACCGATGCAGCGGTGTTTTTACTACCATTGCCGAGGAGTTATTTGTGTGTAAGGTGCTGATTTTTGTGGCGCAAAATCATCGCTTCGGCAAATGTGGGGATATTTTGTGGAAAAATGCACTAGATGTGCTTGCCGGCAAATGTGAACAATGACTCTCAAAGATTATTGAATGTCGTTCTGGTCTTGTTTTTGATTTATTTACCTTAAAATTGTTAATTATCTGGTTTAAATGTCTTTGCTGAGCTGCTTTGGTGACAACTCAGAATAATGAGCATGAATGACGGGGATAAAGGGGATAACAGCAGCAAAAAACGGCGCGATTGTGATGGGCGTTTGATGGCGATTGGCTGGGTGCGCCAATGGGGGGCGGGCAGCGTTAACCCCTGAGGCGAGCGCGATGGCGGATCACAGTGGATCTGACTGTCCGCGCCAGTTAAACCCAGTGTAAAAGCAAAAGACCCAGCGCAATGGCTGGGTCTTTGGTCAGCGGCTAGTGGCTTAGCCGCCAGTGTGGCTCATAAACCGCAGGATCTGCGTTTCAGCGCCGGTGGAAAAGTGATGTTTTTCCGGTTTCGCGCCCATGGCATCCACAATCACTTGCTTCAAACGCTCGATGTCATTGGGGTATTTTCGCAGGATCAGGCGCAGATCAACGGAGTTTTCATTGCCTAAACACAGCAGCAGTTCACCGGTTGTGGTGACCCGTACGCGGTTACAGTCGCCACAGAAATTGTGCGAATGGGGGCTGATAAAGCCGATGCGAATGTCGCTGTCGTCCATGCGGTAGTAGCGCGCGGGGCCCCCGGTGTTTTCGTTGGTGCCGATCAAGTTAAAGGCGGTTTCTAGCTGCGCTTTCACTTCATCACTGGTCAGCAGCGAGTGATCACGGCGATCGGTGTTCAGCACCCCCAGTGGCATCTCCTCGATAAAGGTGATGTCGACCCCTTGCTCGCGAGCGTAGTGCACCAAGTCGACAATCTCGTCGTCGTTGTTGCCCTTAATTGCTACGGCATTCAGCTTCACACGTTTAAAGCCGGCGGCTTGGGCTGCGTCGATCCCCGCCAGTACCCGCTCCAGTTTGCCGTTGCGGGTGGTGGCTTCAAATCGCTGTGGATCCAAGGTATCCAAGCTGATGTTCAGTCGCATCAGTCCGGCTTCGGCCAATGGCTGGGCAAACTTGGTTAACCTTGAACCGTTGGTGGTCATACACAGATCATCCAGCCCTGGCAGCTTGGCGATGTTGGCCACCAACGAAACCAGATCGGATTTCACCAGTGGTTCACCGCCGGTGAGGCGGATCTTACGCACCCCCAGCTCGGTAAACGCTTGGGCGATCTGTTGCAGCTCTTCCAGTGTTAGCACTTCGGCACGAGGCAGGAAGACGGGGGCTTCATCCATGCAATAGATGCAGCGAAAGTCGCAACGATCGGTGACCGATAAGCGCAGATAATCGATTTTGCGGCCAAAGCCGTCGGTCAGACTCATTACAGCGTTCCCGTGTTACAGCAGATCGGAAAAAGGTTGAACCCACACGGTGTCGCCAACGGCCACAGACTCTTGCGGTTCTTCAATCACTATCAAGCAGTTAGCAGAGGTCATTGAACTGAGCATGCCACTGCCTTGGGCGCCGGTCGAGCTCACGTGAAGCTGCCCCGCCGCGCCTAGGGTCATTATACCGCGCATGAATTCCGTTCGACCAACTCGGCTGCGTAATGCTGTGGTTGAGATCGCACGCATCAGCGTTGGCTGCCAGTTGGCTTCGCCCGCCATCTTGCGAATGGTTGGCTGCACAAACTGCATAAACGACACCATGGTGGCAACGGGGTTGCCCGGTAAGCCAAAGAACAGGGTGCCATCCACGGTGCCAAAGGCCAGTGGTCGGCCGGGGCGCTGGGCTATCTTCCAAAAGTTGATTTCGCCGGTTTGTTCCAGCGCGTCTTTGATGAAATCGGCATCGCCCACCGAGACACCGCCAGAGGTCAGCACAATGTCGGCTTGGGCGGCGGCGTCACGCAGGGCTTGCTCCATCGCCGCTTGATTGTCTTCAATCACGCCCAGATCCAGCACCTCGACATCCAACTTGGCCAGCAAGCCATGCAGCGAGTAGCGGTTTGAGTCGTAGATGCAGTTTGGCTTAAGCGGTTCATCCGGAGAGCACACTTCATCACCGGTAGAGAAGATGGCCACTTTGGGGCGACGGTATACCCGTGGTTGGGCGATCCCCAGTGACGCCAGTAAGCCGACGGTGGCCGGTTTAACGCGATCGCCGGCGGGCAGTGCCTGCTCGCCAATGGCGATGTCTTCGCCCGCTTGGCGCACGTGCTGGCCCCGTTCGATGCCGTCTTCAAAGCGCACAACATCGCCTTCTTGGCGGGCCAGTTCGCGCATGATCACCGTATCGGCACCGGCTGGCATAGGGGCGCCAGTCATGATCTTAACCGCTTGCCCCGCTTGCAGTTCGCCCGCGTAAGCGTGGCCGGCAAAGACCGTATCCATCACTTGATATTGAGCGATGCTGGCATCAAAGGCGCAGGCGTACCCGTCCATGGCCGAGTTGGTGTGCTGCGGCACATTGATCGGCGAGATTGCTGGCTCCGCCAGTACCCGATCAATGGCGTCGGTTAGGGCAACGGTTTCGGTTGTGGTGATGGGGGTGACCATCGCCAAGATCCGCTCGATGCCTTGTTTCACCGACAGCTGCTTGCGTTCAAACGCATCGCAACAGGGGCCAAACGGCTGCACGCCAACGGGCTGCCAGTTCGCCATAAACTGCTGGATGTGATCGCCAATGGCGGCCACGTCGTTGATGTCTAAACGGGGCAGGGCACAATCGCTTGGCAGCACGGTATCGGCGTCGCAGGCGATGGCTTTGATCAGGCTGTCTTGGTCAAACACAAACGGTTTGCCCACGGCGGCGCGATGCAGTTCCAGCTTCGGCAGCGGCAAGCGCTTAAAGCCTTCAACCAAGATCAGATCAACGCGGTCTTGATCCACCATCGCCAGCAGCTCTTTCAAACACGGATCGCCGTCCACCGGGCGTTCCATCATCAAAGCGCGACGTTGGGATGACGCAATCAGCACCTGATCGGCCCCAGATTTACGAATTTCGAAGCTGTCTTTGCCTGGCTTATCCACTTCAAAGTTGTGGTGGGCGTGCTTCAGTACCGCCACTTTCACACCGCGCTCGGCCAACAATGGCAGCAGTTTCAGCAACAAAGTGGTTTTACCGGTGCCGCTGTAGGCACAGATCCCAAGCACCGGCACGCGGCAGTCGGCAAGAAGTTGATCCAGAGTCATGCAAAGACCTCGTTAGGCGTTCTGGCTAAGCAGCTGTTGTTCCAGCTGCTGTTTTTGTTCGGGGGTGTTGATGTTGGCAAAGGCGTGAGCTTGGCCGTTGAAGTCGCAATACTCCATGTGGTGCTGTTGGCACCAGCGGATCACTTTACGCTCGCCGTCGCTTAAAAACTGTTGCAGCGATCCCAATAAGTTGCGTTTTAAAAGCATCAATACGGGATGATCTTGCTGTTCGTCGCGGGCAATCACGATGTCGGCGTTGTGCTCGGTTAGGGTGGCCAGCATCTGCGGGATCAGATCCTGCGGCAACATCGGCGTATCGCAGGGTACGGCAATCACGAACTCGGTTTGCGCCTGCTGCAGGGCACGGCAGATCCCCGCTAATGGCCCAGCAAAATCGGGCACTTCGTCGCTGTATACCGGATAACCCAGCTCGCCATAGCGCTGTTGATTGCGATTGGAGATCAACATGGTGGCCATGGTGTTGGCCTGCAGTCGATCCAGCACGTGCTGCACCATCGGCTTACCAGCCACTTCGATCAGGCCTTTGTCTTCGCCGTTCATGCGACGGGCTTGGCCACCGGCCAGCACCGCAAGGGTAAGATTGGCGTTGCTCATGGGCAAGGCTCCTATAGCTGTGGGCATAACAGTCGACCTTGGTCGATCTGCCAGCGGGATTGGCACAGTTCCGTTAACGGGGTTTGCTGATGGCTGGTGACCACAATGGCGCAGCCTTGCTGCTGCAGTTGCACCACCATCGCGGTGATCAGCTGCAGCGATTGTGGATCTAAGTTGGCGGTGGGCTCGTCCAGCAACAGCAATTGTGGCTGCATCACCCACGCTCGTGCCAACGCTAAGCGCTGGCGTTCGCCACCCGACAGCACTTGCGCGCAACGTTCTGCTAAGTGTTCTAGCTGCGCCAATTGCAGCGCTTGCTGACAGGCTTGCTGGCGTTCGCTGCGACTGAGCTTTAAAGAGCGTAAGCCAAACTCGAGGTTGGCACGGACACTGCCCGCAAATAAATAGGGTTGTTGGTGCAGATAGATCACGGCACCACGACGATCGGCGCCATTGTGATAACGCACCTGCCCTTGGTGTGGCCGGGTTAACTTTGCCAACAGTTTCAGCAGGGTGGTTTTGCCCGAGCCGTTGGCCCCTTGCAACCACACGGATTGGTGCGGTTGCAGCTGCAAATTAACGTTGGCAAACAGCGTGGTGCGCTCAAAGGTCATGGCCAAATTGTGGCTGGAGAGCAGCATCAATTATCCCCGCGCAAGGCGATCGTGCCGGTGACGCAAGGTGCCCACGGCAAAGTTAAGAAACAGTGCCAGCAACAATAACACAGTGCCAAGGGCAATCGCTTGGGCGAAGGCGCCTTTGCTGGTTTCTAAGGCAATGGCGGTGGGGATGTTGCGGGTAACTTGAGCAATGTTGCCGCCCACCAGCATCGACGCGCCCACTTCGGTGATAACGCGGCTAAAGGCGCTGATCACCGCCACCAACAGCGGCGCTTTTAATTCGTGGCACAGCACCCAAAAGGCGCGACTGACGCTGGCGCCTAAGGTGCGGGCGGTTTCCCACGCGCGCCAATCGGCGCTGGCAAAGGTGCCGTAGCTTAACGAGACCAACAGCGGGAACGCCAACATAAACTGCGCCATGATCATCGCCGGTTGGGTAAACAGCCAGCGCAGCTCACCCAGCGGGCCTTGGCGATACAGCAACAGGTACACCAACAAGCCCACCACCACGGTGGGCACCGCTTGCAGGGTTTGAAACAGTGAGATCAGCAACCAGCGGCCGGGAAAGCGCGTTACCGCCAGCAAAAAGCCCAGCAAAATGGCGCCTGGCAGCGCCAACAATAACGCTTGGCTTGAGACCGTAAAGGAGACGCCGATGATGTCCCACACCTCAGCGTCAAAGCTCAACAGCAGCCGGATCCCTTCCAGAATATGGACGAGAAAGCCGTCACTCATTCAGCGCTGGCCTGGTAAGTGGCTTGGAACAGCTGCTTACCGTTAACGCGAAACTCATCGATCATCTGCTGACCCTGTGCGCCCACCAACCAGTTGCTGAGGGCTTGCGCGCCAGCGTGGTTCAGATCGGGGTAACGTTCGGCGTTGATCAACACAATCTGGTACGGGTTCGCCAGCGCGCTGGCGCCTTGGTACACCACGTCCAATTCAATTTTCTTCGAGAACGCTAAAAAGGTGCCGCGATCGGCCAACAGGTAAGCGTTCATTTGATCGGCGGTCAGCAGGGCTGGGCCCATGCCTTGGCCAATGGCGTTGTAGCCGGCAAATTCTGGGGTGATCCCCGCTTGCTGCCACAGGGTCAGTTCTTTCATGTGAGTGCCGGACTCGTCACCGCGAGAGACAAATTTGCTGCCACTGTTGGCGATGCGGGTCATGGCATCGTTCAGATCTTTAGCTTGGCTCAGCTGCGCGGGATCCGCCTTGGGGCCAACCAACACAAAATCGTTCATCATCAATTGGCGTGGCTGGTGGCCAAACCCGTCGGCCACAAACGTGGCTTCGGCGGCAGGGGCGTGGGTCATCACTACATCCACATCGCCGTTACGGCCGTGGCGCAGAGCTTTGCCGGTACCGGTGGCGATCACATGCACTTTGTAGCCCGACTGTTGCTCAAACTCTGGCAGCAGGTAAGCCAGCAGGCCGGTGTTGTCGGTGCTGGTGGTGGTGGCCAGTTTAATGACCGTTTCGGTGGCGGTCGCGTTCAGCGACAGCAACAACAACGAGGCGGCAAACAGAGCGCGCAATGTGTTCATGTGAAATCCTTTATATACAGGAAACAACAATATTCCCTGTGAAATTAGCGTCCAAATACCGGACAAGTCACTGACTATTAGCAATGATGATGCCAGAAATGTCGGCCAAGTTTTTTTGCACTAGTTCACATTATTTGGGGGCTTAAGTGGGTCAAAATGACACACTATCCCAAAGTATCTCCCAAAATGACCATAGTAGGACATTTTGACTTAGTGCAAGGCCACCAAGAGCACCCCCATCATGGTTGACATAGCCACGCCCAATACCGCCATGTCGGTTCTCGTTGTTGACGATGAATCCGGTATGCGTTCGTTTTTGAAAAAAGCCCTCGCCCGCAGCTTCAGTTTGGTTGAAACCGCTGGCTCGGTAGAGGAAGCCGAACAACTGCGCAGTCGCTGTCATTTTGATCTGCTGATTGTCGACATCAGCCTGCCTGGCCGTGATGGCATTGAATGGCACGAAGCGCTGAACGAAGACACCCGCCGTTCCGATGTGATCTTCATGACCGGTTTTGCCGACATGGACACCGCCATTCGAGCGCTGCGTGCTGGGGCGTCGGATTTCATCTTAAAACCGTTCCGCTTAGAGCAGATGATGCAATCGGTGCAGCGCTGCATTGAGCGCCGCTTATTACGCCGAGAAAACCTGCTGCTGCGGCGGGAAATGGCCCAAAGCCACCCGCACACCATCATCGGTAAAAGCCAAAACATCCTCGAGATGAAGGATGTGATCCGCCGCGTGGCCCCAACCACCTCGGTGGTGTTGATTGAAGGCGAATCCGGCACCGGCAAAGAGTTAGTGGCGCGCAGCCTGCACCAACTGTCTAATCGCTCTGGTTCCTTTGTGCCGGTGAACTGTGGCGCCATCGCCCCCGATCTGTTGGAAAGCGAGCTGTTCGGTCACATCTCTGGTGCCTTTACCGGTGCCCGTACTGGCCGGGAAGGGCTGTTTAGCTTTGCCAACGGCGGCACCATCTTCTTAGATGAAATTGGCGAGATGCCGCTGCAGATGCAAACCGCGCTGTTGCGGGTGCTGGAACAGCGCACCATTCGGCCGGTGGGCTCGGAAAAAGAGATCCCAGTGGATGTGCGCGTGGTCGCGGCCACCAACCGCGAACTGATGGCCGAAGTGGAAGCGGGGCGATTCCGTCGCGATCTGTACTACCGCTTAAACGTATTGAATATCCTGATCCCATCCCTGCGCGAACGCCCTGATGATGTGGTGGATCTGGTGCACCACTTTACTCGCCAGTTGGCGACCGAGCTGGGGGTGCGTGAAGTCGCGTGGAGCCATGAAGATTTGCAAGTACTGCAACGCTACGACTGGCCCGGCAACATCCGCGAGCTGCGTAACATGGTGGAGCGTTGCTTGTTGTTGGGCAAGCCACCGGCAGACTACTGGCGCAGCCAAGTGGCACCGGAAGCCGAGCCCGACGCCCAGTGTGAGCCCGGCTACCCAGTGCAGATGGCGCTGAAAGAGGTGGAGCGGCTGCACGTGTTGAAGGTGATTGAAGAGCATGGCGGCAATAAATCCGCCGCCGCCCGCGTGCTGGGGGTCAGCCGTAAAACCCTAGACCGTAAGTTTAAAGAGTGGGGTTTAACCGACTGATGCTCAACGTTTGGCGCCAACTGGTGCGGCGCGACATGCAGCTGATGACCAGTACCGTTCGCTATCGCTTGCTGGTGTTGTTGCTGTTGCCGGTGCTGTTAACCCTCGCCAGCTTGGTGTTCATCACCATCTACTGGAACGTGACTTACACCGGCAGCCAGCTGTTTATGAAGGTACGCAGTGATCTGTCGGTGGCGCAGGGGGTGTTGGCTGCTCAAAGCGTGCAGCGCAAACGCAGCTTGGATCAATTGCAGTACAGCGCTGAATTTCGACGCCTATTGCAACAGGCCGAGCCAGCACCGCTGCTGCAGTTTTTGCAGCAGCGGCAGCAAGGGTTAGGCTTAAGTTATCTGCGCTTTGTGGCGGTTGAGCAGGTGCAGCAAGATCCGGAACTGCAGGCACTGCAAGGGGCGCCAGAACACGCGGGCATGCAGGTGCTTAATGCCGCCCAGCTGGATGCGCTGAAGCCGGGCTTAGCCGCGCAAGCGCAGATGCCGATCCGCACCACGCCAATGTCTGGGGCAGCTAAGGCGCCGCTGGAAAGCCGTGGCTTAATGGTGCGTTCGCTGGTGCCGGTGTATGCGGCGGGTAAACGGCTGTTAGGCTATTTAGATGGCGGCGTCTTGCTCAACTACGACACCCACTTTGTCGATAAGGTGCGGGATCTGGTGTACGCCAAAGACGCCTTGCCTTATGACGTGATCGGCACCACCACCATCTGCTTAGACAACCTACGGATCAGCACCAACGTGCCCGACAGCTTACACGGCCATCGCGCCGTGGGATCCTTGGTGTCGGATCAAGTGCGTAAGAAGGTGCTAGAGCAAGGGCAGGTGTGGGTGGATCGCGCCTTTGTTTACGACGACTGGTATGTGTCGGCCTACGCGCCGTTGCTGGACATTAACGGCAAGCGGATCGGCATGCTTTATACCGGCTTTACCGAAGAGACCTTTATCGGTAACTACCTGCGTAACATCTTCGAATTGGGGGGCATGTTGCTGCTGGTGCTGTTGGGCTCCGGCTGGGCAGTGTATCGCGGCGCGGCGGGCTTGCTGCGGCCGATCCGGCAGATCTCCTCGGTGGTGAGCGACGTTAAAGCGGGCCGTGATGGCCGCATTGGCGATCTGGGGCTCAGCAACAGCAACGAACTGGCGCAGCTGGCGCAGCAATTTGATCAGATGCTGGATCAGTTGCAGGAGCGCAATCGGCAGATCCAAGCGGCCAACGATCAGCTGGAGCAAAAGGTGGTTGAGCGCACCCAAAGCTTGCAGGTGCGAACCCAAGAGTTAAAGCAAAACATCGAGCTGTTGAACGCCACCCGCGAACAGATGGTAACCAATGAAAAATTGGTGGCACTGGGGGAGATGACCGCGGGGATCGCCCACGAGATCAACAACCCGACGGCGGTGATCTTGGGCAACATCGAGCTGATCCAGTGGGAGCTGGGTGAGCAAAGCCAACCGGTGCAGGAGGAGATCGATTTGATCCTGCAACAGGTGCAGCGGATCAAAGCGATTATCCAATCGCTGCTGCAATACGCCCGCCCCGGCGAAATGGACATGCCGGTGAGCGTGCAGCCGATCAACCCCATCATCGACGAGATGCTGGTGCTGGTGCGCCACTCGCTGCGCAGCCAATCGGTTAATGTGGTGCTGGATCTGCAGGCGGAACAAGCGGCGTTGGTGAATCGGCAGCAGCTGCTGCAGGTGTTGATCAACTTGGTGGTGAACGCCGCCCATGCGCTGGATGGCGAAGGCGAAGTGCGGGTGAACAGCCGTAACTGGCTGGATGACGCGGGCCAGTGCCAAGGGGTGGTGCTGCAGGTCGAAGACGACGGCTGTGGCATTCCGGCGGAGCTGCAATCGCGGATCTTCGATCCGTTCTTTACCACCCGGAAACAGGGCACCGGACTGGGGTTGTCCCTGAGTTACGGCATTATCCGCCGCTTTGGTGGCCAGCTGGAGCTGGAATCTGAGCCCAATCGCGGCACGGTGTTCTCGGTGAAGCTGCCTTCGCAGCGCCCGCCGCGAGACAGCAGTGGCGACATCACCTTAACTTAGTGGCCGCAACCCAAAAGACACCGGCGCCAATCATGGCGCCGTTTTTTTTTAGCGGGTTTGGCGCGGCTGTTGCGGCAAACGCTACTGGGCACTCCACAGCAGCTTGCCGCAATCTTGCAAGTCGTAGCCCCCAAGCAGGCGGGCGTGCTCGGCGCTTTCTGGGGTTTGCAGGGCACTGAACAGCGCCTGCAAGTGTTGACGGAAGAACACCCCGCGCGGCATCACAAAGTCGAACGACTCCTTGCCCAGCGGCACAAACACCAAGCCAAATTCACCCGCCGCCCCTTGGCAGCCAATGCCAAAATCGGCTTGGCCACGGGCAATTGCGGCCGCCAATTCGTGCTCAGACAGGGCTTCTGGCTGCAGATTCAGATCGCTGCTGCTTAAACCGTGGCTGGTTAAGAAGTTGTCCATCTGATAGCGCGAGCCGGCGCCCTGCTGCCGTGGCACCCAGCGGTAGCGCAGGGCGGTGGTTTGAGCCAGATCTTGGCTTAGGTGGTGGTGTTCGCCTCGCATCAAAATGCCAAAATCGCGGTTGGCGCCGTGCACCATCACCCACTGTTTGTGGGCGCTGTGGTGCTTCAGCAGCGCGGGGTGGCGCAGATCCCGTTCATCGGCGTTGCTCCAGTGGATGCAGCACATGTCGGTGTAGCCATTGGCTAAGTGAGTCAGGCCAGAGCGGGTGTCGCTGGGGCAGTAGTTGATCAAGCCGCTGCTGCCAATGCGTTGGCTTACGCGGCGCACCACAAAGTGCAGCAGCGGATCGTCGGAGCCGCCAATCACTAACCGATCCGAGAGCGTTCCACCGTGGCAGGAATCGATGATCCAACGGTCGATCAGCGCCTTAGGAAACAGCCACTTGCCGGTTACCTTGGTGCCCGGCAATTGCCGTTCATTGGCCATGGCGTAGACTTTTTTCTCGTTCAGATCGAGGTATTCAGCCACCTGCCGTGCGTTTAAAAATAAGCTGTCGTTCATGCTTCGGCCTTATCAAACTCGATGGTGTCGGCGCCGTGGTAAACCAAAAAGTGGCGACCTTTGGCGCGGGCAATGGTGGTGATCCCCAGCTGTTTGGCTAAGGTCAGCCCCATCTCGGTAATGCCCGAACGCGACAGCAGCACCGGAATGCCCATCTTGGCCACTTTAATCACCATTTCTGAGGTTAATCGACCGGTGGTGTAAAACACCTTGTCGCCGCCGCTTAAACCGTCCAGCCACATTTCACCCGCCAGCGTATCAACCGCATTGTGGCGGCCTACGTCTTCGACAAAACTTAAGATTTTATCCTGCTGGCAGACGCCGCAACCGTGCACAGCACCGGCGTTTTTGTAGGTTTCGTTGTATTGGTTCAAATTCTTCAGCAGGGCGTAAATCCCGCTTTGGCTGAGCTGAGGCGTCGGCAGCTGGATCTGATCCAGGCCAGCGGTAAAGCTGCCAAAGACCGTGCCTTGGCCACAGCCGGTGGTGACGGTTTTGGTTTCCATCTTCTTGGCGACGTGGCTGGTGTCTTCGGCGGTGATGATGGCGGCGGAGTTGACCTCCCAATCCACAATCACCGATTCCACTTCGGCAATGTTGCTAATAAAGCCCTGATTTTTTAAGTAACCCAGTGCCAAGGTTTCCGGTCGGGCCCCCAGCGTCATTAAGGTCACAATCGGCTGCCAGTTCAGGTACAGCGTGAGTGGGCGTTCGCAGGCGATGCTCTTCTCAACCACCTGGCCGGTTTCATCCACGGCGGTAACCGCTAACGTCAGCGGGGCTTCAGCGTGGGTACGGGACAATCGAGGGCGCTGGGAAGCTGTGGTCATAATTGGCTTGGCTCATCTGCTTATGATGGATATGGAGGCTGCGCTGATGGCGATCAGAGCAAGCTAGGTCAGTGGTTTACTGCAAAACTTATTCCAACCTATAAGCTAGACTAAATTGAGATCTGACTCACCGCATGAATAGCAAACTGACCCAGTTTGTCCCACTGTGACTGGACAAAATGTCTATATCCATGCAAAAAATGTGATCGTTGTTCTGAAAACGATCCTGTATGAGTTGGAACGAATATTGCAGAATTCCGAACTCTCTTCGCCTGCCAAATTGGATTACAGATGCCTCGAAGCGATTCCTACTGGTCCTTTTATGTGACCTTGTGCTCCAAACAAGTCAGTGTTGGCCAATGGACCCAAACCCATTGGGAGGTTGATCAGCTGCTGCCTGCTACGGGCAACAAGCCCGCCGATGCCCACGAAGTGGTGATGGAGCTGTTCTTAGATGAACGCGCCAACTACCGTTTAAACCTCGATTTGGCTGAGCCTAAGCTGTTTATCATCTGTGACGACGCGGGCGATGGGGTGCCGATCCCGCAAAGCGTTACCGCCAACCAAAACATCGCCGCAGGGGCGCTGGAAGGCGATACCCCAGTGCTGACCATCGGGATCCCCGATGCCATTGCGTGCTGGCTTGAAGCCTTCATCACGCGCCACGGCGAGATGGCGATCCAAGCGAAGCGGCGCAAACACATTGATGTGCGCGGCGAGATGAAGCAGCGCGGTGGCAAGCAATGAGCGGCCTGTTCCGTCGGTGGCAACAACGCCGCCAGCAGGTGGCCGAGCAAGCGCAGCAGACTCAGCACGAGCAAGCCTTGCAGGCAGAAGCGGAAGCCGAAGCCGAAGCCGAAGCGCAAGCCGCTGAGCTGGAGCAGCCCGAAGCCGCCAGCACAGAGGCGGCAACCAGCGATGCCGCCGACCTGCCGGATCCCGACACCATCGAAGAGGGCGGCAGCTTTGCTGAATTCTTAAAAGAGGGGGTGGATCCCGCTAAGCGTCAGCAAGCGCTCAAAGCGTTGTGGTCGCAACCGCAGTACAACGTAACCGACGGTTTAACCGACTACAGCTTGGATTACGCGGCCCAGCCGCTGCTTGATAAAGACGTGGCGGCGGAGCTGGTGAACAACGTTTTCCGCCACAGCAAAGAAGCGGTAGAACGGTTAGAACAACTTGACCAAGCGCAAGCGGCACTGGATGACGCCAAACCGCAATTGGCGCCGCCAGAATCCAGCTTGGCCGATACCAAGGCCATCGTCGCCGACGACAGTACGACCCCAGAGTTAGAGGCTGATGCAGCCCCAGCAGCCGACGCTGCGACCGAATCTACACCCACTTCGTCCGCCGAAGTGGCCGCAACCGAATCGACTGCGCCATCCAGCCCCCACTGCGATGACGAAGACCCTACGCCTTTGGCGGATCCGTCCTTACCGACGGATCCCACTACCTAAGTTAGGAAGCTACCGTGAGCCAAAACTCCATCACGTTGGATCCAACCAGTGCCGCAGCACTGCAGCAAACCACCCTGTTGGCGAACTTGATCCCCGCCACCGTAACCTTTACCACCGCCGGCCATGTGCTGCTGTTGGGGCCGGAAGACCGCGTGCGTCTGGCGGCCTCGCAGTTGGAGCAGGTGGCCAGCCGCACCTTGCTGATCAGCGAAGCGGTAAGCAACAGCGACGACGCGTATCTTGAGCAGGTGATGGTGGCCGCCGAAGCCACCGAATCGCTGCCGTGCTTTAACGCCGAACACCTGCAACTGCGCGGATTCTTAGGCCAGTTTCAAGCGGCGGTTATTGCGCCGCAACAGCAGCAGCCAATCAACCTGTCGGCCGAAGCAATTCAGCGGCCGCACTTTGATTTGGTGCTGGATCTGGGCAGCAGCGCGGCGATTGATCTTGAGCTGAAACCGGCGGGGTATTTTCACGTTGGCGCCGACGACGGCAAATTGGTGGACGCCTTAGCGCAACTGCCGCAGTTGATTGGCCAGTTTGATAAGCCGCGCTACGTGCAGGTTAATCACGAGGTGTGCGCCCACCACAGTAGTGGCGTTGATGGGTGTCAGCGTTGCTTAAGCGTGTGTCCGGCGGATGCCATTCAAAGCGACCACAACCAGATCCAGATTGACCCATACCTGTGTCACGGTGCCGGTTCTTGTGCCAGTGCTTGCCCAACCGGGGCAATCCAATACGATCAGCCCACCGCGCCGATCATGAAAGATTACCTGCAGCGGTTATTAAGCCGTTATCAGCAGCTGTCAGAGCTGCGCCCAGTGGTGTTGTTTCACGATGGCGAACTTGGCGCGGCGCAGTTAAGCCAACTGCAGCAGCTGCCCGCAGGAGTGATCCCAGTGGCGCTGGAAGAGATCGGCGTGGCCGGTGCGGAACTGTGGCTGGCCAGCTTAGCGTGGGGCGCCCGCCAAGTGTTGGTGCTCACCCACGAACACACCCCACAAACCCTGCGTGATTTGGTGAGCAGCGAGCACGACAACATCGCCAAGCTCTTTGCCGCCGCAGGGATTGATGAGCAACGGTTGCAACTGCTGGACGCCAGTGAACTGGCCACCATTGACGCCATTGCGGCGCAAAGTGCCCAGTTAGAAGTGTTGCCGGTGGCGGCGTTCTCGACCGATTTGCCTAAACGCGACACCTTCTACAACGCACTGGATCACCTTAACGGTTGTCACCTTGGCAGCAGCGACAGCATTGCCATCAGCAACGTGGCGTACGGCCAAGTGGTGCTGGACACCGACAAATGCACCTTGTGCATGAGCTGTGCGGCCTTGTGCCCAGCCCGCGCCTTGCAAGATGGCGGCGACAGCCCGGCGCTGAAGTTCACCGAGCAAAGCTGTGTGCAGTGTGGTTTGTGTCAGCAAGCCTGCCCAGAGCAAGCGATCAGCCTCGCGGCGCAATTCAATTTGGATCGCGATCAGCGCCAGAGCCAACAGGTGTTGAAGGAAGAGCAGCCGTTTGAATGCATCACCTGTGGCAAACCGTTTGCCACCCAAGCGGTGATCAAAAAAATGACCACCGCTTTGGCCGGTCACAGCGCCTTTGCGGGCAGCGCCATCGAACGACTGAAAATGTGTGAAGACTGTCGAGTGAAAGACATGTTCAGCGACATTCTTGATAACCCAGAAAAACAATTGCGGGTATAACCATGACCGAGTCCACTGCCACCATCGGCAACGAACAACAACAGCTGCGCGCTGACGTATACCAACTGCTGGCGGCGCTGTTACGCAGTGCACCAACCGCAGAATTGCTGCAGTTTTTGGCTGAACTGGAACTGGATGCTGATCAAGACAGCCCAATTTTGCGCGCCTGGCATGCGCTGAAATTGAGTGCCAGCACCGCCGCGGCGGATCAGCTTGAAGATGAATACTTCAATCTGTTTATTGGCCTTGGCCATGGCGAGGTGATCCCCTACGCCAGCTGGTATCTAACGGGTTCGCTGATGGATAAACCATTGGTGATGTTGCGCCAAGATCTGCAGCAGTTGGGTTTTGCTCGCCAAGAAGAGGTGAAAGAGCCTGAAGATCACCTTGCGGCCTTGTGCGAAGTGATGGCCTACCTGCTGCAAGAAGGCAGCGCGCCCGAGCAGATGAGCGTCTTTAGTCGTCATATCGCCCCTTGGGCGGACAAGTTTTTTGCCGATTTAGCCAAGGCCAATAGCGCCAGCTTCTATACTGCAGTAGCTGCGCTTGGTCAGAGCTTTATTGAGATCGAGCAAGCCAGCTTCGGCGCACTGACGCTGGATACCGACGTTACCCAAGCAGGGTAAGGGGTTCCGCGCCCGTCGCCGCAACACCAATCGCTCCGTTTGATGAGCGATTGGTGTCTTTCGGCGGTGGAACAGTAAGCGGTCGTTTCACCATTTCCTATGGCCTCACTTGGCCTTAATGTTGGGCATTTTCTCAATATTAAGGATTCAGTGGGGAGCACCTTGGAGGTGTTATGACCCAACGGCAGCCCGTCATGGATCGCCGTCGTGCCCTGAAAGCCATTGGCTTAGGGGTAGGCGCAGCCGCAATCAGCGGCCAAGCGGTTCAAGCAGCACAATCTCAACCTGATCAACCCGCACCGTCTTCCGCGGAATCCCGATACCGCGCGTCTGAACACGTTCTTACCTATTACGCCACCCTCAGTGAACAGGGGGGCTAACCATGAAACTCACTCGCTCGACGTCAACCAGCTCCGCCCCCAAGGTGGGTAACTCTCTTGGTCTTAATCGACGCCAATTTCTGAAACGCGCTGGCGTGACCAGTGGTGGCATTGCCGCCGCGTCGATGCTGGGCACCGGCATGATCCGCAAAGCGCAGGCCAGCACTGCCAGTGGCAGCGGCCCAACCGAAACCGTCCGCACCATCTGTACCCACTGCTCGGTCGGCTGTGGCGTTTATGCGGAAACGCGCAACGGCGTGTGGACCGGCCATGAACCGGCCTTTGATCACCCCATTAATCGCGGCGCGCACTGTGCCAAAGGCGCGTCGTTGATCCACCACACCCACAGTGAAAAACGGATCAAATATCCGATGAAGCTGAGCGGGGGCAAATGGCAGCGATTAAGCTGGGAGCAAGCCATCGATGAAGTTGGCGAGCAGATGCTGAAAATTCGCAAAGAATCGGGCCCAGATTCCATCTACTTTATGGGCTCGGCCAAAGTCAGCAACGAGCAATCCTATCTGTACCGCAAGATGGCGGCGATGTGGGGCACCAATAATGTCGACCACTCGGCGCGGATCTGTCACTCCACCACCGTGGCCGGGGTCGCTAACACCTGGGGTTACGGTGCCATGACCAACTCCTACAACGACATGCACAACGCCAAGAGCATGATCTTTGTGGGTTCCAATCCGGCGGAAGCGCACCCAGTGGCGATGCAGCACATCCTCATCGCCAAAGAGCGCGGCGCCAAGATGATTGTGGTGGATCCCCGCATGACCCGCACCGCGGCTCACGCCGATGAATATGTGCACATTCGCCCCGGTACCGACATTCCCTTTATCTATGGCTTGCTGTGGCACATCTTCGAAAACGGCTGGGAGGATCAAGGCTTCATCGATGGCCGCGTGTGGGGGATGGAAGCGATCCGCGAACAGGTGAAGAACTACCCACCGGCGGAGGTGGAAAACATCACCAGCGTGCCGGAAGCGCAGATGCAACGCACCGCGAAGATGCTGGCGGAGAATCGGCCGGGCACCATCGTCTGGTGCATGGGCGGCACCCAGCACACCGTAGGTAACGCCAACACCCGCGCCTACTGCATCTTGCAGTTGGCACTGGGCAACATGGGCACCAGTGGCGGCGGCGCCAATATCTTCCGTGGCCACGACAACGTGCAGGGCGCCACCGACTTTGGCTTGCTGTTCGATAACCTGCCGGGCTACTACGGCCTGTCTGAAGGGGCGTGGCAGCACTGGTCGCGGGTGTGGGATCTGGATTTTGAGTGGGTGAAATCTCGCTTTGATCAAGGCACCTACCTTGGCAAACAACCGATGACCAGCGCCGGCATCCCTTGTTCTCGCTGGCACGATGGGGTGCGCGAAGACAAAGCCAAGCTGGGCCAGCGGGATAACGTCCGCTTGGCGTTCTTTATGGGGCAGTCGGTTAACACCGAAACCCGTGGTCGCGAAGTGCGCGAGGCGCTGGAGAAGATGGACACCGTGGTGGTGGTGGACCCCTACCCAACCATGGCGGCGGTGATGTCGAAACGCACCGACGGGGTGTACATTCTGCCCGCCTGTACCCAGTTTGAGACCTACGGTTCGGTGTCTGCATCCAACCGCTCGCTGCAGTGGCGTGACAAGGTGGTTGAGCCGGTGTTTGAGTCCAAACCGGATCACGAGATCATGTACCTGCTGGCGAAAAAAGTGGGCATGGCAGAGCAGATGTTTAAGCACATTAAGATCAACGGCACCGAGCCGCTGGTTGAGGACATCACTCGGGAATTTAACCGTGGCATGTGGACCGTGGGTTACACCGGCCAATCGCCAGAACGGCTAAAGGCCCACCAGCAACATTGGGATCTGTTCAGCTTTGAGGATCTGCAAGCCAAAGGCGGCGAACTCAAAGGCGAGATCTATGGCCTGCCATGGCCATGTTGGGGCACCCCAGAGCAGAAGCACCCGGGCACCCACATCCTCTACGACACCTCGAAACACATCTTGGATGGCGGCGGTAACTTCCGCGCTCGCTTTGGGGTGGAATACCAAGGCGACAACCTGTTGGCGGCGGATCCCGGCTCCAAGGGCAACGAGCTGAAGGATGGCCACCCAGAGTTCAGCGATAAGATGCTGAAACAGCTGGGCTGGTGGGACGATCTCACCGCCGAAGAGAAGCAAGCTGCCGAGGGGCGCAACTGGAAAACCGATCTGTCCGGCGGCATTCAGCGAGTGGCGATGAAACACGGCTGTATCCCCTACGGTAATGCCCGTGCCCGTTGTCGGGTCTGGACCTTCCCCGACGAGATCCCGGTGCACCGCGAACCGCTCTACACCCCCCGTCGGGATCTGGTGAAAAAGTACCCCAGCTACGAGGATCGCCAAGTGGCGCGACTGCCGACCCTGTTTAAGTCAGTGCAGGATCGAGTCATTGCCGAAAACTTGGATAAGTCGCACCCGCTGATCATTACCACCGGCCGATTGGTGGAGTACGAAGGCGGCGGCGAGGAAACCCGTTCCAACCCGTGGCTGGCGGAGCTGCAACAAACCATGTTTGTGGAGATAAACCCGGTTGACGCCAGCGCCAGAGGCATCGGCGACGGCGACGCCGTGACCTTGCACTCTCCGGAAGGCGCGGTGCTGAACATTCACGCCCTCGTTACCGAGCGAGTGATCCCCGGCGAATGTTTTATGCCATACCACTTTGCTGGGATCTTCGAAGGCGAATCGTTGGCAGCCAACTACCCCGAAGGCAGTGTGCCTTATGTGCTGGGGGAATCCGCCAATACCGCAATGACCTATGGCTACGACATCGTTACCCAGATGCAGGAAACCAAAGTGTCCCTTTGTGAGATCCGCAAGGCTTAAGGAGCGTTTGTTATGGCAACAATGAAGTTCTTATGCGACACCAAACGCTGCATCGAGTGCAACGGCTGCGTGGTCGCCTGTAAAAGCAAAAATGACGCTGCGGTGGAGTGGGGCATTCAGCGCCGCCGCGTGGTGACCTTGAACGACGGGGTCGCGGGCAAAGAGGCCTCGATCTCGGTGGCTTGCATGCACTGCTCTGATGCGCCCTGCATGGCGGTGTGCCCCGCCGACTGCTTCGAGCGCACCAGCGATGGCATTATTCGCCACAGCAAAGATAAGTGCATCGGTTGCGGTTACTGTCTGTATGCCTGCCCGTTTGGGGCACCGCAGTTTCCGAAACAAACCGCCTTTGGTACGCGCGGCAAAATGGACAAATGCACTTACTGTGCTGGCGGCCCTGATGCCGAGGTGGGCAGCGAGAAAGAGATGCAGCTGTATGGCGCTAACCGCATTGCCGAGGGCAAGCTGCCGTTCTGCGCCGAGGTGTGCGCCACCAAGTCTTTGTTGGCTGGCGATGCCGAGGTGATCTCTAAGGTGTTCCGTCAACGAGTGGCGGTTCGTGGCGCCGACAACGCCGGCTGGGCCGGATAGGAGGAGTCATGAAAGCGACCTTTAGACGGTTGCTGTTGTTGCTGTGGTTGGTGCCGTTAACGGCACTGGCCAGCAGTGAGAGCCCAACGCAGGCGCAGCAACAAGCGCAGGCTGAAGCCCTGATGGCAGCACAGATGACCGAAATCGATAACGCCACCATGCCGCAGGTGCCGCTGATCAGCAGCGCCGAAGCGGCCCAAGCCAAAGGCAGTGGCCAAGCCGACACCGCAGGCCTTGATCCGTTGTGGCAGGCGGTGCGACAGGGGGAGTCGGGTCGAACCAGCTCCACCAGCCCGTTCCACAACAACTTCATCAACCAGTACGATCCGGGGCTATTGCAACATCGGGCCAGCTGGCTTAGCACCACCTTAGCCATGGCGCTGTTTGGAATGATCATCGTCTTTGCCGCCTTTGTGCTGGTGAATGGCGCTGCCAAGTTGGAAAAGGGGTTTTCTGGTCGTGAAGTGCTGCGCTGGAGCAAGTTCGACATCGCCGTGCATTGGCTGATGGCGATCCCCTGCATCTTGCTGATCCTAACCGGACTGGCGTTGATGGCTGGGCGCTTCGTCTTTGGCGATTGGCTTGGCCCTGATGGGGTGGCGGCGCTGGCGGCGATGGCCAAGCCGATCCACGACTACATGGCGCTGCCGTTTGCGCTGTTTGCCATCATCGCCATGCTGCGCTGGATGAAGCACAACTTGCCTGCGGCGTACGATCTGAAGTGGTTTACCGTGGTGGGGGGCTATCTTAACTTTGGTCCCTTTAAGGGTAAGCACCCAGATGCGGGCTTCTCTAACGCCGGTGAGAAACTGTGGTTTTGGAGCTTCACCATCTTCGGTTTGGCCATCATTGTTTCGGGGCTGTTTATGCTGTTCCCCGTGGCGATGGGTACTGGGCGCACCGATGCCTTAACCGCCATCTTTGTGCACGGCTTATCGGCGGTGGTGATCACCGGTTTTACCGTGGTGCACGTTTTTATGGCCACGGTGTTGTCGGAAGGCGGTTTGGTTAACATGACCAGCGGCTATTGCGATGAAAATTGGGCCAAGCAGCACCACAATGTGTGGTTTGATGAGATTAAAACCGACGGCAGCATTGAGTATAAATCCCAGTAGCGCTTGCTGAGATCCCAGCCAAGCCCCACCTGCCGGTGGGGCTTTTTTATGGCAGCGACAATGCTTGAATTTACTCCGGCGCTGACCGCGGCGGGCTAAACTGCAAGGGAGGTCATCACGACTAGGAGGTGAGTTATGGCCATAGCCAGACGGGTTGCTCAGTATCTGCAGCAACAGGGGATCGGTTACCGCTTGGTGGATCATCCCCATACTCAATCCGCGCTGCAAAGCGCCCGCAGTGCGGGGGTGCCACCGGCGCAAACAGCCAAAGCGGTGGTATTGCAGGATCATCAGGGTCATTTGGTGATGGCGGTGATCCCCGCAGCGCACCGCTTGTTGCTGGGGAAATTGCAGCGCGAATTGGAGTGCACCTTGTCGCTGCTGCCTGAGCGGGCGCTTGCTGATCTATTTGACGATTGCGAAGTAGGCGCAGTGCCAGCCACGGGGGATCCGTACCATTTAACGGTGGTGTATGACGAAAGCTTATTAAGCGGCGGCGATCTTTACCTTGAAGGTGGTGATCATTGCCACCTGTTGCAGGTGCCCGCCACCGCAGTGCCGCAGCTGTTCCACCGTGCCCACCACGGTCGATTTAGTGCGCCGCCGCGCCCGGATTACGGCTTGCATTAATGGGGGGGCCCCCAAACCTGAGCAAATGAGTGTCGGATCCATGCCCTTTGCTCCGCCGACACGACGGCATTTAATGAACGCCAAACAAATGGCGTTCATTGTTGCTTATCACATTGTTTTATAAGGTAATAAGTGATAGTTAGCCATCGCTAATGTGATGCAGATCAACGTGGTTTGCTCAGGGCTATGGGAAGGTGGTCAGCCCAGTAATCACCCTGTGAGTAACACAATGGATTGGTTTCGTCTGTCACGCCTGACCATCGGGCGTAAGTTAAATCTGCTGCAATTTTTATCGGTGCTGGCAACGGTTGCTCTGCTCAGTTACGCCGCTTGGTTGGCGGCGCAAGATACGCAACGGGCTGCGGATCAGCGCTTACGAGCGCAGGTGCAAAGTTCGGTGGCGATGATGCAGGCGGTGATGGCTAACCCAAGCCAAAGCGATCCGCAAGCGGCGCAGCAGCTGGCACTGCAGGCGTTGCAGCAAGCACGCTTTGATGACGGCAACTATTTCTTTGTGTTTGATCTGACGGGCACCGTGGTGATGCACCCAAAGAAAAGCAGCCTGATCGGGCGCAATATGTTGGCCAGCACTGACGCCAAAGGCGCCCGCCACTGGCAGTTGATGCTGGATGCGGCCAAGCGAGGCGGTGGCATGGTGAACTACCACCTGCAGCTGCCCGGCGAGCCGGTATTGAATAAGCACACCTACGTACAGCCGGTGGCAGGCAGCCAGTGGGTGGTTGGGGCGGGGATCAGCAATGCCGCCATGCAGCAAGTGATCATCGATAAGGTGTTGGATTTGGTGATGGTGGCGCTGTTGGCATTGGTGATCACTCAGTTGGTGTGTTGGCGCATTCAAAAAGACATCTGCGTGCCCTTGCGGCAGATTGAAGACGCTTGCGATAAGTTGGCGGCTGGGGATCTCACCACGCAACACAGCCACCTGCTGCAACGGCAGGATGAGCTCGGCCATCTGGCCAGCGCCTTAGTGGCGGCGAAGGCGAAACTGGGGCAGATGCTGGTAGAGGTTGGCCAATCGGTGCAGGCGAACCAAAACCAAGCCACGGAGATCGCCGCCATTGCCAGCAAAGGCGAACAACAGCTTGAGCACCAACATCAGCAACTGGAGCAGATCGCCACGGCGATGGAGCAGATGAGCTGCACCGTGGAAGAGGTGGCGCGCAATGCCGAAGAGGCGGCGCAATTGACGCAAACCGTTAGCCGCCGCAGCAGTGATAGCCAAGTGTTGATGCAACAAACGGAGCGCCGCATTGGTGAGTTGGCGCAACACATCAATACTAACTCCGAGCAGATCACCGCGTTGCAGCAGGGAGTGGTGGCCATTAATGAAGTGACCGAGGTGATTGATGGCATCTCTGAGCAAACCAACTTATTGGCGCTCAACGCCGCCATTGAAGCCGCCCGTGCCGGAGAGCAAGGCCGTGGGTTTGCGGTGGTGGCCGATGAAGTGCGGCAACTGGCCAGTCGTACCCAAAGTTCGACTTCGCAGGTAAAAGCCACGGTGGAAACACTGCAACGGCAGGCGGGCGAATCGGTGGTGGCGATGAACGCCGGCTCGGTACTGGCGCAGCAGGGGCAGCAAGATACGTTATCCATTGCTGCAGAACTGAACGCCATTTTAGATCAGCTGCAGCAAGCGGATGAGCGTTCAACCCAAATCGCCACCGCCGCAGAGGAACACAGCTGCGTGGCGGTGCAGATCAACGGCAATTTGCAAAGCGTGAATCAGGCGGCCAACGAAGTGGGCACCATGGCACAGGGCTTGGCGCAGGCCAGCCACACCATGGTGGCACAGGCACAACAGCTGACGGCATCGCTGGCAACATTTAAGGTGTCGTGATCGTTGCCCGTTGTGGTGTCGCAGCGCATAATGCGGGCAGATTATTGATGCTTGTAGGGCAAGGAATATGCTCGCTGTAATGCAGGGTAAGTTTAATGCTTACCTCCGCTTGGCTCGGTTAGATCGGCCCATTGGTACCTTTTTACTGTTGTGGCCGACCATGGCAGCCCTGTGGTTTGCCGCCGATGGGGTGCCGGATCCTTTCGTACTGGCCGTCTTTTTTGTTGGGGTGTGGTTGATGCGAGCCGAAGGCTGCATCATCAACGACTTTGCTGATCGTAAGTTGGATCGGCACGTGGCGCGCACCAAAGGGCGGCCGCTGGCCAGTGGTGAAATCCAAAGCTGGGAAGCGCTGACGCTGTTTACGGTGTTGGGGCTGGCCTGTTTTGGCTTGGTGTTGTTGTTGAATGGGTTAACGGTGCAGCTGGCGGTTGGCGGCATTGTGTTGACGGTGATCTACCCGTTCACCAAGCGCTTTTTCCCCGCGCCGCAGATGTTTCTTGGGGTAGTGTGGAGCTGGTCGATTCCAATGGCCTTTGCCGCGCAAACGGGTGAGGTCGCGCCGTTGGCGTGGCTGTTGTTTCTGGCCAATTGGTGTTGGACGGTGGCGTACGACACCATGTACGGCATGGTGGATAGAGAAGACGATCTGAAAATCGGGATCCGCTCTAGTGCCATCTGGTTTGGCAGCTGGGACCGCCACATCATCGGCCTGTTGCAGTTGATCACCTTAGGGTTGCTGGCGGCCATTGGCATCAGCTTAGGCTTGAGTTGGATCTACGACACCGCCTTAGTGGCGATTGCCGCGCTGTTTGTGTATCAGCAGTGCCTGATTGTCGGCCGCGATCGCGACGCCTGTTTCCATGCCTTTTTGAATAACAACTGGGCTGGCGCGGCGCTGTTTCTTGGGGTGGTGCTGGATTACGCGCTGCTTGGCTAAGCGGCAGATGCCAAGGCCGTTCATCTAGACGATGGCTCCGCCCATAAAAAAGCTCGATGCGGGAGACCGTCATCGAGCTTTTTTGTGGCTGCCGTCATCAACGGCGGCGCGGCGGTTGTTACTGCGCGGCCACTTGTTGGCTGCGCTGCCACTGCGCCAAATCGATGCCAAACCAGCAGCGATCCTGTTGGTTATCGTAGTAGCCATACTCTTTGTGGCTGCGGCCAAAACCGCATTTTTCCAGCAGACGTTTGCCGGCCTTATCGCTGTCGGGTAACGCCGCCGTTAGGCGGTTCAAGCCCTGTTGGGAGAACGCCCAGTCGCGGACGGCACGCAGTGCTAAAGTGGCCAGCCCCTGCTGTCGTGCCTGTGGCTGCAGCAGCACCGTCAGTTGCTGCTGATGCAAAGCGACGATGCCGATGCATTGATTGTCGCGAACGACACCCCAGTGGGCACACGCCGGAGCCGCAGGGATCGCTTGCAGTGGCTGCGCGGCTTGGGTGGCGATAAAGGCGGTGGCGCTGGCAGCGTCAAGCGGTTGCAGCTGGTGGTGAGGGCTTAGGGCAATGGCAGACATCGGGCTGGGCTCAGGTTTCCAAAAGAGGCGGAATTATCGCCACTTCTGAACCTCTGTGCTGTGATCCACAACGACAAAGCGACGCCATTGGCGTCGCTTTGTGTTCATTCGCGGATGAAGCAACTTACTTTAAGTACGCGAAGGCATCGCCAATCAAGTTGTCGCTGTTGGCACCTTGGGCACCAAAGCGCTCGCGGGCCACTCCGGCCATCTCGAAACGGCCAGCCACGTAGATGTCAAAACCACTGAGATCGCTGAAGTCTTCACAGACTGCGTCGATCACTGAGCCTTGGCGAGCGCCGTTGACGGGTTCATCAAACACCGGAATAAAGCTCAAGTGTGGGTGCAGCTGAGCCAGGCGCTCGGCTTCGTGTTGCAGGTACATGCCCGCCGCATCGCGGCAGCCCCAGTACAAGAAGGTGGTGCGCTTATCGCCGTTGGCAACCAAATGCTGCAGCATCGAGTGAGCGTAGGAGAACCCCGTGCCGCCCACCACCATAATGCGGGAACGCTTGTTGTCTGGGCGCAGCTGGGCGCTGCCAAACGGCGCTTCAATGCACACTTGGGCGTGATTGTTTAGGTGTTCAATCACCTGCATGGCGTAGCTTTCAGCCACGAAGGCACCGATGTGCAATTCGATTTGGCGTTCGCCAGGCTTAGAGGCGATGGAGAACGGGCGTTTGTCGTCGCTGCTCATCACCATGGTGAGGTACTGGCCCGCCACAAAATCCAGTGGCTGTTCTGGGGTCAGTAATACTTTAAAAACGGTATCGGTCAGTGGCGTTACGCTGTCCACTTGGCAAAGGATCTGGCTCATAATTCTCTGTTCTTATTCTTGTGGGTCTAAGCCGTATTCTGCCCAACGGGCATCCACTTTGGCTTTGGTTTCGTCGTCCATCACGATGGGTTCGCCCCATTCGCGATCCGTTTCGCCGGGCCATTTATTGGTGGCGTCCATGCCGATTTTCGAGCCTAGCCCCGCCACTGGCGAAGCAAAATCAAGATAATCGATCGGGGTATTTTCTACCATCATGGTGTCGCGGGCTGGATCCATGCGAGTGGTCATGGCCCAGATCACGTCGTTCCAATCGCGGGCGTTAACGTCATCATCGCAGATGATGATGAACTTGGTGTACATGAACTGACGCAGGAAGCTCCACGCGCCCATCATCACCCGCTTAGCATGGCCGGGGTACTGCTTCTTGATGGTGATCACCGCCATGCGGTAGGAACAACCCTCCGGTGGCAGGTAGAAATCTTCAATTTCGGGGTACTGTTTTTTCAGGATCGGCACGAACACTTCGTTCAGTGCCACGCCCAGCATCGCCGGTTCATCTGGCGGACGACCGGTGTAGGTGCTGTGGTAGATGGCATCGCGGCGCATGCTCAGGTGGGTCACGGTCAAAATCGGGAAGGTTTCGACTTCGTTGTAGTAACCGGTGTGATCGCCGTAAGGGCCTTCTGGTGCCTCTAAACCCGGTTCGAGGTAGCCTTCAAGGATGATCTCGGCGGTGGCCGGGACCTGCAGATCGCAGGTCAGTGCCTTGGCCACTTCGGTGCGCTCGCCGCGCAGCAAACCGGCAAAGGCGTATTCGCTCATCGAATCCGGTACGGGCGTGACGGCACCTAAAATGGTGACGGGATCGGCGCCCAATGCCACCACCACCGGATAGCGTTCGCCTGGGTGTTGTTTCTGAAACTCTTGGTAATCGATGGCGCCCCCACGGTGGGCCAACCAGCGCATGATCAGCTGGTTTTTATTCAGCAACTGTTGCCGATAAATGCCGAGGTTTTGCCGTTTTTGGTTCGGCCCCTTGGTGATGGTTAGCCCCCAGCTGACCAAGGGCGCCACATCACCCGGCCAGCAGTGCTGTACTGGCAGCTTGGTCAGATCCACCTCGTCCCCTTGCCAGATGATCTCTTGGCACTTGGGCTTTTTCACCTCTTTGGGTGGCATGTTCAGCGCTTGCTTGAACATCGGCACCTTGGCGATGGCGTCTTTAAAACCGGATGGTGGCTCTGGCTCTTTTAAGAACGCCAACAGCTCGCCCACTTGGCGCAGCGCCTTGGGATCTTCGTGGCCCAATGCCATGGCAACCCGCTTGGGGGTACCAAACAGGTTGGCTAACACCGGCATGGTGTGGCCTTTGGGATTTTCAAACAGAATGGCTGGGCCACCTGCGCGTAAGATACGATCGCAGATCTCAGTCATCTCTAGGTGAGGATCAACCTCGGTGCGGATCCGCTTCAGTTCACCTGCTTGTTCGAGGTGATCAACAAATGAGCGTAAGTCCCTAAACTTCATTGTTTTTATCTCAGCCATGGCAGCGCCCAGCGGCGCGTGAACCGGCAGTATAACAACTGTGTAAACGCATTACTCTTTTGCCTAAACGACCCAGTAGATTGCCTCAGTTGATATTTGTCATAAGCCCGCCATGTGGCGGTCTTTTGGCGTAATTTTGCCGTGCCAGTGGCTCGGTATTAAAGATTCAATTTGGGCTCAGAAAAAGGAGGGAATTTGGGTCGAATTGTTATAGTTTTGTCGTGTTTCGGTCGTTTTAGTTCTGCAAGTTTGGCTATGTTTGAATAGCCACATGGCCGTCGATGTAGTGATAGGAAATGATGATGAAAACACGGACTCTACTTACCGCCGCGGCGCTGCTGACGCCATTGGCGGCGACCGCTTCCCCGCTGGCAGACGCCCGCAGCCAAGGCATGGCTGGGGCCAGCATCGCCGCTGGCGATTTTACCCAAACCGCGGTTAACCCAGCCTTATTAACGCGCTTTGAGGATAATGACGATTTCTATCTGCAGCTGGGCGTTGGTGCCTTGGCGCAGGATTACCAAGACGTAACCGACGACATCGATGAGGTGCAAGACACCATCGATGCCTTTGATGTGGCGCTGGATAACTTGGATCAAGCGGAAGCATCGCGGTTGGCGCTGCTGTTGGTGGATCAGTTAGAAGCCTTGGATCAGCAGCAGCCTCAAGGGCGGTTAGGGTTGGTGTTAGGGGGGTATGCCCCCAGTAAAACCTTTGGTTTTGGGGTGTCGTTAAACGCCTACGGGGCGGTATCGGGCATCGTTAATTTTGCCGAAAGCGATCGGCAGTTAATTGAAGACGCGGTTGATCAGCTGAACCAGCCGATCCCCAACGTCGATTTTGATGAAGACGACCTGCAAACCAACTCTGATCTGCAAGCGGCGGTGGTGACCGAAATTGCCTTCGCCATGGCGCGGGAATTCAACCTACCGTTGCTGCCAAGCTTATCGGTGGGGATAGCGCCGAAGGTGCAGCGCATCGACAGCTATTACTACAACGCCAATGTGGCCAACTTCGATGAAGACGACGTAACCGACGACGCCAACATGACCGACAGCACCGAGTTTAACCTCGATATCGGTTTGCAAAGCAGTTATGGCCCCTTCGCCTTTGCGTTGGTGGGGCGCAACCTGATTGAGCAGGATCTTAAGAACATCCAAGGGGATAACGTTACCTTAAGCCCAACCATCACCGCCGGTGCGGCGTTTCAGTCGCTGGGCTTCACCGCCGAGCTCGACTTGGATCTGATTGAAGACAAGTCGTTCGATCTGTTTGCAGAGCCCAGCCAATGGGCGCGGTTAGGGCTGGAGTACAACCTGTTTGATACCGCCCAAGCGCGGATGGGCTATCGCACCGACATGGCCAGCAACTACAACGACATCTTTGCCGTTGGTTTAGGCTTGTCGCCGGGGGATCTGGTGACCTTTGACGTGGCGGCGCAGTTTGGCAGCGACGACGAAGTGGGTGGCCAGCTGCAGTTAGGGGTGAAGTTCTAACCCCATTGCTCTGCAATTGTTGTGATTAGGCCACCGCTTGGGTGGCCTTTTTGTTGGTCGTTGCTGGCTGCGTTTGAGGGCAACGGCTCAGCGGCTCGAGTGAACGCGAGGGCAGGGCTGGGGATGATAGCGACTGTCTTGGTGATTTAAGCGGTAGCACTGATCTTGCCAGCGATAGAGGCGCTCGTTGGCTGTGAGCAGCGTACGTGCATTGGCAGGAAGGCGGTTGAGCGTGCCCCGTTCAACGTGCTCCGCCTTGATGGTGCGCTGGCTCAGCTGGATAGGTTTGGGCAGCCTTGGCGTTGGCTGATAACGGTAGCGCGGTGGCCATTGTCGATACGAATAGGGGTTACGCCAGAGCGATTGCCAAGGCGCCCATCGGTGCGACGGATGCCGCGCTGAATCGGGCCACGCTGTTGGCGACCAAGATGCGTATGGCCCGCGGGCATAAGATGGTACGGTTCGATGGCGCCAAGGAGCGGTGCCGTAGCGGTGGTGCTGGTCACTGCGGTAATGCAGGCCAAGGGAGGCGCGGGGCTCTGCGCTGATCCCAACGGTGCCAGCCTGTGCGTGTGCCATCGTGAGCAAACTCAGGGCGACCACGCCGATGGCGACGGTGTTGACTGTGGTTAAGCGTGCCCTTGGGTGAATGAGCTGCATTGCGCCTCCGTTGCTGGCCGTGGCGGTGCATTGCCGCCGCCGATGATTGTCAGTATAGCCGTGTTGGCGGCTCGCCATCGCTGACGATAGGGCAGCGGTGTGCTGGATTTTGGCCACAAAAAAACCGGCGCCATGGCCGGTTTTTTAGGGATGAAGACGCCGTCTTATTTTGACTTGGCGCGTTTCATCGCATCGAAGAACTCGTCGTTGGTTTTGGTCATCGCCAACTTATCGATCAAGAACTCCATCGCTTCCACTTCCTGCATTGGGTTCAAAATCTTACGCAGGATCCACATCTTCTGCAGTTCATCGGCGTTGGCCAACAACTCTTCACGACGGGTGCCAGAACGGTTGAAGTCGATGGCTGGGAACACGCGGCGCTCAGCGATCTTACGGCTTAAAGGCAGTTCCATGTTACCGGTACCTTTAAACTCTTCGTAAATCACTTCGTCCATCTTCGAGCCGGTATCAACCAGCGCGGTGGCGATGATGGTCAGACTGCCGCCCTCTTCGACGTTACGGGCCGCACCAAAGAAACGCTTTGGACGGTGCAGGGCGTTGGCATCAACACCACCGGTTAACACCTTGCCAGAGCTTGGGATCACGGTGTTGTAGGCACGGGCCAAACGGGTAATGGAATCCAGCAGGATCACCACGTCTTTTTTGTGCTCAACCAAACGCTTGGCTTTTTCGATAACCATTTCGGCCACTTGTACGTGGCGAGAAGCCGGTTCATCAAAGGTGGAAGCGATCACTTCGCCTTTCACCAACCGCTGCATCTCGGTCACTTCTTCCGGACGCTCATCGATCAGCAGCACCATCAGTTCACAATCTGGGTGGTTGTGGGCAATGGACTGGGCGATGTTCTGCAGCAGCAAGGTTTTACCGGCTTTTGGCGGAGCCACAATCAAGCCACGTTGGCCTTTACCGATTGGGCTGGCCAAATCCAACACGCGGGCGGTGATGTCTTCGGTTGAGCCGTTGCCTCGTTCCATCCGCAGACGGTCGTTGGCGTGCAGTGGGGTTAAGTTCTCAAACAGGATCTTGTTGCGCGAATTTTCAGGTCGGTCGTGGTTTACCTGATTGACTTTCAACAGCGCAAAGTAACGTTCGCCATCTTTCGGTGGACGAATTTTGCCAGCAATTGAATCGCCGGTACGCAAGTTGAAACGACGAATTTGGCTTGGCGAGACATAGATGTCATCGGGGCCAGCCAAGTACGAGGAATCAGCGCTGCGCAGGAAACCGAAACCATCCTGCAAAATTTCCAAAACGCCGTCGCCGAAGATGTCTTCGCCGGACTTAGCGTGGGCTTTTAGGATGGCAAACAGAATGTCTTGCTTGCGGACGCGGGCAAGGTTTTCCAATCCCATGGATTCGGCCAGAGCTACCAGCTCGGAGACCGGTTTCTGTTTCAATTCGGTAAGATTCATAGGTGGGTCTTTTTGATCATTACTGTGCGGCTCGTTGCGGCGCCGACGGGTCAGTTTGAGTTTAAGTTTGGGGGAAATCGCTGAAAAATTCAGCAGAGATTTTTATTGGTTAAGAAGTTAGCACCAATGCTTAGGAGCGTCCAGCGCTTTCTCTGGCGGGAGTGAGCTAGGCCAAGGCTTTGCTTGGCCTAGCTGAAACGGCTTACAGATGGCCGTCAATAAACTCTTTTAATTGAGTTTTAGATGCGGCACCAACTTTGGTTCCAACCAGCTCACCGCCTTTAAACAGCAGTAAGGTAGGGATCCCGCGGATGCCGAACTTCGCTGGGGTTGCGCTGTTCTGGTCAACGTTCATTTTGCCGATGCTCAGCTGGCCAGCGTAATCTTCTGCCAGTTCATTCAGCACTGGGGCGATCATTTTACAAGGACCACACCACTCAGCCCAAAAATCAACCAATACAGGTTGTTCGGCATTAATCACATCGGTGTCAAAGCTGTCGTCAGACAGAGTAAGAATTTTGTCGCTCATGGTTTGCTCCAGATTAAATGATCCCCGGGAGGGCTATGTCCCTATATGGGAGCGAGCTTGCCCGCTTTCAACCGTTGCCGCCAATCACAATTTTCGGTTGGCCTAATCGAGAATTGTTCCAATGACGTTGCTGGCTGCTGCGAGCTGGCCGCGCTATCTGGCGATAATTTGACTGTATTGGTTCCCAATAGCAAGCGCTTCGGATATGCTGCAATCGTTATGACAAAGACCCATCTTACCGACTCAAAATTCGCCGATTTCCCATTGGCATCAACGGTGGTTACTGCGCTGGAAGGCGTTGGTTTTACTCACTGTACCCACATTCAGGCGTTGACCTTACCTATCCTGCTGCAAGGCAAAGATATCGCAGGTCAAGCGCAAACCGGCACCGGCAAAACGCTGGCGTTTTTGGTGGCTACTTTTCACGAATTGCTGCAGCGCGAGGTGCCTGCGCACCACGATGGCAAAAGCCCTCGTGCGCTGATCATGGCGCCGACTCGTGAACTGGCTATCCAAATCTGCAAAGATGCCGAGCCTCTTGCTCAAACCACGGGTTTGAAAATGGGGCTCGCTTACGGTGGTGAAGGCTACGAGGAACAGCGCGATACCATCGCTGCTGGTGTTGATATCCTTGTTGGCACCACCGGTCGCCTGATCGACTATTACAAGCAAGGCGTGTACAAGCTCGACGCGATTCAAGTGATGGTGTTGGATGAAGCGGACCGGATGTTCGATCTGGGCTTTATCAAAGACATTCGTTACCTGTTCCGTCGCATGCCAGCCCCGGCCGAACGCCGTAACATGCTGTTCTCTGCCACCTTATCTTTCAAGGTGCAGGAACTGGCCTACGAACACATGAACGATCCCGAGCATGTGCAAGTGGAACCAGAGCGTAAAACCGCCAAGCAGATCAAAGAAGAGCTGTTTTATCCGTCGAACCAAGACAAGATGAAACTGCTGCTGACCTTGATTGAAGAGGAGTGGCCAGAAAAAGGCATCATCTTCTCGAACACCAAGCACCGCTGTGAAGAGATCCATAACTGGCTGGCCGCCGATGGTCACCGTGTTGGCTTATTAACCGGCGATGTACCGCAAAAGAAACGTCTGAAAATCCTTGAGCTGTTTAAAAGCGGCGAGGTTGATTTTCTGGTGGCCACCGACGTTGCGGCCCGTGGTTTGCACATCGCTGATGTGACCCACGTGTTCAACTACGATCTGCCCGATGACTGCGAAGATTACGTGCACCGCATTGGCCGTACTGGCCGTGCTGGCGCCAAGGGCAACTCCATCAGTTTTGCTTGTGAGCAGTACGCGTTGAACTTGCCTGCTATTGAGGATTACATCCAGCATGGGATCCCGCAAAGCAGCTACGATCCAAGCGCATTGCTGAGTGATTTAACCGTACCCAAGCGCACGGCACCACGCCGTCGCCCAGGTGGTGATCGTCAAGGAGGCTCCCGTGGCGGGCGCCAACCACGTCGACGCAGTTGATCACGCCAATGGCGGCCCCCTTGTGGCCGCCATTACTTTAGGCTCCAACAGTTTCAATATGCTGCTGGCCCGTCCGGGTGGGCAGTTTCCCCAAGTGATTGCCAAACATAAGCGTAAGGTGCGGTTAGCCCGTGGGCTGGTGTCCGGTGGTGTGTTAGAGCCCCAAGCCGCCCAAGAAGCGCTGGACTGCCTGCAATGGTTTGGTGAGTTACTGCAACACTACCAACCACAACATCGGGCGGTATACGCCACCGCGGCCTTACGCCAAGCGGCGGATGGGCCGATGTTTTGCGCCCAAGCGAAGCCGCTGTTGGGCTGCGCCATCGAGGTGATCTCCGGCGAGCGCGAAGCGGAATACATCTTCCACGGCATGCGCGCCACCACCGCCACGCAAGGCCGCTGCTTGATGCTCGACATCGGCGGTGCCAGCACCGAATTGGTGTTGGGTGACGCGGCCATCGATTACAAAACCTCGCTGCCCTTGGGCGCGGTGCTGTACACCGAACGCTACTTTGCGCAGGGGTTAAGTGCCCAAGGCTTTGCCCAAGCGCAAGCCGCTGCCATGGCAGCGTTGCAGCCGCATCTGGCGCAGATCGCGCAGATTGGCTGGCAGCAGGCGATGGGCATTTCAGGCACCTTCCGCAGCGTGTTTGAATTAGCGGAGGCTCGTGGTCTGGGGATCAACGCCATTGAGCTGCCGCTGCTGCAGCAGTTGCAGCAAGAGCTGTTAACCGAGCAACGGGCCGAGTTAATCGGCTTAAACTCAGAGCGGGTGCCTACCTTTGCCGCGGGCCTTGCCATCCTACAAGCGCTGATGATCGCCCTGAACATTACGCAGCTGCATCCTGCCGGCGGTGCCTTACGAGAAGGTGTCTTGGTGGAGTTGAATCGCCGCTACCAGCGCATGACCAAGCCGGCTTAACACCGCTTGGTTATGCCTTATTCGATTCAAGAATAAGTATATTTCCAACCGTTTAGATACCATCCGTGACCATCAGGTAGGCTCAATTTAACAAGCGCCTACTGTCGTTGGCGTTGTGCCCAATAAAGGTGGATCCATGGATGTGATGGTGATTGCTAATGTCGCGATGATGTTAGCTATGTTCTATTTGCTGTTTACGATGCAGCGCAAGCAGGTCAAATTCACACGGCGGGTGTTCTTGGCCTTGGGGTTAGGGATCAGCTTCGGCGCTCTGTTGCAATTGGTGTATGGCAGCGACAGCGTCACCTTAAAAACCTCATTGGATTACTTCAACATTGCCGGTAAAGGTTATGTGCAGCTGTTGAAGATGATCATTGTGCCGCTGGTGATGGTGTCGATCATCAACGCCATCATGAAGCTAAAAGATGGCCAATCGTTGGGGCAGATCAGCGGCCTGACGATCGGCTGGTTGCTGTTTACCGTGGCCATTGCCGCCACCATCGGCTTGTTGGTGGCGCAGCTGTTTGGCTTAAGTGCCGAAGGCTTAGTGGAAGGCAGCCGTGAAGCCGAGCGCGCCGCCAGCTTAGTGGCTCGTCAAGGCAGCGCAGAAGCGATCTCCATTCCTCGCACCTTGATTGAACTGATCCCCGCCAACCCGTTTTTAGACATGACCGGCGCGCGGGATACCTCAATCATTTCGGTGGTGATCTTCTCAACCTTTATTGGCTTAGCGGGCTTGGGCTTGTACCAACAGCAACCGGAGCTGGGCAGCAAGTTTGCCGGCTTTATGGATGTGGCGTATGCGATAGTGATGCGGATGGTCAACATGGTGCTGCAGCTCACCCCTTATGGGGTGCTCGCGCTGATGACCAAGGTATTGGCGGGCAGTAACTTTGCCGACATCCTCAACCTGTTTAACTTTGTGCTGGCCTCTTACACCGCCTTGGGGCTGATGTTTGCGGTGCACCTGCTGCTGATTTTCTTGGCTGGCGGCAATCCCTTTAAATACGTGAAGAAGGTGTGGCCAGTGCTGACCTTTGCCTTCACCAGTCGCTCCAGTGCCGCCACCATCCCCTTAACGGTGCAAACCCAAACCCGTCAGTTGGGGGTGCCCGATGGCATCGCCAACTTCGCCGCCTCCTTTGGTGCCACCATTGGTCAAAATGGCTGTGCGGGGATCTATCCGGCCATGCTGGTGGTGATGATCGCGCCCACGGTTGGCATCGATGTGATGGAGCCGCTGTTTATTGTTTCGATGCTGATCACCATTGTGGTGGGCTCATTTGGGGTGGCGGGGGTTGGCGGCGGTGCCACCTTTGCGGCGTTGATTGTGTTAAGTGCGTTGGATCTGCCGGTGGCCTTGGTGGGGTTGTTGATCTCGATTGAGCCGCTGATCGACATGGGCCGAACCGCCTTGAACGTTAACGGCGCCATTACCTCTGGCTTTTTAACCAGCCGAATGCTGGGGCAGACCGACATGGCGTTGTATGAGCAAGAACTGGCGTTGGAATTGGAGCCGCTGAATTAACCATTGGCTGCGCTGAAACGTAACAAAAAGGGGCCGAAAGGCCCCTTTTTTTGCTGGATAACTGCGGCAATTACTTGTGCAGAATGTCCAACAGATCCAGCTCGGTGCTGTACTTGGTCGACTCAACGATGCGGCCCAGTTCCATCTCGCCCTGTTGGACGATGTAGGTTGGGATCCGCGTAAAGTCGTACTTGGCGGCGAGGCCGTCGGCGTCCTTCTTCTCACGATCAACACCGATGTAGGTCACCTTAATGTTTGGGTTGTTCATCTGTTCGATGACCTTGGCCAAACGTGGGGTTTCACGGTGACAATCTGGACACCAAGTGGCCATGATCACGATGATTTCAGTCGGTACGTCAATTTGCTGCAGCTTGCTGATAACGGCAGCGTCCGCTTGGTAAGCGGCTAGGTTTTCAGCGAAATGTGGCTGTTGAGCCAGATCCGCAGGGCCTAATAATCCGGTCAAAATAACCTCTTTCTTTTCGGTGTCTTGATCACAGGTAGCGATCAAGCCTTGCTGTTTTCCGGCTTGCTCAAAACCACAACCACCTTCAGCCTGAGCTGGGGTGAACAACATTGGCGCCAACAGCGCCGCGAGTGCCATTGCTCTCATGGAGAGACTCCTTGGTTATCACGATGTTGGCAGTATGAGTGTTTTCAGGGTAAATGATTCCGCTGTAACCACAAAACTGTGATCCACGGCGGCAAACTTTTTTTATCATTCCCATAAAAAACGGCAAGCCCAAGGCTTGCCGTTTATCACCGGTGTGGTGCGGTTAACCTTGCTGCTTCAAATAGCGGGCAACGTCTTTGGCGAAGTAGGTTAGCACCCCATCGGCACCGGCACGCTTGAAGCACAGCAGCGCTTCAATCACCACCTTTTGCTCATCCAGCCAGCCGTTTTGGGCGGCGGCTTTCAGCATCGCGTATTCGCCACTGACCTGGTAAGCGAAGGTGGGCACTTTGAGTTCGGTTTTCACGCGGCGGACAATGTCCAAGTACGGCATGCCCGGCTTAACCATCACGTAGTCAGCGCCTTCGTCGATGTCCATCGCCACTTCTTGGATCGCTTCGTCCGAGTTGGCCGGATCCATCTGGTAGGTGTGCTTATTGCCTGAACCCAAGTTACCGGCCGAGCCCACCGCATCGCGGAAGGGACCATAGAAGCTGGAGGAGTACTTAGCCGAGTACGCCATGATCTGGGTGTTGACGTGGCCTGCGGCTTCCAGTGCATCGCGAATTTCGCCAATGCGGCCATCCATCATGTCCGATGGGGCCACGATATCCGCGCCGGCTTCGGCGTGGGATAACGCCTGCTGCACTAAGATCTCGGTGGTGATGTCGTTGAGGATGTACCCTTCGTCATCAATGATGCCGTCTTGGCCGTGGGTCGTGAACGGATCCAGTGCCACATCGGTGATCACCCCCAGCTCAGGGAAGGCGTGCTTCAGTGCGCGTACCGCTTTTTGTGCCAGCCCTTCTGGGTTGTAGGCTTCTTCTGCGTGCAGCGATTTCTTCTCTTCCGGCGTTACCGGAAACAGCGCCACGGCTGGGATCCCCAGTTCAACCAACTCTTTGGCTTCTTCTAACAGCAAGTCGATGGACTTACGCTCTACCCCCGGCATGGACGGCACCGCTTCGCAGCGATTGTTGCCTTCCAGCACGAACACTGGGTAGATCAGATCGTTGGCACTGATGGCGTTTTCAGCCATCAAACGGCGAGAGAAATCGTTTTTGCGTACACGACGCATGCGGCGGCGTGGAAACGCTCCGGTTACTGGGCTCACGTTCGGCTCCTTGTGGTTAACGGTCAGACTTGCGTCATGCCGTCATGGTAGCAAATGGCGTTGTTGGCGAGTTGCGCTCGCTCACAAACTAAAGGCTCGAGTTGCATTGTCGTGGCTTAGTTTGGCTATTGTTTCAACAGATTGGCCCCGCAGCGTTGCCACCGTTTGCGCGATGTGCGGCAGCAGCGAAGGTTCGTTACGACGGGATTTTGGCTTGGGCTTCAGATCCCGAGGCAGCAGGTAGGGGGCGTCGGTTTCCAGCAGCAGCCGCTCGGCGGGGATCTGGCGGACTAAGCGGCGCAGCTCTTGGCCACGGCGTTCATCGCAGATCCAGCCGGTAATGCCGATGTAGCAATCCAAACCTAAGGCGTGTTCCAGCTCTTGCTCGGTGCCGGTAAAGCAGTGCAATACCGCCGCCGGTAACTGCGCCCGGTGCTGTTGCAGCATCGGCACCAAGTCTTGGTAGGCTTCGCGGCAGTGCAGCAGCACGGGCTTGTTCAGCTCTGCTGCCAGTTGCAGCTGTTCGGCAAAGGCCTGCCGCTGCTGTGGCCGCGGTGAAAAATCGCGATTGTAGTCTAGGCCACATTCGCCGACCGCCACCAATTTGGGCTGGTTGAACAACTGGCGCAGTTGCTGCTGACTCTCACCGTGCCAGCTGCTGGCGTAGTGCGGGTGCACCCCTGCGGTTGAGTAAACCTGAGCAAAACGCTGGCATAAGTCGATGCCCTGCTGCGCTTCGGCCAGATCCCCCGCCAGATTCAGCAGCCGAGTCACCCCTGCTGCATCAGCCCGTTCAACAATGGCGTCGACATCATCAAACTGGCTTGAGCAGAGGTTAACCGCAATGTCGGTCAGCGGCGACATCACAGCCGTTTGACTCGCATCTGCTTGTTGCTGCCAGCGCGGTGCAGCAAAAACGAGCCAAAGGAGGCGCGTTTGATCACCACGGTGTCGCCCACGTTAACTCGCAAATGACGACTTTCGGTTTGCTTCCAGCGCTGGCCGTTGGCGAGGGTCAGGGTCCACTTTTTGTAGGGATCCTTCACCACTTTAGTGACGGCCGAGCTGATCGATTCGAGCTGCTTACTTTCGGTTTGGCTGCGTTTGCGTTCGTTGCCAAAGCCATCCTGCATTTGGGCGACGGTTGGCGTAACCGGGCTTGGGGCTGGCACCGCAGTGGGGCTTGCCTGCGCGGGGGCGGCCACGGTTGGGGCCGGGGTTGGCATCACACTGGGCTGGGCCAGTGCCTTGCCGCCAAAGGCGGTTTTGATGGCGCGATACAGATCGTCATAACAAACCAAGCGATCCAGCTTATCGGTTTTGGCTTGGCAAGCATCAATGGTGTCGGCGAGCTGATCAAAGCAGGCTAGGCGAGTGGTGGGATCGTTGCTGTCGCAACTGCTGTTGGATGCGAAGGCGGCGCTGCTAAAAAGCAGCGCCGCCAGCGTAAGTGTGGTTTGACGCATGGTCCCCTCCGTGGAGATGGTTGGTGGCCAACCTGACCTGCGAAGGGGGCGCGTTAGGCGCTAGGATCTTCGGCGTCGCTGGCCTCGTCTTCATCGTCTGCGGGTTTGTACATGCGTGCAAACAGCAGACCGCCTTCAAACAACAACAGCATCGGCACCGCCAACATGGTCTGCGAGATCACATCCGGCGGGGTCAGGGCCATGCCGATGACAAATGCACCGACAACGATATATGGCCGTTTCTCTTTAAGACTGTCGACATCCGTCGCGCCAGTCCAGCACAGCAACACTACCGCGATTGGGATCTCAAATGCCAGTCCGAAGGCAAAGAACAGCTTTAACACGAAGTTTAAGTAACTGTTGATGTCGGTGGCGATCTGTACCCCTTCAGGGGCCACGCTGGTGAAGAAGCCAAACACCACGGGGAACACCAGGTAGTACGCAAAGGCGATACCGGCGTAGAACAAAATGGTGGAGGAGAACAGCAGCGGCATCACCATCCGTTTTTCATGCTTATACAGCCCTGGGGCGATAAAGGCCCAAGATTGGTACAACACCACCGGAATGGCGATAAAGAACGACAACACCAGCGTCAGTTTAAACGGGGCGAAGAACGGTGAGGCCACGTCGGTGGCGATCATCGACGCCGAATCTGGCATCACCGCTAACAGCGGCGCTGACAGGTAGTGATAGATGTCATTGGCCCAGTACGCGATGGAAAAGAACACCGCAAACACAGAACCGATGGCATACATCAGGCGATTTCTCAGCTCCATTAGGTGGCTGATTAGCGGTTGTTGCTCAGACATAGTTTAATCTTTTGCTGGGGTGCTGGAAGACGCGGGGGTGCTGGCGCTATCGGTCGGGGCAGGAGCGCTGGCCTCGGCTTTTAGATCCGCAGCGGCACCCGCTTCAGGGGCGGCGTAAGGCCGGTTAACCGAGGCTGCGGCATCGCGCAGCTGCTCAATTGATTTTTGCAGATCGGGATCCAAATCTTGCATGCCCCGTGCTTCGGCCTTTTTCAGATCCGCTTGCAGTTGCTCAATTTTAAGCTCCTGTTCCAGTTCGGAGCGAACCGAACCGGCCATGCGCTTTGCCGTGGTAAACCAGCGGGAGACAGTACGCACCGCCACCGGTAGACGCTCTGGCCCAAGTACCACCAAACCGATGACACAAACGACAATGATCTCAAAAAAGCCGAATCCATCGAACATAAACGATTACGCCTGCTCTTTGTTTTTCTGTTCGCTGGTTTCAGTCTTTTCAGCACTGGTGTCGGCTTTGTCTTCAACAGCCGCTTTCTCTTCTGGTGCGGCCTTCGCTGCATCGTCGTCGCCCATGGCTTTCTTAAAGCCCTTTACCGCACCGCCTAAATCACCGCCAATGCCGCGCAGTTTCTTTGTTCCAAACAGTAACACGACGATCAAAGCGACAATCAAAAGTTGCCAGATACCGAAATTGCCCATTGATGGCTCCATCTTTAGATAGTTGGACTGATGACTTATTCACCAGTGGAATTAACTTAAGTGTACCGCGCGTTGCTACGGTTTTCTAACTCGCCAGCCGATAATCCATGCCGCAAAGCCAAGCCCTGCGAGGACGGCGGAAGGCCAGATTGTAACGGTTTTGCCCAATAAGATTGTGCTTGAGATCACTAAAACACTGCCGCTGTGGAAGAACAAACTGCTTTTATGATGTCGTTGCCGTTGTGCAATGTAACGGTCAAGTAACCGTTCCGGCTGCTTGAGTAAATCTCTGCTGAGACTTAGGTTTTCGTGGATCATTGCCGGGATCTCCGGCAGCTTTTCCAGTGCGTCTGGGGCGGCATCGGTAAACCGTTGCCACTGGCTTTTGGGGCTTAATCGCTGGGCGTGCCACTCTTCCAAATAGGGCTTGGCGGTGGCCCACAGATCCAGCTCTGGGTACAGCTGCCGGCCTAATCCTTCTACGTACAATAAGGTTTTTTCCAGCAACACCAGTTGCGGCTTCACCACCATGCCAAAGTCGTGGGCGGTGCGGAACAGGTTCACCAGAACGTGGCCGAAGCTGATCTCCCCCAGTGGCAAGTTTTGCAGCGGCGCAAACACCTGCCGTAGGGCAAATTCAAACTCGCTCAGATCGGCGCTGGCATCCACCCAGCCCGTGGCCAAGAACACTTCCGCTAAGCGTTGGTAATCATGGCGGAAAAACGCCAAAAAGATCGCCGCCATGTCGCGTTTATCTTGCTCTGACAACTGGCCGACAATGCCGTAATCAATGCCGATGTAGTTGGGATTAGCGGGATCGGTTACGTCGATAAAGATGTTGCCCGGATGCATGTCGGCGTGGAAAAAGTTGTCGCGGAACACTTGGGTAAAGAACACTTCAACCCCGCGTTCAGCCAGCCGTTTCATGTCGGTGCCGTGGGCTTTTAAGCGGGCAATGTCGGTAACGGGCACGCCGTAGATCCGTTCAATTACCAGCAGATCCGGGTGGGAATATTGCGGGTAGATCTTCGGCACATAAAGGGCGTCAGAACCGTCAAAGTTGGCGCGGATGCGGCTGGCGTTGTCGCCCTCACGGGTTAAATCCAGCTCGGCCAAAATGGTGCGGCGGTAATCGGCAATCACCTCGACCGGGTGCAACCGTTGCCCCAGCTTGGTGGTGGCCAGCAGGCGTGCGCCCAGCTCCATCAGCTGCAGATCACCGTGGATCAACCGATCTATACCCGGGCGGATCACCTTCAGAACCACGTCATCGCCGCTGCCTTTGAGGCGGGCGCTGTGCACCTGTGCCACCGACGCCGATGCCATCGGCTGCGGATCAAACTGGTCAAAGTAGTCGTGTACCGAGCCACCCAGTGCGGCTTCGATGCGCGCGCGCGCAACCTTGGGATCAAACGGCGGCACCTGATCTTGCAGCTGCGCTAAGGCGTCGGCCAAATCGTCCGGCAGCAAATCGCGGCGGGTAGAGAGCATCTGCCCCAATTTGATGTAGACCGGCCCCAGCTCTTGCAGTGCCAGCTTTACCCGTTCGGGGGTAGGCTGATCCGCTGCCTTACGACCAACCCAAAACAGGCCCTTATCCAGCCAACGCAGCAGCCGCGGTTGGGTGCTGGGCAGCGCGTCGGTGAGGCGATATTGGCGCAGGGTTTTGCAAATGGTGTAGCCACGAGCCATGGCAGCAAGGCTCATAGCGACGACTCGTGTTGTTCAAGGCGCTGCTGTATGCGTTGCACCCGTTCGGCCAGCTGATCGACGTCGGCAACAAACTCGTTGAGCTCGGTTTGGCTTGGGGCCAGTTGCAGTTCGTCGCGCACAAAAACGGCGCTGTGGCGGCTTAAGCGGGACAGATCGGCGCTGGCGCGGTGCAAGATACTGCGACCGAGAGTATCGATGCGATGGGCCATGGCACCGCCCACCAGCTTGGCCAGCGGCTCGGCCAGATCCGGTTCAATGGCCCCTAATAAGGCGGCCAGTTGCCCGGCTAACTTGATGTCGCCATCCAGTTGCAGTTCGCCACTGCGAGAGAGCTCGGTCAGATTGGCGTTGTCTTTCAGCTTGGCTAAGGTCGAAACCGACAGCGCTAGACTGCAAGCGCAGTCGCCATCGTACTGGCTGTAGACTTGGATCGGATCGGTCATGATCAGATACAGCGGAAACGGCAATGGGTGAAGCTGCACACGCACCACTTGGCCCTGCCATTGGGCCAGTGGGGCGGAATGAGGATGTTGCTTTAGCAGGCGCGCGAGTGCAGTTTCAACTGCGCCTGCCAGCAAAGTAGATAGCTGCATGCCGTCCTATTTGGCTGGTGTATCAGTCCGGATCACCGCGCTCTGTTGCGCCGAAGCGCGCCCACTCAAAGTGGGGGCGAAGAGCCGCGGGGTGGGCTGACGGGGGGTCCCATCAGCCGCCGTGGACTGCTACCGAGTTTTTAGTACTTGTAGCCGCGGTGCAGGGCAACCACACCGTTGGTTAAGTTGACGTAGTCCGCTTGGTCGAAACCCGCTTCAATCATCATCTCTTTGAGCGTGTCCTGATCTGGGTGCATGCGAATGGACTCAGACAGGTAACGGTAAGATTCTGCATCGCCAGCAATCATCGAGCCCATGCGCGGGATGATCTGGAAGCTGTAGAAGTCGTAGGCTTTTTGCATTGCTGGGTTCAGTGGCTTGGAGAACTCCAACACCAACAGCTTGCCGCCAGGCTTCAAAATGCGCTGCATCGAACGCAACGCCTTGGCTTTATCGGTGACGTTACGCAGACCGAAAGCGATGGTGATCACATCGAAGTGATTATCAGGGAACGGCAGCGCTTCGGCGTTGGCTTGCACGTAGTTAACGTTGCCGACAATGCCGCGATCTTGCAGCTTGGCGCGGCCCACTTTCAGCATCGATTCGTTGATGTCTGCCAGCACCACTTCACCGGTGTTGCCCACCAGGTGCGAGAACTTAGCGGTCAGATCGCCGGTGCCACCGGCCAGATCCAAAATACGCATGCCCGGGCGAACGGCGGCACATTCGATGGTAAAGCGCTTCCAATAACGGTGTACGCCAAACGACATGACGTCGTTCATCAAGTCGTACTTTGAGGCAACAGAATGGAACACATCAGCCACCATGTCGGCTTTGCGGTTCGCATCTACATCTTGGTACCCAAAGTGGGTCTTGTTTTCGCCGTTGTCGGCCATGCTACTCAATCCTGTGTTTGCATCCTGAAACTGGTCACAGTCTACACTCATAACGCAACCAACAAAAATGACGCGATACCAATCCTTTGAGGTTGGACGCACACAAATAGGAAGGGTGGGTTGTTACTGCGAATTTTTCTCTGCTTGGGGATCTTATGGCCGAGGTGGGCACTGGCCGAGCCGGAGCCTGCGGCGCGCTGGCAGCGCTTTTTTAGCGACGCACGGCTGCAGGCGGTCGAGCAGCAATATGGCGCCGCTGGGCGGCAACGGGTGCTGCAGTTACGCCGCTGGTTAACCACAGAAACCCAGCAGTCGCGCTCGGTGCAGGCACAGTTGCAGCGCACCAACAGTTACTTCAACCAATTAACCTTTGTCAGTGATGCCGAACATTGGCAGCGCAGCGACTATTGGGCCACGCCACTGGAGATGGTGGCCAGTGGCGGTGGTGATTGCGAAGATTTCACCATTGCGAAGTATTTTGCCCTGCGTGCCATCGGCATCGAAGCGGAGCGGCTGCGGCTGATGTACGTTAAGGCGGTAACCCTGAACCAACCGCACATGGTGCTGCTGTATCTGGCCAGCAAGGATGCGATGCCGTTGGTGCTGGATAACTTGCAAGATCAGGTGCAAACCGGCGCCGAGCGGCCGGATCTGGTGCCGGTATACAGCTTCAATGCGGAAGGGTTGTGGCGGGCGCGTGCCTTTGATCAAGGGGTGCAGCTGAAAGCCGGTGACAGCGGTGTCGATCTGTGGGGCGATCTGCTCCGAAGAATGTTGCAAGAGGAGGCGCAGGGATGACCCTATTTCGCGTGTTACTGCTGGGGTTGGTGCTGCTTATCAGCGTGATCAGCGCCGCCAGCATCGGCATCTACTTACGAGCCAGCCAGCAGTTTTTAGCGCAGCAATTGGCGGCGCACGGGCAGGATACAGCCACCTCGTTAGGGTTGTCGTTAACGCCGGTGCTGTCGCAACCGGATTGGGTGTTGGCGCAGTCGCTGCTCGACAGCATTTTTGATCAGGGCGACTTTACCTACATTCGCTTGCAAAGCATCGATGGCAGCCAGCGCTTGCAGCGCCAACGGCCAGCCAGTGAACGACAGGTACCCGCGTGGTTCGACCGCGCTCTGCCGCTGCAAGCGCCGATAATGCGCAGCGACGTGAATGGCCAATGGCGGTTGGTGGCCACCGTTGAAGTGCAAGTCAGCGTGGCCGCCAGCAAACGGTTGCTGTGGCACATTTGCCAACAGGCCTTATTGGCGGCATTGGTGATCGCCAGCTTGGCGCTGCTGTTTGGCAGCTGGTTGCTGCGCCGCTTGCTGCGGCCGCTGCAACTGGCCGAGCAACAAGCCAATGGCCTGCGGCGGCACCGCTATCTACGGCAAGCGCATCTGCCGCGCATTCGCGAGATGGCATCGCTGGTACGCACCATGAATTTGATGGTGGATAACTCGGAAGCGATGTTCAAGCAGCAATGCGTGCGGATGGAGCGCCTGCGTAAGCAAACCCTGCAAGACGATGAAACCGGATTGGGCAACCTGAGCCGCTATCGGCAGCGGCTAGAGCAGGCGCTGAAAGATCGCGAGCACCAAGGCGGGGTGGTGGTGAAGCTGCACCTAACCGGCATGGATAAAGTGGAATTAAAGGGCGGCATCGGTGGCGAACAAACCCTGCTGGAAAAGATCGCGGCGCTGCTGCATGAACTGGCGTTACAGCTGCCCCAAGGGCGGGCGTACCGCATCGGTTTTGCGGATTTCATTTTGCTGTTTCCCGGAGTCGCAGGCCACGACGTGGCCGAGCTGGAAAGCAACACGCGGCAGCAACTGAGCGTGTTGTTGCGCCAAGCGGGAGGCGAGCGGGTGTTAATGGCCGCCTGTGATTATCAACTGGATCAAACCAGCACCGAGCTGGAGCAGCGGTTAGAGCAGACCCTGTCGGACGCCTTGGGCAGCGCCGCCATGAGCGTGTTTCAGTATCACCCCAGCGAGCAACCGCCGCTGTTGCTGGCAGCGCAAGGCGAGCTGTTGAACAAGTTGCTGACCACCCCACCGCGGTTGCTGGCGCAGCCAGTGCAAGATCGCAATGGCCAGGTGCTGCATCAAGAGTTACTGACCCGCTTTAGCGACGGCAAGCGCTGGTATAACCCGGCACCGGTGATGGCGATGGTGGCGCGGCAACAGTGCTTTAAGCAGTTTGACTTGTGGGTGTTAACCGCGCTGCTGGAGCGCCTGAAACTGCGCCAACACCGCTATCCAGTAAGCTGCAACCTAACCGCCGAATCGGTGTTGGATCCGTTGTTAAGCGGGCAGCTGCAACGGCGCTTACGCCACCACTGGTCGCAATTGGCGTTGGAGATCCCCGAGCGGGCGCTGCTGATTGATGCCGAGCTGACCCAGCGTTTTATCAGCACCATGAGCCAAGCGGGTGCGCGATTGTGGCTGGATCACACCACCCCATCCGGCATGGTGTTGATGGCGCAACCGGGGCTCGAGGGGATCAAGCTGGATCCGGGCTATACCCGCGCCTTATTAACCGACAGCGGCAGCAGCGATTTGATCGAGATGATGATTGCGGCGGCGCACAGCCGTGGCATCAAGGTGGTGGCGCAACAGGTCGAAGAACCGGAACTGGCGCAAAAACTGTGGCAACTGGGGATCGATGGAGTGCAGGGTTTTGGGGTGGGGGAGCTGCGTCCCTTTAGTGCGGCCGATGGCCCCGTGGCGCTGAAGTAGCGCCACCGCATGGTAAGTTGAGGCCATTATTACCGGAGGCGGTTAATCCACATCCAGCGGATCTTGCGATAACACCATCCCGGTGCTGTCGGCATAGAGGTGATCCCCCGGCCAGAAGGTCACCCCAGCAAAGTTGATCGGCAGATCCTGCTGACCTTCGCCCTGTTGCCCCGCCAAGACTGGGATCGACGCCAGCGCCATGATGCCAATGTCGAGCTCTTCCAGCAGATCCACATCGCGCACCGCGCCAAACACCACAATGCCTTGCCACTGATGCTCTACCGCTAAGCTAGCGAGTTGCTGATCCAGCAGCGCCCGTCGCATCGAGCCGCCGCCATCGATCAGCAAAATCTTGTGGTCGCCGTCTTGGCTTAGCACCTCATGAAGGACGCTGTTGTCTTCAAAACACTTAATGGTTTGCACCTGCCCCCCAAAAGAGAGACGGCCGCCAAAGTGGCTAAAAATAGGTTCCAGCACATCAAGCTGATCGCCGTACAGATCGCACAGCGCCGAAGTGTTGTATTGCATTACAGGGCTCCCGCAAACGGTATTGTGTCGAAAATAGCGAACTGGCTTGCATTTGCAATGGCAGCGGCCGAATTCGAGGGCTGCATCCGGTATTGTTCTAAATCACGAACTTAGAGTTTTCAAATATGACCCATGTCACAAACTCTCAATGGCGGAATAGAGGCGCAAGTGTCTTCACTGCTATTATCGGCTTCTAATTAGACAGGGCACTACCAAGTAACAACGCTTACTAGGGGCCCGCAATTGAGGCACTTCCCCCATGGAATTAAACCTAGTTGAGATCGTTGGCTACGCCGCATCCGTATTTGTTGCTGTTTCTTTGATGATGACCAACGTCACCAAGCTGCGCTGGATCAACATGACCGGCTGTATCTTGTTTGTGATTTACGGCGCGTCCATTGGCGCCTGGCCTGTTGCGTTGATGAACGGCTTCTGTGTTGGTATCAACATCTACAACCTGATCAAGCTGAACCGCGAAAAAAGCGCCCAAGCCGCGTAATCGCCGTTTCATCGGTCAGACAACCCCAACTGGGCTTTGCCCAGTTGGGGTTTTGTGGTTTTAGGGCGGCCCCAAACGCCCGCCGTGCCATCTTCCCCTGAGCCACAAGCCACAAGCCACAAGCCACAAGCCACAAGCCACAAGCCACAAGCCACAAGCCACAAGCCACAAGCTACAGCACGCGCCAGATCATCACGGCAACCACACTGCCTTGGTGCGTGTCACCGTAGTTTCCTCCGCCTGTCACCGCATTGTCATTGCCATTGGCCACCTTGAGTGCAGACAATTTCGGTGGGAGTACGTCATGTGGCAATTTCTTGATCAGCACGACCGAGCCTTTATGGGGCGGATGCAACATCTGCCCTACCTGCGGATCTGGCGGGGCAGCGCCCGCTGGTTCTCGTTAAGTGGCGACGGCGGCGGTTACGCGTTGGTCATCGTGTTACTGACTTGCAGCGGCGGCGAGCGGGGGCTCGAGCTGTTGCGCTTTGCCTTGCTGGCCTTTGCCATCGAACTGCCACTGTATTGGTTGTTAAAAAACAGCTTAAAACGAGCTCGCCCGTGCCACGCCCTCGCCAATGTGGCGTCCATCGTTCAACCCCACGATAAATTCAGTTTGCCCTCGGGCCATTGTGCCGCCGCCTTTGTGTTTGCCAGTGTGCTGAGCTGGTATTGGCCACCACTGACGCCCTTGGCTTACGGCTGGGCCGCCGCCGTCGGGTTTTCCCGTGTGGTGTTGGGGGTGCATTACCTCGGGGATGTGTTGGTGGGCGCGCTGCTTGGCGGCGGTGCGGCGTGGCTCAGTTTCTATTTGCTGGGTTAACCCAGCCATTGCGATTAAGGAAGATGATGCGAATTCTTTATGGGGTGCAGGGCACGGGCAACGGTCATCTGACCCGAGCGCGGGTACTGGCGCCGGCGTTAGCGAAAGCGGGGATCGACGTGGACTACCTGTTTTCTGGCCGCGACCGCGAGCAGTTCTTTGATATGCAGCCCTTTGGGGATTTTGATTGTCGCCAAGGGCTGACGTTCGTCAGTCGCGATGGGGCGGTGCAGCTGCTGCAAACGGCGCGGCACAACAACCTGTGGCAATGGTGGCAGGATGTGCGCCAGCTGGATCTGTCGGGCTACGATCTGGTGTTAAACGACTTTGAGCCGATCACCGCCTGGGCGGCGAAACGACAGGGGCTGCCTTGCATCGGCATTAGCCACCAAAATGCGTTTCAACACCCGGTGCCGATGACCGGCGATGGCGTGGTTAATCGACTGATCATGGATCACTTTGCGCCGGCCACCGTGGCGCTGGGTTGCCATTGGCATCACTTTGGCTGCGATCTGTTGCCGCCCTTCATCGAACCGCTGCAAGTGGCGCCACACGGAACGGGGCGGGTGCTGGTGTATCTGCCGTTTGAAGCGGCCGACACCATTGCCACGTTGCTGGGGCAGCTGCCGCAGCAGTCGTTTGCGGTGTTTCATGGCAGCCCAGCACCGGCGGGGTTAGCGGCGAATGTGCAGTGGCATGGCTTTAGCCGCGATGGTTTTCAGCAAGAGTTGTCCGCCTGCGCTGGGGTGATCTGCTCGGCGGGGTTTGAGCTGGTGTCAGAGGCGCTGGTGTTGGGCAAAAAGCTGCTGTTGAAACCGCTGCAGGGCCAGTTTGAACAGCTGTCGAACGCCATGGCCTTAGAGCTGCTAGGCGCGGCCAAAGTGATGAAGCACTTAGAGCCAAGCCAGATTGAAACGTGGTTGGGGCAATCGGGGATCGATCCGATCGTGTACCCGCCAATGGGCGATGCGTTAGTGCAGTGGCTGCAGTTGCGGCAATGGGATGACGTGAGCGAGCTGTGCCGCTTAGCGTGGCAGCAAAGTGAGCTGCCAGAGGCATGGTAGCACAAGTGGGCATAACGCGGGGCGGCTAGGCGCGATGCCGCGACGACGATTTCGCTGGGCGGTTATTGCGGCAAAAGTACGCTGGGGCAACTAGGGTTGTGATCAAGCCCATTTGCTAAAGCGTAACAACCACATGGACAGAAATTGCCGCACAGTGATTATTGGTGCCAGCGGTTTTGTTGGCACCCATCTGACCGATGCCTTGCTGCAGGATGGCCTGCAGCCGCGCCTTGCTGGTCGCGATCTCAGTAAACTGAGCCGCCCCAACTGGCAGCACTGCGATAAGGTGAGGCTGGATCTGCTGCAGTCGAGCACCTTGGCTGCGGCATTGGCGCAGATCGACGTGGTTTATTTTCTGGTGCACGCGATGACCGAAGGCAAAGGTTATCAGCAGCGAGAGCGGCAAGGAGCCGCCAATCTGGCCAACGCGGCCGCCGCTGCAGGGGTTAAGCGGATCATCTACCTTGGGGCGGTGTGCCCCCGTGGCGCCCATTCCACCCATTTGGATAGTCGTACCGCCACCGGCGAGGTGCTGCGTCAAGGGACGGTGCCCGTGATTGAGCTGCGCGCGCCGGTGATCATCGGCGCGGGTTCGGCGGCGTTTGAAGTGATGCGCGATCTGGTGGCCAACCTGCCAGTGATGATCACCCCCCGCTGGGTGCGGTCGAAAATGGCGCCCATCGCCATCGACGATCTGCTGTTTTACCTGCGGGCGTTGGCACAAAGCGACGATGTTGATGGTCAGATCTTTAACGCCGCCGGGCCAGAGGAACTGAGCTATCAGCAGCAGATGCAAAAGCTGGCGCACTTGCTGCGGCGTAAGATCCGCATCATCGGGGTGCCGTTGTTGTCGCCGGCGTTGTCGGCTCATTGGTTGCGCTTTATCACCTCGGTACCCGAAGGGATCGCCCGGGCGCTGATCGGCGGCCTAAAGCAAGATCTGCTGTGCGACAGCAGCGCCATAGAGCTCCGCTTCCCGAGGCCATTATTGGGTTTTGATGACGCCGTCAAAGCCGCGCTGGCGCAAGAGCAAGCGCAGTTGCTGGCGCAGGATCCCAGCATCGCCCTGCTGCTGAAACAACGTTGGCGTGCCAACTACGGTTTCTACCCCAAACAGGAGCGAGCCACGGTCTTCATTGATGCCAGCCCCGAGCAAGTGTGGCGGCAGCTGTGCCAGATCGGCGGGCGCCATCGCTACTTTGCCCTTGATCCACTGTGGCGGATCCGTGAATTACTGGATGCGATGGTGGGCGGCGAGGGCATGAACTACTACCGCCGCGATCCCAACCACCTGCAACAGGGGGATCGCATCGATTCGTGGCGGGTGGCGGAGTGCATCGACGCCCAACGACTGACTTTGCATTTTGGCATGAAGGCGCCGGGCATGGGGGGGCTCACCTTTGTGCTTACCCCGCAAGGCCAAGGCTGCCAGCTGCTGGTGAGGTGTTGGTGGTATCCCGCGGGCGCCCCCGGCTTACTGTATTGGTGGGCGATGCTGCCAGCCCACGCGGTGATCTTTCAGCGCATGGGCGAAAACATTCGCCGCTTGAGTCTGCATCAAAGCCCCGCCCCAACTTGAAGCACTGCTGCCCCGCCCCAAGTAATAAATAAGTGGCCACAACGGTCTGATATGGTGATGGTGGCAAAGGAGTGGTGATGAAACGAATAAGCCAAGCTCTGCGCCCATTAAAGCGCAGCATTCAGCTGAGCGTTGGCTTTGCCGCGCTGTTATGGCTGATTTGGATGGTGGCAACCCTGTTGGGCCTGTCGCTGCACCAATGGGGGATCTACCCGCGCGAACTCAGCGGCGCTTGGGGCATTTTAACCGCGCCGTTGATCCACGGCTCGGCCTCGCACTTAGCGGCCAACAGCACTGGGGTAGTGGTGTTGGGGGCGGCGCTGTTGTACGGCTACCCCAACAGCCGCTGGAAGGTACTGGCCATCATCTGGTTGGTGGCTGGGGTGGGCGTTTGGCTTACGGGCCGCGGCAGTTATCACTTTGGCGCTTCTGGGTTAACCCACGGGTTGTTTTTCTTCTTGCTGGTGGGCAGCTTGGTGCGCCGCGATGGCCGCTCAATTGCGCTGATGATGGTGGCGTTCTTTATGTTTGGCGGCATGCTGTATGGGGTGCTGCCACGGGATCCGAGCGTGTCGTTTGAATCGCATCTGTTTGGTGGCGTGGGCGGGGTGCTGGCGGCGCTGTGGTATGGCCGTGCCGATCCGCTGCCGCCGCGCAAACGCTATCAGTGGGAGCAGTCCGATGACGATCCCACCGACGGCTTGTGGCAGCAAGAGCCAGAACAAGACGAGGCCCGTGAACAGTTTCGCCAAGCCCAGCGTGAACGGCTAAATCGTCACTCTTAAGTCGCTGGGTTGGCGCAGTTAATGGCAGACTTGGCTGCGGCCAATGGCCTCGGCCAGTTCAATGTAGTGGCGCATCGCTTGTTCTGCGCTCAGCCCTTTGACATCTTGCCAGGCGCCATATTTGGAAAACTCGATGGTTTGCCACGGGGCGGGCACCGTTCGCGAGTTATTGCCAAAGCGCGCCTGTTGGTGCAAGCCATACAGCCGCAATTTGGTGGCACTGTCTACCTGATAAGGCAGCTGCCGCATCTGCATTACCGCCCGTTCAAACTGCTGTTGTAGCCGCTCCATAACCACCTCGAATTGATCCACTTGGCTGATTACTATCCTCTGCCTTGGCCACGGGCATATTGTTATAGATCAAACCCTTGGCTGCTGCTGAACACAATCTGGCTGGGGCGGATAACAAGGCGCAATCACAGCATAAATGTTAGCTTTACTGATCCCCAGCGCCGTTTCTAAAACTCATTACAAATCAAATGTTAATCGCTAAGTGAGCGCCTTGTAGGGGCGATTGGCAAGTGGGGCCGGGGCCACAGGCTTTAGCCAAGATTGGCTACACTTGAGATCCGTTATCGCATCGGTGGTCACAGCAGCACGCATTCTGGTGGTTTGGGCCCGACACATTGAGAAATAGAACGATCAGATGGTGAAGTTTGTAAGCCGTTGCTGGTGTCTGCTGGCCATTGTGCTGTTGGCGCCCGCCGTCTTGGCACAGGCGGGCTTGGCCCGCGATGTGGTGGGTTTTAATGGCCACAACAGCTACGGCCAAATCGAGCCGTGGCAACCCAGCGGCAACTTCAAAGTGTTGGCGTGGTTTCGCAACCTCAATGCCGATGCAGATGCTCGCACGGTGTTGTTGTCTTCCGCCAGCAGCCACGAGTTTTTGGCGTTCAGCCACCACAGCGTGCAGGGGCGCTGGGGCGGGCGCTACCCAGGGATCTTCGGCAAATTTGAATTTCAGCGCAGTGGCTTTATTGAGCTGACGGTGGCGCAAGGCCGATTGAGTGTCAGCGATGGTCGTCAGCAGCACAGCAAAAGCGATCCCGCCATTCGCCCAGCCAGCGTCAGTTACGATTGGATCTATCGCCGTGGCGATCAGGATTTTTCTCAAGGTGGCTTGCAGGCATTGGTGCTGCTGGATCTCAACAACAGCGACAATTCCCGCGCCTATGGCTTTGTGCGTGGCCACGGCATGATCGGCATCAATGGCGGCATTAATGGCGACATAGAGGACAGCACCGAGGACAGCGCCGTTGGCAATGCTGTTGGCCGCCTTATCGGCGTGGCCGCCACCGATTGGCAGCGCAGCCAACGGCGGTTACCCAACCCCGCCCCGGCGGTGTTTGCCGCGGCTGACTGGCAACGGTTGTTTGGTACGACCGACGGCGCGGAGTCAGCACTGGCTTCAGCCTCAACATCGATAGCGGCAGGCGAGCAAGCACTAAGGCCGAAAGCAATACCAGCATCAAGGCCAACCCTCAGCGCATCAACTGCAACGTTAAATCCAGCGCCACAGCCGCTGCAATCGATGCCGCCGCTCTCGGCATCTCGTTCGCCGCTGCTGGGGGCAGATGGCCAAGCGCTGCATTTCAGCGGCAGTGGCTATGCCGAACTCTCGCCGTGGCAAAGTGAAGGCAGCATCAAGCTGGTGGCGTGGTTGCAGCGTTTGCCAAACTCGGCTGAGACAATCACCACCTTACTGGCCAACGACAATGGCGATTACCTGGGTTTCAGTCATCAGCAAGTGCATGGCCGCTGGTTGGGGCACGAGTTTCGCTTGGGGCAGCTGCAGTTACCTCAGCGGCGTTATCTTGAGATAACCATCAGTGCTGGGCAGATCCGCGTTTCTGATGGGGCCAATCATGCCGAGTTAGGGTTGGGCTTATTCGATCCCACCGCCCTATCGTGGCAGTACCTCTATTTTAATGGTCAAACCCCATCCACGGGGGCGCTGCAAGGGCTGGCGTTGATTGATGGCCGCAACCACCGCAACAGCCGCAACATCGCTTTTGCTAACGGCAAGGTGTTGCAGCGCAGCGCCGATCCACAGGCCCGGGTGACGTTGCACCACGTCAGCAGCAGCGACTGGTTGCCGCTGAACGGCAATGTGGCGGTGCCTGCGGCTCACATCGCGAATCAACAGCAGTGGGATCGGTGGTTTGCCCATAACTACCCCAATCAGCGGCCGCTATTGGGGGTAACCGATGGCAACGACGGCGAGCGTTTTACGTGGGAAGGCCATTATTGGCTGCGCGCTTACGTCACCATGGCGCAAACCTATAACGACGACCGCTATCTGGATTACGCGGTTGAGCTGGCGGATCACATCATGGCCAATACCGACGCGATGCGGGTGAGCCGTGGCGAGCTGAACCTGCACGCCCAGCCCTACAATGTTGCCCCCAAGCCCTACCTAAATCATGGTTCCTTGCCGGTGCCCGGTTGGCGGCGACCATTTCGAGGCTGGCGCTCGGAAGTGCTGACCGATGGGGTGATCCTCAGTGGCATTTTGCGCTTAGTGGATCACATTAAAACGGCGCAGAAGCACGATTATTTGGCCGCCGCCGATCGCTATTTAGCGCAAAGCGTGGCGATAATTCGCAGCCATGACAGCTCCTACAGCACCAGCAAAAATCCGCAGATCAGCGGCTCTTACCACTACGTTAATTTCAAAAACAGGGTGATTGGCGATCGCGGTTTATTTACCAAACCACTGCCGTTCAATCACAGCGTGTCGATGGCCACGGCAATGATGTTGGCGCACCGCTGGCATGATGACAGCGAGGATCTGCAGCAAAAGGCGGCGCAGCTGCTGCGTTTTTTGCTGGCCAATATGGAACTGAAATCCGGCGGTTACTGCCATTGGAGCTACGCTTTTGACCCGAAAGGCCGAGCCCATGAAAAAATCGAAGATCTGAATCACGGCCACCTAGAGGTGGGCTTTGTGCTGATGGCGCATCAATTGGGGTATGGCGATCTCAGCCCGCAGTTGCAGTGCATGGCCAACACCCTGATGCAGCAGGTGGCGCAACCGCCGGCGATGCTCAGTTTTGGGGTGGATGGCAGCGGCGTCAGCAATCGCTTTGAACAGTTGGCGTTGGGGTACGATTGGCTGGAACTGCAGCCGTGGGATCGGCGGATCCTGCCGTTAACCCAGCACCAGTTACGCCATTATGGCGAACCAACCTGGCACCGCAGTTTCTACATCTGGGCACGAATGCTGTGGTGGCAACAGCAGGGCTCATAAGCGGAGCGGGCGACGTTTTAATTTATATAAACTAATGGGTTGTATATATAAATAACATTCTCTCCTTAAATAAGGCCGAGCATATTTTATGTCGCTGTGAATGCAAGCATAGGCCGCAGGAAAAGGAGGGCCGTGTGGTTAATTAGTTTGAGCGTTGCCCATTTTTTCATTACGTTCGTTAATGCACTCGTACGAGGCCATCTCAAATTCGCGGCACACCCAAGGTCGATTTTCATAGATGGTGCACATGAGGGTTTCTCGATCCAGTGCCGAGCACCGGCCATCGTCTAGGCGCAGCATGGTTTCGCTGCCATAGCGATCAACGTGAATATGGCGTTCAGGCACCCCAGTATCGGAGATGATCATCACTTCTAAGCTGCAACAACAGGCCTGACAATTAGCGCAAGTTACTTCTGGGGTATGCAACTCGTTAACTTCAATATTCATACATCACAACAACTCAAATTCAATCGGTTATTGTACGCGATTTTATGGTTTTTTCCGAATGATTAAATTAATGTCATTCGGATTCATCGTTACTTGCGGAGTGAAAGAAACGGTTGGTTTTCATTTAATTCCAGTTAAATAAAACGTTACTGTTGCGGGGGAAAAATAATTCGCCGGTATTCCTTGCGAAATATAAGCTTGGCAAAGTGTTGTTTTGTGAATATAAGCGTTCGACTCCGCACCGCCACCACGTGCGGCGGGATTGGCCTATGGCGCCAAAGTGGCCGAAAAAGTAGCCGCAAAAGTGGTTGTGAAAAAGCCTATACTTCTGTGGTAAAGTTCTTTAATTGAAAATGAGAACTATTAGCATGAAGAAAAAGCCAACCCCGCAACAACTCACCGTAATTGACTCGCGCCAAATCAGCCCCAATGTTCAGCGTCTCGTCCTGCAAGGGGATGATCAGACTGAGCTGCCGCAGGAGTGCGCCGGGGGATACATCAAATTGATGTTTACCGACCGTGGCGATACCGATCTTGGTGGCTTAGCCGAGGGGCAACGGCCAACGCTTCGCACCTACACCATCCGCCGGGTGCCGCCCCAGCCACACAGCATGGAAGTGGACTTTGTGCGCCATACGACCACCGCCACCGACTGGGGCTTTGCCGCTCGTTGGGCGATGAATGCCAAGCTGGGTGACACCATTTCCATTGCCGGGATCGGCTCGGCAAGCCCGATCAACCTTGAAGCGGATTGGTTTTTTATGGTGGCGGATCTGACCTCGCTGCCTGCATTGATTACCCAGTTTGAGCGGTTACCGGCCAACGCAACGGGTTACGCGGTGATCCAAGTGCCAGAGCTGGCAGATAAGCAGCCGCTGACGGTGCCTGAAAACCTGCAACTGATCTGGATCAGTGGGGCCGAGTCGCTTGCAACCACCGTGCGGGCACTGCCGTGGTTAGCGGGTCGCGCTGCGGTCTGGAGCGCCTGTGAATTCGAGCAAATGCGCGCCCTGCGGCACTACTTTCGCAATGACCAAGCGGTGGCGCGTGAACGCATCTACATCAGCAGTTACTGGAAGCAAGGGGTGTCGGAAGACGGCCACAAACGGTTAAAGCGTCAAGACGCCGAAGCCGCCAACTAGGGGAAGGGAACCGTATTCGCTTTGGCCATTAGAGCTGCGAAGGTTGCTGTTGCAGCCACTGGATCACCGCATCGCGAGTGCTTGGGCTAATGGCGCGATTGCTGGGCCCTTGCAGTTGACTGATCTGCAATTGCGGTCGGCCAAGGCGCTTTTTCAGCTGCAAGCCTAAGGTCGCTCGCTCGGGCTGCAGCACACGGTAGATAAAGTAATTGCCCCCCACCAGTTGCTGATGATAGCTGCGAACACAATGGCGCATGCTGGCGCCTTCATCGCACAGCTCGGTAAAGGTGGTGATGGGGCTCAGCCGTTCGTCGCCAGCGAACGGCGCAAGTGGGTAGCGGTAGTCCCCTTCCGGCTCATTGGTTGGCTCCTGATCGGTGAAGATCAGCTCCTCATCCAGATCCACCTGTGGGGGCAGCACGGGTCGCTGGGCATTCAAGCGATCGGTCCAGCGGTCGTGCAGGGCAAACAGCGCCGTTACGTTGGTTAAGGCAGCGATCTGGCGCTGCCGCTGCGGGTTGCCCAAGGCGTGCCCCAAGCGATCACAGTCGCCGATGGTCGTAAGCAATCGCTCACGCTGATAGCGGTGTTGCGGCTGACACAGCACCTGCAATAGCGGCGTACCCAGCAGCCACGGATGGCGCCGTTGTGGATCCTGCCCTTGAGCCAGCGCCAGCACCCAATCGTTCAACACGGGCTGATGACGACATCGATCCATGCAGGCCGCGTCCGCCAACAGCCGTTGCAGCAGTTGGATCCCGCGCATTTTGTAGCGTTCGGTTTGGTACCTATCCAGCAGAGCTAGGCTGCGTTTACTGGCGGGCAGATCCAGCACTGCCAAGGCTTGGCGCTGCCCTTGGTTAGCGGCCTGCACCAACTGGCTGCGATCGCTGATAAGGAAATACAGCATCGCCAGCAAAGTGGGGCGCAGCTGCAGCAGTTCGCACACACTGCGATGGCGGCTGGCCAGTTGCAGGATGGCAAAGGCGTTGTGGCCAAACAGGCGGGCGTGCTCTAAACAGCCGTGAGGAAAGCTGGCCAAAAACGGCTGCAGCTGCGGTTTTTCTTCCAAGATAGGGATCAGATCGATGCCCAAATCATGGCCTTGCTGACGTTGGCGGTTGCCGTGTTGATCCACCACCCACCAGATCAAGCCGTCGGCCCAACCGGAGAGGATCAGCTGACAGTGCAGCCCTTGGCAGCTGCCGGTATCAATGTGCAGATGGTGATTGGCACTCAGGGAAAATTGGAACATGGCCGCCGTGTTTTGCTGCGATTGGGCGTTCCAGTTTAGCGGATCCCGATGGGATTTTGGTTGGATAAATATCTGTTTTTTCGTTGGTAAGTGGTTGCTTCTGGCTTAGGGCAAGTGCCCCGCCTGACGGCGCCAGCAGTAAGGTGATGGCCGAGGTGCCACGGCCTCAGTCATCGGGCGAAATTAAGCTAACAGGCTGGCTTTGTGCACGCCCAGTGGCGCGCCAGCAGGGCAGCAAAAAACCACGCCAAGGCGTGGTTTTTATGGGGTTACCGGAACGCACCAGCGCGGGCTAACTCGATTCAGCCAAGGTGGCGCGGCTTAATCTTTACTGGCGTCGTGGAACTGCACGTTCAGTGGGATCAGCGGTTCGCGGCTGGCTTTGGCGGCTTTTAACCGAGTCAGATACTCTTCAAAGTGGCTGGCTTGGTTGCGCCCCAAATCGTGCAGCACATCCCAGCTGAATAAACCGGTGTTGTGGCCATCATCGAAGTGCAGCTTCACCGCGTAGTTGCCTACCGGTTCAATCTTATCGATGTTAACCATGCGCTTGTTGGTAACCAATTGCGGGTTGCCGTGGCCATGCACTTCGGCCGAGGGTGAGCACACCCGCAGCAGTTCACAGCTGATGCTGAACTGGTTCTTATTAGAGAAGGTCACCTCTAATAAGCGCGAGGTGCGCTTCAGTTTCAGCGCGGTAACGGTTGGGCCCATGATGACAATTCCTTACAGGATAAAGCGCGACAGATCTTCGTTCTCAACCAGTACGTCTAAGTGGTTGTTCACGTAGTCGGCGTCGATGGTGTAGGTTTGGCCTGATTTTTCTGAGGCGTCAAACGAGATCTCTTCCATCAAGCGTTCCATCACGGTGTGCAAGCGGCGAGCGCCGATGTTCTCGGTGCGTTCGTTCACCTGCCAAGCGGCTTCTGCGATGCGTTCGATGCCGTCTTGGCTGAATTCAATGCTGACCCCTTCGGTCTGCATCAGGGCAATTTGCTGCTCGGTCAGGCTGGCGTTGGGCTCAGTCAGAATTCGCACGAAATCGTTGGCCGACAGCGCGTCCAGTTCAACGCGGATCGGCAAACGGCCTTGCAGCTCTGGGATCAGATCCGACGGCTTCGCCAGCTGGAAGGCGCCGGACGCGATAAACAGGATGTGGTCGGTTTTGACCATGCCGTGCTTGGTGTTAACGGTGCAACCTTCCACTAAGGGCAGCAGATCGCGTTGTACCCCTTCACGGGATACGTCGGGGCCAGAGGTGTCGCCGCGCTTACACACCTTGTCGATCTCGTCCAAGAACACGATGCCGTTTTGTTCAACGGATTCAATCGCTTTCTCTTTCAGTTCTTCTTGGTTGACCAGCTTCGCCGCTTCCTCTTCGATCAGCGCTTTGAAGGCGTCTTTTACCTTCATTTTTTTGCGATCTTTCTGCTGGCCGCCCATGTTCTGGAACAGGCTTTGCAGCTGGTTGGTCATCTCTTCCATGCCCGGTGGGGTCATGATCTCAACGCCCATTTGCGCCTGCGACAGATCGATCTCAATCTCTTTGTCGTCCAGCTTGCCTTCCCGTAGCTTTTTGCGGAACACCTGACGGGTTGAGGTGTTACTGGCCTCTTCGTCGTTGCCCCACTGATCTTTTGGTTTTGGCAGCAAAGCGTCGAGGATGCGCTCTTCGGCGGCTTCTTCGGCGCGGAACTTGTTGCGTTCCACTTCGCGGTCGCGGGTCATCTTAATGGCCGAGTCGGTCAGATCGCGGATGATCTGCTCAACCTCTTTACCGACGTAACCCACTTCGGTGAATTTAGTGGCTTCCACCTTGATGAACGGCGCCTGCGCCAGCTTGGCTAAACGACGGGCGATCTCGGTTTTACCGACACCGGTTGGGCCGATCATTAAGATGTTCTTTGGGGTGACTTCTTGGCGCAGCTCTGGGGCCAACTGCATCCGGCGCCAGCGGTTACGCAAAGCGATAGCAACGGCTTTTTTAGCACCGGATTGACCGATGATGTGGCTGTCCAGCTCGGATACGATTTCCCGTGGGGTCATGGCAGACATCAGTTGGATTCCTTTACAGCGGCGGCAGTGGCCAGTTCTTCGATGGTGTGAGAGTGGTTGGTGAACACACAGATGTCTCCGGCAATAGTAAGCGCTTGCTCACAGATGGCGCGGGCGTCCATTTCGGTGTGCTTCAGCAGCGCCATCGCGGCGGCTTGGGCGTAGTTGCCCCCAGAGCCAATGGCAACCAGATCGTGTTCTGGTTCAACCACGTCGCCGTTGCCAGAGATCACCAGGCTGGTTTCCGCGTCGGCCACAATCAGCATCGCTTCCAGCTTCTGCAAGCTGCGTTCGGTACGCCATGCCTTGGCGAGCTCAACGGCAGCACGGGTTAAGTGACCCTGGTGTGCGTTCAGCTTGGATTCAAGCAGTTCAAATAGGGTGAAAGCATCGGCGGTGGCGCCTGCGAAACCGGCGATCACTTTGCCGCCAGACAGCAGCCGCACTTTGCGGGCATTGCCCTTCATTACGGTGTTACCAAGGGAAACTTGGCCATCTCCGGCAACAACAACTTTGTCGCCGCGGCGAACAGACACAATGGTGGTCATCTCGAACCCTTCTCTAGCAACGTCCAGTGCGGACGTGTGTTCTCATTGTGGTAGATGTGGGGATAAGTTGGCGCGCTTCAACCCTTGGCAGGTAAAACCAGTGGATTTACCCGATAAAGGAGTGAACTGGGGCACGCTTTAGCTTGGGGGCGGGCAACGGCCAGCGTAAGTGATCACTTACCGTCTCTGGCCTCTGATCGCGGTTACTGCTGCCGCGATTGGCGGGCTGATGGCGACAGCGTTATCGAAGCCTCGCTGCCAGCGGCTGGGCTTTGAGGCCGCCGTGGCGTTGAGCCGACATTCTTATCAAATCGTTACATTGTGGCGGTTTTGGCTCTGAGGAATCCCACAATAAACCTTGCTTATGGTCCGGACATTCCCAGTGGTTATAAGCTAAACAATTGTTAATGAAAGGCTTTTATTTAACCGTTTTAAGGCCAAGCAACTGGTTATGGCGCCATAGCCATCGGCTACTGGTAAAACTGGGCTTACTGTTCCATTCATTTAACTGTCATTCCCGATCAACATACTTGGTTGTGCATTTTAAACGCATAGGAGTTTTCACATGGAACGCAGTGTCGCAGTGGTAACCGGTGGTTTAGGTGGTATTGGTTTAGTAATCAGTAAGGCTTTGGCAGAACAAGGTTTTTACGTTGTTGCTGGGTGCCGACCTAACAGCAGCAATGCCGAAAAATACGCCGGTGAATTGGCGCAGACACACCCCAACATTACCGTGCTGCCGTTTAATGTTGGTGATTTTCATGAGTGCCAACGGGTGGTGTTAGACATTGAAGAGAGCATCGGGCCGATCAAGGTGTTGGTGAATAATGCGGGGATCACCATGGATGGTCAGCTGAAGAAGATGGCGTTGGAACAGTGGCAGCAGGTGCTGAGTACCAACCTCGACAGTGTGTTTAATTTAACGCGGGCGGCGCTGGTGCCCATGTTGTCGCGCAACTATGGCCGAGTGATCAGCATCTCGTCGGTGAATGGCGAGAAAGGCCAGTTTGGCCAGTGCAACTATGCGGCAGCGAAGGCGGGGATGTATGGCTTTAGCAAGTCGTTGGCGCTGGAAGTGGCCAGCAAGGGCATTACCGTGAACACCATTTCGCCGGGTTACATCGAAACCGACATGATCCGCGCCATCAAACCGGAGATCCAAGAAGCAATTAAGGCGCAAATTCCGGTACGGCGTTTTGGTCAGCCGGAGGAGATCGCCCGTACGGTGCTGTTCTTAGCGGATCAGCAAGCGGGCTACATTACTGGTTCGAATCTGTCGATAAACGGCGGTCAGTATATGGCTTAAACTGCAGCGGCTCGCCGTTGCTGTCGAAGCGCATGTCGCAGCTGCACTCTAAGCAAAGCCGCCACAGGGCGGCTTTGCTGTGTTGGTCTAACGCGTTCAGCTGGGCGACGCACAGGTGGCCATCGCCGATCAGTTTGGCCAGCAGTTGATGATCGAGGCTGATGTTGATGGCAGACATAAAGGGGACTCCATTAAATGGCTCAAATGATAATAAGTATCATTTAATGGTAATGGCTGCGGCCATAATACGCCAGTGCTGGCCGGGGCAATCAATCGGTTTTTGTGCGCTGGCGTTGGTATCGCGCCTGCACTTCGGCGGGCATGAACGCCAGTTGGCTTTGTTTGATGGCGTCAAAGGCGCGCGCCAGTGGGGCGGGATCGCACTGCTCTAATTGCTCCAGCGAATAGGCCACGGCTTCAAGGGTAGAGAGGCTGTCGTCGCGGTGCGCTTTACGGATCTGGTAATCGCCTTGGGGCGCATGGGCAAAGCCTAAGCGCGGCAGCTGCGCCAACCACGGGTTCAGTTGCAGCATCTTGTGGGTTTTACGCCAGGTGCCGTCCAGCACCAGCAGCTGGCCTACTTCGCTGGCGTTGCTGTGCTCAACCATAACCGCGTTGTCGTCTGGGTACAGCAACATCACCGGTTGTGGCCCCTGCGCCAACTGCTGCTGCAGTTCGGCAAAGTCGGCGGCGCTTTCCCCCAACCACAGGGTGCCGCGCTCTAAGGCTAAGCACAGCACCACGGCGGTGCCTTTGGCGTTGCCGTGCTCTGAGGGGTGCATCAGTACGTGCACCGGTGTGTGGTGACGAACGGGGGTAATGGCGCTGCACAGGCACACTTTTTGTGGGCGCTGGCAACGGCTACAGTGTTGGCGTGTGCTCATGGTTTCCTAGTGTATGGCAGTAACAAACAAGGCGCCCCGTGGGCGCCTTGTTGATGGTGGCTGGATCAGTTGGTCCATTTCCACATTTGGCAGGTGTTGATGCCCGCCTTTTGCAGTTTGTGTCGGGCGGCTTCACCGTGACGCTTGGTGTCCAATGGCCCTAACACCACGCGATACCAAACGCCGTTTTTCCCTTCAGTGCGGCGCACCTGCGATTCCAGCCCTTGGAAAGCGATGGTGGCCTTCATGGAGTCGGCCTGGGACTGGGTGCGGAACGAACCACACTGCAGCTGGTAGGGGCCTTGGCTTTGTTGCTGCTCAACGTCCACTTCCACGGTTTTGTTGGGCAGGGCCTTTTCATATTCCCAGCTGTTTTTTTCCGGTGCTTTAGGCAGCGGCTTTTGCGGCTTGGGTTGTGGTTTCGGCGCCACCACTTCCGTGCTGGGGGCAGGGTTATCGCTGGCACCACGAATGGTGAGCAAACCAAAGCCACCGAGGCCAATTAAGGCCATGACTGACAACAACAACACCCACGGAAAAGGCTTTTTCGCCTTAGCCTTGCCGCGACGCCCATTGCTGCGCCCGCGGCCGGGGCTGCGTTTACCTGCGTAATCGCGAGCCATAACTTACATCCGCTCTAGGGTGTTGATCCCCAGCAGGTTCAAGCCCACCTGTAAGGTGTTGGCGGTGGCCAAACACAAGCGCAGGCGGCTGGCTTTGGCTTCGGCGCTGACGCCCTCTTTGTTGATTGGGCAGGCTTCGTAGAAGCTCATGAAGGCACCGGCCAATTCAAACAGGTAGGTGCACATCAGGTGCGGCATGCCTTTGTTGGCTACGCCTTGAATGGCGTCGTTCAACTGCACCAGTTTCTGTGCCAACGCCTCCTCTTTATCGTGTTCCAGTACGATGTTGCCGCTCAGCTGTTGTGGGCTTACGCCGGCTTTGCGGAAGATCGACTGAATGCGGCTGTAGGCGTACAGCATGTAAGGGGCGGTGTTGCCTTCGAAGGTCAACATGTTGTCCCAATCGAAGACGTAGTCGGTGGTGCGGTTCTTGGACAGATCCGAGTACTTCACGGCCGCCATTGCCACGGTGGTGGCGATGTTATCCAGTTCGTTGCCTTGCAGATCTGGGTTTTTCTCGCCAATCAGCTTAACCGCACGTTGATGTGCTTCTTCCAGCAGATCCGCCAGTTTCACGGTGCCACCAGAACGGGTCTTAAATGGCTTGCCGTCTTTGCCCAGCATCATGCCAAAGGCACAGTGCTCGGTGGTGGTGGCGTCGGTGAGGTAACCGGCTTTGCGGGCGATCAACCACGCCTGCTGCAGGTGCTGCGCTTGGCGGGAATCGATGAAGTACAAAATGCGATCGGCATCGAAGGTGTCTTTGCGGTACTTGGCCGCGGCGATGTCGGTGGTGGTGTACAGGAAGCCGCCGTCGCGCTTACGGATGATAACGCCCATTGGGTTGCCATCTTTGCCTTTGTATTCTTCAAGGAATACCACGGTGGCGCCGTCGTCTTCTACCGCCAAGCCTTGCTCGGTTAAGTCGGCAACCACTTCTGGCAGCATGGCGTTATAAAGGGATTCACCCATTACGTTGGCTTCGGTCAGCGACACGTTCAAGCGGTTATAGATCGCTTGGTTCTGCGCCATGGTGATGTCCACCAGCTTCTTCCACATGGTGCGGCAGTATTCGTCGCCACCTTGCAGTTTCACTACGTAGTTACGGGCTTGCAGGGCAAAGGCTTCGTCTTCGTCGTAGCACTTCTTCGCTTCGCGGTAGAAGGCTTCTAAGTCGGACAGATCCATGTCGGTGGCGCTTTCGTTTTCCATCTTTTCCAGATAGGCGATCAGCATGCCGAACTGGGTGCCCCAGTCGCCGATGTGGTTGGCGCGCACCACCTTGTGACCCAAGAATTCAAGGGTGCGGGTTACCGCGTCACCGATCACGGTAGAACGGATGTGGTGTACCGCCATCTCTTTGGCCACGTTGGGCGCCGAGTAATCGGTAACGATGGTTTGCGGGGCAGCAATGGTGGCTACGTTGGCACGTTCACAGCTGGCGATCGCTTCAATCTGCTTGCCCAACCAGGCGCTGTCTAAGAAGAAGTTGATAAAACCAGGACCGGCGATCTCGGCTTTGGCCACCAATTCAGACTCTGGCAGGTTGTCGATCAGCAGTTGCGCCAGTTCGCGCGGGTTCTTCTTGGCCGGTTTGGCCAGCATCATTGCCAAGTTAGTGGCAAGATCGCCGTGGCTCTTGTCGCGAGTACGGTCAACCTGAACTCGTGGTTCCAGCTCTGCTGGGATCACTGCCTGCTCTTTTAAGCGGCTAATTGTTTGTTCAAGTAACTGTTGAATATGATCTTTCATCGCGACACCAAAAATAGGGGGAGTGTATTGACCGTTCGTGGTCGATGTTCGAACCTTGCATTTTAACCGCGCAGGATAAGAATACCAATCCATATCGGCGCAGATAGCGGATTGAAATTGCAGCGACTTAGCATTGGGGCCAGAAAGCCGCCGCTGTGGTGAACGGCGGTTTGGGGCACGGACTGGGGGGAGGGGGGAGCATCAGCGACGTTGATCCTCCAATGTTTGGTGCCAGCCCCGGTTTCGCGTGGCGCCGCGTTAGAGCAAATCTTGCGGATCGCGCTCCAGCTGCCAACGGCACTTGCGGCCACTTTCTAACTTCGTTATCTGCTCTAGCCACGGCTCAATACTGCGCTGCAGCGCAGGCCGAGTGGGCGCCAACAGCAGCGCTTGAAAGCGGTACTTACCGGCTTTGCGCTCCAGCGGCGATGGCATCGGCCCAATCATCTGCAGCTCGCCTTCGGGCAACAGCCCCTTCGCTTGCTGAATAAAGCCCTTAGCTTGTTCGGGGTAGGTGGCTTCGGCGCGCAGCAGCGCCAACTGCCAAAACGGCGGCAACTGCGCCAAGCCGCGCTCAGTTAAGGCGTCTTCGGCAAAACCGGCGTAGCCCGAGGCCATCAGTTGGTGCAATAGCGGGTGCTCTGGTTGGTGAGTTTGCAACATCACTTCTCCCGCCTTGCTGGCTCGGCCAGCGCGACCGGCCACCTGAATGTACAGCTGGGCTAAGCGTTCGGCGGCACGAAAATCGGCACTGAACAGGGCGGAATCCACGTCAAGCAAGCCGACAAAAGTTACGTCGGGGAAGTGGTGGCCTTTGGCCAGCATCTGGGTGCCCACTAAGATCTGCACTTCGCCGCTGCGGATCTGCTCCAGCTTGGCATCTAAGCTGCCTTTGCGGCTGGTGCTGTCGCGGTCAATTCGCACCGCTTTGTAGTCGGGAAACAGCCGCGCTAAGGCTTGCTCTAACTGTTCGGTGCCCACCCCACGCGTAAACAGCTGGGTTGAGCCGCAATCCGGGCACTGGCGAGGAATGCCGCGCATGCTGCCGCAGTGGTGGCACTGCACCATGTTGGCGCCTTGGTGGATGGTGTAAAACGCATCGCAGTTGTTGCACTCGTGCAGGTGGCCGCATTCGTGGCATAGCAGCGCCGGGGCAAAACCGCGTCGATTCAAAAACAGCATCACCTGATTACCGGCGTGAAGGTGGTGCTTCAGCCGTTCAATCATCGCCGGCGACATGCCCGCATCCAGATGGCAGGTGCGAATGTCTTGCAGCAGCTGCTTTACTGGGCGGCCTTTGCCGGCCCGTTGGCTGAGCTTAAGGTGCCGATAACGGCCTCGCTTAACGTTGGCGAGGGTTTCTAAGCTGGGGGTGGCGCTGCCCAGCACGATGGGGATCGATTGCAGCTGGGCGCGCATCACGGCCAAATCGCGGCCGTGGTAGCGAAAACCCTCTTGCTGTTTAAAGCTGGCATCGTGCTCTTCATCGATGATGATCATCCCCAGCTTGGGCATGTCGGTAAACAGCGCCGAGCGGGTGCCCAGCACAATGGCGGCCCCTCCGGCGCGGGCGTGTTGCCAGCTGGCGAGGCGCTGGTTGTCATTGACGCCGCTGTGCAGTACTTCCATCGCCAGTGGAAAGCGAGCGCGAAAACGGCTGATGGTTTGCGGGGTTAAGCCAATTTCCGGCACCAACACCAAGATGCTTTGCCCTTGGCGCAGCAGTTTGTCCATCACCGTTAGGTACACTTCGGTTTTACCGGATCCGGTAACCCCATCTAACAAGAAGCAGTTAAAGCCTTCGGCGTTGTTGATGGCGCTTACGGCCACCGCCTGCTCTTTATTGAGGGTGGGGATGTGATCGGTGCTCTCCCACTGTTGCGGCCAGCTTTGCGTCAGTTGCGGCTGCTGCTCAATGGCTTCGATCAGCCCTTTGTCGGTAAGGGCTTTTAGGGCCGGACGGCTTAATTCCAGCAGCGAGATGTCGCTGTCGGCCAACAACGGCGTGCGCTGCAGCTGCGCCACAATGCGCGCCTGCTGCACCGCCCGTTTAAAGTCGTTGGGATCGCAGTCTTGGCCGCGGTCGCTGAATTGCCAATACTTTTGCGGCATCGGGCTGGCGGATTCGCCCTTGCGCAGTTTTACGGGCAGCAGTTGCGGCAGCACCATTCCCAGCGGCGAAAAATAGTAACGGGCGGCGGTGTTCGCCAGTTGCCACAGCGCTGGGCTTAACAGCGATTGCTGATCCAGCACCGTTAAGAGTGGTTTCAGTTTGGCCGCGGGCACGTCGCACTCGGCGCTGGTGGCCACCACCACGCCCACCTGTTGGCCTTGGCCAAAGGGCACCAGCACCCGTGCCCCTTTCACCGGCAGTGCTGCCCCCTCGATGGGCAGGTAACTGAACAGCCTTGGTAACGGCACGGGCAGGGCAACTTGGATAAACACGGCGACTCACAACACAGTAAATTGGCCTATACCCTACCAAAGGCGAGGGGCTTCTACAGCGGGATCTGCTTCCTTAGGCGCTCAGCTTGGCAAGTCGGTGCAGAAAATGTGCAGCGATCGTTGCTCTGTTAGGGGCTTTACTATAAACTCTCGCGCCCTGAACCTATTTGTAAACTACGTGTGGTGTCCGGCTTAGAATCGGATAGCGACACGGCCCTAATTGAGGTTTTTCCCATGAAAGACGGTATCCACCCAAAATACGCTGAAATCACTGCTAACTGCTCTTGCGGTAACGTGATCAAAACCCGCTCTACCGTAGGTAAGGACCTGCACTTGGACGTATGTTCAGAGTGTCACCCTTTCTACACCGGTAAGCAGAAAGTTGCTGATACTGGCGGCCGCGTTGAAAAGTTCAAGAACCGTTTCGGCGCACTCAAGTCCAAGTAATTGGCTTAAGTACCGAACGGAAAAAAGGCACCCCATGGGGTGCCTTTTTTAATGGCTGCGCGGCAGGATTTTAGTTGCCGCTGTCCATGCCAAACAGGTTAACGGTTACCTTGCGTTCGCTGCGGCTTTGATTGGCGACGGCGTTGCTTTCCCCTTTCGACAGGATCTGCACTCGATCTGGGCTGATCCCATGCTGCTGCAACAACTGCTGCTGCACCGAGGTGGCCCGGCGTAAGCCCAAGGCGCGATTGTAATCGGGGTTACCGATCTTATCGGTGTGGCCGATCAGCTCTGCCCGCACTTTCGGGTAGGCTTTCATGTAGCGGCCAATGTCGGTGAGCTTTTGCAGCTCAGCGCCGCTCACGTCGGCAGAGTTAAAGTCGAAATAGAGCACGGTCGAGGGCGCAACCTCAACCACTTCTGGCTTCGGTGGTGGCGGTGGGGCGATCGGTTTAGGTGCCGGGGCGGGGGCCACAACCGGTGCTGGCGCAGGGGCGGGGGCCGGTGCGGCTTTGGTCTTGCCACCGAAGTGGTAGCTTAACTGTACGCCCCAATAGTTAACGCTGTGGCGGTTAAACAGATCGTCGTTGGTTTCCAGTTCGCGGAAATGACGCCAGCGCAGACCCAGCTCCATCTGCTTATTCACCACATAGTTAACGCCGGCGCCAACGTAAGGCTGAATGCCATTGTCGCTGGCGTCCGCAGTGTTGGTGTTGATCTCGGCGTCGTAGCTGAACCCACCCAGTTCGGCATTCACCGCAAACGCATCGCTTAGGGGCAGGGTGGCCACCATCGCTAAGCGCACGCCCGTGGCCTCAGCTTGGCGGCGATTGCTGAGATCTTCCCAGCTGCTTTCACCTAAATCGGTAAAACCCAGCTCGACCCCGATGTTGTCGCTAAAGCGGTAGCCGCCAAACAGATCCACAGCGAAATCTTTGTCGTCACAGTCGGTTGGGGCTTGGCCATTGTCGGGGCAGATCCCCTGCCAGTTAGCGTGGCCTAAACCAAGGCCAGCATACCAAGGGTTGGCGACCTCGTTGGCCAGCGCCGGGGCAGCCAAAAGTAAGGCGGAAGCAACAGCGGTTTTAAACATCGTACATCTCCTTGTACATAAGTTTTTAGGGTCTAAATGTTCGTTCTTAACTAAAGAATAGTTGTTATTCAGTAGCTTAGGCTCAAAGCGAGCAAGCATCGTTGCCATTAGTATCGCGCTCAAGGCTATTTTAGGGTCACTTTTATCACCAACGCAAAGGCCAATTGGTAATACCTTTTACCAAAAATAACAGGCACTTAGCTGTAAATGTTGAGCTACAATAAGCAAAAGCAATAGTTCTGCTTTTTGGTGTTTGCAATTCGACTTTATGGGAGTATGTTTGCCGCGATTCCCCCTACCTAATCCTGCTGCGAAGAGATAACAACAAATGTCCGACCTACGCCAACAAGCACTTGATTACCATGCTGAACCTATTCCAGGAAAGATCAGCATTACCCTAACTAAACCGGCTGAAACCCAACACGATTTGGCGTTGGCATACAGTCCTGGCGTGGCTGAGCCGGTACGAGAAATCGCGGCAGCGCCAGACAACGCTTACCGCTACACCAATAAAGGCAACTTGGTGGCGGTGATCACCAACGGCAGCGCCATTTTGGGGTTGGGCAACTTAGGGCCGCTGGCCTCGAAGCCAGTGATGGAAGGCAAAGCGTTGCTGTTTAAGCGATTCGCGAATATCGACTCCATCGACATCGAAGTAACCCATCGTCAGCCGCAAGAGTTTATCGACACCGTGGCCAACATTGCCGACACCTTCGGTGGCATCAACCTAGAAGACATCAAAGCGCCGGAGTGTTTTGAGATTGAAAAGGCGTTGATTGAACGCTGTAAGGTGCCGGTATTCCACGACGATCAACACGGCACCGCCATTGTGACGGCAGCGGGCATGCTTAACGCGCTGGAGATCCAAGGCAAGAACTTGGCCGACAGCACCATCGTGTGCTTGGGGGCAGGTGCCGCGGCCATTGCCTGCATGGAACTGCTGATTAAGTGCGGCGCCATGCGTGAAAAGATCTACATGTTGGATCGCAAAGGCGTGATCCACACCCGCCGTGACGATCTGAACGAGTACAAACAACTGTTTGCCAACAACACCGACAAGCGCACCCTGCAGGACGTGATAGTGGATGCCGATGTGTTTGTGGGGGTATCTGGCCCGGATCTGCTCAGCGCCGACGACGTGAAGCTGATGGCCGACAAGCCGGTGATCTTCGCCTGTTCGAACCCGGATCCGGAGATCCACCCCGACATCGCCAAAGCGGCGCGTCCGGACATCATCATGGGCACTGGCCGCAGCGATTTCCCGAATCAGGTGAACAACGTGCTGTGTTTCCCATTCATCTTCCGTGGTGCCTTGGACGTGCGCGCCAGCGCCATCAACGACGAGATGAAAGTCGCGGCGGTACACGCCCTGCGCGGTTTGGCCAAAGAGCCAGTAACCCAAAGCGTATTGGAGAGCTACGGCCTAGAGCGTTTGGAGTTTGGTGCCGATTACGTGCTGCCAAAGCCAACCGACAGCCGGTTGCTGCCACGGATCGCCAGCGCCGTTGCCCAAGCCGCCATCGATTCTGGCGTTGCCGCGCTGGATAGCCTGCCAGCGGGTTACCTGAGCGAATAAGGGGCTGGCCCCCATGACGGGCTGACGCAAACGCCAGCCGCGAAAACAACGCCGCCTCAATCGAGGCGGCGTTGTTGTTTCTGCCCTCATAACCAAAAAATCCACCCGAAGGTGGATTTTTGTCAACTTACACAGACAGTTAGTCGTCTAAGTTTTCCCAGTCGATGCCCAGTTCGGTCATCATCTCGCGGGCGCTGGCAGGGATGCTGTCGCCTTTGTCTTTGCGAAGATCATCATCCACCGGCAGCGGTTGGCCAGTGTAGGCGTGCAAGAAGGCTTCGCACAGCAGCTCACTGTTGGTGGCGTGGCGCAGATTGTTAACCTGACGGCGCGTGCGCTCATCGGTCAAAATCTTTAACACCTTCAATGGGATAGAAACGGTGATCTTCTTCACCTGTTCGTTTTTCTTGCCGTGTTCGGCGTATGGGCTGATGTAGTCGCCGTTCCACTCGATAGTCATCGAAGCACCTATAAATTCGGATTCCGTTGCAAATTCTAACGGCGTGAATAAAAGAGTCAAATAATTGCCATCTCTACAGTTATACGTTTAGACGGCTAAACATCTTGACGGCCTATATTTGTAGCCGTAATGTAAAAGCTCAGTTATTAACCAGCCGCATCAAGTTGGAGGATGCCGCCAATGAGCCAGCCACATCACGCCACCATCGCCGCCCGTGAAGGGATCGATACCGATACACAACATGGTGCCGTTGTTGCGCCCATCTATTTATCCAGCAACTACACCTTTGCGGGTTTTGGCCAGCCGCGCCAATACGATTACGCCCGCAGTGGCAACCCAACGCGCACGGCGCTGGCCGAGGCGTTGGCCAAATTGGAAGCGGGCGCTGGGGCGGTGGTTACGGCAACAGGAATGGCGGCCATTACCCTGTGCACCGCGTTGTTGCGATCCGAACAACTGCTGCTGGTGCCCCACGACTGTTATGGCGGCAGCTATCGCTTGTTCAACGCCTTGGCCGAACAAGGCCGCTTGCGTTTGCTGGTGGTGGATTTTAATGATCAAGCCGCTTTGGCGCAGGCGTTGGCGCAGCGCCCTGCCATGGTGTGGCTGGAAACCCCATCCAACCCGCTGTTGCGCCTAGTCGACGTGGCTAAAATCGCCGCTGCAGCCCACGAAGTGGGGGCCCTTGTGGTGGCAGACAACACCTTCTTATCGCCGATACTGCAGCAGCCGCTGCGCCTTGGGGCCGACATGGTGATCCACTCCACCACCAAGTACATCAATGGCCATTCCGATGTGGTGGGCGGCGCGGTGATCGCCAACAGCAATGCGCTGGCAGAACAACTGGCGTGGTGGGGCAACTGCTTGGGGATCACCGGCGCGCCGTTCGACGCCTTCTTAACCCTGCGGGGGCTGCGGACTCTGCCACTGCGGATCGCCCAGCACCAACGCAACGCCGAAGCCGTCGCCCAGTGGTTGAACGACCACCCCGCGGTAGCCAAGGTGCATTACCCCGGGCTTAGCAGCCACCCACAGCATCAACTCGCGCAAACCCAACAAACGGGTTTTGGCGCCATGCTCAGCCTGGAACTGCATGGCGGCGAAGCCGCGGTGCGGGCGTTTTTGTCGAAGCTGCAGCTGTTCTCGCTGGCCGAAAGTTTAGGGGGGGTGGAATCGTTAGTGGCCCATCCCGCCACCATGACCCACGCCGCCATGAGCGCCGAAGCACGCGCCACCGCCGGGATCAGCGACAGCCTGATCCGCTTATCGGTGGGCATTGAAGACCGTGACGATCTGCTGGCGGATCTGCGCCAAGCCTTAGCGGAGTAAACCGATGCCATCACGACAGGTTCATAAATTTGGTGGCTCCAGTTTGGCCGATGCCGACTGCTACCGCCGCGTGGCGCACATCCTACTTACCCACGGCCAGAGCGACGATTTGGTGGTGGTGTCGGCCGCGGGTGACACCACCAACCAATTGATTGCGCTGTTGCAGCAGGCGCGCGCCCAGCAAGCGGTTGGCGCAGGGATAAGCGCCTTGCAGCAACAACAACGGGCGCTACTGCAGCGGCTGCTGGGCCACAACCAACAGCCGTTAGTGGCGCAGCTGCAACAAGACATCGAGGCGTTGACGCAGTGGCTGCAACAGCCGCAAACGCACGAAGCCGACGTGCAAGCGCTGGGGGAACAATGGTCGGCACGGTTGCTGGCGGCGGTGTTGCAACAGCAAGGGGTCAGCGCGGCGGCGGTGGATGCCCGCGACTTCTTCAGCGTGAACGGCCAAAACCAGCCCCATTACGCCGCCAGTGCTGCCCGATTGGCGCAGCTGTGCCAACAGCAGTGCGACAGCCGCTTGGTGATCACCGGTTACGTGGCGCGCAATGAGCGCGGCGACACTCAGCTGCTGGGGCGCAATGGTTCCGATTACTCCGCCACCGCCATTGCGGCGATGGTTAACGCACCGCGCTGCACCATCTGGACCGACGTGGAAGGGGTGTTTAACGGCGATCCAAATCGTCTGAAAGGGGCGCGATTGCAGCGGCAGTTGTCGCTGGCGCAGGCCAACCGCCTCGCGCAGTTGGGATCGCCGGTATTGCACAGCCGCACGTTGGAGCCGCTGCAGCGCCAGCCGCTGGTGTTGCAGGTGCGTTCTAGCTTTACCCCAGAGCGCCCCTGCACCGAGATCCGCACCGGCAGCGTCAGCGCCGAACCGGTGGTAACCAGTGTCGACAAAGTGGTGGTGCTGCACTGCCCCGGCGCGGCGGATGCCACCGTGTTAGCGCAAGAGATCCTGACCGAGCAAGGGTTGGCGGTGCTGGCGTGTTACCCACAACAATCGGCGCTGGTGGTGACTCAAGAACACGCCCTCGAAGCGGCCGAAGCGTTAGAGCGTCACTTCTTGCAACCGCTGACGCCGCAATTTGGGCTGGGCTTGGTGGCGCTGGTGGGCAACCAAGTGGGCCGCTTGGCTGGGGCGTTTGCCCGCTTGTTGAACCGCCACGCGTGGCCATTGCAGCAAGATGAGTTGGCGCTGTTCACGTTGGTGCCCTGCGAACAGGTGCAGTCGCTTACCGCCGAAGTGCACCGCCGCTGTGCCGGGCCGCTGAAAACCATCGGCGTGCTGGTGGCGGGCAAAGGCAACATTGGCGCCGCGTGGCTGGCGCAGTTTGCCCAGCTGCAACCGCAACTGAACCAACAGCTGGAGGCACAGCTGACGGTGGTGGCGATTGTGGGGCAGCAACAGGGCTGGTTAGCGCCACAGGGGATCGATCCGGCTCAGTGGCAACAAGGGTTTGAGCAACATGGCCAACCCTACCAACTGCCGCAGTTGATTGACGCGGCGCGAGCGCTGCCGTTTGATGAGTTGATCCTGCTCGATCTGACCGCCAGTGCCGATTTAGCCCTGAACTACCCACTGCTGTTACGCAGCGGCATTCACCTGATCAGTGCCAACAAGCAAGCGGGCAGTGGCCCGTTCGCGTTCTACCAACAGCTGCAACACAGCTTGGCGCAGCGCCACCTGTACTGGCGTTATAACGCCACCGTTGGCGCGGGCTTGCCGCTGTTTTACGCCATCGACGATCTGCGCCGCAGCGGCGATGCCATCAGCCACATTGATGGGGTGTTCAGCGGCACCTTAAGCTGGTTGTTTCATCACTACGACGGCAGCCAGCCGTTCTCGCAACTGGTGTTAGCGGCGCAGCAACAGGGGCTGACCGAGCCGGATCCCCGCGACGATCTGTCGGGGGTGGATATGCAGCGCAAGCTGCTGATTTTGGCGCGGGAATTGGGGTTGGCGCTGGAACTGGCCGACATCGAGCTGGAATCGCTGGTGCCCGCGGCCCTGGCCGAACTATCGCTGCCGCAGTTTGAACAGCAGATCAGCGGCTTAGATGCGCCATTGGCGGCGGCACTGCAGGCGGCACAGGCCGAAGGCAAAGCGTTGCGGTATGTGGCCAGCTTTAGCCAAGAGGCGGGGCGAGTGCGCGCCAAAATCAGCGTGGCGGCGGTGGCGATTGATCACCCCTTAGCCACCTTGCCGCCGGGGGATAACCAATTTTTGCTGCGCAGCGGCAACTACCCCAACGGCTTGGTGATCCAAGGCCCAGGGGCGGGGCGGGAAGTTACCGCCGCGGCGGTGCAATCGGATCTGGTGGCCATTTGTCGGCGTCTCCTGCACTGAAGCGGGATCTTATCTAGGCCGCGCAGGCGGCCACATTTTTTACCCCGCGGGAGGGAACCATGTCATTTCATCATGCCCAGCAGATAGAAGCGTTAAACGAACGATTAAGCAGCCTGCGCGACATCGACGTGTCGTTTGAGTTTTTTCCTCCCAATTCCGCAGCGATGGAGCAAACCCTGTGGCAATCGATTGAGCATCTGGCGCCGCTGAAACCACGGTTTGTGTCGGTAACCTATGGCGCCAATTCGGGGGTGCGGGATCGTACCCACAACGTGATTGAAAAGATCCATCAGCACACGGATCTGCAGGCGGCGCCACACCTTACCCTGATTGATGCCAACGACGACGAGCTGCGGCAATTGGCGCGACAATACTGGCAGCAAGGGGTGCGGCACATTGTGGCGCTGCGCGGTGACGTACCGGCTGGCCACGCCAACCCCAATCGCTACGCCGCGGATCTGGTGCGGTTGCTGAAGCAGGAACACGACTTTGAGATCTCAGTGGCCGCTTACCCCGAAGTGCACCCCGATGCCAGCAGCGCCCAATCGGATCTGATCAACCTGAAGCGCAAAGTGGACGCCGGAGCCACCCGCGCCATCACCCAGTTCTTTTTTGATATCGAAGCCTATCTGCGTTTTCGCGATCGGTGCGCGGCGGCGGGGATCGACGCGGAAATCGTGCCGGGGATCCTGCCGGTCACCAACTACCAGCAACTGCTGAAGTTCTCGCAGTTTGCCAACGTGCGGGTGCCCAATTGGCTGCATCATATGTTTGATGGGCTGGACGACGATCCACAAACCCGCAAATTAGTGGGCGCCAACGTGGCGATTGAGATGAGCAAAGTGTTGGCGAAAGAGGGGGTGTCGGAGTTTCATTTCTACACCTTGAATCGCGCCGAATTGTCGTACGCCATCTGCCATGCGCTCGGGGTGCGCCCCACCGTGGCAACCCCAACCTAGCGTCGCCCTAGCCCAAATCGTCGGCTGGGGTTAGTGGCTGCGGCGGATAAATCTGACCAACATCAAATTTTTGTTAAACAGTTGTGTAATTTTAATGCGTCAACGTCGGTTTTTAAGCCATGTTGGCGCATCATAGCGCCGTCATTACTGAACCGAGTACCTTGTTGTGCGAAACAACCAGCCCGTTACGCAACAGCAGCAAAACTATGCCGATGATCGGATCTTGCTGTCGACCACCGATCCCCAAGGGGTGATCAAATACGCCAACCAAGATTTTGTCGAGGTAAGCGGTTATAGCCTGTCGCAACTGCAAGGGCAGAACCACAACATGATCCGCCATCCAGACATGCCCGCGGCGGCCTTTGCCTCGTTGTGGGGCAACATGAAGCAGGGCAAACCGTGGTTTGGCATTGTGAAAAACCGCTGTGCCAATGGCGATCATTACTGGGTAAACGCTTACGTTACCCCAGTGATGGAAGGCAACCAGATACACGAACTGCAATCGGTACGGCGTCGTCCTAAGCCGCATCTGGTGGCACGGGCCGAGCGCATTTACGCCGATCTTAATGCCAACAAAACCCCTAAAGCGATGCGCCGTCCGTGGCTGTCGTTTCAGCAGCGGCTGCTGGTAGCAGCAGGCTTAGGCAGCGTGGGCACTGCGGCATTGGCGCTGGTGTCGCCCTATTTGGCGTTGCTGGGCAGCGGCATCACCGTGGCGCTGTTGGCGTGGTTGTTGCGACCGTTGCAGCCGCTGGTGAACAAATCCAAACAGATTATCGACGATCCGCTGGCGCAAGCGGTGTTTAGCGGCCGTCAGGATGAACTGGGGCAGATCGAGCTGGCAATGGCCTTCTTAGGCACCGAGCTGGGAGGCGTGGTGGGGCGCATTGCCGATTCGGCGGGATCGCTGCAAACCATGGGCAGCACCATGCTCGACACCGTTCAGCACACCCAGCAGCGCGCCGCCCAGCAAAGCGACCAAACCGCCGCAGCGGCCACCGCCGTTGAACAGATGAGCGTCAGTTTCAGCGAAGTGGCGGATAACAGCAGCGCCATGGCCAGCGCCTTAGATCAAAGCTTAACGGTGGCGGCCGAGGGCAGCGAAGTGCTGCGCCAAGTGACCGAATCGATTGATAACCTGAGCGGTGAAGTGGGGCGGATCACCAACGAAGTGGCCGCGATTGAGCGCGACAGCTCGGCCATCTCTGAAGTGCTGAACGTGATCCGCGGCATTGCCGATCAAACCAACCTGCTGGCGTTAAACGCGGCCATTGAAGCGGCACGGGCGGGCGAAAGCGGCCGTGGTTTTGCGGTGGTGGCCGATGAAGTACGCAACCTTGCCCAGCGCACGGCGGAATCAACGGTGCAGATTGAACAGATCGTCAGTCAGTTCCAAAGCTCCAGCCGCGCCGCCAGCAGCGCCATGAACCAAGGGCAGCAGTCGGCGCAAGATACGGTGGCGTTAACCCGCGCCGCCGATCAAGCCTTTGCGTCGTTACAGCAAGCGGTTACCCACATCAACGGCATGAGCGGCGAGATTGCGGCGGCGATGTCGCAGCAGCACACCGTAACCGAAGACATCTCGCGCGCCATCAGCAACATTACCGATCTGGCGCAAGACAGCTATCAGCAATCCAGCAAAACCGTAGAACAAGGCGGGGCGATGGCGCGACTGACCATCAAGCAGGCAGAGCTGTCGCAGCAGTTTTGGCAGCTGGGCGTTGCTCGCGGCAACGAATAAGCGGCGGCTGCGGTTAGCGGTTACACTGGCAACGTAATAACAGCACAGGAACAGGCAATGACTCGCAGCCACAGCCCCATCTTCTCTGGTACTTTTTCTTGTCCTTTCGCCGCGCTTGGCCGTTACGCCAGCGCGGCGGCGTTGCTGCTGGTGTTGAGCGCCACCGCCCACGGCGCCGGCGCCAACCACTATCGCCCCGATCAACTGCCCGACATGGTGCGCCATGCGGTGATCAGCGGCGTCAGTTACGCCATTGTGGACGATCTTTACTACCAACTGCGCCAAGGCCGCTATCAGCAAGTGGCGGCGCCGTCACTGGCGAATAAGATCCACATCAGCAACGGCAAAAGTCGCACCACGATTGCCAGCACCGATAAAACCAGCAGCGCTGGCGGGGCTAAGATCCTGACGCAGCTGCCCGGCCAAGGGCAGCAGGTGATCATTGATGGCGTGGCTTTTGTGGTGGTGGCCGGGCAGTGGTACGCGCCGCTGCTGGATGGTGGCCACTATGTGCAGGTGGCGCCGCAGCTGTAGCCTTGGGGCTGCGGCCAATTGCCGCCGCCGTTTGGGGCAGCACAAATTGCGTGGCGGTCGTTGACGCTGCGGTGTCTCTCTCCTAGTTTCAGCTTGTTGTCTTCAAGGATGAAACGATGAAAGCGTTATTGCTACTGTTGCTGTGGGGGCTGTTGCTGGGCTGCACGGCGGCGCCGCCGCCCCTGCCAACGCCGCTGCTGTTGTGGCAAGAAACCACCCGTTACGGCAATGAACCCAGAGACTACGGCAGTTACAGCTACCTGCTGTACCAAGCTGGGCCGCAGCATCCGCTGGCGTGGCGCAAGTATCAGGCGCTGGTGGCGGCCGTGCAGGCGGTGAACGACGAACTGCAAGGGGATCAACGCCGCTTGCCCCGCTACATGACCAACCGTTTTGCCCTGCCGGTAGACGACAACGGCCGCTTTATGGCGGTGTTGCAGCTGCATAATCCCCATTTATTCCACAACCCCGGCCCCTATTTAGTGACGGTGCTGCAGCCATTAAGTTTGCAGCCCGCGCAGCCGCAAGCGCAGATGTTGTATCTGGATTTTTCTCTGGTGAGCGAAGCGCAGGTGACCACGTTATTGCGGGAGTTTAAGCAAGAGCTGAGCCTGCAACCGCTGCAGGGGCGCGAGCAGTTGCGGTCGATGCGGCTGAGCCTGTTGCAGCGGCTGCTGGCGGCGGAAGACACCATCGGCCTAGTGCTGGCCGATGGGGTAACAACCCCGTTAAAGGGGCACGGCAACCTCCGTTTATAGCGGCCAGCTGTGGCCGCAGGGTTAGCTAAAGATCTTATTGGCCCACAGGGTTAAGCCGGTGGTAACACTGCCGAAGTTATCGCCGCTGATCAGCGGCGCTTGGTAACGGCTGCTTAAGAAGTGCTTCAGTAGGGGCGAGTTGGCGCTGCCGCCGGTTAAGAAGATCCCATCGGGCTGATGCCCCGCTTGGCGGATCACGTCATCGGTTAGTTCGGCAATGCGTTTCAGCAACCGCTCAGACGCGTCAGCAAACTGCTGGGCGCTGAGCTGCACATCCAAATTATCCAGCAGATAATTCAGTTCCACCTGGGTGCTGTCGCTGCTGCTTAAGGCAATTTTGGCGCGTTCGGCGTCGGCACTTAAGCGGTAGGTCATCCGTTCTTTGCTTAGCGTGATCAAACCGTTCAGCATCGCTAGCCCCGGCTCGCGGGCACAGCGGGTTAACAGCTGCATGGTGTCCATGCTGTAGAACTCGGTTTGCGCGGGCAACAGGTTGATGCTGGCGGCGTTCAAAAACGGTTTGATCGGCATCGAGCGATTGCCCGGCAACAGCTTACCCAGCCCCAGTGCGGGCATCAGTCCACGGTAGTTCAAGGCGATATCAAAGTCGTTGCCGCCAATGCGTTCGCCACTGAAGCCCTGCACCAAACTTTGGTGATCGCGGCTGTCCAAGTAGCCGGGGCCCATGGTCAGCATCGACACATCAGAGGTGCCGCCGCCGATGTCGATCACTAGGATCTGTTGCTCTTGCTGCAACTGCTGCTGATAGGCCAAGCCCGCGGCCATTGGTTCATACAAAAACGCCACCTGCTTAAAACCAACAAACTGGGCGGCGTTGGTTAAGATGCTGATCGCTTGCTGGTTGCTGAGCTCGGCATTAACCCCCTGGAAGTTCACCGGGCGGCCAATCACCACCTTTTCCATGCTGCCAGCGCCGCTGTTCCGTACTTGCTGGGCGATGTGCCACATCATCGACGCGGCAATGTCTTCAAACTGGATCTGCTGGCGGGCGGGCAGGCCGCTGGCGCCTAAGAACGACTTTGGCGAACGCACGTAGTAACAGTCGGCGGGATCTTCCAAGTAGTGCTGCAGCGCCGCTTGGCCAAACTCCAGCTGATCGCCGTAGCCATCCAGCTTGGCTTCTTTTAAGGCAAACAGGCTTGGGCCAACGGCGGCCATGCGCGCTTGTTTGTAATCGTGGCCAAGGCCAGCGTGTTCTAGCTGTTGGTGCAGCCAACCGCAGATCATCTCTGGCTGTGGCGCGTACAGGGTAGAGGCCATGTAGTTGCCGTGATCGGGTAACTGCACCAGCTGTGGTTGCCCATCCTGCATTACGCCAACGGCGCAGTTGGAGGTGCCAAAATCAAAACCGGCGATGTGGGTCATAGTTACTCCTAATGAACGGCAGCGGCGTGGCGCCAATGGGCACCACGAAACAAGAAGGGGGCGCACCTTAGCGCCTCTGTTGGCACTGGGCAAGCCAGCGGCGCAAGATAAACGCGATCCAGCGGGGGGCTTAAGCGCCAACCACCCAGCCCTTGGGGGCGAACGGTTGCAAAAAATCGAAACGACAGTGGCGGCTAAGGCCGTTAGCCTAGGCGCTCGAATTCAGTTCAAGCAAGTGAGTAAGTGAATGAAGCCAATGGCCATCGCCCTGATGGTAGTGGGATTGAGCGCCTGTGGCAGCAGTGGTGGCGACGGCCCGGCTGCGCCGCTGCCGGAGACTCCGCCAACACCAGCACCAACACCAACACCGCCCGCACCCGTGGTGGGCTGTAACGACGAACTAACGCCGCTGCTGCAGGCGGTTAATGCCGCCCGTGCCGCAGGCCAGCATTGTGGCAGCGATTGGTATCCAGCGGTGCCCGCCCTAAGCGCGCATGCCCAGCTGCAACAAGCGGCGCTGGGGCATTCGGCCAACATGGCCAACTACGACTTTTTTGATCACACCGATTTGGATGGCCACAGCGTGGCGGATAGGGTCAACGCCCAAGGCTACCAATGGCGCGCCGTGGGCGAGAACATCGCTGCGGGCTATGGCAGTGTGGATGCGGTGATGGCCGGTTGGTTGGCGAGCCCCGGCCACTGCCGCAACATCATGTCGGCCAATTATCAGCAGCTGGGGCTGGCCTGCGTCAGCAACAGCAGCAGCCGCTACCATCAATATTGGACGCAGGTGTTTGCCAGTCCGCGGTAGCGTTTAACAGCGGCGGCACCAGCAGCAGTGGCAACTTGATTGCACAGGCCGTTGCTTGCCGTTGCCGATGGCGCTGTGGCTATCTTGGCCGCAGGTTTGCCTAACTTGGCGCCAAGCTGCAATGCTGGAATTTGATCTGTGTACAGGGAGTAGCAGCAATGAACAACAAGGTAGCCGCGTTTGACGGCTGGATCCGTTCCGATTTTATCGCCATCAACAGCGAGCTAGAGCAGCGCTATTTCGACCAAGCCGATCCCGCCAATGTGGTTGGCGTGGGCGACGACTTAAAGCAGCAGCTGCAAGCGGTGGGGCGCGAGCACTGCATCGAGTTGCTGGCCCAAGGCAACACCGACGAAGGCTTCGACCAAGCGTTCGATCTGCTCGGCAACGTTGGCCTCTATTTGGCCGCTTGTCGTCGTCATGGCTTGTCTGATCCCGACAACGATCGCACCTCGCCCCAGCCGGAAGCCTCGGCACTGGCGCTGCACATCGCCGCCAGCATCGGCGTGGTGCCGCGCTTTGCTACCGCCCACCTGTGTACCCATAACCGCGCGATCAATGGCCACTACAAACGCTTTACCGATCTGAGCGCCGAACAGTGCTTTATTGATTACAACAGCAAAGGGATCTTGGCGTTTAAGCGCGCCAGCGAAGCGTTGATGAAGGTGCTGCCGCTGGGGATCTCCCACCCGATTGCGCTGGATCTGTTTAAAGCTGCTGAACAGGCGCTGCTGGAAGTGCACCACAGCAATCAACAGCTGTTTGCCCAGCTGGATCCGGATCAGTTCTTCTACGGCGTGCGCCCCTACTACAAGCCGCATCATGTCGGCAGCCAAGTGTATCGTGGTGCCAACGCCGGTGATTTTGCTGGCATCAACGTGATCGACATGCTGTTGGGTTTGTGCCAAGCCAACGAACCCGCCTATGGCCGCATGTTGGTGGAAAAATTCCTCTACATGATGCCGCAAGATCAGCAAATTTTGCGCGAATGCATGCGCCAGCGCAGCTTGCTGGATCAGTTTTTGGATGTGGCCGCCACCCAGCATCGCAGCAGCTGGTATCAACAGCACCTCACCGCCTTCTTGCGCCTGTGCGAACTGCACGGCGACATTGCCAATCAGCACCACGAGCAGCTGGTGGATAAGTACATCGTTAAGCAAGCGCAGGCGATGGATCAAAAGCACATGGGGCAGTTAACTGCATCGGGGCCGCAGCTGGCGGGGTTGATGAAATCTCTAACGGATCTGCGCGATCGCCGCGCTGGGCTGCAACGGCACGACATCGTCACCAGCTACACCGCGCTGCAGCAGCTGCGCGCCAGTCTTAACACCTAACCCCAAGGGCGTAATTGGTAATGGATAAGCACGATTTCTTAATGCCCAGTGGCCACTACTTTGGCAGCCACAGCGCCGGTCGGCCCTTTGCCGACACCATGGCGCAGTTTCAGCAAGATTATTTCCAGCCGTGGGGCGGCGACTGCTGCGATCCTTGGGGCGAGTGGCTGGGGCAGATCGAGCGCTTTCGCGCGGCGTTGGCGGCGCTGTTTAATGTTGACGCCAGCGGTTTTTGCCCGCAAAGCAATGTGTCGTCGGGATTGGTGAAAGTGGCGATGGCACTGCCGCAACTGCAATCCGGCGGCACCGTGCTGCTGAGCGAGCACGACTTCCCCAGCATCGGCTTTGCCCTGCAACAAGCGTTGCCAAACGGCGCGGCACAGCTGCGGTTTATCCCCAAAGGTGCCGATCTGACCGACGCCAATGTGTGGGACAAACACCTAACCGCAGACGTGGCGCTGGTGTGGATCACCCACGGCTTCTCTAACCTTGGCGCAGCGGCACCGCTGGCGCAGATCCTGCCTTTGGCGCGGCAACGTGGGATCCTCAGTGCCATCGACTTGGCGCAATCCGCTGGGGTGTTACCGCTGGATTTGGCCGCGTTGCAGCCGGATTTTGCCTTTGGATCATCGCTTAAATGGCTGTGTGGCGGCGCTGGCGCGGGCTATCTGTGGGCATCGGCACCGATGCTAAGCCAGTGCCAGCCGAAAGACGTGGGCTGGTTTTCTCATCAAGATCCGTTCGAGATGAACATTCACCAGTTCCGCTACCACGACCAAGCGCTGCGTTTTTGGGGCGGCACCCCCACGGTGGCACCGTTTGTGTTTGCCGCCCACAGCATCGAACGCCTTAGCGCCTTCGGCATCGACAACATCCGCGCCCACAACCTGTCGTTGCAGCAGCAGTTATGGCAAGGCTTGGGCGAACGGGTGCTATCACCGCAAGATCCCGGCAAACGCAGCGGCACCATTATCATCAATGCCGATTTAACCAAGCTGAAAGCGGCGGGGGTGTTTGCGGATCTGCGCCCCCTTGGGGTGCGGGTGTCACCGCACATCTATAACGACAGCGACGATGTGGCGGCGTTGATTAACGCGTTAGGGTAAACAACAAGGTCGCCAATCGGCGGCCTTATTTTTATTCGAGATCTGGGAACGCTCACTGGATTGAATCGAGAACCATACGGGGTAAAAACGGGTTGCTAAAATAGTATCTAGCAGTATGTTTTTAATTATACCTGCTAAGTTTTACTGTTTATTATCCTGATTAATGAACTGCCCAGTTGCCGAGTGTTATATGGGTTGCCATTACTGTTTAATAGGTTCAAGTTAAACTTTAAACAGAGCTCTCTTAACGCTGGTTTTGATGGCGTGATAATGTTCCCATTAGCTTTAACGATAATGGTTCCATTCTCTAGTTCTTCTATTTCAAACTCTTCATGCTTAGCAGATTTAATCGCAGGTATGTCAACTTTGGTAACGGTTGATGTTTTTAGCTTTGATAATGAGATCGCGACCTTACCATTGGAGCCGGTATTCCCCATCAATTCTCTGGCCTTGGCTGTAGGCTCGTTTAGCAACACTTCAATTTGCATATCTTCCGTGTTGATCCAAAGAATAACGACTCGATCGACTTGATTCAGAGTATTCGGGTTAAACGACACATTGCCAGAACTTCCCATTACGGCTGTGGTTTTTACCGAGATACGTTCACCATTTGCACTAACCACATCGTAACCTTTTTGGTTTACTTCAGTCGCCATTTGGCCGTTCACAATCAGTGCTGTGTACAGCTCACCAATACGGCCACTCAAGTGCCTTAGCTCTGTGGGGGGCACGCCCCAGTGCAGTTCTCGTTCAAACCAAGACATTGCTTCACCAAGGGATTGGATGATTTGCATTTGAGTGAGTGCCATTGAAGCTCCGAATTTAGATCGTTGTGCCTATTGTTTCTATTTAAACAAACCAATTTTTCATTACGCAGTAGTCACTGAGTGTAACGGTGTGGTCAACTAAATTTGTCTACGGTTTCGCCAGTTTTCCAGTATCTTCGCTCTGACTCATTGGCTGTTCAACCGCCATTGTAATGATGAGGGGCGTTGTTGATCAAACCCATCGGGCAGACGCACTGATACCAATGCCAGTTAAGATGGGTGTCTATTTAAGCGTCAGTCAGAGAGGTAAGAGCAAACCGAGAGAGTATCTACTGGTACTCTCTTTTGGTGTTGGTGATCAAACCAGAAAACGCATGCCAGTAAGGTGGGTGTCTAGTTAATTTGGTAAGAAAACGCATGCCAGTAAGGTGGGTGTCTAGTTAATTTGGTAGTTAATCAAACCAGAAAACGCATGCCAGCAAGGTGGGTGTCTAGTTAATTTGGTAGTTAATTTGTTATAGGTCCAAGCCCACGCAGTGGGCTGATGGTTCATGGGCCTGTTAAGCATCGCTAATTAGTAGCTAATATGCCACCTTGCAGGAATACCAACTCGGTTGCTGACTACTTTTTTTCCACTTGAGAGCTCTAACACTATCTTGAACTCATGCTCGCAAAAACCAGCTATAGGGTGCGAAAAGTCCAATCTATGCTCTAGCTCGACAGTTTCACCAGCTTCCAGCTTGTATTGTCGCGTACCCAACAAACCATATACCTTTGCCCCCCACCAAACACATGGGTAAAGAGATGGCTTAATAAAAGGGTTTTTCAAATGAGTAAACAAGGCTCTGAGTAGTGGCTTACACTCCTTCGCATCGCACTGTGTAATATATACAGTTTCCTCAGAACGGTTTACAACCAGCGCCTTAATTGAATCGGATTTTTGGTCTGTGAAACTCACATTCACTGATGGGGATATTATAATCGGGCGAAGGGCTCTAATAAATTTTCTAAGCGCATAGACCGTAGAAATAAATGCGAGTAAACCACCGCAAACAATCCCAATATTCTTTGCAATATCGATCATAAATCTCCCTATTGCTTAACGCCCTATTCAGGGGCTGATAATTGCTTGCTAAAATTGTGTAGCGAAGCGGAACCGAGCAAGCTGTTAGCAGTCCCGTTACTATAATGGCTTGTTATATTTACATATCACCGTTGTATGAAATAGGTGTTTTATCAATACCAATGTCAATTCGAACTTCATTAATAAACTTGATTGCTAGTCCCCTTACTTCAGCCCATTCATAGCTGACTTCGTTGCCTGATATTTTAATTAAATGATCTATAAAATTATCATGAGCATCCATAGCTGATTGCGGAGCTAACATAGCTAAATAACCATAGGTTTGCATTCGTTGCTCATTAAATGAATCAAAAGCTTGAGCTGCTTGCTCAATAGGCGTTCTGCCAGATTGTAAAGAATCAAAGGTAGATAAAATTTTAGATACTACATCTACAACTGCGCGATAAATAACGATTTTATCATTATGACTACGCATGTAGGTTTCTTTGTATACATCAAGTTCTCTTTTGGTCGCTTCAAGTTCCTTATTTAGAACGTTTTTCTCCCTCTCCAAAATCCTGCTAGCCCAAACTTTACCTAACCAATTAGATAAACCAAAGATGATAACACCTGCTGCACCAACAGAAGTAATTACAGCGGTTATAATTTTAAACACATCTTCCCAATTCAAAGCTTAAACTCCCTGTAAATATAACAGCTTGTTATGATGCCAACTGGCACTTTGTTTACATTCTGTGCTGGTATCTTTTGCCCAGAGCTGTAAGCGCCTGCCAATATCAAAACTCAACCTTTTCAATATTTTACGCGGACATGAAACAAATTAGAAGACAAAGCCGTGCGGCATAGGATCCCTTAGCCTGTAAACAAAGTGCCAAGTGTCAAAACTGTGCTTCAAACCAATAATGTTGGCGATTTCAGATCCAATTAAAAAATACCATTCAGCCACATTTACCCCCGTTCATCTTTCGACGATTCCATCAATACATGGGTGCTGATGGTGGCCACTTGCGGCAGCATCCCTAATACGTCGGTGTGGAACGCTTTGTAGCTGCGAAGATCGGCGGTTTCGACTCGCAGCAGGTATTCGTAGGGGCCGGTGACGTTGTGGCATTCCAGCACTTCGCTGGATTGGGTGATCGCCAGCTCGAAGCCTTTTTGCGCTTCTTTGGTGTGCTCGGATAGCCCCACGGCCACGTAGGCGGTAAAGCCGTGGCCGAGTTGCTGGGCATCCAAGATGGCGCGATAGCCTTTAATCACCCCAACTCGTTCTAACTCTTGCACTCGGCGTAAGCAGGCGGAGGGGGATAAGCCCACCCGATCCGCCAGTTCGGCATTGCTGATGCGGCCGTCGATTTTTAGGATCTGCAAGATTTGATCGGTATAGCGGTCGTTCTTCATTGATTATTGCGCTTATGGGGCTTTATTGAACAATAAAGGCAATTATCTGTCGTCGCAATCGCCGTAAACTGATGTTTCATTCATCAGAGAGTGTTGTTGGGGTCGCCATGAGCATCGAACTGTTAACCGCCTTAAGCCTGTTTGCGCTGGTGTCGTCGATTACGCCGGGGCCAAACAACATGATGTTGCTGGCGTCGGGCGCGAACTATGGCCTGCTGCGTACCTTGCCGCACATGCTGGGGGTGACGCTGGGGTTTTCGTTGATGGTGGCCTTGGTGGGGTTGGGGATCATTCAACTGTTCGATCTCTTCCCGTGGAGTTACACCCTGCTGCAAACGGTGGCGGTGTTGTATCTGCTGTATTTGGCTTATTGCATCGGCAGTGCTACTGGGGCGCCAGAGGCCAGCCGCGGTGGCAGCAAACCGATGACCTTTATCCAAGCGGTGCTGTTTCAGTGGGTTAACCCCAAGGCGTGGACGATGGCGCTAACCGCCATCAGCGTTTATGCGCCAGAGCGCAGCGTTGGGGCGGTGTTGTTGGTGGCGCTGGTGTTTGGCTTGGTTAATCTGCCGTCGGTAAGCCTGTGGGCGGTTTTGGGGCAGCAGCTGCAACGCTGGTTGGGCAGCCCCAAGCGGCTGCGGCTGTTTAATGTGTCGATGGCGCTGTTACTGGTGTTGTCGCTGTGGCCGATGCTGACTTGAGGCTGTGCGAGGATCAAAAAACGGCGCCCATCGGCGCCGTTTTGCTTCGTTGTTATCTTACCTTGCGCCCACGGTGGCGAAGCTCGGCAGCGGTTTAGCTCAACGGTGGTTTAGCTCAACAGCGGCTTCAAGAAGCGGGCGGTGTGGGATTCTTTGTGCTCTGCCACCTGTTCTGGGGTGCCTGCTACTAAGATCTGGCCGCCGCCTGCGCCGCCTTCTGGGCCCAGATCAACAATCCAATCGGCGGTTTTGATCACATCAAGGTTGTGTTCAATCACCACCACGGTGTTGCCGTGATCCCGCAAGCGGTACAGTACGTCCAGCAGCATCTGAATGTCTTTAAAGTGCAAGCCGGTGGTGGGTTCGTCCAAGATGTACAGGGTTTTGCCGGTGTCGCGCTTCGACAGCTCTTTGGCCAGTTTTACCCGCTGCGCTTCCCCGCCAGACAGGGTTGTGGCCGCTTGCCCCAAGCTGATGTAAGACAGGCCCACGTCCATCAAGGTATTCAGCTTGCGGGCGATGGCGGGCACCGGTTGAAAGAACTCGCTGGCTTCCTCTACCGTCATCTCTAGTACTTGGTGGATCGACTTGCCTTTGTACAACACCTCTAGGGTTTCGCGGTTGTAACGCTTGCCCTTACATTGGTCGCACGGCACGTACACGTCTGGCAGAAAGTGCATCTCTACTTTAATTACGCCATCGCCTTGGCAGGCTTCACAGCGACCGCCCTTAACGTTGAACGAGAACCGCCCCGGCTTGTAACCGCGCGAGCGGGATTCGTGGGTGGCGGCAAACAGTTCGCGAATGGGGGTGAAGATGCCGGTGTAGGTGGCGGGGTTAGAGCGCGGAGTACGGCCAATTGGGCTTTGGTCGATATCCACCACCTTGTCGCACAGATCCATGCCTTCAATTTTGCTGTACGGCGCGGGCTCGGTCACGGTGGCGCCGTTCAGTTCGATGTGGGCGATCTTGTAGAAGGTGTCGTTGATCAGGGTGGATTTGCCGGAGCCCGACACGCCGGTGACGCAGGTCATCAGCCCCACAGGAATGCTGAGATCAACGTTTTTAAGGTTGTTGCCGCTGGCACCAAACAGCTTAATTTGCTGTTCGGGATCGTTGGCGGTGCGCTGCGCTGGTACGGCAATTTGCTTGCGGCCAGAGAGGTAATCGCCGGTTAGGGAGTGTTCATTGTTGAGGATGTCGTCGAGGCTGCCTTCGGCCACCACTTCACCGCCGTGCACCCCAGCGCCGGGGCCGATGTCGATGATGTGATCGGCGGCGCGAATGGCGTCTTCGTCGTGCTCGACCACCAGCACGGTGTTGCCCAAGTCGCGCAGGTGCTCCAAGGTGCCCAGCAGCCGTTCGTTGTCGCGCTGGTGCAAGCCGATGGACGGTTCATCCAGCACGTACATGACCCCCACCAAGCCCGCGCCAATTTGGCTGGCAAGGCGAATGCGCTGGGCTTCGCCCCCTGAGAGGGTGTCGGCCGAGCGCGACAGGCTGAGGTAGTTCAGCCCCACGTTCACCAAGAAGCCCAGTCGGTCTTGGATCTCTTTAAGGATCTTGGAGGCAATTTGTGCGCGTTGGCCATCAAACTGCAGCGCGTCAAACCATTCAGACGCGGCACCAATCGACCATTCGGTCAGTTGCGGCAACGGCGTTTCGCCGACAAACACGTTGCGGGCTTCTTCCCGCAGGCGCGAACCGCCACAACTGCGGCAGGAACTGGTCGAGATGTACTTGGCCAGTTCTTCGCGCACGGTGTTGGATTCGGTCTCTTTGTAGCGGCGGTTAAGGTTGTTGAGAATGCCTTCGAACGGGTGTTTGCGCACCACGGTATCGCCGCGATCGTTGTTGTACTTAAAGCTGATGCTTTCGCGGCCAGAGCCATCCAGCACCAGTTTTTTGATCTTCTTCGGCAGCGCGTGCCATGGGGTTTCCAGATCGAAATCGAAGTGATCGGCCAAGCTCAGCAGCATCTGGTAGTAGTAGAAGTTGCGTCGATCCCAGCCGCGAATGCAGCCACCGGCCAAGGACAAATCAGAGTTGGTGACCACCCGCTCTTCGTCGAAGAACTGCTGCACCCCCAGACCGTCACAGGTGTTACAGGCGCCAGCGGGGTTGTTGAAGGAGAAGATCCGTGGCTCCAGCTCGGTCATCGAGTAGCCACACTTAGGGCAGGCAAAGTTGGCAGAGAACAACAGCGGTTCGCTGCCGTCGTCGTCCATGCTGGCCACGGTGGCAACGCCGCCGGACAGCTCCAGCGCGGTGTCGAAGGATTCCGCCAAGCGTTGGCTTAAGTCGTCGCGCACCTTAAAGCGATCCACCACCACTTCGATGGTGTGCTTTACGTGCAGCTCGAGGGTGGGTGGATCCGATAAATCACACACCTCGCCGTCGATGCGGGCGCGAATGTAGCCCTGCGCCGCCAAGTTTTCCAGCAGCTTTTGGTGCTCGCCTTTGCGGTCATTAATTACCGGTGCCAGCAGCATCTGTTTGCTACCCGCGGGCAGGCTTAACACTTTATCCACCATCTGGCTGACGGTTTGCGCCGCTAACGGCTCGGCGTGGGTTGGGCAGCGTGGCTCACCCACGCGGGCGTACAGCAAGCGCAGGTAATCGTAGATCTCGGTGATGGTGCCCACGGTGGAGCGGGGGTTGTGGCTGGTGGACTTTTGCTCGATGGAGATCGCCGGTGATAACCCTTCGATGTGGTCTACATCGGGCTTTTCCATCAACGATAAAAATTGGCGGGCGTAAGCCGACAGCGATTCCACGTAGCGACGTTGCCCCTCGGCATAGAGGGTATCGAACGCCAGCGACGACTTACCGGAGCCGGAAAGGCCGGTGATCACAATCATCTTGTCGCGTGGAATGGTGAGGTTAACGTTTTTTAGGTTGTGGGTGCGTGCACCGCGAACTTCTATGTTGTCCATCGAGCCATGTTATCCAGATCAAAGTTTTACCAGTATCGCACAACTGTTTAGCGCAAGCCCATTAAAGCGTTGGTGCCAAATAATGGCGGCGCTGACGGGGGCTGGCGTGGGTTTGGATCGCCGCCACTCTCAGAATTCTGATCTGGATCGCAACCAATACCTGACCAAGTAAGTAAGGTATAAGCCGTTAATTTTTGGCGCAGTTGTTAAAGCGGTTTTGCTACACTGCCGCTCGTTTATACGAATGCCACCAGTTAGGAGTGTTGGGTGAGTCAGGGTCTAAATCCGATTGAGAAAAAAGCCGCGTTCTCCCTTGCGGGAGTATACGGACTGCGTATGTTTGGCCTGTTTTTGATCATGCCGGTGCTGGCCACCTATGGCCAAGATTTAACGGGCTTCTCGCCACTGTGGGTGGGCATCGCCATTGGCGCTTACGGCCTTACCCAAGCACTGCTGCAGATCCCGGCGGGGATCGCCTCAGACAAATGGGGCCGCAAACCGGTGATCACCCTTGGCTTGCTGATGTTTGCCTTTGGTTCGGTGGTGGCGGCGATGGCCGATTCCATCTACATGGTGGCGGTGGGTCGGGCGCTGCAAGGCGCGGGCGCGGTGGCCTCTGCGGTGCTGGCGTTGGCGTCGGATCTGACCCGCGACGAGCAACGGCCCAAAGTGATGGCGGTGATCGGTTCCTTTATCGGTTTGGCCTTTACCGTTGCCTTGGCGGCGGGGCCGTTATTGGCGGAAAGCCTTGGGGTTAACGGCCTGTTTGCTTTAACTGCGGTGCTGGCGTTAGCGGCCTTAGCCTTGGTGCACCTGCTGGTGCCCAGCGCGGTGCAACGCGCCCCTTCTGGTGATCTGGTGGCTACCCCCAAGCGACTGCTGCTGATGCTGAAAAACAAGCAGCTGCTGCGGTTGGATTTAAGCATTATGGTGTTGCATATGCTGATCACCGCGCTGTTTGTGGCGCTGCCGCTGGCGTTGCTGGATGCGGGATTAAGCAAAGAGTTGCACTGGCAGATGTACCTGCCAGCGATGCTGTCGGCCTTTGTGCTGATGGTGCCCATCATCATCTACGGGGTGAAGAAGAAAACCAGCCGTGGGCCGATGCTGTTTGCCATCGCTTTGCAGCTGGCGGCAACGGTGGTGATGGCCTGTGGCTATCAATCGGTGTGGGCGCTGGGGATCGGCACGGTGATGTTCTTCACCGGCCTGAACTACCTTGAAGCGGCACTGCCAAGCTTGATCTCGCGCCTTAGCCCTCCGGGCGATAAAGGTTCGGCCATGGGCATTTACTCTACCGCGCAATTTGGTGGCGCCTTTGCTGGCGGCATTTTGGGTGGGGTGCTGTTCCAAACGCTCGGCGCCATGGGCGTGTTCTTGCTGTGCGCTGGGGTGATTGTGATCTGGCTGCTGCTGATGTGGAACATGGAAAACCCACAAGAGGTGAAAAGCCTTACCCTTGAAGCCAAGTGCGAGCCGGAGCAGGCTTCGGCGTTGGCGGCGCGTTTATCGGCGTTGCCAGGGGTGGTTGAGGTGATCCTAATCCCACAACAACAAGCGGCGTTCCTGAAGGTGGCCGACGACTTTGATGTGGCCAGTGCACGTTCTGCAATTAACGGTTAACTATCCGTTTTACCAGCATTAAAAGCTGCGCTAAATTGATAGTAGCGATACAGCCTACAACGCCCAGCATCGTGCTGGGCGTTGTTATTTAGGGAGAGGCAATATGCGGTGGTTTGGGTTTTGGTTGTTGCTGTTTAGCTGCGGTGCAAATGCACTGGTGGATCACTTAAGCGTGAATCGGGTGGAAGTGATAAAAAACCAGCCAACGCAGTTGTTCATCAATATCGTTGCCGATCCCAGCAGCAAGCAGCAGCTGCGCTTTTACCTAGAGCAAAACGGCCAACGGATCCCGCTGCGCTACCGAGAAGTCAACGATTTTCAATTGCAGATCACCAGCAGCACGCCGCTGTCCAGTAACGCTCAGCTGTTGGCCAGCACGTGGTTGCACGTAACTGATGATGCCTTGGGGCGCTTTCAGTTGGTGTCGGTGGGCAACGCCAACCCGCAAGATCACAACGCGGTGGTGGCGGTGGCCACCAGCAAGTTAAACCACCCCGCGCCAAGCACGCGACCAGAGCAACACGCCCAGCTTGGCGAGGGGGCTGAGCCCGCTCTGGCCACGGTGACGCCCGCGCCTAAGCTCAAGGCGGTGAAGCAACCTTCGCCCGCGCTGCAAACGCCAACGGGGATCCAATGCAGCTTGCACCGCGGCGAAAGTTTGTGGCGTGCGGCAGAGCGTTTGGCACCGGCGTTTGCGGTGGGGCGCTATGGCATGATCTGGGCGCTGTACGATGCCAATCCCAGCGTATTTAATGGCAGCCCACAGATCATGCGCAGCGATCAATTGCGTTGCCCATCCAGCCAGATAATTGCCCGCTGGCAAGATGAAGCCAAAGCCAAGCAACAGTTTAAATTGAGCACCCGCCAATGAGTGTGTAATGCCAAAGCATGTGGTAAATTGAGCGGATCAAAATAGACCCGTGGAGAGAATGATGGCCGGCGGCATCAATAAAGTTATCTTGGTAGGTAACCTAGGCAAAGATCCTGAAGTACGTTACATGCCTAATGGCAAAGCGGTAGCAAACCTAACCGTAGCCACCTCTGAGTCTTGGAAAGACCAGCAGGGCCAGCGCCAAGAGCGCACCGAGTGGCACAACGTATCGATGTTTGGCGGCTTGGCGGAAGTAGCTGGTCAATATCTGAAGAAGGGTTCCAAGGTTTACTTGGAAGGCAAACTGCAAACCCGTAAGTGGCAAGATCAAAACGGCAACGACCGTTACACCACTGAAGTGATTGTTGATATGCGCGGCACCATGGAGATGCTGGATGGTCGTGGCCAAGGTGGTCAGGGTCAGCAAGGCGGTGGTTTCCAAGGCCAACAACAAGGCGGCGGTTTCCAAGGCCAGCAGCAAGGCGGTGGCTTCCAAGGCCAGCAGCAAGGCGGCGGCTTCCAAGGTCAGCAGCAGGGCGGTGGCTTCCAAGGCCAGCAGCCACAGCAGCAACAAGGCGGCTTCCAGCAGCAAGCTCCTGCGCCAGCGCAACAGCAAGCGCCGGTACAGCAGCAGTCGCGCCCTGCGTCAGCCCAACAACAGGCTCCGGCTCAGCAGCCAGCGAAAAGCTTCACGCCAGAGATGGATGAAGGTTGGGATGACGACATCCCGTTCTAGATTCTGGATATCTAGAAACTGTCAATCTAGATGTCAAAATCACTCTAAACCCAGCATTAGTGCTGGGTTTTTTGTTTTCGTCACTTTTCTTGACTTTCTGTAAGTTAAGCTTGTAGGCTTATGGAAAAGCAAAAGTGTCATGAAAACAAGAAGAAAGAATGAGATGAAGTACAGATTGGATATGTTGGTCTTTGAGGGAGGGGAGCGTTATCCCATCCTGATTGATGAAGAGGGAATGCCACACTTCCATGCCACGCTGCATGTCACTTCAGAGCTGCGCCCACATCTCGCAGTCAACACCATCAAGAATCGTCTCAAGGCACTGCGCTGGTTCTTCGAGTGGGAATGGCAAAATGGCAGAAACCTTCATGCCGAGTTTCAGCAAGGCCAGTTCCTCAAAGATGGCGATCTGGAAAGTATCCGTGAGCACATGAAACTGGATGTGCGTGAACACAAGAAACAGCAAGATGGCAAAGCGCTGATGACGAAAAAGGTCTTCAGTATCGATGACCAACCCAAGATGCAGATGGCGGCAGCATCTGTTAGCTCGAACCATCACTACAACCAGATGACGGCAGTGGCTGACTATCTGCATTTTGTAGCCAAAGTGGCGAATCAGCATCGCAACTGCATTGACACAACTTGCGCCATCGACAACATGCAAAAGAGGCTGAAGAAGGGGCGGCCAAAACGCAGAAAATCCTCCCCATTGGCCAGTGCCCTCAAGGTTGAGGACGGACTGATTAATGAGTTTTTGGAGGTGGCTCACCCTGAACATGCCAAGAATCCTTTCAAGAACCCTGCGGTGCAGAAGCGTAACTATCTGATGTTTCGCATCTTGAAGGAAACGGGTATGCGTCGTGGTGAACTATTGTCCCTTGATATCACTTACATGGAGCTGAGCGGGTCGGGAAGGCCTGCAATCAAGGTGATGCGAAAGCATGATGATCCCTATGATAGCCGCACAGTTCAACCGGTCACTAAAACACTGGAGCGGCGGCTGGTCATTCAGCCTGAAACGGCTCGTTTGATTGATAGTTATATCTTGATTGAGCGTGCTAAAACGCCAAACGCCAAGAAGCATCCCTACCTGTTTGTCGTGCACCAAAAAGGGAGCACTCAAGGACAACCAGTCAGCACAAGTACCTTCGACAACGATATCGTTCAAGCGATGAAGAAGGTCGATGAGCGCTTCAAGATCATTCATCCCCATTTGTTCAGGCATGATTGGAATACGCGCTTTTCCAACAAAGTGGATACCATCAATGCGCAGCGTGAGCAGGCCAAGAACCAAGGAAAGGAAACCAAGCCGCCAATTACGCCAGAAAGTGCGGCCCAGAGCCGTATGCACCAGATGGGGCACAGTAACGTGCGTTCGGGGGACCCATACAATATGCGGCATATTGTCGAACAGGCAGAGGAGCTCTCTCTGCGTGAGCAAGAAGAATTAGAACAGGCGAGACGCCAGCCGCAGGGGGGACAGGAATGACAGCAGTTGCGACTATCGAGCGTGGGTTAGCACGTAAGCAAAGACAGCAACTCGTTTCTAAAGACGGGTATAGCTTTGAGCGTGAAGCTGACCGATGGGTTCTGAACAAAGACCGAACAATCGCTTTTCAATCCGAAGTTTTGGGTATCGATCCGAAGGTACTAGAGGGATTTCGCTCTCAGTTGGCGCGCTGCGCACAGGAGTTATCAGCAGATCACACAAGTAATATGTATCTGCGTCTCCAGCGCTTCATCCGAGATACAGGCTCTAAACGCATCACAGTTGATTCCTTGATGAACTGGAGGGTTCTACTTGGCGATGAGCGAGAATGGCACTTGGGGGCACTAAGAGGCTTTTTGGTCGACTGGTACGATAATGGCTATCACGGAGTGGGCAAAGAGGTCGTTAGTTATCTTGAAGGCCTTCGCCTGAAAGGCAACAGTAAAGGCGTTGCTGTCGCTAACCGTTGCCCGTATACCGGCGCATTTACTCAGAATGAAGTGCTTGCCATCAACCAAGAGCTAATCCGCCTTTGGCGTGAGGATGAGATTGATGTGACCTGTTACGCCTACATCAATCTATTACAGGCCACCGCTCGCCGTTCCGTGAACCTTCGTCAGCTCAAAGCGATGGATCTCATGGTCACACGTAAGAACGGGGCGACGACCTACAAGCTCAATATTCCACGGGCGAAAGTGCGCAATGGTGGTGGGTTTCGCAGCGAGTTTAAGACTCTCTCTATTACCGAAGAACTCTATGTCACGCACCTAAACCTTGTTGAGCAGCAGGTTGCTGTTTTGGAAGAGCTCTACAACCAGAAGCTCAACGAAGAGCAAAAGCAGCTTGTCCCCATGTACTTGGACAGAAACATGGCCAGTCAAATGATTGGCCAAGGTGCTCTTGGCGACCTGCTGGACTCTGACATTCTGCATATGAGTTCGGTTTCCCTTCGTGAGCAATATGTCATGACATTCAATCGTAGGCAGCGGGCCGTGTCTGAGCGTACAGGTGACATTATAGTGATCACCGCTCGGCGTTTTCGACGTACCCGAGGGACAAACTTGGGTCGTAAAGGCTATGGGGCGGCAATCATTGCAGAGGCGTTGGATCATTCCGATACGCAGAATGTGAAGGTATACACCGAGAACACCGCCAATACGGTGCAGTATATCGACAAGGTTGTTGGTAAGGCGTTGGCTCCGTTCGCGAACGCCTTCATGGGGCGGATCATTGAGAATTTGGACGACGGAGAGCGTGGGGATGATCTCACCGCGAAGATCCCGAATACTGAGAATGAGACCGTGGGAGCCTGCGGCACCAATGACTTTTGCGTCAAAGGCTATGAAGCGTGCTATCTGTGTGAAAAGTTCCGACCGTTACTTGACGGGCCTCATGAGAAGTTCTTGGAGAACCTGTATCGAGAAAAGGAAGAACGCCTTCGTAACAGTAGGAGCAAGGAGTTTGCCAGCACCAAAGACCGACTGATTCTGGCCGTGGAGTGGGTCGTCGCCAAGTGCAAGGAGATGAAGGCAAGCCAAGAGGAGACCCAGAATGGCTGAGATCTTCCATTTTACGCCTAAGGCGCAGCTGACCGCTCAAAAGAATCTGAGTGAGTTCATTGAGCGCTGTAGAAGCGAACTGACAGCGTTTGGTACACAGGTTTGGCCCGATAATAACTGGAGAACGACAAAGGGAGACCGGACAGTGAACGCCCGGTTTGCCAGCAACCGGTTTCCATCTACAAATCATCGGTTTACCCCGTTTGACCAACCGTACTTGGATTTTGCCAAGGGCTATATCCGGTACATCTTCTCGCACAACCCGGTCAGTAACTTGCAGCGGCATTTTGAGGCATTGAGGATTCTTGAGGAGACATTGGTGGGGGTCAAAGGGAAGGCAGATGTGCTGCTTCTTGATGGCAGCGTTCTCTCTTCACTCGACTCAGTCTTTCAACGTCGGCTGAACAACGCTGAAGGTCGCAACAAAGCCGGATATCAGATGGAACTGCTTCTGAAGTTCTGTCGTGAAAGGCTGCTAATCCCGAACTTGCCAGAGTGGACTAACCCCTATACCAAAGTGAAAGATTTAACCATTGCGCTGGATGAGAAGGGGAAAGAGCATAACGCTGAGAAACTGCCTGATGACAAGGTCATGATGGCAGTTGCTGAGCTGTTTCATCGTGCGCCCTCACTGGGTTTGGAGACCGAGTATTACACCGCAGTAATGTCGCTACTGATGGTTGCCCCGTCCCGAGCCTCAGAGACTTTCATATTGTCTACGAACTGTTTGGTTCATGAACCGGACGAAGCGGGAGTAATGCAGCTGGGTATTCAGTGGGTACCAGCAAAAGGCGGGAAGCCCGGAGTTAAGTGGGTTCCAAGTGTTATGGAGCCTGTGGTTAGGGAGGCGGTCAAGCGTCTTCAGACGATTAGTAAGCCCGCTCGCGAGGTTGCCCTGTTTGCTGAGAAGAACCCTAATACTTTCTTCCGTCATGAAAAATGCATTACACCCAAGGGCTTTGGTGAACAGGATGCTTTGTCAATTGAGCAATTGAACGCTGCGATCGACAAGAAGTATACAGCTAGCACGATCAATACAACGAAGTGGTTAACCAAGTTGTTTGAGGATAATGGCCAGACATTTACCTATGCAGCACTTGGAGAGTACTACTTCAAAAAGTGCACGAAATCATTCCGGCATTGGCCGTTTGCTGATAAAGACCGCAAGGTAAAGGTCGCGGACTGCTTGCTTCTTCATCGTGATAACGAGTTTCATGCGAAGTTCACACCCAACCCACTTTCATTCAAACTCTTGAATGTAAATGAGCTAAACAATCGCTTCGGCGCAAACACAGAGGATGATTGGGCACGCTCACTGTGGCTCAAGCATGACTTGGTAGCTTCTAAGGAGCGAGCAGAATGGCATCTGACGTCCCACATGGCGCGCCATTGGCTGAGTACGATGTCTGAGCGTGGGGGAATGGATGAGCTTACTTTGGCCAACTGGGCAGGCAGAGCCAAGGTCTCCGACAACAAAAAGTACGACAACCGAAGCGAACAGGAAAAGTCCGAAGCCACAGCCGATGTCATGATCCCGGAAGATGCATCGGTTCTGGACAAGATCAAACTCAAACTGCCTGTGACCTATGAAGAGATCGGAAAGGATTTAGTGGGAACCGCAATCGTCACAGAGTTGGGGGTCTGCGAGCATGATTTTGCCATGATGCCGTGTCAGCGCAATGGAGACTGCGAAACCTGTAAGGAGTTGGTGTGCATTAAGGGATTTAGCGACTCTCTGGAGCTGCTTAAACGCAGGGAAAAGGAAGTTTCAGCGCAACTTGAACGAGCAATGAGCGAGCATAAGATGAGCACCTTTGGCGCTGACCGCTGGGTAACGGCCCATGGATGGCGATTGGCACACTTACGCACCAAAATCCGCATGCTGGAAGATGAGAACGTTCCAGATGGCACCCCTGTGCGCATTCCTGACGAATATGACCCGTCACCAATGAAGCAAGTTTTGGTGGAAAAAGGGATGGATAAGCAGGTCCATTCACAGGAGTCCATTGAAATGGACGATGATCTCTACGAACTGATGATGTAACGATGCCAAAGATTGTAATTACCCCAGAATCCGTCAAAACCGTTGTAAGGCTAATCGATACATGGGATGGCAAGCTCACTTGGAAAGCCTTATGTGGCAAGGTCGCAGAGGTCCTTGATATTGATAACGTTGAGCGGCAAACGCTTGCTTCCTACCAAGCTATTCAGGACGCTTATAGCCAGCGAAAAATAGCACTGAGAGAGGCTCCGAAAGAGCCAGCTGTTGTTTTCAACGACTCAACGGCAGAGTACCTTCATAAACGTGTGGTGGAACTAGAGGCGGAAGTTAAAAGGGTCAATGAGCTAAATGAGCGATACAAGCAGCGTTTTGTGCTCTGGCAGCATAATGCTTACCTGAATGGAGTACGGGTTGATAGGCTTGATGATGTCGTTGATGTTCTTAATAAACCTATGACTACACCGGATAGGAGAGGCAACAAAAGCTGAAACTCAAGTTTTTACTCGTTTATTTGTAGTAAACTAACTAGGTCTCTATAGACATGTTGAATTAGTCTTTAGAGACCTAGAATTAAGACTGTGCAGAGTGGCGCTTATATTCCATTGTTGTAGTTTGTGGTTAGTTCAATAATCCTCTGGACGTCATCTATTTTGTCTGTGCTCGTCCCTTGTCTGAGATAAGCGCTGCCATCAAAGTTACAAACCTCACCAACACTTTTGACTTCTATCTTAATGAGGTGGCGTCCACTGTACGGGCACATCTTAATATCTTTTAGTATTTGTTGCTTCAATGCTTCGTTAAAGTTCTTTGCTTGAATTTTGTCTTTTATTGCACCGAAGTAGGTATCTAGGTCACCGTAAAGACGTTCAGCTTCGTGATCGATACCATTGATGAAAAATCCGTTTTTCTCAATGTTGTCTGTCCCATATAAGTCTTGTACTCGGTTTGAGCACGCTTCTGTATCTGAGACGCCTATAAGTAAGAAGCCATTCGCATCTTTACCGATATTGTTGATGCCTACGCATGTAGCGACTACTTGATCTAAGCATGCTTCGCTAAAGCGATGATTACCATCAAGCCCAATGAAGCCTTGCTTAAAGTCATAATTTGGTTGTTCTGTCTTTGAACTGGTGAGGATGTTATCGATTTCAGTTATCCAAGCATGATTTTCAACTTGCTCCTGACTAGGTTGAAAATATCTAGCAATTAGAGCTTTTAGATCTTCAACACTTTTCTCTCTTGAGCTAGCTGCCCATCGACCTCCATCGGTAACATTGATTGTGGTTATTCCGACATTTCTTAACTGTTCGAAAAGACCATCAATGTCTTTAATCTCATTTTTTCCACTTATCATTGATTCATACATAGCAATAAAAACTGCCTGAAAGTATCTTGGTGATTTATTAGAGGTGTTGTTGTCACCTAAAATATGATTTTTGAAAGTGGTTTCTTTCGATTCAAATATGTTTTTAATGGTCTCGTAAACATAGATGAAACTACTCTTTATGCTATCAAAACCATTGGTCTGAATGTATGTTTCAAGTCTTTCTTGTTGTTCTTTGCTATGCTCGGTGTCTTTAAGTCCATAAAAAGAATCGAGGGAGGTTGAGCCCGAAGTTGGTTTATCTGTTAACGATATATAGGCTAGAATATTGGCAATGAGTTCCTCATCATCTGAAGCTCGGATGCATGAGCGGGTCAGAACTCCGCTTGTCACATAGAAGTGATTATTTATGCAGACTCCATAATTTAGGTTGTCATTACCAATGGAGATAGTGCTCATTGAGTTGAGCTTTAGCAAATCACTGTGGGATGTATCACCACGAATAACTGTAGCAATCGATCTAACTAGTTCAGAGAAATTACTTAAACTACCCGCACTCCTTAACTCTTGCTTTGACAAAGTCTTGCCGTTTGAGTTAATTCTTCTAAAAACTTCGTCAATATCTGCATTTTCGGCGGAATATTCAGATACGGCGAATTTGTATCGGGCAAGTGCTGTTGATGTATCACGAGGCAAGATGGGTGTTTTTTGCTCAATTAGGCCTTTATCTTTAAGGTCTTTAGTTAATGCAGTTGAGTCCAAGTCAAAATATTGCCCATCAATCTCGAATTTTTGGCTTATGAAGCTCATTACGGCCTCAAGTCTTTGCATACCATCCAAGATCTCACGTTTGTCCTTTATTCTGACAAATAATATTAGTGGGATTGGATAGTTTGAAATAATCGAGGAAATCAGAGCCTGCTTCTCTTCAAGAGACCAGACCAACTTTCTCTGATAGCGTCGATTTACAATTAGAATTTCTTTGTTGTACCAGTCAAAAAGATCTTCAATCGACTTTGAGTCAATATCTACATTAGCATTAAGCACGTTGTCTCTCCTGACAAAATAATCGCTAAAACCTTGTTGTTTTGTGGGTATTGTACACAGTAGCCGTTGGGCGTACATCACGATGTACTCTGCACAAGGGACGCTTGTCTCACTGTGACCAAAAGCCGTCCATCAAACGACCGTTTGTCACACGCTTGAGAAATCGCAATAAAACATCGTTCGAAGGTTGAAAAGGTGTCCGAAAACTTGTCTATTTATCTATGTAGCGTTTCGCAATGTTTTATGGAAAAAATAACAATGAAGATTGGATACATCAGGGTCAGCACAGACGACCAAGAACTTGCATCGCAGGTTGATCAGCTAATGGTTGCCGGATGCGAGCGCATTTATCAGGAGAAGCGTTCTGGTAATAGCGCCAAGGAACGGCCAGAACTCCACAGAATGATGGATGCCATCAGGGATGGGGATGTGGTTGTGGTGACAGCCCTAGATCGTCTTGGTCGCTCCCTCAAAGACCTTATTCTGCTTATGGAGCAGTTCCGTGAGTGCGGCGTTCAGTTTGTTTCCCTGTCTGAGGCCATCGATACAACAACTCCAGCAGGGGAGCTGGCTTTTCACATGTTTGGTGCAGTGGCCCAGTTCCACAATAAGATGAACCGAGAACGTACTATACGCGGACTCGCTTCTGCACGTGCGCGAGGTCGGGTGGGCGGACGCAAGCCAGCCCTTACCAAGACGCAAATCAGGCAAGCACAACATATGCTGCTCGACGAGACGGTAACTGTAACAAGCGTTGCGGGACATTTTGGTGTTGCCCGCTCTACGCTTTACAAGGCACTGAAGGACGCAGACCCACTAGTAGAAGGCTCGCTGTTGTGAGGTTTGGGGCTGGGTAAGAATTCCCCAAACGCTGTTACCCCGTGCTTCACTATGTTTTACTAAAGATTTTAGTAGAAAGGTCATTTTTACTAAATGGCTTGATTGAGCTGCCAGATGCCGTATTGGAAAGGCCAAGTATGGTTCGGTACGTTCATTACCGTACCGAACCATACCGAGTCTGAAACCCATTACGCAGCCCGATTTTCGAAACTGGCGTAGCGCAACTGATGGTGACTTGTGTAGCGCAACTGATGGGGCCTGATGAATCTCTGAGCGTACGCTCAAGCCAGTCAACTTCAGATTAGTCCTGAGTAGCAGGTGACAAAACCGAATGTTGGGTAACAGGCAACATCTCAGGTGGCATTAAGGTTGTGCGCATCGATCTCGGATTGGAGGCGTTCACGACACCGAGCGAACTCAGCTTTGTGGATGACGCTACCCATTCCGGCTTCACGGATTACCATGTCCATAGTGAGCCTGCTACCCGTCGTCACCACGAATTGAGACTGCCCAACAAGCAGACGGTCCAGCGCTCGCTGGAAACGAGATTCAATAATCTGATTCATATCTTAATGCTCACATCAACGCTTACCCCCTAGGGTAAGGCGTACCGAACAATATCGTGGAAAAACCTCAGTACGCAACTTGCGGTTCGCAATTTGCGTACCAGCTACACCAAGCCACTTGCGAATGGAGTTTGAGCCTATAGAGCGCTACTTTTACCCATTACTTGTTAAGGTCGTTTCTGGAGCCGACGTTGAGCTACCAGAGCATGTTGCTTTGTATTTGGTTGCGAGAAGTATCACATATCAGATGGTTCACGGTAGTGTCATGGGTACCGCAATGGATGCATATTCAACGAGGTTTGCTGATGGAACACAAGGTACCCTTTCACGAATAGCCCCAGATGATGTTGGGCCATTAAGCAAAGAAGAGCTGATGTTCTGTTGGCTGATGTATACGTTGTACGGGGATTTAGCCATGTACTCTGACGAGCAGCAAAATTATGTGTCAGAAGGGATGAAGAAGTGTGGTGTGGAATACACCCACAAACGGATTCCGGCAATGATTCGTCCACTCATTCTAGGCGCTATGCGTGAAATGGATGAAATATAGTACAAAGTCGTGCTGTCAGCCCGCACCACAAAAGTGTAAAATTAGCTGCCACAAAATGGGCCTTGCTGGCTCTTTTTTGACAAGGTTTGGAGAGAGTGACGATTCGTTTGCTTTTTAGATGTGGTAAAAGGCTCCACGGCCACTGCTTTGTGGGTCGGTTGGTGGTGTACCTTAGTTGGAATACCCAGAAACTACCCTTTTAAACCCTGTGGTTTAGTCGCAAGTTATGCTCAAAAGCCCCGCCCAGTGCGGGGCTTTTTGTTGGCTTTGCAGCAATTAACGATTGAACCGACTTTGCGTGATCAGGTGCAGCAAGCCATGCGCGCTGAGAGCAACGCCGCTTCGACTTTATTGCCGCTGCCACCACCACGGCAATAACGCGCTGCCTATCAAGATGGCTACCCCAACCTGGGCCAGCAGATTGGGCACTTCGGCAAACAGCAGATAGCCAAAGCCGATGGCGTAGAGGATCCGCGCGTATTCGACGTTCGCCACCACATTGGCCTCGCCGCGTTTGTAGGCTTGCAGGGCAAACCATTGGGCGATGGCAGACAAGCCACCCACCGCTAATAACAGCGGCAGCTGTTGGTTAGTGGGCCACTGCCAGTTAAGCAGGGCCAGCGGTGCGGCCAGCACTGCCACAAAAATCGCTTGGTAGGCCAAGATGTTGGTGCCCGATTCAGCCTCCAGAGTCAGCCGCTTTACGCACAGCACCGCAACGGCGGTGCACAGGGCGGCGATCAGGCCAGTGGCCAGATATAGATTGGCGCCGTGATCAAACTGCGGCTGAACGATCAGCGCTACCCCGATAAACCCTACGGCGATCACAAGCCAACGTTGCCGCGTAACGGGCTCTTTTAAGGTGATGCGCGAGATCAGCGCCACAAACAGCACTTGGGTAAACCCCAGCGCGGTGGCATCGGCCAAGGGCAGGTTGCTGACGGTCAGGTAACTTAGGCTGAGCGCCGCAAAGGCCCCCAGCACTCGCAGTGCGTGCAGATCGATGCGCTTGGGTTGAAATAAGGTGTGGCCACCCAACCATAGGGCAGGCAGCAGCACCAACAGCAGCACCGATTGCCGAAAGAGTAGGATCTCAAACAGATCGATCTGACCGCTGAGCAGACGCACGATGATGCCTACGGCCACGTAAAGCCCCGTTGAAACCAAAGCAAACAAGGCCCCGCGGCCATTGGCTGCTAACGGCATCATTTTGTTGAACCGAGTATGGAAGGGCATGGGGTGGGCGCTCAGTGGCGAAGCAACAGGGGCAAGCATCATAGCGTGGTTTTGCCGCAACAAGTGGGCGGTCGCGCTCACTTGTGCAGCAAGACGCACGTTGATTGAACGCTCACCATTACACCTGAATTGCATTCGCTGGCGATATATTTCAATTCGATGACAAAAGTGATCCGTTCGCGATTTTATTAACGCAATGGCCGATAAAACGGACAGGAATCACGTTCAATGCGGCATTGATTGACAATCTTTGCGGCTAAGGCAAGGTGGCGGTAGGGAATCAAATGGCAGGAGCCAGCAATGAAACGCAACCGTGAACAGAGTCAGCGACTGATCCTATTTTGGGGAGTCTCGCTGTTGTTCATTGCCATCAGTATTATGATCAGCGTGCTGAGCGCCAGCTTTGCCGGCGTGGCCAATGCCCGCTATTCCGGCGTGGAATCACTGCTGAGTCTGGTGGAAGTTCAGCTGGAACAAGATCCCCACGCCGACAACATCTCCGCTTGGTTGCCAAACACCCTTGCCAGCGTTGAAGCGCAACGCTTCCGTTTGGTTAAAGACGACGAACTGCTGCTGGGGTGGTTCAACAATAACGTTCACCTTGGCTCCACCGTTACCTTCAATCGACCGCTGGCTGGCGGCTATGAGGTGGTGATGGTGATCCCCACCCCCAACCTATTTGATTATTACTCGTGGCAAGAATGGCTGTCGGTGCTGATTGGCCTGGGCGCTGCGTTAGCGATGGTGGGCTATGGCCGCCACTGGTTAGCGCAAGAGCTGCAAGGGATCGAACTGTTGGCGCAACAAGGGGCGCGCATCAACCAAGGCGATTACCACGCCGCCATCGACCACAGCAAAGGGATGCGTCCGCTCTCTGCCGCCCGCGCCTATCGCACCTTGCATCAACTGTGGCGGGATGAACGCCAAGCCAAGTTAGAGCTGGATCGACAGGTGCGAACCAACGCCTTTTTAGACAAAGAATCGGGGCTGGGCAACCGCCTCTATTTCGATCGCCACCTGCTGGCGATGTCGGAAGCCGGGGCACTGCAAACCAACGGCGTTATCTGCTTGCTGCAATTTGTTGGCTTGGAAGAGCTGCCGGTGGAAACCCGGTTGCCGTTGTTGCAGCAATTCATCGAACTGACGAAGCCGCTATTGGTGGAGCACAATAAAGCGGTGTTTGCGCGCTTACATTGGCTGCAATTGGGGCTGGTGATCCCTGGTTTGCCCTTAAAAGAGGCGGAAAGCTTAGCGGAACGGCTGCATCGCTTGGGTGAGCGGCTGCAACTGCCAGCCAGCGTCGATCGGGAAAACTTCCTCGACATCGGCGTTACCTATTTTTGCCGCGATGAACCCAGCGAACAAGCCTTAGACGAAGCCGAACTGGCGCTGCGTGCCGCGCAGCTGCAGGGGCAAAGCAACTGGTTTATGTACGACAAAGGCGTGGTGGATCGCGAACTGGCCCAAGGCACCGTGCGCTGGCGCAGCATCATTGAATCCGCCTTAGCCAATGGCCGCCTGCAAACTCATTACCAAACCCTGTACGACGGCAGCGGCAAGGTGGTGAAACGTGAGCAGTTTAGCCAGTTGTTGGACAACCAAGACAAGGTGTTACCGGCGTCGTTGTACTTACCGATGGCGCAACGCTGTGGCTTATTGCCACGGATTGAACGGGATCTGCTGGCCAAGGCGTTGCATCAGATGCAAAGCCACGGTTGGACCAAGCCACTGGTGGTTAACCTGTCGGCCGAATCGGTGATGCACCCTCGCTTTGGGAAATCGGTGGCGATGTTATTGGCCAACTATCAGGTGCGGCGCACCCAGTTGGTGGTTGAAATTAACGAACGCGAACTGGTGTGCCACGGCGAAAAGATGGCCAATGTGCTGCGTGAGCTGCGTAAAATCGGGGTGCAATTGGCGGTGGATGGGGTGGGCTACACCGTTGAACACACGCGCTACATCGAAGACTTTTCCGTTGATTGGCTGAAGCTGCACCCGAGCTTAGTGCGCCACATTCAACGGCGTCCAGAAAGCCAGTTGGTGGTCACCAGCCTGATCCAAGCCGCCGCCCACCAAAAGCTGCGGATCATCGCTGAAGGGGTAGAAGATCAGGGCGAATGGGATTGCTTGTTGCAACTTGGGGTCGAAGTTGGGCAGGGGCGCTTTTTTCTAAAATAGTTAGGCCGCTCAAAAGCTCATGAACTAGCGCTGGTCAAACTGGGGCGAATGCCGTCATAATCGATGGTAAGTGTAAGAAAAATAACGTTTGCTCACAGTTGAGCGCGTTATTTGCTGACCGTTTTTGCCCTTGGGGATGCCTTAGTGTTCGGATTGACTCGGAAAAAAACCTCGAATCGGGTCGCTGGTGCTTGCTTGCTCGCAGATAACACGCTGTGGGTAATGGACGAGCAAGGCGGCTTCAGTTTCGACAGCGGCAATGCTGCCGGTTGGCAAGATGCTGCGAAGCGTCTTGGCCCCTGTCGACTGCAACTGGTGTTGACCGCCAGTCACTATCAGATCATTGCCATCGACCGCCCGTCGGTACCCGATGATGAACTGCAACAAGCGCTGCCCTTTGCAGTGCGCGAACTGGCTACGGTGCCGCTGCCACGGATGCAGGTGGATTATTTCCAACTGGCCGCCAATCCGGCGGATCGCGATGCGCTGCAAGTGGTGGTAAGCGACAAAGACGTGTTAGCCAAGCTGGCGGTGAAAGCCGACGCCGTTGGCATCAGCATTGGCCTAATCAGCATTGAAGAACTGGTGCTGTTAGAGCTGCTGCCCAGCAACCCTCGGCCACAAATCATGTTGTGGCACCAAACCGATCAACCGTTAAAACTGCTGATTGCTTGTGATGGCAAGTTGCTGTTTTCGCGTGCCATTCGTGGTTTTAATCAGCTGGATAATCTCACCGAATTAGAGATCGAAATGGGGCTGTTTGATGCCTTGCAGCTAGAGCTGCAGCGCTCGATGGATTACCTCGAACGACAGTTGCGGCAACCCCCTGCTGATGGCTTTGCTCTGTTGGTGCCACCGCAACACCACGCTCTCTTGCAGCAAAAGCTGGAGCAAAGCTTTGGCTTGCCGGTGCAGCTGCTGGGCAGCGCCGAACAAACGCCACAACAACTGATGGCCCACGCGGCTGCCATGGCACGGGGGCACGATGAAGACACGAATTAACCTTTATAGCGACACCATGTTGCCGCCTAAGCCGCGGCTTACGTTGCCGCTGTTGGTGGGGGGCAGCGTAGCCATTGTGTTGCTGTTGCTGTTGGTAACCCTGCTGCAACAGTGGCAACTGGGTAAGTTAACCAGCGAACGGGACCAAGCGTTGCAGCAGCAACAGCAGTTAACCGATCAGGTCAGCAACCTCAGTGTTGAGCTGGCCAAGCTGAAGCCATCGCCGCAGCTGCAAGCGCAGGTGGCGCAAGCGCAAGCCACGCTGACGGGGTTAGAACAGATCGGCGAACTGCTGGCGCAAGATAAATTCTTGATTGAACCGGGCTTCTCTAATTTGATGCGGGATCTGTCCGTGGCGGCCGATCAACAGGTGTGGTTGCAGCAATTTGATGTGGCCAGCGGCCAGTTGCGGTTATCGGGTGCGGCCAAAACCGCCGCCGCAGTACCGGCTTGGATCGACAAACTCGGCAGCCAAGAATCGCTGCAGGGGCGGGCATTAAGCCAGCTGCGAATTGATGGTGAAGCCGGAGGCCCGGTAACGTTTGAAGCCAGCCACGGTGCCACCGCAGCCGACGCACAGGAGGCGCCATGAACGAAAAGTGGCAACAATACGCCAAACGCTTTGTTGAGCTAAGCCGCCGCGAGCGAGTACTGATTGGCAGCGCCATCTGGATTGGTCTGCTGCTGTTGGGGTACACCTTTGTGGTGGAACCGGCGCTCAATCAATACCTGAAAGTGGATAAGCAACTGCAGCAGTTAACCCAAGACAAACGGCAGCTGGGGCAACAGCTAGAGCTGCTGCAACTGCAGTTACAGCAAGATCCCAACCAGCAACTGCAACAACAGCTGCAGCAACTGAACACGGAAATCAGCGCCAGCCAGCTGCAGCTCGAACAGCAGTTGGTGGATCTGGTGGTGCCAGAACAGATGGCGGCCTCGTTAGCGATGCTATTAGCCCGCGCGGAAGGGGTTAGCTTAATTAAGTTAGAGATCCAAGACAGCGAAGCGTTAACCGAGCAGGGCGGTTTGTTCCGCCACGGGGTGATGCTGGAACTGGAAGGCAGCTTTTTTGCGCTGCAAGCAGCACTGGGGCGGATGGAACAGATGGAACGTCGCTTCTACTGGCGTCAGCTGAGCTACCGCGTAACCAAATACCCCTTGGCGCGACTGCAACTGCAGTTGGATACCTTAGGCACAGAACAGGAGCCGATCCGTGTTGGATATCATCAAAATGATGGTGCTGATACTGCTGGCAACACCAGCGGTCGCTAACGGCATCGATCCCACCGCGCCGCCCAGTTGGAGCGCGCCAGTGGTGAAACAAACTCAGGCCACCGGAGCCTTAGAATCGATCATGATCCAAGGTCGCCATAAGCAGGCGATCATTGGTGGCAAAGTCTTTCGTGAAGGGGAAGTGTGGGGACAACACCGGATCCGCACTATTACCCGCGATCAAGTTATGTTGAGCAATGGCCGCAGCTTGCGTCTGTTTCCTCAAGTTAGTGAGTTAAGTCAGGAGCATTGATGGAACGTTTAATTAAGGGATGCCTGTCGGCGGCGGTGATCCTCGGCCTGTCCGGTTGTCAGAACTTGCCAGCAGATCATGTTGAGCCTACTCACTCGCTAACGGCTTTGGATCAAGCGGTAGACAGCAGCCAGCAAACCAAAGTGGCGCCGCCGCCACTGCCGTTGTCGGTGCAACAGCAGATCCAGCGCAACAGCTTAGCCCCAGTGGCGGTAAAAGAGCCGCTGATCGACGTGGCCGCGAATGGGGTGGACGCCAAGGCGTTCTTCGCCAGCTTAACCGCCAACAGCCGCTACAACGTGGCGGTGCACCCTGCGGTGAACGGCACCATCTCGATGAACCTGCGCCGAGTGAGCCTGCGCCAAGTAATGCAAACCGTGCAGGACTTATACGGCTACGATGTGCGCATCAGCGACAACGTGATCCAAGTGTTCCCTGCGGGTTTACGCAGCGAAACCATTCCGGTGAACTACCTGCTGATGCAGCGTAACGGCTTAAGCCTAACTTCGGTGAACTCCGGCCGGATCAGCGACGAAGACGATTCGGGCTCCAGCTCCAGCGATTCCGATTCCTCGAGTGACAGCGCCGACTCCAACAGCGACAACGGCTCGGATTCCAGCAACGGCACCTTCATCAGCACCCGCACCGACACCGACTTCTGGACCCAGCTTGAGCTGGTGCTGCAGCAAATGGTGGGCAACGGCCCTGGCCGTAAAGTGATTGTGTTGCCGCAAGCGGGTTTGGTAACGGTGAAAGCCGCCCCAAGCGAGCTGCGCCAAGTCAAAGATTTTCTGGAACAGGCGGGCAGCAACCTAACCCGCCAAGTGGTGCTGGAAGCGCGCATTCTGGAAGTGCGTTTGAACGACGGCTACCAGCAAGGGATCAACTGGAGCAACGTTGAAGCCAGCATGGGCAACGCCGGTAACGTTGGCATTGTGGGTGGCACCAGCGGTGGCGTGTTTGGCGACATGATCAGCGGCACACTGGGTGGCGTAACCAGCTTAACCTTCAGTGGCGCCGACTTCGAAGCGGTCGTTAGCCTGCTGGATACCCAAGGCGACGTTGATACCCTGTCGAGCCCCCGCGTTACCGCCATCAACAACCAAAAAGCGGTGATTAAAGTGGGTAAAGACGAGTACTTCGTGACCGGCTTTAGCACCACCACCGTGGCCTCAACCACCCCGGTTACCAACCCCGAAGTGGAGCTGACGCCGTTTTTCTCTGGCATCGCCTTAGACGTCACACCGCAGATCAGCGCCGAAGGCGATGTGTTGCTGCACGTGCACCCATCGGTGACGGAGATCACCGAGCAAACCAAGGTGATTGAAACCAACGATTCCGAGTTGTCGCTGCCGTTAGCGCAAAGCGACATTCGTGAATCCGACACCTTGGTGCGCGCTCGCAGTGGCGATGTGGTGGTGATCGGTGGCCTGATGCAAACCAGCAACACGCAGATGGAATCCAAAATCCCGCTGCTGGGCGACATTCCCGGCTTAGGTGAGCTGTTTACCAACCGCGCTCAGCAAAGCGTGAAGACCGAACTGGTGATCCTGTTGCGCCCAACCGTGGTGGAAAAAGGCACCTGGAGCGAGCAACTGCGGCAAAGCCGCAGTACCGTAACCGGTTGGTACTAACGCGCCCATGTACCTGTACCACTATGGCCTAACCCAACTGCCGTATACGCTGACGCCCAATACGCAGTTTTATTGCCAACTGCCGCCACACCAAGAGGCACTGCAGGTGTTGCATACCGCCTTGGCGGCAGGGGAAGGCTTTATCAAGGTGACCGGCGAGGTGGGCACAGGCAAAACCATGATCTGCCGTAAGCTGATCAACGAACTGGCCGACAAATACCAGTTTGCGTGGTTGCCAAACCCCTACTTAAGCGGCGACGAATTACGCCGCGCCTTAGCGGCCGAGCTGGGGCTACCAGCCCAACATGACGCGCTGCTGCTGACCCAAGCGATTGGCAATAAGTTGATGCGCTGTGCCATGAACAATCGGCCGGTGGTGGTGGTAGTGGATGAGGCACAGGCGCTGCCCGACGACAGTTTGGAAGCACTGCGGCTGTTCACCAACTTAGAAACCGAAAGCTTTAAGCTGCTGCAGGTGGTGTTACTGGGGCAGCCTGAGCTGGATCAACGCCTAGCGCGGCCAGAGCTGCGACAGCTGCGGCAGCGGATCACTTTCTCTTATCAATTACGCGGGTTGTCGTTGGCCGAATGCCAAGGCTATCTGCAACATCGACTGCAGGTGGCCGGTTGTCGCCAGCAGAATCTATTTGCCCCACCACTTTCGAAGCTGTTATGGCAAGCCAGTGGTGGCATTCCACGGATCGTAAACGTATTGGCGCATAAATGTTTGATGCTGGGTTTTGGTGCCGGTAAAGGCCAGCTGGATCGACAGATCGTAGAGCGCGCCATTGCCGATACCGAAGCCGCCAAACCCTTGTCGCCGTGGCGCAATATTCCTAAAACCGCCCCATTGTGGTTGCTGGCGGCGTTGCTGCTGGCGGCGGGATTATGGTTGCGATTCGTACCAGAGGTGGCGCTATGAGTGTGATTAACGACACCTTAAAACAGTTAGAACGTCGTGGTGGCCAAGGTGCCATGCCGGCCAGTTTCGGTGCCGATCAAGTGGTGCAACCGCCGTCGCCACCGCGCCGAAAAGTGTGGTGGGGCTTATTGTTGCTGCCGCTGTTGCTGTGGCTGTGGTGGCCAACCATCAGCGCCCAACTACAACTGCTGCAACCGCGCGCCAACAGCGTGGCTCCGGCGGCGGCAGAACAAGCCGTGCCAGCGGCACAAACGGTCGAGACGGTCACGGCGGCAGAGACAGCACCAGAACCAACACCAACACAGATTGCAGTTGCGGCTGAGCCCGTGTCTCAAACCGCCGTTAACGCTGAACCTCAAACCGAGCTGAAAGCCGCGGTTAACACGGTGGCCAATACCAAGACCAATACCAAGCTCAAGACTCAGGCTGAGGTTGATGCCGATGTCGATGCCGGTGCCGGTGCCGGTGTTTCGGTAGCGAGTGAAGCACAGCCAAAGCCTGCGGCGGCATCCCAACCCGCTGCGGTTGCCGTTCCCGCCACGGCGGTGGCGCTCCCAACACCAGTTCGCGCGCAACCGAACTTGCAGGTCAAACCCTCGGCGCTGTCGCCGCAAGAGTTAGCGCAGCAACTGTGGCAGCAAGCGCAGCAGCAAACCGATCCTCGTGCCAGCTTAGAGCAAGCCTTAACGCTGGATCCCAGCCTGCATCAAGCGCGTTTGGCGCTGTTGCCGCTGTTGCCCGCTGCCGCTGCTGAACGGCTGTTGCAGCAAGGGTTAGCGCAGTTTCCGCAATACGCCGGTTACGCCATTGTCAGCGCCGAACGGGCGCACGCCAGTGGCGATCCGCAGTTGGCGATCCAGTGGTTGCAGTTCAGTCAGTCACTGCATACCGAAACCGCCGATCTGCCCGCACGGGCGCTGTTGGCGCAACAGTTACAGCAATACCCACTGGCTGCCCAAGATTGGCAGCAGCTGGTGCAAGCCGAGCCCAGTAACCCCAATTGGTGGTTGAGCTTGGCCTATAACCTTGAATTTTTAGAACGTGGCGAACACGCCAGCAATGCCTACAAACAAGCATTGCTGTTGCCGGGGCTGGATGCCGCCGCCAGCGCATACGCGCAGCAACGAGTGCAGCAGTTGGGAGGCGCTAAATGAAAAACAAACTGAAACAACGCTTAGGCGATCTGTTGGTGGCCGAAGGGGCGATCAGCGAAGAGCAGTTGATGGCGGCGCTCAAAGCGCAAAAAACCAGTGGCCGTAAACTGGGTCGTACCCTGATCGACATGGGCGCGCTGCCTGAAGAGCAGCTGCTGACCATTTTGTCGCAGCAGATGGCGATCCCGTTCTTAGACATCAGCCGCCGCCGTATCCCACCGGCGCTGGTGCAGTTGCTGCCAGAAGTGCACGCTCGCCGCTACCGCGCCTTGGTGGTGGAAGCCGACGAAGACAGCGTGTTGCTGGCGATGAGTGATCCCGCCGATCTGGCGGCACTGGATACGCTGGAAGCCTTGGTGTCACCGCGGCAGATCCGCTTGGCGGTAGCCACCGAAGGGCAGCTGCTGGATGCGTTTGATAACCTGTATCGCCACACCGAAAAAATTGCTTCGATTGCCGGCGAACTGCAAGAAGAGTACGGCGACGAACAGGATTTCACCCTTACCGGTCTGATCAGCGACGACGATGGCGGCGATGCCACCGTGGTGCGCTTGCTGCAATCGATCTTTGAAGATGCGATGCAGGTGCGGGCGTCGGATATCCACATCGAACCAGACGAAAAAGTGCTGCGTATTCGCTATCGGGTTGATGGCCAGTTGATGGAAAACACCCTGTCAGAGTTTCGGATCGCCAACGCCTTGGTGCTGCGGATCAAGCTGATGTCGGGTTTGGATATTTCGGAAAAACGGTTGCCGCAAGATGGCCGTTTCCAGTTCAGCGTGGCCAACCACGAAGTGGACGTGCGGGTATCCACCATGCCGGTGCAAAACGGCGAAGCGGTGGTGATGCGTTTGCTGGATCAATCGGCGGGCTTGTTAGACATCGCCCAAACGGGGATGCCAGCAGACATTCAGCAGCGGCTGCGAACTCAGATCAACCGTCCTCACGGCATGTTGTTGGTGACCGGCCCTACGGGCTCCGGTAAAACCACCACCTTGTATGGGCTATTGAACGAACTGAACCAGCCCGCGCGGAAAATCATTACCGTTGAAGATCCGGTGGAATACCGACTGGAACGGATCAACCAAGTGCAGATCAACCAGAAGATCGGCCTGAGCTTCTCGCAGGTGCTGCGCACCACTTTGCGTCAGGATCCTGATGTGATCATGGTGGGCGAGATGCGCGACCAAGAAACCGTTGAGATCGGCCTGCGGGCGGCATTAACCGGCCACTTGGTGTTGTCCACCTTGCACACCAACGATTCCATCAGTTCCACCCTGCGTTTGATTGACATGGGGGCGGCACCGTACTTGGTGTCGTCGGCACTGCGGGCGATTTTGGCCCAGCGTTTGGTGCGCCGGATCTGCACCCACTGCGCCGCCGATGTCGAGCTGGAACCGGCAGAAAAAGCCTGGCTGCAACACGTGGCCGATCCCAACATGGCGGCGCAAACCTTTAAGCGCGGTAATGGCTGTCAGCGTTGTAACCAAACCGGCTTCCGTGGTCGGATTGGTGTGTACGAATTGCTGGAACTGGATGAACCGATGATTGACGCCCTGCGCGACAGCGATCCTCTGGCTTTTGCTAAGGCGGCGCGCAGCAACCCAAGTTTCCAACCGCTGGCGCTGGCGGCGCTGCAATACGCCAAGCAAGGGTTAACCACCTTGAACGAAGCGATGCGCTTGGCCGAAGACGTTAGCGAGCTGAACCAAAGCTTGGCGCAGCGCATGAACGAGTCTTGATATGAGCCAATTTCGCTACCAAGGCCGCGATGCCAGCGGCGCTAAAGTGGAAGGGTTACTCGACGCCAACAGCGAAGCGGCGGCGATGGAGCAACTGATGCGTCGCGCCATCATTCCGCTGCAGCTTGAACCCCACAGCGATCGCAAGTTGCTGGAGTTCAAATCGCTGTTTCAGGCGAAGGTGCCGACCACCGCCTTGCTGCTGTTTACTCGACAGATGCAGTCGTTGGCCAAATCCGGCATTCCGCTGCTGCAAGCGTTGGCGGGGTTAGCGGAAGGGCAAGACAACGAATTGATGCAGACCACCTTGCTGGATCTGCGCGAACAACTGGTGCAAGGCCACACTCTTTCGGCCGCGATGAACCAGCATCCACGGGTGTTTAGCTCGATGTATGTGGCGATGGTGCACGTGGGTGAAAACACCGGTAACTTGGATGAAGCCTTTGCCCGCTTGTATCGCCATATCGAGCAGGAAACCGAAACCAAGCGCCGGGTAAAAGCGGCGATGCGATACCCGATGACGGTGATCGCGGTGATTGCGGTGGCCTTGGTGGTGTTGAACATCTTTGTGATCCCACAGTTTGCGGGCATGTTCGCTAAGTTTGGTGCCGAGCTGCCGCTGCCAACGCGGATCTTAATCGGTACCTCGAACTTCTTTATCAATTACTGGTGGCTGCTGCTGCTGGGGATTGTGGGCGGGATCTTCGGGATCCGCAGTTACCTGTTAACCGACGCGGGTAAGCTGCGCTGGGATCGCTATAAATTAAAACAGCCGCTGTTGGGCACCTTGATTCAGCGCGCGACCCTGAGCCGTTTTTGCAGCAGTTTATCGATGATGCTGCGCGGCGGGGTGCCGATTAACCAATCGCTGCAGCTGGTGTCTGATGCGGTGGATAACACCTATATGCAGCAGCATATCGTGTCGATGCGGCGTGGCATCGAAGGCGGCGAAAGTTTGCAGCGAGTGGCTGGCCAAAGCGGCTTCTTTACGTCGCTGGTGATGCAGATGATCGCCGTGGGCGAAGAAACCGGCCGCTTGGATGAGCTGCTGGACGACGCCGCCGAATTTTACGATCGCGAAGTGGATCACGAGCTCAAAGGCTTAACCGCTAAGCTTGAACCGATCCTGCTGGTGATTGTGGCTGGGATGCTGTTGGTGCTGGCACTGGGGATCTACCTGCCGATGTGGGATATGTTCAGCGCAGTGCAGGGCCACTAATGGATAAGCAGCAGCGCTCTGAAAGCCACATGGAACGGCTGTTGCTGTGGTTGCTGTCGCTGCTGTTGGCGCTGCTGGTGTTGTGGCAGTTACCGATCGGCGATGCCCAGCGCAGTGTGCCCGCCAACTTGGTGCAGCAGCGCTTTTTAGAATCGCTGTATGCGGTGCGCGGGCAATGGTTGCTTAACAATCAGCCCCAGCTGTTGCCGTGGCAAGCGCCGGATGGCCAAGCGTATCAATTGCCGATGCTGCAAGAGCGCGGCTGGCCAGATCCGCAACAAAATTGTGGCTTATTGTGGCACCAGCTAATGGGGTCGGAAGCCGACGCGTTATTGCAGGTGCAGCAGTTTGATCAAGGCCATTGCCGCTTTGTGCTCAATGACTTGGCCGAATTGCACTACTATCCTAGTACGGGCAGCGTGTTGTTATATGATTGATTTGGAAACGTAAAAGTGCCTTGGCTGCGGTAGAAAAAACACCGTAAATGTGTCAATCTACTGACACGATTGACTTAAATTTCATTCACTCAGGTTTAGAGTAGGGAATACGATGAAAAAACAGATGCAACGTGGTTTTACTTTTGTAGAGCTGGTGATTGTAGTGGTGATCCTTGGCTTATTGGCCGCTGTTGCCCTACCGCGCTTTATCAACCTGACTGACGAAGCTGAAATTGCTGCCGCCGAAGGCGTTGGCGGTGGCTTTGCCGCTGCGGTTGGCCTAGTGCGTGCCCAGTGGGAAGTGGACGGTCGCCCAACTACGGGTGTGCTGATCAACGGCATCAATGTGGGTGTGAACCGCTTTGGTTACCCAAGCAGCGACAGCAACGACAGTGGCACCAATCTGACGGCCGCACGTTGTGAAGGGGTGTTTGATGACATCCTGCAAAGCACCCCAACTCACAGCAGCGCAACCAACGTTGATCTGCGTGATTTCCGTTACTTTGTTTCGGTAGAAAATGCCGGTGCCGGTAGCGTGATCGACATGAACGGAAACACCGTCAACAACGTTGATAAGTGTGTGTACTTCTTGCTCGACTCGTTGGCTTTGAACGATACCGGTCGTCTGGTTGACCCCGCAGTGACTCAGGCAACAGCGGGCGCCATCGGTTTCGATTACAATCTGGGCACGGGCCAAGTAATCAGCTTTAACAACTAATTCGTTTCAATAAGTTAGTCAGCAGGGGCGATGCACTGCTGCTGACTGATTGCTTTAATTCTCTTTGGGAGCAGTAACAATGAAAGCACAAAAAGGTTTTACCCTGATTGAACTGGTCGTGGTGATCGTGATTCTGGGCATTCTGGCTGCAGTAGCGGCACCGAAATTTATCGACATTTCTTCTGATGCACGTGAAGCGACTTTGGAAGGTGTGAAAGGTGCAATGAAGTCTGGCAACGATTTGGTGTACTCCAAAGCGATCATTGCTGGTCAAGAGAGTGCAGCGACCTATGATGTTGACGCCGATGGCAATGCTGTCGCTTCAGGCGGCACCGCTGCTGTAACTCTGGAGTTTGGTTACGTACCTGAGACCGTTGCCGGTGTTGAATTTTTGTTAGACGACAATTCCGACTGGACGGCCGTTGCTGCTACTGGTTTTGCGCGAGTATTCCCTGAAGGCATTACCACTAGTGTTGCGGCTACCGCATCCGTGCCAGCGACCTCTCAGTGTTACTTGGAATATCAAGAAGCAACCGCAACGACTAAACCAACTTACACAGTAGTTGGCGATGGCTGCTAACCCCCAAGCCTAAGCGCATGTTGCAGTACAGACAGCGCGGTTTCACCCTAATCGAATTGGTGGTCACCCTGATGTTGGTGTCTATCTTAGCGGTTACGGTGGCACCGCGCTTTTTTGGATCTAACGCCTTCCAAGCCAGCATTACTCGTGATGCCCTGATAACCCAAGTTCGCGCTGCCCAACAAGCGCGAATGGCCGGGCAGATGTGCCAAGTGCAGGTCAATGGCAGTCAATTTATACTCAGTGGCGATTGCGCCGCCGAGGCCTACCCCCTGGATAATACCCAAGTGATCCTGCGCCGCAGCGGCGGGGATCTCAGCAGTTTTTCATTCAGTTTCGATCGTGACGGCAGCCCCAATGGCCAGTGCAGCGCCAGCGGGTGTCGCATCGAGATTATTGCCGGTGACAGCGCCGAGTTGTGCATCGAAGCCGAAGGCTACGCCCATGATTGTTAAGCCGCTGCCCAATGCGATGCCTGCCTCAGTCACCGTATCGCGCCGATCGCGGCAACAGGGGTTTACCTTGTTGGAAGCGGTCGTGGGGATGACGGTATTAGCCATCGCATTAACCCTATTAAGTACCCTGTTGTTTCCATTAGCAGAGCGTTCGGCTGATGCTTTCTTGCGAGCAAAATCGGCCCAAGTCAGCCAAGCGGTGCTGGCTGAATTAAGCGGCCGCCGGTTTGATCGGGCCACCCCAGACGGCGGCGGCCAAGTCAGCCCGATCACTTGCTGCAGCGACGATGGCGGCTTATGCCCCGGCAGCGGCGGCGATCCACGCCAGTGGCAACTGCTGGATAACTTTGATGGCTACAGCGGCAATGCCGAAGCCCTGCTGGGCAGTGGCCACTACCAAAATTTCCAAGTGGCGATCGGCGTCAGCTGTGAAACCGGCTTGGGTTGGAGCGGCGGTGCCAAGCTGCTGACCGTAGCAGTAACCAGCCCCAGCGGTGAAGTGATGCAATTTAGCCAACTGCGAGGCAACTACTGATGCGAAATCGTGGTTTTACCCTGATTGAGCTGGTGGTCACCGTGGTGGTGATCAGCGTATTAGCCTTAGGCGTTACCTCGTTCATTAACTACGGCGCGCGCATCTACCAAAGCAGCAGCGATTGGCAACAGCAGATGAGCCAACTGCGGTTAGCGTCTCAGCGCTTTAGCCGTGAAGTCAGCCAAGCGGTGCCGGGCACCGTGAGCGTTGGTAGCAGCTGCATCAGTTTTCGCCCCCTGGCGTCGGCAGAGCGTTTTTTTGCTAACCCTCAGATTGGCACCACCGATACCATCTTGGCCTATACCCCCAGCTGCTGCAGCGGCAGCGATTGCAGCCCCTGCAACGGCTTAACAGCTGTGCTGTTAAACGGTTACCAACCGCATTTTTACGATCTGCAAAGCACAACGGTAAGCAGCTGCGGTGGCAGTTGCAGCCAAGCGCAGTTGCAGTTCAGCCAAGCGATTGATCCCGCCACTTACGCCAGCAGTGGCCGTTTTTTCTTTGCCGAAGAGGCGGTGCAGTGGTGTGTGGTGGGGGAACAGATCCAGCGTAATGGCGTATTGATGGGCGAAGGGTTAACCAACAACCTAACCGATTGCATCAACAACGGTGCCAACGACAGCCAGTGCCCGTTTGTGATGGCGCCACCGAGCTTAGGCCGCAACAACTTGGTGCGGCTGCAGTGGTGGTTCTCGGTGGATAACCAGCAGCAACGTTGGGCGCAGGAGGTGCAACTTGCCAATGTGCCTTAGAATTACGCGGAATCAACAGCATCAAAGGCAGCAATCGCGCCGCAGCCAGCAAAGCGGTTCCGCCTTGGTGATCGCCATTTTCGTGATTGTGGTGATGTCGTCGCTGGCGATGGTGCTCACCAATAATCTGCGCCAAGAAGACAGCAACCTAAGCCTTGATGTGAACCAAACCCGAGCTTGGGCCGCCGCCCAAAGCGGTGCCGATTGGGCGCTGGCGCGGGTGCTGAATCGCGGCGCTGAAACCGCCGTGAGCGCCTGCACCGGCGTCAGCAGTACGAGTCTCACCCCCAGCAGTGGCCTAACCAGCGGCAGCGGTTTTAGCCACTGCCAAGTGGCGCTTAACTGCGTTACGCAAACCGCCGCCCCCGGCGATGATGTTAGCGATCGATTTTTATTAACCGCCACCGCCTCGTGCGGTCGCGGTGCCGCCAAAGCAGAGCAAGTGATAGAGGTACTGGCGTATGATTAAGTTGCTGGCCGTGAGTTTAGCCTTGGTGAGTGGCAGCGTGATGGCCTTGCCACAGTGTGATGCGGCGTTTCCCAGTGTGTTGCAAAGCCACAGTGGCGGCAAGTTAACGCTGGCGGCAAACAGCGACATTATTGGTGAAACGGATCGCTTGCTGGAATTCACCAGCCAGCAGTTCGCCAACAATGGCAGTAATGATCATTGCGATAACCAAGAATGCCAGATCAGTGGCACCAGTTCGGTGCCACTGGTTCTGCCCACGGTGACCGATCCTAACGATTTCCCCGCTGGGACAAACGCCTTTAATCGTAACCCCGGTGGCAATTTCAGCTGTAGCAGCGGCTCGGTAAACATCAATAATAAGCTTCGCTATCGGACCGTTACCATCAGCGGTAACTGCCAAGCTCGCATCAATAATACGAACTACATCGAAACGCTTAATATCAGTGCCCAAGGCCGTTTGCTGGTCGATGAAGGCAGCAGATTGCAGATCGAAACCGCGACGATCAACACCACGAATAACAGCGGGGGGATCGCCAGCAGCGGCAACCGCACCATCGAAATTGTTGACTTAACCATGTTGGGGCAAAGCCGCATTTCTGCCTCCAGCGGCACCTTAACCTTAAAGGGGTTTGGTGATTGGCTATTAAGTGATAACAGCCAGCTTCAAGGGCAGCTGCTGGATGAGCCGTTGCAACTGCTGCGTGTTGAAAACAACGCCAAGGTTGAGTTATCGCAATTAACCGCAGAAACGGTGCAGTTACGTAATCAAGCGGATGTGCGGATTAATGACGGCGGGGCCGTTGCGGTAGAAGCATTAAGCCTAACCAACACCGCAGAAATTTTGAGTAGCGGTTCTGAACGTATCCGCATTACCGGTTATGGCGATGTGCAGCTGTTGAATCAAAATAACAGCCAAATTGAATTCCAGCCGCATTACTACCGCAACTTCACGGTTGGCGCGAACGCGGGGGCGATTCATTGGGCGGGTGGCGATTACACCTTTGCCAGTGTGGGCAACAGTGGCGCTGGCTACTTTGGTGATGATTTTATTGTTCACGGCGATGCCAAGTGGGTCATCAATAGCGGTTTAACGTTGCAAGATGGTCAGCACTTTACCCCAACCGATGGCAGTGCCCATTGGCAGTTGTTTGTGAACGGCGACGTGACCTTAACCCAGCAGGCTCAATTCACGGGCTTGCTGTACGCCAGTGGCCAGTTAACCATGAGCAATCAGGCCAAGGTGACGGGGGCCGCGGCGGCCACCAGCGTGATCTTAAACAATAACGCGCAAGCGGTGCGCGATGACGCGGTTGTGCCTGATGAGATCCGCGATCTGTGTGAGCCCGATTACCCGGATTATTTCCGCGCTTTTCGAGTAGGCCTTGGGGTGGACGACAGCGCCACCATTGAGATCAAAGATTACGATCACCCAGAGCCGCCGTTGGTGTTCTTGTCGTCACCAACCAAAGCCAATGCGGCCGGTAGCCAGCTGCCCGCGGATGTGGCGGTAACCGCAGTGAGCAAAGACGAAGTCTCGATTGTGGTGTGGACACCCACCCAGAATAAAGGGGGTTTTCGTACCGTTGAGATCGAGTACATCGATGTGCTCGTGGTTAGCCCAGGCAAGCAGCAGTTAATCAGCGCCAGTGGTGATGTGGTGGCCGAAGTGGAAGCTGGCGTTGTTGCCACCTGTGCGGTACGGGGCAAGTACACCAATCGACAAAATGGTTGTGCCAATGCCGATGGGGCCAGAGTCAATTTTGAAACCAACTTTGCCCAAGCGCCGGGCTTTTTGGTGCAGATCCAAGGGCAGGCCAACGGCAACGGCCGAGATGACTTTCTGACCGCCCGTGCCGTCAATCTCAACAGCAATCGGGTTGATATTGGGCTTGATTCGAACGAGCTTAGCCCCACGGTTGATACCGAAGAACAGATTGCGTGGCTGGCCGTCGCAGGCAGTGGCGAAGTGATGCTGAATGGCGAAGTGCGTCGTCTTGAGACCCGTACCGACGTGACCAACCACACCTTTGATAAGGTCCGCAGCCCGCAACAGCAGTGTGAAACCCAATACGATGTGGCTTGGAATCAACCGTTCCCAAGCCCACCACTGACCTTTGGTAACAAGCGCACCCGCTCTGGTGGTGATGGCGGTTGGACCCGATTCTGTAAAGTGACCGAAAACGTCATTAACGTCATCTTGGAAGAGGACTTGGCCCACGATAGCGATCAAAGTCACGTCAGTGAGCAATACGGCATTGTGGCCATTGAGGCACCGACGGATGAGTTGCACTTCTATCACATCAGCCACGATGGCGCTGGGGTGACGTGTCTGCCGGAAACCATCACCATCAAAGCGTGCTTAGATCGGGATTGTAATACCTTATTGGATGATGCCGTCAGCGTCGGTTTGACCTTCAATGACGGCACCCTTGGAACGCAAACACTCACCTTTACTGGGGAAACCAGCGTTAACGTTTGGCACCCGGATCCGAGCGATCTCAGCGCGCCACTGCAGATTGGCCTCAACGTTAATGACAACGGCAGCAGCCGCTGTTTTGTCGCTGGGCTTGAAAGCAGTGAGTGCGCCATCGCTTATCAAAATGCGGCGCTGCAGCTTACGGCACCACCGGCGCTGGGCTGCAAACAGCACAGCATAGGGATCCAAGCGGTGATCGCCAGTGCAACCGATCCCCTGCAGTGTGATCCTCTGTTTACCGGTGAGCAAGATCTGACCTTCGCGTTGGCGGCGGTCAGCCCCGCGGCGCCGGTGGGATCGCCCGAGTTCACGCTTAACGGCAGTGCGCTGCCGCTCGGCAGCAGCCAAGTTCGGCAGTTAACCTTTGATGAATTTGGCGCCGCCACAATTCCCTATCAATACAGCGATGTTGGCCGTTTGCAACTGTCGGCGTCCTACCAACAAAGCCCGAATGGCCAGCCCATTGAACTGGCGGGCAACACCAATCTGGATCTGCTGCCGGTGGGCTTTCACATCAGCTCAGCCAAAGCCTGCAGCAGTGCCGATGCCAGCTGCGCCATCGCCGCCGCGGCGGGGCAGGATTTCGATCTGAACGTCACCGCCGCCTGTTATCAGCAAGAGGGCGATACGGATTTTAGCGACAACCCCGTGGCGCAAAACTTCATCCACAGTGGCTTTTCGCTGCAAACCCAGTTGTTGTCCCCCGCGGGGGGCCAAAACAACAGCGTGATGACCAATGCGGTGTTTGCCGCTGCGGCTCAAGGCCGGGCAACCATCGTGACGCAAAGCGATGAAGTTGGCGCGTTCCGTTGGCAGCCGCAACTGGATATCGGTTATCTGGGGGGCAGCATCAGCAAAGATCGTTATTCCAGCGACGCCATTGGCCGCTTTACGCCGGCTTATTTGCAGGCCGAGCAAAACAGCCCGCAGCTGCAGGGGTTCTGTAATGACATGAGCTACTTCGGCCAGCAGATCGGCTTTAAGCCGGGGTTAGCGCCGATGCTCACCATCAAAGGGTATGCCATTGGTGGCAGTGAAACCCAAAACTACCGGGGTGAGTATTGGGACTTCGGTGCAACCTCTGCGCTTACCGCCGCCGATGCCGGAGCCCCCGCAGGGGTGTTGGTGTCGGCGCCATCGCCGCTCAACAACTTGCGCGATAACGACGCGCAAACGCTGCTGCTGAATAACGCTCTGGTCAGCTATTCTCGCGCCGACAGCCCCCATGTTCCCTACGATGGCTTGACCGATCTGACCGTAACCGCAGCCAGTGTGACCGATGCGGATGGCATTTGTGTGCGTGCATCGGCCACCGGCAGCTGTGAAACGGTGACCTTTGCTGCCATTAGCGGCAACCAGTGGCGCGATGGCCGCATCGAGCTGCGCTCGGTGTTTGGCAGCGAAACCCAGCCACTGCGTTTGCCGCTGCAAGCGCAGTTTTTTAACAGCAGTGGCCGCTACCAAACCAACCTCGATGACAGCTGCACGGTGATCAACGACATCGAACTGTCCGATGGCAGCACCATTGCCAGCACGGGCGCGTTGTTAAGCCAAGGGGCTGGTGCGGTTACGGTGCCCGCGAACAACACGGTGCGAGTGTTAACCGCAGAGCAGCGGTTGGATGGCAGCACCGATCATCTGCAGTGGTGGTGGCGTCGTGATATCAGCGAGGATGCAGTGGGTCGCCACTGTTTTATTGGCGCGACGGCCAGCGAATGCAACCCCAAAGCCCAACTCAGTTTTGGCCGCTTTCGCGGTAATGATCGGGTGATCTACCGACGCGAACTGCGCTAACAGAAAAAACCGCCACAACTAAGTGGTTTCAAGGCTCATGGTAACAATATGCGCCTTGTGCCCTCTTGGGGGGGTTGGTAAAGTTAGCTATCTTCCCCTCTCCCTCAGTTTTTACTCACGGGCACGGTACATGTTTAAGAAAATTCGTGGTCTGTTTTCCAATGACCTATCCATCGATTTGGGCACAGCAAACACTCTGATCTACGTAAAAGAGCAGGGGATCGTCCTGAATGAACCCTCGGTTGTGGCCATCCGCCAAGAGCGTTCTTCTGGTCCTAAAAGCGTTGCCGCTGTAGGTCATGACGCGAAACAGATGTTGGGCCGTACACCGGGCAACATCAGCGCCATTCGACCAATGAAAGACGGCGTGATCGCCGATTTCTACGTGACTGAAAAAATGCTGCAGCATTTTATCAAGCAGGTACACGACAACAGCGTGTTCCGCCCAAGCCCACGGGTCTTGGTGTGCATTCCTTGCGGTTCAACCCAAGTTGAACGCCGTGCCATTAAAGAGTCGGCCATGGGCGCAGGCGCCCGCGAGGTGTACCTGATTGACGAACCCATGGCCGCAGCCATCGGCGCGGGCTTGCCAGTTTCTGAAGCCACCGGTTCGATGGTGGTTGATATTGGTGGCGGTACCACCGAAGTGGCGATCATCTCTTTGAACGGCGTGGTGTACTCATCCTCGGTTCGCATTGGTGGCGACAAGTTCGATGAAGCGATCATCAGTTACGTGCGTCGTAACTACGGCAGCCTGATTGGTGAAGCAACCGCAGAGCGGATCAAGCACGAGATCGGATCGGCTTACCCTGGCGATGAAGTGCGTGAAATTGAAGTGCGCGGTCGTAACTTGGCTGAAGGCGTGCCACGCAGCTTCACCTTGAACTCCAACGAAATCCTAGAAGCCCTGCAAGAGCCATTATCCGGCATTGTGTCTGCGGTGATGACCGCCCTTGAGCAGTCGCCACCAGAACTGGCTTCGGACATTTCCGAGCGCGGCATGGTGTTGACCGGCGGTGGTGCCCTTGTCAAAGAACTGGATCGCCTGCTGCAAGAAGAGACCGGCATTCCGGTGGTCGTGGCCGATGACCCACTGACTTGTGTGGCCCGTGGTGGCGGCAAGGCGCTGGAGATGATCGACATGCACGGCGGCGATGTGTTCGCTGACGAGTAAGGATTGTCGCGGCGATGAAGCCATTTTTCCTGCGAGGCATCGCACTGCAGTACCGCCTAACTATGGCGGTGCTGTTCTGTCTGGGGCTGATTTTTTTTAATCAGCAACTGGCGCCGCTGCGCTCCACCCTCGCGACTGTAGTCAGTCCCATTCAATACCTTGCTTCGATGCCATCGGCGTTGTTCGATGGCGTGAGCGATCGGGTCGCCAGCCGCGCTAGCATCTTGGCAGACAACCGCAAGCTGCAGCAGCAACAGTTGCTGAATTCTGAGCGGTTGCAGCGGTTAAGCCACTTAGAACAAGAAAACCAGCGGCTGCGGGCGCTGCTCGACTCGCCCACCAAAGTGGACTCGCGCCGGGTGGTGGCTGAAGTGATGGCGGTTGATCACGACCCCTTTAAACACCAAGTGCTGATCAACAAAGGCAGCGGCGACAGCGTCTATCTAGGCCAGCCGGTGTTAGACAGCCTTGGGGTGGTTGGCCAAGTAATTGAAGTCAGCCAAGCCACGGCACGGGTGCTGCTGATCAGCGATTTAACCCACGCTATTCCGGTGCGGAACAGCCGCAATGACGTGCGGGCGATTGCCCACGGCGATGGCCACACCAATCTGTTGGACATCCCCAATGTGGCGATGAACACCGATCTGCGCCAAGGCGACTTACTGACCTCATCCGGCTTGGGTGGGCGCTTTCCTGAAGGCTATCCGGTGGCACGGATCACCTCGGTGGTGCGGGCCGAAGGGGCGACGTTTGCGCAAATCAAAGCGGAGCCCACGGCACAGCTAGAGCGGATCCGCTACCTGCTGCTGCTGTGGCATAACGAGGAGGCTCAAAGTGAATAACGAACGCGCCTCTGGCCGCGGGATCCTGTGGCTTACCTTGTTGGTGGCGGTGCTGCTGCAAGTGATGCCATTACCCCAAGTGCTGCAAGGTTGGCGCCCAGACTGGGTGCTGCTGACGGTGGTGTACTGGGTACTGACTCTGCCCCATCGTTTCAATATTCTCTCTGCCTGTGTGGTGGGGGTGGTGCTGGATGTGCTGCTAGGCGGCACCCTCGGGGTGCGCGGCTTAGGGCTGTCGCTGGTGGCGTTTTTGGTGGCAGTGCAATACCAGCGCTTGCGCCACTTCACCATGGTGCAGCAGCTGCTGTTAGTCGGGCTGTTTGCCATGCTCACTCAGTTGGTGATCTACCTGGTTGAGTACCTCAGTAACGCCAGCATCAGCATCAGCCTTGCCTACCTGCAACCGGCGCTGCTTACTGCGGCGTTATGGCCTTGGGCATTTTGGCTGTTGGGCCGAATTCGCCGTCGATTTAAGATCCGTTAATGATGAACTCTCTCTACTTGGCGTCGACCTCGCCACGGCGGCAACAGCTGTTGGCGCAGCTGGGCTACCAGTTTGACTTGCTGTCTCCGCAGCTGGATGAAACCCCATTGCCCGGTGAAGCCGCGGCGGATTTAGTGCTGCGGCTGGCCCAAGGCAAGGCGCAGGCGGGCTTGGCGTTGCTGGCGGGCGATGCGCCGGTGCAGGTGCTAGGCTCGGACACCATTGTGGTGTTGGATGGGCAGATCCTCGGTAAGCCGCGGGACGAAGCCGATGCCAAGGCGATGTTGCGCGGCTTAAGCGGCCGCCGTCACCAAGTGATGACCGCCATTGCCGTGGCCACACGCAGCGGCTGCCAACGCCAATTGATCCACACCGAAGTGGAATTTTGCCCGTTAACCGAAGCCGACATTGACGCTTATTGGCACAGCGGCGAACCCGCTGACAAAGCAGGCAGTTACGGCATTCAGGGGCTGGGCGGAAATTTTGTGGTGGCAATTAACGGCAGCTATTCCGCAGTAGTCGGGTTACCTTTAGTGGAAACCAAACAGTTGCTTAACGCATCAGCAGCCACGGAGCAGTAGTAGATGACGCAAGCAATGGTCAACAGAATCAGTAATGGCATCAGCACCGAGCTGCTGATCAACACCACGCCAACGGAAACCCGAGTGGCGCTGGTGGAACACGGCATGCTGCAAGAGGTGCACATTGAGCGCCGTTCGCGGCGTGGCATCGTCGGTAACATATACCGTGGCAAGGTCACCCGCGTCTTACCAGGGATGCAAGCCGCATTTGTGGATATCGGCCAAGAGCGCGCGGCCTTCCTGCACGCCTCGGACATCGTGCCGCACACCGAATGCGTTGATGTGGCCGAAGCCAAGCAGTTTCGCGGCGAAGACATCGCCAGCTTGGTGCGCCAAGGCCAAGACATTGTGGTGCAGGTGGTCAAGGATCCTCTGGGCACCAAAGGCGCTCGGTTAACCACCGACATTACCCTGCCATCTCGCTATCTGGTGTTTATGCCGGATTCCGCCCACGTGGGCGTGTCGCAGCGGGTGGAAGACTCGCGCGAGCGGGATCGATTGAAGTCGATCGTGGGTCAGTTTGTGGATAGCGATGGCGGCTTTATTATTCGTACCGCTGCTGACAGCGCCTCGGAAATCGAGCTGGCCCACGACGCCGCCTTTTTACGCCGCATTTGGCGCAAGGTGCAGGAGCGCAGCAAGCGCCCAGCAACCAGCAAGAAAAACCCCGTGTCGCTGTTGTACGAAGAGCCGTCGCTGCCGCTGCGGATTGTGCGCGATCTGGCGGTGTGCACCTTGGATCGGGTGCAGGTCGACTCGGAAACCGAATTCAACGAACTGAAAGAGTTTGTGGCCGAGTTTACCCCAGAGCTGAGCGCGGGGCTTGAGCTGTACCGTGGCAAGGCGCCGATCTTCGATCTGTTTGATGTTGAGAACGAGATTCAGCGAGCGCTGCAGCGCAAAGTGGAGCTGAAATCCGGCGGTTACCTGATCATCGATCAGACCGAAGCGATGACCACCATCGACATCAACACCGGCGCCTTTGTTGGCCACCGGAATCTGGAAGAGACCATCTTCAACACCAACCAAGAAGCGACCCAAGCGATCGCGCGCCAGCTGCGGCTGCGGAACTTGGGGGGGATCATCATCATCGATTTTATCGACATGGTGTCAGAGGATCATAAACAGCGAGTCTTGCACGGTTTGGAGCTGGCGTTGGCGCAAGATCGGGTCAAAACCAGCATCAGCGGTTTGTCGCAGCTGGGCTTGGTTGAGATGACCCGCAAACGCACCCGCGAAAGCCTTGAGCACGTCCTGTGTGGCGAGTGCCCATCTTGCCGTGGCACCGGCCAGTTGAAAACCGCCGAAACCGTCTGCAACGAGATCTTCCGCGAGATCATGCGGGTCAACAAAGCCTACGAAGTGGATGAGTTTGTGGTGTACGTGGCCCCGCAAGTTGAGCAATTGCTGGCTGGCGATGAAGCCCACAGCTTGGCTGAGTTGGAAGTGTTCTTGGGTAAGCGAGTGCGCTTGAAACCTGAGCCGCTGTACAGCCAAGACAAGTTCGATGTGGTGATGATGTGAATTTAGCTCGGCTGGGCCAGCGTGCTGGCCGGCTGTGCTGGAACGCCATCGCCCTTGCGTTGGTGCTACTGGCACTGACGGTAAGCCTGGTGCGTTCACTGCTGCCGCAGTTGGACGGAGCCCGGGATTACTTGGCGGACGTAGCGCATCAGCGTTACGGCATCGAGCTTAAGATTGACGAGTTAGGGGCGCAGTGGCATCGCAGCGGCCCCCATCTGTTGATGCGCGGGTTATCGTTACCGGCGCAAACGGCGTTGCCGGTAACGTTAGATATCGAGCTGGTTGAACTGAAGCTCGATTTTTGGAATTCGCTGCTGACGCTCGAGCCGCAGTTTGATGATCTGATCATCGATGGCGTTCACCTTGGGCTTCGCCTCGACAGTGGCGGCGACAGCAACTTCGACCTTGCGCGACTGACGCCGCTGCGCACCTTACTGCTGCAACAAATTGACCAGTTCGAGCTGGCCAACATCCGCGTTGATCTGACGCTAAACCAACACCAATACCCCCCGATTCATCTGGCGCAGTGGCAATGGCGCAACCGCGGCCAACGTCACCTCGGCCAAGGCACCATCTATCTGGATCAGTCGCGACAAGATAACGAACAGCTGCAGCTGTCATTAGAGCTGCAGCAAAGCGACGCCGAGCGCTTCCACGGCCGAGCGTACCTGCAAGCGGCGCAGTTGGATCTGGGCGACTGGATGCTGCGCCACCTGCAGCCTAGCGGCAGCCACTACGCTGGGGTTCTTAATCTTGAAAGCTGGCTGAGCTTCACTGAGCGGGGGCTGTTGCAAGCGCAGTGGCAACTCGATGGCAGTCGCTTCCGTTGGCAGGATCAACAGCAACATCAGCTGCAGATTGACCAAGGCAGCTTTGTTTGGCGGCCAAACAGTACTGGCTGGCAACTGGGCAGCAATCAACTGCAACTGAGTACCGACAACCAGCCGTGGCCTGTCACCGCATTGCAGTTGCAACAGCGCGAAGATGAACTGTCGTTGCAGCTGGATGCGGTGCCACTGGATGGGATCAAGCCGCTGCTCAGCTTATTGCCGAACTTAACCGAATCGCTGCGAGCGGATCTGTTGCGCAGCAGCGCCAGTGGCCTCATTGGCCCGCTGACTGCACAGCAACACCAGCAGCAATGGCAGCTGCAGCTGCCCTTCAGTGAATTGGCGTGGCAACAGCAGGGCCAGCTGCCTGGAGTGCGTGGCCTCAGTGGCTTACTGCGGTGGCAAGGCGATTGGGCCAGCGTCAGCCTGGCCAGCAATCAGTTCGGATTAGATTGGCCGCAACAGCTGCCACAACCGCTGCAACTGCAACGGCTGCAACTGCAGGGGCAATGGTTGCCGCAAGCGCAGGGCTCGGTACTGCGATTGGAGCAGCTGCAACTGCACAACAACCACGTTAATGTGGATCTGCACGCCGCGCTGCAGCTGCCAGCACAACAATCCCCGCAGTTGCAACTGGCGGGGCAGCTGCAGGTAGCCGATGGCCGCGAGGTGAATAACTACTTGCCGCGGGTGATGGGCAGCAAGCTGGCCGATTACCTTGGCGGTGCGATCCAAGCGGGTCGGTTTAGCGATGGCCAACTGGTGTGGCATGGCGCGCTGGATCAGTTTCCCTACGCCGAACAGCAAGGGCGCTTCTTGGTGGGGTTCACCATGGAGCAGCTGCAATTTGAATTTTTACCGGACTGGCCGGCGGTCACCGAAGCGACCGTTGCGGCTCGATTTGAAAACGCGATCATGGATCTGCAACTGCAGCAGGGGCAGTTGGCGCAACTGCCGCTGGAACAGATAAGCGTGGTGATCCCAGCGTTGGGGCAGGGCAGCCAGTTGTGGATCAATGGCCAAGTTAGCCCCACTGCCGCCCAAGCCCAAAGTGTGTTGGCCGACACGTTCCTCGACCGCTCCGTTGGCGGCACCTTGGCGCTGTTGCAGCCGAAACAGCCGTTGCCGCTCAAACTGGACCTGGGCTTTAACCTTGGCCCCGCGGTGCGGGATCTGCCCCCCACCATCAATGGCACCGTTACCCTGTGGAACCACGACTTTTGGCTGGCGCCGTTAAAACTGGGGCTGGAACAGGTGCGCGGCGAACTGCATTTTGATCGCAACCGGATCTGGGCCGATAACCTGATGGTGAACCTGTTTAACCAGCCCGCGCAGGTGTCGTTAACCGGGCAAGCGCAAGAGGCTGGCTACGGCATCGACATTGGTTTAACCAGCCAGTGGCAGTTGGCCCGATTGCCAGCGCAACTGGACACTCCGTTGACGCCGTTCTTAAGCGGTGGCGCCAACCTTAATGGCGAGATTGGTCTGCTGGTGGATCGCGACGGCTTCAGCTACACCGGCGAATTACGTTCGGATCTGCTCGGCCTTGGCATCGATCTGCCTGCGCCGCTGGGCAAAGCCAGCGCCACGGAAACGGCGCTGCAGCTGCGGGTGTTGGGAGACAACCAGCAAGGGCAGGTTGAGCTTGAGCTGGAACGGCAGCTGGGCTTTATCGGCGCGATGGATTACCAAACGCCCACGCTGTTCAATCGGTACTTGCTGGCGTTGCAGCCGAAATCGCTGGTGTTGCCAACGAACGAGGGCGGCCAAGTACGCTGGCAGAGCGACCAAATCAGCTTGCAGCCGTGGTTGCCGCTGATCAGCGCTTTCAGTGACGAACGAGAACGGCAGCACGGCACAACGGATGCGGATGCCGCAGCCAATAATCGCCGTTGGTTTGCGCCGCTGGCGCAGGTGACGTTAAGCACCCCGCAGCTGCAGCTGTATCAATTGCCTCTAGGGGCAGGGCAGCTGACTGCCCAGCCCAATGATGACGGCTGGCTGCTGCAGCTGGATACCGATCGCACCGATGCCCGCGCGCAAATTACGGCGGCAGAGCAGCAGGTTGCGGTGGCGATAGACGCCGGCTTTTTCCGCTACGGCGCTGAGCCTGCAGACACAGACACAGACACAGACACAGACACAGACACCGTAAGCTCTGCTGCGACCACGGCAGCCGAGCCCTTTGTGGCTGCGCTGGCCAGCGACATCGGCCAGTTACCGGCCATGACCATCGCCATGGATACGCTGCAGGTGGATGGCATGCAGCTGGGGCCGGTGAGCTTTCGCGGCGCCGTAGAAGGCAATCATTACCGCATTGCGGCGTTAGAGTTGGGGCCAGCGCAGCATCGTTTGCGCGCCCAAGGGCTGTGGTTGCCCCAAGGGCAAACCAGTCGCACCCGCTTAAACGGCAGCTTTAACAGTGAAAAAAGCGACGACATGCTGCGTCGCTTAGGGCTGGAAGCGTCGATCGAAGACGCCAAAGCCAACATGGACTTTGAGCTGAGCTGGGATGGCGCCCCGTGGCAGCTGGTGCCGCGCCGCATTGATGGCGAGTTCAGCTTTACCATGACCGAAGGCCGCTTAAAGCAGGTGTCGGATCGGGGCACTCGATTACTGTCGCTGTTCAGCTTGGAATCGTTGGTACGCAAGTTGGCGCTGGATTTCTCGGATGTGTTTGGCAGTGGCATGCACTTTGAAAAATTCAGTGCCGATCTGCACCTGAACAACGGCGTTGCCACCACCGACAACGCGCGGATGGACAGCAACGCTGGGGTGTTGAAAGTGGCCGGTTGGACCGATCTGCACAGCCGCCAATTGGATTACCAATTGAGTTTCTCTCCGGCGGTGGCGTCGAGCTTACCGGCGGTGGTGTACTTAAGCACCGGCACCTGGGCGGTTGGGCTGGGTGCCTTTGCGGTGACCAAGCTGCTTGAACCCGTGATTGAGGTGATCACCCAGCTGCGTTATCACCTGAGCGGCACCTTGGACGATCCTAAACTGGAAGAGGTGGAGCGCCTGAAACGCAACGTTGAGATCCGCCCCGCGCCGAGCAACGATCCTGCCAGTGAGCCCAGCGCTGAGCCGCAGCCCGCCGCCGAGCCGCAGGCGCAATCCAGCGCCGCCCAATCGGCACAGCCGCAGGGCAGCGGCCCATCACAACCTGCCCCATTACCGTTAGCGCCGCAGGATGCGGCGAACATTGCCGACAAGGAGCCAGCGGATGCAGTGCCACCTATTACAACTGACCAGCCAGCACAGCCCCAGCCATAACTTCAGCCGCATTGAAGCCTTTGTGCAGCAACTGGGGGCTGCCAGCCACAATGCGCTGCTGGTGCTGCCAGAAGCCTGTCTGCACTTCGGCCAAGGCCAACCATGGCATCAAGATGCCGAGCCCAGCGGCAGCGGTTATTGGCAACAGCGGCTGGCGCAGTTGGCCAAAGCCCACCACTGTTATTTAGTGGCGGGCACGGTGCCGGTGCAAGCGGCGGATGGCCGCGCATACGCCAGCAGCTGGTTGTTTGGGCCGGATGGCACGGGCTTGGCTCGCTACGATAAGGTGCATCTGTTTGATGCCGAGGTTGGGGATGGCAGCGACTACCAAGAGAGTAAGCACACCCATCCAGGCGATCGCTTGGTGGTGGTGGAAACGGCCATTGGGCGCATCGGCATGGCGGTGTGCTACGATGTGCGCTTTGCAGCGGCGTTAAGCCAATTGGCCGCCGCCGAGATGGACGTATTGGTGCTGCCCAGTGCGTTTACCGCCCGCACCGGTCAAGCGCATTGGCAGCCATTGCTGCAAGCGCGTGCCATTGAAAATCAGTGCTTCGTGGTGGCTGCCAACCAATGGGGCAGCCACGGCGATGGCCGACAAACCTGGGGGCAATCAATGCTGATTGATCCTTGGGGCGATATTATTGCCCAGCGCCCCACTGGGGAGGGCTGGATCAGCGCCCAATTGGCGCTGGAACGGATCCCGCAGCTCCGCGCAAACATGCCGGTTCTGCAGCACCGCCGCACTGTGGCGGTTGAGCGAATACAAGAGGAATCATGAGTTTTAATACCGTTGCCGCGTCGTTGTTGACGCCTGCCGAACTGAACTGCGACAGCTTAGAGCTGGCGCTGGCACAGATGCACCAGCACCAGCTGGATTATGCCGATGTTTACCTGCAATCCAGTAAGCATGAAACTTGGGTGCTGGAAGATGGCATCGTTAAAGAGGGCAGCTTTAACATCGAGCAAGGGCTTGGTGTGCGCGCCATCAGCGGTGAGAAAACCGGCTTTGCCTACGCGGATGAGATCAGCCCGCTGGCGTTGAAGCAATCCGCCGAAGCCGCCCGTGGCATTGCCGCGGCCGGCGCCAACGGCAAGGTGAATGCCTTGGCCCGTCAGCAGATGCAATCCCGTTACCAAGCCACGGATCCGATCGATGCGATGGCCGCCGAAGCGAAGCTCAATCTGCTGCGCGAGATGGACGCTTATGTGCGCGAACTGGATCCGCGCGTGACCCAAGTGGTGGTGAGCCTGAGCGGTGTCTATGAACAGATCTTAGTGGCGGGCTCCGATGGCACCTTAGCCACCGACATTCGCCCGCTGATCCGCCTCAACTGTTCGGTGATCATGACCGAAGGGGAAGAGCGTGAGCGCGGCTCGGCCGGCATGGGGGGCCGCTACGGTTACGAGTCGCTGTTGCAACTGGGCAGCGATGGCAAACTGGAAGCCTTCGAGCTGTGTCGTGAAGCGGTACGACAGGCCAGCGTTAACCTCGAAGCGATCGACGCCCCGGCGGGTGAGATGCCGGTGGTGTTGGGCCCAGGTTGGCCAGGAGTGCTGCTGCATGAAGCGGTAGGCCACGGTTTGGAAGGCGACTTTAACCGTAAGGGATCGTCGCTGTTCTCTGGCCGCGTTGGCGAGCAAGTGTGTTCCGAACTGTGCACCATTGTTGATGATGGCACCTTGGCGGATCGCCGTGGCAGCTTAACGGTGGATGACGAGGGAACCCCAAGCCAGAACACCGTGCTGATTGAAAACGGCATCTTAAAAGGCTACATGCAGGATAAGCTGAATGCGCGCTTGATGGGCGTGGCCGCCACCGGCAACGGCCGTCGCGAATCATACGCCCATCTGCCGATGCCACGGATGACCAACACCTACATGCTGGCAGGCCAAAGCAGCCCAAGCGACATCATCGCGTCGGTGGAACGGGGCATTTACGCCCCCAACTTTGGCGGCGGCCAAGTCGACATCACCAGCGGCAAGTTTGTGTTCTCAGCCAGCGAAGCCTACCTGATTGAACACGGCGAATTGAAGCAGCCAATCAAAGGCGCCACCTTAATTGGCAACGGCGTTGATGCGATGCAAACCATCTCGATGGTGGGCAACGATCTGGCGCTGGATAACGGCGTTGGGGTGTGCGGCAAAGAGGGCCAAAGCGTCCCCGTTGGGGTAGGCCAGCCGAGCTTGAAGTTGGATAAGCTTACCGTTGGCGGCACCGCCTAACGCAACACTTCTTCGATAAAAGCGAGCAATATGCTCGCTTTTTTTCTATTAGGTACTCAGTCAGATCGCTTTACGGGCAACAGCTGTTCGCTGAGTAACGGTCACGCTGATACAATGGCTAGAGTTTATACTCTACAATTTTCTTGCCGAGGGCAGCCATGAGATGGCCTACACGGATTGGCACTGCGCTATTAACGCTGCTGCCAAGCTTACTTTTTGCCACACCAACCACGGCCGCAACTTGGACGTTGGCCCAAGCGTGGCAACAGCTGGACAAGCACAGCGCCTTGCTGGCGGCGGAGCGTCAGGTGAATCAGCGGGCGCTGGGTGGCCGCGATGCCGCTGCCGATCTGGGCTTGCCCAGTGTGGCGCTGAGCGGCAGCTACATGCAGATGGAAAAGCCACTGCGGTTGGAGCTGGATCAGCCGATTGACCTAGGCATCCCGGGCTTTCCGGCGATCGAGCTGCCGGCCTTTGATCTGACCGAACGGCAGATCTACCGCAGTTCACTGACCGGCAGTTTTCCGCTGTACGCGGGCGGCCGCATCGAGGCCGCGCAGCGGATCAAACAGGCGGAATACGAGGCCAGTTTACAGCAGCTGCAGATCCGCCGCCGCGAGCAGTTTAATCTGTTGGTACAGCGTTACTATTCGGTGGTGTTAGCGCAGCAACTGACCCAGCTACGGCAACAGCAGATCGACGCGCGTCAAACCCATCTGCATCACGCCAGTCTGCTGGCTAAACAGGGGCAGATCGCCGAAGTGGAACGATTGAATGCCCAAGTGGCATTGGATCAGGCCAAGGTGAATGGCCAAGCGGCGCAGCATCAGTTAACCCTTGCCAGTTACGCCCTCGACAGCTTGCTGCAGCAGCCGCAGGTGCAGCCGCAACCCTATCAAGCGCCATTGCTGTTGCCATCTTTGGCGTCGCTGCAAGCGCAGGTGGGCAACCAGCACCCGGCGTTATTGTTGTTTGATGCCAAGCAACGCCAAGCTCGCAGCCAGATCGACGCCGAACGAGGTCGCTATCAGCCCAGTTTGGGGCTGTTTGGCAGTTACTCGTTGCTGGACGACGGCAGTGTATTAGCCGAGCTGGAACCCGAATGGTTTGTGGGCATTCGCTTTAGCATGCCGTTGTTTGCCAACGACGGCCGCAGCGGTCGCCTGCAGGCAGCCAAAAGCGCGGAATTAGAAGCGCGTTACCGTCGTCAACAAGCCAAGCAAGATCTGCTGTTGTTGTTGCAATCGCAGCATCAAGCGATGGCACAGGCGCGCTATGAATATCAGGCCTATAACAGCACCATCGCCTTGGCCACTGAAAACCGCCGTTTGCGGCAACTGGCGTTTCAGCAAGGGCTGGCCACCTCGTTGCAACTGGTGGATGCGGATCAAAGCCTCACCGCCGCCCAGCTTGGCCAAGCTAAGGCCCAATACCAATACCTCGTGGCGCGCGCGCAAGTGCTCAGCCTCGGCGGCGATTTTCAGCCGTTGTTAACCGACAGCGCAGTTAAGGATATCCATCAATGAAGCGGCAACAAATTGTGATTGGCACCATTGCGGTTGCGCTGCTGGCCGGGCTCAGTGGCTTGGCTTTTCAGCACGCCTACCAACCGGCGCCAACGTTACTGCAGGGGCAGATCGAAGCGCGGCAGTACCAAATATCCTCCAAAGCCGGTGGTCGTTTAGCGCAGCTGCATGTGCGTCGTGGCGATCAGGTACAGGCCGGTGACGAACTGTATCGTTTAGACAGCCCCGAACTTGAGGCGCGCTTTCAACAGGCGCAAGCGGGCGTGAATGCCGCCACTGCGATCAAGCAAGAAGCCGACAGCGGTGCCCGCAAGCAGCAGATCCAAGCGGCGTTTGATGATTGGCAGCGCGCCCAAGCGGCGCAGCAATTGGCGCAGGCAACCTACCAACGGATTACGGTGTTGTTTGATGAAGGGGTGATGGCACAGCAGAAACGCGATGAAGCCTATGCCCGCTGGCAAGCGGCATTGCACCAAGCCAGTGCCGCCAAGGCGTTGCATGAAATGGCGCAAGAGGGCGCGCGCTTAGAAACCCGCCAAGCGGCACAAGGGCAAGCGGATGCCGCGGTGGCGCAACTGGCCGAGGTAAAAGCGGTGTTGGCCGACATGCAGATCCGCGCGCCACGCAGTGGCGAAGTCAGTGCGGTGATGCTGCACCAAGGGGAATTGGTGCCACGGGGCTTCCCAGTGTTAACCCTAACCGACATGAACGACGCGTGGGCGCTGTTCCAAGTGCGGGAAGATAAGTTGCAGCAGTTTGTCGATGGTGCCACGGTGCAGGTGTACCTGCCGGCGCTGCAGCAACGGCTGCCTTTTACCGTGGCTTACAAAGCGGTGCAGGGTGATTTTGCCACGTGGCGCGCCACCGAAAGCGGCGCCGATTTTGATCTGCGCACCTTCGAAGTGGAACTGCGACCGCAGGGGCAGATTGTTGGATTACGTGCGGGCATGACCGCGATCATTGAGCCAACACCATGATCTTGTGGTTGCGGCGCGAGCCGTGGCAAGGGTTTGTGTTGCTGCTGGCGCCGGTGCTGTTGGTGGTGCTGCTGTACAGCGTGTTTTCACCGCGCAGCCCCACGGATCTGACCGTGGCCTTGGTCGATGAAGATCACAGCAGCCTAAGCCGCAGCATTGGTCGGGCGTTGGCGGCTACCCCAGCGGCGCAGCTGCACAGTTATCCGGATCGCGCCAGTGCGGTGCAGTCGTTGCGCCGGGGCGAAAGCTACGCCTTGGTGCAGATCCCCGCTGGGTTCAGCGCCGATCTGCGCCATGGCCTGCGCCCCACGATTGAGCTGCGTTACAACGGCACCTACCTGCTGATGGCACGGCGGTTATTAACGCCGTTACAGCAAGCGCTGGCGGCCACGTTGCAACAGCCCGCGCAATTGGCGTTGGCGGCTAAAGGGCTTCCCCTGGCCGCCACCGGCGATCAGCTTAATCCGGTGCAGGTGCAATTTACGCCGCTGTTTAATCGCGGTTTGGATTACGCCCAATTTTTGCTGCCGCCGTTAGCGCTGGCGGCATGGCAGCTGTGTGCGCTGTTGTCGATGCTGAATCTGCTGCAGCGCCCCGCCCCGCGCGGCAGCACTAAGCAGCAGTTAACCGGATTGTTGCTGTGGCAGGCGTTGCTGGCGGCGGTAGGCATGGCGCTGATGTTGCCGCTGTTGGCACTGCCTACAGGGGCTCCGTGGTGGCCATTGTGGTTGGCGAGCTTACCGATGTTGCTGCCGCTGTTGCTGTTGGCGCTGTTACTGCACCGCAGTGGCCGCGAGGCAACTCAGCAAGCCAGCACGGCGGCGGCGTTGCTCAGCCCTGCCTTCGCCTATATGGGGGTGACCATGCCAACGGCGGATATGCCATTGGGCGCCCAGTGGTGGGGGCAGTTGATCCCCTCCAGCCATTATCTGCCGTTGCTGCAGCACTATCGTGCCAGCGCGGTACTGGAGTGGTGGTCGTTATGGCCGCTGCTGTTGCCGCTTCCTATTTTGGTGATGTTATGGCGCAAGCTGCAATGAGTTGGGGCGCATTATGGCGCCAATTGGGGCAGCAGGTGCTGGCGGATCAGGCGGTGCGGTTAACCTTTGTGGTTGGCTTGCTGCTGTATGCGGTGTTGTACCCCTTGCCCTACATGAACCAAGTGGCCACCGAGCAGGCGGTGGTGTTGGTGGATCTGGATAACAGCAGCAGCAGCCGCCAGCTGGTGCGAGCGTTGCAAGCCAGCCCCGGTGTGCAGCTGGTGGCGCAGTTGGGATCGGAAGCGTCGGCTTTAGCGCAAGTGAAAGCCGGTGCGGCACAAGGGCTGGTGCTGGTGCCGGCGGGCTTTGCTCGGGATCTGCGCCAAGGCGGCAGCGCCACGGTGGTGGTGGCGGCCGATGCCCATTACTTTTTGGCTTATGGGGTGGTGGCTGAAGCCGTCTCGAAAGCCAGCCGTGTGCTCAGTGGCGAAGTGCAACTGGCTCGGCAGCGAATGGCGGGTCAAGCCAGTGCTGTTGGCGGGGTACAGCTGAACGTTGCGCCGTCGAGCAACCTTAAAATGGGTTACCTCGATTACATGTTGCCGGGGTTGTTTGTGTTAATCCTGCATCAGTTACTGCTGCTGTGCGTTGGCCTGACGACGGTGCGGTTACGTCAGCAACCCGCGTTAGTGGCGCAAGGGGGCGGGCGCTTGGGTACGGTGTTGGCTGCGTTGTGGCTGCCGCCGTTTGTGCTGGCGGGCGCGCTGTACTTAGGGCCGTTGTTACGTTGGTATCAGGTGGATCTGCTGGCGACAACGGCGAGCGTCTGGGGGCTGTTGATCCCCTTCTGGTTGGCCACCTTCAGTTTGGCGATTGTGCTGGGCTGTTTGTTTCAACGGCGTGAGAGCTTGGCGCAGATGGTGTTGTTAAGTGCGATGCCGTTGATGTTCAGTGCAGGCTTTATTTGGCCCAGCAGTGGCTTGGCGTGGCCGTGGTTGCTGCTGTGGGGGCTGGTGCCATCGCAACCGATGATGCAGGGGATGATCTTGCTGAATCAATTGGGGGCGCCGGAATCGGCTTTGGTATGGCACCACCTGACCCTGTGGGGTCAGGCAGTGGCCTGGGGCTTGTTGGCGTGGCTTTTATTACGCCGCGCTAAGCAAGCTTAACTGCTGCGGGAGTCGAGCAGCAGCTCGCGCAGCAGTTTAAACAGCTCACGGCTTGATTTCGGTGGCTTGTTTTGGCTTTGCTCTTTGGCGGCTTGGCGGATCAGCTGGCGCAGGCGCTGCATCTCTTCGCTAAGCTCGGGGTGTTCCTGCAGCGCCTGTTGCAGGGCATCGTTGCCCCCGGCGATCAGCTTATCGCGCAGCGCTTCCAAATTTTGAAAGCGTTGGTTCGCCAGTGCACTTTCGTTGCGGAAGATGTTCAGCGCCACTTCAATCGGTTCGATATCCCGGCTGCGCATCAACTTGCCGATGTACTGACGTTGACGACGGTACGCTTCGTTCTTGTTGCGGATCTTGTGCGCCAGCGCCAAGGCGGCGGCTAAGTCTTCATCCAGTGGCACCTTCGCCAACTGACCGGGATTCAGATCCAGTAACTCTTCACCCAGTTTTTGGATGTGCTCGGCTTCCCGCTTAAGCTGGGTTTTACTGATCCAATCGTCTTCAGTGTCGTGATTATTGGCCATCTTGGGCGGCTCCGAGGCTAAAAGCGGGGAGTGTAGCAAAAAGTGCCGCTGATTGTGACTGCCCAGATCACCGCCATCGCAATTAGTCCGCCGCAATCGCCCGCTGGCTGTGGGTTCTGCACAGCCACTTTGCTATGCTGTGGTTTTGATAATTATTCAGAGCAACCCCCTGATGAGTGAGCGTTTAGCGCTGCAACGCGCAGAGTTGGAGCAGGCCGTAGGTCGTGCATTGGAAGTGGCCGCTGGCTTGGGGCTTGATGGCGCCGAAGTGGCGGTACAAAAACAGCAGGGGTTGTCCGTTTCAACCCGCTTGGGCGAAGTTGAAACCGTTGAATTTAATAAAGATGGCGCCTTAGGGATCTCGGTATACCGCGATGGCTGCAAAGGCAATGCCTCAACCTCGGATCTGTCCGACGACGCCATTCGCGCTGCGGTAAAGGCAGCAGCCACCATTGCGGGCCAAACCAGCGCCGATCAATACAACGGCTTGGCGGAAGCGAGCCAAATGGCAACGGATCTGGCGGATCTGGATCTCTACCACCCCCACGACATTGATCCCCAACAAGCGGTCGCGCTGGCGGCGCGCGCAGAAAAAGCCGCAATGGCGGCAGACTCGCGCATTGTTAACTCCGATGGCGCCACCATCAACAGCCATGAAAGCGTTAAAGTTTACGGCAACAGCCACGGCTTTATCGGCAGCGGTTGCAGTTCGCGCCATAGCCTCTCTTGTGTCGCCATTGGCCAAGATGCCCAGGGGATGGAACGGGATTACGACTACAGTGTGGCGCGTAACTTTAGCGATCTGCTTAGCCCTGAAGTGGTGGGCCGCCAAGCCGGTTTGGAAACCGCCGCCCGTTTGGGTGCCCGTAAAGTGGATACCTGTCAGGTGCCGGTGCTGTTCAGTGCGGCGCAATCGGTGGGGCTGATTGGCCACCTGATTGGTGCCATCAGTGGGGCCAGCTTGTATCGCAACGCCAGCTTCTTAAAAGACGCCATCGGCCAACAGCTGTTCCCGCAATGGTTGAACATCCATGAAGATCCGCACCGCCGTGGTGCGTTGGCCTCGGCGATGTTCGATGGCGAAGGGGTGGCCACCCAAGCGCGTAACATCATCACCGACGGAGTGCTTGATACCTACCTGCTGACCGCGTATTCCGCCCGCCGTTTAGGCATGGCCAACACCGGCCACGCTGGGGGGATCTACAACTGGGAGCTGAGCCGCAATGGCGGCGATCTCAGTGCGATGCTAAAACAGTTGGGTACTGGCCTCTACGTGACCGAGATGATGGGCCAAGGGGTTAACGGTGTGACCGGTGATTATTCCCGTGGGGCGGCAGGTTTCTGGGTTGAAAATGGCGAGATCCAATTCCCAGTACATGAGATCACCATTGCCGGTAATTTGAAAGAGATGTACCGCAACATGGTGGCGATGGGCAGCGATGTGGACCCACGCCACTCGCTAGCGGCCGGCCCCATTTTGCTGGAATCGATGATGGTGGCAGGCAACTAAGTTGCCTCTGCGCTTTGTTATCGCCGCTGTTGTATGCGCGAGGGCGACAGCGCGGTGAATGGCCATAGGGACACATAAGCTGAAGCTTGGGCTAAGGGGGCGAACGACGTGAGCAGGTGCAAACTGAGTAAGCCGTTGTTGCTGTTGATGGCAACAACCTTAGCGGGCTGTGAGTTAGCCAATCCGAAACCCAGCGCCAGTTTGGCGCACTACCAGCTTGAAGGGCACGCAGTGCGCTTGGTGGTGGGGCAACAGCAGCGCGTTGGCAGCGACACCATTAAGCTGTTGCAGCAGCAACAGGCGGATCTGGATGGCGACGGTGTGCCAGAACGGATCGGTGTGTTGACCTTAACCGGCGGCGGCAGCGGTTACTTTTACTATGTGGCGGCCAGCCGCTGGCAGCACAATCAGTGGCGCAGCGCCGGTACTCTGTTTCTTGGTGATCGCATTCGCTTTGAGCGGTTACAGCTGATTGACAGCGTCAACGGCGCCTTAGGGGCGGTGCAGTTAAGCTATTGGCACCGTGGCCCCGAGCAGCCGATGGCTGCCCCCGCGCGGTTGCGGGTTGAACAACAATTCCAGCTTGCACCCGAGCAACCATTGGCAGCGATGCCCAAATGACCCCAGAGGGAACCCATCAATGAAAACACTGCTGTTGTGGTTAAGCCATGGACTGACGCTGTTGCTCGGCATCGGCCTTGGGATCTACCTGCTGCCTTTGTTGACGGCTGCCCCCGCGCCTACGGCGACAGTGATGCAAGCGTTGCAGCAGCCCTTAGCGCAGGCGCAGTTTGACCGGGATCGGCGCGACAGCGACTGGCTGCATTGGGGCGAGGGCAAATTGCTGATAGGCAACAACGGCATTGGCTTTGAGGGGGAGTTGGCGCCGGGGCCCGATTACTGGTTGTATCTGTCGCCGCAGTTTGTTGAAACCGAGCAGCAGTTCAATCAGTTGAAGCCACAGATGGTGGCGATTGGGATGGTAAGGGGGTTTGACGGTTTCTATCTGCCACTGGATCCCAACATCGATTTAAGCCGTTATCATGCGGCGGTGATCTGGTGTGAGTCCTTTGGCCAGTTCATTACTTCGGGGCTTATTCTGCCTCATCAAAACGACTAGCAAACAGCTCGCAAATCGCGTCTAACGCCGCCTGAGCATCAGGCCCTTGGCTGCACACGGTTATGTCGCGGCCTTGGCACCCTTGCAACATCAGCAACCCCAAAATGCTGTCGGCACTGGCGCTTTGCTCGTTCAGATGCAATGTGATGCTGGCATCAAAGGTGGTGGCCAGTTGGGCTAAGCGGGTGGCTGCACGGGCGTGCAGCCCCAGCTTGTTGATCACCGCGACTTGGCGGCATAAGCCATTATCCATGTTGCTGCAGCTCGCGGTGGCGCACCGACACCCCATCGCGGTGCTGACTAAAGCGGGCACTCAGCTGCTCGGCAATGTAGACGCTGCGGTGTTTGCCGCCGGTACAGCCAATGGCCACGGTTAGGTAAGCGCGGTTGTTGCGTTCCAGCATCGGCAGCCAGTTAAGAATGAACCGTTCGGTGCCATCGATAAAGCGGGTAACGCTGTCGTGCTGCAAGAAAAAGTCGGCCACAGGCTTTTCTAGGCCGGTGTAGGCGCGCAGCTCTGGCTCCCAATGGGGGTTCGGTAAGAACCGCACATCAAACATGTAATCGGCTTGCTTGGGCATGCCGTGTTTAAAGCCAAAGGATTCAAACACCACCATCATCTCGTCTTGGGTTTGCCCCAACAGACGGCTACGCACTTGGTCGGCCAGATCGTACACCGACAAGTTGTCGGTCATGATGTGGTGATCCGCATCCTGCGCCAGTGGGCTCAGCAGTTCCCGTTCTTGCTTGATGGCGTTGGCCAACGGCAGGCCACCCCGAGACAACGGGTGCAAGCGGCGGGTTTCGCTGTAGCGTCGCATCAGGCTGTCGTCTTTGGCGTCGAGGAAGTAGATCTGTGCGTCGATGCCCGCGGGGATGCGCTTACGCAGCTCGCCCAGATCCAGTTGTTCCTGCGGCAGGTTACGGATGTCGAGACTGACCGCGACCGCTTCATGCTGGCCTTCGAGGCTTTGCAGCAGTTGCAGCAGCAGTGCCATCGGCAGGTTATCAACGCAGTAGTAGCCGAGATCTTCTAACACACGTAACGCGACGGTTTTGCCGGCGCCGGAGCGGCCGGATAAGATCACTAACTTCACTGAGTCACCAATTGGTAGAGGTGGTGGTTGTCGGCGGCTTTGCGCATGGCGCGGCACAGCTCTTTTTGGCTGAGTTTACCGGCCACACCGGCTAAGACCGCGAGAAATTCTTGGTGCTGTTCTTCTGGTACAAACAGGGCAAACAACAGATCCACCGGTTGCTGATCGATGGCGTCAAATTCAATCGGTTTTTCGCATTTAAGGAGTACGGCCACCGGCTTTTTAATGCGGCTTAGGCGGCCGTGAGGCAGCGCGATCCCTTTGCCGATCCCGGTACTGCCCATCTTTTCTCGCGCCATTAAACTTTCAAATAGCTCGTGTCGGGGCAGTTCCGGGCATTGTTCGGCAGCCAGATCGCTGATCATTTCCAATGCCCGCTTTTTACTTAACTCCGGCTCGACGCAACGGGTACGTTCGGGCGCTAGTAATTCGGTGATTTCCATCAGTGCCTGGAAATTTTCTCTTTATGTTTAATGACTTGGCGATCGAGCTTGTCGATTAGGCCATCGATGGCGGCGTACATGTTGTCGTGTTCATGTTGGGCGAACACTTCACCGCCGTTCAGATTGAGTTTTGCTTCGGCAATCTGCTGTAATTTTTGCACTTCCAAAATAACATGCACGTTATTGATGTGGTCGAAATGGCGTTCGAGTCGTTCGAACTTTTCGTGCACATACTCCTTTAACGCGTCAGTAATGTCGACATGGTGTCCGGTTAGATTGATCTGCATAGCTTACCTCCGTGGGTGCGCGTTACAGCATCTTGCGCTGGTTTGAGGGTGGAATGGACAAAGCTTCCCGGTATTTGGCTACGGTACGTCGTGCCACCTGAATGCCTTGCTCCGCAAGGATCTGGGCCATCTTACTGTCGCTAAGAGGTTTCTTCGGGTTTTCTGCGGCCACTAACTTTTTGATCAACGCCCGGATGGCGGTGGACGATGCCTCGCCGCCGCTGTCGGTGTTAACGTGGCTGGAGAAGAAGTACTTCAGTTCGAAGATCCCTCTTGGGGTGTGCAGGTATTTTTGGGTGGTAACCCGAGAGATGGTGGATTCGTGCATTTCGACCACCTCGGCGACGTCGTTGAGCACCATCGGCTTCATCGCTTCGTCGCCATACTCTAAAAAGCCCTGTTGAAACTGAACAATGCAATTGGTCACTTTCATCAGTGTGTCGTTGCGGCTTTCTAGGCTTTTAATAAACCATTTGGCTTCTTGCAGGTGGCCTCGAATGAATTGGCCATCGCTGCTGTTGCGGCTGCCATTGCTGAGCGCCGCGTACTGCTGGTTAATGCGGATCTTGGGCATTGCGCTGGGGTTCAGCTCAACGATCCAGCGCCCCTGCTTTTTACTGACCGATACGTCGGGTACCACGTATTCGTTCGGGGCTGCGGCGATTTGGCCGCCGGGTCTTGGATTTAAGGTCTGGATCAGGGTCATAGTCGCCTTCAACTCATCTTCACTGAGTCTAGTGCGCCGCAGCAAAGTGCGAAAGTCGCGAGTGGCGAGCAGATCCATATGTTCGGCCAACAAGGCGATGGCGTTGTCGCGCCAAGGCTCGTCGTCATCCAGTTGCAGTAACTGAATTTTCAGGCATTCCGGCAGATCGGTACTGACGCAGCCAACGGGGTCAAACTGCTGTACGCGTTTCCGTACGGCTTCCACTTCATCCAGTTCGACGTCATCGCGGCCAAGGGCGGTTAAGACGTCTTCCACTTGAATGGTGAGATAACCGTATTCGTCGATGGCATCAATCAAGGTGGTGGCGATGGCGCGATCGGTGTCGGACATCGGCGTGAGCTCCATCTGCCACAGCAGGTGGCTTTGCAGATCGTCACTGGTTTCGCCTTGGTAGAGGCTGTCGTCGTCACCGCCACCAATCGGGCCGGCTGGGGCGGCAGGGGCGGCGCTGTAAACGTCATCCCAGGTGCTGTCCAGCGGCAAGTCGTCGCCCATGTCGGTTTGGGTGAGCGCGTCGCTGGTTTCTATCTGGGCTTGTTCTTGCGGTTCATTGCCATCGACATCGCTGCTGTGATCATTGCTGTCGCTGCGGACCTCGCCGTCGCTGTTGCCAAACTCCTCTTCTGCTTGTTCCAGCAGGGGGTTGGCATCCAACGCTTCTTGGATCTCTTGCTGCAGATCTAAGGTCGAGAGTTGCAGCAACCGAATGGCCTGCTGCAACTGCGGCGTCATGGTGAGCTGCTGTCCGAGTTTGAGCTGAAGCGAGGTTTTCATTTAATGCCCTAATCCTTAGTACTGCCCGAGAAAAGGGGGCATTAAAGTTTGAACTGATCACCCAGGTAAACCGACCGCACGAGCTGGTCGTTCAGCACCTCCTCCGGTGCCCCTTGGGCGATCATTTCGCCATGGCTGACGATGTAGGCGTATTCGCACACATCCAGAGTTTCGCGCACATTGTGGTCGGTGATCAAGACACCAAGGCCACGCTGCTTCAGATGTTGGATGATCTTCTTGATGTCGATAACCGAAATGGGGTCAACCCCGGCAAAAGGCTCATCAAGCAGAATAAATTGTGGTTCAGCCGCCAGAGCGCGAGCAATTTCCACTCGGCGTCGTTCGCCACCGGACAGCGCCATACCGAGGCTGTCACGGATGTGGGTGATGTTGAACTCTTCCAACAGCTGTTCCAATTTTTCAATCCGTTGTTCTTTGCTGAGTTCCTTACGGATCTCCAGCACGGCCATCAGATTTTCATAGACGGTCAGCTTTCGAAAGATAGACGATTCTTGCGGCAGGTAGCCGATCCCTTTGCGGGCGCGGCTGTGCATTGGCAGCAAGGTGATCTCTTCGTTGTTGATCAAAATACGGCCTTGATCATTCTGCACCAAGCCCACCACCATGTAGAAGGTGGTGGTTTTGCCGGCGCCATTGGGGCCAAGCAAGCCAACAATCTGGCCGGTTTCCACTTTCAAGCCAACGTTCTTGACCACTTGGCGGCCGTTGTAGCTTTTGGCCAGCTGTTGCGCTTCTAGCACGGTTGGGGTCATGGGGTTGGCTCGCTGTTTTCTGGCTGTGGTTCGGGCTCTTTCGGGGCCGGCAGGAAAATGGTGGTGATCTGCTCTTCTTCGCTGCCTTGGGCACTGAGTTGCTGTCGCTCGGCGTTGTAGCTGATGCGATCGCCTTTCACTAAGCTGCCTTCTTGGCTCATTTGGGCGTCGCCAATCAGGATCAATTCACGGCTTGAGACTTGATAGCGGATCTCTTTGGCCTGCGCTTGTGCCAGCAGGCCATTATCCATCATCTGCTGATAGGTTGCGGGATTGCCGGTGGCGATAAACACTTGTTTGGCTTGATCGTCGCTGGCCATCAAGGTGAGCTTATCGGCATTGATGCGCAGGCTGCCTTGGGTCACCACTACGTTGTTGATGTAGCTGAGGCTGCGGCTTTGCAGATCGCCTTCAGAGCGATCGGCGGCCACGGTAACCGGCTGCAGGAAATCGTTTTCGACGGCGTGGGCCTGGGGCATGAACAGCGCCAGGGCCAGTAAAAGCGAGTTACTGAACTTCATAAGAGGCACTTACCTTTTGTTTCAGTGTGATTTGATTGAGATGGAGATCGGCATACAGGCCGATGGCGCTCATCTCGAAACTGTCTCCAAACGCTTGCAGTGCTTTGTCTGTGGTCATCACCATGGTAGTGAGATCCAATTCAAGCTGCTCGGTATGGATGGTATTTATGGGTTTGTTGGGTTCGATCGCCTCCACCACCACGTTGTGGCTAAGGCTAAGATAGCGGTTGTCACGCAGCTGCCCAGCGTTGGCTTGCACCTTCCAAACGGTGCTGCCATCGTCGGGGTACACCAAGTAAACCGGCTGTTCAAATTCGGTGAGTTGCTGCTGCTGGTAGTGCAACATGGTGTCTGCGGCGATCTCGGCATTTAAGCGGCCGTTGGCATCATAAGAGCGAGTCTTCATGGCGCGGGCGACGAAGTCAGGTACCAGCTCGCTGGTGGTGACCGTGGTTGGGGTTTCGATGGCCAGGTTGCGCAGATACAACCCTCCAGCCATGGCCAACAACAGTAATCCCGCCAGTAACTCTCGCTTCATACTGATAAGCCTTTGGCGTCCATCAGTTTGCCTTGGGCTTGCAGCAGTAGATCGCACAGTTCACGTACGGCCCCAAAGCCGCCATTTAAGCTGGTGCGGTAGTGGGCTTGTGGCAGCAGGGCTGGGTGGGCGTCGTGTACGGCGACCGCCAGAGCCACTTGCTGCATGACCGGCAGATCCACCAGATCATCGCCGATGTAGGCGCATTGCTCCGCTTCTAGCCCCAGTTCGCTGCGGATCCGTTCATAGGCGCTGAGCTTATCTTCACAGCCTTGTACGATGTGCTTCACCCCAAGGTTGCTCATGCGTTGCTGCACAATGGCCGAGCTGCGACCGGTGATCACCGCCACATCAATGCCGGCGTGCTGCAGCGCTTTAACGCCGAACCCATCGCGGGTGTGGAATGCTTTGAGCTCTTCGCCGTTGTTGCCCATGTAGATCCGGCCATCGGAAAACACGCCATCAACGTCGCAGATCAGCAGTTTGATGGCGCTGGCGCGCTCAATTACGTTCGCCGCGACTGGGCCGTACAAGGTAACGATAGGTTCCATTTATAGAACTCCTGCTTTGAGCATATCCATCATGTTGAGGGCGCCGGTAGGGCGGTGGTGCGCGTCGACACTGACCAAACCGTTGATGTTGTTATCTTCCATCAGTTTGAGTGCCTGTGCGGCTAATAAGTTGCAATCGACGGTGATCGGATCTTTGGTCATTACGGTGCCGATGCTGGTGCTGTGAATGTCTACCCGCGCGTCCAGCACTCGGCGCAGATCGCCATCGGTAAACAGGCCGACCAAGGCGCCGCGGTTATCCACAACGGCGGTCATGCCCAGACCTTTCGCCGAGATCTCCAGCAGCGCTTCGCTGATGGTGACCTGCTGGTTAACCATGGGTAAACGTTCATCTTGATGCATTAAGTCGGCCACTTTCAACAACAACCGTCGGCCCAAGGCGCCGCCTGGGTGCGATAATGCGAAGTCGTTGGCGGTGAAATCCCGAGCTTGCAGCAGGGCAACAGCAAGGGCGTCGCCCATGACCAAAGTGGCCGTGGTGGAAGAGGTGGGTGCCAGCCCTAATGGGCAGGCTTCCTCTTCAATGGCGATGCACAGGTGGTGCTGGGCTAAGGTGGCCAGATTGGATTGTGGCTTGCCGGTCATGGCGATGATCGACAGCCCCAAACGCTTGAGTACCGGCATCAGGGTTAGGATCTCGTGGGCTTCGCCGGAATTCGAGATAACAATAACCACGTCTTGTTTGCCCAGCATGCCTAAGTCGCCGTGGCTGGCTTCGCCGGGGTGAACAAAGAACGCAGGGGTGCCGGTGCTGGCGAGAGTCGCAGCAATCTTATTGCCGATGTGGCCGGATTTCCCCATGCCCATCACAATTACTTTGCCTTTGCAGGCGAGAATGGTTTCGCAGGCGGCTTCAAACTGATCGTCAATGTAACGATTCACGTGTTCAATCGCCTTTGCTTCAATCTCTACCACTTGGCGTCCCCATTGACGCCACTGCATCGATACAGACATGTCAGTGCCTTATGCCGTTTGTTGGAACAGGATGATTTGGTATGCCACGAAACAGAGCAGCAGCAGTGCTCCTTCAACTCGGCCGATGGTTTTGTTGCGCTTTAATAAGAGTATCAGCAGCGGTGCGAGGCTGGTAGCCAACATAATAAAGAAGTCGCGACCGGCGGCGGCCGGATCAATGGCGCCAGGTGCGATCATGGTTGGGATGGCCAACACCGCTAAAATGTTGAATAAGTTCGAGCCGACCACATTGCCAATCACTAAGTCGTCTTCGCCTTTGGCCAAGCCTGCAACGCAGGCGGCCAGCTCTGGCAAGCTGGTGCCAACGGCGATGATGGTCAGGCCAATCACCAGATCCGATAAGCCATAGAATTTGGCGATGCCAACGGCGTTATCCACCATCAGATCGGCCGATAACGGCAGCACCACCATGCCCACCATCAACCATAAAATGGCTTTCGGCATCGGCACATTGCTGGGCACTTCGTCTTCACTGGCTTGCGCCAATTGGTCGTCGCGATTTTGGAAGGCGTTATAGATCAAAAAGCCCATTACCGCGATAAAGCCCAGCGCCAACAGCATGCCGTCGGTGCGGGAGAGTTCGAGATCGTGCAGCAAGTAGCCGGCCAATACGGTGGCCAGCACCATCATTGGCATCTCTTTGACTAAGGTTGAAGAACCCACCAGCAGCGGCTTGAGCAGCGCTGAGATCCCCAAAATGAGGGTGATGTTGGCGATGTTAGAGCCAATGACGTTACCAACGGCGGTGTCGAGTTTGCCTTCCATCGCTGCGCTGGCGGCGACCATCGCTTCGGGGGCAGAGGAGCCCATAGAGACAATGGTCAGGCCGATGATCATCGGTGCTAGACCCAAATTGCGCGCCACTGCGGCGGCACCGAATACAAATCGGTCGGCGCTCCAAACCAGCAGTGCCAAGCCAACGAGCAGGAATAATAGGTGTGAAATCATCGGGATCATGGGCAAAAATTAATGGCGCGCATTGTCGCCCGATCAGAAACAAATTGAAAGAGTTGAGACATTGTTAAGCCTAGGGTACAGCCGTAAACTAGCGGGGTTAAATGGAATCAATGGAGATTGGTGGGTTAACCACCAAAATGTATGCCAGAAAATCAGCAGCAAACACTGCCCGGATTGATTGAAGTGAAAGGGTTGCATTTCAGTCGCGGTGAGCGACAGATTTTTACCGATCTGAATTTGCTCATTCCCCGAGGCAAGACCACCGCCATCATGGGCCCCAGTGGTATTGGTAAAACCACTTTATTAAAGCTGATTGGCGGCCAATTGCAGCCCAGCCAAGGTCAGGTGTTGTTTGATGGCCAAGATGTGCATGGATTAACGCGGCCGCAGTTGTATCAGCTCCGCCGGCGGATGAGCATGTTGTTTCAATCCGGTGCCCTGTTCACCGACATGTCGGTGTACGACAACGTGGCGTTTCCACTGCGCCAACATACTCAGTTAGCGGAACCTTTAATTCGCCGCTTAGTCCTAATGAAATTGGAAGCGGTGGGATTGCGTGGCGCCGCGACGTTGATGCCCAGCGAACTCTCCGGAGGCATGCAGCGCCGAGCGGCGTTGGCGCGGGCCATCGCCTTGGAGCCGGATCTGGTGATGTACGACGAACCCTTTGCCGGCCAAGATCCGATCTCTATGGGCGTGGTGGTTAAGCTGATCCGCGAGCTTGGCAGTGCGCTGAAGCTGACCTCGGTGGTGGTGTCCCACGACGTGGACGAAGTGCTGAGCATTGCGGATCAGGTTTACGTGATCGCCGAAGGCAAAGTGATTGGGGCGGGTACGCCGGATCAGATCCGCCAACTTGACAGCGCGCAGCTGCAACAATTTTTGGATGGCGCACCGGATGGTCCGGTGCGCTTTCATTTTCCCGCCAATCACTACATGGAGGCGTTGTTAAGTTAATGGAAGCGATTGCGCAACTGGGCCGCGGCGGCATGAACTGGTTGGCTCGACTCGGCCAATCTGGGTTGATGCTGTTTGGTGCCTTGGTGGCTAAGCCGCAGCCACGGCAAATGGCCCCACTGCTGGTAAAACAGCTGTATCAGGTTGGGGTGTTATCGCTGCTGATCATTGTGGTGTCGGGGCTGTTCATCGGCATGGTGTTGGCGCTGCAGGGCTACATCATCTTGGTGGATTTTGGCACCGAAGACAGCTTGGGGCCGATGGTGGCCTTATCGTTGCTGCGGGAATTAGGGCCGGTGGTTACGGCGCTGCTGTTTGCTGGCCGAGCCGGCTCTGCCGTGGCCGCGGAGATCGGCCTAATGAAAGCCACCGAACAGCTGGCGTCGCTAGAGATGATGGCGGTGGATCCGTTGCGGCGGATCGTCGCCCCCCGATTCTGGGCTGGGATCATCGCCATGCCATTGCTCACCTTTATGTTCTGTGCCGTTGGGATTTGGGGTGGACACCTGGTTGGGGTGGAATGGAAAGGCATTGATGCGGGGGCGTTTTGGTCCATTTTGAACGCCAGTGTTGAATGGCAACAGGATCTGGTTAATTGCGCCATCAAGGCGTTGGTATTTGCCTTTGTGGTGATGTGGATAGCGTTATTCAAAGGGTATAGCGCCATCCCCACTGCAGAAGGGATCAGTAAAGCCACCACCGAAACCGTGGTGCACGGCTCATTAGCGGTATTGGCATTGGATTTTTTGCTTACCGCATGGATGTTTGGGAACTAGGATGAACTCCAGAAAGACAGAATTGGCCGTTGGCGGCTTTATTTTGGCAGGGCTTATCGCCTTTGCCGTATTGGTTATTAAGGTGGCGGACATCGATCCGCGCCAAAACGGTCAGCATTATCAGCTCACTGCGTTCTTCGACAACATTGGCGGCCTGAAAGTGCGCGCGCCGGTGAAAGTGGGCGGAGTGGTGATTGGCCGCGTGGCTGCGGTTGAATTGGATCAGGTAGAGTTAGTGCCCAAAGTCACCATGAACATTAACGCCCAATACGATCAATTTGCCGACACCAGTAGCCTTTCTATTCTTACCTCAGGGCTATTGGGCGAGCAATACATCGGGCTAACCCCCGGTTTTATCATGGATGAGGCGGCCTATCTGGCCGATGGCGATGTGGTGGAAGACACCCGCAGCGCGATGGTACTTGAAGAATTAATTGGCCAGTTCTTATACAGCGCTGGCGAAGGAGAATAACGTCATGATAAAGCAGTTAGTACAGGGGTTATTATTAACCGCCGTGTTGTTGGCTCCGGCCCTGGCCACCATCGATCAAACCGAGCCCTACGCCATGGTTGAGCAAGTGGCGACCGAATTGCTGACCGATTACACCGCGCAGCGCAGTGCCATTGAACAAGACCCAACGATCTTGCGTCAGTTAGTGGAAACCGAACTGATGCCTTACGTAAACCACACCTACGCCGCCTACAAAGTGATGGGCAAAGCGGTGCGGAAAGCGACGCCGGCGCAGCGACAAAGGTTCACGGAGCAGTTTCGGCAGTATATGATTAGCACCTTCGCGCAAACCTTCACGGTTTATACCGATCAACGCATCAGCTACGAACCCGCCAAAGCGGTAGGTAAGCGTGGCATTGTGAACGTTGGTATGACCTTCATCGATGGCAATCGGCCACCGGTAGAAGTGAAGTTTAAGATGCGCCTGAACAAAAAATCAGGCAAGTGGCAGGCGATCGATCTGATTGCCGAAGGTGCCAGCATCTTAGCGGCCAAAGAGAGCGAATTTGGTGGCCTGATCCGGCAACAAGGGTTAGACGCAGTGAGCGATCTGCTGGCTGAGAAAAACCGTATCGCGATGCAGCCAGAGCAATCATGAGCCTCACCATAAACTGGCAACCCCCACAGCTGCAGTTGCAGGGTGATCTCACCACCGATGAGGTTACCCGTCACTGGCCCGTGCCGCAGGCATGGCTGACCGTACCGGTGCTGACACTGGATTTAAGCCAGTTAGCGCAGATCGACAGCGCGGGCTTAGCGTGGTTATTAGAATTGGAATCGTTGCAACGTCGCGCTAACGGTACGCTTGAGTGGCACCATTGCCCCGAACGGCTACAGCAACTGATGACGTTGTACGACTTGAGCTTGAAGCAACAACGCTTAGAAGCCAAAAATAACGCTTAGAAGCAAAACTTAGGAGTTAGCGATGGAGCTCAACGAAATCGAGCAACGCCTCAATGAGGCATTGCAGTTGGCTGAATTAAAAGTCAGCGCAGAAGGGACTCACTACAAAATCGTTGCCATTGGTGACAGCTTTGATGGCTTGTCGAAAATGAAACGCCAGCAAGCGATCTATGCGCCGTTAATGGACAAGATCACCGACGGCACGCTGCACGCCCTCACCATCAAGGCGTTTACGCCAGCAGAATGGCAGCGCGAGAAACTCTTTAACTAGCCACAACAGTTGGCGGAGTCCCAGTGGATAAATTGCAAGTTCGGGCCGCAGGCCCATTAGCCGGTGATGTGACTATCTCCGGCGCCAAAAATGCCGCATTGCCGATCTTAATGGCGGCGGTGTTGGCGCAAGACACCATGACCTTACGCAACGTTCCGGCGCTGCGTGACGTTAACACCACCATCGAGCTGCTACGCCAGTTAGGTGCAGAGGTGAGCGATCTAAAGGATGGCATGCTGACCATCAACCCAGCCACCATCAACAACTATGTGGCCGCTTATGACTTGGTGAAAACCATGCGGGCCTCGATCATGTTGCTGGGGCCATTGGCGGCCAAGTATGGTCACGCCGACGTGTCTTTGCCCGGTGGCTGTGCCATTGGCGCACGCCCAGTAAACCTGCACATCCATGGCCTGCAGGCGATGGGTGCTGAGGTCGTAGTAGAAGAAGGCTACATTAAGGCACGTGTGAACGGCCGCCTTAAGGGCGCCACCATCCTGATGGATGTGGTTTCGGTTACGGGTACTGAAAACTTGATGGCAGCGGCTGCGCTGGCTGACGGGGTGACCTTAATCGAGAACGCTGCCCGCGAACCGGAGGTGATCGATCTGGCTGAATGCTTGAACGCCATGGGCGCCAAGATCAGCGGTGCGGGCACCGATGTGATCCGCATTGAAGGCGTAGAGCGCCTGCAAGGTGCTGAACACAGCGTGATGCCAGATCGCATTGAAACCGGCACCTACTTGGTTGCGGCTGCGGCCACCCGCGGCAAAGTGCGCTGTTTGAATGCGGCACCGAAGACCCTCGAACCGGTATTGTTGAAGTTGGAAGAAGCTGGCGCGGTGATTGAACGTGGTGATGACTGGGTAAGCCTAGACATGCACGGTCAGCAGCCAAAGCCAGTGTCGATTAAGACCGCTCCCCACCCGGCGTTCCCAACCGACATGCAAGCGCAGTTCTGCACCATGAACGCCTTGGCCAGTGGCAGCGCTACGGTGACGGAAACCATCTTTGAAAACCGCTTTATGCACGTGCCTGAACTGCAGCGCATGGGCGCTAAGATGGAGCAAGAGGGTCATACCTGCATCATCGAAGGGCGCGATGGCCTGCAAGGCGCGCAAGTGATGGCAACGGATCTGCGTGCTTCTGCCTGTTTGGTTATCGCTGGTTTAGTGGCCAGCGGCACCACCGTGGTGGATCGCATTTATCACTTGGATCGCGGCTACGAACAGATTGAAACCAAGCTGGCTGGGCTTGGCGGCAACGTGGTTCGATTGAAATAATTCGCAGGCCTTAGGGCTAAGCAATCAAAAAAGGAGAAGCCTCGGCTTCTCCTTTTTTATGGGTAACTTTTAAGATGTGTCGCCAACGTTTATTGGCGCTCTTCTGGCATGGGTGGTCGCTCTTCGATGGTGACCGGCACATTGTAACGATTGCCTTGGCGGATCAGGATGATGTTCACCTCGGTGCCGGGCGGGGTTTCGGCAATGGTGTCCATCAGCATGTCGATGCCGACGATGGACTCGCCGTTAATAGACAGCAGCACATCGTAAGGGCGCAGGCCAGCTTTGCCTGCGGGGCCCTGTGGGTCAATTTCGGTTACCGCCATGCCCATTGGCTCCGGCAAGCGCAGCTGACGGGCAATGGTTTGAGTCACCGGCGTACCCGTTAAGCCTAAGTGGCCGCGGATCACCCGTCCATCGCGGATCAACTTATCCATGATGGTGTAGGCCAGCTCAATTGGAATGGCGAAATTGAGGCCAACCCCGGCTTCACCTAACTGTTGATAGTTGGCGGTGTTTACCCCAACCAGACGGCCGTCAGCGTCCACTAAGGCGCCGCCGGAATTGCCTTGGTTAATGGCCGCATCGGTTTGGATGAAATCCTGAAAATTTGAACTTAAGCCTGTCCGGCCGGTAGCGCTGATGATCCCTTGGGTAATGGTTTGCCCCAAGTTGTAGGGGTTGCCGATGGCCAGCACCACATCCCCGACACGGGATTGGCGTTCGAGATCCAGTGGGATCACTGGCAGTGGGGCGATGCTGACTTTCAGTACCGCCAGATCGGTGTAGGGATCGGAACCAATCAATTGGGCGTCAGACACTCGACCATCTTGCAGTGCGATAAAGATCTGATCCGCTTCGCGCACCACGTGGTAGTTGGTGAGGATGTAGCCGTCGTTGCGCATGATGATGCCGCTGCCGAGCCCTTGGGGCAGCAGCTGGCTGAAGTTGTTTTTTGCTTGGCGATGAGAGTAGACATTAACCACGGCGGGCGCTGCGCGGCGCACCGCATGGGCAAAGCTGCTGCGTTCAACTTGACTGATGCTGTTATCCAGCTTGGGCAGGTAGCTGCGTAAATTGGGGTTTAACGCCACAATAAAGAGCGCGAGCAACAAACCGGCCATAATCGGTTTCAGCAGATATCGCAAAAAAGCCATCAATTATTCTCACAGTGGATTTCGTTAGCGATCCTAACGGCTGAGTTGGTGTGGATACAACAGTAAAAAGGCGGCACTAGGCCGCCTAATTTCGATGGGGGCAATTAACGCATGATCACCATCAGTTGGTTACCGTCACGACGCACGGTAGCCGCAAAGGCACCATCGTAGTTGTTCAGCACTTCACGCAGTTGGGCAAGATCCTTAATGGCCACCCGCTGGCGGTTCATTAAACTCACGCTGATCACCACATCGCCCTCTTGCAACCCTTGTTGCGCCGCACGAGAACGCTCAGCTAATTCCGTGATCTTCACGCCACGAACACCGTCTTCATTCACCGAAGACAATTTCGCGCCTTCGAGTGCCGGGTGGATGATCGCCGCTTGCACATTTTCACCTGGGGCTTCATTCAAGGTCACTTTCACGGTGCGAGTGTCGCCGTCACGGATCAACTTCAGTTTCACTTTTGCGCCGGCACCCATGGTGGCAATTTTGGCGCGCAGTTCTTGGAAGGTACGGATCTTCTTGCCGTTTAAGGCAGTAATAATGTCACCGGCTTGCAATCCGGCATCGTCAGCGGCGGAATCGCTCACCACTTGGCTGATGTAGGCGCCGTGTTTGGTGTTCAGCCCAAACAGCTTGGCGGTTTCGCTGGTGAGTTCGCCCCCAATGATCCCCAACACACCGCGGCGTACTTCGCCAAACTCTAAGATCTGATCGGTGAGGTTTTGCACCATGTTCACGGGTATCGCAAAACCGATGCCGACGTTGCCGCCGCCGGGAGCAATGATGGCGGTGTTAATGCCGATAAGCTCGCCGTTTAAGTTGATTAAGGCACCACCGGAGTTGCCGGAGTTAATGGCGGCGTCGGTTTGAATAAAGTCTTGGTAGCCTTCGTTATCTAACCCACGAGAGAGCGCGCTGACGATCCCAGAGGTAACGGTTTGCCCTAGGCCAAACGGGTTACCAATGGCGACGGTGAAATCGCCCACTTTCAGTTGATCAGAATCGGCTAAGGTGACGGCCGTCAGCTTCTTAGCATCGATTTTAATTACAGCCACGTCGGTGGCGGGATCCGAGCCAATCAGTTCCGCTTCAAATTCACGGCCATCGCTTAGATTGATTAAGATCTTGTCGGCGTTCTCAATCACATGGTGGTTAGTGATGATGTGGCCTTTAGCCGCATCCACAATGACCCCAGAGCCTAAGCTGCGAAAAGGGCGGCTGCGCTCGCCACCACGGGGGCCATTGGGGCCAAAGAAGTAGCGAAACTGTTCCGGCAGACTGCTGCGAGCGGTTTGGGTGCCCTCAACGGACACGGACACCACCGCGGGTGAGATCTGCTCCACCATCGGAGCCAGGCTTGGCAGCGCTTCACCATCAACGGCGGCAGGCCATGCGGCCAGTGTGGGGGCAGGCAGGGCGGCTAAGCTGGCACACAAAATAGCAGCGGAGAGTAATGGGGTGGATTTGTTCATGCGGATTCAATCTCCTACTTACACAACTGGATTGTCTTCGTTAATTAGCAGACTTCTTAGTCGCGCCAAAGTTCCTTTGATTCCCCAATCATATTAGTCAGTTGTTTTGCAGTGCGAGTGAACCGTTTTGCCAAGACACAAAAAAGCAGCGCCCCGAATGGGTAGCGCTGCTTCTTGGTTTGCAGTGGTTGCGCCGTTATTGGTTCGCCACTTTGCTGGTTTGATTGATGATGCCGTGTGAGCCCTGGACGTAGTCGTTTGGCGGTAACGAGGTAACGTTGCTGATCTCTTCTTGTTCCGGCTCCGCTTCAACGGGGGCTTCACTGGTCAACTCTTGGGCCGACTCTTGCCATAGGCGCTGGGCCTTATCCATTTCGCCACGTAGGGCCGCCATTTGGCTTTTGGATCGTTCGAAGTAATCGGCGATGCCTTGATGCTGTTGCTCTAGCTCAAAGCGCGCCTGAGCTAACTCTTGCTCAAGCTTATCTTGGTTGCCTTTGTGCTGATTACGCTTGCCGACCAAGTAGCCTAAGCCTAATCCAACCAATAAACATACGATCGCTAATGCCCAATTCATAACGTCTCCTTTGTAATTCTGCGTAAACCCATCTGCAACAGCACTGCTGTATCAACGCGGTAAAAGGCGGCGTTAGCGCCAATATATCGTGCAAATGGGCGACATGATACACTCGCTTAACGCAATTATAGGGAATCTGTAACCCTTGAAAGTTGCGCTTTATCAGAACTTTCAATATTGACCTTAGAGTCAATTGCATGGCCGATGGATTGGATGATGGCGACCCCCAAGGAATTATATTTGCAGGATCTGGCGCGGCCAGAGTTTCAACACGATCCGGCCCAAGCCGCCGCCGTAGAACAATTGCAGCGGCTGTATCAACAGTTTGTTGAGCGGCCTAGCGTTAGCGCTGAACGCCGCTGGTGGCAAAAGTGGTGGCAGCAGCCAGAACAAGCCACGGCACCACAGGGGCTCTATTTTTGGGGCGGGGTGGGGCGCGGTAAAACCTACCTAGTTGATACTTTTTTCCAGTGCCTGCCCACCGAACGCAAGCTACGGGTGCATTTTCACCGGATGATGCAGCGCGTCCACCAAGAGTTGAACGATCTAAAAGGCCAACAGGATCCATTGGTGATTGTGGCGGAGCGCTTAGCGGCAGAAGCGGAGATCATCTGCTTTGATGAATTCTTTGTTTCGGACATTACCGACGCCATGCTGCTGGCGGGCTTACTGGAGCATCTTTTTGCTCGTGGGGTGGTGCTGGTTGCAACCTCGAATATTCCCCCGCAATTGCTTTATCGCAATGGTCTGCAACGGCAGCGGTTTATGCCGGCGATTGAATTGATTGAAACCCATTGTGATGTGTTCGAACTCGACAGTGGCGTTGACTACCGACTGCGTACCCTAGAGCAGGCTGAGATCTACCATTACCCACTGGATGCTGCCGCCAACGCCAACTTACAGCGCTACTTTACCCAGCTCGGCCACGATGAGGCTCAGCCGGAAAGCAGCATCGAGATCTTAGGGCGGCACATCGACATCATTCGCGAAGGCGAAGGGGTATTGATGGTCGACTTTAATGCTCTCTGCAATGGCCCACGTGGCCAAGCCGACTACATTGAGCTCGCGCGGCTGTACCATACGGTGCTTGTGCGTGATGTGCGCTGCATGGGGCAGGCTCACAGTGGCGATGATGTGGGGCGACGGTTTATTGCTATGGTGGATGAATTCTACGAACGCAACGTGAAATTGATTGTGTCCGCCGAAGTGGCGCTGGATGACCTATATAGTGGTGGCCAGTTGGCGTTCGAGTTTAAGCGTTGCCAAAGCCGCCTAACCGAGATGCAGAGTCACGATTACCTCGCCAAGCCGCATCTGCCGTAATTAATGCGCGCTTAAGGGATATATTGGGTAAAAAAGCAGGTGATTTTTACACCGTACTCCCTTATAATTCGCGCCCTGCCCACGTTACGGTAGAACGCCTAGCGTTCAAAACCAGCGTCTTGTCCCGCTCGAAGGGGTGGGTGGAAGACCACTAAAGGTTGTTCGACTCCCCCGAGTTGAGCGAAATTTGTAACATATAAATTGGGTTTTTAATCTAATGAAAACTTTTACTGCTAAGCCAGAGTCCGTACAACGCGACTGGTTTATCATTGATGCCGAGGGTAAAACCTTGGGTCGTATGGCTACCGAAGTAGCTCGTCGTCTGCGCGGTAAGCACAAGCCGGAGTATACTCCGCACGTTGATACCGGTGATTACATTGTGATCATCAACGCTGACAAAGTTACCGTTACCGGTAACAAAGCCAACGACAAGATGTACTACAGCCACTCTGGCTACCCAGGTGGTATTAAAGAAATCAACTTCGCTGATCTGCAGGCTCGCAAGCCTGAAATGATCATCGAAAAAGCCGTAAAGGGCATGCTGCCAAAAGGTCCTCTGGGTCGCGCCATGTTCCGTAAGCTGAAAGTGTACGCTGGTGCTGAGCACAAGCATGCTGCACAGCAGCCACAGGTTCTGGACATCTAAGGGGATATGCAAATGACTCAATACTACGGTACTGGCCGCCGCAAGACCTCCACTGCTCGTGTTTTCATCAAGCAGGGTTCTGGCGAGATCACAGTAAACAAGCGCACTCTGGAGCAATTCTTTGGCCGCGAAACTGCCCGCATGGTAGTTCGTCAGCCTCTGGAATTGGTTGAGATGATGGGCAAGTTAGACATCTACGTAACCGTTTCTGGCGGTGGTATCACTGGTCAATCCGGTGCTATCCGTCACGGTATCACTCGCGCTCTGATGCAGTACGACGAATCACTTCGTCCTACTCTGCGCGAAGCTGGTTTTGTTACCCGTGATGCACGTGAAGTTGAACGTAAGAAAGTCGGCCTGCGTAAAGCACGTCGTAAGCCACAGTTCTCCAAGCGTTAATTCGCAAAGAGACTTTGGTCTTCAGAAAAACCCAGCCAATGGCTGGGTTTTTTTATGTCTGTAATTCGACCTTGGTGGAACCAAATCACTACGCATTTTTATGTTGCTGCCATTTTCCTTACCTACCGCTAACATTCCCGAAAAAACCCTTGTGATTTAGCTCTGTAATGACGTTCGAGGTGTGAACTGAGTCGCCTTTTATATATAATGAGCCCGCCCCCGCCCTCGGAAACAAACGGAATTGGGCATGTGAGCCGAATCAGCTTCTGAGGCATAAGAAAAGCAAACCCTTTTGGGAGAATATGTAGATGAGCAAGGCGCCTGTCGATACTGGACGTCGCAGATTCCTGACTTTAACTACCGCAGTGGTAGGTGGAGTCGGCGCGGTCGCTGCTGCGGTTCCTTTTGTTAAGTCATGGAACCCAAGCGCTAAGGCAAAAGCTGCCGGTGCACCAGTAGAAGTAAACATTGGTAAAGTTGAACCCGGTCAACTGTTGCGCGTGGAATGGCGTGGCAAACCGGTATGGATCGTTCGCCGCACCCCAGAAGTGCTGCAACAGTTAACTCAGTTGGATGACAAACTGCGCGATCCGCAGTCAGAAGAGCCGCAACAACCGGCCTACGCCACCAACCCCACCCGTTCAATCAAAGAAGAGTTCTTCATTGCCGTTGGCTTATGTACTCACTTAGGTTGTTCACCAACATACCTGCCAGATTCCTTTGAGCAGCAAGTTGAAGGCGTACAATCGGGCTTTTTCTGCCCATGTCACGGTTCCAAGTTCGACATGGCTGGCCGCGTATTCCAAGGCGTACCTGCGCCGCTGAACCTAGTGGTGCCACCGCACCAGTACACCAGCGATAACAGTGTCCTGATCGGTGTCGATGAGGGAGTGGCGTAATATGAATAAGCTGATTGATTGGATCGACGCACGGATCCCAATGACCGCCACCTACAACAAGCACGTAGGTGAATACCCAGCGCCGAAAAACTTTAACTTCTGGTACTTCTTCGGCTCGCTAGCGATGTTAGTGCTAGTAAACCAGATCCTAACCGGGATCTGGCTGACCATGAACTACGTACCAACCTCGGAAGGCGCATTCGCCTCGATCGAGTACATCATGCGTGATGTGGAATACGGTTGGTTACTGCGTTACATGCACTCCACGGGTGCCTCGGCATTCTTCGTGGTGATCTACATGCACATGTTCCGTGGCATGATCTACGGCTCTTACCAAAAGCCGCGAGAACTGCTGTGGCTGTTCGGTATGCTGATCTTCTTGGTGTTGATGGCCGAAGCCTTTATGGGCTACTTGCTGCCATGGGGCCAAATGTCCTATTGGGGCGCGCAGGTGATCATCTCCTTGTTCGGTGCCATCCCAGTGATTGGTGATGACCTGACCTTGTGGATCCGTGGTGATTACGTGGTATCAGGCGCTACCCTGAACCGCTTCTTTGCCCTGCACGTGATTGCCCTGCCATTGGTGCTGGTTGTGTTGGTGTTCCTGCACATTGTTGCTTTGCACGAAGTGGGTTCAAACAACCCAGACGGCATCGAAGTTAAAAAGAACAAAGATGAGAACGGTTGGCCGAAAGACGCCATTCCTTTCCACCCTTACTACACCGTGAAAGACATTGTCGGTGTGGCTGGTTTCCTTATCTTCTTCTGCTACGTCATCTTCTTTATGCCAGAAGGCGGTGGTTACTTCCTCGAAGCGCCAAACTTTGAAGCCGCTAACCCAATGAAGACCCCAGAGCACATTGCGCCGGTATGGTACTTCACTCCGTTCTACGCCATTTTACGTGCGGTTCCAGACAAACTGTTGGGCGTAATTGGTATGGGCGCAGCGATTGTGGTGCTGTTCTTCTTACCGTGGTTGGATCGTTGCAAAGTGAAATCAGTACGCTACCGCAGCATGATCCACAAGCTCAACATTGCCCAATTTGTGGTGTGTTTTGTGGCCTTGGGTGTGTTGGGTGCATTGCCTGCAGGTGAACTTGAAACTCTGCTGGCACGGATCTTCTCTCTCGGTTACTTCGGTTTCTTCCTGGCGCTGTTTATTTACAGCAAAAACGAAGCAACTAAACCGCTACCAGAACGGGTGACAGGCTAATGAAGAAGTTAATTATTACACTGTTGGCCTGCCTGCCTACCTTAGTGCTGGCTGCAGGCGGTCACAATCCGCATGTGGTGCCGGCGAATGTCGACCTGCATAACCAAGCATCACTGCAAAGTGGCGCGAAAGCGTTCATGGAAAATTGCATGGGGTGTCACTCCACTCAGTACCAACGCTATGAGCGCGTGGCGACGGATCTTGGGATCAGCATCGATGACATGAACGCCATGATCAAAACCGACGCTAAGGTGGGAGAGCTAATGGTTAGCTCAATGCCACCGAAGCAGGCGGCCAAATGGTTTGGTACCGCCCCACCGGATCTTACTTTGGTGGCACGGGTGCGTGGCAGTGACTGGCTGTATTCATACCTCACCTCGTTCTACCAAGATGATTCACGCCCATTTGGCGTAAATAACTTGGTGTTCCCATCGGTAGGTATGCCGCACGTATTGGAGCGCTTCCAAGGCAAACCGGTGCTGCAGGACGACGGTTCTATTGTGGCTACAGGCGGCACCATGAGCGATGCCGAGTATAAGCAGATGGCGTTGGACTTAACCAACTTCCTAACTTACTCAGCAGAGCCAATCCGCACCACCCGTGAATCAATGGGGGTCTGGGTACTGGCATTTTTAGCGGTTTTCTTCGTTATTGCCTACCTGCTTAAGCGTGAATATTGGCGAGATGTACACTAATAGCCAATAACAGGTTACAATCTGTCGCTTGGGTAAGTGGGGGCTTATGCCCCCACTTACTATTTCAGTGATAAAAAATTCTTCTCGGAGGGTATCAATGGCTGTCGCTGCCAACAAACGCTCTGTCATGGCCCTGTATTCCGGTGCCAGCGATCTGTATAGCCACCAAGTCCGCATTGTTCTTGCGGAAAAAGGTGTTGGTGTTGAAGTACTGCAAGTGGATCCAAACCAGTTGCCGCAAGATCTGGCGGAACTGAATCCGTACAACAGCGTACCAACGCTGGTTGATCGCGAATTGGTGTTGTACAACGCGCGCATCATCATGGAGTACTTGGATGAGCGTTTTCCTCATCCGCCATTGATGCCTGTTTACCCGGTATCCCGTGGTCAAAGTCGTTTGATGATGCATCGCATCGAAAATGACTGGTACACCTTGGTTGGCCGTATCGAACGTGGTGAAAAAGCCGATGCCGCTCGTAAAGAGTTGGCAGAAAGCATTTTGGCATTGGGTCCAATCTTTGCTGAATCCGCCTACTTCATGAGTGAAGAGTTCACCCTGGTTGATTGCTACTTGGCTCCATTGTTCTGGCGTTTACCGTCGTTGAACATCGAGTTGAATGGCCGTGGTTCTGCTGAAGTTAAAGCTTACATGACTCGCATTTTCGAACGCGAATCATTTAAAGCCTCGTTAACCGAAGCTGAACGTGAGCTGCGAATCGGCGCATGAGTGCCAACGTAACGCCAACTCGTCCGTACCTGTTGCGGGGATTTTATGAGTGGATGCTGGACAACGAATTAACTCCGCACTTGGTGGTTAACGCCAACTTGCCAGGAGTGCAGGTGCCAACCCAATTTGTCGAAGATGGACAAATTGTATTGAACTTGGCCCCCCACGCCGTAGGCAACCTACAGCTAGGTAATGACGTTGTGCAATTCAATGCTCGTTTTGGTGGTAAGCCGCACGCGTTGTCGGTACCCCTAGCAGCAATTGATGCCATCTATGCTCGTGAAAATGGTGCAGGCACTGCCTTTGCACCAGAGGAAGCCTACGACATCATCGAGGAAGAGGAGGTTGAGCCTGCGCCGCCGCCTCGTCCAAGCGGGCGCCCAAGCCTGAAGGTGATCAAGTAATCAAAAAGCCGTCTGTTTAGGCGGCTTTTTTGTGCATCCGATTCGCCACCTCATTAAGCTGCTCCTCGAAGCGCCACGCCGTCATCTTTTTCTACTTTTCGCTTTGTTGGTTCAGCGCTTGCCATGTAATGGCTTCATGGCACTCCCACCCTGCACTCAGTAAAACCTTCATCTGTTTTGATTGGCATCAAAGTGTGCTCAGAGATTGGCTGAAACAATATCTTGTCGCTGCGGCATGAAGCAGTGCAGCATGACGCGATTCGGCCGAAGGGCAGTTCGGATGAGCGACATTGCTTAAAGCATTATTTTTTGTCGCTGTTCATATAACCCTGCAAAAGGTAGGGTTAGTGACATAGATCACATGCAGGCGATTTCTTCTGCAGACTAACTTAACTAAGAAACGAGGCAATTATGATTCAAGGTATTCAAATCACTAAAACCACTAACGCTGACCTGCTGAACTCCATCTGGATGATCGATGAAGCGAACAACCAAGCACGCTGCTTAGCTGCTGCTTCTGGTTACGAGGCCGATCAAGTGGTTGCTCTGGCTGAGCTTGGCGAGTACGAATCTCGTACCGTTAACATCCAAGGGGCAGAGCCTGTACGTGAAGGTGGCCAACACCTGAACGTAAACGTACTGAACCGCGAGACCTTGGTTCGCATCATGGAAGCGCGTGAGCGCGTAGAAGCTGGCGACGCCAGCAACGACGATCTGGAAGTGATCTCTGATAACGCTCAGCTGACCATCCGTGTATCCGGCTACGCAGTACGCTTCAATGCGTTGACTCTGGAACAGCAGAAGGACGTAATTACTCGTACCTTCACTCAGTCGCTGTAATGACTGAGTAAACCAGCGCCACCAAAAACGGGTCACCTATATAGGTGGCCCGTTTTGCGTTTAGGCGCTGCCCGTTTTTGGGTGCAACTACAGAGGCAGATTTACAGCTCTATAGAGGCCACAGAGCTACCATGCACTGCCAGATAAAGTTCAGCGCCACAATCAACGGCAGCACCGGCGACATCAAAATCTCTATTGGCATGGGAACCGGCGATAATAGGCGCCCCATTTTATCGACGTCAGCAACGATTGATGACGGATCAGATCCCACCTCAAGCAATCGTTTTAGGCTGATTTGGGGTAATTCTGTGGATAACCTTGTGGAAATGCAGGTATTGGCTGTGTCTTTAAGCAGACAGTCAATAAAACCCAAATTAGCGCTTGTCAGAACGAAACCGCTCCCTATAATGCGCATCTGTCGACGGGGCACAGCGGCTTACTGAGTAAGGCACTGAGCAACGAACAGACAGCTCGGAAAGCCTTTAAAAATAAGGGTTGACGGGAAAAGAGGAAAGCGTATTATACGCACCTCGCTTCGGCAACGAAGCAACGCTCGCAAGAGCCGCTCTTTAACAATTTATCAGACAATCTGTGTGGGCACTCACGTGGAATAGAGAAATCATCATTTCTCAAT
>NZ_CANLCI010000005.1 GCF_947489035.1 uncultured Ferrimonas sp. | reverse complement strand
ATACAACACCCAAGTGGTTTTGCGGATATCGCAGAGCTTGTGAGATTGTTGAGAAAAATCAGCTTACCAAATTACGTATTTTGTCTGATGACAATAGCGCTGCGGCCCCACCTGATCCCATGCCGAACTCAGCAGTGAAACGCAGTTGCGCCGATGGTAGTGTGGGAGTTCCCATGTGAGAGTAGGTCATCGTCAGACACTTATTTAGAATCAAGCCCCGTCCTTTGGACGGGGCTTTTTTCGTTTGGGTGTTTTAGTTTTTAGCGATGTTTTCTGCTGGATCTCTGCAGTGCTGATAACCAAGGGTAGTCCTAGAGCCCGAATTACCCGCAGGGCGGGCAATTGGCTTTGATAGCGCGTGCGCCAGTTGTCACCATCCTAAGTTGGCTGGGGCTGATGGATTGGCCTTACCCATTGGCACCAATGCACAGATTCCAGAGCTGTTAGGGCCGGGGCGGCAACCCAGCAGTGGCGTGATTGACGTGCCGCGACATAGCCCAACGATCTTTAACGTGGGCTTGCTGCAACAAGGATTGTTTTGGGACTCGCGGATTGAACGTGTTGGCAACGGCATTGCTACCCCAGATGGTGACAGTAGAGGGCTCGATCCCGCGGCCGGCAGTAACCTTTTGGCGGCCCAGGCAGGGTTTCCGGTAACGTCTGCAGCCGAGATGAAAACGGCAGAATTTGAGCCCTTGGCTAGCAACGCTGCGATCCGCAATCATTTGTCTGCGCGACTTGGGGGGTATGGCATTGGCGCCGATGAACTCTCACTCAATAAATGGTTTCAGGCATTTCAGCAAGGATTTGGTCGCGATGAAGACGCGACAACCTTAGTGACCTTTACTCACGTCGCAATTGCGATTGCTGCGTATGAGCGCTCTTTGCAATTGATTGATTCGTCGTGGAATCGCTATCTAAGTGGGGAGCTGACTGCGTTGACCGATCAGCAAAAACAGGGGGCTGAGCTGTTTTTTAGCACGGCAGACGATGGCGGTGCCGGGTGCGTGGCTTGCCATTCTGGCCCCGCTTTTACCGATGAGCAGCACCATGTGATCGCCTTTCCGCAGTTTGGCCCAGGCAAAGGGGATGGCAACCACGATGACTTTGGTCGCGAGCGGGTAAACAGTGACGTTGATCAGCGCTACGCTTTTCGTACGCCGTCACTGCTGAATGTGGCGCTCACCGCCCCCTATGGTCATGCGGGCAGCTATGCCGATCTGGATGCGATATTAGCGCACTACAATAACCCTCGGCAACGGGTGAACGCCTTTTTGAACAACAGCAATGGTGCCAAATGGCGTCGTTTGATCGCGTTGCCAACTGTGGTTCGTTGTTTCCAGAGTCGGCCAATAACAGTGAGCTGGCACTGGCTCAGTTACGACGATTGCAGCAGAATCGCAGTTTATTACCGCAAATCAACCTGAATAATACCCAACGGCAGCAGTTGCGGGCGTTTCTGGAAAGCTTGACCGATCCCTGTGCTTCGGATGCCAATTGCCTGGCCCCATGGATAGCCAATGACGATGACGACATGGATGGTCAGTTGTTGCGCGCCGAAGATGCAAGCGGTGAGGCACTGTGATGACGGTGTGAGTTTTATTGGTTAAGGACGGCTATTCTCAACGGAATCTGATTCAAATCAGGATGCGGTGTTCACTTGCTAAGCAACGATGTTGAGAATGGCGATTTTCGCTGCAGATCTCCTCTAAATCGTTGTTCATTCATGTTATAAAGCGAACGCTTGTACGCTCAATTAAAACACCTGTAGGAGATCGTGTTGAAGACACCTTTAGAGCAGTTCCATTTGGTGGCCATGCTACGTCAACGTATGCAACAGATGCCTGATGCCCCCGCGTTACGTTACCAAGCGCAGAAACAGTGGCAAGACATCAGTTGGCAGCAATTTGGCCTGTTCGCCGATGGGATCTCTCGCGCGTTGTTGGCGTTAGATATTGGCGTACAAGACAAACTCGCCATTTTTGCGCAAAACAGCCCACAGTGGACGATTGCCGATCTGGCGATTGCTCAGCTGCGCGCGGTAAGTGCACCAATCTACCCAACCAGCACCAGCGAGCAAGCGGCCTACATCATTAATGATGCTCAGGCGAAGGTGCTGTTTGTGGGCGGCCAAGAGCAATACGATAAAGCGTTGCAACTGATCGAACTGTGCCCGACCTTGACGCACATTATCTTGATGGATAAGGCGCTGGTTAAGGTGGCGTGTGCGGTGACGGTAGTTCACTGGCAAGAGCTGCTGGATGGCGATCACCACAGCCTACAGGGTGAATTAGATCAACGGATCAACGACAGCCACCTGGATGATCTACATACGCTTATCTATACCTCGGGCACCACCGGTGATCCAAAAGGGGTGATGCTGGATCAGCGTAACTTCGCCAGTGCCATTCGTCAGCACTGTGAGTTTATTCCATTCCACAGCGGCGACGTCACTCTGGCCTTTTTGCCACTGTCTCATGTGTTTGAGCGGGCGTGGACCATCTACGCATTAAGCCAAGGTGGCACCAACGCCTATCTGCTTAACCCTGCTCAGGTACAAGGGGCACTGAAAGAGATCCGCCCCCATGCGATGTGCGCGGTGCCGCGCTTGTTTGAAAAGATCTATTCCGCGGTGATGGATAAAGTGAGCAAGGCTCCTAAGGGACGCCAGCGCTTGTTCCAATGGGCCTTGCATCAGGGCCATAACCATTTCTTAAAAGACCAAGGCGAGATGCGCTTTGGCCCGTGGCGCACCTTTAAGTGGATCGCGGCTGACCGACTCGTGTTATCGAAGATCCGCGATCAGTTAGGTGGCCGCATTCGAATGATGCCTTGTGGCGGCGCGGCGTTGGATCCGCAGGTTAATCGCTTCTTCCAATCGGTTGGTTTATCCGTGTTGTGTGGTTTTGGCATGACTGAAACAACGGCAACGGTTACGGCCAGTCGCCCTGGCAACATTGGCATTGGCAGCAACGGCACCCCATTGCCTGACGTTGAACTGAAAATTGGCGCCAACGACGAAGTGCTGGTGCGCGGTGATACCGTGATGCGCGGTTACTATCACCGCCCAGAAGCCGATGCCGAAACCTTTACCGAAGATGGGTGGTTACGCACCGGGGATTGTGGTCGTTTGGATGAACAGGGACGATTGGTGATCACCGATCGCATCAAAGAGTTAATGAAAACCTCGAACGGCAAATACATCGCACCACAACGGGTGGAAGGGATGTGCAGCCGTGAACCCTTGGTGGAACAGATCGCCATTATTGCTGATGCCCGTAACTACGTGTCGGCATTGATCGTACCGGCATTTGAAGCACTGGAAGCGTGGGCGAAAGAGCGCAATATTCCCTACAAGGACAAATTGGAACTGCTGGAAAACGCCAAGGTCAACGCTCACTTTGAGGAGCGCCTAAAAGAGGTGCAGCAAGAGTTGGCGAAGTTTGAACAGGTGAAGAAGTTTACGCTGATCAACCGTGAGTTCAGCCAGAAAATGGGGGAGATCACCCCAACCTTGAAGCTGCGTCGTAAGGTGATTAACCAACGCTTCGCCGCCGAGATTGAGTCGATGTACAAGAAAGTGGTGCAGCTAGACTAAGGTCTTGTCTTGTCTTGTCTTGGCAAAAAGGCTCCCACTGGGAGCCTTTTTTGTTGTAGCTTCAGGCAATTGCCACAGACCTAAGGATAAGTCGATGTTTGAACTGCAGCTGTCTCCGCGTTTTTTTGAAACCGATGCATTGGGGCACATCAACAACACGGTGGTGCCGGTGTGGTTTGAAGAGGGACGGACCCCGATCTTTGAACTGTTTGTGCCGCAACTGGAGTTGGGGAACTGGAATTTGATCTTGGCGCGGATCAGCGTCGATTTTATGGCTCAAATCTATTACGGCCAGCCAGTGACGATCCGAACCGGCCTAAATAAGCTGGGTAACAGTTCGTTTGAAGTGTGGCATCAAGTGGTGCAAGCAGGCAACGTGGTGGCGCGCGGGCAAGCGGTTATGGTGCATTTTGATTACCAAGCGCAGCGGGCAGCGCCTATTCCAGCGGCGATCCGCACTCAGCTTCAGCCGCACTTGCTGCCAGAACCCGATCAGTAATAGTGAGCGAATAACATAACCAAAGGGCGCCGTAAGGCGCCCTTTTTGTCGGGGTGGTGATGACCGAACCGAGTTACAGCTTGATGCTGCTAAAGTCGCTGTGCACGCTGTGCTTACCGGTAAACAGGTTGTCGGTACGGACAATCTGCATGGTTTGCAGGCCAGCTTCGGCAGCGGCATTCAGCTCTTCTAAGTCATCAGACACATACAACACTTGGCGTGGCCACAGCGATACGGTGTTTAAGATGTTCTTGTAGGCTTGTACGGTTTTCTTCTGACCTAAGTTGGTATCGAAGTGGCCGTAGAACAAGTTGCTGAGATCGCCTTGGTCGCTGTAACGGAACAGCAGTTCTTGGGCATCGGCAGAGCTGGAAGAGTAGCTGTACAGACGCTTGCCTTCACCCTGCCATTGCTGCAGTGCAGTGGCGGCATCAGCGAACACATGGCCTTTAAAATCACCTTGCAGGTAGCCTTGTTGCCAGATCAGCCCTTGCAGGGTTTTCAGTGGCGTTGCCTTGTTGTCTTGTTCGATCCACTCCAGCAACAAGCTGGTGAGTTCGGCCAAATCGGCGTCGTTACGTCCACTTAAGCGGCGCACATCCTGCAGCAGGGTGGCAACCGAAAAATCATTTTCATGCTCTTGCAAGAAGGTGGGTAACGCCTTGGCAGAATATTGAAACAACACCTCTTTAATAAAGGCAAAATCGGTCGTAGTACCGGCGGTGTCGACAATAATTGCTTGAATTCCCATTTGTTCCTTCCTAGTAGGCGCTGTGATTACAGAATAGCAGGCTGAGCCCTTGGGCAACACCAGTCACTGTGTGATCCAGCGGACATTTTCGTTGCTTATTTACACCCTGAAGCGATTGCGCTTAGGGGCAACGTTGCCTTGGTCGGCAATAGCACCATAAAACGTGACGTTGGTGTTGCTGGCGTGATTGTAAAGCCTGTGCTTTTCAGTGCAAAACCCTATTTTTATCACCCTGGCTATTGATTGGAAGTAACGGAAAGCGCTGTCTTTTTTCTGGATGATTTGTATGCTGACAAGGCGCAATTTGAAGCACAGGAGAGGCAGGCGATGTCGTTGCAGCAACAGGTAAGCCAATGGTTGGCACAAACCGGCGTTGAGTTGAGTGCCGATGGCCCCTATTTGGCGTTGGTGTTGTCACTGGGGTTGGTTGCGTTAGCGTGGTTAAGCCTCTGGCTTGCCCGAGGGGCTGTGGGGTTAATGTTGGCCAAGCTGAATGCACAGTTACCGCTCACTTGGCACAGTGGTTTACAGCGCCATCGGTTGCTGCCTAAATTGGCGCGTTTAGTGCCAATGGTGCTGCTGAGCTGGGGCGCGCCGCTGTTGTTGGCACCGTGGCCAACGCTGTTGCTGGTGATCGATAAATTGCTGCACCTGTGGCTGCTGCTGTTGGCGGTGTCGCTGTTGTTTGCGCTGCTCGATACCCTCTTTGATGCGCTGCAAGCCAACCCGCTTAGCCGCCGTTTGCCACTGCAAAGCATGGTGCAGTTAAGCAAACTGTTTTTGGTGTTGATCAGCCTGATCTTAATGCTGGCGGCACTGCTGGATCGCTCGCCGCTGTATCTGCTCTCGGGGCTGGGGGTTGCAACCGGTCTGTTGCTGCTGATCTTCCGCGATACCATTTTGGGCTTTGTTGCGGGGATCCAGTTGTCGATTAACCGCATGGTTAGTCGCGGCGACTGGGTGCAGATGGATCAGTTTGGGGCCGATGGTGAGGTGTTAGAAGTGAGCCTTACTACGGTTAAGGTGCAGAACTGGGACAAAACCATCACCATGATCCCCGCTTATGCGATGGTCTCTAATGCCTTTCGAAACTGGCGCGGCATGTCAGAAAGTGGTGGCCGCCGGATCAAACGAGCCCTGCTGTTGGATCAACACAGCATCGATTTTGTTGATCCGCCAACCTTAGCGCGATTAAGTGAAATCAATCTGCTGCGTCCTTATCTGGAACAGAAGCAACACAGCATCGCCAGCACGAACGCCACGCTTACCAACCTGCAGCAACCCAGTAATGGCCGCAGGCTAACCAACATTGGCTGTTTGCGTGCTTACCTCTTGGCCTATCTGCGTCAGCATCCGGCGATTCACCAGCAGCAAACCCTATTAGTGCGGCAGTTGGATCCGCGTTCCGAGGGCTTGCCTCTGGAGATCTACTGCTTCAGTAATGACACTCGCTGGGAGCAGTTCGAGGCGATCCAAAGTGACATCTTCGACCATGTTTTCGCCATCTTGCCGCAGTTTGGCTTGCGTACCATGCAGCAACCCACCGGCGCGGATCTGCGCCAATGGCGCGGGGCGATCACAGCCGATCTTGTTCAGACCGGTAGTGAGGAATAGGTTGCGGAAAGCGGCCTTGAAACTGGCGGAAAAACGCCAATAGCTGTGCCATATCGGCGGCCTTGCTGTCGCCGGGGTAAAGGGCATCGCCAATCACAATGCGGCGCTGCCGAAAATCGAACGCCACCGGCACAATGGGCACCTTGGCCAGAATCGCGATGTGGTAGAAACCGGTTTTCCAACGCGCCACTGGCGCACGGGTGCCTTCCGGCGATAGCGCCATCACAAAGCGGGGTTCTTGCTGGAATAATGCGGCAATGGTTTCAACCAGATTGTTGGCCTGAGTGCGGACCACTGGGCGGCCACCAAGGGCACGAAACAACCAGCCAAAAGGGGGCTTAAAGAGCTGATGCTTGCCGATAAAGCGGGCGGGGATCCGCAATTGTCCTTTGGCAAGAATGCCCAGAATAAAATCCCAGTTGCTGGTGTGGGGGCCAGCAATAACCACAAACTTCGGCAGCGCAGGCAGCTGCCCTTCAATGCGCCAGCCCGCCAATTGCAACAGCGTTTTGCACAGCGGGCTGATCATCGCTTAGTGCTCGTGGGGCACGGAGGCAGGCAATGACTGGCCATGATCGTGGCCATCGCCGTTAAAGTGCAGTTCTTGATCATGCTGATGGCCCTCTGCTTGGGAACCATGATTATGGCCAAAAAATAGCATCATTGACGACAAGAACAGCATGCCAATTGCGGCACCAATATAGTGGCCACTGCTTAAATGCAGCTTGTGGCTGTGGCCATGGGGGTGGTGGTGCTCGTGGGGGCGGTGCAGCAACACGTGCATGATCGAACCGGTGACAAAGGCTTGCAGCCACAGCAGTTGCTGTGCGGCAAACATCTGTTGCAGTTCGTCACCAGCCACAAAGCCGACAACGGTCAACACCATCATCATGCCCAGCACCGTTGCGGCAACTAAGCGCCCAAATGCCGGTCGCAGCAGCCACCAAATGGCCAACCCGGCCGGTAAGCGATGCAACACGACCCCCAGTGCCAGCATGCCGTTGGTTTGTTGCTGGGCTAGGGCCACAGCACCGCCATCAGTGATGGTGTGCAATAAGATCCCAGCCAAGCCCAGAAACAGCGTGACGTTGTGGGTGTAGTTCGACACCTTGCTGAACAGCTTTTCGGCAATGGTGGGACCGGCGATCCCCAGTAGCACGAACGGCACCATAGACCAGCCGGCTTCACGCCACAGCTCGGGCAGAATGTCGAACAGCACCAAGCCACCAAGGGCAACCAGTACAAAGGCACTGATCCCATGTAGAAAACGCGGGCGCTGACGCAAGCCGTGGTACAACAACGGCCCGCAAGCCAGCACTAAAATACTGGCGATTAAATAATGCATATTGGGTTACACGTAGTTTTTGGGATTGAGGCGAAACTCTTCCGGCTTAACGGCGCGGACAATTTTTTCGCTATTGCTGGAGCTGGACAGATCCAACTCCTCCACCATGATGTGGGTACCGATGTGGGTATTGTAGATAACCTTCACTAACGGCAACAATGGATTTGCTTTGGATTCCAGCACAATGGCAATCACGCCATTAGAGAGCTCGACAAAGCTGCCCGGTGGGTAAACCCCAATGCAGTTAATGAATTGGTGCAGCAGCTCGTTATCTAACTGGTGTGGCGCCATATCAAGCAAGCGTTTTAGCGCCTGCGGCCCGGTTAAGCCGCGGCGATACACCCGATCGGCGGTCATGGCGTCGTAGATGTCACAGATGGTGATCATGCGGCCATAACGGCTGATCTGATCCCCGCGCAGCCCCGAAGGGTAGCCACTGCCGTCGAGTTTTTCGTGGTGCTGGGCAGCCACGTCCAAACTGATTTTGTTGATCCCTGGGGTGGCTTTAATGATCTCACGGCTGTGCATCGCGTGGGATTTCATGATGGTGAACTCGGCATCGGTTAATTTGCCGGGCTTGTTGAGGATCTTTTCAGGGATCTTGATCTTGCCGATGTCGTGCAATAACGAGCCAACACACAGGTGGTGCAGCTCTTCGCCAGACAACCCCAAATGACGACCAAACATCACCATTAAAATGGCCACGCCGATGGAGTGTTCCAACAGGTAGTCGTCTTTGTCTTTAATCAGACGTAAACAACTTAAAGCGCTGTCGTTACGGAATACGCTGTCGATGAATTTATCGGCGGTGTCATCCACCTCTTCCAAGTCGATGGTGTCGCCTTGGTAGAGGCTTTCCATCGTTCGCTGTTGCAGCTGCCGCGCTTCATCGTAGAGCTTTTGCGCCCGGGGCAGTTCCTGTTTTATTGGCGCAGGTTTGATCTGGCGCTTAACCTTAGCTTTTTCTTCGGTTTTAGGGTGCAAACTCACGCTTGAACGGTCAAAATCCACCATCACCGATTCCACCCCCCGTTGCTGCATTACGCGCAAGATTTGGGGGTTACGAATAAGTCCTTGTTGACGAATGCCGAGTAGATCGTGGCCTGGAATGTCGACTATGTACATTCCTAGGGTGACTTGGCTGATCGGGATAGGCTTAATCATTTAACAATTCGGGTGGCAAAACTTCGGTAGTGACTGACCGTCATATGGTCGCGCATTTTCCGACATGAGCCAATCAAAACCTGCTTTAAACTCGATTCATTGGAGATTTTTTACATGGAAACCTTTTCAGCGGCAGTGATGTTGTTCTTGATCATGGATCCGCTGGGTAATTTGCCCATCTTTATGTCAGTGTTGCGTCACGTTGAACCCAAACGTCGCCGCAAAGTGCTGATCCGCGAGCTGGTGCTGGCATTGGTGATCATGTCGCTGTTCCTTTATACCGGCGAGTCTCTGCTGAGTTTCTTGAACCTGCGCGCCGAGAGCGTATCGATTGCCGGTGGCATCATTTTGTTCCTGATCGCCATTAAGATGATCTTCCCTAGCGAAGGCGGAGTGATGGGACACGATGGCGGCCAAGAGCCCTTCATTGTGCCCTTGGCCATCCCCCTGATCGCCGGACCCTCGGTCTTGGCGGCGTTATTGCTGTTATCCCACACCGATCCAACCCGGATGACCGATTGGAGCATCGCCCTGTTTGCTGCCTGGGCAGCCAGTTCGGCTATTTTGCTGTTCTCTGGCGTGTGCCACCGCATCTTGGGCGAGCGAGGCTTGATCGCCATCGAACGCCTGATGGGGATGATCTTGGTGATGTTGTCGGTGCAGATGTTCCTGGATGGGGTAGCCAAGTACCTTGCCTAAGGATCCCATCGGTTTAGGTCGCCCTTACTATACTCATACGTTAGTGAGCCAGCGGCACCGATAATCGGGTGTACTCGCCGTTGGTCAGACGGCGAGGAACACTTTCATGGATTCGTTTATCGCGCTAGAACAGCACGCCAGACAGTGGCAGCGGTTGTTGGATACCCTAGCGCTTGCCACTCGTATGCCCGGCGCCTATGTCGCCCGATGTTGCAGTGTCGAACTGCACGTACTTGCCACCAGCAGCGATTGCCCCGTTCATACCGACTGCGGCGCGCGCCTTCCTATTTTTAACCTCTATTGCGAACAGGTGATGCGCCAAGGGCAACCGGTGATCATCGAAGATGGCAGCACCGATCCCAATTGGTCTGGCAGCCGTGAACAGCAAGCGGGGATCTTCAGCTTTATTGGTTACCCAATCCACGCCCCCGATGGCAGCGTCTTTGGCACCTTGGGCTTGTACGATGCTCAGCCTCGGCGGGTCAAGTCCGCTTGGCGTGAGCTGATGCGGGCGGTGGTCACCATCATCGAACGAGAGCTCAAACAGTATGAAGACCGGCAACTGTTGTTGCTGGAAAACCGCACCGATGCCTTAACGGGGCTCAGCAACCAGCAAGGCTTACGCATGGCGCAGGAATCCTTGCGGATCTGGGGCCAAAGCTTGTGCGAGCACTTTGTCGAACGCAGTGCGATCGGGGTGGTGTGGCTGAAGGTTGAAGGGTTGAATCGCATTGCCGAACAATTTGAGCCGGGGCTCACCGACATTATCTTGCAGCACATCGCGTTGCAGCTGAAGCAGGGGATCCGCAAACACGATTTAGCCGTACGCTGGCGCGACGACCAATTTCTGCTATTGCTGCCCGCGATCAGCGCCAGCGAGCTGCAAAATCGAGGGGAAGGGGTGCGGCAACGGTTGCAAGAGCAAGCGGTGCAAACTCAGCAAGGGCCGCTGTTGTTGTCGTTATCCGTGGCCACCGCCGTATGGGATGGCCACGGCGAACTGCCGCTGACTTTAGCGGCTACCGGGTAAAGCGTTCGTGGTCGCTTGGGCTGCGGTTGTCGGCACTGGTGTCGCTATCGGCACGGTGCTCTGGCTTAGCCGCCGCTGCTGCCAACATTTTTTCCGTGTGATTCCAGCTTAAAATGGCAAACACGCCAAACAGCAACATGTCTTGGTACACCAGCCACGTTAACGGCTTACCTTGGCGGAAGCGAAAGCCGGCACAGCAGGCAATGTGGCCAACAACCGTGGCTTGAAACAGCAACTGCATCAGTTGTTCGTACGGATCGGGCCACGGCCAAATAAAGTTAGCCAGCAACACAAACCACACCACCGCCATGGTGGTTTTTAAGAGATAGAGCAGGGTTTTCATCGTTATCCTTTCCGATATAAACGGCTGATCACTTGGCCGCTTTTCTTTTCCCGGTGCAGTTGCCAATCGGCCGGCACCGCCAGTTCACTGAGCTCCGCCTCGGACTCAACGTAGATCCAGCATTGTGGTGCCAAATAGCCGTTGGTCGCTAAGGCAGCAATGGTGCTGTTATACAGATCTTGTCGAAACGGAGGATCGACAAACACCACATCATAAGCCGCAGTGGCGGTTTGGTTTAAAAAGGTCAGGGAATTGCCTTGGATCACCTCGGCGTGGGTTACCCCTAAGTCAGCCACATTACGCTTAAGCTGCTTTGCTGCTGCGCCATCAAGCTCAAGCAGGGTGGCGTGGGCGGCGTAGCGCGACAGCGCTTCTAAGCCGAGTGCGCCAGAGCCACTGAAACAATCCAACACGCGGGCGCCGTCAATGTCGTTCATTAGCCAGTTAAACAGGGTTTCACGAACCCGATCGGTAGTGGGACGCAGCCCCTCCACATTGGCCACCGGCAACTTACGACCCCGCCATTGGCCGGCAATAATGCGGATCTGGCCGCTGCCCTTGGTGGCAGCGGTAGCACTTTTGTTACTTGGACGGCGTACTCTCGCCATGATGACCTCGGATCCTGACCTATTTCTGGGTAGACTATGCCCCCAGAAAATCCGCTATTTTAGCAGGGCGAGGGCCAATGTGGGCAGCCTCGACCAAGGTTAAGGACTCAAAAACATGGCCAAGGGCTTCTTTTCTTGGTTCCGTCGCGACAAAAAAGGCGCGGAGCAACCGGCAGCAGCACCAGCTGAGGCAGAACAAACAGAACAATCGGTAGCGGCGCAACAGACCGAGACCGAATCAACCGATCCCGTGCAGGCTGAACAGCTTGACGCCCAGCGCATCGCCGAGGAAGCCGAAGCTAAGCGTATCGCCGCGGAAGCCGAAGCCGAGCGTATTGCCGCGGAAGCCGAAGCTAAGCGTATCGCCGAGGAAGCCGAAGCTAAGCGTATCGCCGAGGAAGCCGAAGCTAAGCGTATCGCCGCGGAAGCCGAAGCTAAGCGTATCGCCGCGGAAGCCGAAGCTAAGCGTATCGCCGAGGAAGCCGAAGCCAAGCGTATCGCCGAGGAAGCCGAAGCCAAGCGTATTGCCGAGGAAGCCAAAGCTAAGCGTATCGCCGCGGAAGCCGAAGCCAAGCGTATTGCCGCGGAAGCCGAAGCTAAGCGTATCGCCGAGGAAGCCGAAGCCGAGCGCATCGCCGCGGAAGCCGAAGCTAAGCGTATTGCCGAGGAAGCCGAAGCTAAGCGTATTGCCGCGGAAGCCGAAGCTAAGCGTATTGCCGCGGAAGCCGAAGCGGTTGATCAACACACCGCCGCGCGCCCAGAAAAGCAGGGTTTCTTTGCCCGCTTAAAGGCGGGGTTACGTCGCACCAGTGCCAACATTGGTGGTGGCTTTGTGGCGCTGTTCCGTGGCAAGCAGATTGATGAAGATCTGTTTGAAGAGCTGGAAACCCAATTGCTGATGGCCGATGTAGGGGTGGAAACCACCACACGGATCATCAACAGCCTGACCAAGCGCGCTGAGTTTGGCGAGCTGAAAGATTCTGATGCGCTGTTTAAGTACCTGCGTGAAGAGTTAGCGCAAACCTTGGCGCCGGTGGATAAGCCGCTGGTTATCGACAACGCCGATGGGCCGATGGTGATCCTGATGGTTGGCGTTAACGGCGTGGGCAAAACCACCACCATTGGTAAGTTAGCGAAGCAGTTCCAAGCCGAAGGCAAAAGCGTCATGTTGGCCGCGGGCGATACCTTCCGTGCCGCTGCAGTGGAGCAGCTGCAGGTGTGGGGCGAACGCAACGACATTAACGTGATCGCCCAGCATACCGGTGCCGACAGCGCTTCGGTGATCTTCGATGCCCTGCAAGCCGCCAAGGCGCGTAACGTTGATGTACTGATTGCCGATACCGCTGGCCGCTTACAAAACAAAGCGCACCTGATGGAAGAGCTGAAAAAGATCGTTCGAGTGATGAAAAAACTGGACGAAAACGCCCCCCATGAAGTGATGCTGACCTTAGACGCCAGCACCGGCCAAAACGCCATTAGCCAAGCGCAGCTGTTTAACGAAGCGGTGGGCTTAACCGGCCTGACTCTGACCAAACTGGACGGCACCGCCAAAGGGGGGGTGATCTTTGCCCTTGCCGACAAGTTCGACATTCCCGTACGTTACATTGGGGTGGGCGAAGGCATTGATGATCTGCGCCCGTTTGACGCCGATACCTTTATCGACGCCTTATTTAGCGAACAGGAATAGATGCGCCAATGATCCGGTTTGAGCAGGTCAGTAAAATTTACGCAGGGGGCCAAACGGCCCTCGATAACGTCGACTTTCATCTGCAACGGGGTGAAATGGCGTTTCTTACTGGCCACAGTGGTGCCGGTAAAAGCACCTTGCTCAAGCTGATCACCGCGATTGAGCGGCCGACCATGGGTCGAGTGGTGGTCAACGATGCCGACATCGGCAAGTTAAGCCGCAGCCAAGTGCCTTATCTGCGCCGCGACATCGGCATCATCTTTCAAGATCACAACCTGCTGATGGATCGCAGCGTGTTCGACAACGTGGCCTTGCCGCTGCAAATCGAAGGCTTTAGCGAGCGTGAGATCAACAAGCGGGTGCTGGCGGCGTTAGACATGGTCAATCTGGGCGATAAGGTTGAATTTGCGCCGATGCAGTTATCCGGTGGTGAACAACAGCGGGTGGGCATTGCGCGCGCGGTGGTGGCTCGGCCCGCCTTGTTGCTGGCGGACGAACCCACCGGCAACTTGGATCCGGCCTTGTCGATGGAGATCTTACGGCTGTTTGAAACCTTTAATCGCGCCGGCACCACGGTCTTGATTGCCACCCACGATTTGGGGCTGATTGCGCGGATGCGCTACCGCACCTTAACGTTGGGGCAGGGGCAACTGCTGAACTCTGAGGCGGTGGCATGAAACGCAGAAAACTTTCGGCCGGTCGCCGCTTTACGGGGTTCTTTGCCCAGCACGCGAAGCAATTGGTGGCCAGCCTCGGAGAGCTGTGGCGCACGCCGGTGACCTCGCTGATGACCATGCTGGTGCTGGGCTTCAGCTTAAGTTTGCCAACGCTGTTGCTGGCGTTGTCGAACAGCGCCGTTAAGGTTGAACAACAGTGGCAAAGCAGCGCCCAGATCAATCTGTTTTTGCAGATGGATCTGGTGGAAGCCAGCGAGCAACAGCTGCTGGGTACGCTGCGCGGCATGGCACAATTGAGCAGTGTGGAATACCAAAGTGCCGAGCAGGCGCTGCAGGAGTTTCAAGCCAACAGCCGCTTTGCTGGCGCCTTGCAATATTTAGACGATAACCCGCTGCCGGCGGTGATTAAGGTGGTGCCATCACGGCAGCACCGCAGTGGTCAGGCCGTGCGCGCCTTGCAGCAGCAGCTGCAAGCCTTGCCTCAAGTCAGCCTCGCCCGCTTGGACTTGGACTGGTTAGAGCGATTGCAGGCGTTATCCAATACTGCCCGCACCACGGGATCGGCGCTGAGCCTGTTGTTGATTTTGGCGGTGGTGCTGATCACCGCCAATACCATCCGCTTGGGGATCATGCAGCGTTTTCACGAGATTAAAGTGATGAAACTGGTGGGGGCGACCGAAGCCTTTATTCGGCGGCCGTTCCTGTACAGCGGCTTATGGCTGGGGCTGATGTCGTCTTTGTTGGCGTTGGTGCTGGTGAATGCGTTGCTGATTTGGCTGGATGGGGCGATGGCGCAACTGCTTAGCCTGTACGACAGCCAGCTGCGGTTAGACGGCTTAACCGGCAGCCAAGTGGCCACCATGATGTTCAGTGCCTGTGGCTTAGGCTGGTTGGGGGCGTATCTGTCGGTACGACGCCATCTGCGCGCCATCGAACCGCAATGATCCCATCTGGCCCCAGCATCTTGGTTGGGGCCTGATCTTTGTTTGGCTGTTTTGGTTCGGATCCACTTACTGATCCTGACGTTATTGCCGCCATTTGCCACACCTTTCCTTACCGCCAGCGCCATTCGCCGAGTGAACCTTCGTATCACAGCTGGGTCTATGGTTGTCCCAGCAGCGATAACATTAACTTGCAACAGGCAGTCTGCTAAACTGCGACCCTTGCAGACGTAGAGGTAGATAATGAGCGATCCCAAACCGAACATGGCACTTATGGTTGTCCCCCAGGGACACGGCAGCTTGGAGAGTTATATCCAAGCGGTCAATGCCATCCCCATGCTGTCGGTAGAGGAGGAGCAATACCTCGCACGCCAAGTGGTGGGTGGCGACATCGATTGCGCCAAGCAGTTGATCATGGCCCACCTGCGCTTTGTGGTGCACATCGCCCGGGGTTACTCAGGCTACGGTTTACCCCAAGCGGATCTGATCCAAGAGGGCAACATCGGCTTGATGAAGGCGGTAAAACGCTTTGATCCAGATGTAGGCGTGCGTTTGGTGTCGTTTGCGGTGCACTGGATCAAAGCCGAGATCCACGAATACGTCTTGAAGAACTGGCGCATTGTGAAGGTGGCCACCACCAAAGCGCAGCGCAAACTGTTCTTTAACCTACGCAAAGCCAAGAAACGCTTGGGTTGGTTCAGCCACGAAGAGGTGAACACCGTGGCGGAAGAGCTGGGTGTCTCTCCGAAAGAGGTGCTCGAGATGGAAGCGCGCTTGGCCGCCCAAGATGCCGCCTTTGATCTGGGCCCAGACAGCGACGACGATGAAGGCAGCAGCTATGCGCCAGCGTTGTTCCTGCAAGACGATAATTCCAACCACGCCGATGTGATTGAAGCCCAAGATTGGGAAGATCAATCCCAGCGCCGGTTGCTGGCGGCCATGAACACCTTGGACGATCGCTCCCGCGACATTCTTACCGCCCGTTGGTTGGATGAACCCAAGCAAACCCTGCATGAATTGGCTGCCCGTTACGGCGTTTCTGCCGAGCGCATTCGTCAGCTGGAAAAGAACGCCATCAAGAAACTTAAAATCGCGATGGAAGGCTAACGGCATGGAGTGCCGCTTAGGCTGCGGCGCTTGCTGCATCGCCCCCTCAATCAGCTCTCTCAATAAACCCGCCGGTGAGCGTTGTCGGCACCTGAATGCGGATAATCTGTGTGCGATTTTTGGTCAGCCAGAGCGACCTAAAGTGTGTGCGGATTTTAAGGCTTGCGCTTGGGTTTGCGGCAGCAGCAATGCGGTGGCGTTAACCAACCTGATTGAGTTAGAACAACTGACCAGCTAACGGCTTAGAGCCAATTCGATTTCGGCAGTGGGGTTGGCGCAAACGGCGCGCCGATCAACTGCGCTACCGGCACCACTTCCACCCCATCTTGTTGCTGCGCTAACTGCGGCAATTGCTGCTGCAAAAACGCCATAGTGTCAGGGTAGGGGTGACCGATCACCACCACCTTGCCATGCTTGCGGGCGATCCGCAGGGCTTGTTGCCACTGCTGTTGCAAGACGTCGATCCCCGGTGCCGGATCCAAAAATACATGCCGCTTGGCGCTGTGGATCCCATGGGCTTGAGCTTGCTGATGGGCTTGGCTGGAACTGATGGTCAGGCTATCAATAAAGAACAATGGTCGCTTCGCTAACTCCTCCATTACCCAGCCCATGCGTTCGCCATCGGGGGTAACCGCACTGCCCATATGATTATTGACCCCACTGACGAACGGAATGTCCGCTAACGCTTTCTTTACCCGATATTGCACCTGCCATTTGTCTAACTGGGTGTGGATGGCATAGGGGCCCGGGTTTTTGCTGCCAGCCGTGGCCATCGGCAGGTGCAACATCAGCTCGCGCTGCTGCTGCCACGCTTGCAGTGCCAAACGGCGGCCGTGCTTACTAAAGGGCAGAAATGAAAGGGTTACGTTGGTGGGCAAGGTTAAGGTGATGTCGTCGCCATTGCGTTCGCCCACATCGTCGATGATCAGCGCCATTTGTGCTGCGTTGGCGTTACCAAGCAGCGATAGTCCCAGCAGGGCTATCGCTGCGAAGTTACTGATTAAGCAGGTAATCGTATGCGGCAAACAGTTGCGGATCATCGGTCCATTGATTCGATAAACTCAGATTGGTCACTATATCGTCTTCTGTGGCCGCTGCCAAAGCCACGGGCAGATCGGGCTTAATGCCCTGTTGATCGATGAAGGTGCCGTTGGGGGTGGCGTACCGTGCGGTGGTGAGTTTTACGGCTCCGCCGTGGCCCATCAGTGGGATCAAACTTTGCACCGTGCCTTTGCCGTAAGAGCGTTCCCCCAGCAGTTTGGCTCGGCCTTGGTCCTGCAGCGCCCCCGCCACAATCTCGGCGGCGCTGGCGCTGCCTTGATTGATCAACACCACCACTGGCAGATCCCCAAACAGGTTGTATTCGGTGGCGTGGTAGTCGCTGTTGGCATCAAAAAAGCGGCCGTGGGTGGTGACAATGGTGCCTTGGCTTAAGAACATGTCGGCAATCTGCACCGCGCTGTCGAGTAAGCCTCCGGGGTTGTTACGCAGATCCAGCACCAACCCTTTTAGCTGCTGTTGTTGCAGCTGGCGGGCGGCTAGGCGCACTTCAAAGGCGGTGCGGCTGTTGAAGCTGGAGATTTTTAAGTAGCCAACCTCTTGCGCCAATAAGCGACTGGCGCTGGTGGCGATATCAATGGCGGAAGGGGCGACCTGAAACTGGATCGGCTCGGTGGCGTTGGGGCGTTGCAGCACCAGTTTTAATGAGCGGTCATTCAAGCTGGCTTGTTTGATGTAGGCGATCAAGGGATCCAAGTTATCGGCACTGGCGGTAAGTTCATCCACCTGCAGCAGCACATCGCCGGGCAGCACCCCAGCGGCAGCAGCAGAGGAGCCGTCCAGTGGGGTGATAATGCGAATTTGCCCCTCTTCTACCGCCACTTCTAAGCCGTAACCGTAATAGTGGCCGCGGTTGTTGTCGCGCAGTAACGCTAGGGTTTGAGGGCGTAGGTAACTGGAGTGGGGATCGAGCACTTCCAACATGCCTTTTAGGGCACCATCGAGCAGCTGCTGTTTATCTACCTCGTCGACGTAATAATCGTCCACCAGTTGTTGCACACTGCTGAGCAGTTGAAGGGTTTGCTCCGAAGTCGGCGCTGTCAATTCCGTCTGAAGGTCCTGCTCGGCCCACGCGAATGGGCTGAGGAACAGGATGCCGACCAGCAAGGTTGATAGGTGGCTCATGGCCCCTCCTTACTGATCACATGACGGGAGTCGGATCTTAGCTTTTTTTGAGGAAATGCTTGGGATCTACTGCGCGCCCCCGATGGCGTATTTCGAAGTATAGTCCGGGCTTATCAACGCCGCCGGAATTGCCGCTTAATGCCAACACTTCGCCGCTACTGACCGGTTCGCCAACGGATTTTAACAAGGCTTGGGCGTGGCCATAAAGGCTGAGGTACTCCTCGCCATGATCCACCACCACCACTAAGCCGAAGCCTCGCAGCCAATCGGCAAAAATCACCTGACCATCGCCAATCGCTTTCACTTCCCGGCCCGATGGGGCCGCCAACAACCAGCCATTCCACTTCAATTGGCCTTGGCGGTGGCTGCCAAATCCTTGCGCCAATCTGGCGGCCATTGGCCAAGGAAGCTGGCCTTTATCGGTTAAGCCAGGGTAACCGCTGGATTGGGTCAGCAGCTGCAGCGCTTGCTCGATGGCGGCGGCTAACACATCGCGGTTTTCCTGCATCCGGTTGAGTTGCTGTTGCTGTTGTTGCAGCTGGGCTTGCAGGTTTTTCAGGGCACGTTCGCGTTCGGCCAGATCTTTTTGCAACTGCTGTTGCTGGCGTTGGCGCTGTAGGTGCAGAGCCTCTTGTTGATCGCGCACCTGCTGTTGTTTAAGCGCCACTTGTGTGAGCTGTTGTTCGGTTACTTTAACCGCGTCGATGGCGTCAATGCGCGCCTGATTAAAGTATTGGTAGTAGACCATCATCCGCTCCAGTTGGGCGGGATCGTCGTTGCTCAGTAGCACCGCGGCACTGTCGTTGTTGCCGCTCATCCACGCGCTGCGAAGCTGCGTGGCAAGGGTGTCTTGTTGCGCTTGCCGGGTGCGTTCTAATTCGGTTTGTTGTTGCTGCAGTTTGCTGAGCTGTTGCTCTGCGGCGGCCAGCTTCGCGGCACTTTGGCGTAACGCCGAGGTGCTGCCGCCAACCGCTTTTTCTGAGCGACGCAGCGCCTTTAACTGCTTGTTCTTTTTCACCTGACCTTGAGACAGCGCCGTTTGTTGGCGCTGGATCTGTTTGGTCAGCTGCTGCAGTTGTTGCTGTTGCTGCTCAACGTTGTCGCTGGCGTAAGCCGGCAACGCCATAGGCAGCCACAGTGCCAATAAGGCACTGCAGCCAGCAGCAAAGGCGCGCTTAAGTCGCATCAGTTTTTCAGGCTAAGCAGTGATTGGCCGGTCATCTCTGCTGGGATCGGCGTGCCGATCAATTGCAGCATGGTTGGGGCGATATCAGACAGGGCACCGCCTTGGCGTACCTCGGCATCGCGGCCCACGTAGATGAACGGCACCGGCTCACTGGTGTGGGCGGTGTGTGCTTGGCCGGTGACGGCGTCTTGCATCTGTTCGGCGTTGCCGTGATCGGCGGTGATGATGCACTCGCCGCCGGTGCGCTGCAGCGCCGCAACCACTTCGCCAACACAACCATCAACCGCTTCACAGGCTTTCACCGCGGCATCAAAATCGCCGGTGTGGCCAACCATGTCGCCGTTCGGGTAGTTACAGATGATCACGTCGTATTCGCCGCCATCAATGGCGCCAATCAGCTTGCTGGTTAACTCGGCGCTGCTCATCTCTGGGGCCAGATCGTAGGTGGCAACTTTGGGTGAGTTGATCAGCTCGCGCTGTTCGCCGGCAAATTCCGCTTCGGTGCCGCCGTTGAAGAAAAACGTCACGTGGGCGTATTTTTCGGTTTCGCTGATCCGCAGTTGGGTTTTACCCGCGTTGGCCAGTACTTCCCCTAAGGTGTTGTTGAGCTCATTTGGCGGGAAGGCGCAGGCGGTGTCGATGTCCGCAGCGTATTGGGTCAGCATCACTACGCTGGCCAACGCTGGCGTTTTCGCGCGGGCAAAACCGGCAAAGTCTGCCTCGGTAAAGGCGCGGGTGATCTGGCGAGCGCGATCGGCGCGGAAGTTCATGAAGATCAGCGCATCGCCGTCGTTCATGGCCACACCATCACCAATAACCGATGGCGCAACGAATTCGTCGTTTTCATCACGCTGATAGGCCGCAGTCAGGGCCTCTTGGGCGCTGTTGTATTGCTGCTCGCCTTGGGCTTCGGTCAGCAGGCGGTAGGCTTTTTCTACTCGATCCCAGCGGTTGTCGCGATCCATGGCGTAGTAACGGCCAATGATGGAACCAAATTGACCGGCGCCCAGTTCGGCAAACAGCTGGTCAAACTCCGCGATGAAATCGGCGGCGCTGCGTGGTGGGGTGTCGCGGCCATCCAAGAAACCGTGCAGCACCACCTGCTTGGCGCCTTTGGCGACCGCCATTTTGATCATCGCTTTGATGTGATCTTGATGGCTGTGCACACCGCCGGGCGACAACAGCCCCATAATGTGTACCGCACCGTTGTTGGCGATGGCCGCATCAACCGCCGCCACTAGGGTTGGGTTGTGCTCAAATTCGCCGTCGTCGATGGCTTTACCAATGCGGGTGAGCTCTTGGTAGACCACGCGGCCAGCGCCGATGTTGATGTGGCCCACTTCAGAGTTGCCCATCTGCCCATCAGGCAGGCCCACATCCAAGCCAGAGCCGGAGATCAGGCCGCTGGCGGCGTTGTCCCACAGGGCATCGAGGTTCGGAGTATTGGCGGTTGTGATGGCGTTATCGGCGGTCGGTTCGCGGGAACCCCAACCATCGAGGATCAGCAGAGCGAGAGTTTTCTTGGCGGTGGTCATGGTAAGTCCTTGGGCAACATAGAAGTATCAACGGATACTTCGTTACAGGCGCAAAACCTTAGTGTATAACGAGCAAGCTCAGTTGAACCAGTTATCGACCAATCCATTAGTGTTACCCAAGTCGCAAAGTGAGTTTAAGTCGCGATGTGATGAGGATTTAACAGCAGTGGATCTGGGCATTGGGTATACTGACGCCCCTAATTCGCCCCAGTTTGACAGTAAAAACAGGCTTAATCATGCAAGAATTTATCGATTTTGTACTTCGTAACGCCCTGATGTGTGGCATCTGGTTGGCGCTACTGGTGATGGTAGTGATCTCTTTTGTTCAGGCCAAAATGAACAAGGTGGCCACCGTTACTCACGCTCAGGCCACCATGCTGATCAACCGTGAAGACGCCAAAGTGATCGACGTGCGCTCCCAAGACGAGTTCCGTAAGGGTCACATCGTTAACGCCATTCACACCGAATTGGCCGAGATTAAAAATAATCAGTTGGCTGCCGTTGAAAAGCTTAAGAACAGCCCCATTATTGTTGTGTGTAACGCTGGGATCAGTTCTAGCCAAGCTGCCAAGATGTTAGTGCAAGCTGGCTTTGACAAGGTGCATAACTTGCAGGGCGGCATGACCGAATGGAATGCTGCCAACTTGCCAACCGTACGCGGAAAACGTTAATTCCAGATTTATTTTTGTTTCGGTTTCGAGGTAGGGTATCTGCCTTGAAACAAGAGTCACCGCGGTTTTGGTCAACCTATGGACTAGATCGGCGACGGACTGCCCGAAAAACGACAACAATATTAAGGTTAAGACTATGTCTGAAGCAGCAACTAACGAACAAACCGCACCAGTTTTTCAAATTCAGCGCGTTTACACCAAAGACATCTCTTTCGAGACGCCTAACTCTCCGGCTATCTTCCAGAAGGAATGGAAGCCAGAAGTTAAACTGGATCTGGACACCCGCTCTAACAAGCTGGCTGACGATACCTACGAAGTGATCATTTCTATCACCGTAACGGTGAAGGTTGAAGAAGACACTGCGTTCCTGGCGGAAGTACAGCAGGCTGGTATCTTTACTGTAGCGAACCTGCCTGAGCCACAACTGGCCCACGCATTGGGTGCCGGTTGCCCGAACATCCTGTTCCCATACGCTCGCGAAGCCGTAGCAAGCCTGGTTAACCGTGGTACTTTCCCACCACTGAACCTGGCACCAGTAAACTTTGACGCCCTGTTTGCCCAGTACATGCAAAAGCGTCAAGCAGAAGCTGCTGAGCAAGCTGACGCATAATCAACCGGAGTTTTCCGTTGACTGAACAAGCCGAAATTACGGTTTTAGGGGCGGGGTCTTATGGCACCGCCCTTGCTATTTCATTAGCCCGCAATGGCCACCGCACTGTGCTGTGGGGTCATGAAGCGGATCATATGCAGCAGTTAGCTGCAGACCGTAGCAATGAACAATTTCTTCCTGGTGCTGCTTTCCCGGAACCGCTGGTTATTGAAGCGGATCTGAGCCAAGCGTTAGCGGCATCGAAAAACATTCTGGTGGTGGTGCCAAGCCATGTCTTTGGTGAGGTACTGAACCGCGCCAAGCCGCTGTTGCGTAACGACGCACGGTTGGTGTGGGCCACTAAAGGGCTAGAGCCAAAGACCGGCCGCTTACTGCAAGAAGTGGCGCGGGAAACCCTAGGGGATAACATTCCGCTGGCGGTCTTGTCTGGGCCAACCTTCGCTAAAGAGATGGCCGTAGGCATGCCAACCGCCATCTCTTTGGCCGCCACCGAGCAAGCCTTTGCCGATGACATCGCCAGCTTGCTGCATAACCCAAGCTGGATGCGGGTGTACATCAACCCCGATTTTGTCAGCATGCAGCTGGGCGGCGCGGTGAAAAACGTGATCGCCATTGCCGCGGGCATGTCCGATGGCATCGGGTTTGGTGCCAACGCCCGTACCGCTTTGATCACCCGTGGTTTGCAGGAGATGTGCCGTTTGGGCTGCTCCCTCGGCGCGGGCAAAGAGACCTTTATGGGCATGGCGGGGTTAGGGGATCTGGTGCTGACTTGCACCGACAACCAATCCCGCAACCGCCGTTTTGGCATGGCGTTGGGTCAGGGCAAGAACCCGGAACAAGCGATGGCTGACATTGGTCAGGTTGTTGAAGGCTTCCGTAACGCCGAAGAGGTGTTCCAATTGGCCGAGCGCCAAGGGGTGGAGATGCCAATTACCGAACAGCTGTATCAAGTGCTGTATCAAGGTAAGCCCGTAAAAGAAGCGGCGATGGCTTTGTTGGGCCGCGACATGAAACAGGAATGATGTTTCGAGCGATTATATTTCGAGTATAATGCTGGTCATATCAGGATAAAGGGGTGCTTCGGCACCCCTTTGTTGTTTTTGCTGGTTAAGCCATAGCCCTATTTTTTCGCGGCCATGAGCAAGGCTAACGCCGTGATCAAGCAATGTTTAGTAACACGAAATGAAAAGGTTAGGCGTAATGAAGTGCGATGTAGTGGTACTGGGTGCTGGCGCCGCTGGGCTGATGGCGGCGGCAACGGCCGCCCAGCGTGGCCGCAAAGTGGTGGTGCTGGATCACGCCAAACAGGCGGGTAAGAAGATCCTGATCAGCGGCGGTGGCCGCTGTAACTTCACCAATATGGAGGTGCTGCCAGGCAACTTCCTGTGCGCCAACCCGCATTTTGTTAAGTCGGCCTTAGCCCAGTACAGCAATTGGGATTTCATCTCGATGGTGTGCGAACACGGCATCGCCTACCACGAGCGCGATCACGGCCAACTGTTTTGTGATGATTCCGCCAAGGATATCGTCAAGATGTTGTTGAAAGAGTGCGATAAAGGCGGTGCCAGCGTGCGCTTACGCACCAGCATCAGCAGCGTCAGCCAAACCGACAGTGGCTTTGAAGTTGACACCAACGTTGGCGCTTTTGAGTGCCAATCGTTGATTGTTGCCACTGGGGGCTTATCAATGCCGAAGCTGGGGGCAAGCCCTTACGGCTATCAGTTGGCGCAACAGTTTGGTTTGTCGGTGCTGCCAACGCGTGCCGGTTTGGTGCCATTAACGCTGCAACCGGATGATAAAGCCCACTTCGAGCCATTGTCGGGCATTTCGTTAACCACCACCGTCAGCGCCCTGCAGGGGCCAAGTTTTACCGAGCAGCTGCTGTTTACTCACCGTGGTGTGTCTGGCCCTTCGGTGCTGCAAGCATCGAACTACCGCGGTGTTGGCGAAGCGGTGCGGGTTGATCTGCTGCCAAGCGATGACGCCATGGAAAAACTCACCCACGCCCGCGAGCAACATCCTAAGCGGTTGTTGCAAACGGTCTTGAGCGAATGGCTGCCCGCCCGCTTGGCCGAAGCGATGATCGCCAAGCAAGGTTGGGACAATGAGCAACTGTGTCAGTTGTCTAAACTGCGCATGGAGCAGATCGCCAGCACCCTCAATGGCTGGCAGTTAAAGCCCGCAGGGGATGAAGGCTACCGCACCGCGGAAGTGACCTTAGGCGGCGTTGATACCGATCAGATCTCGTCCAAAACCATGGAATGCAAAACCCTTCCTGGGCTCTACTTTGCTGGCGAAGTGATGGACGTTACCGGCTGGCTTGGGGGCTACAATTTTCAGTGGGCGTGGGCGTCTGGCTACGTAGCGGGCAGCAACGCATAAACTGCGTTGCACTGGGCGTAACCCCAAGCCGCAGACCGACAACACCGCAGCCATTGGTTGCGGTGTTGTTGTTTGGGCGGCATCACAACCGCAGTGGCAGCTGTTCATTGTGGTGGCTCAGCCGCACTTGCTCGCAGGGCATGGGCGAGATTTGGGGCTGATAGTGTTCGCCCAATACCAAGATGAGTTGCTGCTCGGCGTGGGCACGGGCAGCAAGGCGCGCGGCCGTATTAAAAAATTTACTCTCAAAACCGGAAAACTGCGGATGCTGCTGATGCAGTTGTTGCTGGCATTGGCGGCTGGCGGCCAGAGAGTTACTGAGGGTTTGTGCCCATTCCCGATCGATTAAGCTCGGCTGGTATTGGTTTACTTGCAGCAGATCGTGATAGAGGTAGCCGCTATTGAACCCGGCTTGGCGCAGTACTTCGGCTGGCCAAGTTAACAGTACGTGGGCTTCAAAATCATCGCGCAGGCCATTGTCGTTGCGGTCAACATCGACACTGCGGCTTTCGATGGGATCAACCAGCGGCAGCGAATACCCTAAGGCCGGGTGGTTGAACTGCCGCCACCGTGGGCTCTGCTCTGGTGCCGCCGTGGCTGCGGTGATCGGCTGGACAGCAACGTAATGCAGCCCCTGATATTGCACCACGGTGCCGAGCGGCTGCTGCTGAGGTTGCCATGGCACCGTGTGTTGCAGTGGCACCTGCAGCCAATCAAAGTTGTCTGCAGCGGGGGCTTGGCCCCAGGTTTCATCAATGGCAATCCACAGGTGTGCGTGCCAGCGCACCACGTTGCTGGGCTGGTACAGCTGCTGGGGATCGAAGCGGGGAAAGTGAGCCAAACTTTGGCTGTGGACGCAGGGGCAAAGCAAGAACAACACACAAGCAACCAAGGAACGCATGGGGCGAGATCTCATCGGATTGTAGGTGTTGCTGTAAACGGCAACGGCGCGGGTTTTGTCTAGCCGCGGTTGATTGTTGCCAGACACCTTATCCGCAATGCTGGTCACTCTTTTGGCGTTTGCTATATCAGGGTATGCTGTTGTACAGGAAGGATAATCAAGGTAAGTCTGTGCAAACAGGGATGAAAGCGATGATGCAGCGGTGGCAACCGTTGCCGAAAGTGTCGCTCATGGTGCTGCTACCGTTGTTGCTGCTGTTGTGCTTGTCATCAATGGTGGCGATGGACTTTGTGCAGGGGCGCGACATGATGCGCGATCACTTGCGTACAGCCCAACAGCACCTATTGCTGCAACGGGCGCGACAAGTGGAACAGCTGCTGGTGGCGTCGGGGCCGGCTCGAGCCGGTGAGGTTGCCGAGCAAAGCCTGCTGATGTGGGCGCAAGATGATGAGTTGTTGGAAGCGGCCATTATTGATCGAGAGCAGCGCATCTACTTTGGCTCCAGCTCGGCGTGGCGTGGTGGCCAAGCGCAAAATTTACTCGACGGTTATCAAACCGAACTCTCCCGCCAAGCGCTGTTGAGCGGCCATCACCTGATAGTGGCCAGCCCACAGCGAGCCAGCGTGCAAATTTACTACCCACTGGTGCAACTGAAACCCCATTTAGAGCCACGGCTGATCTACCTAGAACAAGACGTTACCGCGTTAAACGACATCAGCCAGGCGCTGTTTTTCCAGCGTCTGGGTCGAGTCTGGAGCTTGGGATTACTGTGGGTGGCCCTGCTGTGCTGGTGTGGCTATCGCACCTTATACCTGCCGCTGCGCCGTTTAACCGCCAGCACTCGTCGCTTTGGTGAGGCAGAGCTGAATAAGCCGGATCTCGGCCCCTTTAACGACATTGAACAGTTTTGGCGGCAGCTAGAGCAGAGCAACCAGCGGATACGGCAAGGCTATCTGCAGTTAGTGGAAAGCGAACAGCGCTGGCTGTACGCGATTGAAGGCATTAAAGCCGGGGTCTGGGATTGGCGCATCAACGACGGTCAGGTGTACCTGTCGCACCATTGGAAATCGATGCTGGGCTTTCGCGACGATGAATTGCTGTCCAGTTTCGATACTTGGGAGCAGCGGATCCACCCCGAAGACAAACCACGGATGATGGAGTTGATCCGGCAGCATCTGCAAGGCCACTCCGGCATCATGGAAAGCGTTGTGCGCTTGCGCCACCGCGATGGCCACTACGTGTGGGTGATGGATCGCGGCATGGTGGTGGACTGGGATGCTGACGGCAATGCCAGCCGCATGGTCGGCAGTCATCTGGACATCAGCGACGAGATGAACCGCAAGCTGCAAGGCGGCGACGACGGCCAAGCGCTGGCACGAATGGGGCTGTTGAACTGCCTTGTGCCCTTGGTGCAGAGCCGCGACAGCAGTGGTTACAGCGCCTTGTTCTACCTCGATTTGGATGATTTCAAACTGGTGAACGATGGCTACAGCCACAATGGCGGTGATCAGCTGTTGCGACAGGTGTTGGCGCGGTTGCAGAAACAGTTTCCGAAGGCGGATCTGATCCGCCGTGTCCATGGTGATGAATTTGCGGTGGTGATCAGCGGCATCGATCCCCATCAGCAGCCACTGCTGGCGCAGGTTGAGTACTTGGCGCAGCAGATGATGAAGTGCTTTGAACGCGCCTGGGTGATTGATGGGGTCGAGCTGCATGTGGGCAGCTGCATCGGCATCAGTTTGTTCCAGCCGGGGGTGCAGCTGCAAACCGAAACGCCGCTGTCGCAAGCGGAGTTGGCGGTGTATCAGTGCAAAGAAGAGGGGCGTGGCAGCTACCGCTTGTACAAAGCGGAGATGCAGAAAAAAACACGCCAACGCTACTGGCTGCGAGACGCGCTCAGTCGTGGCTTACAGCAGGGGGAATTAAGCCTGCACTACCAACCGGTGGTGGATAACAACGGCGAGATCCGCTCGGCGGAAGCGCTGCTGCGGTGGCGCCACCCCAGCCGCGGTGACATTGCCCCAGCGCATTTTCTGCCGGTGGCAGAGCGTTACGGTTTGGCCGAGCCCATTGCCGAACTGCAGCTGGCGGCAGCCTGTCGCGATCTGGCGGTGTTGCGCCGTTATGGCTTGAATGAGTTGATGATCAACGTGAGCCCACGGCAGCTGGCGTGGCCGCAATTCATGAGCCGCTTACAGCACCACCTTGAGGAGCAAGGGATCCCCAGCTCGATGTTGCTGTTGGAGCTGTCTGAACATTACTTGCCCCAGCTAACCCCAGAACTGCTGAGCGTACTGCAACAGCTGAATGGCATTGGTGTGCGGATCGCGCTGGATCACTTCGGCGCGGGTTATTTGATGCTGTCGCAACTGCAGCAGTTGCCGCTTTCCCGAATCAAGCTGGATGCCCGCTACCTGTGCCGCCAAGGGGATGCCAGTGGCGAGTCGCTGCTGCTGGCGCAGGCCAACATCGCGTCGGCGTTATCGCTCGAGTGGATGGCCAGTGGCGTAGACGACGAGAGTTGTTATCGACTGCTGCAGCAACACGGCTGCAGCAGCTTCCAAGGGTATCTGCTTAGTGCGCCACGCTCGCTGGACGATCTGCTGATGCAGTTGCGTCATCGTGGGCGTCAGGGGCAACAAACCACGCCATTAAACAATTAAGCAACGGCTGGCGGTAGTCGTCGTGCTCCATCAGCAGTTCGTGTCTGGCGCCAGCCACCTCTAACAGCGGGTGGTTACCGCGCTGGGCAAAGGCGCGGATCGCCTGATTATCAACGATGCTGTCGGCACCGGCTAACGCGATCTGCAGCGGGGTTTCGATGTTGACCTTGCTGAGCGTGTCGCAGGTGGCCAGCGCATGGCGGATCCAGTGCACGCTGGGGCTGCCCAGTTGCAGCTGTGGGGTTTGTTGATACAGCTGACGAAACTGCTGATATTGCTCGGCATCGTGGCTTAAATCGTTATCGGCAAAGGGGCGGTCTTGGTAATCGTGGCCACCCAGGGCGTAGCCGTTCGGGCGCAGCCGATGCCACAACGACAACAGCGGTTCAATCAGCCAGCGTGGCGCAGGCAGCTGCACCCCCAGCATGGGCGACGACAACAGCGCCCGATCAAACTGATTGGGGTATTGCTGTAAGTACAACGCGGCAATGGCCCCGCCCATGGAGTGCGCCAACAGATAGCGCTGCGGCGGGTTGGCTGGGTTGACGTAATCGCGCATGAAGGTGGCCATGTCGGCCACGTAATCCCGAAAGTGATGCACGTGGCCGATGTGGCGGTTAGCCAGCAACCGTCCGGACAACCCTTGCCCGCGGTGATCCCACAGATACAGATCGAAGCCACGTTGCTGCAGGTGCTGCACCAGCGGCCAGTATTTGAGGTAGCTTTCGATCCGGCCGCTGCACAACACTATGGCACCACGGTATGGCACCTGTGGGGCAGCTTTGACGATGCAGTAGTGGATCTCGACCCCTTTTACCCCAACAAAGTGGCCCTGTTGCGCCTGCTGCCATAAGGCAGTGCGAGTAACGCTGTTATCCATCATTGTTCGGTGCTGAGCTTATGCTGGCGGGCTTGGTACGCGGCCAACTGGGCCTCGGTCGCGTTGGGTTGGTGCTCGGCTTTCCACTGGCTGTAGGGCATGCGGTAGATCGCTTCCCGTGCGTCATCGTCGCTTAATTCCAGCCCGCGTTCATCGGCCTCGGCTTTGTACCACTTGGACAAACAGTTGCGGCAAAACCCCGCCAAGATCATCAGATCGATGTTTTGCACCTCTTTGTTGGCATCAAGGTGAGCCAGTAAACGGCGCAGTACTGCGGCTTCGACTTCGGTTTGCTTATCCATTGTGTGCTCCTAATTGCGCGGCAATCCACGCGTTAATTTGTTGCTCGAGCTGGCTCATCGGTAATGACCCGCCCTGCAAGACTTGGTCGTGAAACTGGCGCAGATCAAATTGCTGGCCCAGCGCCGATTGGGCTTCGGCACGTAAACGCCACAGGGTCAGTTCGCCAATTTTGTAGGACAGCGCCTGCCCCGGCCAACCGATGTAGCGGTCAATTTCGGTGGTGACGTTGTGCAGCGATAAGGCGGTGTTACTGGCAAGGTAATCAATCGCTTGTTGGCGGCTCCAACCCTTGGCGTGCATGCCGGTATCCACCACTAAGCGGCAGGCGCGCCACATCTCGTAAGTTAAGCGGCCAAAGTTGCTGTAGGGATCTTGGTAGAAGCCCCCTTCCAGCCCCAGCTTTTCACTGTACAGCCCCCAGCCTTCACCAAAGGCGCTGATGTAGTAGTTACGCCGCAGTGGGTGCAGATCCAGCTCTGACGCCAGTGCGATCTGCAAATGGTGGCCAGGCACCGCTTCGTGCAGGGTCAGCGCTTCCATCTCGTACAGCGGTCGTTTATCCAGCGCGTAGGTGTTGACCCAATAGTAGCCCGGCTTATCGTCACTGCTGCTGCCACTGTAACGGCCAGTGGTGTACTTTGGGGCGATCTCGGCCGGTACCGGTTTTACCCCATAGGGGGTGCGTGGCAGCAAACCAAAGAACAGCGGCAGCATCGCATCCGCTTGCTTCGAGAGGTGGGCGGCGTAGTACAGCAGTTCGTCGGCACTTTGGGGATAGAACTGGGGATCGCTGCGCAGAAAATGCAGAAACTCAGCGAAGCTGCCTTCGAACTTAAGCTGAGCAATCACCTGATCCATCTCGGCGCGGATCCGCGCGACTTCGGTTAAGCCCAGTTGATGCACCTGCTCGGCGGTCATCGGTAAGGTAGTGAAGTGACGCACGCGATTGGCGTAATAGCGTTGGCCATCGGCTAAGTCGCTGGCGCCAATGGTTTGCCGGGCTGCGGGATAGTACTGCTGCTGATAAAAATCGTAAAAGCGTTGGTAGCTTGGCAGCACCAATTCGGCCACCGCAGCCAATCCTTGCTGCTGCCAGCGTGCCTTATTTGGGAAGTCGGCGGCCAGATTGGCAAAGGGTTGGTAGTAAAGGCTGCTATCGGCGGGGGTGATAAAGGCGCTGATGCTGTCTTCAAAGCCGGTTAACACCGCTTGGGGCACGGTATTGCCGCTGTTTATTCCTTGCTGTAACCAATGGATTTGTTGCTCGAAGTAACGCGGTACCTGTTGTAAACGAGCCAAGTAGGCACGGGCGTCGGCTTCGGTTTTTAGGCTGTGGCCTCGGGCGATGCCGGCCAAATACGCATGAAAGCCGCCTTCGGCTGAAATGGGGCTGTAGTGTTCATGAAAGCGGTAGCTGTCGATGCCGTTTTGCAGCTGGTGACGCAAAATGGCCAGATCCGCCTGTTGGCTTAATGGCACAGTGGTGGCGTCGATGCCATTCACTTGGGCTAACAGCTGCGTTTGCGCTTGGTGGTGGGCGGCCAGTGCCGCGGGGCTAAGATCGGCTAATTCGCTGGCGGCGTTGCTGTCGCCATAATGCTGGGCAAGCTGCGGCTGGCTGCTCAGTTGCAGCTGCCAACTGGCGTCCATTAGCGTGCTGATTTGATTGCTGGGGGTAGGGGTGCTGACGCAGCCACTTAATAGGGCTGCCAGCAGAACAACGGCTGCTCTCATGTACCGGATCCTTGGCATGAAATGGAGATGTGCCAAGCAGTGTACGAAAGCGTTTCGCGGAACACAAAAGCGGTGCTGTTCGGCAGGCCGAACAGCAGAGACAACAACGGCGCCGATTAGGGCGCCGTTGTGGCAACAGAACGAAACGGCGTTTAGATCACGCGGCTAAATTGCTGCTGGCGGGCTTTTTCACGCATGTAGCGATCGAAGCACATGCAGATGTTGCGGATCAGCAGATTGCCTTGGGCGGTAACGCGGATGATGCTGCCATCCAGCTCAACCAGTTCGTCATCAACGAAGGTTTGCAGCAGCTTCAGATCGGCATCGAAATAGTCATCGAAATTGATGTCCCAATCGCGCTCGATCACGCTCTTGTCCATTTCGAAATGGCAGATCAGCTGTTTGATGACGGCGCGACGGATAAAGTCGTCCCGCTCCAGCGAGCAGCCTTTAACCAAGGCGGTGCCCTGTTCATCAATGGTGCTGTAGTAATCTTTTAGATCCACGGCGTTTTGCGCGTAGGCGTTGCCAATGCTCGAGATCGCAGAGGCGCCCAAGCCCAGCAGATCGGCGTCTGGTTGGGTGGTGTAGCCTTGGAAGTTGCGGTGCAACTTACCGGCGCGCTGCAGCTTGGCTAATTCGTCATCGGGCTTAGCAAAGTGATCCATGCCGATAAACTGGTAGCCGTCAGCCGTCAGGATGTTGATGCTGTTTTCCAACAGTTTCAGCTTCTGCTGTGGGGTTGGCAGATCTTCATCGTGGATCTTACGCTGGGCGGCAAAACGGTGCGGCAGGTGGGCGTAGTTGAATACGCTTAAGCGATCCGGTGCCAGCTCTTTAATCCGCTCCAAGGTTTCGTTGAAGCTTTCCGGCGTTTGATGCGGCAAGCCGTAGATCAGATCAACGTTGGTGGAGCTAAAGCCTTTCTCTTTGGCCGCTTTAAGCAGATCAAAGATAAATTGTTCGTCTTGCTCGCGGTTAACCGCTTGCTGCACTTTCTTATTGAAGTCCTGAACGCCGACCGAGATGCGGTTAAAGCCCACTTCCGCCAGTACGTCTAAGGTTGAGATCTCCACTTCACGAGGGTCAATCTCAATCGAAAATTCACCTTGCTCGGCAAAGTTAAATTCGTGCTTCAGTAACCCGGTTAAGCGGCGGATCTGAGCCGGGCTTAAGAAGGTCGGAGTGCCGCCGCCCCAGTGCATCTGGGTAACGGTTAAGTGCTTGAAGTGAGGGGCGCGGGCTTTGATTTCGCGCTCAAGGTAGTCCAGGTACTGATCCGCTTTGTGGGCGTGACGAGTAATGATCTTGTTGCAGCCGCAGTAGTAACACAGCTTGTGACAAAACGGCACATGGATGTAGAGCGACAGCGTCTCTTTATCAGAGCCGACAATGGCTTGCGCTAAATCTTGCTCGCTGAACTCTTTATGAAACTCTACCGCGGTTGGGTAGGAGGTGTAGCGTGGACCGGAGTAGTTATACTTCTCAATCAACGCTTGGTTCCAACTGATCTTGTCCTGCACTTGGGCTCTCCTCATGACTTCACGTTCGATTATGCCCCTTTTCGGAGGTATCGACACGCTTTGACGAAGGGGTTTGTTACCGTTCTTTACAAGGTGGGATCAAGCTCAACAAATCACAAGCCTAGCTGCGGCCTCGCCTTAAGCATCAGCTTGTGATTGGCGGAGTTATTGCTGTAACGACTTGGCGCTCCAGCTGGCGTCAGTCAGGATGGCCAGATCCGCTGCGATGGCGGGGCCTAACTTACTTTGCTGCAACTCAAGCTCGCGATCCAAGCGGCGACGCTCCTTTTTATCCAACGCTTTGCGCGCTTCCAAAATCGGTTGGTCGCTGATGGCATCGTACAGCGCGTGCAAGTGCGGAAACTGTGCGGCTAACTGTGCTTGCTCGGTGCCGGGAATGGCACGCAACAAATTGACTAAGCGCAAAGCCGCTTCGGCCGCTTGGCATTGTTCGGCTTCGGCCGCTTTGGCGATCTGCTGGATCTGATCCTGCAACAACAACTGACGCTCGCTGATTTTGGCGTCGCGTTGGCGCTGTTGCTCGGCCACTTGGCGCCACAGTTTGATGGCGTAGGCACTCAGGGCGGCAATGACGATCAGAGCCGCGAGCAGTAAACTTCCTTGTAGGGACATGATGGCCTCTCCTGCGCAGGCTTAGTCTTTAAATTGGTCGAGCAGATCGCTGCCTTGTTCGAACTGGTCAAACAGATCCTGTTCGCTGTCGGCCTTTGGTGCTGCTGCGGGGGCAGAGACTGGCTCTTGTGGCAGATCGTCGCTGATCCCCAAGATGTCCATCAACACCGCAATGCGCGCCAAGGTGCTATCCAGCCAGAATTGATCGGCTTGCGATAACAGTTCGCCGCCTTCCAATTTGTCCAGCAACTGGGTTAAGCGTGGGTTGCTTTCCAGTTGTGCCAGCTCTTTTTCTGGGCTCAGCTGTGGTTTGCTTGGTGCGGCTTGTGGCTTATCCACCACCAAGGCGATTGGCTTTTTGCTGCCTAAACGTGGGTCTTTCTTGATCACGTTGGCGCCAGTCACGGCATCTTGCACTTCTTTACCGCTGTAACGGCTGCCAGTGGCTTGGCCTTTGACGTTCTTTTTGCTCTTTTTAACATCGGCCTGCTTCTTTTCCCGAGGTGGGCGGGCAGGGCCGTTGGTGTTCACTTTTCGAGATCGTTTTGCTCGGGTCATGGGGGTCTGTCTCCGTTTGGGCGGGCGACTCTACCAGATTATGCTGATTTTTGCAGCAGAATGACGTCGCTACCGAGGATTTCTAGGCGCAAATCGTGTTGTTTGGCCAAATAGGCGAAGGTTGCTTCACTGAAGAAGCTGACGTGCGTTGGATCGTTCTTGTAATGCCAGCGGGCAAAGGCGTCTTTATTGCGGACCAATTTTGTCATGATCCCCAGATAACCCCCAGGCTGAAGTAACTGCAGTAACAGGTGCCATTCGCGTCTGGGCTGGTAAAAGTGCTCTATCGCTTCGGTGCAGGTGACAAAGTGGTACTGCTGCTTTAGCGGGCTGCGATCCGGTTGGAAGTAGGGATCGTACAGGGCCACCTCATGGCCAGCTTCCGCCATCATCAACGACAACGTTGGCCCAGGGCCACAACCAAAGTCTAAGCCCTGCTGCTGTAGCGGCAGTCGCTCTAACAGTGGCTCGGCTAAGCGATTTAAGAACTTACGGTAGCCTTGGTCGTCGGGATCATTTTGATGTTGGTCGTACACCTGCTTTTCGGCGCTGGCGGGCAGCAATGTGGCGGGATCAGCAAACACCAGCTGGCACTGTGGACATTGAAAATAATGGCGACGCTTATCTTGATGATAATGATGCGGTTTGGGGTGCTGGCACAGCGGGCAGAGCATGGACGTTCCTAGCAAGAGCGGTAGTAAGCCGAGTATATCAAGGAGCCAATAAAAAAGGCGACAGAATGCTCTGTCGCCTATTGGTGCCAAAAGACACTCCTCCAAATTTTTTACCAGGCATCCTTACCTGCTTAGAGACGTTCCCGGTCTTACATCCATTTATTGTTGTGTGCTTCCATGCAATAAATGTTGTTTTCGGTCATTCCTGACACTTTCTTATTCATCCTTAAGTGGATGTCGTCCTTTTCGTTACTCAGCCAGTCTGCGGCGAGCTCGTCATCCTGACGATAAACAAAACACTTCCGTGTTGTCCCAGTCCATGGGGGGCAGGCTCTTACGGCCTGTCTGTTGTCCTAACAGGTTGGCTTCCGGTGCTCACTTCCTGTGGGCCTGTCGCTTGCGCTTCAGTGTTGCCAACTCTTGTTTGAGCAACACTTTACCCACTTTGAACTGGATCGCAACTTTTTTTACACAGTGATTTAACTCACGAAAAATTGTTAAATATTCACCTTGTTGAAATGATTAGACTTTTGTCTAAACCCGGCCGCAAACAAATGCAAATGTCGTAACCTCAATGTGGTCGATCTCTTACAAAGCTAAAGCGATGTAAAAAGCATCAATTACCAAAGCTTGAGCAAAAACCTAGGCTTTACTTGGTGAATTTTGAACAATTCAGGTAAAACGCCTTGTTTGAAAAACAAAAAAGGAGGCCAATCGGCCTCCTTTTGCTGGCATTACAGTGCCATTATTTGGCGTTCAGGTACTGCGCTAATGCGGCGATGTCGTCGTCGCTCAGACGCTTAGATATGTCGCTCATCATGCCGTTCATGTCGTTGTTACGGGCACCGCTACGGAACTTCTGCAACTGACCTTTAATGTAGCCACCGTGTTGACCGGCTAAGGCTGGGTAGCCAGCCATCTCCATGCCTTGGCCCGTCACGCCGTGACAGGCGACACAAGCGGTAATCTGACGCTCTGGATCACCACCTAAGTAGAGTTTCTCACCTGCGGCGATAACCTCTGCATCGGCGGCGCTGCCAGCACTGACTTTTTGGCTAGCAAAGTACGCGGCGACGTCAGCCATGTCTTGCTCGGTTGCCAGCATCATTGCCATTGGGCTCATTACCGGATCATTACGACCCTCTTTGCCGCCGGTCATGGCTGCTTGTTTCAGATCTTTTAGCTGCTTCAGCAGGTAGCCTTCATGCTGGCCAGCCAGCTTTGGGTACAGATCGATAGGGCTGTTGCCATCGGCACCGTGACAGGCCACACAGGTGCCCGCTTTGGCTTGACCTGCGGCGGCATCGCCCGCGGCCATGGTTGGGGTGGAAAATGCCGCTGCTGCGGCCAGAACTACTGCAAACTTTTTCATAACGTTCCAACTTGTTGTATCGCGCGCGTTTGGATTCCCTGCTGCATCGCTCGCCTGATAAACTAGAGGGAGCATGCGCGGAGCATTTTACACAAAATTGGATCCAGATCGAATAGCCACGTAATTCTGAGACTTAGTTCCGGATTGGCTGAGATCTGGCTCATTGGAGAACACAGTGACTGATCAAATCGTTGATTTTCGCCGGGCGAGTTTCGTAACCAGCGCCCCTGATATTACCCATCTGCCTGAAGATGTGGGTATGGAGATCGCTTTTGCCGGTCGTTCTAATGCGGGTAAGTCCAGCGCATTAAATACCCTGACCGATCACAAAGGCTTGGCCCACACCAGTAAAACTCCGGGTCGTACCCAGCTGATTAACGTCTTTCGGTTGGACGATGAACGGCGCTTAATTGACCTGCCGGGATATGGCTTTGCCAAGGTGCCGCTGGAGATGAAACTGCAGTGGCAAGAGAAGCTGGCACAGTACTTAGAAGAGCGTCAGTGTCTGCGTGGCTTAGTGGTGATGATGGACGTGCGTCATCCACTGAAAGACTTAGATTCCAACATGATTGCTTGGGGGGTTGCGGCCGAAATGCCGGTACTGGTGCTGCTGACCAAAGCCGATAAACTGAAGCAGTCTGAAAAGAATAAAGTATTGAAAAAAGTAAAAGAAAACCTATCTGAGCTGGGTGGAGAGATCACCGTTCAGCTGTTTTCTTCTTTGAAAGGCACTGGCCGTGAACCGGCGTTGCGGGTGCTGAATGGTTGGTTCCAGCGTCACAGCGATATTGAAGCTGGGCTGGCGGAATAGGCAAAAAAAAGCCGGTGCTGAGAGTACTTAGCACCGGACCATTAAAAGCTAATATGGGGAGAAGCTTTCTAAAACGATAACAATATCAACCAACCCGAAGGGTGACTTGATGACGCTACTATAGCGCAACATTTCGTCGCTTTAAAGTTATTACTCTAAACCCGCACTGGCACTAATGGCTTTGCTTCGCTGTGGCAACCGCCGCGAAATTTAGGCACAAAAAAACCCCGATCTCCAATGGAGACCGGGGTGCCAATTCTTGGCGACCAACCCAAAGGGTCGATCAAAAACAGGTTTGAAAGATAGAACTGAAGTCCAAAGCGCGAACGCTCTTTGTTCAGTAATAGAACATCTTACCTCTGTACCCTACCCATCAAGCATAACGAAGCCCGCGTTGATGGGTAAAGTGGTTTCATTGGTGTATGAGTTGAAATGTGCTTTATCTCACAATCGAACCGGATTTAGTGGGCTTCGTCCCAATTGGCGCCAAGCCCGGCTTCCGCGATCAATGGCACCGCCAAATCGGCGGCCGCTTCCATCAATGCCACCAATTTAGGCTGATGTTTGGCCACCGCGGTTTCCTGCACTTCAAACACCAATTCATCGTGTACCTGCATCAGCAGTTTAATTTCAGCGGGATCTTGCTCGGCCAAATACTGGTGCACCGCTAACATCGCTTTCTTAATGATGTCGGCAGCGGTGCCCTGCATAGGGGCGTTAATGGCGGTTCGTTCTGCCGCTTGTTGGCGCATCTTATTGCGCGCGTTGATCTCCGGCAGGTGCAAACGACGGCCAAACAGGGTTTCCACGTATTGCTGAGCGTGGGCCTGTTCGCGCGTGTCGTCCATGTACTTCAATACGCCTGGGTATCGGGCAAAGTAGCGGTCGATATAATCCTGCGCTTCATAACGAGGAATGTTGAGCTGCTTGGCGAGGCCAAAGGCAGACATGCCGTAGATCAGGCCAAAGTTAACCGCTTTGGCTTTGCGGCGCATGTCGGTGGTGACGTCATCAAAGGCGGTATCAAACACTTCGGCTGCGGTGGCGCGGTGAATGTCTTTGCCTTGGGCAAAGGCGCTCAGCAAGCCATCATCGCCAGACAGGTGCGCCATGATCCGCAATTCGATTTGCGAGTAATCGATCGCCAGCAATTTGCAGCCCTCAGGGGCGATAAACGCTTGGCGAATACGGCGGCCCTCTTCGGTACGAATGGGGATGTTCTGCAAGTTTGGATCGCTGCTGGATAAGCGCCCAGTGGCGGTGACCGCTTGATGATAGCTGGTGTGGATGCGGCCACTTGGCTTGATCAGCTCCGGCAGCTTATCGGTGTAAGTGTTCTTCAGTTTGGCCAGCGAGCGATGCTCTAAGATGATTTTTGGCAGCGGATAATCCTGCGCCAATTCCTGCAGCACTTCCTCGGCGGTGGATGGCGCCCCTTTCGGGGTTTTCTTCAATACTGGGTACGCCAGTTTATCGAATAGGATCGCCTGCAACTGCTTGGGTGAGCTCAAGTTGAACACTTCACCGGCGATGTTGTGGGCGTCGCTTTCCAGTTCATCCAAGCGAACCGCGATGGCGCTGCTTTGTTGATGCAGCATATCGCCATCGACGATCACGCCGTTGCGTTCCATCGCTGACATGACCGTCACCAAGGGCAACTCGATGTCGTTGAACACCGCTTCGCAGCTTGGCTCGCTGGCCAGTAACGGCTGCAAGGTGTGGTGCAAGCGCAGGGTGATGTCGGCGTCTTCACTGGCGTAAGGGGCGGCTTGTTCCAGCTCAATCTGGTTGAAGGTTTTTTGCTTGGCGCCTTTGCCGGCAATCTCTTCAAATTTGATGGTCTTGTGGCCTAAGTATTTCAGCGCCAAGTCATCCATGTTGTGCTTGCCCGCCGTGGAGTTATAGCAGTAGCTCTCCAGCATGGTGTCGAAGGCGATCCCAGCTAAGGCGATGTCGTAATTGGCCAGCACCGACATGTCGTACTTCAGATTTTGACCGACTTTCTTCGGAGTGTGGTCTTCCAGCAATGGTTTTAACTTGGCCAAGGTGGTGGCCAGATCTAACTGCACTGGCGCGCCATCGTAATCGTGGCCCAAAGGCAGGTAAGCCGCTTCACCGGCTTTAACCGAGAACGACAAGCCCACCAATTTGGCGGTCATGTAATCGAGGCTGGTGGTTTCGGCATCGATGGCGTACAGCTCGGCGCCATTGAGCTTGGCTATCCATTGATCCAGCTGGGCTTCGGTCAAGATGGTGTGGTAGTCGGTGGCAATCGCCTCAACGGCGGCCACTTCGCCGGTGTGCACATCCACCTGTTGCGCGGCGGGGGCTGCCGCGCCACCTTCTAACACTTCCGCTAACAGGCGCCGGAACTCCATCTGCCCGTACAGCTCGGCCAGCTTGTCGTTGTCGGCGGCTTTGATGTTCAGATCGTCTGGTTTCTCGGTCAGCTCAACATCGATCTTAATGGTGGCCAGTTGGTACGACAGAAATGCCGCGTCTTTGTGCTCAGCCAGTTTCTTCGGCATGGTTTTGCTGCCACGGAAGCCCAGCGGCACCACGGCATCAATGTCTTGGTAGATGGTTGCTAAGCTGCCGATCCCTTGCAGCATCGCCAAGGCGGTTTTCTCGCCCACCCCTGGTAAGCCAGGAATGTTATCGACCTTATCGCCCATCATCGCCAGCAGATCGATGATCAGCTCTGGGCCAACCCCAAACTTCTCTTTTACGCCTGCGGGATCCAGCACCGTGTCGGTCATGGTGTTCACCAAGGTGATCTTGTCGGTCACCAGCTGCGCCATGTCCTTATCGCCGGTGCTGATCAACACATCGTAACCGGCGGCTTCGCCTTGACGAGCCAAGGTGCCAATCACGTCATCGGCTTCTACCCCGGATTCGACAATCATCGGCAAGCCCATCGCTTCAATGATGGCGTGCAGCGGCGCAATTTGGCTGCGCAAATCGTCGGGCATCGGTGGCCGCTGTGCCTTGTACTCTGAGTACATTTCGTCGCGGAAGGTTTTGCCTTTGGCGTCAAAAATCACCGCCATGTGGGTCGGCTTATATTGGCGCAACAGGCTGCGGAGCATGTTAACCACCCCGTATACCGCACCCGTTGGCTCGCCTTTGGAGTTGGTGAGATGCGGTGGCGCATGGAAGGCGCGATACAGATAGGAGGAGCCGTCGACGAGGATCAGAGGTTGGTCGGACATGGGGTCAGGACTGAGTTGATGAGTAAAGCGCTAGGATGCCACGACCACCGGATCCAAGCCAGTGATTGAACAGGCTTTACCGTTTCATCGTTTCCTGTGGATAACCTTGTGAACAGAGTCTGTGGATAACGATTTTTAAATTTGTGATCTGGATCGTCAGCCAGCATTGAAATCCAGTAACCACGGGGATTACCGGCGAAAACACTGAAATTTATGGCGTAAGGTAAAACGACAATGACAACTGTGGATATTGCTTGCCATCCGTGGCACATATGGACTAGCAAAAGGTGAAATTTCGCTGTTGTCCGTAAAGCTGGTGGCTAAGTTAGCACAAAAAAACAGCAGTTCCACCGTGGTTGTAACAAATCATTAAAACGATTTTTTCTAAGCACAGGGCAATGGCCTTTCTATCGGAATAACAAGGAGTCGAAGATGAAACGGATAGCAGTGATCTTAAGTGGCTGCGGGGTGTTTGATGGCAGCGAGATCCACGAAGCGGTATTAACGCTGTTGGCGCTGCATCGGGCTGGTGCCGCGGTGCAGTGCTTTGCCCCAGACCAAGATCAGCTGCATGTGGTGAATCACCTTAGCGGTGAAGTAACCCAAGAGCAGCGTAACGTGTTGGTGGAATCCGCCCGCATCGCCCGTGGCGACATTAAGCCGATCACCGAGCTGGATGTGGCTGAGTTTGACGGCCTGATCTTGCCCGGCGGCTTTGGTGCCGCCAAGAACCTGTGTGATTTTGCGGTGGCAGGCAGCGCCATGCAGATTGCCCCGCCGGTACGCCGTGCGTGCCAAGACTTTGTGGCGGCAGGCAAGCCCAGTGGCTACCTGTGCATAGCGCCGGTTTTGATCCCGCAGGTGGTGGGAGCCGGTGCCATTGGCACCATTGGCCATGATGCTGATACCGCAGCGGCTTTTAGCGAGATGGGCGGTAAGCACCAGATCTGTCCGGTGGCCGAGCTGGCGCTGGATAGCGAGCATAAAGTGGTGAGCTCGCCGGCTTATATGTTGGCGGGCAACATTGGCGAAGCCGCCGACAGCATTGATGCGCTGGTGACTCAGGTGATGGACTGGGCGTAAGGCGGTACTTGCTGCGGGTCATCTTTACGGTGGGTATTCGGCCATGGCAGCGGTTAACGGGATCGCAGCCCAAAAAAAGGCTGTGTACCAATGAGCTGTTGAACTTATTGTGGATGACCCGCTGCGGCATAACGGTCATTGCCGGGACCGCCCGGCGGCGGGCAAGGGACTCGTCCCTTTGCAATCCCGAGCGCCTCCGAGGTGACGACAACCCCTCGTTTTCGCCGCATTGCGTTGCAGCAACAGCCAGATGCGCCATCCATGGCGCATCGATGCCGTGCCGAATGGCGCAGTGCAAGGAGCGAAAGTTGAGCTGTGCTAAGGCAATGGGATCCCAAAGGGAGGATCCCCCCCTTTTTCTACGAGTTAGGGTGACGTCGCCACGGCGACATAACCACTTGAAAGCAGTGCCATCGAAGCTCGCCGCAGGCGACAATAGCTACCGCGCAGCAACGCCCACAGTTAACTAATACACAGCCAAAAAAAAGGCCAGCGTGGTGGCTGGCCTAAAACTTTCGTGAGCAATGCGCGTTCATGAGTGTGAGCGACTCATTGGATTGGAACGCAGAGCCAATATAAATGATAATCAGTCGCAAATGCAACTCGTTATCAATTGTTTTTGACTAACGGTGTCAATGCCTTACAGAAGTGGATCCGAAAATCGAGGCTGTCGTCGCTCTTAGGATCCACCGAAGTGATGTGGAAACCGTGGCGTAACAGCAGCTGCAACTTGCTGGCGTAGCGGTTGCGACTCTTCACCGTCAGCCGATCGAAGCCAAAGCGTTGTGCCCATTGTTGCAGTCCCTCTAACTGCAACGAGGCCAAGCCTAAGCCGCGAAATTCCGGCAATACGCCGCTCATCCACAAATAACATTCGTGGCTGGATTTGGCGTAAGAGACATAAAAACCAACCGGCTCGCCTTCCACTTCGGCAATTTGGATTAGGTGGGGGCTGTGCTGCAGCCGCCGTTGATATTCATCCACCCCATAGGGGGCGTCAAATTCCGGAATTTGCTGCGATAGCGCCACCACTTCGGCAATGCTGCCTTGGCGCCACTGACGACTGATCATCGGCTTTATTTTCCGAGTTCGTGCATCAGCTGATCCACGTACTGCTGCATAAAGGCCCAACGACGCTCGCCTTCGGCTTTGCCCGATGGGGTCGACATGGTGTGCGGCAGTTTCTTCAGCTTGATGAAGAAGTGATCCAGATTGAACTGGTTATCGTCCAGTTCGCGCTGGGTGGCTAATGGATCGGCCACATCGTAGAGATCGCGTCCCCATTGGCCACCCAGCATTAAGCAGCGCGAGAGGCCAATGGCGCCAAGGGCATCTAAGCGATCGGCGTCTTGCACCACTTGCGCTTCTAAGCTTTGGCAGGGGATCCCAGCAGACCAACTGTGGGCGGCAACCGCATGATGAATGGCATCAAGGTGTTGCTGCGGGTAGCCGTGCTCAGCCAGCAGCGCCACGGCTTTATCGGCGCTCAGTTGTGATGCTTGTTGGCGACGGGGATCGCGCTTATCAATCAGCACCACATCGTGCAACCACGCGGCCGGTAAGACAACGGCTAAGTCGGCACCTTCCGCTTCGGCCAGCTGCTTTGCTGCCACCACAACACGTTCGATGTGGCTTAGATCGTGGGCGCCATCGCTGCCAGCGGCGGCGGCCCAATCGCGGCAGCGTTGCTGCCACGTCGCATCAAAAGGATGGGTCATTAGATCTCCTGAGTACGGCTCGGATTCGAGATCAAGATTCTATCAGCCAGCAGCTTCAAAAGTACGCCGTAAGCAGGCAAAAACAGACAAAGGCTGATCAGCAGTTTGAAGCCGTAATCGACGCTGGCGATTTCGGTCCAGTGCTCGGCCATAAAGGGATCGGCGCTGGCGTAAAACGCCACCGAGAAGAACACCATGGTGTCGATCAGGTTGCCGAAAATGGTTGAGCCTGCCGGAGCCAGCCACCAGCGTTTATTGGCGCGCAGGCGAGCAAACACCTTAATGTCCATCAACTGGCCAAACAGGTAAGCGGCAAAGCTGGCAAAGGCGATCCGGGCGACAAAGGTATTGAACTCAGTGAGGCCACTGGCGCCAACAAAGTTACCTTCAAACCACAGCACCGAGATAACGTAGGAGATCAGCAGTGCGGGCACCATGGCGGCAAAGATGATTTTACGTGCTGACGTGGCACCAAACATCCGTACCGTCAGATCGGTGGCCAGATAAACAAATGGAAAACTGAACGCACCCCAAGTGGTGTGCAAGCCAAATAATTGAAATGGCAGCTGCACCAGATAGTTACTGGCGGCAATGATCAGAATATGAAAGCTGACTAAGATCAGCAACGCGCGCTGTTGTTGCGCCACGGAAAGTTGAAGCATGATATTACCTTTTTGCTTAACGGGGTGAGGGAACCCGAACGACGGTGGATCGCTGCGACGGCAGCGAGGGCGAAATTATAGGCACCAATGGATGCGGTGCAAGGGTTTTGCTGTTTCAACTGGCAGAAGTGGCGGTGCGGTCACGCCGCGTGAGCCAATTCACTGGGATTGGGATAAGGTGATGTGGGTCGGATAAATAGTTTACCGCAATGGCATAATTAGCCTCTTACCGAATTGATAAGGATCGATGAGCCGTGATTCAAGATTGTTGCAGTCAGCCAGGATTGATGTTGCCTAAAGACGCGCTGGTGCGCATGCGTGCCCAAGTGGCCCCAACAACCGACATCGAAATGGTCGATCTGGCGCAGTGCCACGGTCGCGTGTTGGCCGAAGATGTGGTGGCCGCCATCGATCTGCCGCCCTTTGCTAACTCCGCCATGGATGGTTACGCCATTCGCAGCGCCGAAGTGGCCGCGGGCACCACCATGACCATCGCCGGTAAAGCCTTTGCAGGGGTGCCATTCGAAGCCGAGTGCCCCGCGGGACAATGCGTGCGGATCATGACCGGGGCGTTGCTGCCGTCAGGCTTAGACACCATTGTGATGCAGGAGAACACCAGCAGCGATGGCGATCAGGTGACCTTTAACTTTGATTGTAAGCATGGCCAGTTTGTTCGTGGCCGTGGCAGCGAATTGGCGGCGGGCACTACGGTGCTCACCAAAGGCCAGCGGATCAGCCCCACTGAAATCGGCGTGCTGGCCACCGTTGGGGTGGCGCAAGTGAAGGTATACCGGCAATTAACCGTGGCGCTGTTCTCCACTGGCGATGAACTGAAAGCCCCGGGAGAGCCACTGCAAGCCGGCGAGATCTACGACTCCAACCGCCATGCCCTGCGCCACATGCTGGAGCAGATGCAGGTAAAGGTGATCGATCTGGGCGTGATCAGCGACGACATCGACAAAGTGCGTGCCGCCTTTGAGCAGGCCGATGCCTTGGCGGATGTGGTGGTAACTTCCGGCGGCGTTTCGGTGGGTGAAGCGGATTTCATCAAGATCATCTTGGATGAGATGGGTCAGGTTAATTTTTGGAAACTGGCGATCAAGCCGGGCAAACCGTTCGCCTTTGGCAGCTTACCGAACAGCTGGTTCTGTGGCTTGCCGGGCAATCCGGTGTCGTCGATGGTGACCTGCTACGAATTGGTGCAGCCGCTGCTGAGCCACTTAGGTGGGGAAGCGCAAAAAACGCCGCTGTTATTCAACGCCACCCTGACCACGGCGTTGAAAAAAGGCCCAGGCCGACAGGAGTATCAACGGGGGGTGTTAACCCAAGCCGCCGATGGCAGCTTGCAGGTGGCCGCCACGGGCGCCCAAAGCTCCGACATGACCACCTCGATGAGCCGCGCCAACTGCTTTATTGTGCTACCGAAAGAGAAGCAGGACCCACAAGCCGGTGAAACCGTCACCGTTGAGCCGTTCAGCGCCGTGTTGGGTGGCTTGTAATGGACGACATCCTTAGCGATCAGGAGCTGCTGCGCTACAACCGTCAAATTGTCATTCGCGCCTTTGACATCGACGGCCAAGAAGCGTTGAAACAGGCCCATGCGCTGATCATCGGCGCCGGTGGTTTAGGCTGCGCGGCGGCGCAATATTTGGTGACTGCCGGCATTGGCCAGATCACCTTGGTGGATTTTGACCACGTTGAGCTGTCGAACCTGCAGCGGCAGGTGCTGCACCGCGATGCGCGCATCAACATGAACAAAGCCGAATCCGCCGCCATCGAACTGCGCCAGCTCAATCCCCACGTGCGCATTGATGTGATTGATCGGCGTTTAGAGGAAGCCGAATTAGCGCAGCAGGTGGGCCGGCATCAGATCGTGCTCGACTGTACCGATAACGTCACCACCCGCGACCTGCTTAATCGCTGCTGCTTTGCCAGCAAAACGCCGCTGATCAGCGCCGCCGCCATTCGGATGGAAGGGTTGGTCACGGTGCTGGATTACGGCGACGACAAGCCTTGCTACCAGTGTTTCTCAGCCATGTTTGGCGATCAGCAGCTGTCTTGCGTGGAGTCGGGCATTCTCGCCCCAGTGGTGGGCATGGTTGGCTGTTTGCAAGCCACCGAAGCAGTGAAGCAGCTTAGTGGCATGGGCAAAACCCTGTCTGGGCGCATCTTGATGATCGACGCCATGACCATGGAGTTTCGCGAGATGAAATTGCCAAAGCGCCCCAATTGCCCGGTGTGCGGTTCGCAGGGGTAAATTGAGCCCGATACGGCGTTAGGCTACCTCAACGTGGCCCACCATCCATGCCGTCGGCAATCGGCCTTATCTCTGGCTCAATTTTCCGCCTGAGAAGGTGGTAGTAGTTGTAATTAAGTCGTGCCCCGCTAAGCAACGCCCGCTCTGTAGAGCGGGCGTTTGCGTTTCTGGCGCTTGGTGACGATCCGCGAACTATGCTTAAACCCGTTGCAACAATAACCACTTAGGAGTACTGCAATGGGGATTTTTTCTTGGATTATCTTGGGTTTGATCGCCGGCGCCTTGGCCAAATGGTTGATGCCCGGTAAAGACGATGGCGGCTGGTTTATGACCATGGTGCTGGGGATCGCCGGTGCCTTTGTCGGCGGTTGGCTGGGCTCCTTTGTTGGCCTTGGCAGCGTCAGCGGCATCAATCTTGGCAGCTTGATCACCGCCACGCTGGGCGCCTTTGTGCTGCTGTTTGTCTACAACCGCTTTGTGCGTTGATTGCCGCTAGTGCTAGTAGCGGCTGCAATTGTCGACGTTGTGCTGCTGATCGCAGCCTTCGCTGCAGCTGATTTGTTGGCTATGGCTCAGGCTAAAACAGCGATCAACGCAGGCTTCCCAGCGATGGCTGGTTTGCGCTAAGCACGCCTCAAAGGCGCTGTCATCGAAGGGATCGGCGCTCGGCTTGGGGCTGGGTTTGCGTTTGGGGGCAGCAGAATGGGTAAAGCGTTGATAATAATTTGGATCGGTATTCAATGCGGTGGTGCCGCCGCGCGCTTTAGGGGCATAGATGCCGTTGGTTCTGTTGCCCCCTAAGCGATGATCACTGCCATTATCAAACCCCCAATTATTGGCTTGGCAACGAACGCCTTTGGCTTGGCATTGGGCAACGGCGGCGTTGATCGCCGCTTGTTTGCTGGTGAAGCCGCAGGCAGCCCCCACCGATTGGCCGGGCGGTTTGCTGTCGGCGATGGCATACCATGCGCCCGCATTGGGGCACTGCACTATATACCAGCAATTAGCTTTTTGGCTGGACAAACAGGCAGGCTCAGTCACAAACCCATTCACTCTGAGGGTCTCGAGTGCCTTCGCCCGATTCGATCCCAGCCCGATTTGTAACTCGGTAAAACCGGTGATCTGCTTAGCGTGGATAATGACGGTTGCGGCAACCGGTGCAGCCGCCAATAGCCCTAAAAACACGCCGCTGAGAATGCGGATACGCATAACATCGCTTCCTGTGCAGGAAAGAGACATTGAGCGTAGCAAAGATCACCGCTGGCGCTGCGGCCACTGCGGTGGGATCGCTTGCCACTGGGCTAACAGCTGCGCCAATTGCGGCAGTTGGTAGTGCTCGCCAAGATGGGGCGCGGCGGTGAACTGATGCTGTTGGCCGCCGTGCTCAAAGCTCAGTTGATAGGCGTGCAGGTAGGTGCGATCCGCGGCTTGGCCACCATACAGGCTGTCGCCTAAAATCGGCGCGCCGATGGATTTTAGCGCCACTCGAATTTGGTGGGTTTTGCCTGACAGCGGCCGCAGCAAAAACGCCCGCAGCCCCGGCGTTACCGACGCGCTGATAAATTGGGTGATGGCGTAGTTGTCTTTCTCGCGGGTGAGCTTCCACTGGCTGCGCCGCGCCTTAGCCATGCCGCCTTCAATGGTGCCTTGTTTCTTCTTTGGCTTATCCTTCGACAGCGCCAAATAGCGTTTCTCGATGCGGTGCTCGGCAAACTGGGCACTGAGGTGAGCGGCGGCGGCACTGGAGCGCGCCAACAGCAATAAACCCGAGGTTGGGGTGTCGAGCCGATGCACGCTAAACAGCTTCTCGTTACGATCCGCTTCCACCTGCGCCACCACGCCGGCGCTGCCATCTTGGCTGTGGAAATGGACGCCGCAGGCTTTGTTGATGACGATGAAATCGGGCTGTTCGGCGACAAGTTGGTACATAGGCTCTCAATTGGGTTGGTTGAATAAGTTGCTGGAATGAGTAGGAAGAAAAAAGGCTCCCTAGTGGGAGCCCGATTATAGCGCTGCATCAACGGCAGCCGTTAACGTTCGTCGTCGTTAGCGTTGCCACTGCTCGGCGGCTTGAGCGTCGGCGTCTTTGGCGTCCACCCAAACGGTGCCGTTGTCGCTGGTCTCTTTCTTCCAGAACGGGGCGCGGGTTTTCAGAAAATCGATCAGGTATTCGCAGGCGGCAAAGGCGGCTTTGCGGTGGGCGCTGGAGACGCCAATAAAAACGATCTGATCGGTCAGCTGCAAATCGCCGACACGGTGGATGATGGTCACTTCATCCAGTGGCCAACGCTGGCGGGCTTCGGCTTCAATTTGGCCCAGCACCGCTTCGGTCATGCCTGGGTAGTGCTCTAGGGTCATGGCGCTGACGTTGCTGCTGTCACCAAAATCACGCACCTTGCCGACGAAGGTGACGACTGCGCCGCAGCCGGGATCGTGCGCTAAGCGGTCGTATTCGTTGGCAACACTGAAATCTTCCGTTTGAACCCGATTCATTCTAGCCTCCGGTAACCGGTGGGAAGAAGGCGATCTCGTCGCCGCTGTGCAGCGCCGTATCCCAACCCGACAGGGTTTGGTTTACCGCCACCAACACATTGGCGTCGCCCAAGGCCAGTTGCCACTTGGTGCCACGGCTCAGCAGTTGCTGCCGCAGCGCTTCGGCGGTAAGCCCTTCGCTGGCGGCAATCTCTAATTTATCGCAGCCGGTTACTTCGCGGATCTGGGCGAAAAATAGAACCTTAATCATCAGTTACACCTTGAAGTGGCCAGACTTGCCACCCTTTTTCTCAAGCAAACGCACGCCTTCAATCAGCATGTCTTTCTGCACCGCTTTGCACATGTCGTAGATGGTTAACGCGGCGGTTGTGGCGGCGGTTAACGCTTCCATCTCGACCCCAGTTTGGCCAGCCAATTTGCACAGGCTCTGAATGCGCACTTGGTTGTGCTCTGGTTCTGGGTACAGATCCACGGTCACCTTGGTCAGCATCAGCGGGTGGCACAGTGGGATCAGATCCGAGGTTTTTTTGGCGGCCATGATCCCAGCAATGCGCGCGGTGGCAAACACGTCGCCTTTGTGGTGCTCGCCGCTCATGATCATCGCTAAGGTGTCGGGCGCCATCTTGATGATCGCCTCGGCACGGGCTTCGCGTTCGGTGCTGCTTTTGGCGGTTACGTCCACCATGTGGGCTTCGCCGCTGTCGTTGATGTGAGTGAACTGGTTCATTTGTCGGTTGGCTTCAAGTGGGTAACGAAGTTGCACGGACGGTGAGTCGAATCCAGCTGCTCTTTGAGGATCTTGGTCCAACCGGTGCGACAGGCGCCGGTGGAGCCCGGCAGGCAGAAAATCGCGGTGCGGTTGGCCATGCCACCGATGGCGCGGGATTGCACGGTGCTGGTGCCCAGCTCCATAAAGGTGATGTGACGGAACAGCTCGCCAAAGCCTTCAATCTCTTTGTCGAACAGCGGCGCCACCGATTCTGGGGTGGAGTCGCGCTCGGTAAAGCCAGTGCCACCGGTTGAGATGATCACCTGCACGTGCTCGGACGCGATCCAGTCGGACATCACTGCGCGGATGGTGTACTTATCGTCTTTGATGATCTGACGCTCAACCACGTTGTGGCCTGCTTCGATCAGGTTATCCACCAGATATTGACCGGACTTGTCGTTTTCCAAGGTGCGGGTGTCAGACAGGGTCAAAACCGCCACGTTCAGTGGTACAAAGTTGGCTTGCGAAAGGTGTCCCATAATGGTGTCTCAGTCTCGTTATTGGTGGTTTAACCGCCGATGGAGGCCAGATGCGGAGTTGCCCCAGCGTCGCCATCGTGCAGATAGTGCGTTTCATGTTTGCCCAGCAGTGCCCGATGCAGGCGCTGCTCAAGCTCTGGAAGTTGATTGTCGCTGCCCAACAGATCCCGTAATTCGATGCCGGCTTCGGTAAACAGGCACAGGTGCAGTTTGCCGATAGAGGACACCCGTAAGCGGTTACAGGTTGCACAGAAATCCTTGGAGTAGGGCATGATTAAGCCGATGCGACCGGCGTAATCGCGGTGGCTGTAATTCAGTGCTGGGCCAGCGTCTTGATCGCTGGGATCCTGTTGCCAGCCTTGTTGCAGCAACTGCTGTTGGATCACCGTGCCGGGCAGGTGGTGCGCCTTGAAGTAATCGTGGTGCAAGCCGGTTTCCATCAACTCGATAAAGCGGATGTCCACTTTGCGATCGCGGATGTAGTTCAGAAACAGCGGCAGCTGATCGGCGTTGTGGCCGTTCAGCAGCACCGTGTTGATCTTCACTCGGCGGTAATCCAGCTCTAACGCCCGATCGATCCCCTTCATCACCAGATCAAAGCGGCTGTCGCCGGTGATCCGCGCAAAGGCGTTGCCATCAAGGCTGTCGACCGACACGTTGATCTGATCAAGGCCACAGCGCTGCCAGTCGGCGGCGTGTTCTGCCAAACGGTAGCCGTTGGTGGTGGTCGCAACGGTTTCGATTTTGGGGGTGTTTGCCGCCAATTCGAGGATCTGTTCAAAATCTTTGCGCAGGCTGGGCTCGCCACCGGTAATGCGAATTTTGCGGGTGCCACAGGCGGCAAAGGCGCGCATCACCCGTGACAATTCGTCCGGCGCGAGATGATGTGGCTTACCGCTGGGCTTATAGCCGTTGGGCAGACAATATTGGCACTTAAAGTTACAGGCGTCGGTAATGGATAAACGCAGGTAATGAAATCGGCGACCAAACCGATCTTGCAGTTGTTGCATGTGTCACCTTTCCAAATATCCGGGAGGCACAGCCGCTTTCGCGTCTGACCCTGGTGGCCCCAATGGCCACGGCTTATGTGCCTTATCAAGGAATGACTTAGGTCGCATAAGCTCGGTTCACAATAGAGGCAGTGTAAAGTATAGCCAGCGTTCATCACAATCCGCTTAGATCACACTTTCTCTGATGATGTGAGCGTTCCATAAGCAAAGCCGCAATTGCCATTGGCTGGCAGCATAGCCTCTGTGATCTTGGTCACTTTTTCAGTAAGCTCGGGTGATGACGAAGTGAGCAGTGGCCGTTGTGGTAACGGCGCAAGTGAGAGGTTGTTATGGAACGTGAGTCAATGGAATTTGACGTACTGGTGGTGGGTGCTGGCCCTGCCGGCCTAGCCAGTGCTATTCGCTTAAAGCAGCTTAATTCTGAGCTGAATGTGTGTGTGGTTGAGAAAGGCTCGGAAGTGGGCGCGCACATCTTATCGGGGGCGGTATTTGAAACCCGCGCCTTGGATGAGTTACTGCCCAACTGGCAAGAGTTAGATGCGCCATTAAAAACCGCAGTAAGCGGTGACGAAATCTACCTCCTTAAAGCCGGTGGCCAAACCAAACTCAACAACGCCTTTGTGCCGAAAACCATGCACAACGACGGCAACTACATCATCAGCTTGGGGAACTTGTGTCGCTGGCTGGCGGAACAAGCCGAAGGGTTGGGGGTCGAGATCTACCCGGGCTTTGCCGCAGCAGAATTGATCCAAGACGATGGCATCATTAAAGGGGTGATCACCGGCGACATGGGCGTGGGGCACGATGGCGAAGCCAAAGAGGGCCACATGCCCGGCATGGAACTGCGTGCCGGATACACCCTGTTTGCCGAGGGCTGTCGCGGCCACTTGGGCAAGCAGCTGATCGCCCAATTCGACTTGGATAAAGGCAAGTCGCCGCAGCATTACGGCTTGGGCATTAAAGAGGTGTGGCAAGCGCCCGAGGGCAAGCATCAACCGGGGCTGGTGATCCACACCGCCGGTTACCCGCTGACCGATCATGGTGCCAGTGGCGGCGGCTTCTTGTACCACGGCGATGATGGTCAGATCTTAGTGGGGCTGATCACCGATCTGAACTACGACAACCCGCACCTAAGCCCATTTGAAGAGTTTCAGCGCTTTAAAACCCACCCGCAGATCCGCCAATATCTGGAAGGCGGTGAACGCATCGCCTATGGTGCCCGTGCCATTGCCAAAGGTGGGCTTAACTCGTTGCCGACCATGCACTTTCCCGGTGGCCTGTTGATCGGGTGCGATGCCGGTACCTTGAACTTTGCCAAGATCAAAGGCAGCCACACCGCCATGAAAAGCGGCATGCTGGCGGCGGAAGTGGTGGCGGAATCGCTGCAGGGCAACGCCGCTGGCGGCTTGGATCTCACCAATTTTACCGATTACTTTAAGGCGTCGTGGTTGCATGACGAGCTGTACTGCAGCCGCAACTTCGGCCCCGCGCTGCACAAGTTTGGCACCATGGCCGGCGGGGCGTTTAACTACATTGAACAGAATTGGTTTGGCGGCAAATTGCCGGTGACCTTGCAAGACATGGGCTTTGATCATGACAGCCTGCAGCTCGCCGCTAACGCCGCCAAGATCAGCTACCCCAAGCCCGATGGCCAAGTCAGCTTTGATCGGTTGTCGTCGGTGTTTGTGTCGAACACCTTCCACGAGGAAGATCAGCCCTGTCATCTGCGCTTAACCGATAGCCAGATCCCCATCACCGTCAACTTGGCGCAGTTTGCTGAACCGGCCCAGCGTTACTGCCCTGCGGGGGTGTACGAGATCGTGGGGGCCCAAGAGCAGCAGCCGCAGTTGCAGATAAACTTTGCCAACTGCGTGCACTGTAAAACCTGCGACATTAAGGATCCCAGCCAGAACATCACTTGGGTGGTGCCAGAGGGCGGTAACGGCCCGAATTACCCCAACATGTAGTGGCTTAAGCCACTGACGGGGTTACCGCAAAAGAGCGCCTTAGGGCGCTCTTTTTGATCGGAACGGGCTGCGGCTGGCCCTGGTGCCGGCTAAGCCACTTTGATTTGATCCCGTCCCTCTACTTTGGCCTGCGCTAAGGTGCGTTTGGCGCGTTCCAGTAAGTGCTCGGCTTCTAAGCCTGGCTGCCACTGGCTTAGCCCTTGGGTTAGGGTGATTTTGCGGCTGATGGGCGAGCAGTGATGGCCGATGTTGGCCTGCTGCACTTGGGTTGAGATCTGCTGGGCAAGCCGTTCTGCACCTTTGCGATCGGTGGTGGGCAGTAACAGCGCAAAGGTGCCGCCTTGTAAGCGGGCGATCACGTCGGATTGGCGCTGGCTGGCGGCCTTGATCTGGCTGGCGACGGCGCGCAAACACAGATCCCCTTCGGCGTGCCCATAGTGATCGTTGTAGGCGCGGAAATAGTCGATGTCGAGAATGATCAAACTCAACGGGTTTTTACTGCGCTTGGCTTCCGACACACTTTGCTGCAAGCGTTGTTCGAAATAGCGCTTATTACGCAACTGGGTTAATCGATCCCGATTGCCGTTTCGCTGCTTTTGCCATTGCAGTCGCTGGTTTTGGCGCCGTTGCAGAGTGTTGAGGCGATGCAACAGCCCACTTTGGTAGCCAATCAAGGTGGCTACCAACAGCCACGCGGCGGCCCACAGCGGTTGCGGGTAAAACCACAGCCAAGACAACAACGACGGTAAAACCGTGAGTGCCAACATCAAGCGATTGCTGGCAAAGGCGGCAACCACCGGCAGCAACAGCAGCAGCGTCAGATTGGGGTGGGGTTGATGGGGCAGCGACAGCGCGATGGTGCCAGACACCATCGCGACACACAGCTGCGGGTGCTGCAGTACCGAGGCTTTGCCCAAACAAAATTGCGCCAACAGCGGCGCCATTACCGCCGCAAACAGCCACGGGGTTTGGCTGTTGCTGGCAAACGCCGCCAACCATTGCAGCCCTTGCACAGCAGCAACGGCGAGCAACAGCGCTGATTGCACCTTGTGCTGAAGTGATTGTTGCGATAACGCCATGTGCCCCATCCTTAGGTGCTGGCGTTAGTGCGGTTTAACGCCGTTGAAGATAGTGTTGCAGGGTTTCCGGTGGCAACGAGCTGTCGCCACTGACCGCAAACGCCGCCCATTGCGCCGCCTGCTGCATCGCTTCTGCTAAGGATAGACTCTGCAGCAGCGCATGGATCAAACCGCCTGCATAACAATCACCTGCGCCGGTACTGTCGATCACATTGGTGGCCACGGCGGGGCAGGATTGCTGGCCATCGGCGTGGTAGGCGATGGCGCCCTTGCTGCCTTGGGTTACGATGAAGGCGCGCAAGTTGTTACCGGCGATCTGTTGACCAAATTGCCACGGATCGTCCACCTGATGCTGAGCTAAATCGTCCACCGAGGTGATCAGGTAATCACAGGGGCGCTGCGCCAGATCCTTAGGCAGTTGCGCCACCACAAGGCAATCGGTGGCCATGGCCTGACGCATTAGGCTGGGCAGCCCTTCGGCAGACAGATTGACGTAGAGGGCGTTAAACGGAGTGGGATCGAAGTGTTGTGGCAGCAACAGCCGCGGCCGATTTGGGCGCAAAATGGTGCGCTCGCCGTTGGGCTCCATCAACAGCTGCAACGGTTGGGTGGCGCCCACATGGCGGTGTACCCAGTGGCAGTTAAAGCCCAGTTGCTGCGCTTGATCGATCAGCCAGTCGCCGCGTTGATCTTCCCCCACTTGGCTTAATAGGCTGATCTGATGCCCCGCCCACACTAAGCCTAAGCCGGTGTTGGCGGCACCACCGCCTAAGCGATAGCCCTGTTCTTCATAATGGATGCGAGCGCCGCTTTGCAACGGGCGGGAAAGGCGAAGGATTTGGTCGCAGTTGATGTTGGCGATGATCAGCGCGTGGGCCATGGTGGATCTCAGTTAACGTCGATAACCCCAATATTACGCCACTGTGACCGAAAAAAAACCGGCCTTCGCATGAAGGCCGGTTTTGTGGGCCGGCAATGGATTACATGTCTTCTTGTTTCAGTGGCTTACGCAGCTGAGCGCGCACGTTATCCATGCCGGTATAGAAGTTTTTCATCATCATCAGGCCGATCATTAGGCCGTTAGGGGTGGCTTGCAGCACATCGGGATTACTGGGATCGGTTTCGAAGCCGCCAATGCCGTGCATAAAGGCCATCTCTTTGGTTAGGGCGGTATAGACGTTGCTGCCGTACTTGTTTTTGAAGTACTGCTTGTCAAGACGACCGCCAAACACGCTCAGCAAGAAGCGGTACTGCAAGGTGGCGCTCTTGCTGTAGGTTTTGGTGGCTTCGACGCCCATCAGGCCGCTATTGATCTTCTCTTGATAACGGCGCAGCGAGAAGCTGTTTACGTACAGCTGATCGTGCAAGAACGAGAAACTGCCCGAGCCAAGCCCTAAGTAGTCGTCGCAGTTCACCACGTATTCGTCGAACGCTTCGCTGCTGCTTTTGCCGAACGACCACGAGGTCAGCTGTTCGTACTCGCCGCGCAATTCGTTCAGGATCAGCTCGTAGTCGCTGCGGATGTCTTGATTTTCGTTGGCCAACTGCGCCTTGGATACGCCTTTGCTTTGGGCGTGGCGCTTGGTCAGATCCGACACCATCAACGGGTAGGTGGTGATCTGGCGTGGGCCTAAGCGTTTCAAGGTAGCGATGTCGCTGGCCAGCACTTCAGGGGTTTGCCCTTCAAAGCCAAAGATCATGTCGCAGTTCAGAATGGGGAAGTTCTCTTTGGCGCGAGCCAGTTTTTCAAACACCACTTCCGGCTCGCCAAACTTCTTCAGGCGATCGGTCTTTTCTAAGATGCCGCGATCAAAGCTTTGCACCCCAACGGATAAGCGATCCACCAGCCCATGCAGCTGGGTGAACTCCATAGAGGTTAGGTGCAACGGATCCGATTCGCAGGAGACCTGCTTAATGGCAGGGAACAGGGTTTTGGCCAGTTCGATGGTGCGAGCCAGTTCATCCACCAGCACCGTGGTGGTGCCGCCGCCAACGTACAGTTCGTGGAAGTCGTAGCCAAGATCCTTGGCCATCTGCATCTCTTTGCGCAGCGCTTTGAAGTAGGCGCGGGCTTTCTCTTCCTTAAACAGGAAGCGGTGGAAGGTGCAGAAACTGCAAAGGGTGTGGCAAAACGGCACGTGGATATACAGGGTGTAGTTGTGGCCTGCCCGTGGCGCCGGAATGGCATCGCAAGCGCGAGTGTCCATGCACAGGTGCCGCTTGGTGTAGTGCTGCATCAGGTTTTCCATGCCACGCAGCATCCAATTTGGGGTGGTGATCTCGGCGGCATGATTAATGGCGGCGTTATTGATGGCGCGTTCGGCAATGGACATGGCGGGCTCTTATTCGTGCATGGGTTTAGTGCCGTGAGTCGTTGCCTTCTAAGGGCAATCATTGGCAGGGCAACATCAGCTTAAGAATTCCGGCCGGTGGCTGATAGGTGGACGTTGCGAGAATGTGACCATCGCCGAGGGTGGATCGACAAAAATGCGAGGCTGTCGGCATCACGGCATTGTTATCGAAGGTTTTTGTTCATGGTTGTGATCATTCCATGAGTTTGTTGCGTAACCGTACATTAGGCGCATAAAAAAGAGCCGCACTGCGGCTCTTAGCAGGTTTTGGGGCAAAAGTTAGAGGCTGGAGGCCTTAGCGGCAGTCACAAAAAAGCCCCAACCGAGGTTGGGGCTTGAATCGACCATTAAGGGATGAGCTTACTGATCTTTGTACTTTAAGGTGCCGTTGGCTTTGATCTCGTCGTACCACAGATCGTGGTGCTGCTTGGCCCAGTTTTCGTCACAGTAGCCGGAGATCATGTTCTCCATGCCGCCTTCAGACATCACCGTTGCCATGAAGATGTGCACCACCGCGAAGGCGGTGATCACGATCGCCATGATGCCGTGTACCGCCATTGCCATCAGGCTGAGGGTACGGCTTGGCTCAACCAGATCCGGGAACAGCAACACAACGCCGGTGGCGCAGATCACCGCGCCACCTAGGGCGAAGGTCCAGAACCACAGCTTTTCACCGGCGTTAGCAAAGCCCGCGTGCGGGTGCTTGCCTTTGAATGGGCCGAAGTTGATGTAACCACCCACCGCTAAGAACCACGCTAAATCGCACTTCTCTGGCAGCTGATGTTTAGCCCACAGTGTGCTCATTAGCGCCCAACCGGCGATGAATGGCAGCGCCATGTAATCGTGGATCGGTTTGGCCAGTGCCGCCATCGAGGCGAATGCCGCTTGCCCCAGCAAGGGTTCAATAATGAACTTGCCAGACAACAGCGTCAGACCGGTGATGATCAGCAGCAGACAAGGGATGGCGCCTAACCAGTGGCAGAACAAGTCGAACTTGCTCCAACGCGCCACCAGCTTGCCCGAGAAGCCATCGGACAGCTTGGAGATGCCGTTGACGGCGATAAACACCACAAACACGCCAATCATGCCGAACAGAGCGGCAAACATGGCGTAGCTGAGGTAGTTATTGCGTACTTCCAACAGGCGTGGATCGTAGCTGTTGATCGCTTGCTCGGCAAAAGGGGCGGTACCGGTGGTCCGACCCTCTGCGCCTTGCTTCAGTGCTTCCCATACGATCTCTGCTTGGTTGCCTGCTTGCGCTGGGGTCGACACATCGTCGGCCATGGCGAAGCCAGACAGCAGCAAAGCGGCAAGCATCAGCAGTGGCTTAACCAGTTTAAATGTCATGGTATTGCTCCATTAGAGCGGGCTCACCTAGGGTGAGCCCGGAATAGCATCAATGAGCCTTACTTAGACCAACCGGCGTTCTTGTGGCCACGGCCAACAACACGCTCGCGGTAGATGTCAGACACCATGCCTGCATCACCGGCCAGCAGTGCTTTGGTAGAACACAATTCGGCACACATTGGCAGTTTGCCTTCCGCCAGACGGTTAGCACCGTATTGGGCTTTCTCTTCAGCAGAGCCCGCTTCGGTGTTCGGGCCACCGGCACAGAAGGTGCACTTGTCCATCTTGCCTTTAGAGCCAAACGCAGACTGTTTCGGGAACTGCGGCGCGCCAAATGGGCAGGCGTACAAGCAGTAACCACAACCGATGCAACGGGACTTATCGTGCTGAACGATGCCGTCTTCGGTTTTGCTGAATACGTTGGCCGGACACACCTGCATACAAGGCGCATCGCTGCAGTGCATGCACGCCACAGAGATGGACGCTTCGCCTGGTTGACCGTCGTTGATGGTGACAACGCGACGACGCTGAATGCCCCACTCCAGTGCGGAGTCGTTTTCGTTCTTACAAGCGGTAACACAGCCGTTGCACTCGATGCAGCGCTTGGTGTCACACATAAATTTCATGGTAGCCATTGGGCTTATCTCCTAGTGAACCTTACGCTTTTACGATCTGACACAGAGACGATTTGGTCTCTTGCATCTGCGTGATCGGGTCGTAACCGTAGGTCAGAGCGGTGTTAGCGGATTCGCCAACAATGTACGGCTTGGTGCTGATGCCGCCAGACTCTGGGTAATCCAGATCGGCGCCGTGCATCACACCGGCGAAGTGGTAAGGCATCCAAGTTACGCCTGGCTTAACCCGTGGGGTAACCATCGCTTTCACTTTGATGCGGCCGCCTTCAGCGCCGGTCAGCCATACGGTGTCGCCATCTTGCAAGGCGCGATCAGCGGCATCGGCAGGGTTGATCTCAACGAACATCTCCTGCTGCAGCTCGGCCAACCACGGGTTAGAACGAGATTCTTCACCGCCACCTTCGTACTCAACCAGACGACCAGAGGTCAGCGCCAGTGGGTACTTCTTATCCAAGTCGTCGGCAATCACCTTGTCTTGAATCGACTTGTACAGGGTCGGCAGACGATGTACTTGCATGTCGTTGTAGGTTGGGTACTTGGCGATCAAGTCACGACGTGGGGTGTACAGCGGCTCGCGGTGTACTGGCATTGGATCTGGGAAGGTCCACACCTTACAACGGGCTTTGGCGTTACCGTAAGGCACACAACCGTGCTTCATTGCCACGCGGTGGATACCGCCAGACAAATCGGTCTTCCAGTTTTTGCCATCGGCTTCGGCTTTTTCTGCTTCGGTCAGCTCGTCCCACCAGCCCAGTTGCTTCAGCATGGCGGCGGTGAATTCTGGGTGACCATCACCCAACTCGTTGCCCACTGGCGCAGAGCCTTCAGCCAGCAGGTTTTCACCGTTGCGTTCCACCCCGAAACGAGCGCGGAAGTTACCGCCACCTTGCAGTACGTGTTCGCTGGTGTTGTACAGGATGTGAGTGCCTGGGTGCTTCTGCTCTGGGGTACCCCAACAAGGCCAAGGCAGACCGTAGGTCTCACCCTTAGCTGGGCCGCCCGGGGCTTGCAGGTTGTCGATGTTAAAGGTGCCCCAGTTGTCCGTGTGCATCTTGATGCGCTCTGGACCCTGACCGGACATACCGATGGTCCACATGCCGCGGTTAATTTCGCGGGTAACGTCTTCGACGTTAGGCATGTTGCCTTCAACTTTAATGCGCTTGGTGAACTGCTCGGCAAAGCCCAGCTTCTTGGCCAGCAGGTACATGATCTCCATGTCGTTCTTAGATTCGAACAGCGGCTCAATCACTTGATGACGCCACTGAGCAGAACGACCAGAGTTAGTTACCGAACCTTTGGCTTCAAACTGAGTACAGGCTGGCAGCAGGTAAACGCCGTCTTTACGACGGTGCATTACGCCGGCCATGGTTGGGTAAGGATCAACCACCACGACGGTGTCCATCTTATCCAACGCATCACGGACGTCGCGCTGACGGGTTTCGGTGTTTACTGACTGACCCCAGAAGAACGCCATGCGCACGTTGTCGCGCTGACCCAATTTGGTTTTGTCTTCCAGTACGCCATCGTGCCAACGAGAACATGGCAGACCCGGGGTGGTTTGCGGCTTCTTACCCAGGTATTCACCTTGGTCGAAACGGCCATCAACCCAGCTCTTGTCCAGATCCCAGACGTGGCTCCAGTGCTTCCACGCACCGGTAGACAGGCCGTAGTAACCTGGCAGGGTATCGAACAGCAGGCCCAAATCGGTGGCGCCCTGTACGTTATCGTGGCCACGGAAGATGTTGGTACCGCCGCCCACTTTGCCCATGTTGCCCAGCGCCAGCTGCAGCAAACAGTAAGCACGGGTGTTGGCGTTACCCACGGTGTGCTGAGTACCACCCATACACCAAACCACAGAACCCGGACGGTTATCCGCCATCAGCTTAGCGGCTTGGAAAATCACTTCTTCTTCAACGCCACACACCTGTGCCGCTTCAGCCAGAGGCCACTTAGCGGCTTCTTTGGCGATGTCTTCCATGCCCCAAACGCGTTGGTCGATGAAGGTTTGATCTTGCCAGTTGTTTTCAAAGATCACGTTCAACATGCCGTAAATAAACGGAATGTCGGTGCCTGGGCGAATGCCTGCGTGCAGATCGCTGTGCGCTGCGGTGCGAGAGAAACGCGGGTCAACCACGATGATCTTGGCGTTGTTGCGCTCTTTGGCCGTCAGGATGTGCTGCATGGCCACCGGGTGCGCTTCGGCTGGGTTAGAGCCGATAAAGAAGATCGCGTTGGCGTGACGGATGTCGTTAAACGAGTTGGTCATCGCGCCGTAACCCCAGGTGTTGGCTACGCCAGCAACGGTGGTGGAGTGACAGATCCGCGCGGAGTGATCGACGTTGTTGGTGCCCCACATGGCCGCAAATTTGCGGTACATGTAACAGCCTTCGTTGGAGAACTTAGCTGAGCCCATGAAGTACAAGGCGTCTGGGCCTGACTCTTCACGGATTTTCAGCATCTGATCGCCCACTTCGCTAATGGCTTGCTCCCAAGAGAGCTTCTTCCATTTGCCGCCTTCCAGCTTCATTGGGTATTTAACGCGTTTGGTTGAGTGGCCATGCTCTCGTAGCGCGGCACCTTTTGCACAGTGTCCGCCACGGTTGAAGGGATGGTCGAAGGCCGGCTCTTGTCCAGTCCAAACACCGTTTTGGACTTCAGCGTAAACACCACAACCCACAGCACAGGCGCTACAGATGGTGCGTTTTACTTCGATAGGGGCGTTCGCGTCTACGGTGGTAGAGGCGTTGGCTTTTTTGATCATGCCGGTGCCCAGCATCGAAGCAGCAGCGATGCCGCCCGTGGTTACACCTGCATTTTTCAGAAACTGACGACGGTTTAAGCCTAAACCGGTTGCGGTGGCAGCGGTCGTCTTACGAGTTAATTTCATCGCGTGATTACTCCGTTATTGGCCGCGTAGGGTCGCGTAGTAGCGACGTACGTGGTCGGTTTCGCGGTAGTTTGCGGATTGGTCAGCGGCGCTAGGCGCGGCGACTTTCGCTTGGGCTGGTGCCGCAGCGACGGCAGTGGCGGCGATCGGTGCGCTGACCAGCAGCTTCAACAGATCGCGACGATCACGCGCAGGGGAATTGGATTTCATCGTATCTCCTTGGGGATACCCGAGTTCGAACGTTCAGTTATGCAAAAATGTGCATAAATAAACTGCTGATTAACCATCCAGAAATGGAGGGATTACCCGCATTGTCCACGGCCATAGGGGATGAAAAGTGATCTAGATCGGTTTTTGTTGGGGTAGGGCGGTAAAGAAACGCCAAACTTGATCTGGATCAAGTTGCGGGGTGAATTGGTGGTGGTGCTGCAATGGAGCCGTGGTGGCTTTGTTGGTAAATCGTTATTTTGACGCGGGTTATTTAGTCCACTTTGCGACTATTTGGGGCTATTTGCGGTTTTTTGCCACTGCTTCTGTTGCCCTAAGGGAGTGATTGGAGGTTTTGGCTTATCGGTTCAATCAGTTGCCCTAATCGATGGAAACGATGCCTGATGGTTTGGGTCATTTTGTCCAAATGTGACCGCAAGCTGAGATTTGCCGCTGCTGTGGCCAAGCAAACAAAAGCAGCGGCAGGGATTTGTGATCTTAACGCAGCACTGCAATGAGCAGTGACTGCATCCTGCGTTTGGGCAGGTTAATTGAATGGTTATGCATCCATGTCGAGCTCTTTGAGTTTGCGGGTTAAGGTGTTGCGACCCCAGCCCAGCAGCTTGGCGGCGTCTTGCTTGTGGCCGCCACTGTGGCGTAGGGCCACGGTGAGCATGGTGCGTTCAAAGGCGGGCAGCGCCTGCTTGAGCACATTGGAGTCGCCATTGGCCAACGTTGATTCAAGCCAGCTGGCCAGTTCGTCGGTCCACGGCAAAGGCGCGTTGCCATGGGGACTGGCACTGGGGCTGGCGGAGGTAACCTCAATGTCCGGTGGCAAATCTTGCGGCAAGATCTCCTGCCCCGACGCCATCACCGTCATCCAACGACAGGCGTTCTCCAACTGACGGACGTTGCCGGGCCAGCTAAAGCACTGCAACACCTGCATGGCGTCGTTACTTATCCGCTTGGGCTCGCCGCCCAGCTCTTTGGCGGCGCTGCGTAAGAAGTGCAGCGCCAGCGCCGGAATGTCTTCGCTGCGTTCACACAGTGGCGGCAGCTGCACGCGGATGACGTTAAGGCGATGGAACAGATCCTCACGAAACTGCCCCTGTTTGACCCGGCTTTCCAGATCTTGGTGGGTAGCGGCGACGATGCGTACATCCACCTTGACCGGCGCGTGGCCGCCAACCCGATAAAACTGGCCATCGGCCAACACCCGCAACAACCGAGTTTGCACGTCCAGCGGCATGTCGCCGATCTCATCTAAGAATAGAGTGCCGCCATTGGCTTGCTCGAAGCGGCCGGTGCGCTGGCCACCGGCGCCGGTAAAGGCGCCTTTTTCATGGCCAAACAGTTCGGATTCGATCAGATCTTTGGGGATGGCGGCCATGTTCAGCGCCACAAACGGGTGCGCCGCCCGCGGGCTGTGTTTGTGCAGAGCGCTGGCGACCAACTCTTTACCGGTGCCGGATTGGCCGTTGATCAACACGCTGATGGAGGAGCGCGCTAAGCGGCCGATGGCGCGAAACACCTCTTGCATCGCGGGCGCTTCACCGATGATCTCGGGCAATGGCGCTTGTTTAACGCGCTTGGCGGGCTGGCGCGCCAAGCTGTGCTCTAGGGCGCGGCGGATCAGCGTCAGGGCTTCATCAATATCAAACGGTTTAGGCAGGTATTCAAAGGCCCCGGCTTGGTAGGCGCCTACGGCACTGTCTAAGTCGGAGTGGGCGGTCATGATGATCACCGGCAGTTCCGGTTGGGTTTGCTTGATCCGCTGCAGCAGCGTTAAGCCATCGGTGCCGGGCATGCGGATGTCCGAGATGATCGCCTGGGGTTGGGCGCTCAGCAGCGCCTCGCTTAAGGAATCGGCAGAGGCGAAACTGGCGCTGCTGATCTCGGCGCGTTTTAAGGCGCGCTCGAGCACCCAGCGAATGGAGCTGTCGTCGTCGAGGATCCAAACTTGTTCGCTCACAGGCTCTCCTTAAATCGCAGCGGCAGATAGAGGGTAAATTCGGTGTGGCCGGGCCAGCTATCAACGTCGATCCGACCTTGATGCTGGCTGACGATGTTCTGGGCGATGGACAGCCCCAGCCCGCTGCCGTCGGCTTTGTCGGTCACCATCGGGTAGAACAGGGTGTCGCGGATCTCGCGGGCGATGCCGGGGCCGCTGTCGCGAATCGACAGCGCTACCACTTGGCGGTGGCGAGTGCCAGCGATGGTCATGGCACCGTGGCTGCGGCTGCGTAACCGCAGCGTGCCCTGTTGTTGCATCGCTTGGCAGCCGTTACGCATGATGTTCAGCAGGGCTTGTTCCAGCTGGGCGGGATCCATCAAAAAATCGGGGATGGAGGGATCGTAATCGCGCTCAATCTCGATCTGGCCGTGGCTTTCGAGTTGGCACAATTGGCTGCTGGATTCTAACAGGCGGTGCACGTTGCCCAGCTGCCACTGCCCCGGATACTGCGGCCCCAGCAGCCGATCGACCAAATTACGCAGCCGATCCGCTTGCTCAATGATGATCTGGGTGAACTCGGTCAGTTCGTTGTCTTGCAGCTCCATCTGCAACAGCTGCGCTGCGCCACGCAGGCCGCCCAGTGGGTTTTTGATCTCGTGGGCCAGGCCGCGCACCAGCAGTTGCGCCGCATGGTGTTGGGCGTACTGCTGCAGCTCTTCGCTGATCCGTTGCTGCTGATCAATGGCACGGGCTTCAATCAAGATCTGCTGTTGCGGCAGCGGACTGATGCTGAGATCGATGGTGTGGTGTTGACCGTCGTGGGTGGCCAATGCCAGCGCGTACAAGGTTTGCAGCTGATTGCTGCCTAAGGCGCTGTTGAGGGTGTGGGCATCAACCGACAGATGCTGATAAAGCTCGCTTAAGGTGCAGCCACGCATGCGCCGCTGCCCCAAGCCAAACAGCTGTTCGGCGGCGCTGTTGGCGTAGGCCACTTGGCGACTGGGATCGAGCATCAATACCGCGGTGGCAAGATGATCGACGATGGGCGCAGAGAGTTCCATGCTGGTGTCCTTACAACGGGCTGACGCAGCCCAATCATTGCGTTAGTGCACCACCATAGACATTGCACCAGTTTGGTGCAATGACCGATCCGGTTGGATCTACTGAATGGAGCCGCTAGGCTGCGGCCCAGTAGGAAACAGCTGCGAATGGCGATGCAAAAAAACCGTCCTGCTCGGACTGGATGCAAGGACTTTGCCGTTTTTGTCGATCACCTGCGCTTGCAGCTGATGTTCGCCGCGATCGAGGTTATCCAAGGCGAAACTGCCGCCACTGCCAAGGGTGCGTACCGGCTTACCGTCCAGCAGCAGTTGCACCTTGTGCTGGCGGGCGAGCTCGGGCTCTAGGGCAATGGTCAGCGCTAACTGGCCACTGTTATTGCGTACGGTGGCGTTATCACTGGGGGCGCTGAAATCGATCTGGTAGGGCTGGCGGATGGGATCTTGCCGCGGTGGGGCTGGTGGATGGTTGCGGGCGGGAAGACTGACGGTGCTGGACTCTTTCGGCACCACGGCTTCGGCTCCGCTGACCGGTTTGTCGGAGTAATGCACCTTGCCATTGGCATCAACCCATTTGTAGATCTCGGCGCTGGCGGGTAGGGCCAACAGTAGAAGTAGCAACAGTGGCCGCATGGCAGGCTCCAATCAAAGATGAACCTTCAGTGTAGTGGTTTTAATGGTCAAAAAAAACCCACTCAATTAGGAGTGGGTTTTCCAAAGTTGCTCTTATGTTTTTGTTTTTATTAAGGGTACAGAGCGTTTCGTTAACTCAGTTGGCGCCTTTAGACGCTGTAGTACATTTCGAACTCTACCGGGTGAGTGGTCATGTTCAACCGCTCGATTTCAGCGTTTTTCAGCTCGATGTAGGAATCGATAAAGTCGTTGGAGAAGACGCCACCGGCCAGTAAGAATTCGCGGTCAGCATCCAAACAATCCAGTGCCTGCTCTAAGCTGGCGGCCACGGTTGGGATCTCGGCGGCTTCTTCGGCAGGCAAGTCGTACAAGTCTTTGTCCATCGCTTCGCCCGGGTGGATCTTGTTCTGAATGCCGTCAAGGCCGGCCATCAGCATGGCCGAGAACGCCAAGTATGGGTTGGCGGTTGGATCAGGGAAGCGCACTTCAATGCGGCGACCCTTAGGGTTTGGTACCACTGGGATGCGGATAGAAGCAGAGCGGTTACGGGCTGAGTAAGCCAGCATCACTGGGGCTTCGAAGCCAGGAACCAAGCGCTTGTAAGAGTTGGTTGAGGCGTTAGCGAAGGCGTTGATGGCGCGGGCGTGCTTGATGATGCCACCGATGTAGTGCAGTGCCATTTCAGACAGGCCGCCGTACTTATCGCCAGCAAACAGGTTAACGCCGTCTTTGCTTAGGCTCTGGTGACAGTGCATGCCGCTGCCGTTATCGCCAACCACGGGCTTAGGCATAAAGGTGGCGGACTTACCGTAAACGTGGGCAACGTTGTGGATCACGTACTTCATCACCTGAATTTCATCGGCCTTTTCAACAATGCTGTTGAACTGACAAGCGATTTCGTTCTGGCCGGCGGTGGCCACTTCGTGGTGGTGGGCTTCAACCACCTGACCCATCTCTTCCAATACCAAGCACATGGCCGAGCGGATGTCTTGGGCGGAATCGACAGGGGATACTGGGAAGTAACCGCCTTTCACGCCTGGGCGGTGGCCTTTGTTGCCGCCTTCGTAATGCTTGTCGCTGTTCCAAGCGGCTTCTTCTGCGTCGATGGAGTACATCGAACCGGACATGTCGGTTTTGTACTTCACGTCGTCAAACAGGAAGAACTCTGGCTCTGGGCCGAAGAAGACGTCGTCGGCGATGCCGGTAGACTGCATGAAGGCTTTGGCGCGCTTGGCGATGGAGCGCGGATCGCGGTCGTAGCCTTCCATGGTGGCGGGCTCGATGATGTCACAACGCACGTTTAACGTGGCTTCGTCGGTGAATGGGCACAGTACCGCGGTGGTGGCATCGGGCATCAGGATCATGTCGGACTCGTTGATCCCTTTCCAACCTTGGATAGAGGAGCCATCGAACATTTTGCCTTCTTCAAAAAAGTCAGCGTCAATCTGATTGGTCGGGATAGAGACGTGTTGCTCTTTACCCTTGGTATCGGTAAAGCGCAGATCAACAAACTTTACTTCGTTTTCTTCAATGAGTTGCAGTACGTTTTCGACAGACATCCTGTGTGCCTCCAATGGCATAATTCGTTAGGCAAACCAACTTGTTGGCCAGCATAAAGCGATAACCGTGCCAACAAGTTAAGTTATTGATATCGCATTGTTTGTCTTTTGGTGGAGGCGTCATAGCAGGGGTGGTTGCACTTGAATGGGGCATTCAACGGGGCGATTGCACCAAGATGGTGCGATAACTGGACCGTACAACGACTCATCCTATGAGCTCAACGTGACCAAAGACCGAGCATTCCTACTCGCGCCGCCAGTGTAGCACTGTGACTGATTAAACAATAATCGCGAATTGACGGTAAATTGTCGCAGTTTGGCCGCCATTCCAGTACACTTGCCGCCCAAAATAGCCAGCCACTTAAATCCCTTATCTTAAATTCAGTCTTTTGACTGCGATAGGGGAGGGTAAGTAGTGGCTGATTCTGTTGCCCCGCGAAGGGGTTGTCTTGTCGCGATAGCCTAAACTAGGCATGCGAATCCGTTCCCCTTTGCCCGGAGAGAGCACTTTGAGCATCCAAAATCTACGTAACGTGGCGATCATCGCCCACGTTGACCACGGTAAAACGACCTTGGTTGATAAACTGTTGGCCCAGTCTGGCACCCTCGACGATCGCGTTGATCTTGACGAACGTGTAATGGACTCCAACGATATTGAAAAAGAGCGTGGCATTACCATTCTGGCGAAAAACACCGCCATCAAATGGAATGACTACCGCATCAACATCGTTGACACCCCGGGACACGCCGACTTCGGTGGTGAAGTAGAGCGCGTACTGTCCATGGTTGACTCGGTTCTGTTGCTGGTTGATGCCCAAGAAGGCCCGATGCCACAAACCCGCTTCGTTACCCAAAAGGCATTTGCTCAGGGTCTGAAGCCAATCGTGGTAATCAACAAGATTGATAAGCCTGGTGCTCGTCCTGATTGGGTGATGGATCAAGTATTCGACCTGTTCGACAACTTGGGTGCCACCGACGAACAGCTGGACTTCAAAGTGGTTTACGCTTCTGCCCTGAACGGTTGGGCGTCGAATGTTGAAGGCGAAACCGCTGAAGACATGACCTCTTTGTTCCAAACCATCGTTGATGAAGTAGAAGCACCAGCGGGCGATCCAGAGGGTTCTTTCCAGATGCAGGTTTCGCAGCTGGACTACAACTCTTACGTTGGCGTTATCGGTGTTGGCCGTGTGTCTCGCGGTAAAGTGAAGGTTGGCCAACAGGTAACCATCGAATGTGCTGCAGGCCACACCCGTAACGGTAAAGTGGGTCAGGTACTGGGTTACATGGGTCTGGAGCGTCACGACGTACCAGAAGCAGAAGCGGGCGACATCATCGCCATCTCTGGTTTGGGCGAACTGAAGATCTCCGACACCATCTGTTGCCCACACGAAGTGGAAGCGTTGCCTGCTCTGTCTGTTGACGAGCCAACCGTAACCATGACCTTCCAGGTAAACACCTCACCGTTCTGTGGCCAAGAAGGCAAGTTCGTTACTTCCCGTAACATCCTTGAGCGTCTGCACAAAGAGCTGGTGCACAACGTGGCATTGCGCGTTGAAGAAACCGACAACCCAGATAAGTTTAAAGTGTCTGGCCGTGGTGAACTGCACCTGGGCATCCTGATTGAAAACATGCGTCGTGAAGGCTTCGAGCTGGCGGTATCCCGCCCAGAAGTGATCATGCGCGAAATCGACGGTGAAATCCAAGAACCGTACGAGACCGTAACCATCGATGTGGAAGAGCAGCATCAGGGTTCGATCATGGAGAAAATGGGTCTGCGTAAAGCCGAGCTGACCGACATGGCACCTGATGGTAAAGGCCGTATCCGTATGGACTTCATCATGCCTTCTCGTGGCCTGATTGGTTTCCAGACTGAGTTCATGACCCTGACCTCTGGTTCTGGTCTGATCTACCACACGTTCCTGCAGTACGGCCCGCACAAGGGTGGCGAAATTGGCCAACGTAGCAACGGTGTACTGATCGCGAATGCGACCGGTAAAGCACTGACCAACGCCATCTTCAACCTGCAAGAGCGCGGTCGTATGATGGTTGGTCACGGTACCGAAGTGTACGAAGGCATGGTTATCGGTATTCACTCTCGTGATAACGATCTGACCGTTAACGCCCTGAAGGGTAAGCAGCTGACCAACGTTCGTGCCTCTGGTACTGATGAAGCGCAGACGCTGACCCCAGCACTGAAGATGACCCTGGAACAAGCACTGGAATTCATCGATAACGATGAGCTGGTGGAAGTAACCCCAGAGAACATCCGCATTCGTAAGAAGTTGCTGACTGAAAACGAGCGTAAGCGCGATAACCGTCTAGCTAAGAAGTAATCACTGCTGACGGCTTATCTAAAAGGCACCTTCGGGTGCCTTTTTTGTTGCTCTGGGATGAAGAAAATTATCGGTAACGGCCAAATTCTGCGATTCGGATTTGTTATAATTGCCGCGTATTGACTCGTTCAATGCCATTAACAAGCTGTCTCAAGGAGCACCTTTGCGGTGCAAGAGAGTGTCCACCCCATGGATTGGGCCAGCCAGTCGGACAAACCTCCTTGCTTGTTACTGAGATCCCTATGCAACATTACCTCGCTGACGCTGTCGGCATGTGCGGCACTTTATTGGTTGTGGGGGCGTTTTTGCTCTTGCAGCTGGAACGTATTGACCCGAAACAACTGCCTTATAACCTACTGAACCTTACTGGCGCGGTGTTACTGCTGATCAGTCTGTGCATCAACTTTAATCTGGCCAGCTTCGTGATTGAGCTGTTTTGGATTGGTGCTTCCCTTGTTGGGTTATATCGCTACCGTTTCCGCACTACCGAATCGCTGGCTTGATATCAGCATACAAAAACGCGCCGAAGGGCGCGTTTTTTAGATCATGGGAACACCCCACACCTCACCCTCACACGCAAGACGCTACTCTAGGTGTTGGCAGCAGCGGGTTTGTACTTGCTTGAGGGCAGTGCTGTCGAAACGCGTGATTGGCCTTGGCGGGGCGAAATAAACACGGGCAGCCAATGGTTGCCCGTGTTGTTGTGGCTCGATGGGTAAACCGAAGCGCCGCCGCTGAGTTATTTGCGCTTCAGCTTTAAGGTGTTGCCGCCGCTTTTTGGCTTGGGTTTGCTGTTGCCTTTTGGGCTGCTGCCTTTAGGCGCGTTCGGGTTTACGTAAACCTTAGGGGCGCTGGGCTTGCTGCGGCCGCTGGCTGGGCGCTGGCCTTGGGGCTTATCCAACACACCGCGGCCTTCGCCTTGGCCGCTTGGGCGCCGAGGGTGACCAGAACGCTGCTCGGCTTGAGGCTTGATCCGGCGTGGTGCGGCGTAATCGGCTTTCGGCTGGGCAGTGCCCACCGCGGTTTTACTGGAGCCCGCCACAGCGTTATTGATGTCGGCCATCTCTTGTTCGGTCAGGTTGCGCCATGCGCCTGGCTTTAAGCCATCGATGCCGACGTTCATGATGCGGGTGCGCTTTAGTTTCACCACTTCATAATCCAAGTGTTCGCACATGCGGCGAATCTGGCGGTTAAGCCCTTGGGTTAAGATGATCTTAAACACAAAGCGGCTAACCACTTCACAGCGGCATGGCTTCGTTACGGTACCAAGGATCGGCACGCCGCGGCTCATGCGCTCTAAAAAGCGTTCGCTGACCGGCTTATCTACGGTCACCACGTACTCTTTGTCGTGGGCGTTTTCGGCACGCAAAATCTTGTTCACGATGTCGCCGTCAGAAGTTAAAAAGATCAGCCCTTCTGATGGCTTATCCAAACGGCCAATGGGGAAGATCCGCTGCTTGTGGCCGATGGCGTCAATGATGTTGCCGTAGACGTCGCGCTCGGTGGTACAGGTGATCCCAATCGGCTTGTTGTACGCAATGTAAACCCGATCGGCCTTGTTGCTGGCGCTGGCTTTAATGGTGCGGCCATCCACGGCAACGCGATCCCCAGGGCCCACCTTAGTGCCCAGCTCGGGGATCTGACCATTGATGGTAACTCGGCTCTGTTCAATCAGTTTGTCCGCTTCACGGCGGGAGCAAAAGCCGGATTCGCTGATAAATTTATTGAGGCGTTTTTCCATGGTCATCACTTCTTGGCTGGAGGTTGCAGGGCGCATTAGGCGGCGCAGTGTAGCGAGAAACCCCACTAAGTACACTTACTAAGTAATAAGGCGCCCTTAGGCGCCTTGGTGGTTACGGCACTCGCGGCTTATTTTAGGGTAGCAATAAACTGATCCGATTCGGCAATGGCACTGTTCATCTCTTTGATCAGGCGATTGATTTCGGTTTGCAAACTGGTGAATTCACCACCGATGGCACTGATGGCTGAGGCGTTCAGGTTGTGCTTTAGGTACAGCTGATTGTCGTTTAAGCGTTTGAGGATCGGTTCCATCTTCGCTTCCGCGCGGCGCATCGCTTTGAGCATGGTGTCGTACCGACGGCGAGTATCGCGCAGTTGCTTTTCGCTGCTGCGACGCAGATTGGCGGATTGATACTGCGCCAGTTCATCTTGCCATTCGTCAAACATCGCTTCGGCCACGCTATCAACCGCATCAATGCGGCTGCTGACCTCGTCGGCGGCGGCTTGGGCGTCGTCGTACTCGCCCTTGACGGTGTCGTACACATTTTCCAGATCGCCGCCATCAAAGGCCACTAAGGTTTTCAGCTGCTCTAGGGCGCTGCTGAACTGTTGCTGCGCTTCTTGCTGGCTCTCTTGGGTGTCTTCCACCCGATCGACCAGAATTTCGCGCTTATGGTAGCCCACCTTTTCGGCGGCGGCGTAGTAGGCGCTTTGGCAACCACTGAGGGTAAGCAACGCGGCTAAGATCAGAATTCGCATGGGGACTCCGTTACGGCTTAAATTTGGCGGCATCGATGATGCACCAGATGTGCAGCGGGATAACCACAATGTAGGGGATAAACAGCAGCCACGGACCAATGGCGTAGCCACCGGCGACGAAGATGAAGAACAGGATGGCGGCTAAAATACGCCCCTGCACCAATTGGCCGAGGCCGGGAAAGAAGAAGCTACAGATGGCGGCAATGACATTACCGGCGGAGCCTTGTTCAGCCATGACGTTGATTTCCTTATGTTCGCACACGCATTTAACGGATATGTTGCCTTAATGTTGTACACTGCGCCAGAGCAAATAAAGAGGTAAGAACATGGATTGGCGAACCCGGATCGGGCAGTGGCGCTGGCAACAACTGTTGGGCTTTGGCCCCTATGTGATTAAGCGCTGCCAAAACCACGGTTTGCAGATAACCGCCGGCCATTTGGCCTACGTTACTCTGCTGAGTTTGGTGCCGTTGTTGTCGGTGGGGTTGTCGATCTTTTCGGCGTTTCCTGGCTTTGCGGGCACTCGGGCGAAACTGGAAGGCTTTGTGTTTAACAACTTCATTCCCGCGGCGGGGGATGTAGTACAACAGTACATGGGCCAGTTTGTTGATAATGCCTCGAAGATGACCGCAGTGGGGGTGTTGTCGTTGGCGGTGATCGCGTTGTTGTTGATCGGCAACATCGATAAATCCCTGAATCGGATCTTTGCCATTAAACAGGCGCGACGCTGGGTGGTGTCGTTTTCGCTGTATTGGATGATCCTAACCATGGGCCCCATTTTGATTGGTGCCAGCATTGCCGCCACCACCTATGTGTTTTCCCTGCAGCTGTTTTTAGATCCGAATGTCTCTGGGCTCTACACCTTTTTGATCTCGAAACTGCCGTTCTTACTGTCGGTTAGCGCCTTCGGTTTGTTGTATCTGTTGGTGCCCAATACGCGGGTGCGGGTGTCGCATGCGGCGGTGGGGGCGGTTGTGGCGGCGTTGTTGTTTGAGGCCGGTAAGAAAGGCTTCGCGTGGTACGTCACGACCTTTCCCTCTTATGAAGCGATCTACGGGGCCCTCGCGGTCATCCCCATTTTATTTGTGTGGGTTTATCTGTCGTGGTTGATTGTGTTGTTTGGTGCCACGGTAACGGCGGCGTTACCGGAGTATTTTGCTAGCCGACCGAAAGATTTTGTTGAAGATCCACAGGCTCCCTCGACAAGCGTGCACCAATAGGCTGAAGATAGGCGCTTTTTAGGGGAAGCCGGATGATTGCGTTGATCCAGCGAGTGCGCCACGCCAAGGTGGAAGTGGCCGATGAAGTGGTGGGGCAAATTGATGGCGGCCTGCTGGTGCTACTGGGGGTAGAGCAGGGCGACGACGACGCCAAGCTGAAAAAGCTGGCGGATAAGGTCATGAAGTACCGGATCTTCGCTGATGCCGACGACAAGATGAACCTGAACGTGCGCCAAGCGGGCGGCAGTTTGTTGGTGGTGAGCCAGTTTACCTTGGCAGCCGACACCGAGCGCGGCCTGCGGCCGAGCTTTTCCTGCGCCGCTCACCCCAGTGACGCGCAGCGGATGTACGATAAGTTTGTTGCCTATTGCCGCAGCACCGACATGGGCGTGGCCACCGGCCAGTTTGGTGCCGACATGCAGGTGTCGCTGCAAAATGATGGCCCCGTAACCTTCAGCTTAAAGGTGTAATGATGGCGTCTGCGTTGCTGACTCAATTAACCCAGTTATGGCACGACGGGATCCCCTTGGCGAAAGCGATGGGGATCCGCGCCGACGCGTTTGAAGATGGCCGCTTTACCACCACGCTGCCGTTTGCGGCCAACCAAAACCACCATCAAAGCCAATTTGCGGGCAGCATCTACAGCCAGTGCACATTAACGGGCTGGGGCCGAGTGTGGTTGGCGCTGCAAGCGCAGGGGTTGGATGGCGCGATTGTGTTGGCCCATGGCGACATTCGTTACCGCAAGCCGGTGCTCAGCGCATTGCCTTGCGTGTGCACTGCTTCAGAGCTGGATCTCAGCGCCCTGCGAGCCGGTAGGAATGCCAAGATCAGCCTAACGGTGCAGATCGGCGATTGTGCCGAGTTTGTTGGTGATTACGTGGTGATGGCACCGCGTTAGTGTCGGCGCCACAGAGCAAACGAAAACGCCCCTTGAGTGATGGCACTCAAGGGGCGTTTTGGGTTTGAGGATCCGACCAAGCGGTTACTCGTTCAACGCGCCTTTAAAGCGGCTGAGCAGTGATTTGATCTTGCGGGTGTTGGTTGGCCCCATGCGGATCATCACTTTTTGCGCGTCGCTGCGGGCTTCCAGATCTTCATCCACAAACTGGTAGTTCACGCTGGGGCTGGTTAAGGCCAGCGGCTGATCCAGCTCTGGCGCATTGAGCACCTGATCCATGGCGCTAAACAGGGTGCTGCGAAATTGCCCTTGGGGGTAGCCCAGCTCTTGATAGGCTTGCTCTAACAGCGGTTCCAGCAGCAAAAACTGATCCCGCAGCTTGGTTTCATCCAATCGATACAGGAAGTCCGCCAGTTGATCGAAGCGGCGGTAGCCTTCGGGATCCAGATAGATGCCGTTGCTCAGCTCCAGCACCGGAAAGGGTTCGGTCATGCGGCTGAGCGGCCCTTGGGCCCGCATCACTTCACCGGCGGTTAAGTTATCGACAAACACCGCAATACGGCGCAGCAGGTTGTCTTGTTTTAGCGCGTTGCCAATTTGCATGCCGTCGGCCACCGCATCGATGGCATCCAGCGTGATGGGATCGGACTCGTTCAGCGAGGGCAGAGGTTCGGGCTCGGGCTCAGGCTCCGCTGCTACTGCGGGTTCGGGGGCGACGATCGCCACCGGTTCGGGCTCAGGCTCCGGTTCCGGTTCAATTACCGGCTCTACTGGCAGCGGTTCGATCGGCAGCGTTGGCTCGGCGATCACCACCGGGGCAATGGGCTCTGGGGTGGGGGCTGGCTCATCTTGGCCACTGAGAAAGTACCAGCCGACGCCACAGGCGATAGCGGTAAGCAGCAGGAAGCCCACTGCGATCTGACTGATGTTGCTGTTGGTGCTGTTGTCGTCTGAATACATACTTGAGGACTACCTGAGCAAAGATGAAGAACCATTGTGGCTAACTGATAGACACTGTCTAGCTGAAAGCGTTGCAAAATTTATCGTGATCACGCTTGAGAATAGATCTCTCGCCCCGCAAGCCAGCGGTCGATGATGGCTGGCACCCGCTCTGGGTGGTGGCTCATGATGTGGGCGGCCAGGCGCTGCACTTGCGGGATCAAGTCGGCATCGCGCACCAAATCGGCAATTTTCATCTCGGCCAAACCGGTTTGGCGCGTTCCCAGCACTTCACCGGGGCCGCGGATTTCCAGATCTCGCTGGGCGATCAGGAAGCCATCGTTACTTTGGCGCAGCACCCCTAAGCGCGCCTGAGCGGTTTTAGACAGCGGTGCGTGATACAGCAGCACGCAGTGGCTGGCGACACTGCCACGGCCTACGCGCCCCCGCAGCTGGTGCAGTTGCGCCAAGCCGAGCCGCTCTGGGTTTTCGATGATCATTAAGCTGGAGTTTGGCACATCCACCCCCACTTCAATCACGGTGGTGGCCACCAACAGGTGCAGTTCACCGGCTTTGAAGCGCTGCATCACCGCCTGTTTTTCATCGGCTTTCATGCGGCCGTGCACTAAGCCGATGTTGAGTTCACTCAGTCGTTCGGCCAGTTCGGTGGCGGTGTCTTCGGCGGCTTGGCATTGCAGCACGTCGGATTCGTCAATCAAGGTGCAAACCCAGTAGGCTTGGCGCCCGGCCACGCACGCTTGGCGCACCCGCTCGATGACGTCGTCGCGGCGGGTATCGCCAATGGCAACGGTGGTGATGGGGGTACGCCCCGGCGGCAGTTCATCGATCACCGACACATCCAGATCGGCGTAGGCGGTCATGGCAAGGGTGCGCGGAATGGGGGTGGCGGTCATGATCAGCTGATGGGGGTAACGCCCCTCTTTGTGGCCTTTCTCGCGCAGCTCAAGCCGCTGGTGCACCCCAAAACGGTGTTGTTCATCCACAATCGCCAGCGCGAGGTGATCAAACTCAACCTGCGCTTGGAAGATGGCGTGGGTGCCCACCACCATTTTGGCGCTGCCGGATTGGATCGCCTCCAATGCCGCTTGCCGCGCTTTGCCTTTCAACTTGCCCGCCAACCACGCCACTTCGATCCCAAGGGGTTCAAACCAATGACGAAAGGCGATGGCGTGTTGCTCGGCCAGCAGCTCGGTGGGCGCCATCAGTGCCACTTGATGGCCATTGCCGATCACCGTCAGCGCCGCTAAGGCCGCCACCAAGGTTTTGCCCGAGCCGACATCCCCTTGCACCAAGCGCATCATTGGTTCGGCAAGGCCAAGATCGGCACGAATGTCGGTCAGCACCCGCGCTTGAGCGCCGGTTGGGCTAAAGGGCAGCTGCGCTAAAAAGGCTTGCTCTAACTGGGGATCGAGCCGTTGTGGCAGCGCATGCTGGCCGCCACATTGTTGCCGCAGTTGCAGCATCGACAGGTTTTGCGCCAGTAACTCTTCCAAGGCCAAGCGTTGCTGCGCTGGGTGTTGGCCATCCAGCAGCAACTGCTGATCGGCGTCGGGATCTGGGCGGTGCACGTATTGCAGGGCTTGCGACAACGACAGTTGATCCGGATAGAGCCCTGCGGGCAGCAATTCGGGCAACGGGTGGTGTTTTAGCAGCAACAGCGCTTCGGTGGTGAGTTTACGCAGCCCCGCTTGCTTCAGCCCTTCGGTGCTGGGGTAGATCGGGGTTAGGGCGTCTTCCAACAGTGGGTGGGTGCGTTCGCCCAGAATGTGGTATTCCGGATGGACAATTTCAGCGCCCTTTTGGCCGGCGCGAATTTCGCCAAAGGCGCGCACCCGTGCGCCCACTTTAAAGCCCTCTTTTTGGGCGGCGGCAAAGTTAAAAAAGCGCAGGGTGATGCTGCCGCTGTCTTCCACCAACGTGACCGTAAGCATGCGCTTACGGCCGTAGCTGATGTGGGCATCCACCACGTCGCCTTCAACGGTGGAATGTTGCCCGGGCAGTACCGAGGCCACCGGCCACACTTGGGTGCGATCTTCGTAACGCAGCGGCAGATGGAACAGCAGATCCTGAACGGTACGCACCCCAAGGCGAGCCAGTTTTTCAGCCAGTTTGTCGCCCACGCCTTTTAAGGTGGTGATGGGCAGTTCCGCCAAGGCGTCGCTGGTGGCAGTGGTCACGGTGCGGTTCCAAATGTACTGTGTATTTATCCAGATAGTACCACTGCCGCTCAGTCAGATCAGCCCCTTATCTGAAGGTGCTGTTACTGTGTTTGCCAGCAGATCTGTTCTTGGCGAATGTCGCCAATCAAATCGGTAAAGCGCTGCTCCAGCACATGCCGTTTGATTTTTAGGGTGGGGGTAAGCACCTCGTTTTCGACTGTCCAAGGATCGGTGACCAGCAACGCGCCGCCTAAGGTGGCGTGGCTTTCCATCACTTGGTTGACTTGACGGATGGTGGCTTGCAGTGAGTTTTCGACCTCGGTTGGTGCCAGCAACTGCGCCCCTTCGGTTAATTGGATCAACGCCACGGGGTAGGGTTGGCCAGAGCCAATCACGCACACCAGCTCGATGTTGGGATCCTGCGCCAGCTGCCGCTCGATTGGCACTGGTGCAACGTATTTGCCCTTGGCGGTTTTGAAGTTGTCTTTAATGCGGCCGGTGATCGACATATAGCCATCGGCGTCGATCTGGGCTTGATCGCCGGTGCGAAAGAAGCCGTCGTCGTCAAAGGCCTCGGCGGTGGCAGCGTCGTTTTGGTAATAGCCGCTGAACAGTGCTGGGCTTTTAAACAGCAGTTCTTGATTGTCCCCCAGTTTGATTTCGCAGTGGCGCGGTGGCTTGCCCACGGTGCCAATTTTGTCTGCCCGAAAGGGGGCACTGAGGGTGCCAAGACCGGCGTTTTCGGTCATGCCCCAGGCTTCCGAGATGTCCATGCCGATGCGGCGATACCAATTCAGCAGTGCCGGCGAGACCGGCGCCGAGCCACAACCGAGCAAGCGCGCTTGATCCAGCCCCAGTTCTTTGCGAATTTTGGCCGCCACCAAGCCCTTGATCAGCGGCAGCGAAAGCGCCAGCTTTAACTTGCTGTGGCCCACCTTGTCGATGATGTTTTGGCGGAACACCGTCCATAACCGTGGTACCGACAGGAACAGTGTTGGGGTGGCGATCTGCACGTCTTCGACAAAGGTTTGCAGGCTTTCGACAAAAAATACGGTGGCGCCGCTGGCCAGGGCGCTGCCTTCGATGTAACTGCGCTCGGTGATGTGCGCTAACGGCAGGTAGCTGATCACTCGGTCGGTGCTGGTGGCTCCCAGCTCGGTGGCGATGATGTCGATGGCAAAGCTGTAAGCGCCGTAAGTGAGCAGGGCGCCTTTGGGGTTGCCGGTGCTGCCAGAGGTATAGATGATGGTCATCAGATCGGCGGGCATGGCGATGTCGGCGGTCATCGGCTCGGCCATGGTCAGCAGCTGCGACCATTGGTATTGGCATGGCAGCGTGGGGTGGTTCATGTCGAACCGCAGCATGCTGTCGGGGATCGCCGCTTGCAGGGCATCTGGGTTATCCAGCTTGCCCAAAAAAATCGCCTTGGCGCCGGAGTGATTCAACACATAACGAACGGTGTCGGCGCTGGCGGTGGGGTAGATCGGCACGCTGATGAAGCCACCGGCTTGTAAGGCCAGATCGGTAATAAACCATTCGGCGCAATTCTTCGACAGGATCGCCACTTTGTCGCCGGGCTGCAGCCCCAGTTGCTGCAGCGCCGCGGCCAGTGCGTTGACTTGCTGTTGGGCTTGGCCCCAAGTGGTGTCGTGCAGTTGGCGATCTCGGGGTTGGCGTAGCCAGATCTGATCCGGTTGTTGGGCAGCCCAATGGGCCAAACGTTGCAAAGGCAGTTGCGGTTGTGTGGTCATAAACCCTATCCGTGCTGATGTCGCCGCCATCGATGCATCATCGATAACACTGCCTAGCGAAAGTGAGTGGAGCCTTGTTGTACAACTAAAGTGCTACATCCACAGTCGCTTTGGCAATGGTTTCAGCCAGATAGATTAAAAAAGCGGCCATTTAGGCCGCTGTGTAAAGGGGTGAGCTTGGCTTAACGGTCGCCCTCGCTGGATTCGTCATCCAGGTGCTGCCACGCGTCTTTGTTCATCTGCACCTTTTGCCACCATTGCTCATCTGCCTCGATCTGCCCTTGTTCATCAATGCGTGGGTAGGGCAGCTGTTTTTGGCGACAGATCTTGGCAAAAATGGGGTGGCCGCCTTCAAACAAAATGCGCTGACAGCGGTCGTTATCGATGGTGCGCTTGCCGTATTGGCCGTTGTCGCTGCGCTGGCGTTGGGCTTCATACAAGATCAACGCCGCGGCCACAGACACGTTCAGCGATTGCACCATGCCCACCATCGGCACTATTACTTCGTGATCCGCGAGGCTCAGTGCTTCATCGCTGATGCCATCGCGTTCGTTGCCCATCATCAGCACCGTGGGTTTGGTGTAATCGATCTGGCGGTAATCCACGGCAGAGTCAGACAGGTTGGTTACCACCACCTGCATGCCTTGGGCTTTAAATTGCGCTACTGCAGCGGCGGTGCTGTGGTGGCTGTGGATGTCGATCCACTGACCCGAGCCCGAGGCTTTGTGGTTGGAGATCCGCTGGTACTCTTCGGCCCAGATGGCGTGCACATCGCTGATCCCAACCGCATCGGCGGTGCGAATGACTGCGGATAGGTTATGGGGTTTATGGATCTGCTCTAAGCATAGGGTTAGATCGATTTGGCGATTGTCGAGCATCGCGTTGATGCGGGCGAGGCGTTCTGGGCTCATGGTTTTTCCGTTGCGAGAGCCGATGCCGATAAGTCAGCGTGGGCTTCTTATGGGGATCGGTAACTGGGTTGCGAGAGTAAATACAATAACGGGGGCCGAAGCCCCCGTTATGCGCTGGATCGGGTGCGAAATTACAGCACCATTACGCCATCCATTTCGACCAATACGTCTTTTGGCAGCTGCTTTACGCCAATCGCGGCGCGAGCGGGGTAGGGCTGCTGGAAGTATTGGCTCATTACGTCGTTTACTTTGGCAAAGTTGGCCAAGTCCAACATGAAGATGTTCAGCTTAACGATGTCTTGCAAGGAACCGCCGGCGGCTTCACATACCGCTTTTAAGTTCTCGAATACCTGTACCACTTGGCTGTCAAAATCTTCACCGGCTTTTTCCATGGTCTTTGGATCCAAAGGGATCTGACCCGACAGGTAAACGGTGTCGTCTACCCGTACTGCTTGGGAGTAAGTACCAATCGCCGCAGGGGCGTTGTCGGTGGCGATAATCACTTTTTCTGCCATGTTGCTTCCTTAATTTCGGCTTCGAGACGCCTTGAGTACATCCGGCATCACCCGGATTTTACGCAATACGTTGGCCAAATGATCACGACCAGAAACGGTCAAGACCATGTTGATGGCGTAGGTACGGCCGTCTCGATCTTCAGTATTGAGATTTTGAATGTTGGCGTCGGTGCTGGCCACAACCGAGGTTAACTTGGCTAACACACCTTGGTGGTTGATGATCTCCACCCGCAGTTCCGTAAGATATTCTGCTTCTACGTCGTCCGTCCACTCTACCGGTAGGAATTTCTCCGGTTCGGTTTCCAGGTTTTTGACGATATTGCGACAGGTATCAATATGAACCACCAATCCTTTGCCGGGGCTGACGTGTGCCACGACGTCATCGCCTTCAATTGGGCGGCAACATTTGGCAAAGGTTACCAGCATCCCTTCGGCGCCTTTGATCGGCAGCTTATCTTTGCCGTTGGTGAGCATTTCGGTTTCGCCGCGCAATCGCTGCGCCACAACCAAGCTCATCACATCGCCTAAACCGATGGCCGACAGCAGATCGTCTTGGCTGCGATAGTTGTATTCGGCCAACACCGCATTGAGCTTATCGGGATCGATCTCGTCTAAGCGCACATCGCCCAAGGCGTGATTGAGCAGCCGCCGACCCAAGGTGACCGATTCGGTTTGTTCCACGCTTTTCAGTACATGGCGGATCTTGGCGCGGGCTTTACCGGTAACGGCAAAGTTAAGCCAAGCGGCGTTAGGACGAGCCCCAGGCGCGGTAATGATCTCAACGGTTTGGCCAGAGATCAGCGCCTTGGAAAGCGGGTAGGCTTGGCGGTTAACGCGCGCCCCCACGCATTCGTTGCCAACGTCGGTGTGGACCGCATAGGCAAAGTCGACCGCGGTGGCACCGGCAGGCAGTTCCAGAATTCGGCCTTTCGGGCTGAACACGTAGATCTCGTCTGGGAACATGTCGTTCTTAACGCTTTCGATGAATTCAAACGAGTTACCGGCGCTTTGTTGCAGCTCCAGCAGGGTTTGCATCCATTTGCGGGCGCGGATCTGGGCGGTGGTACCGGCGTTGTCTTCGTCGCTTTTGTACATCCAGTGGGCGGCAACGCCTCGATCGGCCATTTGATCCATGTCATCGGTACGGATCTGCACCTCGACTGGCACCTGATGGGGGCCAAATAATGAGGTGTGCAGGCTTTGGTAGCCGTTGGCTTTGGGGATGGCGATGTAATCTTTAAAGCGGCCCGGGCGCGGTTTGTAGAGGGTATGCATGGCACCTAAGACGCGATAACAGGTATCGATGTCGTCCACGGTGATCCGAAACGCGTAGATGTCCATCACGTCTTGGAACTGCAGCTCTTTGTTGACCATCTTGTTGTAGATGGAGAACAGGTTTTTTTCGCGGCCTTGCACGGTGGCGTTGATGGAAGCGTCTTCAAGGCGGCCACTGATGGCAGACTCGATGATGTTCATCAACTCTTTGCGATTACCCCGAGCGGCGGAAACCACCTCTTTAAGAACGCGGTAACGCATTGGGTAAAGTGCACGAAAACCCAGATCTTCCAGTTCGTTTTTAACGTTATGGATGCCGAGGCGATTGGCCAAGGGCACGTAGATCTCGAGGGTTTCACGGGCGATGCGGCGTTTTTTATCCGGGCGTAACGAGCCCAGCGTGCGCATGTTGTGTGTGCGGTCGGCGAGTTTGATCAAGATAACCCGAATGTCCTGCACCATGGCCATGACCATTTTGCGGAAGTTTTCGGCTTGAGCTTCTTCGCGATCGCGAAATTTGAGTTTATCGAGCTTGGATACCCCTTCCACCAATTCCGCTACGGCATCGCCAAACAGCGCGGCCAAATCTTCTTTGGTGGCGGGTGTATCTTCGATGACGTCGTGCAGCAAGGCCGCCATCAGCGTTTCGTGGTCTAAACGCATTTCACCCAGTATGCGGGCAACCGCAACTGGGTGAGTGATGTAGGGATCGCCACTGGAGCGCATCTGCCCATCGTGAGCGTCCCGGGCGGTGATGTAAGCTTGGGTAAGCTGCTCCACCTGCTCGGGTTCAAGATAACTGGCGGCCAGTTCCTTTAGGCTTTCAAACAGGTACAACGGCGACCTCCCAAATTACAGAGTACGACCCTCTGCAATTGCAGCTACGGCAGCCAGTTCAGCGGCTTCTTTTTCGCGCTCAGCTTGGCGCTCTTGTTCGTCCAGAGTGCTGGAGGTGATCAAGCCTTGCTCGATCTCACGCAGTGCCACCACGGTGGACTTGTCGTTTTCCTCATCAACCAACGCTTCTTTGCCTTGTACAGACAGTTGGCGGGCGCGGCGAGCAGCGACCAGGATCAGGTCAAAACGGTTGCCGATTTGATTTACGGCGTCTTCTACAGTAACCCGTGCCATTACGAGGAACTCCTGTGTCTAAACGATTAAAAAAATGACGCAAAAGTGTACATGAAAAGCGTTATTGCGACAATAACTCTGCAAGCATAACACTGTGCGCTTCCGCCTGCCTAGCCAAGCGGTTACGTTGGGTTTGAACGATGGCCTGCAGTTCGGTCAGGGCCACGTCAAAATCTTCGTTGACGATGACGTAATCAAACTCATCGAAGTGGGACATCTCTGCCACCGCTTCTGCCATCCGTCCTGCAATCACTTCGGCGCTGTCTTGGCCGCGGCTGTTCAGCCGACGTTCCAACTCAACGCGTGATGGTGGCAGAATAAACACCCCAACCGCATCCGGTAGCAGCGTTGTTACTTGGCGGGCACCCTGCCAATCAATGTCTAAAAACACATCAATGCCATTGTCCAGTGTCTGTTCAATGGTGACTTTAGAGGTGCCGTAATAGTTGCCAAATACTTCGGCGTATTCGAAGAAGTTACCCTGTTCGATCTGCGCTTTAAACTGCTCTACCGAAACAAAATGGTAGTGCACGCCGTCAACTTCACCGGGGCGTGGGGCACGAGTGGTGTGCGACACGGACACTTGCATGTCGGCGGGTTGGTCTTTCAGCAATGCGCTGATCAGTGATGATTTGCCTGCGCCACTGGGGGCGGCAAGAATAAACAGGTTGCCACGACGAGCCATGGTGAATGCGATCCTGACGTTTTGGGCTTAAGAGTAAGCCGTGCAAAGTCCCATTCCGAGCGCTTGGTGCTTGGAATAAAATAAAGCGCGCAACTTTACCACGGGCGGCGGCATTGACCAACCGCTGTGGTGGGCTTTCGTGCTGAGAATGCGCGCCCGCCGTTGTGTTATCAGTATATGTGCCCTAACGGCGGTTGCTGCGTGGTGCCTGCAACGAAGAGCAAACCGTTGGCTGGTCTGGCTATGGTTACTGGGAGTTGCGCTGCCGAGCGAGGCTGAAAAAAGCTCGAACCGGAATGCATGGCTTTATCGATAACGGCGATTGAAATTGTCGGTTTTATCAGCAGCGCGCAAGCCGGTTATGATGGCGCCATTGAACAGCATTAATCGGTTTCAGTGCATGCGCCGAGTCTGTATCAACAGCCATCCCTTGGTAAAAGAGCTGCGTTTTTCGCGGCTCTTTTTTTGGTTATGGGCTGAGGCTAATTCGAATTAGTTGGCAGTGAAAAGTCGATAACCGTGATTGATATTGTTGATTTTACCAACAATCAAAGTTTGAGTACTCTGCCGTTATCGAAGCAAACGCGGTCAACGTCAGCAGCGTAGTTACCTTGTTTAGTTAAGATCATCATCTCCGTGTCGAAGAAAATACCAGCCATTGTGCTGGTATTTTTTTGCCTGATTTTTAGCTTCAGGGGGCAATTTGCGGTGACGTTAGCAGTAAAGGCGCTGCCATGATCTAAATCATGTTTTGGGGTTAAGAGTGGCAGTGTAAATCGATTATGGTGATTCAAAGCCTCCGTTATCGTCTGCGACCCCCCTTGGGTAAGCTAGCGACCATTCAAAATGAGCAACGGAACCGATGATGACCACTAACTTAATTGGCCTTGACCAACAAGGCGCGACCCAACTGGCCACCAACCTCAACCAGCTGCTGGCAAACTACCAAGTGTTGTATATGAACGTGCGTGGTTTCCATTGGAATGTGCGCGGTGCAAACTTCTTTGAACTGCACGCCAAGTTTGAAGAGATCTACGATCAGTTGCTGCTAAAAGTGGATGAACTGGCGGAGCGGATTTTGACCTTGGGGGGCGAGCCACTGCATGGCTTCTCTGACTACTTGGTGTTGGCGCAGATTGCGGAAAGCAAAGACGTGTCCGATGGCCACGTGGCGATTGAACACATCTTGGCGGCCTATCAGTTGCTGCTGACCCAGCAGCGACGGTTGTTGGCGCAAGCGGGAGAATTAGGCGATGAAGGCACCGCGGCTCTGCTGGGGGATTACGTGAGCCAGCAAGAGAAAGAGATCTGGATGCTGGCTGCTTACCAGGGGCGCCGTGCCTAAGCGCGGCGGTTGAACCGAGCGGCAATCAAAAACGCCCCAGCATGCTGGGGCGCTTTGCGGGTTAACTAACGCTGGCAGGCAGTGCGGCGGGATCGCTGCTGGCCAACTCCAGTTGGGCTTTATCCACCATCTCCGCAGGCAACTCTTTGCTGACCGATACGCCCAGATCCTTAAACTCCGCCGCTTGTTTGATCAGGTTGCCACGGCCGTGATACAGCTGCCCCAACGCTTTATCGTAACTGCTGCGGGCGTTGTCCATCTGCTTGCCAACTTGCTCCATCGACACCAAGAATGTGCGCAGTTTGTCGTAGAACTTCTCGGCGCGATTGGCCAATTCGGCGGTGTGTTTGTTTTGATCTTCAAAGCGCCACAACTGCCGCACAATGTTAAGGCTGGTCAGCAAGGTGGTTGGGGTCGCCACCAAGATGTTTTGCTCCAGCGCCCGCTGGAACAGGGTTTCATCGGCTTTGAGCGCTTCGACGTAGGCCGATTCCACCGGAATAAACATGATCACCACCTCGGGCGAATTCAGCCCCGGCAGCTTGCAGTAGTTTTTGCTGGCCAGTTCGCTGATCCGATCTTGCACCGCTTCCGCATGCTGCTTCAGCGCAGTGCTGCGCGCCAGCTCATCTTCGGTGTTGACGTAGCGGGTGTAGGCGTTAAGCGAGGTTTTGGCGTCGATCACCAGATGCTTATCTTGCGGCAGGTACACCACCGCATCTGGGCGCAGGCGGCCTTCGTCGGTATTGAAGCTTTGCTCGCGTTGATAATCGGTGCCCAACCGCAGCCCGGCGTTATCAAGCACGTTTTCCAGCATCAGCTCGCCCCAGTTGCCCTGCACCTTCTTTTGCCCTTGCAGTGCCGTGGTGAGTCGATCCGCCTGTTGGTTGATCGCTTGGTTGAGCTGCTGCAGGTTTTCCAGTTCGGTGCGCAGCTTGGTGCGTTGCTCGGTTTCTTGGGTGTGGATGGTTTCCACTTTCTCTTTAAAGCCTTTTAGCTCGGCGTGGATCGGCGACAAGATATTGGCCATGCTCTCTTTGTTCATGGCGCTAAAGGCTTGGCCTTTTCGGTCTAAGATCTCGCTCGCCAGCTGCTCAAATTGCTTGGTCAGCTGCGCTTTGCTCTGCTCCAGCAGCTGCATCTGCTCGGTAAAGTGGTGTTGTTTCTCTTGCAGCGAGGTTTTGATCTCTTGGTTGTCGCTGGTGAGGCTTAATACCCGCGCATGGGCGCTTTCCAGTTTCTCGGTGGCGCTGGCCAGCTCGGATTTCAGTTCCTGTTCACGCTGCTGCCATTGCTGCTGCTGGGTGTTGAAGCTCAGCTGCTTCTCTTCCAATGCGGTTTGGCCCTGCTTCACCTGACCTTCTAACAAGCTGCTTAAACGACTCTGCTTGTCTAACCGCGCCGATAGTTCTTGTTCTTGTTGGCGCAAGCGGTGCAGTTGTTCGGTGCTGTGCTTCAATTCGATATCGGCACTGGCCACCACGGTTTTTAGCCGAGCGTGTTCATCCTGCGCGTCTTGCCACTGCAACTCAATATCCATTAGCCGATCGCACTGTTGCTGCAACAACGCCAATTGTTGGCGCTGATCGCTCAGATCGTCCTGCGCCTCGTCAAGATGTTGTTGCAGCTGCGCTAGGGGGCGTCGACCAAGGTAATAACCTAAGCCGGTGACGCTGGCGGCAATGGCAGCCAGCAGTAATTTCAGTTCGATGGTGGCGGCCAGTAGGGGAGTGAAGTCCATAAGGATCTCGATATTAATTGAAAGGGTTACGCTGTCTGCCCACCTTACTCAATCTGGATCCGCTGGCCAAACGGCAGCGCAACAAAAGGGCCAATCGCAGCAAGGTGTTAGTGTTTTCCTAACGCGCAGGCAATAAAAAGCCCCGTTGGATAACAGGGCTTAGTGCTGTGCGAAAGCGGGGTTACTCGATGTTTTGGATCTGCTTATGGGGTAGCTTGATTTTCGCGTTGTTTAACGTGCTTTTGGCGGTGATTTGGATTGTTAAGGTGACTTCCAGTAACCCATTTAGTAACCACAAGTGTAGTGAGTCCACATGCCCTTGGGCACTCATGCTAAGCTCACAGACTGCATTTTCATCAGCACTAATCTTGAGTGCTGGAAGGTCATGGGTGGCATTCATGTTGGATGGCTTTGTGCACATCAGAGTAAAGGCTCAAAAACTCATATACCTGACCATTCCAAAGTTTTTCGCTCTGCTTAAACTGCAGCTTTATTTCATCAAAGATAACATCTGACACTGAATTTATAGGTGTCAGCTGAGGAGATTTTTTATTCGGGTACAACTCTACAAGATAGCTGCTTAAATCACCTCTTGAGCCAAATTTATCTTTAGACATTGTTGAAACTTCATCAAGTATTTCAGAAATGCTTTTGTTGGTGGCTTTTGCGATATCCAATAGATGTTCTAATTCCGATATTGATGCATAAAATACACGGTCTAAGCTAATAGGCATGTGGCATGTTTCGTCGAGGATGAGATTTTCCAGATCACTGTTTATGCTTCCGTCTAAATCTCGTGCTGTACAGATCATGAAATTTTGATGGGTTACTATTATTGAGTATATGTTAGCATTAAGGGTTACTAATTCTGACATTTTTGATGCACATTCCTGCGCTTGGATTATTCCCTTGATGAAACTACCTTTTAGTCTATCTTCAACATCTTTTTTATTGTCTGTTGTTTTGATCAAGATAGTAGGTTCAATTGCTTTTGAGTCTATAAAAACATGGCCATTAGGTTCATTGATTATAAAATCAACCACTTTTCCACTAGTTGAGTTTGAGCGGTACTTATTAATTATATCCTTTTCGATAATGTAACTTAAATTATGAATATTAAATAAATTATCGACATAAACTTCTAGAGCGCTGCCAAACTCCGTCTTGAAATCCTCATTCATCTCATACTTCAGGGTGTTAACTAGTAGATTGGCTACCCCAAGAGAAAAAACATTACGACTAAATGTGATCGCATGATGATTGCTATAGATGAAGGGCTTGAGAGCTAAAGGACTGTCTTCAAAGTACTCCCACCTTGGATGATGAGCTTGTTTGTATCTTTCAAAAAAATCCTCGCAGCCCTCTAATGGCATACCAATGAACTTGAGGTAAGAAGATATCTTGTCATTGCAATAGTGAGGGCTTAATCTAATTAGAATGTCTCCTATAGATACATGGGAGGATTCTTTCTGCTCGTTTTGATTAATCCATATTATTAACAAAAAGGATATTTTTATATAGTCATCTATGGAGACGCCAGATATCGAGGTAAATTTTTCATTTAGGATTTCGTTGTCGTTAAACCATATGTGCTGACGGCAAAGCTGAGACAAGTACATTTCTTTAGTCTGCTGGTAAGATAACTGTTGTCTCAAAAACGGCTTTATCGAAAATAAAGCATCGTCGCCTCTATTTAACTTCAGGGCATGTGACTGCAAATTCCATATTTTGTTAATGATTCGTCTGAATTCATCAGTCGTAATTTCTGTTTGCGATTGTTTTTTTTGTGAGGTGAATTTCCACTTTAAGGCAAGCAATATAACCCACGGCATACTAGATGCGGGATGTTCTGTCTTTGATGATAAATAGTTAAATGCGGCATTGACAAAAGAAATATCAGTATATCTTCCTAAGTCATCAATTATGCTTGCTGCTCTTGTTTGATAGCTCATGGTCATCCCTTATCTAGCATTGCTAGCTGAAACTGTCTTTCTTGAGTATTGCATTCAGCCATTGCTCCGTTCTGTCTGGACGGGCATCTTCGGTTACCCAGAATTCGATTAGCTCTAAGTCTTCTAGGGGCTGGATTAAGTCTGCCAGCATACCCTCATTAAGATCAGTGAAGTGACGCCCATCTTTGAATCGCTCTGATTCGCCATACTTGAAGGACACGTACCAGATACCTTGGGGCTTTAGAGCTGTGGCTAGGCGTTCGAGTGAAGCTGCCAGTTCGGCATGTGGCACATGGAGTAGAGATGCGCATGTCCAGATCCCGTCATATTCTTCTTGGCTGTAGATCTCATTAAACAGCTTGAGCTGAACGGGTAGTCCAGTTAGCTCCGTAGCCATCTCAACCATCTTGGGAGATGCATCTAGAGCATCAACTTCGTAGCCCATCTCTAAGAATGCTTTGCTATCGCGACCGGAGCCGCCCCCAGCATCCAGTAGGCGAGCACCTTTAGGCAAGTGCTTGGTGAACCTCTGGTAAAGGGCGGACATATCTACATTGACCGTATTTTCAAAGAAACTGGCGGCGTTTTCATCGTAGAAGTTGGTGGTCATGGTTAGCATTTGTTGTTCAATACGGTGATTAATCGACGGAAGAATGGATCAGTTGCTGGGTTGTAGCTTTCGCTACCTCCCCAGTAGTTGCTGCCGAGCACGAGCTTTACGTTGTCATAGTGCTTTGTGAGTGCCTTGGCTCGTCTAGTTGGGGTCGTGCCGAGAGCTGTTGCTATCTTCTGTTTCCACGGATGATTGCTGCCCATAATATTCTCGTTACGAGCAATCAGCTTCTGTATGAAATGAGCGCCTACTAGCTTGTCGGACTTGAGTAGGTTGCAGTCAGCATGACTCAACACCAGATTCCAGATTTCGTCATGACAAAGCACTTGGCGAGGCAAGACGTGGTCAACGTGAATATCATCCCCTAGTGGTTCTCCGCAGTAGAAACAGGTGTTGCCTTGGTAGCCATTTAAGAACGGGATATTGGAGGTAAGGGCTTGCCGCTCGTATCCGCCCTCCAGATAGATATCACGGATATCGTTGGCAAGATGGAACTGACTCTGGCTGATTGAGAAGGCTCCTTCCAGTAAGCTCCAACGCGCCACGATTTCGCTATCGAGCTCATTGATAAGGTTGTGGTCAAAAGCCAGCAACGAGTCTTTGAGCTCTAGTTTTTGGCCTTTGTGGAAGTCGTAGAAGTGGCCTTTGACCAACTCTTTGTTAGTGCCAATGGTTTGGAAACGGGGGATAACGTCATCAAACGCTTTCTCGGCCACACGCTCAACCGCTTCGGCATGGGTTAGCTTGCCGATGCGATGCTCTTTGACGATACGCTCCATAACCGTCATTCGAGATGGATTGGCCTGTTGAGGCATTGGATTGTTGCTGAGTCTTTCTAGGTATTGGCCGAAGTAGGCATGTGCTAGTTCATGCCAATCTACGGTTGTCTTACCTTGCTTTGCAAAATCGAGCAGGGTGCGAGCAAGCCCCATTTTATATGTGGCAGCATTCAAACCAAACAGGATAATCCCTTTCCAGTAATCCGCGTCTTCGAACTGTTTTTGAACCATTGCACCCTCACTTAACTGAGGGGGTATCTTCGTCCGTTTATGTGCAAGGATCAATTAGGCTATGCATAGGGGCGCTCTGTAGGTGATTCAGACAGTTGCCTACTCGTTTCCTTACACACTCGCCAGACCTTAAGAAAGCCTTTATCTGCTTGTCGTTCATAAGTCATCCCTAGACTTGTGACTAGAGCTGCGAAACTTTCTTTGTGCTGCGCTCAGATATGGTTCTAGTCACTGTTTATTGCCTGACTGTAGCAATAACTTACGAACAATCACAAACAATAAAGCCATCAAAAAATGATGGCTTTCAGTGACTTGTTACAACATTCTGGCGCTGGCGAACATCACTCGATGTTCTGGATCTGCTCGCGCATTTGCTCAATCAGTACTTTCAGTTCTACCGCGGCGGCGGTGATGTCGGCGCTGATGGATTTGGACGCTAAGGTGTTCGCTTCGCGGTTGAACTCTTGCATCATAAAGTCCAAACGACGGCCACAGGCGCCGCCTTTTTTCAGCACTTTTTTGGTTTCAGTAACGTGGGCGTCGAGGCGGTCGAGCTCTTCCGCTACGTCTAACTTTTGCGCCAGTAAAATCATCTCTTGTTCTATGCGAGCCGGATCGAGGCTGTCTTTTACTTCCGCCAATTTGTCGGTCAGGCGCTGACGCTGCCATGCCATCACTTCGGGCATCCGTTCGCGCACGTAGGCGGCTTGAGTAGTGATCGCATCAAGACGCTGCTGGATCATGGTTTCCAGTGCTTCGCCTTCGCGGCCACGGGCGGCTAAAAATTCGCTAACCACATCATCAAACTTAACCAGCAACTCTTTGCTGATCTCGTCCATATCTTGGCTGCTGCCTTCCAGTACGCCAGGCCACTTCAGCAGATCCACCAACTGGATCTGGCCGATACCGGCCATGGTGTGCAGTTCGTTGGCTTTATCCACCAGCTGCTGCGCCAGAGAGTGATTCATCTGCAGGGTGTCGGTTTTCTGGGCCAGATCAAAACGCAGGTTTACTTCGACTTTACCGCGTGCCAAGCGCTTACGCAGGCGCTCGCGCAAAACCGGCTCTAGGCTGCGCAGCTGCTCTGGCAGGCGCAGGTAGGTTTCAAGGTAACGTTGGTTTACGGAGCGAATTTCCCACGAGGCGGAGCCCCAATCGGCTTTTACTTCACCGCGGCCGTAGGCGGTCATTGAATGGATCATTGTCGATACGCTCTGGCAAAAAAGATGCCCTGAGTATATCGGGCTGAACCGAGCTGGGGTAGTCGGGGCGCCAAACCGCCGCGGTTGGCATCAAAAAATAAACGATAAATTAGCGGCTTGGCTGCGATTAAGTGCTCGCCTTGATTGCAATTGTTAATGAATGGTCGCTATCTTGTTGAAAAAATAAAGTGCGGGACAAATGATGAGGGTGTTTTTTTTACTGCTGGCGCTCTGCTTGAGTGGCTGTCAGTCAACGCCGAAGCTGACGAAGGCGGAGAAGATCGCGCAGCAACAAGCCGAGGCCGTTGCCTTGGCGGACAAAGCCAGTGCTGAGCTCAATGATCGGGGTCACCGCTACCGAGACATTACCTACCAAGCCTATTTGCAGTCGTTAATGCAGCGGTTAACCACTGCGGAGGAGCGGCAGCAGTACTCATTGCAGCTGTTTCTTTCCAGCAACCCGTTGGTGAACGCGTTTGCGTTCCCTAATGGCGACATCTACATCCAGCTGGGTCTGTTAACCATCACCGATAACGAAGCCGAGTTGGCGTTTGTGTTGGCCCATGAAATTGAGCATGTGTTGCAAGAGCATGGCCGGATCACCCGTACCCAGCGCAGCAAAACCATGGTCTCGGCCCACATTCTTGATCTGCTGACCTTTGGCACCGGTTTGGCGTACTTACCGGCGATTTCAGAGTTGTCGTCCCACAGCAAAGAGATGGAGTTCCAAGCGGATAAAGCCGGACTGGAGCGCTGGCAGCGGGCGGGGTTTAGTCACCCACAAATTACCGAGGTGTTGGCCCGTTTGAATAACGGCGAAGTGCCGCGCGACGATTGGTTTGCTTATCGCACCCATCCGGAGAACAGCGAGCGGGTGTTGGCCTTAGCGCCATTACTTAAGCCAGCTGAGCTGAGCCCTAATCCTGAGGGCTTTGACACTGAAATGCAGCGGATCCGCCTGCAAGCCACCGGCATGAAGTTAAAGCGGCGTTTGTATTTCTCGGCCCTGCGCGATGCGGCTCAGCTTTCTTCACCGTGGCGCGAGCTGTTTGAAGCCGAAGCGTGGCTGGGATTGGCGCAATACCCTCGGCCCGCGGCTCGAGAAAAAGCGTGGTTAATGGATGAAGATGCAGAGGATTGGCAAGCGCAGATAGAGGCCAAAAAAGAGCAATATTTGCAGCAAGCCCAAGCGCACGTGACGGCGGTCGGGGCAGAGAGTCCAGTGTATGCCCGCAGCCAGCGAGTGCGAGGCGATGTGGAGCGACTGCTGGGCAATAACGACGCGGCGCGAACCGCCTACCAACGTTTTTTAACGCTGAGTGAAAGCCCAGCAGAACAAGCTTATGTACGCACGTTAATAGAAAAACTATAAGGATATTTAAGGATGAAGATGTTCTCTCAGATGCGCGTTGCGTTGACTGCGCTGGTGGCGATAGCGCTGCTTAGCGGTTGTTCGGTAACGTCGGTACGCATGCACGAAGATCATGCCCAACACACGCAAGACTACCAACGGATCGCCATTGTGCCGCCGGTGGTTGAGATGAAGTTGGTGAACTTTGACGGCGAAGGCGAACGCCTTACCCCCCAAGAAGATGCGATCCGCAGCCAATTGATTGCCGAGGCGAGCAGCAAATTAACCGCTCGGGGCTTTACCCCAGTCGTGGTTGAGCGCGAACGCATGCTGGCCCAGTTTGCTGACTTTAATGTGGACGTGGCGAACCTGCGTGAAAGCTACCAAAGCATTGCCGCGAACTTGTACACCGGCAAAGCGGTGAATGAGAAAAAGGTTGCGAGCTTTCGCCAGTCGGTTGGTGAAGCGGCCAGTGTGGTGGCGCACAGCACCAACAGCGACGCCATCTTGTTGTTGAAGTACACCGGCTGGGAGAAATCCAAAGGCTCGGTTGCGAAAGACATGGCGGCCTCGATCTTGGTTGGGGTGCTGACCGCAGGGGCTGTGGTGCCAGTGCAGGCGATGAGCGGCGAAAGCGTGGAAGCGGCGCTGATTGATGGCGACAGCGGCGATGTGGTTTGGGCCAATGTTTTTGCCGGTGCGGATAATAGCGGCGGCGCGGTTTCGGCTAATTTAACCGAACTGCAGCGGCTGCAAACGGAAGCGCAACCCGTAGCAGAAATCGCCGAAACCGAAGCGAAAAAGAAGCTTTGATCCGGTAAGTTTTGCACAGGAAAAGGCGGCGCATCTGCGCCGCCTTTTCCGTTATAATGCCAGCCAATTTCCCCAATCAGGTTAAATCTTATGCGCTCTAACGGCAGAACGGCGGCTCAAGCTCGCCCGGTAACCATCACCCGCAATTTCACTGCTCACGCCGAAGGTTCGGTGCTGATCGAATTTGGCAACACCAAGGTGATCTGTACTGCCAGCGTGGAAGAGGGCGTGCCGCGCTTCTTACGTGGTCAGGGCCAAGGTTGGATCACCGCCGAATACGGCATGCTGCCGCGCGCAACCCACAGCCGTAATGGCCGTGAAGCCGCCCGTGGTAAACAGTCTGGCCGCACCCAAGAGATCCAGCGCTTGATTGGTCGCAGCTTGCGTACTGCGGTTGATCTGAAGGCATTGGGCGAATACACCATCACCATTGATTGTGACGTGATCCAAGCCGATGGCGGCACCCGCACCGCGTCCATTACCGGCGCTTGTGTGGCGTTGATGGATGCCATCGATAGCTTAAAAGCCAAAGGTAAGCTGAAAGTCTCGCCACTGAAGCAGCAGATCGCCGCGGTATCGGTGGGCATTGTGAATGGCCAGCCGGTGTGTGATTTGGATTACAAAGAAGATTCCAGCGCCGAAACCGACATGAACGTCGTGATGGCGGAAGATGGCCGCTTCATTGAAGTGCAGGGCACCGCCGAAGGCGAACCGTTTAGCTTTGATGAGATGAACGCGATGATGGCGTTGGCGAAAGAGGGCATTGAGCAATTAATTGCCGCCCAGAAGGCCGCCTACAACGGCCACTAATTCTAATAATGAAGCGGCCAATGAGCCGCTTTTTTTTGCTTAAAAATAGCGATAAAACAGGAGCGAAAGTGAAACCCTACCAACAACAATTTATTGAATTCGCACTGAACCGTAATGTACTGCGCTTTGGCGAGTTCACTTTGAAATCCGGGCGCACCAGCCCCTATTTCTTTAATGCCGGTTTATTCAATCGCGGCAGCGATCTGGCCCAACTGGGGCGCTTTTATGCCGCCGCGTTGATGGACGCGGGCATCGATTTTGATCTGCTGTTTGGCCCGGCTTATAAGGGCATCCCTATCGCCACCACCACCGCAGTGGCACTGGCGGATCAGCACAACTTGGATCTGCCGTACTGCTTTAACCGCAAAGAGAAAAAAGATCACGGTGAAGGCGGTAACTTGGTGGGCGCCGAGCTAAGCGGCAAGGTGATGCTGGTGGATGATGTGATCACCGCCGGTACCGCCATTCGCGAATCGATGCAGATCATTCAAGCCAATAACGCCGAGCTGGCAGGGGTGCTGATTGCGCTGGATCGGCAAGAGAAAGGCCAAGGCGAGTTGTCGGCCATTCAAGAAGTGGAGCGCGACTTTGGCTGCGCGGTGGTGTCGATCATCACCTTAGGCGATCTGATCGCTTACTTAGAGACCCAGCCGGGCCGCGAAGCAGAGCTGGCGTCGGTCAGTGCCTACCGCGAACAGTACGGCATCGCCTAACTGGCCACCGGCTGCACAGCAAAAAGGGCGCTCAAATGAGCGCCCTTTTTAATGGATTGTACCGGCAGCGGCAGTTAACTTTGCAGCAACTGCTTGCGGATAAAGGCCCACTGCTCGGAAAAGTTGGCGGTAGGCAGATCTTGAAAATCACTGCGAACAAACTGCGCGATGCGGCCTTCGGCCCACGCCAGCAGCAAGTTGGCCAACATCCCTTCTTCTAAGTAAAAGCCTTGGCCTTCGCGCAGGCTTTTTTCCCGCAGGGCCTGCTTCAGCTGAGTTTCAATCTTGTTGAACAGCAGATGAATGCGTTCGCGTAGGCGCTCTTGCTCATTCACCAGCGCATCGCCGGTTAAAATGCGGGTGATGCCGGGGTTGCGTTCAGCAAAGGTCAGCAGCAGCTGCAAGATCAACTGGATGCGGTTCATGGTGTCTTTTTCATCCACCAAGATCAGGTTGATCCGCGACAGCAGCGAGTCTTCAATAAACTCGATTAAGCCTTCAAACATGCGCGCTTTGGAAGGAAAGTGGCGGTACAGCGCCGCTTCCGATACGCCTACCTCTTTGGCCAAAGCAGCGGTGGTGATGCGCTTGCCCGGTGAGGTTTCCAGCATCCGCGCGAGGCTTTCTAGAATGTGGTCGCGGCGATTTTTTTTGTTATTGGTGGTGGCCATGATGGATCTCGTTATTACTTGGTACCGGAGTGGCCAAAGCCACCTTCGCCACGATCTGAGGCGTCAAATTCGTCAACAATATTAAATTGCGCTTGCACCACTGGCACAAACATCAGCTGGGCGATGCGCTCGCCGGGTTCCATGGTGAAGCTGTCGGTGCCGCGGTTCCAGCAAGATACGAACAGCTGCCCTTGGTAATCGGAGTCGATTAAGCCAACCAAGTTACCCAGCACAATGCCTTTTTTATGGCCCAGGCCAGAGCGCGGCAAAATGGTGGCGGCTAAACCAGGATCGCCAATGTGGATTGCCATGCCGGTTGGGACTAACTCAGTTTGACCCGGCTCTAGGGTGAGCGGTGCGTCTAACATGGCGCGCAGATCCATGCCGGCTGAGCCCGGTGTTGCGTAGTCAGGCAGCGGCCATTCGGTACCCAAACGAGGGTCGAGAATCTTCAGTTCAATTGGCGTTTTCATTGGCAGGCAGTCGGTCCGCGATGGTGGTAAGTAATAATCGGGCTTGTTCAGCTTTACTGCTGTGGCCCAAGCTGCGTTCGCCGTTGTGCCAGTAGAGGATCAGGGCATTGTTGTCGGCATTGAAGCCTTGGCCTGATTTAGACACATCGTTAGCGGCGATCAGATCAAGCTTTTTGCGGCTCAATTTATCGCGGGCGTATTGTTCCACATTGTGGGTTTCAGCGGCAAATCCAACGGTGTAAGGGCGGGCGCTGTGGCTGGCAACGGTGGCCAAAATGTCGGGATTTCGCACTAACTCAATGGTCATGCTGTCTTTCGACTTTTTGATCTTACCTTCAGCCACGGTGGCGGCGCGGTAATCTGCTACGGCAGCGCAGCCGATAAAAATATCCTGCTGTTCTACCTGTGCCAGCACCGCATCCAACATTTGTTGGGCGGATTCCACGTTAATGCGCGTTACGCCAGCGGGGGTTGGCAGGGCAACTGGCCCAGCAATCACGGTGACTTCTGCCCCTAACTGGGTGGCTTGCTCTGCCAAGGCAAAGCCCATTTTTCCGGAGCTGTGGTTGGAGATATAACGCACCGGATCCAGTGCCTCACGGGTGGGACCGGCCGTGAGTAACAGTTTCTTGCCCGCCAACAACTGCGGTTGCTGCTGTTGCTGCGCCCAATGGGCGGCAATCTCTTCCGCTTCTGGCATTCGGCCGGGGCCGACGTCGCCACAGGCTTGATCGCCACTGGCGGGGCCGTACAGTTCTACCCCACGCTGCGCCAACAGCGTCAGATTGGCTTGGGTCGCTGGGTGCTGGTACATCACCTTGTTCATTGCTGGGCACACCATGACCGGCGCTTCAGTGGCCAACACGCAGGTGGTCAGCAGATCGTCGGCCATCCCGTGGGCTAAGCGCGCAATCAGGTTGGCACTGGCGGGGGCGATGATCACTTGATCCGCCCAGCGGGCTAAATCGATGTGGCCCATGGCGGATTCCGTGGCGGGATCCAGCACATCGTGCACCACCGGATAACCCGACACCGCCTGCAGCGACATCTCGGTAACAAAGGCTTTGGCGCCTTGGGTGAGAACCACACGAACGTCGGCGCCTTGATCGCGCAGGCGTCGGACTAAATTAGGGGCTTTATAGGCGGCGATGCCACCACTGATCCCAAGCAGGATCTTAGGCTTGGATTGACTCATGTTGATGCCGGTTTGCGTTTAGTGGGAGTAACATACCACAGCGCTGAAGGCAGTCGGCAGCCAAGCATAAGGATTTGCGATGAGCATTACTCAGTGGCCACAGCATGAACGCCCACGGGAACGATTACTGCAACAGGGGCCTGCGGCTTTAAGCGACGCAGAATTATTGGCGATCTTTTTACGCACTGGGGTGCCCGGCTGCAGCGCAGTGCAATTGGCGCGGGATCTGTTGGTTCATTTTGGTGGCCTACCGCAACTATTGAACGCTTCCATGAAGGAATTTTGCGCGTATCGTGGCCTTGGGCAGGCTAAATACGTACAATTGCAGGCCACATTGGAGTTGGCACGTAGAAACTTGGCCAGTGAGGTGGCTCGTAGCTCAGTTTTGAGCTCGCCCCAAGCTGTTCAAGATTACCTTCAAATCCATTTGCAAGGTCTTGAACAAGAACGGTTTTTACTGCTTTTGTTAGACAGTCAGCATCGCGTTATCGCGTTGGAAACGCTGTCTATCGGGACCATCAATGCAGCGACGGTTTACCCACGTGAAGTGGTGAAAACCACCCTCGCTGCAAATGCGGCTGCAGTGATTTTGGCTCATAATCACCCTTCTGGGGTGGCTGAGCCGAGCAATGCAGATCGTCAGATCACTGGTCGTATCCAACAAGCGCTCGCGCTGATTGATGTGCCGGTTTTAGATCATTTGGTAGTGGGCAGCGGTCAAAACTGCTCATTTGCCGAACGAGGTTGGTTGTAATCCTGAGGCTATTTGCTTCGGGTGGCTTGATCTTTGCCTATCAATCTTGTATAAAATGCGCCCTTCGTGTGTCCTCGGGCGACGGCCATACGAGGCACAATGATGCTCGAGCTAAGAATTGGAGACTGAAATGTCTAAAGTATGTCAAGTTACCGGCAAACGTCCGGTAACCGGGAACAACGTTTCCCACGCAAAGAACCACACCAAGCGTCGTTTCCTGCCTAACCTGCACACCCATCGTTTTTGGGTTGAAGGCGAAAAACGTTTCGTTAAGCTGCGCCTGTCTGCTAAAGGCATGCGTATCATTGATAAAAAGGGTATCGAAGTAGTTCTGCAAGAACTGCGTGCCCGTGGCGAAAAGGTTTAAGGAGCTAAACGATGGCTAAAAAAGGCGTACGTGAGAAGATCCGCTTAGTATCCTCTGCTGGTACTGGTCACTTCTACACCACCGACAAAAACAAGCGTGAAATGCCAGAAAAATTTGAGATCAAGAAATTTGATCCAGTTGTTCGTCAGCACGTTTTGTACAAAGAAGCCAAAATCAAGTAATTGCTTTTGGACTCTGAGAAAACCGGCCCTAGTGGCCGGTTTTTTTATGGCTGTGATTTGGTGAAGCGGTTCCGCTCAATTGGTTTATGCCCAGGAAGTTCGTACACTGAAGGCATTGGCTGCTAAGGACGTCGCGATGACTGCAAAGCGCAAAAAATACAACAATATGCTTATCTTGCTGGTGGTTGGCTTGGGGTTCTTGTTGCTGGCAACGGGACGGTTAAGTCAACACCACAACAGCTTGCCACTGTTGCCGGCTGAGGCGAAGCTGCAGTCGTTGGTGTTCGCGGCATTGGTGTTGGAGTTTGATGATGGGGTTTGGCGCAGCAACCCCAGCCTGAGCGACGCCAAGCAGCAATCGCTGCTGCAAGCGTGGCGTAACGCGCAGATGGTGCCGATTGAGGTGCCCAGCCCGAAGCCGGTAGCGCCGGTATTAGTGGACGTATACCTGCAAGATGGCACCTACCCGCAAACCGCTTTGCTGTACCCACATTTAGCGGCCATTAAGATCCATGGGCAACCGCAATGGTGGCGCTTGGTGAATCAAGAGATGGCCACACTATTACCGCAAGGAGAGCAGTAAGTGCCTGAGTTACCAGAAGTTGAAGTGACCCGCCAAGGGATAAGTCCGCATTTAACCGGTGCCGTGGTGCAGCAAGTGGTTGTGCGTAATCCTAAGCTGCGCTGGCCGATTGATCCCAGCATCAGCCACATGGAAGGGCAAACCATTCGCACGGTCACTCGACGGGCAAAATACCTGTTACTCGACACTGCGGCAGGCACCTTGATCCTGCATTTGGGCATGTCGGGAAGCCTACGCGTACTTAATCCGGCCCCTGCGCCCGCCAAGCATGATCACCTGGATTTGGTGTTAAGCAGCGGCGCGGTGTTACGCCTGAACGATCCACGCCGCTTTGGTGCCGCCATTTGGTGGTCGCTGCCGTTGGATGGCCAGCCATTATTGAATCAATTGGGGCCCGAGCCGCTGACCGATGATTTTAATGTCGCGCAGTTACAACAGGCACTGAAAGGCAAAAGTCGCGCCATTAAGCTGGCGTTGATGGACAACAAAATAGTGGTTGGGGTGGGGAACATCTACGCCAATGAAGCGCTATTTTCGGCAGGAATTCACCCGAAATGCAGCTGTGGCAGCGTCAGTAAGGCGCGATTAGTCCGATTGGTGGAAGAGGTGAAGTTGGTGCTGGCGCGCGCCATTGAACAAGGCGGCACCACCTTAAAAGACTTCACCAATGCCGACGGCAAGCCGGGCTACTTTGTGCAGCAGTTGCATGTGTATGGCCGCGGTGGTGAGCCGTGTACGGGGTGCGGCAGCGCGCTGCAAGAGATCAAACTTGGGCAACGCGCCACGGTGTTTTGCGGTAAGTGCCAGCGTTAACCGGTTTTGCCTAGCTTAGCGAGCAACTGTTGCCGCACTTGCGTTGGTAAGAACTGACTAACGTCCCCATCGTGTCGCGCCACCTCTTTCACCAAGGTGGAAGAGATAAAGCTGAACTCCTCCGCAGGGGTTAAGAACACGCTTTCTAAGTTGGGATCAAGGCGGCGGTTCATGTTGGCCAACTGAAACTCATACTCAAAATCCGACACCGCTCGTAACCCCCGCACCAACACCCGCGCTTGATGCTGCTTGGCAAAGTCCACCAGCAGGCCAGAAAAGCCCACCACGGTGATGTTATTCAGCCCACTGCAGGCTTGCTCTACCAGGGCTACTCGTTCCTCTAGCGTAAACAGCGGCTGCTTCGATGGGCTGGCGGCGATGCCAACAATCACTTCATCAAACATCTTGCTGGCACGGCAGATCAGATCAAGGTGGCCGTTGGTGATGGGATCAAAGGTTCCGGGGTAGATCGCTTTTTGGGTCATGGGTTTGTCGTTGATTGGATATTTGATGTAAATCTTAACCTTAACGACTGTGTTGAAGAAACTAGTGAGACAAACGTGGCCAATGTTGGCTATAAATATTTGATATTTAAATATTTATTTATAATTGGTTGTCCTGTTGATTACGAGTTGTATTGATACCTGTCATGATTATGTTTCATAAATCACATGGTGCTCTACGTCAAATTTTTGGTGTGATTCTGGGCTGAAAGCGGACTTTATTGATATATTTGTGAATACAAATTGTTTTTAGATCAAAGTTAACGGGTCATAGATTGCACGATTTTTCTGAAATCAGGAATTTCCGTGGCACGTACTGCTTGCATTTAGGTTAATAAATATGTCAGAGCCAATAAAAACCATTGCAGTCATACCTGCTCGAGGTGGATCGAAGGGAATACCAAGAAAAAACCTCAGGCCAATAAATGATAAGCCTTTGATTTTTTATAGTATAAAAGCATGTCTTGATGCTAAAACTATAGACCGAGTAGTGGTATCAACTGATGATGAAGAAATTGCATTAATAGCAAAGCGATTCGGTGCACAAGTGATCCTGCGTGATAACTCTTTATCCGATGATTTAGCAACCCTTGACCCAGTGATCGAACATGCTGCAGATGCTGCAGAAAAGCTATTTTCTGAAAGCTATTCTCATGTTGTTACGGTTCAGCCTACTTCTCCTTTAGTAACTGCTGAAGATATTAATTCTGTAGTTTCAATTTTATTGGAAAGTTCAGCTAATACTGTGTTGACAGCTGTGGACGATCGCCATTTGTGCTGGACAAAGGAAGGAGAGCGATATGTTCCTGTGTATAAGAATCGTGTAAATAGGCAGCAGCTGGCTGAAAATTATAAAGAAACTGGTTCTGTGCTGGCATGTACGCGAGAGCAATGCAGATCGGGGACTCGAATTGGCAAAAATATTGAACTATCAATTGTTCCTCATGAAAGAAGCTTTGATATAGATACATTTGCAGATCTATATTTATGTGAAGCGCTTTTAAAAAGAAAGCATATTGTATTTGTTGTTACCGGTTATAGTGAAGTTGGCTTAGGTCATGCTTATAGGTCTCTGTTATTGGCAAATGAAATGGTTACTAGTCGAGTCACATTCTTGCTGGAGAAGCGAAGTGAACTGGCTGCGAAATATATAAACAATTATAACTATCAAGTCGTAATGTGTGAAAATGGTGAATTATTAAGAACTCTATCTTCTATGAATCCAGATCTGATCGTAAATGATATTCTCGACACAAGTGAAGAGTATATGACAGAGCTGTCTAAATTAGGATGCAAGATAGTAAACTTCGAAGATTCATCATTGGCTAGTAAAAAAGCCGATCTAGTTATAAATGCACTATACCCACAACAAAACTCAACAGGAACAGTTCTTACTGGAGAAAAGTACTTTTGTCTTAGAGATGAGTTTATTTATCTAGATAAAGTAAAAAGAAAAAATAGGGTCGAGCGAGTTTTAATTACTTTTGGTGGTGTCGATGAAGGTAATGTTACTCATAGAGTTCTTGAAATAATATCTTCTTATTGCAAAAGTAAAAACATTGAAGTGGACGTTGTTATCGGCCCTGGTTATAAATATAAAGATTCAATAGACTTTATAAGAGATACCCATATTAATATAGTTAGTCAAACTAATTCAATATCAGAGTATATGTCAAATGCCGACTTAGCAATTACTTCAGGTGGGAGAACAGTACTTGAGCTAGCTTCGATAGAGATTCCTACGATAGTTATCTGTCAAAACCAGAGAGAAACGACTCATACTTTTGCTTCAGAAAAGAATGGGGTTTTAAACTTAGGTCACCGAGATAGTGTGTCAGATAGTAATATACTTAGTTGTTTCATTGAATTAGTTGAAAACTCTGATAAGAGACAAGAAATTAGTAACCTTTTGTCTCAATTAGATCTTAGAAATGGTAAAAAAAGAGTTATTAAACTTCTCAAGAGTTTTTTATAAAAGGCAACGTTATGAATAAGTTTAACATTAATGGTTTTGAAGTTGGTAATAACTTAAGTCCATATATTATTGCTGAGATCGGCGTGAACCACGAAGGCTCAATGGATACAGCAAAAAGGCTAATATTAGAGGCAAAACAAGGCGGTGCACATGCAGCAAAGTTTCAGTCATATAAAGCCGGTAAGATAGCATCAAAAAACAGTCCAGCATATTGGGATCAATCGAAAGAACCGACTGATAGCCAATTTAAGCTATTTCAGAAATATGATTCATTTGGTGAGGATGAATATAAAGAACTGGCTGATTATTGCAATTCTATAGGGATTGATTTTATGTCAACGCCGTTTGATTTGGAAGCTGTTGACTTTTTAGATAATCTAATGCCAGCATTTAAAATTGCCTCTGCGGACATTACTAATGTGCCATTAATCCGGAAGTGTGCAAGCAAAGGTAAGCCTCTAATTCTTTCTACAGGTGCTGCGACATTGCCAGAAATAGAATTTTCTTTGCAGATTGCTAAAGAAGCAGGAGCAAAAGAAATATCTATACTTCATTGCGTTTTGAATTATCCTACTCCTGATGAAAATGCTCAACTTGGTATGATAAACGTTTTAAAGCGTACTTTTCCTGAAGTTATAGTTGGTTATTCCGACCACGTTTGTCCTGATGAAACTATAAGTGCTTTAGAGGTTGCATCTATGTTAGGAGCAACGATTTTAGAGAAGCACTTTACTCATGATAAGTCCTTGCCAGGAAATGATCATTATCATGCTATGAATAAAGATGATTTGGCCAATTTTGTTAAAAAGTGTGATAGGTACAAATTGCTAACATCAGGTGATAATAAAGATATTTCAAAGGAAAGGGCGGCAAGAAAGCATGCTCGTCGTAGTATTGTTGCTGCTCGTAAAATTATTTCAGGCGAGATCATCACCGAAGATATGGTAATCGCAAAAAGACCTGCACATGGGATTTCTCCTATACACTGGGACACTATTGTTGGCAGCAAAGCGATGATTGACATTGATGAAGATGAATTGCTTCAATGGAATAATATTGATATAGAATAGTAATATAAATAGAACGTGGTGATTTAATAAACCATCACGTTCTATAAAAAGAACGGCACTTATATATCTTTTAATTTTTTTTCAATTGAAGAAAAATTGTTTTGGTTGAATTTTTTTATTTCAACCTCTAACGTTCCTTCAAAAATTTTAATAATATTACAATACTCTTCAAATCCAAGTCCAGATGTAGAGTTGAGTGAAATAATATAAGGTTTTTCCTCACCATCGCCGCCTAACAGTAGTGCTTCTACTGGTAACTTGCTTTCCATAAGGTTAATATTATATTTAGAAATTATATCTAAATAATCACCTTGAGGTTCTCTTGGGTGAATTTTTAACCAAATTGAATTTTGTTTTAAATTTAATTTGGATAGTAGAGTGTCATATATTAATTCCTTCACTGCCCTACTGCTACCAGGAATAGTCTCAATTGGCTGAGTCGCAACAATAATCGTCTTGTTACTTTGATTACTTTTGGAGATTCTAAAAAAATCCCTTATTATTGATTTTGATTTTTTATTGATAAAACCTATGCTTTTAGCTTTATCTACTACGCCAACTGGAACTCTTTCTGGGTTAAATACATTTATAAATCTACAATTATTGCTTTCACCCCATGATGATTCATTTACCTTTAGACCGCGGATTATTCTTATTGGACGTTGAATTGTCTTTGTTCTAAAAGTTTTATAATTAGCTTCACCATCTTCGATAATGGAATATTCACTGCTAAACAAGCGGAATAATCGAGATACTTTACTTCTCTCGTTGAAGAGATACATTTCTTCAAGCGGTCTACCATTTAGCTCTTGATATAAATCTGTGTTATATTTTTTTAAGAATTTGAGTAGATTATTTTTGAGCCACCCATTGCTTTTTATCTCTCTCATTGCTGCGAAGAATGTGATTTTACCCGATACCACACTATTTATTTTTTTAGTCAGTTCTCTTCGCTTTAAAAAATGTATTTTTATATTTTGTGGTAACGATGATGTATCATAGCTATCAGGTTCAGCATTTTGGTAGTCATAAAAAAATACGATGTTAGCCACTATGTTGGGAGTGTTAGTAGCCTTCATGATAGACAAAAGAAGATGTCTAACTGTTGTGCAAATATACAATTCCATACTATTTTACTTTTCTGATATTAATTCATTGTAAATTGATAGTGTTGACTCTACGCCTTGCTCTACATCAAATAGTTCAATTACTCTAGTGCGTGCAGCCTTGCCATATTGAATGCACTTTTCGCGGTCTTGATAGAGTTCAATAATAGCTCCTGCTAGTGCTTTTGCGTCTCCTGGTGGCACCACGATTCCTGTTTCGCCATGTGCAACCAATTCAGCGTTGCCGCCTGTATCAGAGACAACTGCAGGAGTGCCATAGGAGTTAGCTTCTAAGACTGCGCGGCATAATCCTTCTCGTTTTGTTGTTGGAAGAACGGTTAGATCACTTGCTGCAGCCACTTCAGGGGCATCAGTTCGGTATCCCAGTGGAAAAATATTTTCCGGGCAACCGCTTTCAGAAATTATTTTCTTAATTTTTTCATTTTTAGGATCTGCACCAACCAAAAGTATTTTTATACTAGAACCCTTAGGAAGATAGTGTGTTGCATCCATGAGAACGTGCAAGCCTTTTCGTGGCCTAAGGTTGGCTACAAGTGAAATGATGAAGTCATTATTAGAAAAATTCAGCGAACTTAAATCAGCCTTTGGTTTGGTATACCAGCTTTGATCATGCCCTTTGTATACTGTTTTTAATTTTTTTTCTGGATTATAAACATATTTAGCTAAGTCATCTTCAACCGCTTTAGCAACACAAATGATCCTATCCAACCTTGGGTGTAGCATTGTTAAATAACAGGTAGGGTCAAAACGGCTAACATTACCGGTTTGGCCCCGATAAGCAATTACTTTAACGGGTAGTCCTAGAGCTGCAGTTGCTCCATTACTGCAAGCGATGTTGTTATATAAATGTAATATGTCAATATTCTTTAATTTTATTTCTTTTCTTATTCTTTTTATTGTTCTTAATGATAATTTTTTATCAAGAGGATCGGTGATAACTTCGATACCATGATTGGAAAAATACTGGATTAATTGAGATCCAGGGTTACACATAACAGTAATTTTTACTTTTCCGGAATTGTGCATGCTAATAATTTGTGAAGCTTCAGGCCTAATCGGATTTATATTGGTCCTATCATGATGCGTCACAGCTAAAACTTTAATTTTATTCATTGTTAATCTCTATACTTTCCAATAGTTAAGCTTACGGCGCATCTTTAAGTTTCGAATAATATTTAAAGGCTTTTTTCCTAAGTGAGAAGTGCCAGTTTCTATAATTTTGTTAGTTGCATTAACAACTCGTTCTGCACTTTTCCCATCACAGTAAGGATGAAGTTGCTGACGATATGATTCAATTTCATTCATTAGCACTGTTGGTTTTGATAGCACCTCAGAAATTGCATCATTCAAGTCGGATTCATCTTGAATATCTAGTAGGTATGGCATGGGAAACTGAGTTCTAAATGTTACTACCGGCTTTTTTGCCAGGAGGAACATTTGAACCGCTGATGATGTATCACATAACATGACATCTGCAATTTTTATTAATGGGATTAAGTTGTTTGTTTCTACAAACATTAAGCTTTCATCCTCTAATTTTTTATAGGACAATACAGTTTCTTCATCCATTTTGGGGTGAAACTGGACCAGTATCCTATATTTTTTGCTATCTCTTAGTTCTTTTATTCTACTCTTTAGTTTGGGTGCACAAGAGTATTTATGGGAAAATGTAGAACAAAATAATAATACTGGCCTTTTATCTTCGGAACGATATGGATTGATACCCTCTTCTGTGAACATCGGGTCAAGAGTTGGCCAACCAGTTTCTACTACATCAAAAAAACCGTATTGTTTCGATAGTTTAACAAATTCTGATGTTGTATTCGGCCCTTGGGTGCAGTACAGATCGAAACAGCCTCTTATTTCGAAATGATCTAGGCGCCCTCGTCGATTTAGCTTACCTGAGTTGAACCCATGAAAAACTGCGACCTTGACGCCCGGAATAAATGAAGGAACGACATTGCCGGGCACAAAGGTAGCGTTGGGTTTCCATTGCTGGATATCTTTTATGCTGCACAATTGGTGTTCATGGCGTTCGAGTAAGTCGTGATCCACTTCATTGCCTTCTAAGAACCAGGCTACTTTTCCACCATTTTCAATGATATAGCGTTGAATAGGGCGAAGAATGGCGAATGAATAATTTTGATGGACGTACATTAAATAGCGTCGATTCTCACAAGTGGTCACAATTTGCTCGATATTTAGTTCTGCTAAGTTAATCTAATTTTACCTGATTCGTTGTTGCAATCACTAGCGTTGAGTGTTGATGATGCGAGGTAAGGCTAAGCCTAGTAAGCACATCGACTAATGCCAGTATGGTATGCTGGTGAAAAATTTTATTCGGACAATTCTATGAAAGATCTTATTTTTCAGGAGCTGGCAGAGGCTGCAGATGTACTTAATCGTTTTTTGAGCGACGAACTGCAGATAACTGCCATCGAATCTGCTGCAGATTTGATAGTCGGCTCACTGCAGCACCAAGGTAAAGTGCTTGCTTGCGGTAATGGTGGGTCCCATTGTGATGCGATGCATTTTGCGGAGGAGCTGACTGGTCGTTATCGCGATAATCGCCCTGCTTATGGGGCTATCGCCATCTCAGATCCAAGCCACTTATCCTGTGTCAGCAACGACTTCGGCTTTGATCATGTGTTCTCGCGCTATATCGAAGGTGTGGGGCGTCAAGGTGACGTGCTTGTTGGGATCAGCACCAGCGGCAATTCGCAAAACATCCTCAATGCGATTGACGCGGCGAAGGCTCAGGGGATGAAAACCGTGGTGTTGACCGGCAAAGATGGCGGTAAGATGGCCAACCTTGCCGATGTTGAGATCCGAGTGCCGCACTTTGGTTTCGCTGATAGGATCCAAGAGGTGCACATCAAGGTGATCCACATTTTGATTATGTTGATTGAAAATAAGATGGCCGCATCCGCCTAAGTGGCAATGGGTGGCGCATAAAAAAGGAGCTCAGATGAGCTCCTTTTGTGTTTCTGCTCGCCGTGCTAGAAGCGATATTGCCAGTTGCTCCACAATTCAGCATCGGTGCTCGATGACTGATCGCTTGGATCTGAGTGGCTTACTTCTGCGGTCATCTCTAAGCGGCCACCAAACAGCGGCATGATGTAAGCGCCATCCAGTTGAATGTTAGTTTCCGCCTGCGGCGCGACAGGATTACCACCTGGCTCTGCGCGATTAGAGTCGTCGCGGTTGAGATCGAGCCAGCGCAGGTTGAGCTTCCACATGTTGCCATTAGGGCTGAAGCCGATATTGCCAACAGTCAGAGTGTGGGCATCGTTATCGTAGGTGCTACCAAGGGCGCGCTGGTTATAGCGCATGCCAGAGCGATAAACGCTGTGTTCATAAGTGCAGTTTTGCTGCAGCTGACAATCGGTTTCGGTGTCGCTGTACTCAACAAAGGTGGTAACTTGCTGCCCCGCAACAGAGTAGGAAAAATCAAACCCAAACAGTCGACTTACTTTGCGAAATGGCGGAAAACGCGACAGAGTGAAGGAGTCTTCGCCCATGGTTTCAACATAGATGCTGTATGGCACGCCAGCGACAATACTGCTCCACTTAGCATCTACCCCAGCGGTTTGGTTGCCGGGTTGATTTTCAGGGGTAATGCCATCGACACCGGTGTTATCTTTACCGGTGAACATGTTTTTCCACACATCAAAATCGCAGGGTCTGCCCTCGCCACACAACTGAGCTGCTCGGGATACGCCGATTTCGAGCTGAGGCAGAGGTTTCGCTGTGATCCGTATGTCGTAGACCAAGGCATCTTGGACATGGCGGTCTTCATCATTCATCCAGTTGACGCCGGTAGTAAGGTGCCACGGGCCAATCCAAGCTAACCATTTGCTTTCAAAAGGCTGAGACTGATTTCGAGTAAGGTGCACACCGGGCATTGGTCGAGCATTGGTGCTCATTAACAATGCGGAATCCATACCGGGGCCGTACCACTGCGCCACTTGCCCTGCGGATACCACCCAGTTGCCCATTACCACGGCCAAATAGGTATCGTCTAGGCGGAATGATTCATCATCGCGAGGATCGGCGGCATATTGCACGCTGAGGTTACCGGCAAAGCGATCAGAGAGAAACTCAGCTGAGACTTGGCTGCCTAATTTATCGCGATTGACACTGCCAAAGTGTTGAAAGCGAGCATTGGCGCTACCTGCACTCATGGAAACTGAGGTGCTGGCGCCATTGTGGATCTCTTGCATCATTCGATGGCGTACCCGCCGCAAAGATTCAGCCGCCGCCGCACTGAGCTGGTGCTGCGACACATCGTGTAGATCATTAGCAATACCAGACCACATCAGTGGGTATGTGGTTAGTGGAACGCTGATCACCCCTTCGGCACCGAGTCGTTGTAGATCGGCACGAAGATGCAGGTCATCGGGGCTGATCCACGGTGCTGCTGTTAATGGCGACGCGAGCGCAACCAGAGCGAAAATAATTTTCTTCATCTATTTCAGTCGAATTCAATAGGCTGCGAGCAGCTCAATAAGGGGCGGTTACCTGTACGTAAATAACGTGCGGTGCGAATGCGGGCATCATACTACGGAGTCAAGCAGCGCGGTTACCTCTTCCACACTGATGTCCGCCATTAAATCGCTGCCTTTGGCGCGGGTTCCGAATGGGATCTGTGCCAGTGGTTTGGCGTGCTGCTGCTCGATGTGTTGCTGATAAGCTGAGGCCACCAGCTGCTGGCTTAAATAGGGGCCGGTGCGCTTGGGGTTGGAATGGGCATACAGCCCAATCACTGGGGTGCCTTGGGTGGTGGCCATGTGAGCGGGGCCAGTATCTGGCGCTAATACCACGCTAGCGCGACCCAGCAAGGCCAATAACTGTTTCAGCGAGGTTTGCCCAACCAAATTATGGATTGGCGCTTGGGCATGCTGGCAGATCTGGCTGGCCAGCTGCTGTTCACTGGCCGTGGGGCCACCACACAACATCACGCTTAACCCGTGTTGCTGGGCGTGATCGGCCACGGCGGCGTAGCGTTCTGGCAGCCAATTGCGTTCGGCTTTGCTGGCTGCGGGGCAGATGACCAAGGTGGGCGCAGTAATTTGCTGGGCAGCAAACTGCTGTTCTTGTTCTGATAGGGCAAACTGCCAGCGTGGATTGGTGTCGGTTACCCCTAGGGCCTTAGCGAAATTCATGAAGCCGTCCAGTACATGAGGCTCAGTTTGAGCTTCGATGGCGGCATTGGTAAATAACCACTGGCCCTCTTTGGCGCGGGCTTTATCAAAGCCGATCTTTACTTGCGCGCGAATGCCAAGGGTGGCGACCGACGCCCGCAGCGCCACCTGCATGTGCAGTAACACATCAAAGCGGCGGCCTTTCAGCTGTCGCCATAAGGCGCGGTAACCGGCCCAGCCTTGGCGCTTATCAAAGATCACCAATTCCACTCCGGCCAATCCGGCGAGCAACTGCGCCTCTACCTTGCCGACAACCCAAGTGATGCTGGCCTGTGGATGCTGCCGCTGAATGGCTTGCACCATGGCCACCGCATGGCAAACGTCGCCGATGGCAGAGAGGCGCATAATGCAGATGGAGCGGATTTTTGCTGGGATCGACATACTTAAGCTTCGTGGCGGTTAAAGCGGCAAGTGTAAATAAATTTGAGCAACTGACCAAGCGTATTGCGTTCGCTGCAGGCTAACGCCACAATGGCGACACTTTTCTGCTCAATCGCCCCGCGTTACAGGAACCCTCATGCAACAAAGCGAACACGCCGACGCCACTCTGTTGTTGGCCGAAAATAGCCCCGCAAGCCTAGAATGGTTTGATCGCGATTGGCTAAAGCGTGGCAATAAACTCTGCGGCAATTCCGATGCCAGTGGCCGTAATCCTGCGCTGTTTTTTAAAGTGGATGGAACCGACTACGTGTTGCGTCATTACTATCGCGGCGGTTTACCGGGCAAAGTGATTGAAGACGTTTACCTTTGGTCTGGGTTGGAAAGCACTCGCGCTTACAAAGAGTTGCAGCTGTTAGAGCAGATGCAGCAGTTGGGTTTGCCCATCTGCGAGCCCGTGGCGGCCAAGTTGGATCGGCAAGGCTTCAGCTATCGCGCCGATCTGATCACCAAACGCTTAGTGGGTTGCATCGATCTGGTGGCGGCACTGCGCCAAGGGCCATTATCGGCCCAGCGGTGGCAGCAGTTGGGGCAGGTGATTGCTCAGTTTCATCAGGCTGGGGTGTGTCACGCTGATCTGAATGCGCGCAACATCATGCTGAACGACCAGCAGTTCTACCTGATTGACTTTGATCAGGGCAAGATCCGCCAGCCAGACAGCAAATGGCAACAGGCCAATTTGGCGCGATTACAACGGTCGCTGCAAAAAGAGCTGCTGCGAGTTAAAGGCTTACAGTGGCAAGAAAGCGACTGGCAACAATTGCTTAAAGGGTACCAAGCCTAACGCGGGATCGCCGCGCTGATCACATTCAGTTGGCGCTCGGTGGCGCCGCTGTTGTGTTCCACAAAGGCCAAAGCGGCGCTGCCGATGGCATCACGTCGTTGACGGTTGTCCAATAACCGCTGTAATTGGCGGGCCAAAGCGTGTTGATCGTTCACTTCGATCAGCGCGCTTTTTTGTTTTAACGCATCGCCGATGGGCTGAAAATTAAAATAGTGTGGCCCCATCAATACCGGTTTGCCAAAGGCCGCGGGCTCCAGAGGGTTGTGGCCGCCGCGTTGGATCAAGCTGCCGCCAACAAAGGCGATGTCGGTGGCGCCATACAGGGTTTTCATCTCGCCCATGGTGTCGCCAATCAGCACTTGGGTGCTGGGTTTGACCCTATCGCCACTGCTGCGTTGCTGCACCGTCAATCCCGCTTGCTGGGCTAACTGCTTCGCCTGTTCAAACTGCTCGGGGTGGCGTGGTACCAACAGCAGCAGCAGTTCAGGGTAACTCGCCAGCAGTTGCTGATGGGCGGCGATGGCTTGCTCAAACTCACCCGGGTGGGTTGAGGCGGCGATCCAGCTGGGGCGTTGACCCCACAACTGCCCCCCAAACTGCTGCGCCTGTTGGCGCTCACTGGCACCAATCTGAATATCAAACTTCAAGCTGCCGCACTCGGTTAATGCCTTGGCTGGCACGCCTAAATGCATCAAACGTTCGCCATCGGCACTGTGCTGTACCGCAACGGCATTGAGCTGCTGCAACATGGGGGTGATCACCCGAGCAAAGCGGGCATACCCTTTGGCTGAGCGTGCTGATAAGCGGGCGTTAGCGACAATCACCGGCACCTGTTGCTGGTGGCAGTGGTGAACTAAATTGGGCCACAGTTCGGTTTCCAGCAACACCACGGCTTTGGGGTTCAAATGGGCGACAAAGCGGCGCATCACCCCATTCAGATCCAGCGGTAAATAACAGTGGTGCACGCTGTCGCCCAACTGTTGTTTGACCTGCTGCGAGCCGGTAGGGGTGGTGGTGGTGACCAAAAGTGGGGTCGTGGGGTAGCGCCGCTGCAGGGCGCGGATCAACGGCAGTGCCGCTAAGGTTTCCCCCATCGACGCGCAGTGCACCACAATGGGGGCGCTCAGTTGGGGCAGCCCCATGCCAAGGCGCTCGCCAAGGCGACCGCGATAAGCGCTGCTTTTGATGGCGCGATAGCCAAGATAAAGCATTACCGCGGGGGTAAGCAGGAGCAGAAGTAAACTGTAGCTAAATCGGTTCATGAGCGGGCAATTAACACTGAATTACCCGCATCATAGTGGAGCCGCGCCCTAAGTTAAACGCTAGTGATAGGCTTTGTACCAATCGGCAAATTGCTGCAAGCCTTGGGCTAGGCTGGTGTTGGGCTTAAAGCCAACGGCTTGCTGCAGTTGTTCGGTGTCGGCGTAGGTGGTGTACACGTCGCCAGGCTGCATTGGCATCATGTTGAGCTTGGCTTTTACCCCTAAGGCGTGTTCTAGGGTCTGGATAAAGTCCAACAGCTTCACTGGCTGATGGTTGCCAATGTTGTACAGAGCGTACGGCGTGGTTGCTTCGTTATCGTAGGCGGCATTCCCTTGGCCGGCGCTTGGTACGTGCTCCAGCGTACGCAGTACCCCTTCTACGATGTCATCGATGTAGGTGAAGTCGCGGCTGAGATCGCCGTAGTTGTACACATCGATTGCTTCGCCAGCTAACAGCTTTTTAGCGAACTTAAATACCGCCATATCCGGTCGACCCCAAGGGCCATACACCGTAAAGAAGCGCAAACCGGTGATCGGCATCTGATACAGGTGGCTGTATGAATGCGCCATCAGCTCGTTGGCTTTTTTGGTGGCGGCATACAGGCTTACGGGGTGATCGACGCGATCGCCTTCGGCAAAGGGCACCTTTTTGTTCATGCCGTACACCGACGATGAGCTGGCGTACACAAGGTGCTCGACCTTGTGGTGGCGACAGCCCTCGAGGATGGTCATCATGCCGGTTAGGTTGGAATCGTTGTACGCCATCGGGTTATCAATGGAGTAACGCACCCCCGCTTGGGCGGCAAGGTGAACGACCCGTTGAAACTGATGTTGGGCAAACAGGGTAGCGATGCCGTCGCGATCGGCCAAATCCATCTCAACAAACTCAAACCGGGGCTGATCCTGAATGCGGGCTAAGCGATCGTGCTTTAAGCTCACTTGGTAATAGTCGTTCAGGTTATCCAAGCCAACCACCTCGTGGCCTTGCTCCAGTAAGCGCTCGGCAACAAAATTGCCAATAAAACCGGCAGCGCCAGTAACCAAGATTTTCATAAGTGCGATCCCAACAACAGTGACGACAGGGCGTGCCCTATCAAAAGCTTAAGAGCGGTGATGATACGCCGATGCCTAAATGAATTTAATAAGCATGGTTGATTTGTTGCGATCAGTGGCCAATAAATGCCCCACACCAGCCCCAGAGGCCAGCAGCGGCAGTGACTGATCCCGTGGCGGTTCTGGTGGCTTCCATGCTGAGTTTTTCTCACACCGCCGCATTTGGTTTTAACTTGTTGCTTTATAAGAGTATGTTTTATTTTTGAACGGCACTGATGGCCAAGCCGCTTGGTCGCGGTCGGCGCTGGCAACCGTGGCAAGGGCGGTGCTACTCTAGCGCCCATTAACTCAACTTTATGCAGTAACCCTGTAACCAACCCGCGCGGGGCGAATGGCTTGCGACAAGGATGACTACCATGAAAACCAAAGACCGCATCATCGCTGCCAGCTGCGAGCTGTTTAACGAACACGGCGAACGTGCCATCACCACCAATCACATTGCGGCGCATTTGGGGATCAGCCCCGGCAACCTGTATTACTATTTCCGCAATAAAGAGCAGATCATTCGTGCCATTTTTGATGAGTACGAAGAGTTTGTGGCGCAGGCTTACAGCAGCGAAGCGGCAAGCGATGTGCTGATGCAAGACTACCTCGACAAGATGTTTCAAGGGATGTGGCGTTTCCGCTTTGTCTACGCCAGCTTGGCCGACATTTTGGCGCGGGATCCCGAGCTGCATAAGCGTTATTTGCGTTCGCACAAGCAGGTGTTAAGCGTAGCCATTGGCAACCTGCAGCGGCTGGTTGATAACGGCACCATGCAGATGGACGCCGATATGCTGACCCCATTTGCTGAAGGCATAAAAATGGTGGTTACCTTTTGGATCAGCCACTTGTATACCCAAAACTTGGATAAGCCGATCACCGAATCGATGGTCTATCAAGGGGTGGTGCAGATCTTGGCGCTGTTTCATGGCTACATCAGCCCCGGCTTTAAGCCCGAATTTGATCGTCTGGTTGCCCACTACAGTGAGCTGGCCACCGCCCCAACCAGCGCTGCCCCCGCCGCCTGATCTGACCCAGTAAGCAAAGCAATACAGTCTGTACAGCCACCGTGAAAAATCGGTGGCTGCATTGAGCGATGCTCGGCGTTATGATGTTGCCAATTTTCGTCCCCTCGACGGTGTAAGGAATATCATGTCGACCTCAGCATTCTACCAACAGATCCGCGGCCAACTGGAGCAAGTTAAAGCGGATGGCTTGTACAAACAGGAACGGGTTATCACTACCGCCCAACAAGCGGCCATCGCGGTTACCTCTGGCGAGCAAGTGGTTAACTTCTGTGCCAACAACTACTTAGGGTTGGCTAACCACCCAGAGCTGCTGCAAGCGGCGCACGCGGGCTTAGACAGTCACGGTTTTGGCATGGCCTCAGTGCGGTTTATCTGTGGCACCCAAGATAATCACAAGGTGCTGGAAGCTAAGTTGTCGGCATTTTTGGGTACCGAAGACACCATCCTCTACTCCTCCTGTTTTGATGCCAATGCGGGCCTGTTTGAAACCCTGTTGAGCGCCGAAGACGCCATTATTTCCGACGCCTTGAACCACGCCTCCATCATTGATGGGGTGCGCCTATGTAAGGCCAAGCGTTTCCGTTACGCCAACAACAATATGGCTGAATTGGAAAGCTGCCTGCAGCAAGCCCGTGATGCCGGCGCCCGTAACATCATGATCGCCACCGATGGCGTGTTCTCGATGGATGGGGTGATTGCCAACCTGAGCGCGATCTGCGATTTGGCCGATAAGTACCATGCCTTGGTGATGGTGGATGATTCCCATGCCGTTGGCTTTGTGGGGGCGGGTGGCCGTGGTACTCACGAATACTGCCAAGTGATGGATCGGGTTGATATCATCACCGGCACCTTGGGCAAAGCCTTGGGGGGGGCTTCCGGTGGCTTTACCGCCGGCAAGAAAGAGGTGATCGACTGGTTGCGTCAGCGTTCCCGCCCATACCTGTTCTCTAACTCCTTGGCTCCGGCCATCGTCAGCGCGTCCATCCGCGTGATCGATATGATGGCCGATGGCGACGATCTGCGCGCCAAGCTGTGGGATAACGCCAACTACTTCCGCACCAAGATGAGCGCCGCAGGCTTTGAGTTAGCTGGCGCTGATCATGCCATCATCCCAGTGATGATCGGCGATGCGGCCTTGGCATCCGATTTTGCTAACCATCTGCTGGCGGAAGGGATCTACGTGATCGGCTTCTCCTTCCCGGTAGTGCCAAAAGGGGCGGCACGGATCCGTACCCAAATGTCTGCCGCTCACAGCCGTGAGCAATTGGATCATGCCATTGATGCCTTTATCCGCATTGGTCGCGATCTGGACATCATCTAAGGGGTTCTAATGAAAGCGTTATCTAAGCTGCATCCAGAACAAGGTATTTGGCAGGTCGAGGTGCCAATGCCAGAGGTAGGTCATAATGATCTGCTGATCAAAATTCGCAAAACCGCCATCTGTGGCACCGACATGCACATCTACCACTGGGATGAATGGTCGCAAAAGACCATTCCCGTGCCGATGGTGGTTGGCCACGAATACGTCGGTGAAGTGGTGGGCATGGGCCAAGAAGTAAAAGGCTTTGAGGTGGGCGATAGGGTGTCTGGCGAAGGCCACATCACCTGTGGCCATTGCCGCAACTGCCGTGGCGGTCGCACCCACTTGTGCCGCAACACCATTGGCGTTGGCGTTAACCGTCAGGGCAGCTTTGCCGAATACTTGGTGATCCCCGCCTTTAACGCTTTTAAGATCCCCGATGACATCTCTGATGAGTTGGCGTCGATCTTCGATCCCTTCGGCAATGCAGTACACACGGCGTTGTCGTTCGATCTGGTGGGCGAAGATGTGCTGATCACCGGCGCTGGCCCCATCGGCATTATGGCGGCGGCGGTGTGCAAACACGTTGGCGCCCGCCATGTGGTGATCACCGACGTCAACGAATACCGCTTGGATCTGGCCAAGAAGATGGGCGCGACCCGCACGGTAAACGTGATGGATGAGAAGCTGGAAGAGGTGATGTCAGAGCTGGGCATGACCGAAGGCTTTGATGTGGGCTTAGAGATGTCTGGGGTGCCATCGGCGTTCAATTCGATGCTGGCGACCATGAACCACGGCGGCAAAATTGCCATGCTGGGCATTCCACCGGGCGACATGGGCGTAGATTGGAACCAAGTGATTTTCAAAGGTCTGATCATCAAAGGGATTTACGGTCGTGAGATGTTTGAAACCTGGTACAAGATGGCCAGCTTGCTGCAATCCGGTTTGGATATCAGCCCAATCATCACCCACGAGTTCCCGATCGATCAGTTCCAACAAGGTTTTGATGCCATGGCATCGGGCTTGTCGGGCAAGGTGATCCTCAGCTGGGATTAATCTTGGGGCCGTTGCACTGAGTCAAAAAGCGCCGTTGCTGGCGCTTTTTTTGTGCCAGTTGCAACACAACACGTACAATGGTGCTTCGTCGTTAAGGAACAACTTATGAGTCAATATCAATGCATCTCACTGGCGCAATTTGCCCAGTTACAGCAACAAGCGATCCCAGTACAGGTGGTCGATATTCGTCAACCGGAGGTGTTTGCGCTGGGGCACATCCCAAGCGCCATCAACCTGCATCAGGGCAACGTTGATCGCTTCTTGCTGGAAGGGGAGTATGACCAGCCGGTGGTGGTGGTGTGTTACCACGGGATCAGCAGTCAAAGCGCGGCACAGTACTTGGTAGAGCAAGGCTTTGAGCAAGTGTACAGCTTGGATGGCGGCCACGACGGCTGGGCTAAACAGCAGGCGGCGAGCCCATTATGATGGTGGTCGGCGTGCTGGCTAACCCGCGTTTAGGACAAGCGCTGGTGGATTATGGCCGCAGCCAACACCTGCCATTAACGATGCAGCCAACGGAACAAGGCTATGCCATCGTCACCGATGCCGAACATTTTGCGGCGGCACAACAAGAGTTTGAACGCTTTATTGCCGAGCCGGAACACGATCGCTATTTAGCGGCGTCGTGGCACAGCGGCGATGAGCGGGTTGGCTTTGATTACGGCAGCAGCGCTGGCGGTTTTTTACAGCAGCTTAAGCACAATGCGGGGCCGTTGACGCTCACCATCTTAGCCCTGTGCATTGCCATCTGGGCTGGTTGGAATCTGGGCTTTGCCCAAACCATTTTCAATTGGGCCCATTTCCCTGCCACTTTAGCCAGCCTCAGCGACGGCCAATATTGGCGTCTGTTCACCCCCAGCTTGATCCACTTTAGCGCCGCCCATGTGGTGTTTAACCTGCTGTGGTGGTGGCAACTCGGTGGCAAGATTGAACGTCATCAAGGGGTTGGCACCCTGCTGACGTTACTGCTGGTGGCTGGCACCTTGCCTAACGTGGCGCAGTATTTCTTAGCGGGGCCGGGGTTTGGTGGCTTGTCTGGGGTGGTGTACGCCTTGGTTGGCTACTGCTGGATCAGCGGTTGGCGCGATCCGGCATCGCCATTGCTGTTGCCGAAAGCCTATATTGGCATGCTGCTGCTGTGGCTGGTGTTGGGCTTTAGCGGCTTTATGGACATGGCGAACGGCGCGCACCTTGGTGGCTTGTTGGTTGGGGTGGTGCAGGGGTTATGGGACCGCCGAGGCGATCCCATCTCGAAGTAGCCGCAGGCTCAGCGTAACGGCGCCTGAGCCGTTCACCCTTAGTCGTACAGATACTTAGTAAATAATAAGTTGGCAATCAATTCTTGGCCGGTCTCTTGCTCTAGCAGCGTATTGACCACGTCGTAGCATTCACGCCGGATCTCCTCGCGGCCAGCCAAGGATTTTATCTTTTCGGCAGATTGCTGGCCTAAGATCTCCACCACCGAGGCGCGGATCAAGGGCGCGTGGTGTTCAACCAGCTCCATGGTATTCACGTCTTTGAGCATCAGCTCTACCCCAACGCGGATGTACCCCAAACGGCGGCCGCTGCTGATGTAGTTGGTGACGATCTCTGGCTCTAGACCATAGTAACCGTAGTTGTCTTGCGTGGTGGCGGTATCCTCTGCTGATACTGAAAAAGTCAGTATTAACAGCAGCAAAGGCCACAAACGGGATTTCATCTTTTTACCCTAAGCAATTGTTTCCGTCGCTATTTTATATGATAAGCAGCAATGCTGACGACTACTCTTTTGGCTCATCGACTGCATTTGGTAGTATAAGCGCCGATGCCGCTGATAAGGACGGGTATGTACGCCTCTGAAATTGCCCAACAACCAATGATGCCAGCGCATCTTGGCCATTGGTTAACAGACAAATCGTCGCTGACACTGCGGTTAAAAACCCTGTGTCGTCGCTTTGATGTGCGCTTATTGCGTGAATGGCAAGACGTGGCCAGCTATAATGGCAACGGCTGGCTGTTGGGGGATCCTATCTGGCAGCGCGAAGTGCTGCTGTGTCTGGACGGGGTGCCGTGGGTATACGCTTTAACGGAGATCCCATTACAGACCTTAACCGACAGCGAAGTGGATTTTTCTGCGTTGGGGACTCGCCCTTTAGGTGAAGTGCTGTTCAGTCACCAAGCGATGCAACCAGGATCGCTGCTGGTAACCTATTTTGATCGGGACAGCCGGCCGGCCAACATTGCCGAACACCAAGGCCAGCCGGTATTGGCAGGGCTGTGGGGGCGCAGTCGAGACTTTACCTTGGGCGGCAACCCGCTGCGAGTCAACGAAGTATTTTTACCTTTGGCGGAACAACGGTTACGTTAGCCCGGTCTGTAGTAGTATTGGATTGACTGCGGGCATCGAGAGTGGGATTTCCCACGGTTTAGGTTCATTTTTTGTAGAGGCATTACGGTTGCTGCGATTACTCGGACTCATGCTGTTAACGCTCACCTTGGTTAGCCAAGGTGCGGTGGCGCGTGTCCATGTTACGGCCACCATGCCAATGCAGATGAGCACACACGCGATGGCTGCCGAGCCAAGTGCTGCAATGGCGCCAGAGATGACCGAAACCGATTGCCATCAGCCCGCGACGGCGAAGATGCCTTGCCACGATGCGACGCGTTTGTGCGATGGTGAATGCGGCCAGTGTTCGGTGATCCACCTGCCGCTGGCAGCGATGTTAACCCCGACGTTTGCCCTGCCTCTACAGCATCACGCTCAACCCTTCGCAGCGCTGCTGCAGCCATACCCGCTTTACCTCTGGGGCGATACCCCACCTCCAACGGCCTGATCTCCTCCACCTCACTCTAAGTTGTTGCAGTCACTACTGGCTGCAGTTGTTGATTTGATGGCGATTGCCATCGTGATGGAGAGATCCCATGTCCCAATTTTTTGTCGCCCTGATCCGTACTTTTGTGGTGTTGCTGGCGTTAAGCAGCACCAGCTCAGCCTTGGCCGCGAGCCACCACCATGCCTCGTCAATGCAGGCCAGCAGCCACGCCTGCCCGATGCACCCCAAAGTGGTTGGTCAAGCCGGCGATGATTGCCCGAAGTGCGGCATGAAGCTGGCACCGGTGACCGCAGCCAGCCACGCCTGCCCGATGCACCCCAAAGTGGTTGGTCAAGCCGGCGATGATTGCCCGAAGTGCGGCATGAAGCTGGCACCGGTGACCTCAGCCAGCCACGCCTGCCCGATGCACCCTAAAGTGGTTGGTCAAGCCGGCGATGAGTGCCCGAAGTGCGGCATGAAGCTGGCACCGGTGACCGAAGCCAGCCACGCCTGCCCAATGCATCCGAAGGTCATCGGCCAAGCTGGCGATGACTGCCCGAAGTGCGGCATGGCGTTGCAAGCGTCAGCCGCAGCCCACGGCCACGCTAAGCAGCACTGATCGAGTGGCATCGGCGCCGGTGCGCCGATGCCGTTTTCGAGGAGAAAGGTATGAATATTCACGCGCTATTAATTGTTGCGCTGCTGTTGGCGCTGCCGTCATCGGTGCTGGCGGCCGAGCCAAGCAGCACCGAGCAAGCGGCAGCGATCTACGCCTGCCCAATGCACCCAGAGCAGATCGGAGCGCTGAATGAGCGCTGCGCCATCTGCAATATGTTTCTGAATGAGCCAACAACGGCTCAGGCGCATCAAGGCCATAACCATCCCCAGCTCAGTCCGATCGCGGCCACTGCCGTGCTCGACACGGCCAGACCCAGCCTGGATCTGACCAGCCCCGCAGCAGCAAGCCTGCCGCTGGCCAGCAGCACCCAATTTGTGTGCCCGATGCACCCGCATGTGGTGGGGGAAGAAGGCGATAGTTGCCCCATTTGCGGCATGGATCTAGAGCCCATCACCGTGGGCACCGACACTGGGCAAGAGGTGGTGGTGGGGGTTTCTGGCGGCATGCAGCAAGCGCTGGCGATGCGCAGTCAACAGATCGAACGTGGCACCTTATGGCGTTACATCCGCACCCTTGGCACGGTGCAATACAACCAAGATGCCATTGCCCATATCCACACTCGAGTCAGTGGTTGGGTGGAGCAAACCAACATCAGCAACGTTGGGCAGCGCATCAAGAAAGGCGATCTGCTGTATCAGCTTTATTCGCCGGAACTGGTCACCGCCCAAGACGATTATCTGCAGGCGCTGGATTACCTTGATCAACAACAGATCCGTGGCCAAGAACTGCTGCGTAAAGCGCGCTTACGGCTGCAGCTGTTAGGCGTGGACGAGCGGGTGATCACTCAGGTAGAGCAGCAGCGTGCCAGCCTTTATCGCGTGCCATTTTACGCCCCGCAAACAGGGGTGATCAGCCAGCTGAATCTGCGCGATGGCATGTACATCCAGCCGGGGCAAACTCAGGTTGAACTGGTGGATTTAAGCAGCGTTTGGGTGATTGCCGATGTGTTTGAAAACGAGCAAAGCTGGTTAGAAGTCGGCCGCTTTGCGGACGTTACCGCCAGTGCCCAAGGGGTGTTTGCCCGAGAGGGGGTGATCGACTACATCTACCCAGAATTGGACGCCGTTACCCGCGCCATGCAGGTGCGAGTGAAGCTGGATAACGCCGATGAAGTGCTGCGCCCGGGCTCGCTGGTTGAGGTTGAACTCTATGGTGGGCCGCGTCGAAACTTATTGCTGCTGCCAACCGAAGCGTTGATCCAAACTGGCCGAGAGAATCGGGTGGTGGTGCAGCGCGGCGACAACCAATTTAGCTCAGTGGCGGTGACCTTAGGGATGATCAGCCAAGGCAAAGCGGAAGTGCTTGAAGGCTTACAAGAAGGCGACAAAGTGGTGACTTCCGGCCAGTTCCTGCTGGACTCTGAAGCCTCCATCCAAGGCAGCCTACGTCGATTAAGTGGCGCGGCCAGCGTCGAACACAATGGCCATGACCATTAAGGGGGCAAGATGTTAGCAACCATTATTCGTGCCTCTTTGCGTCAGCGGATGCTGGTCTTGGTGGTAACCGCACTGGTGGCGCTGGTTGGCTGGCAGGCGATGCGCTCAACCCCACTGGATGCGTTGCCGGATCTGTCCGATGTGCAGGTGATCATCAAAACCGCTTACCCAGGGCAAGCGCCGCAGTTGGTGGAAGATCAGATCACCTACCCACTTTCCAGCGCGATGCTGGCGGTGCCCGGCGCCAAAACCGTGCGCGGCTTTTCGATGTTTGGCGACTCCTTTGTGTACGTTATTTTTGAAGATGGCACCGACATCTACTGGGCGCGCTCGCGGGTATTAGAGTACCTGTCGCAGATCCAAGCGCAGTTGCCCGATGGGGTGACGCCGGCGTTGGGGCCAGACGCCTCTGGGGTGGGGTGGGTGTTCCAATACGCCTTGGTCGACACCAGTGGTCAGCACGATCTGGCGCAGCTGCGATCGCTGCAAGATTGGTTCTTAAAGCTGGAGCTGCAAAGCGTGGCTGGGGTGTCCGAAGTGGCCACCGTCGGCGGCATGGAGCTGGCTTATCAGGTGGTGGTGGATCCGCATAAATTGGCGCTGTATCGGCTGGATCTGATGGCGGTGCGCAACGCGCTCGATAACGCCAACGCCGCCGTAGGGGGCTCGGTGCTGGAGATGGCGGAAGCGGAGTACATGATCACCGCGTCGGGCTATCGGCAAACCCTAGCCGACTTTGCTGAGATCCCATTGGGGGTGTTGTCCGACGCCGGCACGCCGGTGTTGATGAAGGATGTGGCTACGGTTCGCACCGGTCCTGCCGCCCGTCGTGGCATTGCCGAGCTGGATGGCCAAGGCGAAGTCGTGGGCGGCATTGTGGTGATGCGTTTTGGGGAAAACGCCTTAGCCACCATTGATAACATCAAAGCCAAATTGCAGCAGATCGAAGCTGGATTGCCACCTGGTGTGGAACTTCGCATCACGTACGACCGCTCTGAATTGATCCTGCGCTCGGTGGATAACCTGAAAGGTAAAGTGCTGGAAGAGATGCTGGTGGTGGCGTTGGTGTGCCTGCTGTTTCTGCTGCATGCCCGTTCTACCTTGGTGGCGGTGATCTCATTGCCCTTGGCGATCCTCATCAGTTTTATCGCCATGAACGCCGTTGGCGTTAACGCCAATATCATGAGCCTTGGCGGCATTGCCATTGCGATAGGGGCGGTGGTGGATGCCGCCATTGTGATGGTTGAAAACGCCCATAAGCACTTAGAGCATTACCGTGCTGAGCATGGCCACGATGCCCGCGGTGCCGAGCATTGGCAGTTGATCCAAACCGCCGCCATCGAGGTCGGGCCGGCGCTGTTTTTCAGTTTGTTGATCATCACATTAAGCTTTGTGCCGGTGTTTGCTCTAGAGGCGCAAGAGGGACGTTTGTTCCACCCACTGGCTTACACCAAAACCTTTGCCATGGCGGCTTCGGCGCTGCTGGCGATCACCCTGATCCCAGTGCTGATGGGCTATTTTGTGCGCGGCAAGATCCCATCAGAGCGAAAAAATCCCATCAGCCGAGTGTTGATCAGTCTGTATCAACCGACGTTACAGGCGGTGCTGCGGTTTCCTAAGGTAACGCTGTTGTTGGCTTTGTTGGCGTTGGGATCGGCCTCTTATCCGCTGTCGCAACTGGGCAGTGAGTTTATGCCCGAGCTGGAAGAGGGCGATCTGCTGTACATGCCCACCACGCTGCCGGGGCTCAGTGCCGGTAAGGCGGCGGAGATCTTGCAGCAGACCGATCGGCTGATCAAAACCATTCCCGAAGTAAAGCGGGTGTTTGGCAAGGTGGGGCGCGCCGATACCGCCACCGATCCAGCGCCGTTAACGATGCTGGAAACCACCATCATGTTGAAGCCGCAAGCCCAGTGGCGCGCTGGTTACACCATTGATGACGTGATTGCCGAGCTGCAACAAACGGTGCGAGTGCCGGGGATCACCAACGCCTGGGTACAGCCGATCAAAACCCGCATCGACATGCTTTCTACCGGGGTAAGAACGCCAGTAGGGATCAAGATCTCTGGGGCTAATGTGCAGGAATTAGAGCGCATTGGCGGCGAAATAGAAGCAATTGTGAGTAAGTTACCGGGAACGCGTTCGGCCTTTGCCCAGCGCACCGGCGGCGGTCGCTACATCGACATTACTCCGGATCTGACCGCTGCGGCGCGTTACGGCATGACCTTAGCGCAGGTGCAAGATGTGGTGCAGCTGGCCATTGGCGGCATGACCGTGGGCGAGTCGGTGCAGGGGCAAGAACGCTACCCCATCAATATTCGCTATCCGCGAGAGCTGCGGGACGACATCCATAAGCTGAAGACGCTGCCGGTGCTAACCCAATCCGGCAAGTATGTGCCGCTGGCTAACCTCGCCACACTAAGCTTGCGCGATGGTGCGCCGATGCTCGGCAGTGAAAACGGTCGGCTGATCTCGTGGGTGTTTGTTGATATTGATTCGGTGTCGATTGGCGAGTACATCAACGCCGCCCAAACGGCACTGGATCAGCAGCTGTCGTTGCCACCGCGCTACAGCGTGAGCTTTGCTGGTCAGTATGAATACATGCAGCGAGTTGAGGCGAAGTTAACCCTGCTGGTGCCACTGATGCTGGGGGTGATCCTGCTGTTGCTGATCTTAACCTTTAATTCGTTGTCGCAAGCGTTGGTGATCATGCTCAGTTTGCCGTTTGCCTTGGTGGGCAGTGCGTGGTTGCTGTGGCAGCTGGGGATCAACCTGTCGGTGGCGGTGGCGGTGGGAATGATCGCGCTGGCCGGAGTGGCAGCTGAATTTGGGGTGGTGATGCAGGTGTATCTGAATAATGCCATGGCGGCGCGGCAGCAGGCCGGTACGCTGCAAACCGAAGCGGATCTGCGCGCGGCGTTGCTGGAGGGGGCGGTGATGCGGATCCGACCTAAGGCGATGACGGTGGCCACCATCTTCTTTGGCTTGCTGCCGATCATGTGGGGCAGTGGCAGTGGTAACGAGGTGATGCAAAAGATCGCGGCGCCGATGGTGGGTGGCATGATCACCGCGCCGCTGTTATCGCTGTTTGTGATCCCAGCCATTTACCTGATGCTGTATCGACGTGGCTTAAAGCAGCAGTAATCCCCCACAGCAAAGTCGCCAGTGAGAGCATTGTGCAGGCAGCATATTGAATCGCGGTGGTGGCGATAGCAGCGATAACAATGCGTCTGTTGTCATGCGCTAACAACACCAACCCAACGGGGTTGGTGTTTTTTTTGGGCGTCGCCGTTGATGGCTAAAAAATTTACTGCTCTAACGCCTGCTTGGCTTTTTCTTTGCCTTCTTCTAGGGCATCGGCGGCGGCTTCGGTGGCCTGCTCTAACGCATCGGCGGCTTCGTTTTTGGCATCACCTAAAGCATCTACCGCGGCATCGGCTGCTTCATCTACGGCATCTTCGGCCAGATCTTTGGCCTCATCTAGGGCATCGTGAGCAGCGGCGCTGGCGTCATCGATAACGGCCAGTGTGGCCGCTTTAACGTCGTTTGCCTGTTGTTCCATTTGCTGTTCGCTGCAGCCGATCAAAAGTAAGCAACCGATGGCAGCCAAAGTGAGTTTGTTCATGGTTGGGGATCTCATACTACGTGAAGCGCTGCAGTGTACCGTGGGCAGAAACCGCCTGCGAACACTATGGCGGATCTCCTGTGGGTAAATGTGTTGAAAACCCATTTTAAAGTGCGCTTTAGCAGGATACTCTTTGTATACAAAATGGACAGTGGCTTTGGCGTTGTTGCTGCATTACTGAGCGTTGTTGATCAGTGGTCACCGTTAAACGGCGAAACAGATAAGGATATCCTGATGTATGGAATAGAGGTTCTAGCACTAGTACTGGTGGGATTTGCACTGATATTGCTGCTAACTGGGGTGAAAATTGTGCCTCAGGGTTATCAATACACGGTGGAACGGTTTGGCAAATTTACCCGAGTGCTGCGCCCGGGATTAACGGTGATCATCCCGTTTGTGGATAACATTGGCCATAAGCAAAATATCATGGAGCAAGTTCTCGATATTTTGCCGCAAGAGGTGATCTCCTCCGATAACGCGCAGGTGACCACCGATGCGGTGTGTTTCTTTCAAGTGCAAGATCCGGTTAAGGCCTCGTACGAGGTCAACAATCTGGAACTGGCGATGCAAAACTTGGTGATGACCAACATTCGTGCGGTGCTGGGGTCGATGGAGCTGGATGAGATGCTGTCGAATCGAGATCGGATCAACGCCGAGCTGCTGATCAAAGTGGATGAAGCCACCGATCCTTGGGGGGTGAAAGTCACCCGCATCGAAATTCGCGACATCAGCCCGCCGCAAGATCTGGTGGATGCGATGGCACGGCAGATGAAGGCGGAGCGAGAAAAGCGCGCGTCGATTTTGGAGGCCGAAGGCGAACGGGAAGCGGCGATTAAGGTGGCCGAAGGGCAGAAGCAGTCGGAGATCTTAAAAGCGGAAGGGCAGCTCGAAGCCGCCAAACGCGAAGCCGAAGCGCGCGAACGCTTAGCGGAAGCTGAAGCGAATGCCACTAGCATGGTGTCGAAGGCGATTGCCGAAGGGGATAACCGCGCCATCAATTACTTTGTGGCTCAAAAGTACGTGGAAGCCCTGCAAACCGTTGGCAGTGCTGAAAACAGTAAGGTGATTATGATGCCGCTGGAAGCCAGCAATGTGATTGGTTCGGTCGCGGGCATTGCCGAACTGTTTAAAACGGAGCAACCAAAACCATGATGGAGTGGTTAGCGCAATTGCAGCCATGGCACTGGATCGTTTTATGTTTGGTGTTGCTGGCGTTAGAGGCGCTGGGTACTGGTGGGTTCTTGCTGGGGGCGGCAGCAGCAGCGGGGACCGTGGCTACCATGCTGTGGCTGTTGGCCGATCTCAGTTGGGCCGGGCAGCTGATCGCCTTTGCGGTGGCCACCTTGGTGTACAGCGTGGCCTATTGGCGGCTGTTTCGACACTACAACGAACAGACCGAACAGCCTCAGCTGAATGATCGCGCCAGCCAATTGATCGGTCGCCGTTGGTCGTTGGCGGAAGCCTTGCCCGAAGGCGAGAGCCGAGTGCAGATCGGCGATACTTTCTGGCGGGCTCGGTGCGCCGCTCCCCTTGCCGTGGGCACCTTGGTTGAGGTGATCGACAGTGATGGCATGGTGCTGCTGTTGGCTGCGGTCAACCCCAAGGGATAGCATCAGAAGCGGTTCAGGCACGGCTAACCGTTGGCTGTCAGGCTTTGCAAAAACTGAAAAGGCTCGCTGTCACTGATCGCGGGCTTTTTCATTTTTCCGGCCAAATAGCGTTGCGAGAACACCTGAAAATAGGCGTCTAAAACGTTGGCGTTGTCGGTTTCACCGGCCAGTGCCAACACCTGCGCCGCCACTTCAGCGGTGGCCAGCTGATGATCGTGGGCGGCGCTGCGAAGTTGATAACGACTGAGCGCCTCTGGGCTGATCGACAGCACCGGAATGGTCGACAGATAGTCGCTTTGGAACATCTTGCGGGCTTGCTTCCAGGTGGCATCCAGTAAAATCAGCAGCGGCGTTTTGTTGCTGTGCATCGGAAGAGTGTCATGCACTCGTTCTGGCGCACTGTATTGGCCCGGGAAAACCAGATATGGCTGATATTGCGGATCTTGGAGTAAGGCCAGCAGCGCGGCTTCTGGCTCGGTGCGGCTCCAACTAAAGGCGCTGGTCGTTGGCAGAATTTCAGCAATTAAGCGGCCCGTGTTGGTGGGCTTCAGTGGCTCTTTCGGGTGCATCAGCAAACAAAACTGCAACTGGCTTTGCTGTGGTCGTGCCCATTGGCAGCAACAATGGCTGGCGGCAATTTGGCAGCGCGGGCAGCGAACAACCGTAGCACCACGGGCGTTAAAGGGGCGGGTGGATAGCGCCAACCGCTGCTGGCGCAGGGTTAACACGGCATTGGGGTGTTGTGGTTTCATGGCGTACTGCAATAAAAAAGGCGGGGAAACCCCGCCTTGGAACTTTAGCGTGATAGGCGCAGTTTAGTTGGCCTGTGTAATGCTGTTATAAACCGGTGCGGCCACCAGCGACAGCACCAGTTCGCTCATCTGCGCGACTTTCGCGTGATCGCCTTCTTCCCCTAACAAGCCCAACTCTTTGAGCTTATTGGTGGTGATGTTGAACAGCTTCTTATCAAAGAATTCCGGCGCGCTGATCCCATGCAGTTTCGACATGTGTTCAGCGAGTTTTTGGCTCTCTTTCTCTAAGGTGCCTCGCTCAATCTGCGGCTCTTGCTGCAAGCGAGACAATACCATGGCGTAACGCTGCATGGTTTCCTGCACTTGGCTGGCCATGTTCAGCAGTTCGGCGCGATGTTCGCTGCATGGGCTGATCAGTTCGTCGTGCTGCTGCAGCAACTGCTGATGCAACAGTTCGTTGATGATGCCGTTGAGGTAGTTATCCAGCTCGGCGGTTTCAAGGCCGATAAACAGTTCTGCTTGTAACAGTGGGAACAGGCTGTGGATCTGGGTAAGCAACTGCTGGCGGGGTTGTGCCCCTTGGCGCAGCAGCAAGCTGGCGATCAACGCCGGCAACACCAACAGGTGCTGTGAGCTGTTGCGGTAGTAGGTCATGGTAACGGCCGCGCCATCAAAGATGCGGATGATCTCGGTCAGGCTGTCGCCATCCACTTGGAACTTGTCCAGATCCAGCACATGCTGCAAGACGCTTTTGCCGTCGCCTTCTGGCACGGTGGCGCGGCTGGTGTAAGGCACCGCCCGCAACAGATCCAGATAGATGTCTAACTGCCGTTCGAGCGAATTCCGATCCATGGCGTGTTGATCGGTTGCCAGCAAAATTGAGGCAGTTAACGTCATCGCACTGGCGGCGGCGGCATCGTTGATGTTGCACATCAGTTGATTGGCCAGTTGGTTCACCATTGGGGTCATCCACTTCTGGCGCAAGTTGCCATCGGCCACTTGGGTGCGCCAATCCGGCTGGGTTTTATTCAGGAATTGATGCACCGCAATCGGTTCGCCAAAATTAACGTAGCCTTTGCCGTAGTTGCGTAGCTTGCGAATGGCTGAGAACACCTGCCACGCGCTCTCTTTCTCTTTTTTCTTACCTTTTAATTCTTTGTGGTAAGAGTTCACTTCCATGACGTGATCGTAGCCAAGGTACACCGGCACCATGGTGACCGGGCGTTCCAGCCCGCGCATCACGCTGTTTACGGTCATGGCGATCATGCCGGTTTTGGCTGGCAGCAAGCGGCCAGTACGTGAACGACCCCCTTCACAGAAGTATTCCACCGAATAGCCACGCTTAAACAGCTGATCCAAGTATTCACGGAAGATGGTGGAGTAGAGTTTATTGCCTTTAAATGAACGGCGAATAAAGAACGCACCGCCACGACGGAAGATAGGCCCGGCTGGCCAGAAGTTTAAGTTCACCCCAGCGGCAATGTGTGGCGCAACCAAGCCTTGCTTATAGATCACGTAGCTCAGCAGCAGGTAATCCATGTGTGACCGGTGGCAAGGTACATAGACAATTTCGTGGCCATCTTGCGCCAGCTGTCGCACTTGCTCAGCACCGCGCACATTAATGCCGTTGTAGAGCTTGTTCCACAACCACGTCAGTAAGCGATCGCCAATGCGGAACAGTTTGTCGGAATAATCGGCGGCGATCTCGTCCAAGATTTTATGCGCGTTTTTACGTGCTTCTTGTTCTGAGATCTCTTTGCTGCGCGCTTCTTCAGCGATCGCTTCTTTGATCACTTCCGAGTTAAGCAAGCTGCGGAACAGGGCGTTACGATCCGGCAACTTAGGGCCTGTGGCAACGGTGCGTTGGCGCCCAAAGTGAACCCGGGCCACGCGCGCCAGCTTCGACGCGATGGCGCTGTCGCTGCCCCGTTGTTCCGCCATGTAGCGCATCGATACCGCACGGGAGAAACGGATAAAGTTGTCGCGCCCCAGCATCGCCACAATCAACGATTTACGCAGCCAAGTTGGCTTGTCGTCGGCCAGAATGGTGGCGCTCACGCTCTCCTCTTTACCTGGGTCACGGCCCCAAAGCAGGCTGACTGGGATCACTTGCACATCCAGTTGTGGATTGCTTTTATGCAGCGCCAACAGGTGTTCAAACGGCCCTTGGAAATCGCTTTCGCGGGAGTTAAAGCCAAACAGCCCTTTGGCTGGCGACAGTGCCACCAAACGCGGCACAGACGTGCCATCAATCTCCAGTGGATCAAACGGGCTTGGCAGACCGAGTTTGGTGCAACACTCGTGCAGCGCCAAACGATCAGAGAAGGAGTTTTGCGGCAATACATAGACGATAGGACGGGATAGGTCGAAATCCAGTTCTTGGATCGGCTGTTCAGGAATAGGCTGACTTTGGACCATCAACCGCTGCACCCAACTGACGGGTTGCTGCCAATGGTTCAGGCTGGAAGTACTCACGCGGCTCGCTTCTCTGCAAAAAGTTTCAAATTGGCGCTGAGTTTACACCCATTGACGAGCAGAGGCAGCAGCAAGGGTCGAAACTCCCGCAAGAGTTGCGTTTCCACTGCGGCTTGAGGCGCTAACCCCTGAGTTTTCTTCAAATTGTTGCCAACTGCAGCCAGAAAACTTGGCTTTTGCTGTTGAAATCATCAACAACCTGTATATGATTACAGTATATTCACTGTATGAATAAACAGGTATTTAAATGAAGCCGTTAACTCCGCGCCAATCTGAAGTGTTTGATTTGATCCGGCGTCACATGCAAGAGACCGGCATGCCACCAACTCGGGCGGAGATCGCGCGTCAGTTGGGGTTCCGCAGTGCGAACGCCGCCGAGGAACACCTCAAGGCATTGGCCCGCAAAGAGTACATCGAAATTGTACCGGGCACTTCCCGCGGCATTCGCATCCTGTTTGAACAGCCGCAAGAGGAAGATTTAGGTTTACCGTTGATTGGCCGCGTCGCCGCCGGTGAACCGATTTTAGCGCAAGAACATGTGGAATCACATTACCAGCTAGATCCTGCCCTGTTCCGCCCAGAAGCCAACTACTTGTTGCGTGTTCGCGGCGATTCAATGAAAGAAATTGGCATCCTAGATGGCGATTTACTGGCTGTACACCAAACCCAGACCGCCCGTAATGGCCAAGTGGTTGTGGCACGAGTGGGGGAAGACGAAGTTACGGTAAAGCGTTTCCAAAAGCAGGGCGATGTGGTCTACCTGCATGCCGAGAACAGCGAATACGAACCCATTGTGGTGGATCTGACTGAAATGCCGCTGGCCATCGAAGGCTTGGCCGTTGGCGTAGTGCGAAATGGAGATTGGCAATAATGAAAACCTCAGCAAACCTGCAGCATCGTCATCCCGGGATCTGGCAAACATCGGTGGCCGCGCGCCCCAGTGTTACCCAGCATCGCTGTCAACGTGGTAAAGGTTTGCTGGCGGTAGCGCCGCAGCTGCAACAGCTCACCCAGCAAAGCGGTTGGATCCTGCTTATCAATGCGCCAGAGTGCGACTGGGGCGCCTTTGTACGGCAGTCAGGCATCGACAGCAAACGCATCTTGCGGGTGCGTTGCGCTGACGACATCGAAGCGATGATGGCGTTAGAACAAGCCTTGACTGGTGGCACCTGTGCCGCAGTGCTGGCATGGCTGCCCCAATTAGACAATCGCGATCAACGCCGTCTCGAATTGGTGCAAAAACGGGCCCATTGCCCAGCGTTTTTATTCCATAGCGAATTGCGACTGGCGAATTCCCTTCCCAACCCCATTCATTAATGAACGCCATTTGTGAGCTTGATCAAGCTCAGAACAGGCTGTAGCTTTACTTTAGTAATCAGAAACAAACTGGCAGTTGTACTGGCAGCATTTGCGTAGCTAAGTCGTATACACGTATGCCCATGCCCCCTAGGGTTCAGGGAGCTTACATAGAGTTAAGCCTTACTGTGCGAGCTTTCTTCGAAACGTTGAACATCAACGTGGACAGGAGAAGTGTCTGTGAAGTTAAAGCTGTTTGGCGGCTTAGCCGCTTTGTTCTGCGGGCCAGTTCTGGCCGCTGAATCGCCGTGGAATCTTACCCCCGGTGCCACCGATATCAGTCAGCAGGTATTCAGCCTGCACATGACCATCTTTTACATCTGTTGCGTGATCGCCATTGTGGTGTTTGGGGTGATGATCTATTCGTTGATCAATCACCGTAAATCCAAAGGCGCGGTTGCCGCTAATTTCCATGAAAGCACCAAGGTCGAGATCGCTTGGACGGTGATCCCGTTTATCATCTTGATTGGTATGGCCGTACCGGCAACCAGCACCCTTATCGCCATGGAAGATCCATCGGATTCGGATCTCACCATTCAGATCACCGGCTCGCAATGGAAATGGCACTACAAGTATTTTGGCCACGACGTTGAGTTTTTCAGCCTGTTGTCCACCCCCGCCGAACAGATCCAAAACCAACAAGCCAAAGGCGAAAACTACCTGCTTGAAGTGGATAAACCGTTGGTGATCCCCACCAATCGCAAAGTGCGCTTTTTGATGACTTCCGATGACGTGATCCACAGTTGGTGGGTGCCAGCATTTGCCGTGAAGAAAGACGCTAACCCTGGTTTCATTAACGAAGCTTGGACCAAGGTCAAAGAGCCCGGCACCTATCGTGGTCAGTGTGCTGAACTGTGCGGCAAGGATCATGGCTACATGCCGGTGGTGGTGGAAGTGCTCCCAGAAGCCGAATTTGATCAGTGGCTGGCCACGCAAAAGCTGGCTGCCAATGACGCCGCCGCTGCGGAGCAAGCTTCGTTGACGCAACAGCTGTCGATGGCCAATTCGATGGCACTGGGTGAATCAATCTATAACGCGCGCTGCGCCGCCTGTCATCAGCCTAATGGAATGGGGTTAGCTGGGGTCTTCCCTGCCATCAACGGCAGTGCCATTGCGACCGGAAAAATTGGCGAACACATCGACATTGTGGTGAATGGGCGCAGTGGCACCGCCATGCAGGCCTTTTCCAGTCAGCTGAGTTTGAAAGAGCTGGCGGCAGTGGTGACCTATCAACGCAACGCTTGGGATAACAACACCGGTGATGTGGTGCAAACCGCCGACGTGAATGCCGTGATGCAGGGAGAGCAGCAATGAGTAGTCTCGTAAAAGACGCCAAGTTAGAAGCGGCTGAACCCTTAGTGGGCAACAGCCAGGATGAACACCACGAGCACCATGAACATCACGCCACCGGCATTAAGCGCTGGCTCTACACCACCAACCATAAAGACATCGGTAGCCTCTATCTGTGGTTTAGTTTCATGATGTTTTTGATCGGTGGCGCCATGGCGATGGTGATCCGAGCGGAACTATTCCAACCCGGACTGCAGTTGATTGAACCGCATTTCTTTAATCAAATGACCACAGTACATGGGCTGATCATGGTGTTTGGGGCAGTGATGCCGGCCTTCACGGGATTAGCCAACTGGATGATCCCGTTGATGATCGGTGCCCCAGACATGGCTTTGCCACGGATGAACAACTGGAGCTTCTGGATCCTGCCGTTTGCCTTTGCGATGTTGCTGGGCAGCCTGTTTATGGAGGGCGGCGGCCCCGCGTTTGGTTGGACATTCTATGCCCCTCTGTCGACCACCTTCAGTGGTGACTCGACCGCGGTGTTTGTGTTCTCTGTTCACATCATGGGGATCAGTTCGATCATGGGGGCGATCAATGTGATCGTCACCATCGTTAACCTGCGTGCCCCAGGCATGACGTGGATGAAGTTGCCGCTGTTTGTGTGGACCTGGTTGATCACCGCTTTTTTGTTGATTGCGGTGATGCCGGTGCTGGCGGGTGCGGTAACGATGATCTTGACCGATAAATTCTTTGGCACCAGCTTCTTTGATGCCGCCGGTGGCGGTGATCCGGTGATGTTCCAGCACATCTTTTGGTTCTTTGGTCACCCCGAGGTCTACATCATGATTCTGCCGGCATTTGGCATCATTTCTGCCATTGTGCCAGCCTTCAGTCGCAAGAGGCTGTTTGGTTATGCCTCCATGGTGTACGCCACTGCCTCGATTGCGGGCCTGTCGTTTGTTGTGTGGGCGCACCACATGTTCACCACGGGCATGCCGGTAGCTGCAGAGCTGTTTTTTATGTACTGCACCATGCTGATCTCGGTGCCGACTGGCGTCAAAGTCTTTAACTGGGTAGCCACGATGTGGCGGGGGTCAATCAGTTTCGAAGCGCCAATGCTGTTTGCACTGGCGTTTATTGTGTTGTTTACCATTGGTGGCCTATCGGGGCTGATGCTGGCGATCACGCCGGTGGATTTCCAGTACCACGATACCTATTTCGTGGTGGCGCATTTCCATTATGTGTTAGTGACGGGGGCGATCTTTTCGATCATGGCCGGCGCCTATTATTGGTTACCGAAATGGACCGGCCACATGTACTCAGAATCCTTGGCCAAATGGCACTTCTGGTGTTCACTCATTTCGGTCAATGTGCTGTTTTTTCCGATGCACTTCTTAGGTTTGGCGGGCATGCCTCGCCGGATCCCCGATTACGCGCTGCAGTTTGCAGACATCAACAAAGTGGTGTCGATCGGCGGCTTTGCGTTTGGCCTGTCGCAGCTGATCTTCCTGGTGTTGGTGATTAAGTGCATTCGCGGTGGCCAACAGGCGCAGGCCAAGGTGTGGGATGGGGCGGAAGGACTGGAATGGACGGTGCCATCTCCGGCGCCTCTGCATACCTTTGAAACCCCACCGACAGTGAAATAACCAATGGCAGAGCATAAACGACTGGTTTCAACCCTGCTGCTGGTGGTGGTGGGAATGTTTGGCTTTGGCTTTGCGTTGGTGCCGCTGTATGACGTGTTTTGCGAGATTACTGGCATCAATGGCAAAACCAACACCAGCGCCGTGCAAGCGGCCAACGTAGTGGATGTGCAGCGCACCGTTACCGTGGAGTTTGTTACTTACGTCCGCAACGACATGCCGTGGCAGTTTGAACCGGTGGTTGAGCGGATGCAGGTGCACCCTGGCGAAACCACACAGGTGGCGTTTCGTGCCACCAATCTATCGGGCAACGACACCATCGGCCAAGCGATCCCATCGGTCAGCCCGGGGCAGGGGGCACTCTACTTTTCGAAAATTGAGTGCTTTTGCTTCAATCACCAACCGCTGCCTGCCGGAGAAACCGCGGAAATGGGGTTAGTGTTCTTTGTTGATCCGGAACTGCCGGAATCGATCCAAACCCTGACCCTATCTTACACGCTCTATAACATCACCGATGCGGTGGCCGAGCGTGGCTAAGGAGAGTGCAATGAGTCAACAATATCAACGTTATTACGTTCCAGCGCAAAGCCCGTGGCCAATAGTCGGCGCCGTGGCGTTGTGCATGATCGCGGTCGGTGCCGGCAACTACGTGACCAGCTTGCCCGAAGGCGGTGGCTTTGGCGGTTACTTGCTGCTGGCGGGTGTGGCGGTACTGCTGTACATGCTGGTGGGGTGGTTCCGTAACATCATCGATGAATCGATGGCGGGCATGTATTCCCAGCAGATGGATCGCTCCTTTAAACAGGGAATGGCGTGGTTCATCTTTTCTGAAGTGATGTTCTTCTTTGCCTTCTTTGGTGCGCTGTTTTACACCCGTTTAATCTCGGTGCCTTGGCTGGGTGGTTCGGGCAATAACGCCATGACCAACGAAGTGTTGTGGCCGGGGTTTGAAGCGGTGTGGCCGCTGGTGTCCACTCCGGGTGGGATCACCACTGAAGCGATGGGCTGGGGCGGCTTGCCCCTGTACAACACCATTATCTTAGTGGTGTCGTCGGTGACTCTGCACTTCGCTCATACCGGGTTAGAGCAAGAAAAACGCAAGGCGTTAACCGCTTGGTTGGCGGGCACCATTGCCCTGGGGTTGGTGTTTTTGCTGCTGCAAGCTGAGGAGTATGTGCACGCCTACCGCGAGATGGGGTTGATGTTGAGCTCTGGGGTGTATGGCAACACGTTCTTCTTGCTGACGGGCTTCCACGGCTTGCACGTTACCCTTGGCACCATCATGTTGATAGTGATGTTTTTCCGAGTGCTGAAAGGGCATTTCACGCCACAAAATCACTTTGGCTTCCAAGCGGCCAGCTGGTATTGGCATTTTGTCGATGTGGTGTGGCTGTGCCTGTTCGTGTTTGTGTACGTGCTGTGATTGGTCGGCACTGGCGAACCGCGATGTGCTCGTGGCGCGCGTCAGTGCCGATATTCGCGCGGTTAATATGGCCTTGGGTTGAGCGGTAACCAGCCCATGGCCATCGCCACCAGCACAATCAGCAATACGATGGCAGAGAAACCGACGCGACGGCCCAGATAGTGGGTCATTGAACGCTTACCACGGATCATCGCGACACCAGCCATGGCCAGATTGCCGAGGATGTATAGCAAGATGAGCACCAATACCGTTTTGATGACGATGACCATAATGGCTCCTTGCCAATGATTGCGTGGGTGATCCGTTTAGCTACTGTGGCGGTGCTACTGACGTTGGTCAAGTTGGGGCTGTGGCAACTTGACCGTGCAGCCCACAAGCAACAGCTGCAACAACAGTATCAGCAGCGGGCGCAACAGCGGTTGCAATGGCCGTTGCCAACCGAGGGCGATTTACGAGGTTATCAATTGCAGATCAGTGGCAACTGGCTGCCGCAACAGGCCTTGTTACTGGATAACCAAGTGGTGGATGGCCAAGTAGGTTATCGCTATTTGGTGCCACTGCAGGTGTCGTTAGAGCAGCCTTGGCTGTTGGTGGATTTGGGCTTTGTGGCTGCCCCATCGCGGCGTGAACAACTGCCAGCGTTGCCGCCTTTGCCAAGTCGCAGCGTGGTCTTAGGCCGCCTGCTGCAGCCTCAACCCAACCGATTGGCGGATCAGCTGTTGCCGGAAGTTGGTGTGGTTACCCGCATTCAAGCGCTGAATTGGTCGCAGCTGCAACAGCATTGGCAGCACCCGCTGATTCCAGCGCTCTTGTGGCTGCAACAACCGCAGCAATTGGGGTTCAAACGGCCGTGGCAGCCCATCAACATGGCCGCCGAAAAGCACCACGCTTACGCATTGCAGTGGTTTAGTTTAGCGCTGGCGTGGTTGGTGGTGGCATTGCTGCTGTGGCGGCGTAACCGTAAGGGCACAACCGCAAATCCTGTTAATCGACCCATCTGAATCATCCGATGGCATAACAATAACAATCACCAGCGGTAACGGTGACCATAAGTAGGAGTAACTATGTCCTCATCTTCCGCTGCTTCAAAGCGTACCTTGCTGCTGTTGCTGGGCTTATTTTCCTTACCGGTGATCGCCGCTGCCTTGGTGTTGAAACTGGGCTGGTATCAAGGTGGTAGCACCAACCACGGCCAGTTGTTGTCGGACTTAAGTTACCAGCAGCTACGGGTTGCCAATCCGGCAGAACAAACGTGGCAGATAGTGACCTTTGTGCCAAACCAATGCGACCACGCCTGCCAACAGCACCTGCAGCAACTTAACCAAGCGCACATCGCCTTAGGCCGTGAACATACGCGGGTGATCCCGATCGCTTACAGCAGCGAGGCCATTACGGCGCCAGAACGGTTTCGACAGGTGATTAACCCACCGCTGCAGCAAGCGTTGGCACCCTATGCCATGGTGGTGGTGGATCCTTGGGGGCAGTGGGTACTGGGTTACCAGCAAGGGCAAAGCCGCGACATGCTGCTGGATCTGCGCAAGCTGTTGAAGCTGTCACGGATTGGGTAAGGGGGCGCGATGAAAGGATTAACCTTATTTAGCCTGTGCTTTGCCCTAGTAGTGATCTTACTGGGGGCCTTTACTCGGTTAACGGATGCGGGCTTAGGTTGCCCAGATTGGCCCGGTTGTTATGGCTATCTAACGGTTCCTAATGCCGAGCAAGCCGCGGACGCGCAAGCGCGCTTTCCGGAACGAGCCATCGAGCCAGCCAAAGCGTGGGCCGAGATGGTACACCGTTATGTGGCGGCTTGTTTAGGGCTGCTGATCCTCGCGATCGCGGTGCTGCATTGGCGCCAGCGCGGAGCCAGCGCTGTGCCCTATCTCCTGCTGGGCTTGGTGGTGTTTCAGGCCGCGCTGGGGATGTGGACCGTCACCTTAAACCTTATGCCGCTGGTGGTGATGGGGCATCTGTTGGGGGGCTTCAGTATTGCGGCGCTGCTGTTGTATTGGTTGTTGCAGCAAAGAGGGCAATCCATTCAGGCCAGCGAGAGAGATATTGGCAGCGCAACGCACGTGACCAAGTCGCCGCGGGGGATCACTTCCGGGCTAAAAGCGATGGCTGCCACTGCGTTAGTGGTGTTGGTAACGCAAATTGCATTGGGAGGGTGGACCTCGGCGAATTATGCCTCGTTGGCTTGTACCCAGTTGCCGATCTGCGAAGGCGACTGGCTGGCAAAGTTAAATCCGACCGACGCCTTTAGTCCATTGCAGGCCCCAGCAAGCAGTTATGAATATGGGGTACTGGATCATCCAGCACGGTTAACCATTCACGTCAGCCACCGGATCTGGGCACTGGTTACCACGGCCATTTTATTGCTGCTGTGGTGGCGCTTGCGCCAAGTTGGGATCCAGCGTGAAGCCAATGTGATGGCGGTGGTGTTAACGCTGCAAATCGCACTGGGGATCGGCAATGTGCTGGGGGGATTGCCATTGGCGGTGGCCGTGGCACACAACGGCGTAGCGCTGTTATTACTGCTGGCGGTGATCGCCAGTAATGTTCGGCTGTGGCAGGGAGAAGCGCAACATGGATAAAGCGATAGCAGTAACCTCGGCCTCGGTGCCGTGGCGCGATTACCTCGAAATGACCAAACCTAAGGTGGTGGCCTTGATGCTGCTGACCGCGTTGGTTGGCATGTGTTTATCCACCCCAGGCTGGGTGCCATGGCAACCGCTATTAGCGGGGTTGGTGGGCATCGGCATGATGGCTGGGGCGGCGGCGGCCATCAATCACTTGGTGGATCGGCGCATCGACCACATCATGGCGCGCACCCATAACCGGCCCCTACCAAAAGGCCGAGTCAGTGCGTTGCAGGCGCTGCTGTTTGCCATGGCATTAGGCAGCATGGGCTTTGTGCTGTTATGGCTGTTTACCAATCCGCTGACTGCGTGGTTAACGTTGGGATCCTTGGTGGGCTATGCCGTGGTCTACACCGGCTTTTTAAAGCGCGCGACCCCGCAAAATATTGTGATTGGTGGTTTAGCCGGAGCGATGCCGCCGCTGCTGGGGTGGACCGCCATCAGCGGAGACTTTCACGGCTACGGTTTGCTGTTGGTGATCATCATCTTTGCTTGGACCCCGCCGCACTTTTGGGCGCTGGCGATTGCGCGTAAAGCGGATTACGCCAAAGCGGGCTTGCCAATGTTGCCGGTCACTCATGGCACCGAATACACCAAAACTCAGATTCTGTTGTACAGCTTTTTGTATGCGCTGGCGTGTTTGCTGCCGGTCTTAGTCGGCATGAGCGGCGCGCTCTATTTGGCGGGCACCACGGTGCTGAGCGTGTGGTTTTTAGTGCGAGCGTGGCAGTTGAAATACCAGCCCCAACAATACCCACCAATGAAGCTGTTTTTGTTGTCTATTTGGCACTTGTTGGCGTTGTTTGTGTTGTTGCTGGCGGATCATTATTTGGGGTTGATGCTATGAATCTACGTGTATTGCTGTTGGCGTTTGCTGCGGTTGTGGCATTAGGGGCGGGGGTGTGGTGGTCGTTGCAAACACCGCCACGGCCAGCGGTTGCGGCACTGTGGTTGCAGCAACCACGGGCGCTGGCGGCGGTTGAGTTGGTGGATCAGCGCAATCAAGCGTTCGGCATGGAACAGCTGCAAGGCAAGTGGACCCTGCTGTTTGTTGGCTATACCTCGTGCCCAGATGTTTGCCCAACCACCATGGCCGATCTGGCGCGGCTCTACCCTAAGTTGCAGTCGATACAACAGGGGCCGCAACCGCTGCAGATCGCCATGCTCTCGGTGGATCCGCAGCGGGATAACCTAACTCGGTTAAGCAATTACGTGCGCTTTTTTAATGACGACTTCATCGCGTTAACCGGCGAACACAGCCAGCTGCACCCCTTTACGCAAAGTTTAGGCTTGGTCTATGCCTTGGTGGATAGCCCCAGCGGCAGTGAGTACTTGGTGGATCACAGCGCCGACATGGTGCTGATCAACCCACAGGGGCAATTGGAGGTGATTTTTCGGCCCCAAGGGGAACCAGGGCAAGTGCGGACGGTGTCGATGGCGCAGTTAGAGCACGAGTTGCCGTTAATCATCCACTTCGCCAGTTAGCCCGCAGGGTTAACGGATCGCCGCTGCCAGACGCAGCATCAATACCCCAACAGGGCGCCATTACGGCGCCCTGTTTGTTATTCCTGCGGCCAGCTGCCATCGCTGTTGGCTTGTACCCAAGGCTGGGAAAACCAGTAGTAACCGGACTGGCTCAAACTGGGTGCGGTGCAGTTGTAGCGAGAACGGCCTGCGGGTAAGGGCAGATCCGCTTGAATGCTAAAGGTGTTGTCATCCAGCCATTGTGGCGCTTTCGCGCCTTGGCCTTGGACATAACACATCAGGGCGCGCTTACGCACATCGGTACCCGTTAAGGTAACGGTCAGGCTGGGTTGGCGCCGTTCAATCAGCTCTGAGCCAGCACCATCAAGCGCCACCACCGGCATATTGAGGCTGTGCAGTTTCACTTTCAGGGTGTTGAGATCGGCGTATGGCCCAGCAACGGGAAAGCGTGGAATGGCGGTTAAATTAGAGTAAGGACCGGCGGCGCCGCTGTGTTGACCAATGCCAGCAAAGCCCAGTTGCTCCAGCAGGTTTTGCAGGGCTGGATTGTATTCGCCGTAGGGGTAGGCCAACGCCTTTAAGTGATGGCCTATTTGTTCAGTAATCGCCGTTTCGGTGCGCTCAATGTCAGTGCGGATCCGCTGTTGCCACGCCAGATCGTCTTCGCCAGCTTGCTGGCGGATCAAATGATCGTGTTGGTAGCTGTGATTGGCGATGGTGGCCCCTTGGCGGCTTAACTGGCGCAGCGTCTCCCAGCCCATGATATTGCGGTAGCCCTGTTCAATCGGGGCGACATTAACAAACACGGTGTAGGGGAAGCCGTGCTGACGCAAAATGGGGTGTGCATTCGCCGCGATGCTTTGGTAGCCATCGTCGAAGGTGATCGCCACCGATTTGGCGGGCAACGCCTGTTTCGCGCGGATCGCCGTTAAGGCGGTTTCTAAGCTGATCACGTTAAAGCCTTGTTCGCTTAAGTAGGTCATCTGCGTTTGAAACTGCGCTGGAGTCACCGAAGTGCTAGCTGGAGTACTGTTACTGACGTGGTGGTACTGTAGAATTACCACCGCTCGCGCTGGCAGGCTCAACAGCAGCAAGGCCATTCCAAGCCAAGCCAAACCTTTTTTCATCATTGTTGGAAATCCATAAGTTATGACCATCCCCGCCGTGCTCAGGCAGTGGCCAGCGCACCAACGCACCTTGGCGTTGGCGCTGCCGATGATCTTCTCCAATATCACCACTCCGCTATTGGGCTTGGTGGATACGGCAGTCATCGGCCATTTAAGTGAGGCCTATTATCTCGGCGGCGTGGCCGTCGGCGCGATGATTATAACCCTTTTATGGTGGGTGTTAGGCTTTTTGCGTATGGCCACCACTGGCTTGGTGGCGCAGGGCTTTGGCCAGCAGCACTGGCCGAACCAAATTGCGGTGCTGTGGCAGGGGCTGTGCTGTGCCGCGGCATTGGCGTTGGCGCTGTTGTTATTGCAGCAACCGCTGCTGCAGGGGGGCATCGCTTTAATTGGTGGCAGTGCGGAAGTGCAGCATTACGCGCTTGAGTACGCCCAGATCCGCATCTGGGGGGCACCGGCGGCCTTGATGAATTTAGTGTTGTTGGGATTCTTACTGGGGCGGCAACAAGCGAAGGCAGCCATGCTGCTGCTGATCTTGACCAATAGCCTCAATATTGGCCTGGATCTGCTGCTGGTGGTGGGGTTTGAGTGGGGCGTAGCGGGAGCCGCAATGGCCACGGTGATTGCCGATTACAGCGCCTTAGCCGCGGGCTTGTGGCTCAGTTGGCGCCAGATCCCAGCCGCACAGCGGCTGCGGCAACGCTTGCACCTGCGGGGCATCGGCAAACTGTTGGCGCTGAACCGCGACATCTTCCTACGCTCGTTGTGTTTGCAGCTGTGCATCGCCTTTGTTACGGCGCAAGGGGCACGAATGGGCGATGCGATTGTGGCGGCCAATTCGGTGCTGATGAACCTGACTTTGCTGATCGCCTACGCCTTAGATGGCATCGCTTATTCGGCGGAGGCGCAAGTGGGGCAGGCGGTGGGGAAAGCCGATCAGCGGCGGGTGCGCGATGCCATTTGGCTGTGCTGGAGCTGGTCGGCCCTGACGGCGTTGCTGTTCAGTGTGGGGTTCTTGCTGGCGGGAGAGTCGTTGATCGCCTTGCTGACCGACATCGAATCGGTGCGACTTGGAGCGCAGCATTACCTCGGGTGGCTGGTGGCTTACCCACTGGTGGCCTTTACCTGCTTCCTGTTTGACGGGGTCTACATTGGCGCGGCCAAAGGGCGGGCGATGCGCAATAGCATGTTGATCTCGGCGCTGGGCTTCTTTGCCCTATGGTGGCTAAGCCAAAGCTACGGCAATCACGGCTTGTGGTTGGCGTTTTGCGGTTTTGCGCTGTTGCGGAGCCTGACGCTGGCGGCGCACTATCTGTATCGGCAACATCAACAGCGGTGGCTGGCGGATGGCCATTAACCGAACCGATCCCAAGCTCAGACATTGAGCGACAAAAAAACCGCCCCGTTGGGCGGTTTTTTGTTGGCGGGGGATCTTAGAAGTAAGAGTGCTCGCCTGCTTGGTGCTCGGTGATGTCTTTCACCGCAGAGAGCTCGCCGCTGAAGTGTTCCAGCAGCTGCTTTTCGATGCCATCTTTCAAGGTTACGTCCACCATGGAACAGCCGTTACAGCCGCCGCCAAACTGGATCACTGCGATGCCATCTTCGGTCAGTTCCATCAAGGTGATGAAGCCGCCGTGGCCAGCCAGCTGTGGGTTAACCTGAGATTGGATCATGTATTCAACTCGATCCTTCAGCGGCGCGTCGTCTTCCACTTTACGCATCTTGGCGTTGGGCGCTTTCAGTGTCAGCTGGCTACCCAGTTGATCGGTCACAAAATCGATGTTGGCGTCTTCTAAGAAAGGCGCGCTTTTGCTGTCGATCATGGCGTTAAAACCATTGAATTCCAGTTCGGTGTCGTCGGCTTCTACCGAGTCTGGCGGGCAGTAAGATACGCCGCACTCCGCCTGAGCGGTGCCTGGATTGATAACAAACACACGAATGTGGGTGCCTTCTGGCTGCTGCTCAAGCAACTTCACAAAGTGGGCTTGGGCGGTCTCGGTAATGATGATCATATCGGCTCTCTTAAACCTGAGTAAACGACTCGGATACTGCATGATAACCCCAGACGGTCTGGGATTTATAGTGGGCGGATGTTACCGAGATCACGCTTCGCTGGCTAAACGAACAATTCGATTGATAAGATGGGCGCTATAACAACAAAGCACTTCACTGCCATTAACCGATGCCAAGCAGGGCCAGAGGCAGCGCAGTGAGGCAATCACGTTCAGGGAATGACGATGCGAATATTGATGGCGCTGGCACTGTGGCTGGCGACCCTGCCAGTGATGGCCAGTTTACTGCCGACACAAACCTACACCCCCACGATCACCACCCCAGAGCAAGCGTTCGGCCAAGCGGTTGGGCAACAGCACCTGCGCTATGATCAAGTTCACCATTACCTCGCGCAGTTGGCGCAGCAAAGCGATCGGGCTCAATTGCAGCACATTGGTCGCAGCCATGAAGGCCGTCCGCAGCTGGCGTTGTTGCTCAGTAGCCCTGAAAACCTCGCCAATAAAGAGCAGATCTTGGCAGAGCGGGCGCAGGTTCGGCAAGGCGAAGCCGGGGATGGCCCCGTGGTGATCTGGCTGGCGTACAGCATCCACGGTGATGAGGCCAGCGGCCTTCATGCGGCCACCTTGTTTGCCTACTACCTTGCGGCCAGTCAAAGCGACGAAGTTAGCCAGTGGCTGGATAACGCGGTGATCGCCATTACCCCAAGCCAGAACCCCGATGGCAATGATCGTTTTGCTAACTGGGCTAACGGCAACCGCAATGCGGTGGCCAGTGGCGATACTTGGCACCGCGAGCATCGCCAAGGCTGGCCCAGTGGCCGTGTGAACCACTATCTTGCGGATCTTAACCGCGATTGGCTCTATTTGGTGCACCCCGAAAGCCGTGGTCGAGTGGCCTTTTTCCAACAGTGGTTGCCGCATGTGGTGTCGGATTACCACGAGATGGGCCACCAGTCTTCCTACTTTTTCCAGCCCGGGGTGCCGGATCGCACCCACCCGCTAACGCCGGTTGAAAACCAACAGCTGACCGCTGCCATTGGCAAGCACCACGCGGCGGCGCTGGACAAGCTGTATCAGCCCTATTTCTCGCGGGAATCTTTTGATGATTTCTATTACGGCAAAGGCTCAACCTACCCAGACATCAACGGCGCCGTTGGCATTTTATTTGAGCAAGCCAGTGCCCGTGGCTTAGTGCGCGACACCGACCGAGGTGAGCTGACGCTGAGCATCGGGGTGCGTAACCATTTGGCGACGTCGTTCTCTACCGTGCGCGGTGCCTTAGCCGAGCGGGAGCAGCTGCGCCAGTATCAAGCGCAGTTCTATCGGGAGGCAATGGAAGAAGGGGAGGATCGCAACGGCGATGGGTGGTTTGTGTCAGCCCAAGGGGATCGCAACCGTTTGGCCGCATTCGCCGCGATCTTGGCGCAGCATCAGGTGCAGTATTCCTACTTGGCGCAAGCGGTAAAACGGAAATCACGCCAATTTGCTGCCGGCGATCTGTATATCCCCTTTGCCCAACCTCAATACCGCTTACTGAACGCGCTGTTTGATCAGCGCAGTGAGTTTGCCAACAACACCTTTTACGACGTGTCGGCGTTTTCCGCTGAACTGGCGTTTAACTTAACCGTACAGGGCGACACCAAACCGGCACAGCTGCAAGCGCAGCCACCATTGGTGGATTCGCAACTGGCGCTGCCGGCACTGCATTGGCACATCAGCTGGAACGATCGCATGGCGCCAGCGGCGTTGCAGCAATTGTTGCAGCAGGGCTTTCGGGTGCGTTTTGCCGAAAGTTTCAGTGTGCTAGATGGCGCTGGAGGCGACATTGAAGTTGCCCCCGGCGATCTGTTGATCCTGGCCAATCAACCGGGGCTAACCGCCGCGCTGAAAACCCTTGAAGATCGCCATCAGTTACGCGCGCAGCCCGTCACCTCAGGCCAAGCGTTGGCGGGGTTCGATCCCGGTGGTCGCCGCTACCACGCAACGGCACCGGCCAAAGTGGCGGTGATTGCTGGCGAAGGAACCAGTCAGTATGACGTGGGCATGTTGTGGTTCTATTTAGATAAGCAGCTGCAACTGCCACTGACCCTGATTGACTCGAGCGACATTGGCTTAGCGCCACTGAATGGCTACAGCCACCTGTTTGTGCTGGGCGGCGAGCACCGCTATCTCACCAAAAAGCACGCCAGCAAGATTGCTGCCTTTGTGCAGCAAGGGGGCACCGTAGTGGCATGGCGCAGTGGCGTTAACGCGTTGCTGAAGCGCGAACTGTTCCGTGCCGATCTGCTGGATGGGGATGATTTTGAAGCGGAGTTTGCCCATGCCGGTGACGCGGTGAGCTTTGCTCAGCGCCGCAGCGAAGATGCGCGTCGTACCATTGGTGGCGCGATTGTGCAGCTGCAGCTGGATAACAGCCATCCGTTGGGATTTGGCTTGCCGCCGTTGCTGCCGCTGCTCAAGCAAGGCAGTTACGCCATCGAAGCCGAGCAGGGGCGACAGTTGGCCAAATACCATCAGCAGCCGCTGTTGTCGGGCTTTATCGCCCCAGAACTGCAGCAGTCGCTGGCAGGGAAAGGTGCGGTGCAGTTATTGCCGCAGGGGCAAGGCCAGTACGTACTGTTAGCGGACAACCCGCTGTTTCGTAACTTTTGGCTGGGGGGCGAACGGCTGATCGCCAACACCCTGTTTATGGTGCCGTACCTGCGCTAACGGCTGGGGCGACGTGCCATGGCGCTGGCTAACGCCCAATATTGGCTGACTTGATGGCCGCCACGCTGCAATGCGCTGGCGGCCATTTTCATGGTGGTGCCGGTGGTTACGATGTCATCCACCAGCGCAATCTGGGTTTGGCGCGGCAGATCCGCACAGGCAAAACTGCCGTGCAGATTTTGCCGTCGTTGCTGGCCGTTCAGGCGGTGTTGGCTATCGGTGGCACGCACTTTGTGCAGCAGTTCTGGCCTTACCGGCAGCTGCAGCAATCGGCCTAATTCGGTGGCAATCAACAGCGCATGGTTGCAACTGCGTTGGCGTAAGCGGCTTGGGTGCATCGGGATCGGCACTAAGGCATGGGGCAATGGCTGGTTGGTGACTTTCTCGGCCAGTCGCTGACAAAGCGGTTGCAACAGGCTCCACTGTTGGGTGACTTTCAGCTGCGCCACTAAGCGGCCCACGTCATTGTGGTAGGGGTAAGCCACTTGCAGCACACGCCAACGCTTGTGGCTAAGACACTTGCCGCAGCGCTGGGATGGGTTATTGCTGGGGGCCGCAGAATTGCGGTTAGTCAGGGGCGTACTGCAACACAAGCAGAGCAGCCCAGCATCGGCGTCAGCCAAACACAACGGGCACAGGCCACTGCCTTGTGACAGTGGCTGCTGACATAACTGGCAGCGGTTGGGTAAACTGGCCAGCACTTTTTGCCACAGCATCTGATGGAGTCCCATGTCCCACAACCTAACGGCCTCGGCGGTCGAGATCCACTGGCATGGCCAAGGGCCAGCGTTGTTGCTGTTGCATGGTTGGGGCATGAATGGCGCCGTATGGCAGCAACTGGTGCCCAGCCTACAGGCGCAAGGATTGATGGTTGGGGTGGCGCAGCTGCCGGGCTTTGGCGGCACCGCACCGCTGGCCAGCAGCGATGACATTGAACTGTTGGCGGCAGCGATCTGGGCGCAATTGCCACCAGATTGCCATCTGCTGGGGTGGTCGTTGGGCGGCCTCGTCGCGCAACAGATGGCGCTGTTACGGCCAGAGCGCACCTTGTCGTTGTGCACACTGGCCAGCTCGCCGTGCTTTGAACAGCGGCCGGACTGGCCGGGGATCGCGCCCGCGGTGTTGGCGGGCTTTGCCACGCAGTTGCAGCAAGACAGCAGCAAAACCATCAATGGTTTTTTTGCGCTGCAGGGGATGGGATCGGTTTCCGGTCGTGCCGATGTGCGCCAATTAAAGCAAGCGGTAATGGCACTGCCCGCAGCCCACCCAACGGCTTTGGCCGGTGGCTTAACCATGTTGGCACAGGTGGATCTGCGGGCGCAGTTGGCAACACTGCAGCTGCCGTGGCTGCGGATCTATGGCCACAACGATGCCTTGGTGCCACGGGCGAGCGTGGCGTTGGTGGATCAATTGGCGCCTCAGTCGCAATCGGTGTTGATCCCGCAAGCGGGGCACGCGCCCTTTATCTCCCATTTTGAGTTAACCTGCGCGCAATTGGTTAAATTTTACCTAGCACGCTAATTAGGCAATAATTGCGTCAATAAATTGACGATGGCATTGGGCGATCGTCAGCTGATCTGAGATCCGCGATGTTCTTGGTGTCTAACTTCCCCCAAGTGCCCATCGCCACCACTAACCCTGCAACAGAGGGGGCGGCGCGTGAGCAACAACTGCGACAACCGCTGCCCGCTCCAGAAGCGTTGGCCAAAGCGGCGGCAGAGCGTGAGCTCGATACCGAGCGGGATAAAGCCGACACCGTTGAAGCCAAGCAGCAGGGGCAACAGCAGCAAGGGGAAGACGCGCAGCAGCAGTCGCAATCGGAACAGCCCAGCTACGGCCCAGAATCGCTCAAATCGCTGCTGGCGCAGGCCAACCCAACCATCGAGCGCCCCGGACAGCGCCGCCAAAGTGGCGGCTTACCCGAAGCCAGTGCGGCGCAGCGCTTGAGCGATGCCCAATACGCCCAGTTTGGCCGCATCATCGCCACCCTCTACAACAGCAGTGGCCAGCCAGAACGGCCCCCGCGCTTTTTAGCTTCAACCTGATCCCCAGTGACCTTATCGCCGTTTGGCGTTAGCAAACGCATCGGCCAAGGCGCCGCCTGTTGAATTATCGCTGCGGTTGGCCTTGGCCGCTGCGGCCGGGCGCGCTGACGTTGCAGCCTGCTGGCGGCGGGTTGGGCTTGGCGGGGTACGGTTGCTGGTGGCAGCGCTGCTGTCGTTGGGCTGGTCGTGCAGCTTCATGGATAGGGCAATGCGTTTGCGGTTGATGTCGACTTCCATCACTTTCACTTTCACCACGTCACCGGTTTTTACCACGGTGCGCGGATCCTCAACAAAGCGATCCGCCAGTGCCGAGATGTGCACCAAGCCATCTTGTTTCACCCCGACATCAACAAAGGCGCCGAAGTGGGTAACGTTGGTGACCACCCCTTCGAGGATCATGCCCGGCTGCAGATCGGCGATCTGCTCAACCCCATCGGCAAAGCGCGCGTTGCTGAACTCGCCGCGGGGATCGCGGCCGGGCTTATCCAGCTCGGCGATGATGTCGGTGATGGTGGGCAGCCCAAACTGCGAGGTGATGAATTGCTGTGGCTGCAGTTGCTGCAAGACCGCGCTGTTGCCCAGCAGTTCGGTGGTGGCCAACTTTACGTGGGCACGGATCTGTTCAACCACGGGGTAGGCTTCAGGGTGCACCCCAGAACCATCCAGTGGATTGCGCCCCGCGCGGATCCGCAGGAACCCAGCGCACTGTTCAAACGCCTTCGGCCCCAGTCGAGGCACCTTTTTCAGTTCGGCGCGGCTGTTAAAGCGGCCATTGGCATCGCGGTAGCTGACGATGTTGTTGGCCAGAGTGGGGGTTAAGCCCGCCACTCGTGCCAGCAGTGGAGCAGAGGCGCTATTCAAGTCCACTCCCACCTTGTTGACGCAATCTTCCACCACCGTATCTAAGCTGCGCGCGAGCTGGGTTTGGTTGACGTCGTGCTGATACTGACCAACGCCGATCGCTTTGGGCTCGATTTTTACCAACTCAGCCAGTGGATCCTGCAAGCGGCGACCAATGGAGACCGCGCCGCGCAAGCTGACGTCCATCTGGGGGAATTCAGTGGCGGCCAGTTCCGAGGCGGAATAAACCGAGGCACCAGCTTCCGACACCATCACCTTGGTCAGCGAAGGGTTGCCTGCGCGGATCAACTCCGCCGCCAGTTTATCGGTTTCGCGGCTGGCGGTGCCGTTGCCAATGGCGATCAATTCAACCTGATGGCGCCGCACCAGTTGTTGCAGCTGGTGCAGCGCGCGATCCCACTGTTTTTGCGGTTGGTGCGGATAGATGGTGTCGGTGGCCAGCACCTTACCGGTGGCGTCGATCACCGCCACCTTACAGCCGGTTCGTAAACCGGGATCCAACGCCAAGGTCGGGCGCGCACCCGCTGGCGCGGCCATCAATAGATCCACCATGTTGGCGGCGAACACGCCAATGGCGTCGGCTTCGGCCTTGGCTTGCAGGCTGCCAAGCAGTTCGTTTTCAAGGCTGGGGCCTAATTTGGTTTTCCAGCATTGCTGCACCGTTTGTGCCAGCCATTGATCGCCGCCGCGGCCTTGGTTCTTGATGCCCAGCTGCGCGCCAAGCAACTGCTCCGCCCGGCTGATCTGCCCGCGGGCTGGGGCTTCCGCTTCCAGCCGTAGACTTAAAGACAATTCGCCTAAATTCTTGCCCCGCAGCATCGCAAGGGCACGGTGGGAGGGGGTGTTTCGGTAACGTTCTTGGTGTTGGTAATAATCGCGAAACTTACTGTCGTCGCGGGCTTTGCCACGGCCAGCTTTGCTGCACAACCACCCTTGTTGCAGCGCTTGGCGCAGCTGCGCCACCACCGCGCCTTGGTTGGCAAAGTGATCAATAAGGATCGCTTGGCAGCCAGCCAATACGGCTTCGGCATTGGGGTAGTGTGGGTTGCAATGGCGTGCCGCCAATTGGTGCGGGTTGTGCGGTGGCTCGGCCAGCAGCTGCAGTGCCAGCGGCTCTAAGCCAGCCTCAATCGCTTGCTGCCCCTTGGTGCGGCGCTTGGATTTAAACGGCAGGTACAGATCTTCTAAGGCGGTTTTGCTGTCGGCGGCGGCAATGGCGCGGCGCAGGGGGTCGGTCAGTTTGCCCAGCTCGTCGATGTTGTTCAGCACGGTGTGGCGGCGCTCGTTTAACTCGCGCAGATACCCCAAGCGTTGCTCTAAAGCCCGCAGTTGGGTGTCGTCTAAACTGTCGGTGGCTTCTTTGCGGTAGCGGGCGATAAAGGGCACGGTGGCGCCGCCGTCCAGTAGGTCAATGGCAGCGCTGACTTGGCGCGGTTGTACCTGCAGTTCAGCAGCGATGGCGGTGGCGATGGGGGTCATAACAAAAGCCCAAGAAAAAACGACTGGCGGGCAAGATAACACAGCCTTCGCGCTGCCGCTGTTGGCTTGCTATATTGCCGAGTCATCAGTCTTAGCCAAGTGAAGCCCCTTTGAAAAAAGCCAATTTAATCACCAAAGCCGGTTGGAACGCCCTCGAAGCAGAGCTGCGATTTTTGTGGAAAGAGGAGCGCCCAATGGTAACGCAGGCGGTGTCTGATGCCGCGGCCTTGGGCGATCGCAGTGAAAATGCCGAGTACATCTACGGTAAAAAACGGCTGCGCGAGATTGATCGGCGAGTGCGCTTTTTGTCGAAGCGGATGGAGGTGTTGCGAGTGGTTGAGCCGGATCCACGGCAACAGGGCAAGGCCTATTTTGGCGCCTGGCTGGAGCTGGAATCGGAGCAAGGCGAGGTGCAGCATTACCAATTGGTGGGCCCCGATGAGTTTAATATCGGCCAAGGCAAGATCAGCATCGACTCGCCATTAGCGCGAGCGATGGTGGGCAAAGAGGTGGACGACGAAGTGGTGGTTACTACCCCCGCGGGCGACAAGATCTGGTACGTCAATCGCATCAGCTACCAGCCCTTCGACGACTAACGAAACAGTTTGCAACATCAAAGCGTACGCAGCGACACGGATTGCGGTTAATATCAAAGCGTTAAAATTTTGCGTGAGGGCACAGCATGGAACAGGAAACCACCAAGGTTTTGGTTGTCGATGACGACATTCGGCTACGGGGTCTGCTAGAGCGGTATTTGGTGGAGCAGGGCTTTCAAGTGCGTGCTGCGGCAAATGCGGAACAGATGGATCGTTATTTAGAGCGGGAAAACTTCCATCTATTGGTGCTGGATCTGATGCTGCCCGGCGAAGATGGCTTGTCTATCTGTAAACGCTTGCGGGCGAAACATAACCCCATCCCAATTGTGATGCTGACCGCCAAAGGCGACGAAGCAGACCGGATCTTTGGGCTGGAATTGGGGGCGGATGATTACCTGCCCAAGCCGTTTAATCCCCGTGAATTGCTGGCGCGGATCAAAGCGGTTTTGCGTCGCCGCCCACAAGAGCTGCCGGGCGCCCCTGCCCAGCAAGAAACCGAAGTGAGCTTCGGCGAGCACAGTTTGAATCTTGCCACCCGCGAAATGACCAAAGCGGGGGAGTCGGTGTCGTTGACCTCGGGGGAATTTGCGGTGCTGAAGGTGCTGGTCAGCAACCCGCGCGAACCCATGAGCCGCGATAAGTTGATGAACCAAGCCCGTGGCCGCGATTACAGTGCGTTGGAACGCTCCATTGATGTGCAAGTATCGCGCTTGCGCCGCCTGATTGAAGACGATCCATCCAACCCGCGTTACATCCAAACCGTATGGGGTTTGGGCTACGTTTTTGTGCCCGACGGCGCTGAACGCTAATGCGCTGGACCCGGCTGCCCCGCAGTAACTTTGGTCAGACGGTATTGCTGGTGGGCTGTTTGCTGCTGATCAGCCAGATCCTCTCTTATTGGTCGCTCACCATGTATGTGGTGAAGCCGACCACCCAGCAGATCATCGAACTGATGGCACGTCAGGTGGATTTTGCCTTTCGTGATCTGCAGTTAGACATCAACCTCCCGACCACTTTAGATGCCTTGCAAGGGCGGCTGGAAGAGAACCTCTACATGGAGGCGTTCACGCTGGCGGAAGCGCGGCAGCAAGGGCTGGATCAAGCCACCTACTACAGCCTGTTTTCCGATCAAATGAGCGAATACCTTGGGGGCCCGGCTGAGGTGCGCTTAGCCACGGGCGGCGCCTATCAAGTGTGGGTGCGGCCTCCCCAAGCCCCCCAGCTGTGGCTGCGGATCCCACTGACCGATTTTGATCAAACCACCATTTCGCCGCTGACCATCTATTTGGGCGGGATCGGCACCCTATCGGTGCTGGGCGGCTGGTGGTTTGCGCGGCGTCAATCGCGGCCGTTGCTGCGGTTGCAGCGCGCGGCCTTGGCCGTTTCCCGTGGCCATTTCCCCAAACCGATCCCACTGTCGGGCTCGATTGAAGTGGAAGAGGTTACTCAGGCGTTTAATAAGATGTCGCGCTCGATGGCGAAGCTCGAGACCGATCGGCAAGTGTTGCTGGCTGGGGTGTCGCACGATCTGCGAACGCCGTTAACGCGGATCCGATTAGCGGCCGAGATGATGGATGCGAAAGACGATTTCCTGAAAGAGGGGATCGAGCACGACATTGACGACATGAACGCCATCATCGATCAGTTTATTGCGTTTATTCGTGGCCACCAAAGCGAAGATCTGCAGCCGCTGTCGTTGAACGATCTGCTGCGGGAAACCGCGCAGCAAGAGGGAGTACGTGGCGCCACCATTGAACTGGAGCTGGGGGAAGTGCAGGCGTGCATGTTGCCACCGGTGGCGGTGAAACGGGTGCTCAGCAACCTGCTGGAGAACGCGTTGCGTTACGGCAATGGCTGGATCCGCTTACGCAGCGGGGCCGACAGCGAGTCGGTGTGGTTTGAGATTGAAGACAATGGCCCAGGCATCGATCCGACCAAACTGGATGCGATGTTCGAACCCTTCCAGCAGGGGGATGAAGCGCGTGGTGGCGCAGGCTCTGGCTTGGGCTTGGCGATCATCAGCCGCATCATTGAAGGCTTATCGGGGCAGGTACAGGTGAAAAATCGCGCCGAAGGGGGCTTGGCGGTGCGGGTGTGGCTGCCGCGGCAACCACACCCCTTAGCGGGTTTGTAACGGCGGCGCTCTTAGCTGCGCGGCCCCGCGTTCACAATGGCATCAGAGACCTGATACTTATCGAAGTTGGCGCGAAACTGCATCGCTAACTGCTGTGCGTATTGATCGTATTTGTTGCCATCTTGCCAAGTTTGGCGCGGGTTCAGCAGCGCACTGTCAACGCCGTTCACGTGCAGCGGCACATCCAAATTCAGCTGTTCAATATGATGGGTTTCCACCTGCGCCAATTCGCCGCTCACAATGGCGTCGATCACGGCGCGGGTAGTGGGAATATCAAAGCGCTTGCCTTCGCCGTAGGGGCCGCCGGTCCAGCCGGTATTGACCAAGTACACTTGGCTGCCAAAGGATTCAATGCGCTCCATCAGCAGCTCGGCGTACACCCCAGCTGGGCGAGGGAAGAAGGGGGCGCCAAAGCAGGTCGAGAAGGTGGATTCGATGGCGCTGGTTGAGCCTATCTCGGTCGAGCCCACCTTCGCGGTGTAACCCGATAAGAAATGATAGGCCGCCGCTTGTTTCGATAATTTTGCCACTGGGGGCAACACCCCGGAAACGTCGCAGGTTAAGAACACCACGGCGGCGGGTTCTGCCCCGTTGTTGCTGAGGACGCGGTGCTCAATGTGCTCCAACGGATAGGCGGCGCGGCTGTTCTGAGTCAAGCTGTCGTCGTTATAATCTGGGCGTCGCTGTGCATCCAACACCACGTTTTCCAGCACACAGCCGGAGCGGATCGCATCCCAGATCACCGGTTCATTCTGCTGCGATAAATCGATGCATTTGGCGTAGCAACCGCCTTCAATGTTGAACACGCCACCGGGGGCCCAGCCATGTTCATCATCGCCAATCAGGTGGCGCTTCGGATCCGCCGACAGGGTGGTTTTACCGGTGCCAGACAAACCAAAGAACAACGTGGTGTCGCCTTGTTCGCCCACGTTGGCGGAGCAGTGCATCGGCAGCACGCCTTTCGCGGGCAGCAGGTAGTTTTGCACCGAGAACATCGCTTTTTTCATCTCGCCGGCGTAACGCATGCCGGCGATCAGCACTTTTTGTTCGGCGAAATTGATGATCACGGCCCCATCGGAGTGGGTGCCGTCACGTTCTGGCTTACAGCTAAAGCCCGGCGCATTTAGGATCTGCCAGACCGGCTTTTTGGTTGGATTAAGCTGTTCCGGCACGATGAAGAGGTTGCGGGCAAACAGCTGCTGCCAAGCGGTTTCGGTGCGGACATCTAAAGGCAGGTAATGGGCTTCATCGGCACCCACTTGCAGTTGTGAGCGGTAATGATCGCGTTCGTTTAAATACTCATCAACCCGTTGCCATAAGGCAGAAAACTTCTCTGCTGAAAAGGGTTGGTTGACCTTGCCCCAGTCGATGTGATCACGGCTGCTGGCTTCCTCAACGATAAAGCGATCTTTGGGGGAGCGGCCGGTACGGGAACCGGTTTGTACTACTAGGGCGCCGTTGCTGGCCAGTTGACCTTCATTACGGGCGATGGCGGCTTCGATCAGCTCGGCGCTGCTCAGATCCTGCCAGATTGCTGACATAGCGTGTTCCTCGGTCCTTGGATGCGTGATGGCCATGATTGGCTCTTAGTGTGTCCTGCAGATTCGCCAAGCGATAACGGGCTGATGCGCAGTTCAGCTCGTCAGAATGGTTGGCGGCAGTGGCCACTCTAACGCCTGCGTCGCGCCCCTCGGAACGACCATCAGAATGGTAATGCTTAATCATTATCACAAGTGTAACGAAAATATTAGTCGTAAGGCTCAAACAGTAGCGCGAAAAAAAGCTGCCCAAAGGCAGCTTGTTATCAATGCATTACTGGTTGCTTGCAGCTCAGTGGCGGGTGTCACTGCTGGCTTGGGTTTGGCCCAAACCTGCGACATCCACCGCGTCAAAGTGGTAGTTGCTGTGGCAGTAATCGCAGTGCATCTTGATCTGGCCTTGCTCAGCCAGAATTTGCTCTAATTCGGCCTTATCGATAGACGCCAGTGCCGCTAAGCTGCGCTGGCGCGAACAGCCACAGGCAAAGCTGATGTCGCTGGCAGCAAACAGCTGTATCGACTCTTCGTGGTAGAGGCGATACAGCAGCTCGTTGGCGGCCAAGCTGTACAGTTCATCGGCCTTGATGGTGTCGGTCAGGGCTTCTAAGTGCTCAAACGGCACCGTGGCGATCACGTTCGACGCCGGCATCTGCTGCAGCAACATGCCACCGGCTTTGTTGCCATCCGCGTGCAGCCACAAGCGGGTGTTCAGCTGCTCGGATTGGGCAAAGTATTGCTCAATGTTGGCGGCCAAGGTTGGCTTATCCAGCGCCACAATGCCTTGGTAGCGTTCGCCGTCGGTTGGGGTAATGGTGATCACCAAGTGACCTTTGCCCAACTGCGCCTGCAGATCGCCCTCTGGCACTTCGCCTGTAAAGCGGGCAATGCCACGCATTACGTGATTATGGTTACCGTTAATAACCGCCAAGCTCAGCGGGCCATCGCCCTGCATCTGCACGGCAATCTCGCCTTCAAATTTTAAGGTGGCGGTTAGCATGGCGGTGGCCGCTTGCAGTTCGCCCAGCAACCGCTGCACCACGGCTGGGTAGTCGTGGTTGGCAAGGATCTGTTGGTAGCTTGCTTCTAGCTGCACCAGTTCACCGCGTACGTCCGCTTTGTCGAACAGGTAACGCTGCAGCAGGTCAGTGTGTTTCATGAGTTAGTATCCTGGTGTTTGATCCGCAGCAATTGGCGTCGCTGCTTTTTGTCTGGTCTGCCGGCAGTGTGATCGGCGTCGGCCTTTAATCGTCGTTGCTCGGCACGTTGCTCACGGCGTTGGTGGCTTTGCTCGGTTTCAAGGTAGAGCGCTTGCGCCAATGGCGCACTGAGGCGTTTGGCCGATACGCCCTGCACCAGCACTTCTTTTTCGTCAAAGCCCTGCCAAAGCGTAATGGTTGCGCCCACCTCAACCTGACGGCTAGGCTTACAACGTTGGCCATTTAGGTGCACTTTGCCGCCGTTAATCATTTCCTGCGCTAATGCGCGAGTTTTGTAAAATCGTGTTGCCCACAACCACTTATCTAGTCGAACTGAGCTAACACTCTTTCCATTTGTGCACGTTTTAGCCATATATGCCCCAAATTTACTCGAAATTGACGGTTTGTGCCGTGGCATCTTAAGGCGGGGGACGTTAGCATAAACCCTGTTTTTACGCTATTCACAGGCTGTGGGTTAACGCTGGTTTGTTAGTCAGCAATGACGTAAGTTAACGACACGGAAATTCCTCTATCAGTGACGCTGGGTGTTTACTAGCGCAAAAAGCTAAGCTTCCCTATACATGGACTTTATTGCACCTTTTCAACGCGTTTTATCGCGATTCCCGCAAGCGCCTGTAGCTAAACTCATTACTGCTGTACTGGTCCTCGCCAGTTTGTATGTGGCGGCCTTGATAACGTGGCAGCTCTTACCGCAACCAGACAGCGGTAACGCCCCCAAATGGAAGCCCAGCGGCCACAGCCAAACTCAGGTTGATTCCGGTTCAATTGAACCGCTGTTGGCGTTGAAGCTATTCGGCAAAGCCGATCCTAAAGCCAATAAGCCCGCCGCCCCGGTAGAGCGCGATCTGATCAACGATGCCCCGAAAACCACCCTGCGGATCCTATTAACTGGCTTAGTGGCCTCGTCGCAAGAGGATCGCGGCATCGCCATTATTGAAAGCAGTGGCAACCAAGAGACCTACGGCATTGGCGACAAAATCAAAAGCACCAACGCCAGCCTGCACGAGGTGTATGCCGACCGTGCCATTATTCTGAATCAGGGCCGGTACGAAACCCTGATGTTGGATGGGGTGGAATACACCCGCGAAGTCAGCTCTGAAACGCAACGATTGCGTAAAGCCCCGGTCAAAGACGTACGCGACAATGCCGCCGTCAGCGGTGCCGTGGCGGAAGCTCGCCAAGCGATGTTGAGCGATCCGGGCAAACTGACCGATTTTATTAGTATTTCACCGGTGCGCGATCGCGAAGCCGGTGGCATGAAAGGTTACCGACTTAATCCCGGCAAGAAAGGGCGTCAGCTGTTTCTTGAAGCGGGTTTGAAACCGAACGATTTAGCGGTTTCAATTAATGGCTACGATCTAACGGATTTAGGCCAGGCGGCACTGCTGATGAGTGAACTGCCACAACTGACTGAAGCATCCGTGATGGTGGAACGGGATGGGCAATTGACCCAAGTCCTGTTCTCGTTGCCAAACCAATAAAGCGCACTAGGCGAAGGAATAACAATGAGCAAAATGCAGCGTCGACTGCCGTGGTTGAAGAAGCAGATTTTGGCGGGGATGTTAGCCGGGGCTTCGGCTTTCGCGGTTGCGGCCGCCCCAGCCCAGTATGCCGCCAACTTTAAAGGCACAGACATTCAAGAGTTTATCAATATCGTTGGTAAAAACTTGAACAAAACCATCATTGTTGACCCCACCGTGCGCGGCAAAATCAACGTGCGCAGTTACGATTTACTCAGTGAAGATCAGTACTACCAGTTCTTCCTGTCGGTATTGCAGGTGTATGGCTACGCCGTGGTGGAAATGCCCGGCAACAACATCATCAAAGTACTGAAAGATAAAGATTCTAAAGACGCAAACATCCGTGTTGCTGACGACCGTAACCCCGGTGCTGGCGACGAGATGGTGACCCGCATTGTGCCGCTGTACAACGTTGAAGCGAAGCAGCTGGCGCCGTTGCTGCGTCAGCTGAACAACAACGCCGGTGGCGGTAACGTGGTGAACTACGATCCGTCGAACGTGTTGATGATCACCGGCCGCGCCGCCACGGTAAACAAGCTGGTTGAGATCGTGAAGCGGGTGGATCTGCAGGGCGACACCAAGGTGGAACTGGTGCGACTGAAGTACGCCAGCGCCTCAGAAATGGTGCGCATCATTGATGCCTTGTACCGCGGTGCCGGCAGCCAAGGCGCCGCTGGCGCAGGCAGTGCCCCTAAAGTGGTGGCGGATGAACGCACGAACTCGGTGGTGATCAGCGGCGACGAACGCGCCCGCACCCGTGCCGCTGAACTGGTACGGGATTTAGACCAAGACATGCAAAGCTCTGGCAACACCAAGGTGGTGTACCTGAAGTACGCCAAAGCCAAAGAGCTGCAAGAAGTGTTGACCGGTTTTGCGGAAAGCCTTGAAAAAGAGGACGGCGCCCAAGCCAAGAGCCGTTCCAGCAAAGGCATCACCATCATGGCGCACGAAGATTCCAACGCCTTGGTGATCAACGCGCAGCCGGATCAAATTCAAACCCTCGACAGCGTCATTCGCCAGTTGGATATTCGTCGTGCACAGGTGTTGGTAGAAGCGATCATCGTTGAGATCTCCGAAGGCGACGAAGTGGGCTTTGATGTGCAGTTTGGCACCACCGCCGGTGGCCTAGTGCAGTACAACTCCAGCTTCGGCACCAGCATTGGCGAGATTGGCGCTGGCTTGTGGGATGCGCGTGGCGAAGATGGCGCAACCTCTTGTGTCACCAACGATTCGGGTAACCAGACATGTACAACCAACCCGGATACCGATGGCGACATCACCACCCTCGCCGCCGCCTTATCCAAGGTGAATGGCATGGCGTGGGGCGTGGCGATGGGCGATTTTGGTGCCTTGATCCAAGCGGTTGCCGCAGATTCCAACTCCAACGTGCTGGCCACCCCAAGCATCACCACCTTGGATAACCAAGAAGCGTCGTTTGTTGTTGGTGATGAAATCCCGGTGATCACCGGTTCTTCGGCGGGATCCAACAACGACAACCCATTTACCACCGTTGAGCGTAAAGAGGTGGGGATCAAGCTGAAGGTGACCCCACAAATCAACGAAGGCAACGCGGTACAGCTGGAAATTGAACAAGAGGTATCGAACGTCAGCGGTCGTACCGCGGTCGACGTGACCTTTGGTAAGCGCACCTTAACCACCACCGTATTGGCGGATTCCGGCGAAACCGTGGTGCTGGGTGGCTTGCTCAATGAAGACGTGCAGGAATCGGTGTCTAAGGTGCCAATTCTGGGAGACATCCCATGGATCGGCAACATCTTCCGTTCCACTTCCTCAAAGAAATCCAAGCGCAACTTGATGGTGTTCATTAAGCCAACCATCATCCGCGACGATGCCACCATGAGCGCCATCTCTGGCCGTAAGTACAACTTCTTCCGTGGCGAACAATTAAAGCAGCGGGAAGAGGGCATCAACCTGATGCCGGGCGTTGATGTACCCGTGATGGACGAATGGATTGTGCCAGACGGCATGAGCCCAGAGATCATGAAACTGCTGCAACGTCATCAGTCGGGGGAAGGCTTAGATACGCCAATGCGTAACGAAACCGAATGGATGAAAAAAGCAGTGGACGATGTCTCTAACAGCAACGACAGCAGCGGCTTGATCAACACAGGAAAAGGCGATGAGTGATGCGCCAACCACCGTTGATGGCCAGCCACTGGCTGAGGCCGAGACCGTAAGCAAATTGCGCTTACCGTTCGCCTTTGCCCGCCGCTCTGGGGTGATGATTGATGACCGCCCCGAGCAACCGCTGCTGTGCCATACCCCTAACGCTGCCATGGCGGCGTTGTTGGAAGCCCGCCGCTTTGCTGGGCAATCGCTGCCACTGCAGCTGTTGCAGCAAAGCCAGTTCGATCTGCAACTGACCGAACTGTACCAACAGGACTCCTCCGAAGCGCAGCAGTTGATGGAAGACATCGGCAAAGATGACGACCTAACCTCGTTAGCCGACGAACTGCCAGAAACCGAAGATCTGCTCGATGCCGACGACGACGCGCCGATCATTCGCTTGATCAACGCGCTGCTGTCGGAATCGATCAAACTGGGTGCCTCAGACATTCACGTTGAAACCTACGAGAAAGAGCTGGTGGTGCGTTTTCGGGTGGATGGCGTCTTGCGTGAAGTGCTGAAGCAGCAACGCAAAATTGCCAGCCTGTTGGTGTCGCGCATTAAGGTGATGTCGAAAATGGACATTGCCGAAAAGCGCGTTCCGCAAGATGGCCGGATCTCGTTGCGGATCGGCGGCCGTGCCGTGGATGTACGGGTGTCGACCATGCCCTCTTCCCGTGGCGAGCGGGTGGTAATGCGTTTGCTGGATAAGAACCAATCGGTGCTGAACCTGGAACAACTGGGGATGTCGGCGCCGATCCGTGACCGCTTTAACGTGCTGATCCGCCGTCCTCACGGCATCTTGCTGGTGACGGGGCCAACCGGCTCGGGTAAATCCACCACCTTGTACGCTGGCCTTACCGAGATCAACAGCCGCGATCGCAACATTCTGACCGTGGAAGATCCGATCGAGTACGAACTGGAAGGGATCGGCCAAACCCAAGTGAACACCAAGGTCGACATGACCTTCGCCCGAGGTCTGCGCGCCATTTTGCGTCAGGATCCCGATGTGGTGATGGTGGGTGAAATTCGTGATTTAGAAACCGGCCAGATCGGGGTGCAAGCCTCGTTAACCGGCCACTTGGTGATGTCGACGTTGCACACCAACACCGCCTCTGGCGCAGTAACCCGTTTGCAAGACATGGGGGTGGAACCGTTCTTGGTGTCATCCTCGTTGCTGGGGGTGTTGGCACAGCGTTTGGTGCGAACCCTATGCCCAGAGTGCAAGGTGCCTTACCAAGCCAATGCCCGTGAGCTGGAACTGCTGAGCCGTGCCAGCCACGAACAGGTGACGTTATATAAACCCCACGGCTGCGACAGCTGTAATCAAGGGGGCTATAAGGGCCGTACTGGCATCCATGAATTGCTGGAAGTGGACGATGAGATCCGCGAATTGATCCACAGTGGTCGCGGCGAATTAGCGATTGAAAAATACCTTCGCACCACCACGCCATCGATCCGAGAAGATGGTTTTAACAAGGTGTTGGCCGGTGCCACCACCTTGGAAGAAGTGATGCGAGTAACGCGGGAGGAGTAACCGATGGCCGCGTTCGAATATCAGGCGCTGAACCCCAAAGGCAAGCAAGTCAAAGGGGTGATTGAAGCCGACAGCGCCAAGCAAGCTCGAGCCCAGCTGCGCGAGCAAAAGTTGATGCCGTTAGAGCTGACCGAAGCCGCTAAGCGTGAGCAAAAAACCGCGGCATCGCCCGGTTTCACCCTGTTTAAACCCAAGATCAGTGCCACCGCACTGGCGCTGATCACTCGCCAGTTGGCGACGTTAGTGGCTGGTGGCCTGCCGCTGGAAGAGTGTTTAAAAGCGGTGGCCGAGCAAAATGAACTGCCGCGGCTAAAAGGGATGCTGATGGCGGTTCGGGCCAAGGTGGTGGAAGGCTACAGCTTGGCCGAATCCATGGCGGAGTTTCCGCAGATCTTTGATGAACTGTTTGTGGCGATGGTTGCTTCGGGCGAAAAGTCGGGCCACCTTGAGGTGGTACTCGAACGCTTGGCCGATTACACCGAAAGCCGCCAAGAGCTGAACTCGAAGATGACTCAGGCGCTGGTGTATCCGGTGATCCTAACCATTGTGGCCATCTCGGTGGTGATCTACTTGCTGACCGCCGTGGTGCCCAAAGTGGTGTCGCAGTTCGAACACATGGGCCAAGCTTTGCCCGCCACCACCCAGTTTTTGATCGACACCTCTGAATTTTTGTTCAATTACGGCCTCTACCTATTAGCGGTGTTGGTGTTGGCGTTGGTGCTGTTTCAGCAGGGGCTGCGAAAACCGGCGTTTAAGATGCGTTGGCACGAAATGCTGTTGAAGCTGCCGCTGATCGGCAAAATCTCCCGCGGCCTGAACACCGCCCGCTTTGCCCGTACCCTAAGCACCCTGACGTCATCGGGCGTGCCGATGCTCGAAGCGATGAAAATCGCGTCCGACGTATTGCTGAACTTGCGGGTTAAACACGCGGTGTCCGACGCCACAGCCAAAGTACGTGAAGGTGCTTCGCTGCGGGGCTCGTTAGAACAAACCAAGCTGTTTCCGCCGATGATGCTGCACATGATCGCCTCTGGCGAGAAATCCGGCGAGCTCGATAGCATGTTGGGGCGGGCGGCGGATAACCAAGATCGCGAATTCGAAGGGTTGCTGACCGTAGCCCTTGCGGTGCTACAACCGCTGATTGTGGTGATAATGGCGGGCATTGTGATGTTCATTGTTATTGCTATTTTGCAGCCGATGTTGGCACTAAACACCATGATTTAATTCAAGAAGTTTTAAGGAAATTAAGCAATGAAAAGGTCTAACCTGAACCGTCGCCAGCGCGGTTTTACTCTGCTGGAAGTGATGATGGTACTGGTGATCATCGGCGTATTGGCTTCATTGGTGGCACCAAACATTTTGGGTAACCGTGATCGCGCCAACGTGCAAAAAGCCGTGGCGGACATCTCTGGTCTCGAGAACGCCTTGCAGATGTACTACGCCCACAACAGCGTCATGCCAACCACCGAGCAAGGCTTAGAAGCGTTGGTGCAGCGCCCATCCATCTCGCCAGAGCCACGTAACTACCAAGACGGCGGTTACATTCAGCGTTTGCCTACCGATCCATGGGGCAGTGATTATGTGTTGCTGAGCCCGGGCGAAGTCAGCCGTTTTGATCTGTGCAGTACTGGGCCAGATCAACAGTTGGGCAACGAAGACGACATCTGCAACTACAACCTTGGCGATTACCAGTAATGGCCTTCGCTTGTCGCCAAGCCCCGCAGCAGCGGGGCTTTACCTTGTTAGAGCTGTTGTTGGTGGTGACCTTGATTGGGATCCTAGCCACTTCGGTCACCTTGGTGATGGGCGGCGATAAAACCCGGGAAACGGTGCTGGAACACGGCAACGAATTTACCGTGGTCATTGGCACGGCCTTGGAAGAGGCTGAGCTAACCGGCGAGCTGTTTGGGGTGGTGGTGGAAGATGACCGCTACTTCTTTGCGCGCTGGAACCTTGATGACAATGACTGGGAAGCGATGGGCAACAGCGATCCGCTGTTCCGTGAACGCAGCTTGCCAGAGGGGCTAACCATGTCGCTGCAGCTGGAAGGGCTGCCGCTGTCGCAAGATGAAGATCTTGATGAGTCTGAATTTGGTTTAGATGAATCGTTGTTTGAAAAAACCGACGAAGAGAAAAAACAGCGGCCAGAGCCGCAATTGTTGCTACTGCCATCGGGCGAGATGACCGCCTTTAATCTGCAATTTTTAAGTGTCGATCGCCGCACCCGCCGCGACAGTTTAGAACTGATTGGCAATCCCCTTGGCCAGATCCGCTGGGCCCACGAAGCGGAGCAACAATGACGCGCACCAACCGAGGTTTTACCCTATTAGAGGTGATGGTGGCGTTGGCCATCTTTGCCACTGCGGCGTTGGCATTGATGAACACCGCCACCATTCAGCTGGGCAACGGACCGCTGCTGACCGAGCGTGCTTTAGCGAACTACGTTGCCCATAACCGCATGGTTGATATTCAGCTGGACGATCCATTCCCAGAGTTAGGCAGCAAAAAAGGCGACAGCGAACTGGCCGATCGTACCTGGTATTGGCAACAACGGGTGGTGAAAGCCAGCGATGAAGAGCTGCGGATGATTGAAGTGCAGGTGGCGCTGGATCGCAGCTTCGACAACGTGTTAGCGGAGGTGCAGACCTATGTTGTTAACCCCGACTAACCAGCGCGGCTTTACCTTAATTGAGATGCTGATGGCGATGGTGGTGTTTGCCATGTTGGCGCTATCCAGCGCCGCCGTGTTGCAGCAAACCATTCAAACCGACGAGATCAGTCGCACCAGCCAGCAACGGTTGAAATCATTGCAACGCACCATGACCATGATCGAGCGCGACTTTGGCCAGATGGTGGGTCGTGGTAGCCGCAACAGTTTTGGCGAGGTCAGCAACCAACTGTTTGAGTATGGCGACAACTACGCCGACTCCGATGGCCAAGGGATCCGCTTTCACCGCTTGGGCTGGTTAAACCCCCAAGGCCGGTTGCCGCGTGGCTCAGTGCAGCAGGTGATCTACCGCCTGCGAGAACAAAAGCTGCAACGGCTGTACACCCTCTATCCGGATCCGGTGGAAGGGGAAGAGCCGATCGAGCTGGAATTGATGGATGAGGTGCTCGATCTGCAATTCGCTTTTTACATCGACGGCAGCTGGGTAACGCAAACCGATGGTCAACAATTTCCGCAAGCGGTCGCGGTAGAGATTGAACTGGCCGACTTGGGCAAAATCCGCCGCCACATTTTGCTGGCCGATGGCGTGGGCAGCAGCGACGAGTCTGAGCAACAAGAAGGCACAGGCAATAACGGCAATAACAACAGCAATAACAACGGGAGTGGCAACGGATGAGGCCACAACGGGGAGTTGCGTTACTGACGGTACTGCTGGTGGTGGCCATTATGGCCACCATTGCCGCGGGCATGAGCAGCCGCAGCTATTTATCACTGCGGCGCACCATTAACCTGAACAACCAAGAGCAAGCCTACTGGTATGCGCTGGCATCCGAAGCGTTAACCAAGCGGGTGCTCAAGCAAGATTTTGACGACGCCGATGGCACCATCCATCTGCAGCAATATTGGGCCACCGCTGATGTGGTTTATCCGGTGGATAACGGCACCATTGCGGGGTCGATTAGCGACATGCGCAGCTGCTTTAATCTGAATGCGTTATCGCAAGGGTTAACGGATGAGGAAAAGCAGCAAGATCCTTATCAAGCGCCATTGCCCGCACGGCAGCTGATTGCGATGCTCGAAGCTTATGAGCTTGATGCCTATAGCGCCGAGATGATGGCGGATCGAGTGCGAGACTTTGTCGATAGCGACAACGACACCGCCGGCAGTTACGGCGCCGAAAACCCGGAATATCAGGGGCGTGCCTACCCCTATCAAGCCCCAAACCAACTGATGCAACACCACAGTGAAGTGCGTGCAGTGTTGGGGGTGTCGGCCAAACTGTATCAGTTCTTAGAGGATCGCATTTGTGCCATCCCTGGCAACGACCGGCAGCTGTTGAACGTCAACACCTTAGATCCAGCTGAACCACAGTTGTTGGTGGGTATGCTCGAAGGCAAGCTCAGCAACGAAGAGGCGCAAGATGTGCTGAATGCACGTCCGGCCGATGGCTGGGAAACCATTGAAGATTTTTGGGCCGAAGGCACTATGCAGCGGCTGAATGATTTGAACAGCAAGGTAAAATCCACCTTGGTGCTCGACAGTAAATATTTCCGACTCCGTGGCGGTGCCAAAACCGATACCGCGGTGTTTCGATTAGAAAGCGTGTTGCGACGGGACAGCGGTGACAAACTCACCGTGGTCAGCCGTCAATTTGGAGGCCAACAGTGAGCGAACGATTGGTGGTACGACTGGGCAGCCAAGCCCAGCAACCGATCCCTTGGGTAACCTGGTCAGAACAGCAGCAGGGCGTGATCAGCTCTGGGGTATTGCCCGACGCCAGCGCCTTGGCCAGCTTAGCGGAACGCGCCGGTGGCCGTCCGGTGGAAGTGCTGGTCGACAGCAGCGCCATCACCTTTACCAGTGTCACCATTCCCGCGAAAGCGCAGCGCCAAGCATTAAAAGCGCTGCCATTTATGCTGGAAGACACCTTAGCCGATGACGTCGACGAGCTGCATTTTGTGCCTGGCCCGCGTTATGGCGATCAGGTGCCCGTGGCGGTTGTGCGGCATCAACAAATCAAACAATGGCAGCAGTGGTTAGAAGCCGCCGAGTTGCCTTGCACCCGCATGGTGCCAGACATTTTGGCGCTGCCTCGAGTGGCTGAAACCGAACTGTCGCTGTTGCAGCTGGAATCGCAGTTGCTGCTGCGTCGAGGCGAGATGGCCGGAGAGGTGATCGATCCAGAATGGCTCGGCCTGCTGGGGACCAATCGGGATGATGGCGCCCAGCCGTGGGCGCTGTTTACCCCGCTGGCATTGCCTGCTGGGGTGGAAGGCGTTGAACAAGCGTTAGAGCTGCCGATGCAGCAGTTGGCAGCGGGGTTCACCAAGGCCCCAATCAGCTTATTAAGCGGGCCCTACGCGCCCAGCAAAGAGTTGGGAAACGCCGTGAAACTGTGGGCCAAGGTGGGCATTGCTGCTTCGGTGCTATTGCTGCTGACCATGGTGAACAGCGGTTTGCAGATCAATCAGCTGCAACAGCAGCGAGCGGAGCTGCGCGCCGAGCAAGAGCGCATCTACCGTGGCTTGTTCCCAAATGAAAAGCGGATTGTTAACCCACGCAGCCAACTGCAAGCCAAGGTGCGTAGCCTCGGCGGCGGCGGTGGCAGCACCGAGCTGTTTGCGATGCTTAAGCAGCTGCAGCCCAGCTTCCAAGCCAGCCCCGAAGTAAAGCCGCAAGGGTTACGCTTTGATGCCAGCCGTGGCGAGATCCGCTTGCAGCTCAGCGGCAAAGACTTTGCTCAAATTGAGCAGTTCAGCGACAGCGTAAAACAACAATTTACCGTACAAACCGGTGCCCTGAATAACGACGACAATGGCGTCAGCGGCACCCTAACGGTGAGGGCCAAAGGATGAACGCATACCTGCAACAACTGCAGCAATTTTGGCTGGATCGCACCGACCAAGAACGTCGACTGATGGCGGTGGCTGGGCCACTGCTGTTGGTGGCGATCTTTTACTGGGGCCTATGGCAGCCATTACAACAATCCCTTGAGCTGGCACAAAAACAGGTGGTGGCCGAAACCAAGGCGTTGGCGCAAGTAAAGCAAAATGCCAACCGCTATGTGAGCCAAGGTGGCCAAACGCAAGGGCAGGCGCCAGCAGTTCGTGGCAGCTTAAGCCAACTGGCCAGCCGCAGCGCCAAAGCCAACCGTTTGGTGATTGAGCGGATGCAGCCTCAGGGCGATAAATTACAACTGTGGTTGGAAGACGCTGAATTTGACCGCTTGATGGGTTGGTTAGCGGAATTGAACGGCCAAGGGGTGCAGATCAATGCACTGGATCTCAGCGCCACCGACGAATCCGGCCTAGTGCAAATTCGTCGCTTGCAACTGACCAAGCCGTAACGGAGAGCCACGGTGAAACAAGCAGTAAAATACAGCCTGATTGGGGCGGTGATCTTTAGTTTCTTTTTACTGATCAACACCCCTGCGGCGTGGATCTGGCAGCTGTTGCCAAACAAACCAAAACAGGTGCAGCTAAGCGAGATCTCAGGTTCGTTATGGCAAGGGAAAATCGGCTACGCCAAGGTGGCGGGACGAGAATTGGAACAGCTGAGCTGGGATCTGATCCCCAGTGCCTTACTGGGCGGCAATGTTGCCCTGGATCTCAGCATTGATGGCGCCGTTGTGCAGGGCAAAGGCCATGTGCAGTACGGCTTGGCTGGCTTACAGGCACAGGGGCTGCGTTTACAAGCGCCGCTGCCGTGGTTGGTGGGCAAGCAACGTTTGCCTTTACGCACCCGCTTAGCCGGTGGCGTGACCTTAAACCTACGCACGTTAGCGCAGGGGCTGCCTTGGTGTGAGCAACTGCAAGGACGGCTGCTGCTGGAGCAATTGGATGTAAACAACCAGTTTGGTGCCTACCCGCTGGGCAACATTGCCGCCAACTTAGGTTGTCAGCAAGGGCAAGTGGTGGTGCAGGTGGATCAGGCTGAGAACCGCATTGGGGTTAATGGCGAGCTGCGCCTACTGGCGAATAACCAGGTGCAGGTGAACGCCACCATCCGCGAAACCGAGGGCCAGCCCGATAGTCTCCGCCAAGCGTTAAGCTTTATTGGTAAGCCAGACGCCAGCGGTGCTTATCCTCTGAATTACAGTGGCGCCATTCCGGGTTTGTAACGGTGACGTCGATGCGGCGGCGTTTTATCATTGGTGAATGCCGCATTGGCACCCACCCTAAGTGAACACTCATCAGCTAAGGCAGGCAGCATGAGCGCAGAAAAACCGGAGATCCTTTCCAACCAGCTGGTGGCGCAAAGTCGCTTGTTTAAAGTGGAGCAATTGGAGCTGCGCTTTAGCAATGGCGAGCGCCGCACCTATGAACGGATGCGAGGCGGCAGCAGCGGTGCGGTGATGGTGGTGCCGATGATTGATGCCGAGCACATGCTGCTGGTGCGCGAGTACGCCGCCGGAACCCACAGTTATGAACTAGGCTTCCCGAAAGGATTGATTGATCCCGGTGAGGTCGCAGCGGACGCCGCCAACCGTGAGTTACAAGAAGAGATCGGCTACGGCGCTCGAACACTGCAGCCGTTGCAACAGGTGGCGTTAGCCCCCAGCTATTTTTCCAGCAAGATGGATATCTTCTTGGCCCAAGATCTGTACCCAAGTCGTTTGCAAGGGGACGAGCCAGAACCACTAGAAGTGGTGAAATGGCCCATCGCAGATATCGACGGTTTGTTAGCGCAGAGCGATTTTTCTGAGTCTCGATCGATTACGGCCTTGTTTTTAGCGCGCAAGCGTTTGAAACTGGATAGATAGAAGTTGCAGTAGTTTTAAGGTGGTGTGGAGTGAGTCGCCTGCAATCCTTGCTTGAACCGGTTATCGCCATCGCGACAACCGCGGGTACTAAAATTCTCGAAATTTACGAAAATGGTCAGTTTGAAGAGCTGACCAAATCCGACAATACCCCGGTGACCAGTGCTGATCTGGCCGCCCATCAATACATTATTCACGCTTTAGCGGCGTTGGCGCCGGAGATCCCGATCCTGTCGGAGGAAGACGCCGACATTCCCTTTGCCCAGCGCCGTAACTGGCAACGCTATTGGCTGATCGATCCCTTAGACGGCACCCAAGAATTCATTGCTGGCAGCGGTGATTTTGCGGTTAACATCGCCCTGATTGAAGAGGGTGTGCCGATCATGGGGGTGATTTACGCTCCGGTGTCCAAGGTGTGTTACTTCGCGACCCGTGGCCACGGCGCCTTCAAGCGCGTTAACGACCACACTGTGGCCATTCATAGTCGCAGTGTTGCCGCCGATGAAAATCTTAAGATCGCAGTCTCTCGTCGTCAGCGTCGCGAAAGCATCTTGGCGCGCTTAAACGATCATTGGAACTACGATCTGGTGCCCTTTGGCAGTGCCTCCCTTAAAAGCTGCATGGTGGCTGAAGGTGAAGCCGATTGTTACCTGCGCTTAGGGCCTACGGGCGAGTGGGATACCGGCGCATCACAATGCGTGGTCGCGGAAGCGGGCGGGGTGATTGTTGATACGTTGTATCAGCCTCTGAGCTACAACGAACGCGAAAGCCTAGAGAACCCCAATTACATGGTGCTGGGATCGCAGCAGTTGCCGTGGCGTGATATTTTGCCGCCGGCGTAACGGCTTACCCACCGATGTTTGCTACAACAAGGCCGCTTAATGAAGCGGCCTTGTTGGTTCAGCGGCGCAATTAACGCTGATCTAAGAATTGATGCAGCTCTTGCCAGTTGCCTTGAAACAGCACTGGCGCCGACGATTTACTGCGCTGGTAGTGGTACATCGGATCGTAGTAATCCAGCAGCATGGTTTCAATCCAGTTGCGGTGGCCATCTAAGTCGCCTCGGGCCTGCTGGGCGCTGATGGCGGTTTGCATCTGCTCACGCAGCTGTTGATAACGTACCTGCCCTAAGCGTTTTTGTACCCGCTCTAGGCTGCTGAGCAGGTAATCACTAAAGGCGAGCCAACCCGCTTCTTCGCCATCCCGCGCGAGGTATTCTTGCAGCTTACTGGTGACGTAATCTTTTAAGGTTTGTTCAACTCGCTCGGCATTGGTGCGTTGCAAAATCACCTTGGGCGCCAGCTTCATCTGGTTAAACAGTTCCAGTGGCAACGATTCTCGGCCAATTAAGCGGCTTTCATCTTCCAGCAGCAACTTTGGTTGCTGTCGGTTGTGACGGATCAACGCCAATGCCAGTTGGTTTTCAAAATCGATTTGGCTGGGTTGCTCGGTCAGCATACGGCCGAAGCTGGAACCGCGGTGATTGGCCAGACCTTCTAAATCAACGCTGTCGCGCCGTTCATTGAGGAAATCGGTTTTGCCGCTGCCGGTCATGCCGGACACGATGATCAGATCGCTGCTGCTGGCAACGCGTTCGGTTTCACTGATCAGATAGTGTCGTACCGCTTTGTAGCCGCCTTCAATGTAAGGGCGATCGTGACCTGCGGCGGCTAACCACTGTTGGCTGATTTGGCTTCGCATGCCGCCACGAAAACAGCACAGAACGGTGTCTGGCTGGGCAGCAACTTGCTCGGCCCACGCTTGCACTCGCGCTGTTTTAATGTCGCCACTGACCAACTGATGGCCCAGCGCGATGGCCGCTTGCTGGCCTTTGTGCTTATAGCAGTGGCCAATTTTGCCCCGCTCTGAGTCGTTCATCAGAGGCAGGCTGATCCCACCGGGCAAGGTACCTTTACGATACTCCACCGGCGCACGCAGATCGATGATCGGAGTTTGGTTGAGCAGTAAGGGCAGGTATTCGGCGGGCGCTATGGTGTTCGACATGGGCTACTCAGCAAAGAAAAAGCGGCGAGTACAATACTCGCCGCGGTCGATAGTAGCAAAGGCCAGCGCCCAGAGAATAGAGGAAAGGTCAGCGCTGTTGGCAGGATCACGCCATCGCGTGCAATTGCTGTCGCAGCTGTTGCCACTGTCGCTGCTGCTGTTGCATCGATTGGCGTAACTCTTTCAGCTGCTGTCGTGCCTTACGATCCAGCTTGTGTTTGTTCACTTTCAGCAGCCGTTGCTTTTCTCCGTAGTAGGTTTGCAACCGTTGCAGCAGCTGTTCATATTCCAGCTCTAAGGTGGCCAGCATCTCTGCGGCTTGCTGGTTACTGGCGCAGCGCAATTGGCTGGCGCGCAGTTGCATCTTCAATTTGGCGGTTTCAATGCGATCTTGTGGGGTTTGGCGTAAGCCGCTGGCCAGCCCGAATTTGCTCGACAGCTGGATCAGCCACTTGGTTGGATCGAAGTGCCACCACTTGATGCCGTTACGGTAGTCATACTCGAAGGTGTGGTGGAAATTGTGGTAACCCTCGCCAAAGGTGAACAGTGCCAATACGCCGTTGTCTTTCGAGCTATGGGCATCGCTGTACGGCTGGTTGCCCCAAATGTGGGCTAGGGAATTAATGAAGAAGGTGCCGTGATGGACAATCACGACCCGTAAAAAACCAATCAACAGTAAGCCGCCCAAGGCATCACCTAATAGGGCGCCAACCAGTAAGGGCAGGGCAATGTTTGTGCCGAGTGCCAGCGCGATGTAATGGCGATGCTGGAACATCACAATGGGGTTCTTTTGCAGATCGCGAACGTTGCTGGGCTCGGCTTCACTTAAGCCGTGATCCCGCAATAACCAACCCATGTGGCTGAACCAAAAGCCACGGCCAGCGGAGTAGGGATCGCGATCGTTGTTGTCGACGTGCTTGTGGTGTACGCGGTGATCACTGCACCAATGGATAATGGTGTTTTGCATCGCCATGGCGCCACCAATGGCAAAGACCCACTGCAACAGTGGGTGGGCTTGCCACGCACGGTGCGACCACAGGCGGTGGTAGCCTGCGGTGATCGACAGGCCGCTCCAACCCCAAAACAGGAAGGCCGCGATCCAGAGTGAGCCAGCATAGCCGTGTTCGAAGCCATACCAAGGTACGGCGGTGAGGGCGATGATTAAGGTGCCAAACAGCACGATGTTATTGAGCCACAATACAGGTTTGTTTTTGTTCATCCGTGATAAATCTTTCAGCTTACAACTGTTAGCCATTTTCGTGAATCGTTATCAATTTGCAAGCGCGATAAGCTCCTTGGCTGCAAATTTACTGAGATAGCGATACTATCGGGCTGTTTTAAGTTTAGGTGGTGGCCCATGGGAATCCGAGCACAACAGAAAGAAAAAACCCGCCGCGCCTTGGTGGATGCGGCATTTAACCAATTAAGTGCTGAGCGTAGTTTCTCTAGCTTGAGTTTGCGCGAAGTTGCGCGAGAAGCAGGCATAGCGCCAACCTCCTTCTATCGCCACTTTAAAGACATGGAAGAGCTAGGCTTAACCATGGTGGATGAAGGCGGCTTAACGCTGCGCCAGCTGATGCGTAAAGGGCGACAGCGGGCAGAGCAAGGTGGCAGCATCATCAGTGCGTCTATCCAGATTTTCATGGAATTCATTGATGAGCACCCCAACGTATTTCGACTGTTACTGCGGGAGCGCAGCGGCACCTCTGCCGCGTTTCGTGCGGCGGTAAATCGCGAGATCCGTCATTTCACCGACGAGCTCACCGATTTCTTCATTGATCGCGACAGCATGGATCCACGTTTAGCTTACGCCCAAGCCGAAGCGATGGTGGTGTTGGTGTTCGCCTCGGGTTCCGAAGCGCTAGACATGAACCGTAAAGAGCGGAAGGCTTTAACTGAACGGCTGATTTTGCAAGTTGCGATGTTGTCTGTCGGTGGCGAAACACTGCCTAACAGTAAGCGTTTTGAGCAGCGCATCGGCTCAAGTTAACGTGATGGCGGCAACCACTGTACTAACTGAAGGGGGATGGACGAGATAACGCTCACTAAAGTGGCAAAGTGAGATCTCGGCTGTGGATCTGCCTTGGCTAACTGAGTACAGTTTGCATCAAATGATGCATTTAGGATGCAACTTATGTTGAACATCGATGATCCCAAAGCCGTCGAGCGCACCCCCGCGTTACTGCGTTTGGGTTTTCGCCCCTTCTTTTTGCTGGCTGCCGTGTGGGCGCTGGTTGCGATCCCGCTGTGGTTATTGAGCTGGTATCACCCGCAGTTCAGCCCATTCGGGCAACAGTTTTGGGCTAAAGTGGTGCCTCTGTGGTGGCACCCCCACGAAATGCTGTTTGGCTTTGCCATGGCAGTAGTGGCGGGCTTCCTGCTCACCGCATCGCAAAATTGGACCAGCCAGCCAGGGTTAAAAGGCACTCAGCTTGCGATGGTGGTGAGCCTGTGGGCTTTAGCGCGGTTAACGTTGATGCTGCCAGATTTGGTGCCGTTGTGGGTGCCGGCGTCGTTAGATTGCGCGTTCCTACTTGCGGTGGCGTTAAAGCTGGCGCTGGTCATGAGTAAAGTGCGCCAATGGCGTAATTTTGTCTTTCCGGTAATGATGCTGGTGGCGGCGGGGATCAACATGCTCAGCTACTGGGCCTTGGCTAACCATAACTTGTCGTTCAGTTTGCAGATCTGGCAAGGGATGATCTGGTGGTTGGCCTTGATCATTACGGTAATGGGTGGCCGCGTGATCCCGTTCTTCACCGCCACTCGCTTAAAAGTGGAAAAGCGACCACCGTTGCCATTATTGGAATGGACACTGCCGCTGTTACTGGTGGTGTTGCTGGTTAACTCGCTGCTGCCGTTTCTGGGTCACCTACCTAAGGCGCTGATCTTAGCGGTGGCTGGGGTGTTGCAACTGATCCGCTTGGCACGCTGGTATCCGCTTAAAACCCTGAAGATCCCGCTGCTGTGGTCTTTGCACCTGAGTTACCTCTTCTTGCCAATTACGCTGCTGCTGATGGCGTACTACGCCGATAACCCGTTGTTAGAGCGCCAGCTGATGCACCTTTTTGCTATTGGCACCATGGCGGGCGTCTGCTTGGCAATGATCAGCCGTGTCTCTTTGGGGCATACCGGTCATAACATCTACCAAGGGCCCAACATGGCACCGGCGTTTTTGATGATTGCGGCGGCGGCACTGGTGCGAACCATTTTGCCATTGTCTGATCCGGCTCAAACGGCCAGCTGGCACTGGTTAGCCGCGCTGCTATGGTGCGGGGCTTTTGGGATGTTCTTGTGGCATTACGCCGGGATCTTATCTCGGCCTCGCAAAGATGGCCGTCCGGGATAAGTTCCGTAAAAACACAAAACCCGCCAATTGGCGGGTTTTGTTGTTCTCGCGCAGGGTTATTTGCGCTCGAGCAAGACACCGGCTTCCATATGGTGGGTGTAGGGGAACTGATCAAACAACGCCAATTGGGTGATGTTGTGGGTTTGCCCCAAAGTCTTCATGTTCTCTAGCAACGTCTCTGGATTGCAAGAGATGTAGAGGATCCGTTCGTAGCCTTGCACCATCTTCTCGGTTTCGCTGTCCAGACCGGCGCGTGGTGGATCAACAAAGATGGTGTTGCAGTTAAACGCGTGCAGATCGATGCCTTTCAAGCGGTTGAACTCGCGCACGCCATTCATGGCGTCGGTAAAGTCTTCTGCTGACATGCGGATAATGGTGACGTTATCGATGTTGTTCTTAGCAATGTTGTGTTGCGCCGCCTCAACCGACGGTTTGGCAAGCTCGGTAGCCAACACCCGCTCGAAGTTTTGCGCCAATGCCAGCGAGAAATTACCGCTGCCACAGTACAGTTCCAACAGATCCCCATCGCTATTGCGGGTGGCATCTACCGCCCACTCCAACATCTGCTCAGCCACTTTGCCATTGGGTTGGGTAAAGCTGTTTTCGATTTGGCGATAGTGGTACGGCTGGCCGTGTACGTGCAGTACTTCATCGGCGTAATCGCGATCAACCATGATTTTTTGCTTACGGGCGCGGCCAATAAAGGACACTTTATTACCCCAAGCCGCACGCAACTTGTTGATCTCGGTTTCCCACGCTGCATCCAGCTGGCGGTGATACAGCAAGCTGATCACCAACTCGCCGCTTAAGGTCGATAAAAAATCGACCTGAAACAATTTAAAGCGCAGTGCTGGGTTGGGCAGTAACGCCTCGCGCAGCTTCAACATGTATTCGTTGATCAGGGCACTGGCTGGCAAGAACTGAGTGACGGCCACTCGCGCTTGCGCGGCTTTGTCGAACATCACGTAGTTCAGATCATCGCCGTCGTGCCAGATCCGAAACTCAGCACGCATTCGGTAATGTTGCGGTTCGGAGCGGAACACTTGCAGTTCTGGGGTAGCGTAATCGGCAAACAGCTCGCGCATGCGCTCGCATTTGGTCGCCAATTGCGACTCATACTGACTGGGATCAAGAGCAGACAGATCCATGGGGTTCTCCGAAGCGAGGGTAATCGTAAAGGGGGCAAATTCTAACCACAGCGGCGCACAAGTCCAGATCTCTTGGTGGATCTGGGCAGCTATGTGAGAATTGCCCCTCTATTTTACCGTGGTTTGTCTGCAATTGCTGGCAGCCACCTGCAACCAAGACTGTGTTTAGGGGTTATGGCGTCCATATTACTGTTTGACTCTGGGATCGGCGGCTTATCGATTCAGCACCACATTACCCAACGTCTGCCGGAACTCACTATCCACTACCTCGCAGACAATCAGCGCTTCCCTTATGGTGAGCTGTCAGAACCGCAATTGATCAATGGCTGCGTGTCGTTGATCCAAAGGTTTCTTGCCGAACACGACATTAGCTTGGTGGTGATCGCTTGTAATAGTGCCAGCACCTTAGTGCTTGCTGCTTTGCGCCAGCAAATATCAGTGCCGGTGGTTGGCGTTGTACCGGCCGTGAAACCGGCGGCACAACTGACCACAAATAAGGTGGTGGGGTTACTGGCCACACCCGGCACAATCCAGCGCCAATACACCAATGAGCTGATCAAGGCCCATGCGAGTGATTGTGAGGTATTGCGGATCGGCACCAGCGAGTTGGTGCAGTTGGCTGAATGCAAGCTGTCAGGGCAAACGGTAAATCGGCAGCAACTGCAGCAGATCCTAATGCCCTTTATCCACGCACGTACGATGCCCGATACCATCGTACTGGGGTGTACCCACTTTCCACTGCTTGCCGATGAATTAACGGCAGTCTTAGGTGAGCAAGTGCAGCTGGTGGATTCAGGGGTGGCGGTGGCACGCCGAGTAGAGGATCAACTGCCAACGACTATGGCAGTAAATTCTTCAACGGTTGCCAGCAAAACCAATCAGTTCTTCTATACTGGCTCTGCGCCTAATGTGGCGTTGCAGCAACAACTGCAGAAGCTCGGCTTCAGTCAATGTCGGCTGTTTAACGCTTAAAATGCACCTTATCGTTGGCTCTTTGTTCACACTGACGCAAAACTAAGCGGTCGAACGGTTTATTGCATATTGCGCTTGCGCCAGCTCAGTCAGTCTCTATAATGCGCTTCCTGTCGACGGGGCAGCACAGCAAACGCTGATGCAGCAACGGTTGATACGGCGTCAGCCACTCAGTTAACTTCTCGGATAACTCCTTGACTTGCTAACTTAACTGGCTAAAATGGCGCTCCGCTTCAAACCTTAAGCCGAAACGCTTAAAACATGAAGTTTGGCCGAAAAAGAAAGTTCAACTTTCTGCTTGACGGTCACTGAGGAAAGCGTATTATACGCACCTCGCTTCGGCAACGAAGCAACGCTCGCAAGAGCCGCTCTTTAACAATTTATCAGACAATCTGTGTGGGCACTCACGTGGAATAGAGAAATCATCATTTCTCAATTTTACTGAGTGACTATACGAAATTCAGTATTCATTGAGTGTCTGGCTTTTTAAGTCGGACAAAAAATCAAATCTTTAATTGAAGAGTTTGATCATGGCTCAGATTGAACGCTGGCGGCAGGCCTAACACATGCAAGTCGAGCGGAAACGACAGTATTGACTCTTCGGATGATTTACTGGGCGTCGAGCGGCGGACGGGTGAGTAATGCTTAGGAATTTGCCCAGTCGAGGGGGACAACAGTTGGAAACGACT
>NZ_CANLCI010000004.1 GCF_947489035.1 uncultured Ferrimonas sp. | reverse complement strand
GCCGGGCGGTCCCGGCAATGACCTTTATGCCGCAGCGGGTCATGCACAATAAGTTCAACAGCTCATTGGTACACAGCACAAAAAAGCCCGCGACGGCGGGCTTGTTGCTGTTTCTACGGCAAACCTGCGTTACGGCTTGGCCAGGGTTTCATCGCGGCGGCGCAGCGGGATCGCCTTGCCATCGGGACGCCACCACCAGCGCAGTAAGCGCTTGAAGTCATCCAAAATCATGTACAGCGCGGGCACCAAGATCAGGGTGACCGTGGTCGAGAACAGAATACCGAACGCCAACGATACCGCCATTGGGATCACAATCTGCGCTTGCAAACTGGTTTCCAAGGTGATCGGCACCAAGCCTAAGAAGGTGGTGAGCGAGGTCAGGATAATGGCGCGGAAACGCTCAGTACCGGCCTGCTGCACCGCCTCGCGCAGGGCTAAGCCTTGGGCGCGAGCTTGGTTGACGAAATCCACCATGATCAACGAGTCGTTCACCACCACCCCCGCTAAGGCGATGATCCCGAAGACGCTCAGCATCGAGATATCCAGCCCCAGCATCACGTGGCCAAAGACCGCGCCGATCATGCCAAATGGGATCACCGACATGATGATCAGCGGCTGGCTGTAGCTGCGCAGCGGAATCGCCATCAGTGCGTAGATGGTAAACAGCGCAAAGAAGGTGCCTTGCAACACCAGCAGGGTGTTTTTGGCGTCTTCTTCGGCGGAGCCATCCAAAGCGGTGGTCATGCCTTCGTAGCGATCGCGCAGATCAGGGATAAACTCTTGGTTTACCTCTTTAGTCACCTTGCTTGGTTCAATCCGCGCTTTGTCGGCACGGGCCTGTACGGTGATAGAGCGAACCCCATCGGTGCGGCTGATGGTCGAGAAGCTCTTCGCCAGTTGGATGGAGGCCACGTTAGAGAACGGCACTTCATGCCCCGATGGGGTACGAATACGCATGTTTTCCAAGTGACCAATGGTGCGGCGCTGCTCTTGCGGGTAGCGCACCATCACCTTCACTTCCTCTTTGTTTCGCAAAATCCGTTGCGCTTCAAAGCCGAAGAAGCCCCAGCGTACTTGCTGAGCCAGATCCGATAAGGTCAGCCCCAACGCCTCCGCTTCCGGTTTAATCGCTAAGCGGATCTCTTGCGAGCCCGAGGAGAAGTTATCTTGGATGTCGTACAGACCATCGTACGTGGCCAGCTTGGCTTTCAGCTCTTCCGCTGCCGCCACCAATTGATCCAAGTCGTTGCCGTTCAAACGGAACGCCACATCCGAGCCGGAATCGTTGGTGGACGCCACCACATCTAAGGTTTTCACCCCCACCATTTCGGGCATGTGATCGCGCCAATTGGCGGCAATGGTGACCGCATCAATGCTGCGCTGCTCGCCTTTCACCAGTTCAATCATCATCTGGGCGCTGGTGCGCGAGCCCAGATACACGAAGGTGTGTTTGACCACTTCCTCGCCAATCTCGGCGTTGATGCGTTGGTTGGTGGCAAACAGCGAATCTTCCAGCTGCTGCACCACGGTTAAGGTGGCTTGCTCAGACATGCCCTGTTCCATCTCTAACTGCACTTGAACAAAGTCAGAGGGGATATCAGGGAAGATGATGGTGCGAACATGGCCGCTGCCCAGCAGCACCCCACAGATCACCATCAGCCCGATGAAGAAGGTCAACACGCTGTAGCGCCAGTTCATCATGGTGGCCATCGCCGGCTTGTAACCTTGATAAATTAACTTGTTCAGGGCTTTGTCAAACCAGGCTTTAAAGCGCAACCAAGGGCCAAAACCAACCCCCGGCTTGGGCGGCGTCATGTGGGCCAGGTGCGCGGGCAGGATCAGCTTCGATTCAACCAGCGAGAACGCCAAACAGAGGATAACCACTAAGCCGATCGCCTTACCCACCACCCCAAGGAAGCCGGTGATGATCAGCATGGGAATGAAGGCGGCGATGGTGGTCAGTACCCCAAAGGTGGCGGGCATGGCGACCTTTTTGGTGCCTTTGATCACCGCTTCCATGCTGTGGCCATCTTTTTCGGTTTGGGCGTAAGCGGACTCGCCAATCACGATGGCGTCGTCCACCACTATCCCCAACACCAAGATAAAGCCAAACAGGGTGATCATGTTGATCGACAGGTTAAAGGGATCCAGTGGCATCGCCAGCATCGCGGCTAAAAAGGCGATAGGCAGGCCCAGCATCACCCAGAAGGCGACCTTCAATTGCAAGAAGATGGCCAACACGATGAACACCAGCAGCGCGCCCATCGCCATGTTTTCCAGCATCATGTTCAAGCGGCCAGACAGGAACTGCGACAGATCGCCCCAGTGATCGATAACGATCTCGTTGCCCAGACTTTCCTGTTTCTCGGCAACGTAGCGTTTAACGGTGTTGGCGATGGCTAAGGCGTCTTCATCGCCAACGCTTTTCACCTCAATCACCACCGACTTTTGGCCATCAAAACGGGCGTAGCCTAAGCGTTCTTCAAAGCCATCGTTGACGTAAGCCACATCCGACAGCAGCACACGGCTGCCATCGGGCAGGGTGCGTAACACAATGCGTTCAAAGTCTTCTTGATAATAGGCTTGGCCATCCACTCGCAAAGAGATGTCGCCATCTTCGGCGCGAATGGAACCGCCGGGCATCAAGAGGCTGGAGTTGTTCACTGCGGCCGCGACGTCGTTGAAGGTCAGTGCGTATTCCCGCAGCTTATCTTCAGAGACTTCGATGGCAATTTCGTAATCTTTGGTGCCCAGCAAGTTGGCACGGCTAACGCCGCCCAGCGCGGTGATCTCATCGCGAACCACTTTGCCTAACTCTTTCAGCTCGGTATCCGATAGGGCGTCACCGGCAATCGACACCCACATCACCTCGGCTTCCGGTTTGATCTGGTAGATGTTGGGTTGTTCGATGCTGTCTGGGAAGGTGGAGATGGCGTCCACCTGCAGCTTCACTTCATCCAGAATGTCCTTGGGTTCAAAATCATCCAGCACTTCGATGGTAACGCTGCCGCTGCCTTCGTTGGCTTGGGAGCGGATCTTCTTGATCCCCTCAATGTTTTTGATCGCCTCTTCAATCTTGATGGTGATCCCTTCTTCAATCTCTTGTGGGGCAGCACCGGGGTAAGCCACGTGCACGCGCACCAAGTTGAGCTCAAATTTAGGGAAGATCTCTTTGTTGATGGTGGCGGCAGAAAGTAAGCCGCCGATCAGCAGCACCCACATCAGTAGGTTGGCGGCAACGCTGTTACGGGCAAACCAAGCGATAATGCCGCTGGTGGTATCGGTGCGAGACATTACTGACCCCCTACGGTAACCATTTGCGCGTTGGCGTTGCTGCTGTCACTGCTGGGTTGGTCTTCGCCAGCCACCTTCACTTTGCGGCCATTGTCGATGCCGTTTAAGGCGGTCAGGCTGAGGCGTTCACCGGGAGCGAGCTCTGCACGAATGTACACCTGTTCCAGATCCGCGCGCACCACTTCCACGGCGCGCAGCTCAACGGTGTTGTCGGGTTTGATCACGGTGATGCGTTCGCTGCGAACCGCATGGCGGGGCAGGTTAACCAAGCCAGCCAGTTCAATGCCGTCGATTTCGGCGTTCACGAAGGCACCGTATTGCAGCGCCTGTGGCTGTTGACCGTTGAGGTTGTATGGATCGGCCATTTCAGCCACCAGATAGATCATGCGGTTGTCTGGGTTGATCACCCCTTCGCTGCGAACCAGTTGCGCGTTCCAGTGCAACACTTTATCGCCGTATTGGTGGCTTAGGCGCACGTGGCCTTGTTCGGCGTTATCCAAAAAGGCCAATTCTGCGGGGGCCACCGGCAAGCGGATCTGAGCCATATCGGTGCCTTTAATCACCCCAAGGTTCAGGCTTACGTTAATGTATTGGCCTAAATCGACACTGCGCTGGCTGATGATGCCATCGAACGGGGCGCGGATGTCGGTGCGCTCAAGGTTACGCTTGGCGCGAGCCAACGTGGCTTCGGCGCTGCGTACATTGGCTTGTTCCTTAGCCAGTTGCGGTTTACGCAGCCCCAGCTCCGGTGGAATGCCTTCAATCACCCCGCGCCATTCGGCTTTGGCCACTTGGCCACGGGCAACCTCTTCTTGCAGCTGCGCTTTGGCTTGGGCCAAATTGGCTTGCGCTTGGATCAGATCGGCGCGGTAATCCGCCGGTTCAATCTGTGCCAACAGCTGTCCTTGCTTAACCTGCTGGCCGACCACAAATTCCGGTGCCAGTTGCACTAAGCGGCCACTGACTTCCGCCACCAGCTGGGTTTGGCGTTTAGGTTCTACCACCCCGTAAGAGCGCAACGTCAGCTGGTAGGACTGTTGTTCAACAGCCACCGCTTCAACGATGGGCAGCACCTCTTTCGGTGCCTTTTCCTCTTTTTCTGGGGCAAACTGCTGCAACAACACGGCAATTAAGACAACCGTGACGATTATCGTCATGATTGGTAGGAGTCGACGCACCCATAAACCCATTATTCAATCCTTAAACATGTGGTGTGGAATTAAGTTCAGGCTAACTTAGCATGAGCTATCCCTGCGTATAGTGGGGGAATTGTAAATAGGTGTGGCAATGCCGCCAAACCTCCCCCAACCGCGCTTTGCGGTGCAGTTTACCGTATCAATGAGCCAGAATAAAATAATGATAAACCAACAACTTATTGAACAATTTTGCGACGACTTATGGGCGCAACGTGGGTTGGCAGACAACACATTGGCGGCTTATCGTGCGGATTTGACTCATCTTGTTCGTCATATCGAGCAAAATCGATCCTTGCTCTCTTTAAGTGTGGACGATCTGCAGCAGTATATGGCTCAGCGCCACGATCTTGGCTTGGCGAAATCCTCTTCTGCCCGGTGCATCACCACCATTAAGCGTTTTTATGGTTACGCCACGGTGCAGAAGTTAATTGCCACCGATCCCAGCGTTGGGCTTGGCCGGCCTAAATTGGCGCCCAAGTTGCCCGATACCCTGACCGAAGCCGATGTTGAGGCACTGCTGGCCGCGCCGAACTTGGACGATCCTCTGCAACTGCGTGACAGCGCCATGATGGAGCTGCTGTACGCCACCGGATTGCGGGTCAGCGAGTTAACGGGGCTGCAATTAGAGCAGCTGGGATTGAACCAAGGGGTGGTGCGGGTGGTCGGTAAAGGGGGCAAAGAGCGGCTGGTGCCGATGGGCGAGGAAGCGCAAGCGCGGTTGCAGCGCTATTTAAGCCAAAGCCGTGGGTTGTTGCTGGGGTTAGGTCGCTCCGATGTGGTGTTTCCGAGCCAACGGGGCACCCAGATGACTCGGCAAACTTTTTGGCATCGGATCAAGCACTATGCTCAGCTGGCAGCCATCCGCAAACCGCTGTCGCCGCACACGCTGCGCCATGCGTTTGCGACCCATCTATTGAACCACGGTGCCGATCTGCGCGTGGTGCAGCTGTTGCTGGGCCACAGCGATCTGTCCACCACCCAGATCTACACCCACGTGGCGCAGGCACGCTTGCAAGAACTGCATCAGCAGCACCACCCGCGTGGATAGTAAAGTTTTACAAAATCCGGTAACTTTTAGCGTCTTAATCGGGTCTACTTACCCAACTGTATTTGAAGGGATCCCTACAGAATGAAGAAATCACTCGGCTCATTATTGGTTGGCGCGCTGCTGACCGTAGCCACCGTGGCTCAAGCCAGCGACGACATTACCCAACCATTGGAAGCCAAAATCACCTCCACCTTGGGGATCAGCGTTGATAAAATCGTACCGTCGCCGGTAGATGGCTTGTTCCAAGTCTACAGCGACAAAGGGATCCTGTATGTCAGCGCCGACGGCAGCAAAATGCTGCACGGTACGATGTACGATCTGGATAACCGCATGGCCAACCTAACCGATGCCGCCATGGGTGAAGTGCGTAAGTCGCAACTGGCGTCGATTGAAGGCACCACCATCGACTTTAAAGCCAAAGATGAAAAGTACGTGGTGACGGTATTTACCGACATCACCTGTGGCTACTGCCGCAAGCTGCACAACAGCATTGATGAATACAACGATCTTGGCATTACCGTGCGCTACTTGGCCTACCCGCGTAACGGCCGTAATGCCCAAAGCTGGCAAGACATGGAACAGATCTGGTGCGCCGAGGATCAGCAGCAAGCGTTGACCAACGGCAAAGCCAATATCGCCAACAGCGGCAGCGCCAGCTGTGATGCCGCCAAAAGCGTTGGTAAGCACTACAGCTTGGGCGGCAGCTTTGGGGTAACCGGCACCCCAGCCATTGTGACTGCCGACGGCGGCCTGATCCCAGGCTACATGCCACCACAAAAACTGCTGCAATCCCTGCAGCAAGGCTAATACTGGCGCGATCCAGTTAATCGAAAAAAGGCATCGCATCAGCGGTGCCTTTTTTACTGTGGCCGCGTTAAGCTCATTCTGTTTCCCCTTTATCGAGATCCCCCATGGTTCGAATTTCCCGTCGCCCCGACGTTGCCCCAGAGCAGCTGTTGCCGGAGTTACCGCCGCTATTAGCGCAGATCTACGCCCGCCGCGGCATCACCCAAGCCAGCCAGTTGCAACTGGAGCTGAACGATCTGCTGAGCCCACAAACCATGGCGGGCTTAACCGAAGGGGCGCAGTTACTCGCCAACGCCGTGGCCGCCCAGCAGCGGATCATCATCGTTGGCGACTTTGATGCCGACGGCGCCACCTCCAGCGCGGTGGTGATGCTGGCGCTGCAAGCGATGGGGGCCAAGTTTGTTGAATACTTAGTGCCAAACCGCTTTGACTACGGCTACGGCCTAAGCCCGCCATTGGTGGCACTGGCGCAACAGGCTGGGGCGGAAGTGTTGATCACCGTTGATAACGGCATCTCTGCCCACGCCGGGGTGGATGCCGCCAAAGCCGCAGGGATGACGGTGATCGTGACCGATCACCACTTGCCGGGGCAAACGTTGCCCAACGCCGATGTGATCATCAACCCCAACCGCGACGAATGCGGCTTTGATTCCCGCGCCATGGCGGGGGTCGGGGTGGCGTTTTACCTGATGCTGGCATTGCGGGCGCAGTTGCGACAAAACCAATGGTTTAGCCAGCAAGGGGTAGCCCCCCCCAATCTGGCCGAGCTGCTGGATATTGTCGCGCTGGGCACCGTGGCCGATGTGGTGCCGCTGGATCACAACAACCGCGTGTTGGTGCACCAAGGGCTGCGCCGCATTCGGGCAGGGCGTTGTCGCCCTGGCATCCAAGCGTTGCTGGAAGTGGCCAACCGCGATGTGCAGCGCATTGTTGCCTCGGATCTGGGCTTTACCGTTGGCCCCCGCTTAAACGCCGCTGGCCGCTTGGATGACATGTCGTTAGGGATAGCCTGCCTGTTGGCCGACGACTTAGGCGAGGCGCGGCAAATCGCAGCGCAACTGGATGGGCTTAACACCGAACGGCGTGAAATCGAACAAGGGATGCAGCAAGAAGCGCTGCAAGCCTTAGCGCGACTGGATCTGTCTGGGGAACAACTGCCGTGGGGCGTGGCGCTGTATCAAAGCGATTGGCACCAAGGGGTGATCGGCATCTTAGCGTCGCGCATTAAAGAGCAGTTCCACCGGCCCGTGATCGCTTTTGCCGAAGCGGGCGGCGGCGAGATTAAAGGCTCGGCGCGTTCCATTCCGGGCTTGCACATGCGCGATCTGCTGGAGCGGATCGACACCGAACAGCCCGGGCTGATCTTGAAGTTTGGCGGCCACGCCATGGCGGCGGGATTAAGCCTAAAAGAGGCGGACTACGATCGCTTTGCCGAGCTGTACGATCAGCAAGTACGCAGCACCCTAGAGGCTTCGCAACTGACCGGCGAACTGCTGAGCGATGGCGAGCTGTACGCCGAGCAACTGGCGCTGGATACCGCCCAACTGCTGCGCGGTGCTGGGCCTTGGGGGCAGAACTTCCCAGAGCCGCTGTTCGACGGCAAGTTCCGCTTAGTGGAACAGCGGCTGCTGGCCGACAAACATTTGAAGATGACGGTGGAAACCGAATGCGGCAGCAAGCAGTTGGATGCCATCGCCTTTAATGTCGATCGCAAACAGTGGCCGGATGCAACGGTGCAGTGGGTCGAGCTGGTGTACAAGCTCGACGTAAACCACTGGCGTGGCCGCGACAGCGTGCAGCTGATGGTGGAACACCTAAAGCCGCAGTAATGCGGCAAGAAAGCCGCTGCGGCAACGCAATGCTGGCAAATAAGGGGCTGTTGTCGCCTCGGAGGCTTTAGCGATGGCCAAGGGGCTCGTCCCTTGCCCGCCGCCGAGCCGTCCCGGCAATGATCTGCGCGCTTTCGCTGCGTACTCGCGGTTATCCCGTAAACCCGCTCACGGTGCGAGTCATGCCCAGTGCCATCGATGCCAAGTGCTATTTATGCCCAGTCGGTGCCACCGCGAGTTGCCGCCCAGCAGAAACAAAAACGCCACCGCATTGCGGTGGCGTTGCTGATCCATCGGGGCGCTTAGTCCTCTAAACGCTCGTTGATGAACTTCTTGCACTGTTTTTTGCTCCAGTGCTTACGAACTTTCTTCTTCTCTTTTTCAAGGTGCTTCACGTAGCCCTTTTCAAACAAACGATCGCGGCTCAATTCGGCAGCGCGTTCGTGAGAGATCTTGCCTTTGATCTTCCACTTCAGCTTGCTGGAGTTCTTCATCATGTTGCCACACACTTCGTACTTGGCGGCAAAAGAAGCGGCGATTTTGGTATCCAGATCGGTTGCTTGGCTTAGCGGGGCAACGGCCAGCATGGCGATAACAAGTAGGGATTTTTTCATATTCAATTCACCTTGAGTGATTAAAGCTGGATAAGCCACATCAGCATCCCTGTGGTGGGTCATCTTTGTATTAATTGGGTTGTAGCATAGCCACCATAAATTTTTTGTTGGTTTTATAGGCTACAGCTGTGATCTGCAACCGATGCAGCAGACAGATCAGACCAATAATTGTTAGCCCCATCACACTGGCAAAGTGAGAGTTTGAATCAGATCAACTTTATACGGCGCCCCCAGTGCAGCTGCCCAGCGCCAATGGCGGCTAAGGCCAGCAGCAGCGCCACAAGCACCAGCGACAACGCCAGCCCCAGCCCAACGGCGGTGTAACACAGCAGCGCCAAGGCGGCGGTAAGCAGCGCCAGCGGCAGCTGCGTTACCACATGGTGGTGAGGATCACAGCCACAGGCAGTGGCAGACAACACCGTGGTGTCGGAAATCGGCGAGCAATGATCGCCAAACACCGAACCGGCCATCACCGCACTGAGCGCAGGCAGTAACAGCGCGGGGTTGATGGCGTGGGCGATGTCGGCGCCAATGGGGATCATCAGCGCAAAGGTGCCCCAGCTCGAGCCGGTGGCAAAGGCGGTAACGGTACACAAGAGGAACAGCCCCGGCAGCAACAGCGATGGCGACAGGTACTGGGCGGCGTAGTGCGCCATCACTTTACCGGTGCCCAGATCGCTGATGGCGCGGCCAATCATCCAGGTTAGCAAGATAATGGCGATGGCCGGCGCGATGTTACGCAGCCCAGCCAGCAGCGCCTGCCCCAGCCCTGCGGCGGTCATGCCCACTCGCATCGCCAACAGGGCGGCCACCAGCACCGCTAAGGCGCAGCTATTACGCATGGCCGCGCCAATGTCGGCATTACTGAACAGCGCCATTGGCGCCAGCGAACCGCTGCTGCGATAGCCGCTGATCAACATCATCAGCAAGCTGCCAAACAGCAGGGTTAAAATCGGCAACCCCAGTTGCCACGGCGAACCCGCTTGTTGCAGCTCGGGATCTTCGCTGTACATCATTTTTTGGTGGTTAAACCCAAAGTTGCTGTAGGCCACCACCAACACCATCAGCAGCGTGCCAATGGCGTAAAAGTTGTAGCTGGCGACTTCAAGAAAGGCGCTGGCGGGGTTGACCTCTAGCCAGCCGATCCCCGCGATCAGCGCCATCACGTAGGGGCCCCAGCTGGAAAACGGCACCACCGAGCACAGCGGCGAGGCGGTGGAATCCACCAGATAGGCCAACTGCCCCGGTGGAATACGGTAACGCTCGCTTAAAGGGCGGCTGACGTTGCCGTTGGCCAAGCAACTGAAGATCCCATCAATGAACACCAACCAGCCCAACAGCACCACCGCTAAGCGGGCTTGGCGTTGGCTGTGAATGCGGGCAAACAGCCAATCGGCAAAGGCACTGACGGCACCGGAACGTGCCAGCAAAGACGTGAGGATCCCCAGTAATAACATCGCCGCCAGCACATTAACGTGCCAGCTTTGCCACTGCTGTTGGTACAGTTGGCTGATGGCGTTGCTGCCAAGATAACGAACCATCTCTAGTGGCTGGCCCCAGTGCAGAATGACGGTAGCGCAGCCGATCCCCAAACTTAAGGCAACCAAGGTACGGCGCAGAAGCAGCGCCACGCCGATGGTAAAGATCACCGGGAACACACTTAAAAACTCATTCATTGTCTGGAACTTGCTCGAAAAACGGGGCTGGGGTCAGTCAGTGTGCCTCAGATTAAGCTTAACTGTTATTACCTGTGTCTCATTCGCACCTTTTGGTTGTGAAACGGTTGCACTTTGGTTGATAAATCGCCGCAATTAACGCCGCCATTTATGGGGATTTAGCGCGCAAAATGGCGCTTGTCGCAGGTGCGTAAAAGGTCAGTTTCGAGTACAATTTCGGGTTTCTGTAAATTCATCAAAATCAGTAGGGCAGACATGTTCGAGATTAATCCGGTTCAGAACCGTATTAAGGAGTTGTCGGAACGGACAAACCTCCTTAGGGGGTACCTTTGACTACGATGCTAAGAAAGAGCATCTAGAAGAGGTTAACGCCGAGCTGGAACAGCCGGAAGTGTGGAACGAGCCAGAGCGCGCGCAGAAGTTAGGGCGCGAGCGCAGCGATTTGGAAGCGGTGGTAAAAACCATCGACGATCTGGATCAAGGCTTAGAAGACGTTGCCGAGCTGCTAGAGCTGGCGATTGAAGAGGAAGACGAGGACAGCTTCGAAGAAGCGCAGTCTGAACTGGAATCTTTGAACGCCGCGCTGGAAAAGCTGGAATTCCGCCGCATGTTCTCTGGCCCACAAGACGCCTGCGACGCCTACCTCGACCTGCAGTCCGGTTCTGGCGGCACCGAAGCCCAAGATTGGTGTTCCATCCTGTTGCGCATGTACCTGCGCTGGGGTGAAGCCAAAGGCTTTAAGGCCGAGATCATCGAAGTGTCTGAAGGCGACGTTGCTGGCCTGAAATCCGCCACGGTTCGCTTCTCTGGTGAGTACGCCTACGGTTGGCTGCGCACCGAGACCGGCGTTCACCGTTTGGTGCGTAAGTCGCCGTTTGATTCTGGCGGTCGTCGTCACACCTCGTTCTCGTCTGCGTTTATCTACCCAGAAGTGGATGATTCGATCGATATCGACATCAACCCATCGGATCTGCGTATTGACGTATACCGCGCCTCTGGTGCCGGTGGTCAGCACGTAAACACCACCGAATCTGCGGTACGTATTACCCACACCCCGACCAACATCGTGGTGCAGTGCCAGAACGAACGTTCCCAGCACAAGAACAAAGATCAGGCGATGAAACAGCTTAAAGCTAAGCTGTTCGAGCACGAGATGCAGAAGCAAAATGCTGAAAAGCAGGCCGCCGAAGACGCCAAATCCGACATCGGTTGGGGCAGTCAGATCCGCTCTTACGTGCTGGATGACTCGCGCATTAAAGATCTGCGTACGGGAATTGAAAACCGAAATACCCAAGCGGTGCTGGATGGCGATCTAGACCGATTTATTGAAGCTAGCCTGAAATCAGGTTTATAAGCCTGATTTGTAGGGGATAAAACAACATGACTGAACAAGTACAAGACGAAAACAAGTTGATCGCCGAGCGCCGTGCGAAGCTCAACACCATTCGTGAAAACTGCGCCGCCAACGGCCACCCAAACAGCTGGCGTCCAACTCACAAAGCCGCAGAACTGCAGGCTGAGTTTGGCGCCAACAGCAAAGAAGAGCTGGCAGAAGCGGGCCACATCGTTGCCATCGCTGGCCGCATCATGGCCAAGCGTGGCCCATTCTTGGCCATCCAAGACGTGTCTGGTCGCATTCAGGGTTACGCCTCTAAAGACGTACAGAAAGAACTGAAAGCGATTGGCGGCTTGGACATCGGTGACATCATCGGCATCAAAGGCCAGCTGCACCTGTCTGGCAAAGGCGACTTGTACGTTGATATGGCGGAATACCAGCTGCTGACCAAAGCACTGCGCCCACTGCCAGAAAAATTCCACGGCCTGACCGATCAAGAGCAGCGCTACCGCCAACGTTACGTTGATCTGATCGTTAACGAAGAATCCCGCAACGCCTTTAAGATCCGTTCCAAGCTGGTTGCTGGGATCCGCCGTTACATGGAGTCTCGCGACTTTATGGAAGTGGAAACCCCAATGATGCAGGTGATCCCAGGTGGCGCGTCGGCCCGTCCTTTCATCACCCATCACAACGCGCTGGATCAACAGATGTTCCTGCGTATCGCCCCAGAGCTGTACCTGAAGCGTTTGGTGGTTGGCGGTTTTGATCGCGTATTCGAGATCAACCGTAACTTCCGTAATGAAGGCTTAAGCCCGCGTCACAACCCAGAATTCACCATGATGGAATTCTACATGGCGTACGCGGACTACAACGATCTGATGGATTTGACCGAAGACATGCTGCGTACCGTCGCGGTTGAGATCTTGGGTTCCTCTTCCATGCCGTACGGCGACGAAACCGTTGAGTTTGGCGGCAAGTACGCCCGCATGAGCATGCTGGACGCCATCAAGCACTACAACCCTGAGCACGCTGACATCCAAGCGCTGACCTACGAAGGCGTACAGGATCGCGAGCTGATGGTATCCATCGCCAAGTCGGTTGGCATCAGCGTGGAAACGTTCTGGACCTGCGGCCAGCTGCTGGAAGAGATCTTCGGCGAAACCGCCGAACCACAACTGATCCAGCCAACCTTCATTACCGAATACCCAGCGGACATCTCGCCACTGGCACGCCGTAACGACGACAACCACTTCATCACCGACCGCTTCGAGTTCTTCATCGGCGGCCGCGAAGTGGCGAACGGCTTCTCGGAGCTGAACGACGCCGAAGATCAAGACGCGCGCTTTAAGGCGCAGATGAACGCCAAAGACGCCGGTGACGACGAAGCGATGTACTACGACGGTGACTACATCACCGCCCTAGAGCACGGCCTGCCGCCAACCGCGGGTCAAGGCATCGGCATCGACCGTCTGGCGATGTTGTTCACCAACACGCACACCATCCGCGACGTGATCCTGTTCCCAGCGATGCGTCCGCAAGCGAACGGTTAATGTAACCGTTTAGTTCGATGTGATTAAAAAGCCGAGCAATGCTCGGCTTTTTTGTATCTATGATTTGTCTCGGATGGTGGGTGTTGGTTTACCAACACACTAATACCCAGCGCCATCCGTGACGTGATCCTGTTCCCAGCGATGCGTCCGCAGCAGAACGGTTAATGTAACCGTTTAGTTTGATGAAATAGAAAACGCGCCTTCGGGCGCGTTTTTTTGTGCCTGCTCTTGTAGGTCGGCATTGATGCCGACGGTTGTGGTGCTGGTGCCTTATGTGGTGTTGGCGTTGTTCGCACGGTCTACGTTGCGCCTGCGGCGGTTACCTTTGGCGTTGATTGGACGGGGGATATGTCGCGGTGGCGACGGCACCCAAAGAGGCGCTGCCCCTTTGGAATCCCCTGCGCCTTAGTGCGTCGCCCAAAACGCTGCGCTGGGCTCCTCCGATGCGGCGCGTAGAGCCAGATCAAAAGCGTTGGCCGCGAGGTCATTGTGTTGGTGGTAGGTTGGTATTGATGCGACGGTTTGCGTTTTGGTGGTGTTGAATGGGTGGCTCGGCGTTGTGCCTGCGGCGATGAACATTGGTGTTGATTTCACGTTAGGGTGTCGCGGTGGCGACGGCACAGAGCGGTTCATATTAGCGGGGCTTCGCCCCTCCTGTTGGAATCCCCTGCGCCTTAGTGCGTCGCCCAAAACGCTGCGCTGGGCTCCTCCGGTGCGGCGCGTAGAGCCAGATCAAAAGCGTTGGCCGCGAGGCCATTATGTTGGCAGTATGACTACCCCGTACAGCGATTAATTCACCATGGCTGCTATACAGTATCTGTCTTTATGCTATCGCTGGTATCACTATGGTGAGTGTCTTTTTAAGACCACAGTGAACAACGCCTCCACCCAACCTTAAACCTTGCCACATCTAGCACTAAAGCCGACCTAAACTGAAATTGCCAAGTGTTGAGAATCCGTCTTAAATGCTTTGTTATGCAGCTTTCCTGACTTTTCTACCGCACTTTTAATCACAGTTTCGTGTAAGCGTTCGACTGACAAATAGTCATTAACTGTAGAGTAACGACCACCAATATCGATATATTTTCTGTCGTCAGGAGTATCCATGCTTGGGGTGATACAAGCAAAATCACACAGGTTTAGATAAAAAGATCTTGCTATGCGATATGCCGCCATCAATTCATCAGTAGTAGTGCCCACAGTTAATATGGATTCCAATTCAGGCTGTTTCTTGATTTTTGCTGGTACGAGTACGCCCTTTTCCGCTAACTCAATGTAAATTTCAGGGATACCTAGCTTCTCTGATAGCCTAAATATTGCACTGCAAGCGTTGAGGTAAAAAGAAAGCGTCATTGGCTTATTGACGTCTCTCAGAGTTGCGTCAATCCCCCACTGAGCTGTAGAAAGTTCAGATTCAATATCCTTAAATGCGGCTTCATTCGGGGATGGCAGCCCCTCCATTGGAGAACCCAAGAAGAAGTTTGTATGCAGACGTGGATGAACCTTAAAGTTCACTTTAATGCATGAAAGGTATTCTGTTTCACCTATTTGCCCAAAGTACGAGAACAATTCCTGCCGATGTGAGCGATACGTATCTAGATTGTTTTTGTGCGACACAATCTCAATTTGTTTGGCAGACTGTTCCGTTGAGTGTAATCGACTAATAAGAACAGACAAAGGGATTGCTAACGAAAGTAACGCTAGGGGTAATACTGAAATCTGCAAGAACATCTGAAAGCCTTCAGCATTCAAAAGCACATCATAGCCTTGCCATGCCAGATAACCTGTCCCCAAAAAATATAGAATCGGAGAAAGAATTACCAGCCACAGTAACCCTTGTTTCATTAGCCCTAGTTCAGGGTGAGGAGTCAGAATAAATCGAGTGCGCTCGAAAAAATTTCCTCCCTTTGAAACAAGAGCTAAAGTTAGACCGAAAGCCACAACCAATGGCAATAAAATTAGGGCGATAATTTGCGCCACCGTTAAAATATTCTCCTACTGCATACACCGCATTAAGGTGTGAGCAAAGCTACCACGAAACTTAACCATACCACCGTAAACACTAAACCCAACGATGAAATGAAAAATTACAAGCGTTGGAAATCACTCTTAAATTCTTTATTTTACGTCAACGGCGGCTGTATTTAAAATTTTTTTAAGTAGTTCTTCAACTTGATAGAACTTAGTCATATCGTAATTTTTTACAAACCCCTCGTCGATGCTATCAAAGCAAGGATATGTGTCAACCTCAAAAGATTCCGATCCTCCGATAGTATCTAGCAGCTGCCATGAGATTGGCTTTGTTAAACTAAAATCACGCTTTAGTTTTGAACAAAAACCATTTAACTGAATATTCGCTCGGTCAGGAGGAAATACGAAGTTAATTCCAATCTTGCTGTGCCTTAGCTGAGGTGTTTTGGTTGAAAAATAGCTGATACCGGAAACCAGTGATTTTTCTTTACTAATCCACTGTAGCAATAGGTTTGGTATTATGTACTCAATATTGAATGCACCACCATTAAAGGCTCGGTTAAAACTACAAGCCATAAGAAGTGGATACATTACTAGATAAGCGATCTGCAGTTCAATATTATCTTCTTCACTATCAAAAAATAGGAAGCTTTCAAAGCTACTTTTCTTTAGAGTTTCTAGAGAGTATGAAAAGTTTATAACTTTTACATCAGGTTTATTTTCACACTTGTATCGAGAAAGATGCATTTTATTAAGGTCTGGCTTCCCCATTTCCTGCCAACATACATAGATTGATGTGCCTAAATACAAACATGGTAGACCAGCAATCGAGTACCTTTGAGTTCCAACTAAATGACGTAAATGAAATGGAATATGGAACATCTCTTTACGATCTGATAGCTCAGATTCTGAACATCGAACACGATATAAACTATCGTCACCTTTAGAAAAGTGCTTCATATCATGGACTAACTTGGGAATGTTTTGACTAATTATCGGCAGATTCATTAGCCTTTCAAAAATACCGTATGCTCCACCGGAACTACCAGATAGGTACTCATCTAGTGATTCTATAATGTGATTTGAAACATCTTGTAATTCTTCTCTTCTTGTATACAGGTAACTTTCAACAATACCAACATCTTGGAGATTGTTTACCCTTTTCTGGAAGTTGTCGAGTCTATCTTTTAGATCTTCACGATAGTTTGATTTGTATGAGTCATAGACAAAAGGTTGCTTTAATCTATTTCCTTTCAGGAGTTTGTTTAATACTTTTTGAAAATCACTCATTTTACAACTTTTCTCTTAATTCTAATGACGCTTAACGCCTTGCTAAGCGGCGATAAATTGTTGGCTAAAATGCGAGGAACGAAGCTAGCCAACTGTTTAGCGTCCGTTTGAGCAACTTGTTAGTCATTTGTAACGCCAAGCTTTAATTTAAACTCTCTTACCGCTAACTCTAATTTATCTAAGATATTTTTTGCAGCATCGCGTTCTTGTTCTGTAGTTACATATTCAGGTCCTTGGGACATGATTACGGACCAACTATTATCATTACAAAGATAAATTACATCGCTTATGTGAGTTATTATATCATCAGGTGTTATATAACTATGTACTTCTAAGTACGAGCTTAATTCCGTTCTTAGGCTATCCATTTTGAAGACAATAGAACTATATGCTTCGTGACTATCAAATAATGGATCAGTCCAAATTATTGGTTTTAAGTTATGTAATATTTTTGAAACACAACTCAAAGAATCCAATTGTTTCTCTTGGATTTTTTCTTGTTTAGCATTATTTGAATCAATTTCCTTTAATTGGATTTCACTATTGTATCTTGCTTTTTCTGACTTACTATTGAAAAAGTTGGTTAATATGGCAGCCAATATAGCTAAAGCACCAGACACTAAAGCTATTACTGCTGGTGAATCGATCCAACTTTTACTTCCTTTTAAAGCCGTAGTAATTGCTGTGATTAACTCTTTTTGTAGATTTAAATCTAATTCCAAAACATTATCCTTTGATGAATGCCTAACAGCTTATTACGATGCCATCGTCTCTAGTATTACAGACACGGTTGGCATCTTTATCACAATGTTATTGTTTTGTGATGACTCAACTCGCCTTAATAATCAATATTTTACCTCGTGGTTTTACTTAACCCAAGCGCCTTAGTGGTGGAAAAGAAGATGTAGATCGTAATACTGAAGAATTGTTGCTGGGCGGTAATTAAATTCAGCGATTGCATCGACTTCTGAAAACTACCGTTGCATTGGGCTGCTCGACTGTCATCGGCGGCAGATGATTGCTTCCAGTGAGAACTGCGCCGCGTTGGCTTTATTGCCGCATCGCTCAGCCACGGATGGTACTTCGGTGCCGTGCCGTCGCCATTGCGACAACATTCCCAGCAAACGCCCCAGCACTGCTGGGGCGTTTGCTGTTACTTAACCATTAAGCCCATTTGAGGCCCATTAAAAGAACCCCATCGGGTTGGGATCGTAACTGATCAGCAGGTTTTTGGTTTGCTGATAGTTGCTTAGCGCCTTGAGGTGGGTTTCGCGGCCGATGCCGGAACGCTTGTAGCCACCAAAGGCGGCGTGGGCGGGGTAGAGGTGGTAGCAGTTCACCCACACGCGGCCAGCTTCGATGCCACGGCCCATGCGGTAGGCGCGGTTTTGATCGCGGGTCCATACCCCTGCGCCCAAGCCGTAGCTGGTGTCGTTGGCGATCTGCAACGCTTCGGCTTCATCTTTGAAGGTGGTAATGCCTAAAGTGGGGCCGAAGATCTCCTCTTGGAATACCCGCATCTGGTTGTGGCCTTTGAGCAGCGTGGGCTGCACGTAAAAGCCGTTGCCGAGCGCGGCATCCACCTTGGCGGCGCTCCCACCCAGTAAGCACTCGGCGCCTTCGGCTTTAGCGATCTCCATGTAGGAGAGGATCTTATCCAGCTGCACTTGCGATACCTGTGCCCCCACTTGGGTGTCGAGATCCAGCGGGTTGCCCTGCTTGATGGTTTTGGCGCGTTCGATCACCCGTTCAATAAACTGCGGGTAGATCGATTCTTGCACCAGCGCCCGCGATGGGCAGGTGCACACTTCGCCTTGGTTAAAGAAGCCCAGCAGCAGCCCTTCGATGCACTTATCGAAGAACTCATCGTCTTGATCCAGCACATCTTCAAAGTAGACGTTGGGGGATTTGCCCCCCAGCTCTAGAGTGACCGGAATAAGCGATTCGGCGCCGCAGCGCATGATGTGTTGGCCCACTTCGGTGGAGCCGGTAAACGCCAGCTTGTTGATCCGCGTTGAGGTGGCTAACGCTTGCCCAGCCTCTTCGCCCATGCCGTTAACCACGTTGACCACCCCTGCGGGGATAATGTCTTCCAGCAGCTCCATCAGCACCATGATTGAGCAGGGCGTTTGCTCGGCGGGCTTCAGCACCACCGAACACCCTGCGGCAAGGGCTGGCGCCAGCTTCCACGCCGCCATTAACAGCGGGAAGTTCCACGGGATGATCTGGCCGACGACGCCAAGGGGCTCGTGGAAGTGGTAGGCGGCGGTGTTGGCATCGAGCTGACCAATGCTGCCCTCTTGGGCGCGGATCACGCCTGCGAAGTAACGGAAATGGTCGATGCACAGCGGCAAGTCGGCGTTGATGGTTTCGCGGATCGCTTTGCCGTTTTCCCACGTTTCCACGTAGGCCAGCATCTCGGCGTGTTGCTCAATGCAATCGGCAATGTCTAACAGCACCTTGCTGCGATCCGCCACCGACGTTTGCCCCCAGCTTTGCTGCGCTTGGTGGGCGGCGTCTAGCGCCAAGTCGATGTCGCGGCCATTAGAGCGAGCCACTTGGCAGATGTGGGAGCCATCCACCGGTGAGGGATTATCAAAATAGTTGCCATCCAGCGGCGCGTGCCACTGACCACCGATGAAGTTTTGGTAGCGAGGTTTGAATTGGTATAAGGCGCCTTCTGTACCGGGATTGGGATAAAGCATGAGCGTCCTCCTTGGTCGGCCGGCTTGGGGTTAAGCCGGATCCAGTGCTTACCCAGTGTGGCGCTGATCACCTAAATGCCCATTCGACCTTTGGCTAAGAAATAGCCAGTTCGGGCGCAGTGAAATGGGCGCTGGAATGGGGCGGAGCAAGGGGCTGCGGCAGGGGCGGCGAAACCGAGTGGCCCATCGCGGTTGCTTTTATGTGGCACAACAGGGGGATGATCCTTGGCCGAGTCGATGCTGCGCTGCTGTCTGTAACGTGTTTATGTTCAACGCTTTTTGTTGAACATGGTTACTCTGGCGAGTGCAATGAACGGGATCATTGCTCGGTCACGGTTGCGGCGATGGCGATTGGTTAACATGGGCAAATCACAGTTTGGATTGAGTTCCACCCAAGGAGTGCCAACATGGCTTGCGATTGCGACAGCATTCATCGCTCCAGTCAGATTTTGGATGTGGTTGAACGGCACATCGACAGTTATGGACTGTTCTCGTTTACCGTTTCTGAGGTGATCGCGGAGTCGAATCAATCAACCACCACCTTCTACAAACGCTTTAAGGGCAAAGAGGATCTGCTGGTGTGCGTGTTTTTGCGTAACGCCACCTCGAACCACTTTAAGGCGTTTGAAGCGCAGTACCCCAATCAAACGCCAATCGAGCGTTTTTTGCTGCCGATTGTGCTGAGTTTCGAGGTCGGACATAAGTCTCCGGCCTTTAATTTGGTGCGGCAGGTGGCGGTGAATTCGCGGGTGTGGCGTTTGGCGGCAGAGCCCAAAGTGAGCTTGTTTCGCCATAAGATCGCGGCCTTCTGGAATTACATTGAAACCAGCGTGCGAAACTTGGTGGCCAGTGGCGATCTGGTGGCCAGCGAAGAGGCGATCATTAACCTAACCCAGTCGGTTACCTTCTACCTGAGCGGCAGCCTAAATGCGATGGAGTGCGGCCTGATCAACGATAAGTTTATCGGCCAGCAGCGGGATAAGGTGTTTCAACAACTGAAACAGATCTTAAATGCCTATCAATGGAATACCGAGATCAGCTTTAACCAGTTTGAGAAAGTGGGCTTCCGCTGTTATCTGTACCTTAACGGCTGCAATGACGATAAGTGCCAATACTGTTTGCGCTGTGCCTAGCGAGATGGGGGACGGTGTTTCAATGATCGGTTGAACCGATTTTGGATGGCTAGCTGTGGTGTCAAGGTCATTGCCGGGACCGCCCGGCGGCGGGCAAGGGACTGGTCCCTTTGCAATCCCTAGCGCCTCCGTGGTGACGACAGCCCCTCGTTCTCGCCGCATTGCGTTGCAGCAACGGCCAGATGCGCCATCCATGGCTTAGCTGGCCTCAGCGGCATCCTGCCTTCGGCTTTACTCCATCACTGCTTCACTCGGCGTCACCAAGTTGGCAAAAAAGCCATCACCGTCAGGTGATCAATTCGCCGTGAGATCGGCACTGCAGCTGCTCTTTTGGCCGCACTCACAGCGTTGAGCGATGCAGTGCCGAATGGCGCAGGCGAAAATGCTTTCAGCACAGCAACGCCAACAGCCAATGGGCACACCAGCTGAAAAAGCCGCCTTGGGGCAACCCGAGGCGGCTTTTGCGTAGGTGATGATGAGGGCTTAACGCTTATTTGGCGTTAGCGCGCTTGGCGTCGAAATAGCTTTCGTTGTCGCCATATTCGTTTAAGCCCATTGCCGCTTTACGCATCAGATCCACCTCATCAAAGGCCGCTTCTGCCGGGCGTAGGTACTTCACGTCGTTGCGCCAGTAGTATTTGAAGCCATCAAAGTGGCCGTTTTTCGGATACCAGTACAGCACCCCAAAGCCGCTTGGATCTTCAATCGGGGTGTTGTGGATGGTGTTGCCGGGAATGTAGAAGTAGTCGCCGGTTTCCATCCACTGGTATTGGCCTTGAGCCAAGGTGCGCGCTCGGCCTGATACGGCGTAGTAACACTCTGGCTGGCCGTGGAAATGAGGGTTGTGATCCGATGGTTTGCCGTTGGTGATGCCGATGGTCACCGGCCAGTCGCTGAGCTCCTTCCACATGTAGCCAACGGGGGCGTTGTCTAGGCTGCACTTGGCCATGGTGATGTAGTTGCCATCGTCATCAATGGTGGTGCAGCCACGCTTATCTTGGGCGATGGTGGCGTCGGCTTCAATGCTGTTGAAGTCGATCTCGCCCCGCTCCCAGGCGGCGATGTAAGCCTCCACTTTGGGATCGCGGCACTGCTCTGGCATGGTTTTCGCTGGCGCGTACGGGGTGCTGACAAACGGCACATGGGTCGCTTGCTGGTACGGCTGTTGTTCACTAATAAAGTGGCCGTGCTCAGTAATGTTGCGCTGGGCTTGGGTTTCCGCCGTTGACGCACTTGCCGGTAAGGCCAACAGCAGGCTGGTGGCGACCAATAGGGGTAACTTGTTGTGATTCATGATGATTGCTCCTTAACGCTGGTCAAACCAAGCGCGGTGGCACTCTTGGCATACTGGGGCGGATGGTTCGTGTTCGCTGTGGCAAGCGATGCACTGGGCGCCTTCACCGTAGTGCGGGCTTTGGTGTGGATCCGCTTCGCTGAAGGTGAGCCTGTCTTCGGGGATGGCAATCTCGCTCATCTGGCCGTGACAGTCGCGACAGGCGCTGTCGTCAACGAATTGCTGCGGGTTGTTGGCGTGGCAGCTGCGGCAATCATCTTGGTAGATGAAGCTGTGCTGGCTGCGGCCTTGGGTTTGATCCGGTTGCGGCACGATGTCGCCCGCGTAGGCGTTAGCGGCCAACAGCAAAGCGGCGGCAATAACAGTCAGTTTCTTCATGATTTAGGCCTCTTTTGCGTCGGTTACGAGGGTTTTAGCAAGGACAAAGCCCATGGCCAGACCTTCTAAACAGGCGCAGGAACTCAGGCGCGTTGCCCCGTGCACGCCACCGGCGGCTTCGCCTGTGGCGTACAGGTTGGTGATTGGCTGGAAGCTTTTAGAGCTGAGCACGCGACCGTCGTTGTCGGTTTTAAGGCCGCCCATGCAGTAGTGCACCTTGGGCCAGATCCGCGAGGCCACAAACGGCGGCTGCAGCCGCTCGGCGCTGTCCATGTTGCGGTTAAAATCAGGATCCTGTTGGGCGCTGACGTAGCCGTTCCACTGTTCGATGGTTTGCTTCAGCTGCGCCACTGGGATCGCAAACTTGGCGGCCAGCGCCTCGACCGAATCAAACTTCCACGCCATCTCATCACGGATGGCGCGGGTTACGCGGCCGTCGTCTTGGTAGTTGTTGTAGTTAAAGAACACCACTGGGTAGGCGGGGGAGTTGTCGGCGTGGCGTTGCTTCACCATGGCGTTGGTGCAGGTGAGGCGATCGGCGCGTTCGTTCATGATGCGCTTGCCGCTGTTCACCGAGACACCAATGCCTTTGTGCCAGCCGATGGACAGCAGCGCGTTGCTCCAGCCAAAGCCGCCTTCATCGGGGGAGCCCCAGTGGCCGGATTGGATCAGGTTCATGTGCACCGGCATGGCGCCGTTGTTCATGGCGGTTAGGGTGACTTCGCCGGTGGCACCCAGTTGGTTGGTGCAATCGAAGGTTGGATCCAGCGCCGGATCAACAATGGCGCACAGGGCTTTGTTGCGAGAGAACCCGCCCGAGCACACCACCACGCCACGCTTGGCTTTGATGCGGACGGTATGGCCGGTGTGGGTTTCTGGGAAGCGATAACCTTTGTTGACGATCACCCCTTCAATTTTGCTGCCGTGCGCATCGCTGGCCATCACAAAATCTTCAACATAATGCTGCAGGCGGTAGTCGATCCCTTCCGCTAAGCCTTGTTGATACAGCTGTTGGGTGATGCCGCCGCCAGTGCCTTGCTCGACTCGCACGGCTCGCGCCTTAGAGTGGCCACCCACCAGCATGTTGAAATCTTTTTTAAACTGCACCCCAGAATCGATGCACAGGTTGTAGGCGTCGAGGGCGTGATCGGCGATCTTCTTCAGTATCACCGGATTGGACAGGCCGCGACCGGCTTTGACCTGATCCGCCACCAACACCTCTGGCGAGTCATCTTCGATCCCCTGTGCCAGCTGTACTGGGTTGCGTGGCACCGCAAACCAACCGCCGTTGATGGCGGAGTTACCGCCAATCACCTGCATCTTATCCAGCACCACCACCTTGTTGATGCCCGCGCGCTTGGCGTTGATGGCCGCCGATTGGCCCGCAAAGCCAGAGCCGATGACGATCAGATCAACCTCTTCGTCCCAGGTGTTTGGATCGGCATTGATCTGCGCTGCCATGACCGGAGCCATCGCTACGCTGCCCGCTACGCCGACCCCCATTTTCTTTATAAAATCGCGTCTTGTTGTCATTTTGATTAACCCTGCAATATGGAGTGCGGGCTAACGATAAAAGAGCTGGCGGGCGCAGGCTGTGGCCACTAAGAGAAAGAATTTTGCTGTTGCGGCAGGGTGATGGGACGACGACGGGGGGCAAAGCTGACAATCTTTGCTGGGATCGGTGTCGGGCTGTGCGGCGTTTCGCATATGGGGCGAAACCGTGGGCAGGATCCGCGGTTAAGAGGCTGCGTTGCCTCAAAAATAATATTTTTTTTCAGGAAGAATAATGGGCTCAAAGGGGGGAACCCGTGGGGGAAATACGGGGGCTGCCGCCACGGGTTACCCTTAACGCGCTACAAAATCGGCGTGAGTTCCACCCCAACGCTTAAGCGTTCCGCTTTGTGGTTGTAGTCCAGCAGGTTTTCGCCGTAGCCGTAATAGCTTTGCACGTAGCCGCGCAGCTTGCCCTTCAGTGGGAAGCTCCAGCCCAGTTCTACGCCGCCTTTGTGCTGAGTGATGTTGCCGCGGGCGCGCAGGCTGAAGTTGTGATCATCGCGGGCGTAGATCCCAAACAGCTCGCCGTGGCCCATAAAGTCGGTGATGTCGGGGTTGTCGTCGCCTTTAGGATCCGTCGCAAACTCTTTGTCGTCTTCGGGCAGGCGATACCAAGCGCGCGCCCCCACAACCCAGTGGTCGTTCTGAAAAGCGGTGGTGGCGATCAGGCGATTCCAGCTGCGAGATTGTTCGCCACTGCGGCCATTGGATTGGTGGTTTAAGGAAAAGTTGGTGATCAACAGGCGCCAATCGCCCACATGCACATCGTCAAAGAAGTGCAGCCACATTAGCTCGGGCATGTGGTTGGTGTCGCGAAAGGGCGCCGATACGTCTTTGTTGTAGGCTTGCCACCAACTTTGGTTGGTGTAGGCAAGGTAAAGGCCGTTGTCGTTGCCAAACCAGTTCGGGGTAACGGGCACCTTAAAGCTGAACTGAAACTTGACTTCCCACGGCGAGATCCCTTCGGGGCTGTATTCCCACGTCTCTTCGTTGGCATTGGCGTTGTAGCTGGCCAGCAACACGTAGTTGTTCATGTGGGAACTGAGGCCGTAGCGGTTCGCTTCAAACGCTTTCTCTTGGGCAAAGCGGCGTTCAATCTCTGGCTGGGCGGTGGCCACTTCAATGTCTGTGGTGGCCGTTGCGGCTGAGTCCGTTGGTGTTGCAGCGGTTGCTTCGCGGGCGGGCTCAATCACGGCACAGCGCTGGCGCAACTGCGCCAAGGTTTGGCTGTCATCGCCGTGCTGCAACTGCTGTTCAATGCACTGGGCGTTGAAGGCGGCAGCCAGCATTAAGGTTATCGACATTCATTGAATCCTTTCAAATAAGGGGGATAGCTGCGCCAATACCAAGCAGTATGAACGCTAAAAATAGGCTAAGAAGCGATAGGCCGTCGCATGCCGTAAGCAGGTTGCCATTGATACGGCCACGTCTCTACTTACATCTGCAAAAACACGCCGTGCAACGCAATCAGCGCATAAACGCTGAGCCGCAGCCAAGCCATTGGCCGTCAAAATGCTGCCAAGCGACCTTAATTTGGCGGACTTTGGGCTGGATCGATCGGCAAGCAATGCGTCACAAAAACCAGCGCAACGTGAGCCGTTCGAGCAAGCTTAAACAAAGTTCATGAGCAAGTGAACCAGCCGCCGTTTTTTTCACCAGCCTTGATTGCTCCGCACTATTGACCCCCATACACTGCGGTCAATTACACTTTTGGGCGTTGTATCTATGAAGCAAATCACTGCCGTTTCTTTTGTTGCTCTGGCGTTGAGTCTCAGCGCGTGCAGCAGCACGCCGGCACCAGAGCCGTTAAGCCCAACGATCGTTTCGCAATATCAGCCGGTGCTCGACGAACTGCGTCAGCGGATGGGGCCGTTGCAACAGCAGTTGGACGATGCCGAGCTGCAATGGTTTGCCCCAGAGCAGATCAGTGACGCCGACGAATCGTGGCAGCAAGCGCAGCAACAGTGGCAGCAGTACCAAGATGCGCCAGCCAAGATGAACGATCACATCAGTATGTTCAGTCGCCGTAGCCGTTATCAGGCGACGCTGGATGCGCTGGCGGCAACCGAATTGTTGTTGGCCCAAGCACAGCAAATTCGCACCGACGCCAAGCAGCTGCTGGCGGTGGGCTTTGCCAATGATCAGGTGTTGTTGTCGCTGCAGGCCGAGCGTTACTTCCCCAATAAGTACCAAAGTTTGCGCCGACAGTTACGGCGGTTGGTGAGCTACGTTGCTGCCCAGCAACCAGAGCGAGCAGAGCAGGGCTTAGTGAAACTGCAGCAGCAACAGCAGCAGCTGGAGATCGCAACGGTGTCGAAAGTGTATGTGCAGCCCCAACAACAGCGGCTGGCTGCCTTGCTGCAAGACGATCTCGACAGTGCTGCGCCGGTGTCGTTCGATCTGGTGCAACTGCGCTTGGCTAAGTTGATCGATTTTGTGGCGGCCAACCCGCGCCAACTGGATGCCATTGCCACCTTAGCCGAACAGGCTAAATTGGAGGCCGCCCATTGCCGTCATCTAGGCCGAACGGTGCAACAGTTAGATGACGCCGATGAACGGGAAAAAGAGACCTATCTGCTTAGCCTTGAGCAACAGTTGCAGCAGCTGGGCAAACAGCTTGGTGCTGAGCCGCTGCAGCAGCATCCGTTGTTGTCGCAGCTAAGCCAGCTGAATCAGTTGGTAGTAACGCAGCAACAGCAACACAGCCAACAACTGGCGGCGGCCAGTCAATCCTTGGCCGCTGCTGAAGCGAAGTTGCAGGCGTTGCAGCCGCCGTTGCAAGCCAAGGTTGCGTTAGTGGCGGTGACCGCCGCGCCAAGCATCAAGCCAGAGCCCTACGCTCAGGCTCAACCTGAGGTCAGTTCGGAAGCGGAAGCGGAACCAGCAGCGGAACCAGCAGCGGAACCAGCCGCGCCCGCCAAACAGGCGGCGCCGCTGTTTGAAGCACTGCAGCAGCACCTAAGCGAGCAGCTGTAGCGTTGCCGCAAGAGTGACAGGGCTGTGGCTGTACCGGGAATAGAGCGGGTTTGGTCATCGCCCTTGCATGAACCGTTGTCGTCACATCGGTTATGAACATTACGCCGCCGTTGGGCGGCGTTGTTGTTGTCTGGCGGCGTTGTTGTCTGGCGCCGGTGATGTTGCTCGGCCAGCAGCGGGAAGCGCGGAACCCATTCGCTGCCCTGCGAAGCAGCGGTTGCTGCTGAAGCTGGCGTTATGGCAGTGATTAACTCTGCGTTAGTGGACGCCAGCCCAGCAAAGTATCGATATATTTACGCTGGCGTGAGCTGGCTCACAAACAAATTTATCTGCCAGTAAGGGTTTACTTGGTGGTTTATTTGACTACCTTGTTGGCGCTGGTGGTGCATTCTGTGGTGGGTGTGCGCCAGATCACTGGCTGATCAATGAGGCGATGACGTTTTTTCGCTCGTTCGCTTTGAATTTTTGAAGTCAGTAGACTCTTTTGCATCCCATTATTGCCTGCAGCCAACGAGTCATCTATGCCAAAGAACACCCTTTCCACTCGGATCTTTATCGGTCTATTTTTCGGCCTTGTACTGGGCATGTTACTGCGTGGCGGTTACGCCGATGGCGCAGCGTGGGCACAAAGCTTAGTGACCATTGCCAGTACCGTTGGCAGCATGTTTGTAAACCTAATCATGTTGTTGGTGGTGCCGCTGGTGTTTGTTTCCATCATCAGTGGGATGACCGAATTGCCAGACACCAAAGCCTTTGGTCGTTTGGGGGGCAAAACCTTTGGCTTGTACATCGCCAACACCCTGTTAGCCATTGCCGTGGCGCTAGTGGTAGCGTTGGGCCTGCAACCCGGTGTGGGCGCGCAGCTGCCACAACTGGCGGGCAGCGCCATCAGCAATACCGAACTGCCGAACATTGCGGAATTGGTGGCGAACATTATCCCACGCAACCCGTTCCAAGCGTTTGCCGATGGCAACATGCTGCAAATCATCTTTATGGCGCTGTTGCTGGGTTTCATCTTGAAGCAACTGGGCAGCCAAGTTGAAGGGGTTGCGGCAGGCTTCCGTAAAGCCAATGTGATCATGATGGCGCTTATCGCCATGGTGATGCGCGGTGCCCCCATCGGTGTGTTTGCGCTGATGATGAAGCTGGGCGCAACCTTAGATGCCTCTACCTTTACCTCGGTGCTGGGTTACATCGCGTTGATTGTTGGCCTGCTGTGCTTGTGGATGTTGGTGGTGTACCCGCTGCTTATCTCTGCGTTTACTGATGTTAGCGCGGCGGAGTTTCGTCAGAAAACCCGTGAACAGATGCTGTTTGCTTTCTCTTGCGCCAGCTCGAATGCGTCCATTCCCGTTACCATGCGTACCCTGACTGAAAAACTCGGGGTGAGCAAAGCCACCGCAGGCTTTGGGGTGCCACTGGGCGCCACCATGAACATGGGCGGGGTGTCTATCTACATCACCATTGCGGCTTTCTTCTTAGCCAACGCCTTTGGTGCGCCCATCACCATGGAACAGTTGCCAGCGCTGATCGCCTTTGTGTTCTTGCTGTCGGTGGGCGCTGGTGGCGTACCTGGCGGTGGTGCGGTAATGATTGGGGTGTTGATCCACCAGATGGGTCTGCCGGTTGAAACGGCGTTTGCGTTGATCATTGCCGTTGACCGCATTATCGATATGTTTGTAACCGCCGCCAACGTGGTGGGTGATGCGGCGGTGGTGACCTTGGTCGACCGCAGTGAAAAACTGCCGCAAACTGAGTTGGCTAGCGACAGCCAGTAAGCACCACGCGCTGTTACAGTACGGCTAAAAAAACCTCGCATCGGCGAGGTTTTTTGCGTTTGAGCCCAGCGTCACTATTTTGGAAAGTTCACCGAAATTTAAATACTTAGACTACGCTTAAAGTTCATTTGGGGAAAAATTGGCCGGTTCACGCTTCCAATTTGGTGGCGCGCGAAGGCGAATTAAGGAGAGGGCATGACCAACTGGATCCAAGGCAAGGTGGTGGAACGTATTGATTGGAATGAACGCCTGTTCAGTTTGAAAGTGGACGCGCCGGTTGATCCCTTTGTGGCAGGGCAATTTGGCAAGCTGGGATTAGAGCAAGGCGGCGAACGGGTACAGCGGGCTTATTCTTACGTGAATGCCCCGCATCAGCCGCTGCTGGAGTTTTTGGCGGTCACCGTTGATGAGGGCGAACTGTCGCCGAAGCTGCACCTGCTGAATGCCGGCGACGAACTGATGATCTCTAGCCGCCCCAATGGGTTTCTTACCCTAGACGAAGTGCCCGCAGGCCGCGAGCTGTGGATGTTTGCCACGGGCACGGCGGTTGGCCCTTTTCTGTCGATACTGCAAAGCGAAGATTGCTGGGATCGCTACGAATCGTTCATCTTGGTGTACGCGGTACGCCACAGTGACGATCTGGCCTATCTTGAGCTGATTCAATCGATTGTGGCCAAGCACCCGCAGCAGTTTCGGTTTGTGCCGATTGTGAGCCGCGAAGATCACGAGGGCAGCTTACGTGGCCGCATTCCCGAGCTATTAAAGCAGGGCGCCATCCAAGAAAAAGCCGAGCTGCCGATCAAACCCGCGCGCAGTCAGACTATGATTTGTGGCAATCCCGACATGATCCGCGATACCACGGCGGTGTTGGAAGAGATGGGGTTGCGTAAGAATTTGCGCCGTACCCCCGGCCAGATCACAGTGGAGAAATATTGGTGATCCTCTACTTCAATCCAGCTTCCCCCCATTGTCGGGTGGTGCGCTTATTGGCGCGCTACCTTGAGGTGGAACTGGAAGAGTTGTCGTTAGCGCAAGAGCAACACGCCCAGCTGTTGCGCCGCAGCAGCCCCTTAGGATTGGCGCCGTGCCTACTGACCGATGCGGGGTCGCTGTACGATCACGGTCTGATCTGCCGCTTTTTGGATGATCGCTTTGGCGATGGCCATTTTCACCGCCGCCTTGCCGGTAACTGGAACATGGCCAAGCTGGCCACTACCTTAAGTGGCTTAATGGACAGCGCGGTGCAGTTGCAGCATGAAAAACGACGAGAAGCCCCGCAAAGCAGTGAACTGCAGCGGCATTTGTTGTCGCTGCAATTGGGGTTGGGCTTGATCCGAGAATCCCTGAATCACTTTCCAAAAACCACCAGCATCTTTAGCCTGCGGTTATTGGCGTTGCTGGATTATTTGGATGGTTATCACCCTGAATGCCGCTGGCGTGAACAGCAGCATGGGTTGGTGGCGTGGCAAGCACAGCAGCAGGATGAATTTACCCAAGCCGTGCCTGCCCAGTAACTTATTTGGTGCGGATAAATTGATTGTTGTCGGATTGATATTGGTAGCCCAGTTTCGATAACTGCTGTTCTAGTTCGAGGCTGTCGAGTTCCATCTCTGCCGCTAAATCTGCCAAGTTACCGCTGCCTAAACGCAATTTTTCATTAACGATGCCGATCAGGATCATCGGATCCAACTCTCGCGCATTCAGTATGTCCATGCCGTCCTCATCGTGTGATTGAACCTATTGTTAAGGATAGTATTAACCATAAAAAACGGGCGCCTAATGGCGCCCGTTTTTGTTCTGGTTGGCGGCTTTAGCAACCACGGCTGTGGCGTCTAAAGGCCGCGCTGACGGCATGGCCGCAAGCTATTTTTCAAAGAGCGGGTAAGGGCGCGGCAGTAACTGCGCTGGGGTGTCGCCCAAGCGGAATTGCGGCTGCTCTGGCAACTCTTTGCTCATCACCGCAGTGATGATCTGGCGCTCGCCGTCGATGGCGCTGGCCACCAATTTACCGGCACTGCGCCAGTTGTCGCCAACCTGCAGCTGTAATTCGCCGGTTGCTTCGGCATCGGTTGCCAACACATACAGCGCGCGTTTGTTGCCCCCACGAAAATGCATGCGGGCAACGGTTTCTTGGCCGATGTAGCAGCCTTTGTCGTAGGCGATGCCACCCACGGCATCCAGGTTGAGCATCTGCGGCACAAATTCGCTGCTGTGCTCGGCGGTAAACCACGGCCGAGCGGCCAGCAGTTCTGAGGCGATAAAGGCCGATTCTTGCCCAAGCGGCAGCTGCGCTAACTCGGTCGGCAAGGCGTTATCGCTTGGGGCCACAATGATGGCGCGGTCGTCGTCAATCAAGGCGATGCACTGGCCGTGCTGGCGCAGGTTGTCGTCGCCTTGCCATTGGGCCAGCAGCGCCACCGCTTCGGCGCCAACCAAGGCGTAGCAGCTGAGCTGGTTGGCGCTATCAACCAGTTCGATGTTATTGAATACCGCGTACTTGTTCAGTGCGGGCAGATCTTGCTGCAGCAGCGATTGCGGCATCAACATTAAAATTTGATCGTCGAGGTGGGCTAAACGAAAGGCGGCAATCATTTTGCCTTTGGGGTCACAGTGGCCAGCAAAGCGCCATTGGTTGACGGGCAGTTTGGCCAAATCAGCGGTGAGCTGGCTTTGCAGATAGGTTTTGCGATCGGCGCCGGTAGCGCGGATCACGCCAAGGCTAGGTACGGGGATCAATTGGGTCATGGTGCTTCTATTCTTGACGGTTTAACTCGGATTTTACCCGCTTTAGGGGCAAATCATAGGGGGCGAGGCGGTTGTCATTGTGATACTGGCAACAAACTGGCTTATTTTCCGTTGCGACCTGGTAACCGCGCTTGCACTTTTTTCAGCCGCACTAAGACATCGTGCAGCAGGTAGTCGCGTGGGTTGCGGGTCCAGATCTGGCCGGAGCTGGCGTCGTAATCGCAGGGCAGGCTATCCAGCGCGGGGGCGTAGGCATCGAAGCCCGCTTCCTGAGCGATGCGTACCGAACGGGTAACGTGGTGGCGCCAAGCGACGATCAGCACCTTGCCAAGGCTGCCCGGATCCGGCACCTGTTGGGCCACTTTGTCGATAACCCCTTGGGTGCTGAGGTAACTTACGGTGGCGTCGTCTGGGTGAATGTCGGGGTTGATCGCTACCACATGCTGTGGCGCGATGCTGCTGCCAACCGCTTCGCTGATCTCCCACTGCATGTAAGCGGGGCATTGGTATTGGTGTTGCAGTTCGATCACCCGCTTGGCCAGTAATTGGTTCATGGGCCCCGGGGTGATGTTGCCGTTGGGCTGGCGTTTATAGCCAAAGGCGCAGGCGATAATGGCGCCGACGGGTTCCGCCTCGCCGATCTCTGGGGCACGCCAATCCAGCATGGCGTCGTAAAACGCCACCGCTAACTGCGCCGCTAAAATGGGATCGTCGTGGCTGTGCCCAAGCTGATGTTGCAGGTGCTCGGTCAGTTGTTTGATCAGCGCTTCCCTTGGCATGGTGTCCCTTCTTTGGCGGCGTTATTTGTAACGGCGACGGTTATAGATGAACTCTGGCAAGGCGTTACTGATCGCGGCCGCCAGACGCCAGCGTTTGGTTAAATACAGCTGGGATTTGCCCCGCTGCAAACCGTGCAGTGCTTGGCCGGCGATCTTCTCTAACGAGGCTGCCCACAAGCGGTTGCCGCGTCCCTGCATCTTATCCAGATACCCTAAGCGTAGATCGGTGATGGTGATTGGCAGCTTTAATCGCTGTGCGTGTAAGCGCAGCCCCTGTAAGTAGTTTTGTTGAAATGCCTTGCTGGCATGAAACGCCACTTGGGGCCCGCCCCGTTCCCCCGCAATTGAGGTAAAGCAGCCGATCTGGCCATATTGCTGCTGCACCATCTGTTTAAAGGCAACGTTGGCGATGGCGGCAAAGCCCTGCACGTTCACGTCGATGATGCTTTGTTCTAACGACCATGGCAGCTCGAGATCCAAGCCGGTGGCGGCGGTGTTGATGATCACCAAGGCGGCGCCATCAAGCTGCTGCCACAGTTCGCTAAAACTCTGCTGACACTGTTGTGGATCGCGAATATCCAGCCCCACCAGTTTGCAGCCCAGTTGCTGTTGCAGCGGTTGCAATGCGTTGGGATCGGCGGCCATAAGCCCCAATGTGATCCCTTGTTGATGCAGCTGTTGCGCCAGTTGTTGTGACAGCGCGGAGTTGGCGCCAACGATGATGGCACTGAGATTGGACATAAAAGTGGTATTGATAAAGGTTTATAGCCCGATAGTAGGAGAAAAACCTGTGCCATTACAATGTCGCTATCGTTGCATAAGGCTCTGGTGGGTTGTAGACGTCTAGATGTCTTGATATAACGGGTAGGTTGCTGATTACAGGAGTTACCCATGCCGGTTAAGGTGCCTAGCCGTTTGCCTGCGTCACAGATCCTTCGTGGCGAGAATATCTTTGTGATGTCGGATGAACGGGCAGCGCAGCAAAACATTCGTCCGTTGAAGCTGCTGATCCTCAATTTGATGCCCAATAAAATTGAAACCGAAACTCAGCTGCTGCGGCTGCTAGGCAACACGCCGTTGCAGGTGGATGTGGAGTTACTGCGGATCCACAATCGGCCATCGAAGCACACGCCATTGGATCACATGAACGATTTTTATCGGGATTTTGAGCAAGTGCGGCACAACAACTACGATGGTTTGGTGATCACCGGGGCGCCGCTGGGGGCGTTGGAATTTGAACAGGTCGAGTATTGGGCCGAGATCCAAACCATCATCGATTGGTCGCAGCGACATGCAACCTCGGTGTTGTTTTTATGCTGGGCGGCCCACGCTGCTTTTTATCACCTATACGGCATTAAGCGCCAGTTACGGGCCACTAAAATATCAGGGGTGTTTGCCCATCAGCGGGTGCACCAGCATGTGCCATTGCTGCGCGGTTTTGATGATGAGTTTTGGGTGCCCCATTCGCGCTTTGCTCAGGTGCCGCTGGATTGGCTGAATGCCCATCAAGCCTTGGATGTACTGGCGCATTCTAACGATGCGGGGGCTTATTTGGTGGTGTCGAAAGATAACCGCAATCTGTTTGTGACGGGCCATCCGGAATACACCCGCACCACGTTATTGGATGAATACCGCCGTGATTTAGCGGCGGGGCAAGACCCAACCATCCCCGCAAACTACTTCCCTAATGATGACGTGACCGCGCCGCCTCATGCCCGTTGGCATGCTCATGGGGCGTTGCTGCTATCAAATTGGCTGAACTACTACGTGTATCAGCGCACCCGTTACGACTTAAATAATGATAACGAAGGCTTTAGCCGCGAGTGGTGCTAGTGCTGGGTTAAACGGTAAAGGCGAAGCTAAGACATAAAAAACGGCTGCCGATTGGCAGCCGTTTTTGATCAGCTTAGAACTTAGAAGCTGTAAGCAACCCGCACGTAGTAGCGGCCACCGTTAATGCCGATTGGCGCGGTTACCGGATACTGTGAACCAGCGATGCCAGCGTAGGGGTTGTCCTGTGGGGTTTCGTCCAGCAGGTTCTGTGCGCCCAAGGTAGCAACAATGGATTCGTTGAAGGCGTAGCTAACTTCCGCGTCGACGGTCCAAGCGGCATCGCCCTCAATTGGGAAGACTTCAGAATCTAAGTGATCCTCGTAGTATTCGCCGTAGTAGTTGAAGCGCAGCAGGTTATCAAAGTCACCAAACGAGTGGTTGATGCTGAAGCTGCCTTTGTGGTGCGGCAGGTTTTCTTCCAACAAACGCACCTTGGTGTCGCTGATGTTGGCAGGGTTAAAGCTATCCACTTCGGTTTCGTTCCAGCCGTAGGCCAGCGAGAACTTAACGTCACCCATGTCGGTTTCAAATGGGTAGCTCGCGACAACATCGATACCTTGGGTGGTGGTGTCAAAGTCGTTGGTGAAGTAACGCACCGAGGTGAAGCTTTGGGCGTCGTTGTAACCACCGGCCAGCAGCGCGTCGATGTCGGCAGTAGACAGTTGAATTGGCGAGGTCTGACTGATGCGATCTTCCACTTCAATGTGGTAGTAATCGACGGTCAGGTTGAACTCATCCAAGTTCACGACCGTACCAAAGCTGTAGCTGGTGGACTCTTCTGGCTCCAGCTGTTTACCGCCAGTTTGCACTGAAATTGGGTGCGTTGGTGGCAAGGTGGCTTGGTCTTGTAAGCCGGTAGCAGAGAACTGAGTGGTTACGTTACGCACGTTTTCCTGACCCACGGTGGGGGCACGGAAACCGGTGTTGAAGGCGGCGCGAAACGCCAGTTCATCGCTGGCACGCCACAGGCCACTGATCTTGAAGTTGGTGGTGGAACCAAAGGATTGGTAATCCTCAAAACGCACCGCCGCATCCATAAACAGGCTGTCGCTCAGTTCGGCACCGGCTTCAGCGTACAAAGCGTAGTTTTCACGGCTGCTGGAACCCTGTGCTTCTGGCTGGAAGCCAGGGAAGCCGTTTGAGCCGCTGCCGAAGCCTTGGGCTGCTAATGGGCCAATTTCAAAGGAGGCCGGATCACCGGCGTAGATCTCGAAGGTTTCGCGGCGGAATTCTGCACCAAACGCTAAGTCGAAGTATTCGAAGGCGTAACCGAAATCGGCGTTAAAGCCATTTTCGATCTGCACGTAGCTGCCTGGCTTGAAGCTGGTTGGGGTATCTGGCCCCAAGGACGCATTCACGGTGTTGTTGATGAAGAACTCCACTTCGTTGCGGCCAACACCGGCGCTGAAGTCGTAGGTTAAGCCGTTGGAGAACTCGCCACGAACACCGGCAATCAATGACAGATCCAGTAAGTCGCCACCGAAGCTTGGGGTAAAGCCGCCAGGGAACAGTTCGTTAAAGACGAAACAGTTGGCGTCGGCCATCGCTTGTTCGCGGGTTAAGCCATCACAGTTGCCGCTCATGTCATCGGTTAAATCGCCGATCAGCGGGTTGCCATCGCCATCGGCGTATACGCCGCTGCGGGTTTCAGGGTTACGGTAGTAGAACCCGCCGATGGTGGTGCGCTCGGCCCAGTTACCAAACAGGTAAGCGGTGGCGTTGTCGTTCAGATCCAGACCCGCGTTAAAGAACAGCTTAAAGTCGTCTTCTACTTCTGGGCTACCCCATACCTGAGCGGGGTTGGCCACGGCGGTGTTGCCGTTGGCAATCAGCCCGGCGGCATCGTCACGTTGTACGCTGCGGCTGGTGGCATCGGCGGTTTTGTATTCGCCGCTGAAGTTAATAAAGCCATCGTCAGACAGGGGCAGGCCCAAGTTGGCAGCAACCACGATGCTGTCGCCGTCGCCTTCATAGTACTGGCCGTAACGGGCTTGAATCGAGCCGCCTTCGGCGTCTTCTTTCAGTTTAAAGTTAATCACCCCGGCGATGGCATCGGAGCCATAAATTGCCGCTGCGCCGTCACGCAGCACTTCGACGTTGTCTAAGGCGATGGTGGGGATGGTGGACACGTCTGGGGCTTGTGAACCATCGGAGATCCCGCCGCCCAAGAAGGTGATCACGGCCGCGCGGTGGCGGCGCTTGCCATTGACCAAGATCAGGGTTGAGTCTGGCGATAAGCCACGCAAGTTGGCTGGGCGTACCAAGGTTGCCGCATCCGAGATGGGCTGATCGTTGACGTTATAGGAAGGCACGACCTTCGACAGCATGCTGTCCATGTCGGTGCTGCCTTGGCGCTCAAACTCTTCGGCATCGATGATGTCGATAGGCACCGGTGAATCATCCACGCTGCGTGGTGAAACACGGCTGCCGGTGATGGCGATGCGTTCTACGTTTTTCGCTGCGGTTTCTTCGGCAGCATAGGCGGGGGCTGCACCACTGATGGCCGCGGCAACGGCCACAGCCAGCAGCGTTGGTTTATGCAAATTCATCCTTTTTTCTCCCTTGCTCAACAAACAATCCATTTGTGCTTTTTGGTTGGTGTAAATGGCAACTTATCTTGTCGCCGAGCCCTGAACTTGCCTGAAAAACTTTTTGTTAACAACGCATTAACCGGTAAAGAAATCGTTACAGGGTAGTTTTAGTCATTAAATCTGATTTTTTAGTCGATCGGCGTTGGCGGGGACGATGGTGCCGCAACGACAAAAGGCGGCCCTTTTGGCTGGCGAGAGTGGCGTTTTTAGCCGCTGAAATAAATCCACTGGTGAAGGGGAATGCTGTGACTTCGCGCACAAAGGCGGCGATATACGCTGGCTTTGGGATCGCTTAGGGGCACAAGGGCTACGTTCTGGCGGCCAACCTTGTTACGATGAAATTGTAATGTTGCCGTCAACAACATTACATCCCTGCAACGGACTAGGCGGCGATACTTCGGCATCGTCGCCTTTTTCATGGCCGCAGAATTAGTCAGTGGCGTTAATGGATGAATAATATTCTTTCGGTTCTATGAGCCAGATTGATCTAACGGCGTCGGCAGGCCGTGATCATTGATGATTTGGGCATGACGAGGGGACAGCTGATGGGGGCCTTTAACGCCGCAGGAATGGGCGATCACCCCAACCTCATGCATTAGGTTGCTGGCATAAGCCGCGACCCGTTGGCTTTTGTTGGCCACCACCAGCCCTTTTTGTAATTTGGGATCGTGGGTGGTGATCCCCGTTGGGCAGCTGTTTTTATTGCATTGCAGCGCCTGAATGCAGCCCAGCGCAAACATAAACCCCCGCGCCGACACCGCCACATCGGCACCGACGCACAGCGCCCACGCCACGTCGGACGGGTTGACCAGCTTACCGGAGCAGATGATCCGAATGCGTTGAGTGAATTGATGCTGCTGACGCCATGCCACCAACTGCGGCAAGCTGCGCTTGATGGGCAAGCCCATGTAATCCATCAGCGATTGCGGGGCCGCGCCGGTGCCGCCATCGGCGCTGTCGAGGGTAATAAAATCCGGCGCACTGGCTAAGCCACGTTGGTTGATCTCTTGCGCCAATTGCGCCAGCCAATCGCTGCCGCCTAACACCACTTTAAAACCGACGGGCTTGCCGGTGACCGTGCGGATGTGCGCCACCATGTCCAGCAAATCGGCCACGCTGCGGATCTCGGGGTGGCCGTTGGGGCTAATGGAATCCTCGCCTGCGGTGATGCCACGGATCGCGGCAATGGTATCGGTGACTTTCTCTCCAGGTAAGATCCCACCTTTGCCGGGCTTGGCCCCTTGCGACAGTTTCAGTTCAAACAGCCGCACCTGTGGGTGCGCGGCTATCTGCTGCAATTTTTCATCACTGAGCTGGCCCTTCTTATCGCGAACCCCATATTTGGCGGTGCCGATTTGAAACACCAGATCGCAGCCCCCTTCTAAATGGTAAGGCGATAACCCGCCTTCGCCGGTATTCATCCAGATCCCAGCCTGTTTGGCGCCGTGGCTTAGTGCCTGTACGGCAGGCACCGACAGCGCCCCAAAGCTCATGGCCGACAGGTTAAAGAAGCTGCGAGTTTGGTATGGCGTTGGGCAGTTGTTGTCGCCAAAAGTGATCAGATCCGGTTCAACGCTGTCCTCTTTTAATGTGGGGAACAAACAGTTTAAGAAGATCACATCGCCGGGCTGGTTGAGAGGGCGAGTCGAGCCAAAGGCCACGGTGGAATCGATGTTTTTGGCGGCGCGGTACACCCAGCTGCGTTGGGCACGGTTGAACGGCATCTCCTCGCGGTCTTGGGCAAAGAAGTACTGCCGAAAAAACTCCCCCATGTGCTCAAACCAATAGCGAAAACGCCCCACCACCGGATAGTTACGCCGCAGCGCTTGTTTGGTCTGGGTGACATCACGCACGTACATCACGGCAATCAGCAGCACCAAGCTGCCTAAGAAGAAGATAAACAGGGCGGCACTGAGCTCAAGGGCGCGGCTGGCCCAGCTGGTCATGGCTTGCATTGGAAGCACCAAAGTCGGGAAAACTTCCCTAGGTATAGCTTGCTGCAGGGCGGTTATTGTTTGATTAGTGATGGTTATTTATTGAACAGGTGTTTGAACCGAGTGAGCATAAATCGGGTATACATCAAACTGTCACGCGCTGGCGTAAGACTTTAACTGCTTGACTGATCACTGGAACTTGGCAGAGCGCAGTGTCCATGGTGTTTGAATTGGGCTTTACACTCGACCTTGGTCGTAAGTGGTTAGTTTACGTTGCCGTAAGCGTAACGTTTGCAGTAATCTGGCAACATAACCTTTACATCGGAGAGTAACCATGGCGAACGGATCAGCAATTGTTATTGCATCAGCAGCACGAACCCCAATGGGCGGCTTCCAAGGCGCACTGAGCGCGGTTGCCGCGCCTAAGTTGGGCAGCGCGGCCATTAAGGCGGCACTGGCTCGTGCCAGCATCGACGCAGAACAAGTAGATGAAGTGTTAATGGGCTGTGTCTTACCCGCAGGCTTGCGCCAAGCGCCAGCACGACAGGCAGCCTTGGGCGCCGAGTTGCCGTTAGCGGCAGGCGCCACCACCGTTAATAAGGTGTGTGGCTCGGGCATGAAAACCGTGATGATGGCTCACGACATGCTCAAAGCGGGCAGCGTGAACGTGGCGGTGGCCGGTGGCATGGAAAGCATGACCAACGCCCCCTACCTGCTCGAGAAAGCGCGTGGCGGCATGCGCATGGGCCACGGCCAAGTGCTGGATCACATGTTCTTCGATGGCTTGGAAGACGCCTACACCGGTGGCGCCATGGGCACCTTTGCTCAAGCCACTGCCGATCAATACGGCATCACTCGCCAGCAGATGGACGACTACGCGCTGGAATCCTTACGCCGTGCCAATGCCGCCATTGAAGCGGGCGCCTTTGATGATGAAATCACCCCGGTCACCATTAAAACCCGCAAGGGCGAGGTGGTGATGAGCGTGGATGAACAGCCCGGCAATGCGCGCCCGGATAAGATCCCAGCGCTGCGCCCAGCCTTTGCCAAAGGCGGCACCATTACCGCCGCCAACTCCAGCTCCATCAGCGACGGCGCGGCGGCGATGGTGCTGACCACCGAAGCGTACGCCAACGCCAATGGCATGCCGATTTTGGCCAAGATTGTCGGCCATGCCAGCCACGCGCAAGATCCAAGCGAGTTCACCATCGCGCCGGTGGGGGCGATGTCGAAATTGCTGAACCAACTGGAGTGGCACAGCGACGACGTGGATCTGTTTGAGATCAATGAAGCCTTTGCCATGGTGACCATGTTGGCGATGCAAGAGCTGAAGTTGGATCACGCTAAGGTCAATGTGCACGGCGGTGCCTGTGCGCTGGGCCATCCAATTGGTTGCAGTGGCACCCGAGTGTTGGTGACGCTGCTGCATGCCTTAAAGCAACGTAAGTTAAAGCGAGGCGTTGCCTCATTGTGCATCGGTGGCGGCGAAGCCACTGCCGTTGCTATCGAACTGGTTTAATAACCATCTTAACCGCCAGCGGAGACGCTGGCGGTTTTCGTTTTCTTGGGGAGAGAAAGCATGACCACACAAGTTAAACACCTGATTGGCGGTGAATACTGCGATGGCAATGGCAGCGTTCAAATTGAAGTGACCAACCCAGCCAACAACGAAGTGATTGCGGTACTGAACAGCGCCACTGAGCAAGAGATCAATCAAGCGGTTGCCGCCTCTAAATTGGCGCAGCAAAGCTGGAAAGAAGTGGCCGTATCAGAACGCGCCCGAGTGATGTTGCGCTACCAACACCTGCTGAAAGAGCACCACGACGAGATCGCCACCATCTTGTCTTTGGAAACCGGCAAGACCTTTGAAGACGCCAAAGGCGACGTCTGGCGTGGCATTGAAGTGGTGGAGCAGGCCTGTAACATCGCCAGCAACATGATGGGTGAAACCGTTGAAAACGTGGCTCGTGGCATCGACGGCTACAGCTACATTCAGCCTTTGGGCGTGTGTGTGGGGATCACCCCTTTCAACTTCCCAGCGATGATCCCACTGTGGATGTTCCCACTGGCCATCGCCTGCGGTAACGGTTTTATCTTGAAGCCATCGGAGCAAGATCCACAAACGCCAATGCGCTTGGCCGAGCTGTTTGAACAAGCCGGTGCTCCGAAAGGGCTGCTGGCGGTACTGCACGGCGACAAGAACGTAGTGGAGCAGCTGCTGCACCACCCCGACACCAAGGCGATCTCATTCGTCGGCTCCGTGCCGGTAGGCCAGTACATCTACAAAACCGGCACCGATAACATGAAGCGGGTGCAAGCCTTCGCGGGTGCCAAAAACCACATGGTGGTGATGCCGGATGCGGATAAGCAAACGGTGATCAACCAGTTGGTGGGCGCCTCTGTTGGCGCCGCGGGCCAGCGCTGTATGGCGATTTCGGTGGCGGTATTTGTCGGCGAATCGCAGCAGTGGATCCCCGAAGTGGCTGCGGCCATCGCCAAAGTACGCCCTGGGGTATGGGACGACAAAGACGCCGGTTACGGCCCACTGATCAACCCGCAAGCCAAAGCGCGGGTGTTGGATCTGATCCAATCCGGTAAAGACCAAGGCGCCACCTGTTTGGTGGACGGTTCTGAGTGCACCGTGGCCGGTTACGAAAGCGGCAACTGGGTTGGCCCAACCGTGTTTACCGATGTCAGCACCGAGATGCGCATCTACCAAGAAGAGATCTTTGGCCCCGTACTGTGTTGCGTGGGCAGCGACTCACTGGCCGATGCCATCGAGCTGGTGAACGCCAACCCCTTTGGTAACGGCACCAGCATCTTTACCAACTCGGGTGCGGCCGCACGCAAGTACCAGCACGAAGTGGAAGTGGGCCAAGTGGGGATCAACATCTCCATCCCAGTGCCACTGCCGTTCTTCTCGTTCACCGGTTGGAAGAACTCCTTCTATGGCGATCTGCACGCCTACGGTAAGCAAGCCGTGCGCTTCTACACCGAAACCAAAACCGTAACCGCCCGTTGGCCAGAGTCCGGCATCGTTGCTGGGCAAAACCTGACCATCGCCTTGAAGTAATTTCAGTTGGGGGGCTTCGGCGCCCCATTGATAAAAGGACTAGCCTAGATGGATTTTAATTTAAACGACGATCAGCGCGCCTTTGTTGAGATGGCGAGCGCCTTTGCTGAAGCCGAACTGGCCCCCCACGCTGCCGAGTGGGATGAAAAGCACCACTTCCCCAAAGACGTGATCCAAAAAGCCGGCGAGCTGGGTTTCTTAAGCCTGTACAGCCCCGAAGAAGCCGGTGGCCTGGGGTTATCACGCTTAGACAGCTTGCTGATTTTTGAAGCACTGGCCAAAGGCTGCACCGCCACCACCGCCATGATGACCATTCACAACATGGCCACTTGGATGATCGCCACTTGGGGCACCGATGCCCTGAAGATGGAGTGGTGTGAGCAACTCACCACTGGCCAAGCGTTGGCGTCTTACTGCTTAACCGAGCCCGGCTGCGGTTCTGATGCCGCCAATCTGAAAACCAAAGCGGTGCGCGATGGCGACGATTACCTGCTGAGCGGTTCGAAGATGTTTATCTCTGGCGCGGGTGCCACCGAAATGTTGGTGGTGATGGCCCGTACTGGCGAAGCGGGCCCTCGCGGGATCTCCGCCTTTGCGGTTCCCGCCGACAGCGCGGGCATTGAATACGGCAAAGCGGAAGACAAAATGGGCTGGAACGCCCAACCAACGCGGTTGATCTCGTTTGATAACGTGCGCGTGCCCGCGCAAAACCTGCTGGGGCAAGAGGGGCAAGGCTTTACCTTCGCCATGAAGGGCCTCGATGGCGGGCGCTTAAACATCGCCGCCTGTTCGCTGGGTACCGCTCAAGCGGCGCTAGAGCGTGCCACCGAATACATGCAAGAGCGCAACCAATTTGGCAAGCCGTTGGCCGCCTTCCAAGCGCTGCAGTTTAAGCTGGCCGACATGGCCACCGAGCTGGTTGCCGCCCGGCAAATGGTGCGCTTAGCGGCGTTTAAACTGGACAGCGGCGATGCCGAAGCCAGTGCCTACTGTGCCATGGCCAAACGCTTTGCCACCGACGTGGGCTTTACCGTGTGTAACGAAGCACTGCAGCTGCACGGCGGCTACGGCTACATTCGCGAATACCCATTAGAGCGCCACGTGCGTGATGTGCGGGTGCATCAGATCCTCGAAGGCACCAACGAGATCATGCGGGTGATCATCGCCCGCCGCCTGTTGGATGAAAACGCCGGAGCGATCCTATGAGTGAGCCGGTGATCTACCAGCTGCTGCCAACCGATTCGGGTCACCAGATCGGCGTGGCCACCCTCAACAGTGAAAAGTCGCTGAACGCCCTGTCCCAAGCGATGGTGCACAGTTTATCGGCGCAGTTGGCGTTGTGGGCCAAAGACCGTTCGATTGTGGCGGTGTGGCTGCAAGGGGCGGGTGAAAAGGCTTTTTGTGCCGGTGGCGACATTCGCGCTATGTACGACACGGCGGCGGCCAACCCCGGCGAGTTAACCGACGCGGTAGAGCAGTTCTTTACCGAAGAATACCGCTTGGATTACCAGCTGCATCGTTTCCCTAAACCGTTGCTGGTGTGGGGCAGCGGCATTGTGATGGGCGGCGGGTTGGGCTTAATGGCTGGCGCCAGCCATCGCTTAGTCACCGAAACCTCGCGCATCGCCATGCCAGAGATCAGCATTGGCTTATTCCCCGATGTGGGCGGCACCTATTTCCTGAATCGCATGCCGGGCCATTGTGGTCGCTTCTTAGGCTTAACCGCCTACAACATGAACGGCGCCGACGCCTGTTATGTGGGCTTGGGCGATTACTTGGTTAACAGCAACAGCCGCGACACCTTGCTGCAGGGGCTCACCCAGCTGCCGTGGCAAAGCGAGCGCAGCCACAACGAGCAACTGCTGAGTGTGCTGCTGGCCACCTCTGCCCGCGCCGTTGCTAACGACATGCCTTCAAGCACCTTGCAGCAGTCACAGCCATTGATTGATGAGCTGATGAGTGCCGATAACCTGATTGAATTGATGCAGCAACTGCAGCGCTTTGAAACCGAACTGCCGTGGTTGCAGCGGGCGATCAAAACCGCCTTAGCGGGCAGCCCACTGACCGCGCACATGGTGTGGCATCAGCTGAGCGTTGGCCAAGATTGGTCGCTTGAACAGGTGTTCCAGCAAGAATTGATCTGGGCGGTACGCTGCGCCCAAAAAGGCGACTTTGTTGAAGGGGTGCGTGCCCTGTTGATCGACAAAGATCGCAACCCAAGCTGGCGTTTTGCCACCGTGGGCGAGGTCAGTAACGCCGTGATGGCCGAGCTCACCCGCAGCCCGTGGCAACAGCATCCCCTACAACGGATTGAGGAGAGCGCGTTATGAGTACCATCGCATTTATCGGCTTAGGCAACATGGGTGGGCCTATGGCCGCCAACTTGGTGGGCGCGGGCCACACCGTACGGGTGTTCGATCTTAACCCTGCGGCGGTCAGCCAACTGACCGAACAAGGCGCCATCGGCTGCAAAACCAGTTGCGGTGCCGTGGCTGGCGCGGAAGTGGTGATCACCATGCTGCCTGCGGGTAAGCACGTGCGTAGCCTGTATCTGGGCGACGATGGCTTCATCAACAAGGTGGGTTCCGGCACCTTGCTGATCGATTGCTCCACCATTGATTCGGCCAGTGCCGTTGCCGTTGCGGAAGCGGCCGCCGCCCAAGGGTTCGAGTTTGTGGATGCGCCGGTTTCTGGCGGCACCGCGGGTGCTGCTGGCGGTACCCTGACCTTCATTTGTGGCGGTACCGAAGCGGGCTTTGGCGCGGCCAAGCCGATTCTGGAGGGGATGGGCGCCAACATCTTCCACGCCGGTGGCCACGGCGCCGGTCAGGTGGCCAAAATCTGCAACAACATGCTGCTGTCGATCCTGATGATCGGCACCAGTGAAGCGCTGCAACTGGGGCGCGATCATGGCCTTGATGCGGCAGTGCTGTCGGAGATCATGAAGGTGTCCTCTGGCGGTAACTGGACCTTAGAAAAGTACAACCCGTGTCCGGGTGTGATGCCCGCCACTCCCGCCAGTAACGATTACCAAGGCGGCTTTATGGTGGATCTGATGGCCAAAGATCTGAGCTTGGCAATGATGGCCGCGGGCGACAGCCACTCCAGCACGCCGCTGGGTGCATTGGCAACCGCGATGTACCGTCAGCACGCGCGCCAAGGCAACGGCAGCTTAGATTTCTCCTCAATTTTTAACCAATTTCAGAAGTAAGCACGCCAAGCGGCAAGCTGAGATAAACAAGGATAAGTATGAACGTGGTAGGAAAATTGATCGTCATTACTGGCGGCGCAGGTGGCCTGGGCATGGCGATGGCCAAGCGCTTAGGGCAACAGGGTGCCAAGCTGGCGCTGATCGACATCAACCAAGCGGCGCTGGATAGCGCAGTAACCGAACTGTCGGCGTTAGACATTGATGCCAAGGCGTATGCGGCCGACATTACCGACGAAGCCCAAGTCGAGCAGCTGTTTGCTGATATTCAGGCGCAGCAGGGCACCTTATCGGTGCTGGTGAACAACGCTGGCTTGCTGCGTGATGGCATGTTGATTAAAGCCCGCGATGGCCAATTGACCGACAAAATGAGCCTAAGCCAGTTCCGCCAAGTGTTGGCGGTTAACTTGGACGGCACCTTCTTGTGTGGCCGTGAAGCGGCGGCGCAGATGGCGCTGGCCGCTGAAGGTGGGGTGATCATCAACATCTCCTCGGTGGCGCGGGCGGGCAATGTTGGCCAAAGCAACTACTCGGCATCAAAAGCCGCGGTGGTGGCACTCTCAACCGGCTGGGCTAAAGAGCTGGCGCGCCACGGCATTCGCGCCGCATCCATCGCCCCTGGGGTGATCAACACCGAGATGGTGGCGGCGATGAAACCGGAAGCGTTAGCGCGACTGGAAAAAGCGATCCCCGTGGGCCGCGTTGGCCAACCCGACGAAGTGGCTGCAGCGGTGCAGTACATCGTTGAGTCCGACTACTTCACCGGCCGCGTGCTGGAACTCGACGGCGGCGTTAACTTTTAAGCTTACCGCTTGCAACAGATGAAAGCCGATGCGTAAGCGTCGGCTTTTTGTTTTTATTCAACGCCTTATTTATTGGCTTGGTTATCGAATTCACGGATCACAAAGCGGATGCAGCGCCGCCGTTAAATTGGTAGTTTGGGCGCTGTTTGAATTAACTGCAGATGCAAAGGAAAGCACAATGGCGGGAGCGAGCCTATTAACCCTATTAGATGACATCGCCACCTTACTGGACGATGTGGCAGCGATGAGCAAAACCGCGGTGCATAAAACCGCAGGGGTACTGGGCGATGATTTGGCGGTGAATGCCGAACAGGTGTCTGGCGTAAAAGCCGAGCGCGAGCTGCCGGTGGTGTGGGCGGTCGCCAAAGGGTCGATGCTGAACAAGGTGATTTTGGTGCCCGCGGCGTTGGCGATCAGCGCCTTCATTCCGTGGTTGATCACGCCACTGCTGATGCTTGGCGGTTTATTCCTCTGTTTTGAAGGGGCGGAAAAACTGTTGGAGTTTGCTCGGCCGCAAGCGAAGGAGCAACGCCAGCAGGTGGATGAAGCAGCCAAGATCAAAGGGGCGATCCGCACCGATTTTATTCTGTCTGCCGAGATCATCGTGCTGACCTTAGGGGTGGTGTCGGCCGCGCCCTTTCTAACCCAGAGCGTCACCCTAGCCACCATTGCGTTTTTAATGACGGTGTTTGTCTATGGCATGGTGGCGGTGATTGTGAAGGTGGATGACGTGGGGTTACACCTTAGCCAGAAAGAGGGGCAAGCGGCGCTGCAAGCCATCGGCCGAGGCTTATTAGCCGCGGCACCGAAACTGATGAAATCCTTAACTTGGATTGGCACCATCGCCATGTTCTTAGTGGGCGGCGGCATCTTAGTGCATGGGGTGCATGCACTGGCAGAGCTTATCAACAACACCGCTGAGTTTAGCGCCGAGATCCCCGCCATTGGCGTGATTGTGTCGGCTTTGCTGCCAACCTTGCTGAACGGCTTGGTCGGCCTTGTTGCTGGCTTTGTTACTGTGTTTATTGTCAGCCGTTTTCATCAGCACTAATCAAGCTGCCGTAAAAAGGCTGTAAACAAATTGGCTGGTGAATCAACCTTGCATGATTGGCTGCGACATCAAGGTCATTGCCGGGACGGCGGCGCTTTGGGTGTCGTCGCCACCGCGACATAACCACCTGAAAGCAATACCAATGAAAGCAATACCAATGAAAGCAATGCCAACAGCAAACGAAGTCACAACCACAAAAAACGGGGCTCAATTGAGCCCCGTTTTCAATGCGAAACGCTAACCAACTTACTTGGTTGGGATCGCCTTTAATACGGCCAGCAGCAGCTGCCAGTATTTCTCGACCGAATCGATCTGCACCTTCTCGTCTGGCGAGTGTGGGAAGCAGATGGTTGGGCCGATGGAAACCATGTCCATGTCTGGGTAGGGCTTCTTAAACAGACCGCATTCCAAACCGGCGTGGATCACCTGAATGTTTGGCATCTTGTTGAACAAGCCTTGGTAGGTTTCCCGCACCACGGCCATGATCGGCGAGCTTGGATCGGGGTTCCAACCAGGGTAAGCGCCAGACAGTTCGCACTGAGCACCGGCCAGTTGCGCCAGTGCCTGCAGCATGCCTTCCACCATTGAGCGGCCGCTGTCGAGGGTCGAACGCACCAAGCACAACACGGTAACGGTGTCGGCTTCGGTGGTGATAACGCCCACGTTCAATGAGGTTTCAACCACCCCTGGGAACGAATCGGACATGCGGATCACGCCGTTAGGGGCGCTGTGCACCAGTGCCAGCAGCTTGTGCTGATCCGCTAGGGTGAACACTGCGCTGGCCGCATCTTGGTTGCTGGCAGCAAACTGGATTGGGTTTTCAACCGCACCGAGCTCGTCATTCAACAAGCCTTGGTACTGAGCACACAAAGCGTGCAGCGCATCCAAGTTGGCCGCTGGCAGAGCTGCGGTGGCCCAAGCTTCACGAGGAATGGCGTTGCGTAAGCTGCCGCCCGTTAAGGCAACTAAGCGCAGCCCCAGTTCATCAGCGTGGGCAAACAGGAAGCGGGCCAACAACTTGTTGGCGTTACCGCGGCCGATGTTGACATCAACGCCGCTGTGGCCGCCTTTCATGCCGGTTAAGGCCAGCTCAACGGTAACGAAATCCGCAGGCAATGCTTCGCGGCCAACCGGCAGGGTCAGTGCGGCATCAACGCCACCGGCGCAGCCCATGTAGACTTCGCCTTCCTCTTCGGAATCGGTATTGATCAGAATGTCGCCTTGCAGTACTCCGGCTTCCAAGCCGAAGGCGCCGGTCATGCCCGCTTCTTCGTCGATGGTCAGCAGCACTTCAACAGGGCCGTGCTCAATGCTGTTGTCGGCCAATACCGCCAACGCCGAGGACATGCCGATGCCATTGTCGGCACCCAAGGTGGTGCCGGTGGCCGTGACCCATTCGCCGTCAATGTACGGGCGGATAGGATCGGTACCAAAGTCGTGCTCGGTATCGTTGTTCTTCTGCGGCACCATATCGAGGTGCGCTTGCAGTACTACCCCTTTGCGATCTTCCATGCCAGCGGTGGCTGGTTTACGGATGATCAGGTTACCAATGGCATCCAACTGATTATCCAGACCCTGCTGGTTGGCCCAAGTTTGGATGTGATCGCGCAGCGCGATCTCTTGTTTGGATGGGTGTGGGATAGAACAGATGGTGTCAAACCAAGTCCACAAGCCTTGTGGAGAGAGGGAACTGAGTGTCGTCACGTGACGCTCCTGTATGCAAATCAAGCTTGTAAAAAATCGGCGACAGTGTACCACAGCGATTATGTGCTGATCCCGCCTAGCGCCCCTTCCTTAGCCAGTGCTAAGGTGGCGCCATCACACAGAAAAAGGAAATGTGACGTGAGCAGACTGTTATGGCAAGCGGTAACCGATAAAGACGCGTTGTTTGGCGATCAGGGCTGGGATGCGGTGGTGGTGATCAGCGACCAGTTTGAACTGAGCGACTACCCCGAGATCCGGCAATTGATGCAACACGCTCGCAGCGTGGATCAGCGTTTGGGGCGCGAGCCGGTATTGTTGTTGGCGCCGGGCTTAGCCGGTGGTCGGTTGATTTGCGCCCCCACTGGGGATCTGAGCGGCGATTACGAAGACGTACGCCGTTTTGCCGAAGCCGCGCAAGCGGGCATTGGCATGGCCGTGCGCGCCGGAGCAGAGCGACCGCTGCTGTTGGTGGATGAGCCGCAGGGTGACATGCGCTACAGCCGCGCCGCCGAAGTGGCGCTGTTGGGGGCAGGGCATGAACTGTACCGCCCATTTGATGTGGCCCCGCTGAACATCACTGTGGGCGTGTATGGCTTGGAAGACGCCAGCCGCGCCAATGCGCTGGAGTATGGTCGCATCGCCGCGCGCGACTTGTGCGGTGGCGATCCAGAGCAGATGGCACCACCGGCGTTTGCTCAGTACTGTGTCGACCTGTTTGAAGACAGCGCCGTGAAAGTCAGCGTGATTGACGATCGCGCCACCTTAGACAAAGAGTACCCGCTGCTCAGCGGCGTGGCTCGCGCCTCCTACGGGGTGGAACGCCACGAGCCCCGCGTGGTGCGGTTAGAGTACGTTGGCGCTGGTGCCATCAGCCGTAACTGGATGCTGGCGGGCAAAGGCGTCACCTTTGATACCGGCGGCGCCGATCTGAAAATCGGTGGCGCGATGGCGGGCATGAGCCGCGATAAAGGCGGCGCCGCAGCCACCGCAGGCTTAATGGCCACCTTAGCGCAGTTGCAGCCCAAAGGGGTGCGAGTGATCGCCGAGCTGGGCTTGGTTCGCAACAGCATTGGCCGCGAAGCCATCGTGCCGGACGAGATCATCAGCGGCCACAGTGGCAAGAAAGTTCGTATTGGTAACACCGATGCCGAAGGCCGCTTGGTGCTGGCGGATCTGTTGTCGCACCTGCGTGCCGACGCCAAGCAGCACGACGACGCGGTCTTGATGTCGCTGGCGACACTCACCGGCCATGTGGTTCGCAGCTACGGCCCCTACAGTGCCGTGGTGGAAAATGCCGTAGCCCGTGGGCAAGCATTGGGCGGCGAACTGCAAGCGATCTCCGAGCTGTGGGGCGAACCGTTTGAGTTGTCGCGCCTGCGCCGCGAAGACTTCGCTCAAGTGGCGGCTCGCTCGCCTTCAGAAGATCTGCTCAGCTCCAACAACGGCGCGTCGGTTAACATCAGCCGTGGTCATCAGTTCCCCATGGCGTTCTTGCTGCAAGCGGCAGGGCTAGACGAGCACCAGCTCGGCAGCGACAAGCCACTGCCGTACCTGCACTTGGATATTGCTGGCAGCGCGGTCGAGAAACGCGACCCACTTTATGGCAAGCCAACCGCAGTCCCGATTGCGACCTTGCTGGCCAAGCTGTTGGATCACTAAAGTTCACATTGCGTAATAAAATTACACAAAAGACAGAGTTCGTATAAATTCTGTCTTTTTTCTTGTAATAAAATTACAGTTTGCTATGATGCCTCTCGTCGACAGGGAACCCCCTTCGCACCGAGTTATGTCAGGAAGACAATGAAACTCCAAGGAACCGAGTAACCACGATGACTCCAAGGAATCGAGATTGCGCCACGGAACAGCACCTTCGAATACTGTCATCTAAATTACTGAATTATTTATTAGGAGTTACCTATGAACATGTTTACTTACAACGTTGCGATTTACACCACTTTGGCTACCCAATCTTCAGGTTGGACTAGCGGCGCAATGTTCTCTCTGGGTCAGTAATAACCCAGCCGGTTAATTTAAGCCGATTGCTAAATTAACCACGGCGAAAGCCCCTTATCATCATTGATCTAGTTGTTAGATTTTGGCCCGCACCGGTTTAGGTGCGGGCTTTTTTTTGATCTTATTTTTAATATCATTTACCTCATTTAAGGTTTTATCTTTTTACCGACTTTAGGAGGTGGTAAATGTAGGTAAAGATAATTTAAAGCGTTATTTGTGGCACGCCTTTACACTTCTTTACCTATTCCATTGCGCCATTGTGGCTTCGTTGTATTGGTTTGTTGTGATTTTGTCTTTCTGATTGTTTTTGCATCTCTGCCCGATAGGATGCGCATCAATAGAAAAGTCTATCCAACAATTACTTACCAATACCGAGTTCATATATGCCCAAGCTGTTATCACGGTTAGGGGCGGTCTTGCTGTCTGTTTCATCATTAGTTGCCTGTGGCGGCGGTGGTGGCGGCAGTGACGCTCCAACTGATCCAACCCCTACACCCACTCCAGGCAATTCCATTGTCACTCGCCAAGCTGAGTTCAGTTTTAGTGACACCTGCCCAAACGGTGGCATCGAAATTGAAACCGGCATCGATAACAACGGTAACGGTAAGTTGGATGACGACGAAGTCACCGCAGTGAAAGAAGTGTGTCATGGCCAAAATGGTCAAGATGGATTTAACAGCTTGGTGGACATCGTTGCTGAAGCAGCTGGGGATAATTGCGTAAACGGCGGCTTCAAGATCAATAGCGGCCTTGATCTAAATCGTGATAACACGCTGCAAGACAATGAAGTGTCAGCGGTATCCTACGTTTGTAACGGCAGCGACGGCGGCATGACTGATCCGGTGTTACCCCCGTTATCAGCCTTGTCCTCTATTTCTGGCCAGATCAATCTCGCTGGGATCACCTTACCGAATACCGCGGGTCGAGTGGCAACCGCTCGCGCTAACCGTGTTCGTGGTAAAGCCACTATTACTGCTGGTGCCTACTTAACGTCTAACTGCGGTGCTAATGATTCTGCTGCGGTTAATGACGCGGGCAGCAGCGAGCTGCCACTGCCAGTCAGTGAACCCATTGCCCTGCCTGTCGATCAACACGGTAACTTCAGCATTGAAGTACCAGCGTGCAGCAACTACGGCATCGTTGTGGTTGATGCCACCAGCGGTAACAGCGTTAACCGCCAAAATATTTCGGTGGCGGTGGAAGATGAAGTTTCCATCTTGCCGATTGAAGAAGATGAGCTAACCGCGCCCGGTGAACTGAAACTGCAAGTGGTAGGTGCCAGCAGCGGCGAAGCGATTGCCGATGCCTTAGTACAGCTGCAGCCGTTAGGCCAGTCAGTAACCACAGATGCAAGCGGTAACGCCCTGTTTGAGGATGTGCCAGCAGGCCAATACGCCGTTGCCATTGAGCACAGCAGCTTTGCGGGTAAGTACCAGACTGTGCAAGTGCAGTCTGAGGTCATGACTGACATGGCAGCGGTTGCTTTAAATAGCAAACGTGGCCATTTAACCGGTCAAATCACCGCGCAAGCCATCGAGAATTACGCCAACTTTGTTGTCTACGCGCAAGCGGCGGATCAATCGGTATTCACCGCATTAACCAATGCCGCAGGTACCTACCGTTTTAACTCATTACCAGTGGGTGATAGTTACAGCGTGACGATCTCTGCCCCAGAGTTTGCACCAGCCAAGCTGGATAATCTGGAAGTTATTGCCAACGCCACCACTACTGCAGCAACGTTGCTGCTAAAGCGCAGCGAACCAAATGAAGGCGCCATTGCTGGCACCGCGCTGCTGCAAGATCGCATCGGTCAGTTCCAACACGCTGGTATTTTGGTTGCGATTGAGGGCACCGATAAAGAAGCGGTAACCGCTCGTGACGGTTCCTTTATCATCAATGGGTTGGCGCCTGGCCAATACGTGCTCAACATCACTGAAGCCAATCACCAAAATGCCGTGGCTACGGCCATCGTGGTTAAAGGCGTAACGAGCCGTATCGCCCCAGTTGCGCTTAACAGCACCAGTGGCGTTTTGGTGGGTGAAGTTACCGATGGTGCTGGTCAGCCACAAGCGGCGATCGATGTACGCTTGCTGCCACTGGGCAATACCGTTGCTACCGGTAATGATGGACGCTTCCGCTTTGATGACATTGCCGTTGGTCACTACCAAGTGGCGATTGAACAGCCCGGTTACCGCGTCGTTTCCATTCCGGTGGAGGTGAAAAACCGATCGGAACATGGCGACACCGAACTGCAAGCACCGCTGCAACTGCTGCCGTACCAATTTAGCGGCAACGTGGTTGCCAATGGTGTTGCGGTCGCCAATGCCAGCGTGCGCTTGCGTGGTGGCAAGCTGGTTGGCGATGCGCAAACCAGTACCGATGCGAACGGTCAGTTTACCTTTAGTGCGCTGGCAAGCGGCAACTACCAGCTGATTGTTGAGCAACAAGGCTACGGCAAAGTAACGCTGGGTCTAATGCTGCCTGCTGACGACGATTATCAGCTGCCATACGACGTTGAGCTAGAGCGCAGTTACGGCGTATTGGCCGGTGCGGTAATGCTGTCTGATGGCAATGATCACAGCGGCGTCAGCGTGGCTATTCCAACGGTGGCCCAGCCTATCGTTACCGACGCCAGCGGCGCGTGGCAGCTCTCTTTGCCAACCGGCACCATCAATGGTGGCGTAAGTTACAGCAAAGCGGGCTTTGTATCGCAAACCGTTGGGACTCAGCTGGAGATCCGTCAAGGCGAAGTGCTGACTCTGCCGGCAGTGATCCTGCAGTCTCAAGTTGGTGGTGTTGCCGCTACCTTGCTTAATGGCACCGAGCCCGTCAGCGATGCCAGCGTAACCCTGCTAGGCACAGATAAGCAGGTACAAAGCGACAGCAACGGTCGCATTGTCCTGAACGACATCGCCGTTGGTAAACAAACCTTTTCGGCAGAAAAAAGCGGTTACGTTGATCAGTTGTTTAGCGCGCAAATCAGCGCAGACACTGTAGTCGAGCTGGGTAAAGTGCAGATGCCAGTGCGCACCATGAGTGCCACGGTTGCAGCAGCAGATACCAATGGCGCCATTGACGGTGTCGTAGCGAACTTAACTGGCAGCAATGGCAGCTTCCCAGGCTTGTCTGACAGCAACGGCAAGCTGCTGTTTAAGGCGATTGAGCCCGGCAACTTCCAACTGCAACTCAGCAAATCAGGCTACAAAAGCGCTGTGATGCAGCTGGTGGTCCCCAATGTGGCTGACTACGAACTGCCGTTCCCTATTTTATTGGAGCGGGTGGTTGGTGGCGTTAAAGGCGCCGCAACGCTAAGTGGCAAGGTTGATCACTCCGGTATTGCCATTGCCCTAAACAACAGTGAATACCAAACCGTTACCGATGGCGCAGGTAACTGGCAGATGCAGTTACCGCTGGGTTCTTACGCCGATGGCGTAACCTTTAGTAAGCGCTTTTATCAAGCACAAACCAACCCAACCACCGTGGTGGTGAATGAGTTTGGCTTCTTTAACTTCCCAGCGATATCGCTAACGCAATCCTCCGCATTGGTTTCCTTTAAGTTGGAAGCCTTTGGTGGCTGTAGTGGCGATCTGATCGTGACTGCGGTTGCCACCAGTGGCGACAACAAAGGCAACAGCTACACCCTGCCAGTAAATAAAGATGGCGAGGTGGAGTCCGAGCTGCCGCTGGGTGAGTACGATCTGACCGCTCAGTGCTCCGATCAAGGCTGGGAAACCATTAAGCAAAGTTTGGTGTTGGATGGCGGCCAAGAGCACTACCCGCTGCCCGATCAAAACCTGCGCCAAAGCTTCTTGGTGATCAACGATGGCGATGCCTATACCAATCAGCAACACGTCTCCTTAGCCATTGGTAACTCCGATGCGGTCGAGATGCGCGTGCGTTTGCAGGATGACTCCAAGGACAGTGGTTGGATTCCGTTTAACAGCAACTACACCATCGCGTTGGCGGATCTGGAAGGGCAGCAAACCGTAAAGGCGTCGTTTAAAGACAGCGCCGGTAAAACCCTGAATGACGTCAGCGACACCATCGTGCTTGATCGGGTTATCGATGTTGCCAGCTTTAGCGCCAGCGGTGCCAGCACCATGGGCGATAAACTGCTGCTGAAACTGGATCTTAACGGTGAAACTGGCGCCAAGGTAACTGCGTCTGTGGTTGGCTTGGACAGCGACATCGTGCTGCTGGATAACGGCGCTGGTGGCGACACCAAAGCGAACGACGGCATCTACATGCGTGAATACCGCATCGATACCCCCGCAGAGATCGACGTCGAGCCAACGGCGAAAATCGTTGACCGCGCCCTGAATACGCTCAATATCACCGCGACCGATAAGGTCACGCTAGTAACCGCGCCGAGCATTGAATCGGTGGAGGTTCAGTCCAACATTCAAACCGGTCAAATGACCATCCGCTTTAGCACTAACGAACCAGCCACTTCGCTGATCCGTTACGGCAGCAGCGCTGACAACAAAGCCAACGAGCAAGCTATCTCTACGGGCTTGTCGCAAAATCACCAAGTGACCTTGACCGGCCTCAGCGGCAATCAGCAGATCTGGTTCTCGCTGATTGCTACCGACGCCGCTGGCAACAATGGCGATTACCAAGGCAAATCCAAGCTGGCACCGGGGATCGTTTCTGGGCTGGCGGCTTACGCCGGTAATCAAGAGATTGGCCTGATCTGGTCTGCATCAGCGCAGCGCAGTGTGGTGGGTTACAACCTGTACCGCTCTGAAGATGACGGTGCTAGCTTCATCAAAGTGAACACGGCGCCGCTGACTCGCAGTTACCACAGCGATCTTACCGTCAACAACGATCACAACTACCAGTACTACGTAACTGCAGTTGATGACGCAGCCAATGAATCAGAGCGTTCTGAAGTTGTAGCCGCAATCGCTAAGGCGGAGTTTGCCGGCCCAACCACCATCGCCGGTGGCATTGTTTACAACAACACCGTTTGGCTGCAAAGCCGTTCGCCCTACCTGTTAACCGACAACATGAAGGTCGAATCCACTGCGATTCTGGCGATGTTGCCGGGTACAGAACTGGTGTTCTCGTTAAACGAAGGTGCCGACGCCGACGACAAAAACGCTCAGCGTTACATCCGCGTTGAAGGGCAGTTGCAGGGTTACGGTACTGAAGCGCAGCCGATCCAAATCAACCGTAAATTAGATGCCAGCATTGATGCCAATTCGGCACTTGATGCGACTTTCCGCTTTACTCATTTTGACAACGTGACGGTTAATGGTCAGAACATCGTCGTACTCGAAAATAGTCGAGTTGATGGTGGCCATATTAATGGTAAAACTGCGATTGATTCAGAGCTGGTAGAAAGCCGTGGTGAAATCGAAAATTATGAACATTGCGACTATTACTACGATGATGATGGTAACTATCACTACTACTGTGAACCACGCGTTCGCTTAGTTAACCGTACCGAAGGCAACTTCAACTTTGAAGAAGGTGTTGGCTTAAACATTGCCTTTGTTGGCGATGCAGATGTCACCAAGTTAACCAAAGCTGAGCAACGATTTATTAGTGTTCAGATTGATAACTTGACCGATTCTGAACTGGCAAACAGCAGTTTCAGCGGTTATGCCATCGATGCCGTTATTGCAACGGATAGCTTGTTGCGAATCGATCAAGGCACACAACTGGTTAACAGTAGTCAGTTTGTACGCAGTGACATTACTGGTCCAAGCCTAACTCTGTCTCGAAACCGCTTTGATGCTGAAAGCCGAGTAAACCCCGACGTCAGTGAATCGTCACTGAACAGCTACACCATGCAGTTTGGCCACAACTACTGGTCAACGACGGACTTTAACGAGGTATTAGCCCGCTCCAACTACCGTTCTGGCGACAACAACCTGCTGGTGCCAATCATCACCGGCAGTGATTTTTCCACTGCGGACTTTGATGGTGATGGCAAGCCAGATGCGCTGGATAGCGACAACGACAACGACGGTTACTCCGATCTTCAAGAAGATAAGCTGTCGGTGTTTGATCCGGAGTTCGGCGAACCGAAGATCTACAACCCGCTGGATGCCAGTTCGCACCCAGGCCAAGATGGCTTTGAATTCGATACTGATAACGACGGTATCCCAGACAGCGAAGATGACGACATCGATGGTGATGGCCTAAGCAACGCTGATGAAGCCGAAGCGGGCACCGATCCAATGCTGGCAGACAGCGATGGTGATGGCATCGACGATGGCGTTGAAGTCGAGCTGGGGTACGATCCGCTGGATGCCAACAAAAAGCCATTGGTCGGCAATCAAACCGGCGTGGTGATCTCTCCTGCGATGGCTAATGCTGAAGGCACTGTCGTTATTGGCAAGGGCACCAGCTTCAGTCGTTGTACAGTTGCCGCTGGTACTCATATTGACATTGCGGGTGCTGCCAACCCGAACTTCAGCAACTGTCAATTTGAAGGGGAATACGGCAATCCGATTGAGATCACTGCAACTTCATACGATAAAGAAAATTCCAGTCCGCGAGTAACGGTGTCTTACGGTGAACTGAATTATGTTGTAGTCAAGGAGTTTGGTCGCCGCAGTTTTGAGGTTGATTACAGTGACGTTAGTCGGTCTGAATTCTACCTTGAAAATACTTCCTTGATGCCGGGTTGGAACAGTGTAACGGTTGCCGATAGCTTCATTGACGGCGGGGATGTCCACTTCTATGGTCTGAAAGCTAATCACTCTAAGTTTGTTGGGCTAGGCAGCTTTAATTCTAATAGTGAATTGGAAGGTGCATTTTTAGTATACGAACACTCTATATATATGGATGGTGCCAACGTATCTAACTCTGTAATCGATAGCTCTATTCATCAAGCGAAGAGTATTTCAGGTTCAGTAATCACAAATGCTGAGTTCGGATATGAAGATAGCACTAGGTTTACTAACACTGATTTTGGTTACACGCTAAGTGGTGTTGGCAGTAACTCGGCCTTATTTTTTGATGGAGTTAGCTTTAAGCAAGGCAACGGTTATGCGTTTTACGGTCTTGGGAATCCTGTGGATACCAAGGGTGACGGTGTAGCTGCAACTGAGGTTTGCTTCAATCAAGATGATGAAATGGTTCGTCAGTGCTTTATGGTTGATGGTGTCGCTAACCCTCGCTCCACACCTAACTTCCCTAATGGCGTCCATGATCTTTGGGACATGCGTAATGTCGGTACCGGCGATATTGAACCGGGACTGCCTTCTGAGCTAATCAATAACCCGCTGTTTATCCAACTGCCAGTGGAAGCAGGCAACTGGCTCTACCAAGGTGAACTGATCTTCAACGCCGATGGCACCGTGATCTACAAACGCCGCAAGGCAGCGGTGGGTGACGATGACTGGGCTGAAGACAGTGAAGGCGATGCCGTTGGTTACTGGTACATCAGCGATGGCCAAATCCATTTTAAGTGGACTGCGGGTACTGGCCCTTGGACCAGCGTTTCCATCACCATTGGTGACGATGGCACCATTGTTATAGGTGATAAAGAAACCACAGTGGTGCCAACCAAGCCAAAAACCGAAGATGAGATGCGTGCAGATGGTTTTGACTATTACCGTCTAAACGGTGTTGCTGCACTGCAGGACTACACTGGCCACTGGCTGCCGATGGCAGATAACTTAATTGCGACGGTTGGGTACAATCTTGGCACCATCAAAATGCCAGTTGCGGCAGACAATGGTTACTTTGGTTTTGAAGGTTGGTTGAGCTCAGGTCAGTTTGTTCCGACTGACTCCACTTACGTCTATCTGTATACCGACCAAAATCGTGACGGTGAATTGAATGGCGATCGTCAAATCGCACAGGCGTACTTCAATAGTCGTCAATTCGGTACATCAGACGAGCCGATAGTTGCCCGCATCATGAGTGATTGGATTGATGCAGAGGAACTGCGTGGACAAACGCTTTACCGTATCGATGAATTTGATAATGGCACATTGGAATTGATGGAAATTCAGCTTGCTGCTGCAGGCAACAATGCGTTCTACAAATTCTACTCTGCACGGAAAGGCGATAGCGCATGGCATTATCTTGGTGATGATTGCGATGGGTTAGGTTGCAACCCTTCCAAAGCTGATATCAGTGGACCTTGGTCGCTGCAGCAATCGAGCATGCATATGTCGCGTTCAGAAGGTTCAGGTTCAAGCGAATACCAAAAGCTGACCCTTAGTCATTACAATAATGAATATTGGAGTGTTCTAGCATCTCAAAGCAATGGTGATTTGACGGCTTTGCGCTTTGCTGATGACCACGGCAGTTTGTCGGGTGAGGTGAATGCACAGTTGTTGCAAACCGAGATGCCAGTGGTTCCAGCTAGCGGTAGTTTTGGTAGCGTAGCTGCAGAGCGAATTGGTAATGCTCATATGCCATTGAGCTTTGGCAGCCGCAGCGAAGCGGAGCGTCGAGAAGTTACTTGGAGCATTGAGCAAGCTAATGCGGTTGAATTTTCTCGATTCTCTTTAGATTTTTCTATGAAGTCGGCGAGCGAAAGCTGGTTGTATTTTGACTATCAGTCTTGGGAAAGCAAATGGGGATGGAATAACACTTCACTTAGCTATGCTTTCGATTCGGCTCTAACTGATGAAAAAGCACTAGAAGTGATCGTTGATGGTATTGTTACCGATACCATTTGGATGGTTGATGACAGCCACTACAATTGGTGGGTCGTGCAACATGATGGCGAATGGCCAGTTGTCTGGTCAGATAGCTACTTTGAGTACGGCACTGGCATGCTGTTGCCCCAAAGTACCTCTGGCCTTACCCCAGCCACTCTACTCGCCGGTCAATCCAACAAAACCTGGATCCGCCACTTAGGTGATTTGAACTTCCAAGAGCTGCGTTTTGACAACAGCGGTAACTTGGAAATCGAAACGCTGCTGTGGCAAGACAACGCGTGGCAGCTGCAAGGTGATGCCGCAGTGGTGGCTTGGTCTGTCGATAACAACGGCTACCTTACCTACCAGCACCAAGGTGACACCTTGAACCTGCAGGTATTGAGCGTTGGTAGTGATGCCGCTGGCCTGTGGGAACGCAACCTTGGCGATCCACAGGTGTGGTTGGCGCAGCGACCAACTTGGCAATAACTCACCGTGAGTCATAACGGTTAGCGTATTAAGCTAATGTTGATAGCCCCGCAATCGCGGGGCTTTTTTGATCCCGCTCTCGCCCGCTAACGCCATCGTATTGCCTATATCACACCGATTTTGGGCGACTTGTTCGAACTGCCCGCCGGTTACACACCGTTCGCTATATAGAACAATAACCTACTGAAAAATCGATATAATCCCGCGCTTAATCCGGTCGGCATCTGCGTCGAACTGGAGAATAACTACAACGATTTTACCTCTATCCTGATTTAAATAGGTCTCAACATGCTAGAAAAGCTGTTCAAGCTCACCGAGAACCACAGCTCCGTTCGCCAAGAAGTGGTTGCCGGATTAACCACCTTTTTAACCATGGCGTACATCATCTTCGTCAACCCTGCGATGTTGGCTGACGCTGGCATGGATGCCGGTGCCGTGTTTGTTGCTACCTGTATTGCCGCGGCCATCGGTTGTTTGATCATGGGGTTTGTGGCCAACTACCCGATCGCACTGGCACCGGGCATGGGCTTAAACGCCTTCTTTACCTATTCGGTGGTGCTAGACATGGGCCACCAGTGGCAAACCGCCTTGGCGGCGGTGTTCTGCTCTGGGGTGCTGTTTATGATTTTGTCGCTGCTGAAGGTGCGCGAGTGGCTGATGAATGCCATCCCTGCCTCCATTCGCATCGGCATTGCTGCGGGCATCGGCCTGTTTTTGGCGCTGATTGGCCTCAAGAACGCTGGGGTGATTGTTGATAACCCCGCCACCTTAGTTGGCCTTGGTGATGTCACCAGCTTTCCGGTAGTAATGGCGGCGCTCAGTTTTGTGCTGGTGATTGCGCTGGTGAAGTTTGGTCATCGCTCGGCTGTGATGGTGTCGATTTTGGCGATCACTGCGCTGGCGCTGCTGTTTGGTGACGTGGAGTACGCGGGCTTGGTGTCGATGCCGCCGTCGGTTGCGCCGACGTTCTTGCAGCTGGATTTTGCTGGCGTGTTTGATGTGGCGATGCTGTCGGTGATCTTCGCCTTCCTGTTTGTTGATCTGTTTGATACTTCCGGCACCTTGGTGGCGGTGGCGCAGCGCGGCAACCTGCTGGACAAAGAGGGCAAGCTGCCTCGCAGTGATCGCGCCATGCTGGCGGATTCCACCGCCACCATTGCCGGTTCGATGCTGGGCACTTCCACCACCACCTCCTATGTGGAGTCCACCGCTGGGGTGGCCGCCGGTGGTCGTACTGGTTTGACTGCAGTCGTGGTTGGGCTGTTGTTCTTAGGCTGTCTGTTTATCTCGCCGATTGCGGGCATGGTGCCGGCCTATGCCACCACAGGGGCGCTGCTGTACGTGGCCATCTTGATGCTGTCTGGCCTGACCCAAGTGGATTGGGACGACATTACCGAAGCGGCGCCGGTGGTGGTCACCACCATTTTGATGCCGTTAACCTTCTCTATCGCCCACGGCATCGCCATCGGCTTTATTACCTACGCCGCCATCAAGTTGTTCAGCGGTAAGGTCAAAGAGATCAGCCCGGCAGTGGCGGTTTTGGCGCTGCTGTTTATGGCGAAGTTCGCCTTTAGCTAACCGCGGTTGTTATGCGGTTAAGCCGCCGCAGCAAGACAACGCCCCGACGAAGTTCGGGGCGTTGTGCTATTGGCCGCCCAAGAAATAATCAACGTTGATGATAACTGCCGCGAAAAGCGATCTAGGCAGTCATTTTTGCTGGCGTTGGGGTGAGCTTCGATAGCACATCGGGTATAACTGAAATATTGTCCAAAACCCGATAGAGCCTATGCAATCCTCTTCCAAAAAACGCGTGGTGGTGAAACTTGGCACCAGCGTACTTACCTCTGGCAGTCCGCGTTTAGACCGAGCCCATATGGTGGAGCTGGTGCGGCAGATGGCGCGGCTGCATCGTGCCGGACATGAAATTATCTTGGTAACCTCTGGCGCCATTGCCGCCGGACGAGAGCATTTAGGCTTTCCCGAGTTGTCCGATTCGGTGTCGACCAAACAGATGCTGGCCGCCGTAGGCCAAAGCCAGTTGATCCAAGTGTGGGAACAGCTGTTTAACCTGTACGGTTTGCACGTTGGCCAGATGTTGTTAACCCGCGCCGATCTTGACGACCGTGAACGCTACCTGAATGCCCGCGACACCATGGGGGCGCTGCTGGAGCACCGCATTATTCCGGTGATCAACGAAAACGACGCGGTCGCCACCAGCGAGATCAAGGTGGGCGACAACGATAACCTGTCGGCGCTGGCGGCGCTGCTGGCGCAAGCGGATCTGCTGTTGCTGCTGACCGATCAGCAGGGGCTGTTTGATGCCGATCCCCGCAGTAACCCCAACGCTCAGTTGATTGAAACGGTGGCGCTGATTGATGATCCGCTGCGGGCACTGGCCGGCGGCAGTGGCACCAACTTAGGCACCGGTGGCATGGCCACCAAGCTGCAAGCCGCCGATGTGGCGATGCGAGCAGGGGTTGAGGTGGTGATCGCCTCTGGCCACGCCGAAGCGGTGATTGAACGCAGCTGCAATGACCAAGCGATCGGCACCCGCTTTGTGTGCCAACACAGCAGCTTGGATGAGCGCAAACGCTGGATCTTAGCGGCGCCGCCGCCAAGCGGCCAATTGCGGTTAGACGATGGCGCGGTTAAGGCGCTGTGCCAGCAAGGGTCGAGTCTGCTGCCCAAAGGCATTACTGCCGTCAGCGGCCAGTTTAATCGAGGCGATACCTTGCTGCTGCAAGACGGCGACGGCCGCACTGTTGGCCGTGGTATCGCCCGCTATAACAGCAGCGACATGAGCGAACTGCAGGGGCAACATTCCCGCGATATTGAAACCATACTGGGCTTCAGTTACGGCCCAGTTGTGATCCACAGAAACGATTTGGTGGTGCTATGAGTGATAATCCATTAACGGCGATGGGCCAAGCGGCGCGTGACGCCAGCTTTGCCCTGCTAGAACAAGGCAGCGCCGATAAAAACGCGCTATTGCTGGCCATTCGCGAGCAGCTGCTGGCCAATCAAACCGAGATCTTAGCGGCCAACGCCGAAGATATGGCGGCGGCACAGGCCAGCGGCCTCGATGCCGCAATGCTGGATCGATTGCTGTTGAATGAACAGCGACTCGCGGCCATTTGCGCTGATATCGATACCGTCATCGCGCTGCCGGATCCGGTTGGGGAAGAGTTAGAAAGCCGTTTGCTGGATTCCGGCATGCGCTTGTCTCGCCGCCGCATTCCGCTGGGGGTGGTGGGGGTGATCTACGAAGCGCGCCCGAATGTGACCGTAGACATCGCGGTCTTGGCGTTGAAAACCGGCAACGCGGCGATTTTGCGTGGCGGCAAAGAGACCATCCATTCAAACCGCGCCTTGTTGGCGGCCATTCACAGCGCCTTGGCCAGCCAAGGATTGCCAACCAACGCGGTGCAGTTAATTGACTCGCCAGATCGCGCTTTGGTGAGTGCCTTGCTGCAGCTGGATCAATACGTGGATATGTTGATCCCCCGTGGTGGCTCGGGCTTGCACCAGCTGTGCAAGCAGCAGGCGCGGATGCCGGTGATCACCGGCGGCATTGGCATCTGCCACATGTTCGTTGATAAAGCCGCGCAGCTGGATAAAGTGACCGACTTGGTGATTAACGCCAAGGTGCAGCGGCCAACGGTGTGCAATGCGCTGGATACCTTGTTGGTGCACGCTGCGGTGGCCGAGCAAGTTTTGCCGCAACTGCACCGTGCAATGGCGGCCAATGGCGTTAGCCTAAAAGCCTGCCCACAGGCGCTGCCGCTGTTACCCAGTGCTACGGCCGCAGGGGCAGAGGACTTTGACCAAGAGTGGCTGGGGCTGACGCTTGGGGTGAAAGTGGTGGCCGATGTGAATGACGCCATTAACCACATTCGCGCCCACTCCAGTGAGCACAGCGAAAGCATTCTTACCGATGATCTTGGCACCGCCAACCGCTTTATCGCCGCCATCAATTCAGCGGCGGTGTACGTTAACGCCAGCACCCGTTTTACCGACGGCAGCGAGTTTGGCTTAGGCGCCGAAGTGGCGGTTTCCACCCAGAAACTGCACGCCCGTGGGCCGATGGGGTTAACCGCCTTAACCACCTACAAGTGGCTGGGGCAAGCGGATTACTTAGCGCGCAGCTAAGTTAAGAGCGCCGGTTCAAGGGCGTGCTTCTTCGCGCAGCTGAGTGCCGAAGAAACAACAACAAACGGCAGCCAGGTGGCTGCCGTTTTTGATCTGTACTGGAACGGTTAGGCCTGACGACTGAAGCTTAAATGCAGCCCCGAGAACTGCTCAACCTGCCGTTGCAGATCGATGGCGGTGGTTTCCACTTCGCTGGCTTGCTCCATCACCTCTTCGGTCAAACTGGTGATCTCATTTAAGCTGTTGGCGATGTTGGTGCTGGCTTGCTGTTGTTGCAGCGCGGCTTCGGCCGCGGCGCTGGCGTCGCCTTTTACCTGATCGATGGCGAGGTTGATCTGCGCGACTTGTTCGGCGCTTTGCTGCGCATGGCTGGCGCAATGATCCGCCAGTTCGCGGTTGGTCTGCATCTCGTCGACCCACTTCGATAGGGTGTCGTTCATCCCTTGAATGCTGCCCTGAATGGTTTGGGTGGCCAATTGGGTGCGGCTGGATAGCGCCCGCACTTCCGCGGCCACCACCGCAAAGCCGCGACCGTGTTCACCCGCGCGAGCGGCTTCAATGGCGGCGTTCAGCGCCAACAGGTTGGTTTGCTCGGCAATGCCGTCAATTTCGCGCATCGCGCCTTCCACTTGGTTGGCCTCTTGGTGCAGCTCGTCGGCGCGTTGCGCCGCTTGGGCAACGGAATCGGCCAAAGAGTGGATGCGGTTGGCGCTGTCGAGCATGGTGGCTTGCACGTTTACGCAGGTGTCGGAGGTAGCGGCGATATGACCGGCGTTGGCACTGGCGCTGTTGGCGATCTGGCTGCTGCTGGCATCCAGTTGCTCTACCGCCGCGGCGATCCCTTCAATCCGCTGATATTTGTCATTCAGCCCTTGCTTGGTGAGCTCGGCATTGCTGGCTAAGCGATCGGATGAGCCCTGCAGCACTGCGCTGGCGTCGTGTACCCGCCCCAATACGCCGGTGAGCCGAGCTTGAGAGAGCAGTTGTTGGAACAGCAACACATTGGCCAAACCTTTGCCGGCAAAGACGTAGCGGCTGATGCTGTCGTATTCCTGTTGCAGCTGGGTGGTGCGATTCGGCAGCGCCACAATCTCATCATAAAACAGCCACAGCAGGGCCAACGTCACCGCGGCCGCAGGCACCAAAACCAATGGCCCAAACCAGATCACGCTGGCGATTGCGGCAGTGGCGACAATGGCGCTGCCAAGCCAGCGCTTGTGCTGGATTGTCAGCTCTGTTCCCATCGACTTGCCTTGGCTTAGCGCCGGATACAACTGTTGTGCTCGCTGGATATAGGCCGGTTCAGCGCGGCGCCGTACCGACTGATAACCGATCATGGTTTTGCCTTCAAAAATCGGGGTGACAAAGGCGTCGACCCAGTAATAGCCGCGGTTATCGGCGGTGCGATTTTTTACAATGCCCCGCCACGGTTGCCCCTGCTTCAGGTGGCGCCACATATCGGCGAACGCCTGCTTGGGCATATCGCGGTGGCGCACCAGATTATGCGGTTGGCCCAGCAGTTGCTCTAAGCTAAAGCCGCTGATGCGGATAAAGTCTGGATTGGCGTAGGTTATGTTGCCGTGCAGATCGGTGGTCGAAACCAACTCGTCGTTACTTGTTAACACCACTTCCTGTTGTGCCGCCATCGCTGCTTCCTTAGCTTTGCTGTACCGCTTGAACTGGGCACCCTAGCAAAAGCGATTGGAAGAGATAACGGCCATTTGTAAACAAATGTTAATCGTAATCAGTGTCATTAAATTGGCACGAGCGGCTTCGGCGGTGGCGCTTAAGTTAATGCGTGAATTGTGCTGTGGTTCCCGCATCGTGTCGACAAATGTGGCTAAAATGCGCGGTTGCATGGTGAGGCTCGATCTGGGTCGAACAGCCACTTTTTTCTCGCTTATTTTCCCGGTTTGGGTAGGTGTTTCGATGAGTCACGATAACTCCGTTTTACTGCGCTTCTCCAACCGCACCGGGCTGTTTGGCTTGTTTTTACTGACGGTAACGCCGGTGTTGGCGGCTTTGATGTACTGCGGTGATGCCAACGAGCGCTTCAGCTTTTTGAACCACACGCTGTCGGAACTGGGGCGCTACGATGTGTCGCAATGGGCGCTGCTGGTGAATGGCGGTTTGTTCTTTGGTGGCCTGAGCTTGGTGGCGAGTTTTGCTACGCGGCTGTGGCTGGTGCGCGGGGTTGAGTTTCAGGCGGCGCTTTATTCCGCCGGCATTGTGCTGGCGCTGGCGATCACCGCGGTGGGGTTGTTTCCGGTGAACGTAGGATCGCTGCATCAGCATGCGATGACCACGTTTTATCTGATGACGCCGATATGCGCTTTACTGTATTGCGTGGCGCTGTGGCGGGATCGTTCCTCGCGGCTTGGGATCGCACCGGCAACGATGGCGGCGCTGTTGGCCATCAGTGCCTTTTTGGACGAGCACCGAGATCTCATGCTGATGGACCGCTACGGCTATGGCTTGTTTGGCGAGCAGCGACCCACGATTTGGTGGCCTGCGTTAGAGGGCTGGTTGCTGCTGGCCAGCGTTGGCTTGTGGTTGTTCTTCACCCTTGGGGTGATCCGCCGCCAACAACGTTAACCAACAGCGTTAACCAGCAGTGTTAATCAACAACGCCGCAGTGTTGCTGCGGCGTTGTTTTCGGTTTTCTTACCACTTTGCGGATTAATCGGCGCACAGATCGGCGCCAACATCGCTGCGTTGCCATAAGCGGGCGCTGCCCGTTATTGGCGCGCTAAATTGCGGCTGACCGCTTGCGATGGCCTCGGCCAATTGGTGCAGCCACTGGGCTTGTTGCAGATCCGGTAACGACACGCGCAGCCACTGCACGCCAATGCGCTGCAATTGATCCAGCTGACCGAGCAGATCCCACGGCTGGGCGGCGTGAATTTGGGTGCCGTTGATCTTCAACATAGGCTGCTGTGCCAGCGAGGACGCGACGGGGATCGGTTGCTGCTGACAGATTTTTAAACATTGCTGTCGGTTTCGCCCTGCCACCCGAGCGCTGCTGCAGCGCGCTGATACCGCCAGCAAGGGGTAACCCCAACCAAGCAGTTCCAGTTCAAACCCATCCCGCAGTCCGAGCGCCTGACACTGTTGCATCAGCTCGGTTACGGTGTGGGCGGGCATCTCCATGGGCGGTTGATACCCCACCATGCCCAGCCCTTGCAACCAGCTCAGGCTGGCGCCGTTGTAGATGTTAAGCCCGGCACCGGCAATAAACGGCAGGTTGTTGTCGTGGGCTAAAGCCACGGCGGCCATGTCGTTGGCTTCAATCACCACATTATCCAGCGCGGTCAGTTGCTGGGTGAGCTCCAGATCCCGTTTACTGGCGATCAAGTTCAAACTGGATAACACCACCTGCTGGCCGTGTTGGGCGAACTGCTCTGTTAACGCCAGTAACTCCCGTGGGCTAAATCGGTCGCGCTGCTGGCACACGGTTTCACCAAGATACACTCGCTCAACCGGCAGGGCACTGATCAAGTCGATCTGCGCTTTAAGCTGATGACGCTCAAGTGGCCAGCAATTGGCGGCAAGGGATAACTTCATTGCCAACCCTCCATGTAAGGGCCAGTGGTGAGGGTTTGCCCTTCGGCCAGTTGGCGCAGCTGTTGCTGCCAAGCCGGATCCATGCGGTAGCTGCTGCCCCGTTGTTGATGCTGATCGATGGCCTGACGCCACACCTTGGTGATGGCTTGGCTGTACGCGGGGCTGCGCTGTCGACCTTCCAGTTTCAGCGCACTGACGCCGGCTTTGGCCAGCTGCGGCAGCAATGGCAGGGTAGACAGGCCACAGGGGCTGCAGATGGCGTGCTGGCTGCCGTCGCCTTGGCTGTCGATGTGGTAGCGGCCTTTGCACACGGTGGGGTAGCCACCGGCTTCTCCTTGGGGGGTACGTTCGAGCAAGTAGTCCCCCAGCCATGCTTCTCGGCCGCTGTCGGCTTCAACCCAGCGGACGCGCTCTGCGGGTGAACAAGCGCCGCCGCTGTTTGGGCTTTGACCGCTAAACCACGTTGACAGCTGGCAGCGGCCTTCGGCCATCACGCACAGACTGCCGCTGGCAAACACTTCCAGCTCGACGGGGGAATCGGCGCTGATCCGAGTGATCTGCTGCACCGACATGACCCGCGGCAGTACCGCTCGGGTAATGCCAAAGTGCTGATGATACAACCGCAGGCTGGGCAGGTTGGCGGCGCTGGCTTGCACCGACAGGTGGCGCTCTAGCTGCGGGTGACGACGCTGGGCGTAATCCAGCAAACCGGGATCGGCCATGATCACCGCGCTGATCTGCGCTTCAGCGGCGGCATCAATGGCGCTGTGCCAGCGGGACTCTTGATTTGGCCCAGGGTAGGTATTGATGGCCACATACAGCTTCTTACTGCGCTGTTGGCAGAGCTCGGCGGCTTGCAATAATTCTGCGGGGCTGAAGTTAATGCCAGCAAAGCGGCGGGCGTTGGTGTCGTCTTTTAGGCCAACGTAAATGGCGTCGGCACCAGCGTCGAGGGTGGGGGCGACGCCAGCCAAATTGCCTACTGGGGCAAGCAGTTCCATAAGTGATTGTTTTGTAGCGAGCTTTGTTCAATAACGATAACAGTGAGGCGACATTGATTACTTTGAGGTAGCGCAGAACTTTGTGATCCTAGCCACGCTACAATGCGCTTTTTTGACCTTGGAAGCCTTCTTATGCTGCGCCCACCGCTGCTGCTGTTAACTCACACCCTGTTGCTGCCGTTGCAGCGTCATTTTGCGCCGATGATTGCCCGGGGCGAATTGGCGTTTTTACAAGATCGCAGTATTGAACTGAGCATGCGGGGCGTGCCGTGGTCGGTTGCATTGACGTTAGTGGGAGAGCAGCTGCAACTGCATTGGCCCGATGACCGTTGTCAGGCCAAATTTGGTGGCAGCGTTAAGGCGATCGCCTTGATGGCGTTTGGTCAGGCCGATGGCGATGCGCTGTTTTTTCAGCGCCAGCTGACGATGGAAGGCGATACTGCGCTGGCGCTTGAGGTTAAGGGGTTGCTGGGGCGCTATCCGCTGCCACTGAATCTGCTGCCCTTACTGTTACCGAAGGGGCTGCCGCCCTTGCCGACGCTGGCGAAATCGTTTCCAGGGTAAAAAATTAAAGGGGCAAGCGCGGTGACGCTTGCCCCTTTAATTTGGACGCCAAGAAAGGCGCGGCTTTGTGCCACCGGGCTTCAGGCTTTGCCGGTTAAAATCATAAATTTGGCCAGCAAGGTATCTTGGTCTTCCGCGTGTTCTGGATCCGGATCGATGCAATCGATAGGACAAACGCTAACGCAGGTTGGTTTGTCGTAATGGCCCACGCATTCGGTGCACAGGTTGGGATCGATCTGGTAGATCTCCTCGCCCATGGCGATCGCTTGGTTGGGGCATTCGGGTTCGCACATGTCGCAGTTAATGCAACTGTCTAAAATATAAAGTGCCATATCAGTGTGTTACTAAACTCTTTCGGCCAATGGCGCGGAACAATGGGCTATTGTCGCAAATATGGGGCAGCGCTTGCCAGTATTAGTGGTCGCCAAGCCATTTTAGTCGCCCGATAAAAACAACAACGCCAGCGACAAGCGCTGGCGTTGTTCGTTTGCGCTAAGCGGTTATGGCTTAGGCTTTCACCTGCGGATTGCGGGTGGTTTGGCCTTCATCTAAGTTACGCATCAGCAGCGCTTTGCTCAGATCCAGCTCTTCCGGCAGCGGCAGGTACATGGTGTGACCATTGCCCGGTGCGGCATCAACGCTTTCGCCTTTGCGGTTTTCGATGTGGCCTAAGTTCAGGTTCAGGTTGCCCTGTGGGGTCATCAACTCAACGTGATTGCCCACTTCAAAGCGGTTCTTCACCAATACTTCAGCCAAGCCTTGGGCGTTACGTTCACCGGTAAACTCACCCACAAACTGCTGCTTCTCGCTGATGGAGTAGCCGTAGTCGTAGTTTTGGTAAGCGTCGTGGGTGTGACGGCGCAAAAAGCCTTCGGTGTAACCACGGTGCGCCAGTGATTCCAAGCCATTCATCAGGCTTGGATCAAACGGGCGGCCAGCGGCGGCGTCGTCAATCGCTTTGCGGTACAACTGAGCAGTACGCGCCACGTAGTAGAAGCTCTTAGTCCGGCCTTCAATTTTCAGCGAGTGCACGCCCATTTTGCTCAAACGCTCAACGTGCTGAATGGCACGCAGATCCTTTGAGTTCATGATGTAGGTGCCGTGCTCGTCTTCAAACGCTGGCATGTACTCGCCAGGGCGATTGGCTTCTTGCAGCAACACCACGTCGTCAATGGGCTTACCAGCGCCCAAGGTTGGCTCTGGTGGCTGTACCGCAACGATGTCGCCGGTTTCGTTCTCTTTGGCGTCATGCACATCGTACTTCCAACGGCAGGCGTTGGTGCAGGTGCCTTGGTTTGGATCGCGCTTGTTGATGTAACCAGACAGCAGGCAACGGCCAGAGTAGGCCATGCACAGCGCGCCGTGCACAAACACTTCCAGTTCCATTGATGGGCATTCTTGGCGGATCTGCTCAATTTCATCCAGCGACAATTCGCGAGATAAAATGGTACGCTCGATGCCTTGGCGTTTCCAAAACTCAACGCTGGCCCAGTTAACGGCGTTGGCTTGCACTGATAAGTGCAGAGCCTGATCCGGCCATCTATCTTTAACCATCATAATCAGTCCGGGATCGGACATGATCAGCGCATCTGGCCCCATCTCAATTACTGGTTCAAGATCGCGAATGAAGGTTTTTAGCTTGGCGTTATGGGGCGAGATGTTGGAAACCACGTACAACTTTTTATTCTGGGCGTGGGCTTCTTCGATGCCGGTGGCCAGATTATCAAGGTTGAAGTCGTTGTTTCTCACTCGTAAGCTATAACGAGGTTGACCTGCATACACTGCGTCGGCGCCGTAAGCAAAGGCGTAACGCATATTCTTGAGTGTCCCAGCAGGGGAGAGGAGTTCGGGTTTAAACATGGATGTCCTCGGGGGCTTTCAGTGCGGCGGGCATTCTAGCCGCCGCTAGACCTTGATGCAAATGTAGTCAATGGTGTAATCAAGTACAGTGGTCTCGAATTACCGCGATTTCACTCAAGGAATGAGGATATAGCTGACGATGGCAGCTGAACGCGCCTTACTGGTGCAACTGGTTAATAAGATCAACAGTGGGCGGATTGTGTTACCCACTTTGCCTGAAGTGGCGATGGCGGTGCGGGATCTGTCGCAACGGGACGATTGTTCGCTGGCGGATCTGGCCAGCGAGATAAGCAAGGATCCCGGCTTGGCAACCACCTTGGTCAGTTTGGCCAACTCGGCCGCTTTTGGTGGCTTAGTTAAAGCCAATAGCGTGATGTTTGCAGTAACGCGCTTGGGGTTAGAGAAAACCCGTGATCTGGCGTCGGCATCGGCCATGCATCAGCTGTTTTATTCTGATCAAACCATGACTTGGAATAAGCTGGATCAGCTGCGGCAAACCAACATTGATGTGGCCAGTTGTGCGCTGGCGGTGCTGGCGTGTGAACACAGCCAAGGGCGCTTGATCAATATCTCGGCCGACACCCTGTTGCTGGCCTGCCAAATCCATAACATCGGCGCCTTACCCTTGGTTGACCAAGCGGAAAAACACCCCCATCTGTTTCGTGATAAAGACCAGCTGGATCGAATGATCAATGTCTTGCGGGCGCCGCTGGGCAAAGCGGTATTGCAGCAGTGGCATTTTCCGCAAGAATTGGTTGAAGTGGCGCGCCGTTGGAGTGACTTTAGCTACCAAACCGAAAAACCAAGCTATCTGGATTTAGTGCGTTTGGGGGCGCTGTATACCCGCCAAGTGCAGCTGCAAGATCCATTGCCGTCGACGCTAGAGATGTTTGTGCGAAAAGGGGTGTTGTCGAGCTTAGAAGTGTTCGGCATGGAAACCTACTTCCTAACCTACAACGAGGTGCACGCCAGTTTGTCGCGCACCCAATTGACGTAACCCCGCAGGTTATCGCTGCGGGGACGGTGGTGGAAAGGCGCTACTGGCGTGCGAGGCGATCGTTGGCAGGCAGTGGCTCAAAGTTACTGCGGTATGGGTTGATGTCGAGCCCGCCACGGCGGGTATAACGGGCGTAAACCGTTAACTGCTGACAACCACAATATTGCTGCAGATCCATAAAGATCCGCTCAACGCACTGTTCGTGAAATTCATTGTGCTGGCGGAAGCTGATTAAGTAACGCAGCAGGGCTTCCCGATCAATCTTGGCGCCGTGGTAGCGGATCTGCACGCTGCCCCAATCCGGTTGCGAGGTGATCAGGCAGTTTGATTTCAGCAGATCCGAGCGCAAGGTTTCGGTAACCATCTCACCGCTGGCCGCGTCGGCTAAATATTCCGGTTTGAAGTTGTAGTCCGATACCTCAATGTCGAGCTCATCAATCAGCTCACCGTCCAATTCCACCAACGGCTGCTGAGCAAAGTCGGCAGGCAGCACAATCTCAACGGTTACGGTGCCATCGGCACAGGCGCTGAGATCGCGTTCCAGCATCCGCTTCAGGGAATCGGCAGAGGCCACCTTGGTTTGGTTAAAGCTGTTGAGGTACAACTTAAAGGATTTGGACTCAACCAAGTTGGCACTGCGGGCATCTAAGCTGAAGTGAGCAATCGCCACCATCGGTTTGCCTTTGCCGTTCAGCCACGACAATTCAAAGCCGGTCCACATATCGGCACCGTGGAATGGCAGCTCGGTGGTTAGCCCCAAGGCATCGCGATTTAGGGCGCGGGGGACGCCTTGCAATAAGCTGGGATCGTATTGATCTTGGTACTTGGTTTGGTGGCCTAGGGTTAGGCCCTGTAGCGCCTCGGCGCCGTGATAAGGATCGTGATGTGACATCTAAACTGCATTTTTGTGGCAAACTAATGGCCTAAGTTTATCAAACTCTTCTCATTCATGTCTGAAACTCCCTTAGCGCAATTTATCCAGCTGACTGAAACGGCGTGGCTGCAACAGCATCAGCACCTGCCGGTAACGGATCGAGACGAGCCCAGCCCCGCGCTGCGGCAGCCGCACCAAACCGACGGGTTATGTTATTGGCAGGCCAGCCCAATGGCGCCAAACGCTGATCTGTTCGAGAACGTCGCCACTGCTTTAGAGCTGCCGTTGCATTCGGATCTAACCCGTTTCTACGGCCAATTTTACGCCGGCAGTTTGTTGTTTGATGCGGAATTTGGCCGCGGTGAATTGCTGCAGGTGTGGAACGATGAGGATCTACAGCGGTTGCAGGAAAACCTGATTGGCCATCTGCTGATGAAGCGCAAGCTGAAGCAAGCGCCAACGCTGTTTATCGGCTTACTGGGGCAGGGTGAGCAAATGATCGTATTAGATAATGACGATGGCAGTGTGTGGCTGGAGATCCCTGGGCAAAGCCCAGATCAGCAACTGGCCCCTACGCTGCATCAATTTTTGGCGTTATTGACCCCACGGCTGCAAACCCCAGAGCCGCAACCGGAAGAACCTGCGATGGCCGCAATGAGCCTCAGCGCCCGCCTTGGGGCGATGTGGCAGCATTTAATGTCGTGGCGAAAGCGCTAGGCCAGCACTGCAGCGAAAACCCGCTTAGTTAAGCAGATCCCAAGAGATGTTCGACAGCAATCGGCAGGGCTCGCAGCGGAAATGAAACATGTCGTGTAACGGTTCATCCAGCAGCCAATCAGGGTTGCCACAACGAGGGCAAGGGCGGCTGCGTTCTTGGGTTAGGTTGTCGCCACCCACGCGGTACAGGTAGTAATAGGTGGGCACCTTCGTGAGGTACTCAATCCGGCCGCGCAGATCCCAGCCGCGACGAAAGAGGGTGGCGTTGACGTCGGTTATCTCATTTAAGGCAGCAAACTCGACCGCGCCACTGCCCGCCATTTGCAGTTCATCACAGGCTTGCCATTCGGTTTGCCATTTTACCACCGACTTATGATCGCCATTGAAAGTGGCTGGTAAGCGGTACAGTGGCACCGGCATCATGTTGTCGCCATCACGCAATGGCGAGCAAGAATGCACATAGGTGGTGTAGAGCACCTGCCATTGCTGTGGCAACTGTTCGGCGCTGGCTTCCGAATTGATGTCGCGGCCAAGCAACTTCATCCGAGGTTGCAGCAGTTTGGCGTCGGCCAGCTCGGTCAGTTTGCGTTTTACCCAAGCAGAGCCGAACTGCGGCTGCAAGCTCTCCTCTTCTGGGCACATGGCCCGCAGGTTAAATTCTGCCCCGTTTTGCACTAATGGAAACTCGCGGCCAAGCAACTGCCCGTTGTGGCGCCACGCTTCCATCAGGCCATTGATCGCCCGCTCTACCGCACTGATGGTGGTGTTGTCATAACATTCAAAGCGGATCTCGAACAGGTACATGGTGGGGCTCCAGCGGGGCGAAATTTACCGGCGCCGTTGTGTCAGCGCCATTTGGGGGGCGCTAGTATAGCGGCGGTACTGGTGACCGCCAAGCTTGATCCGGGATCAGCTTGGCTGAGATTGCATCGATGCGATCTGAGCCGTTAAGGCATCGATCTGTTGCTGCATTGCATCAATGCGGCCGAGCAGTTGCGTTAGGGTGGGTTCGGCTGTCGAGGCCGAAGGGCCACCACTGCAGCTGATATTCGGGTTGGCTTTATAGCGCTTAATGGCATCAATAAGCTGCGGCAACGGATAACCACTGCCAACCCGATTTTTGAGCAAGGCCAGCGTCGGTTGTTTGCCTTCGCCACTGAGTTGTTGCAGCGCGTGCAGTAAGGTCGAATCCATGTGGTTATTCCGTATTGATGAAATCCGCTAACAGTTTGCCTTATTCGCCATCTCAATTCATCAGTTTGGCGACCGTGCCGATATTAAATGTTAAAAAACAACAGTTTATTAACTTGGCACAAAATTGGCTAAGTCGTGGTTACGCAATAACTTACAAGGAATAGCAAAATGCGCGTAAAACAAAAATTGGGATTGGTCTTGGCGGCAACTTCCGTGTTGTGGCTGAGCGGCTGTGTGGTGTCGGTAAACGACGGTGATTGGGACAGCGATAGCAGCCCTCATTGGAGCAAAGTTGAGAAAGAGAATCGCCAGCAGTTAGAGAAAATTAACGTTGGCATGAGTTTAGAAACGGTTTTTGCGCTTATGGGTACCGCCGATTTTAACGAATTGCATCAGCAAGATGATCGCATCGTTCAGGTGTTGTTTTTCCGTACTCAGCACCGTGAAAGCGATGGTGAAACCAGCAAGGATGAATGCACTCCAGTGGTGCTAGTGGATGGCCAAGTTGCAGGTTGGGGCCAAACCGCTCTGGGCAAAGCGATCCAATTATAATTTCGCTTATGTAATGGTTGTTCCCGATTGCGAGCCTTAGGGCTCGCTTTTTTGTGAGTAAACAAAACTTGCAACTGGGTTGTTTTTTGAACGATGTTTACAGAGTCCCCCAATAAGGAGCTCTGCCATGGATGCGGCCACCACTGCTACCGCTCAAGCACGACAACTGCGCGCTGATGAACTGCGCCTTGCCAATTCAGTATTGCTGAACGCTTATCTGGATGATCCTTTCTTTCGGGCTGTCTTGCCCAGTGATGATTACGAGCAAAAACTGCGTGCGGCACTGCGCGAAGAGCTCCAAGAGCTGTGGCAACGGCAGCAGCCGCTGATCGGCATCTTTGTTGGCGAGGCCATGGTCGCGGTTGCCTGTTTGTTGAATGAACATTATCCCTTAGGGCAAACCCGATTTTGGAACTGGCGCCTGAAGATGGCGCTGGGCAGTGGCTGGAAACCGGCGCGGCAATGGATGGCCCGAGAGGATGCCTTTTTAGATCGGTTCAATTTACGCCATAACTGGTTGTTGCAGTTTATTGCGGTGGCACCGGCTTACCAGCGCAGCGGGTTTGGTGATCTGCTGTTGCAGGTGCTGGTGCAGCACAGTGTCGAACAAAATATCAGCGGGATCGCCACGTTGGTGTATCGCCCTGAACTGATCGATTGGTTTTGTCGACATCAATTTTCACCTGTTTTTGAAGTAAATGAAGCCGAAGTGGTCGGCAGTGTTTGCGTATACAGTGGATCTGCTGTGTGACATGCGCCTTTGATTGCGTAAGACATTGCCCCCCATTGGTGTGGGACTTTTGATTGTTATGCGGATGTTTCTGGCCTAGGTTTAAATGTTAAATGTGACACTAATCATTGATTTAGGGTGTTCTGTTAACAATGTCCAGCCGTCGGCGGTTAGGTTTTATGCTCTAAAGCGGTTGTGTCAGCGCTGTAACTGCATACAATTGCTTCGTGTTCGAGGGATATCGTGTTTGATAAGTGTTCGACAGGGAGTTGGCACAAGATCAACGCAATACTGAACAGAGGGTTTCCACAGGGAGTGGGACTTAGCTGCGGTTATCTACTTGAATCGTTGGACCCCTTTACAGGGCTGAGTGAGCGGAACTTCACTCTACCAGGATGGTAAGCAGTACCAATGGTACAAGGAAGCTGCAGGACGCAGCCATGGACGAAGCACGGATTACGCATACAAGACGCATGGATGGGCTAGGGATAGGCATCAATTTAAGCCGGATAGCTTAACAAGCGCTACAGGGCCGCAACGAAAGTTGCGGCCCGTTTTTTTGTCTAAAAAAGCGAAATTTATGCTGTGAGTTGGCTGTAAGGATGCGGATATGAGATTAACTTAACCTGTATCAAATCTTTACCTTGTGTAAGAGATCAGCCTTAATCAGAGTTAACATTTTTTATAATATTTTTTTATTTGTTGTTTTTTATAAACTTTTTTATGTTTGATGCAGTTGCCTTTGATTTTGATAACCTTTAGATAACATCGGTTGGCTTGATGCCAGCGATAGGTTGGCTACACTTATCAGCGTCGAAAGGAACACGGATTGAAGGTTTTGATTTTCGAATGGATTTCGAAATTGAAACCAAGAGTTTCATGGACGACCTAAGGACATCTTCAGGAACGAAGAGTGATCGGTTACAGGATGTAATCGTGGTATGGATACCAGTACGTTGAAAGTGTCAGTCATCAAGGAATGAGATGGAATTTGCGATGACATTCATCAAGGAATGGTGAAGCAGGAAGCAGGGCGCTGGAGTACAAGGAAGCCGATGGATAGGCTAAAGGAATATGCAGGAGCATAAGTACGCAAGGATGATGCAGGGAGCACAATCCGACATTGGAATGTTGGCGTAAGAGTACTACCCCGAACCGCAACGGTCTGACTGTTGCGGTTCTTTTTTGCCTGCGAAAAAGTTGGCTGCTCTTTATCGCTGCGTTTGCCGCGAACCGCTTAGGTGGAAAGCAATGGCCTAATGCAACCAAGCAAAGGCGTTCCGTGGACGAGCGAGTCCCATTAAAAAAGCAGCGCCTAGCGCTGCTTTTTTAATGGGACTCGTTAGGGCTTTGTAAGGAGCTTAACGGCAGCTGCCGCTGCCGCAGCTGGATTTATTGGTACTGCAACTGCTGACGGGGCTGCCGCCTCCGCAACCGCCCATGCCGATCCGCCCCTGACTGTCAGGAGCCTGTTGCCATTCGGGCTCTGGGTAGAGTGGCATCTTAATGTCTTTGAGCTTATTGCCAGTAAACAACATGGTGGCCGTTAAGGTGTTTAAGCCATCGGTTGAGAACTCAAACTGATACTCGCTGTTCCAGCCAAGGCCACTGCCGGGCACTTTTCCGATCCGCGCTTTGATCCGAGCCACAGTTAAAAACTGCAAACGTCGCTGGCGGCACAGCCGATGGGCGTGCAAGGTGGCGCCTTCGGAGATCTGGCGCAGCTGCCAAAACAGCATGCCAACCACGGCACAGCTCATTAACAGCATCAGATCGAATAAATTAAACATGGGTTATTAGCCTCTAAGAGCGGTCATCAGTTGCCCAATCGCCTGACCAAGTTGAGCCGAGCGATTGGGATCGCGCATGGCGGTCAATAGCATGGGGCGCAGCTGTGGCAGTGCCACTAGATCCATATACAACTGATTAAATAGGTTTCCAGGGTAGCGGGCAAGCTGTTCTAGCCAAGCCTGTAAGTTGTCTTGGTCTAACCCATGCCATAAGCGAGCAGCGATGGTGATCAGCGCGTCAGCAGAAAGCGACGAGTGGCGTAATACGGTTGCGAGCGCGGCGGTCAGTTGCTCTGGTGCACCGGCCAGGCCACGCAGTGCCGTGAGCTGTTCAAGCTCGGTGGTGGCGGCTTCAAATCGCGCCAGCCAAGCTTGATTGATCGATTCACTGAAATGGTAGTGCTCGGCCACATTGACGAATGCGGTCAGTGGCTCGGCAGGCAGTGCTGCAATGGCTGTGGCCAACTGCGGCTGCTGCGTATTGCTTAAACGGCTGCAGTAGTCGGCGATCCCTTGCAGTCCCAATTGCTGCCAATTGTCCCAACCTTGTGCGCCACTCAGGTACTGCTGCACTGGGGCTAAGAAACTGCTGGCTGGTTGCGCTAAAGCCAAGCGTACTCGGGCGTTGAATACCGCCATTTTTTCTTGGCTTGGGGTAAACACAAAGGGGTTGCTGGCCATTCGCTGTTGCTGTTGCTCAGAGATTTCAGCGGTGGGATCTTGCCCCAGTGCTTCCATCACCAGCTGCAAAAATTGGTTGCGAGCCGCGGGGTTAATTTTGCCCTGTTCATCCAAAGGCAGTTTTAAAAACCACACGTAGTGTTGCATCGCGACTTTGGGATCCCAAAACAGCAAGCCGATCCAAGCGTGGCCTGCACGAGGCGTAGGGTAGGGAATGTGGCCACTTTCAAATTGATGAAATTGGTCGTTTGCGACTGGCACCACGCGGCGGCCAAGGTCAAAGACCCGAAATTGAGTGCCAGCTAAAGTTAAAAACTGTTCAAGGGTAGTGATGGTTGCCATGTTCCGAGGCTCATAATGTTTTTGCAGCATTATAGGGGGGAGCTCAGCCAGATGGTATGATCCCGCGCCCAGCTTTTTTCCCGGAGTCTCTTATGCACGATACTGTGCGGATCCGTCTGCTTCTGACGCAGATCCAATCCCAGCTGCAACAACAGCACTTATGGCAACTCAGCCCGCCCAGTGATGAGGCTCTGGCCAGCACCGCCCCTTTTTGTTGCGATACCTTAGGGTTTGAACAATGGCTGCAGTTTGTGCTGCTGCCGCGATTAACTGCGTTGCTGGATAGCGAGGGGACACTGCCAACCAAAGTAGCGATCGCGCCGATGGCCGAAGAGGCGTTTAAGGGGCAACCGCAGTTACAGCCGTTGCTCCACACGATCGCGACGTTGGATGCGGCGCTGAGCATGACGCTGCAACCAACCATTGAAGTGATTTATGAAGACGAACACATCGTGGCAGTGCATAAGCCGTCGGGGCTGTTAGTGCACCGCAGCTGGTTGGCACGCAAAGAGACCGAGTTTGCGATGCAAAAAACCCGAGATACCGTTGGTTGCCATGTGTTTACGGTGCACCGGCTGGATCGGCCAACCTCCGGTGTGCTGCTGTTTGCTAAGTCGTCGGAAGTGGCACGAACCCTAAGCGAGATGTTTGCCAATCATCACGTTGAAAAACGTTACTTGGCCTTGTGCCGAGGCTTTGTGGATGAGGGGGCGGTGTTGGATTACCCGCTGAAAGAGGAGCTGGATAAGATTGCCGACAAATTTGCGGATCAAGATAAAGAACCGCAAGAGGCGATCAGCCGCTATCAGCCGCTACGCCAAGGACAGATGCCGTTTCCGGTGAGCCGGTACCCAAGTGCTCGTTACACCTTGATGGAGCTGGAGCCGATCACCGGCCGTAAGCACCAGTTGCGTCGTCATATGGCTCACCTTCGTCACCCGATTGTGGGGGATACCACCCACGGTTGTCGCCACCAGAATCAGTTGTTTCGGGACCAGTTTGAACTGCAGCGATTGTGGCTGATCTGTAAAAGCATGAGCTTTGACCACCCGGTGACCGGTGAACGTTTGACCATCGAAACGGAACTGGAAGCGGATTGGCAGCAGCCGTTTGCCGCCATGGGCTGGGACGATTAACCCTTAGTAAACGCGACCGAGGCCAACTCTTTCTGTTCGGAAACAAAGAACAGATTACGGCGAACTCGGCGTTTGCTGCCGACTTGGCGGTGAAGTTGACGACGACGAAGGCTGCGTTGCTGCATCTTTTTGTGGCTCCTTTTACGAATGCCGTGATTGCGCCTGCTACGGGGTTACAGTAAGTTGCCCTAAAGAAGTAGCAGAGAAGTTGGATAAATGTCGAAAATTTGTCTTATGGTTGGCTCGGTCTACGGCGGTGCTGATCACGTTGCCGAGCAACTGCAACCGCTGATGCAACAAGCGGGTTTTGCGGTTGAGCGAGTAGAGCAATTGACGGATTCTGGGCTGCGTCAGCTTGATGGCAGCAACCTGTTGGTCATCACTTCCACGACCGGCTCGGGGGATCTACCGGATAATATCGCCCCGCTTTACTACCAGCTGCAACAGCAGTTTCCCTTACTCCCCCAATCGCGTTATGGCGTTATCGCCCTTGGTGATAGCAGCTATGGCGACACCTACTGTGGCGCCGGACATCAATTTGACCAGTTGCTGCAAGAACTTGGGGCCCAGCGTATCGGTTCGGTATTACAGATTGATGCCTGTGAAACCATGGAGCCTGAACAACCTGCGCAACAATGGCTTGCGCCGTGGTTAGCAGAGCTAGCGAGCGCTCAGTAAGGATGCAGGGAACGCTGTTCCACCGTATTCAGCGCATGGGGAAAGCGTTAATGGTGCCGGTTGCAGTGTTGCCGGTTGCTGGCTTGTTGGTTGGGCTTGGCACCAGCCCCATTCCCTATATGCCGCCATTGTTGGGCACTTTATTGCTCAATTGCGGCAGCGCCGTATTTGCTTTATTGCCGCTGATGTTTGCGGTTGCGGTGGCATTAACCTTTAGCCGCCACGATGGCACCGCTGCGTTGGCGGCAGTGATCGGTTACGGCACCAAACTCGCGGCGATGGCTTCACTGGCGCAGCATTACGGGTGGCAAACTCAGCAAGTGCTGGGGTTCGACACCTTGAATACCGGGGTCTTGGGTGGGGTGGTGATCGGCCTGATGACCAGCTGGGTCTATCGTGAATTCCATCAAATTGAACTGCCGGCCATGTTTGCCTTTTTCTCTGGTCGTCGTTTTGTGCCACTGGTGAATGTGCTGGCGGGGATGATGGTGGGCATTGTGATGGCGCTGCTGTGGCCAACGCTGCAGCATCTGTTGGATCAATTTTCGAACTGGGCCATTTATCAGCGGCCAATGTTGGCGTGGGGGCTGTACGGCGCCATTGAACGGTTGCTGATCCCGCTGGGGTTTCACCACATTTGGAACCTGCCGTTTTTCTACGAAGTGGGCCAATACGCGGGCCCGAACGGGCAGATCATCAACGGTGAATTATCACGCTTTCTTGCTGGCGATCCGCAGGCCGGACACCTTGCCGGTGGCTACCTAATTAAGATGTTTGGTCTGCCTGCCGCGGCCTTGGCGATTTGGCGCAGTGCCGATCCGCGCCAACGCCAACAGGCGGGCTCCATTATGCTCTCGGCGGCGATCACCAGTTGGTTTACTGGGGTTACCGAGCCCATTGAGTTTGCCTTTTTGTTTATCTCTCCCAGCCTGTTTTTGGTGCACGCGCTCTTAACCGGCAGTGCTTATGTTGTGGCCATCGCCGTTGATTTGCACATGGGCATGGTGTTCTCCCAAGGGTTTATCGATCTGCTGTTGTACTTTCACTTAGCCGATAATGTGGGCCAACTGCTGTGGCTGGGGCCGCTGTATGGGGTGTTGTATTACGTGGTATTCCGAACGGTGATCGTGCGCTTGAACTTGCCCACGCTTGGGCGCGGCAGCAAGCCGGTGAAGCAAACCAGTACCGAGCACGCAGCGCAAATGCTGCATGCCCTTGGCGGCGCCGACAACATTAAGAATATCGACGCTTGCCTAACGCGACTGCGTTTGGCGCTGCACAAGCCACAATACCTGAACCGAGCGGCATTGATGGCGCTCGGTGCCAAAGGGGTGTTGAGCCACGGCGAAGGGGTGCAGATTGTGTTGGGGCCTCAAGCCGATCGCATCGGCGAACAGTTACGAAAATTGATCCGCAGTTAACTCTTCAGGTTTGAGTCTTTACTTCAAGGTTGGCATCAATGCCACCAGTTTTGGCGTTTTTGGCTGTTTGGTTGCCATTCACGCCATGACAGACTGAGTTTAATAACACTGGTCTGAGCACATCGAGTGTGCCACGCCCTTGGCCCTGCCATTGCGGCTGGATTCATATGGAAGGTGAAAACAATGCAAGATTATAAAGCCCCACAGCGCGATACCCTGTTTGTTATGCAAGAGGTACTGGATTTTCCAAGCCACTACGCCAAGCTCGGATTTGAAGACGCCAGCATGGATATGGTGCAGGCGATCTTTGCAGAGTCAGCCAAATTTGCTGAAAACGTATTGGCGCCGCTGGATGCCATTGGCGATCAAGGCTGTGTGTGGGACAACGGCAAGGTAACCACCCCAGCGGGCTTTAAAGAAGCGTACCAGCAATATGTGGACGGCGGTTGGACTGGCATGACCCACGAGCTTGAGCTTGGTGGGCAAGGCCTGCCTTACTCGTTGGCGGGGATGATGGCGGAGTGGAACTCATCCGCCAACCACGCTTGGTCAATGTACCCAGGGCTGTCGCAAGGCTGCATCGAAACCATTAAAGAGTATGCGCCACAGGCGCTGAAAGACGCCTACCTGCCGAAGCTGATTGGCGGTGAATGGACCGGCACCATGTGCTTAACCGAACCCCATTGTGGCTCCGATCTGGGCATGCTGAAAACCAAAGCCGAGCTGAACGAGGACGGCAGTTACCGTTTAAACGGCACCAAAATCTTCATCTCTGCGGGTGAGCACGATTTGTCGGGCAACATTGTGCACATTGTGATTGCGCGGATTGCTGGAGCGCCGGAAGGCACCAAGGGGATCTCGCTGTTTGTGGTGCCAAAATACAATGTAGACAATAACGGCAACGTGGTTAACCCCAATGGGGTGAGCTGTGGCTCGATTGAACACAAGATGGGGATCAACGGCTCGGCCACCTGCGTCATCAACTTTGACGACGCCAAAGGCTTTTTGATTGGCGAGGCCAACCGTGGTTTGAACGCGATGTTCACCTTTATGAATGTGGCGCGCATTGGCGTTGGGGTGGAAGGTTTAGCGGCTTCGGAAGCGGCTTATCAAGGTTCATTGCGTTACGCCAAAGAGAGGCTGCAGTTTCGGGCGATGGATGGGGTCAAGAATCCTCAAGGCCCCGCCGATCCAATCATCAACCACCCCGATGTGCGCCGAATGCTGCTGACCCAAAAAGCATTGGCTGAAGGTGGCCGAGCACTAACGCTATATTGCATGCAGCTGGCGGACAAAACCCTTTATGCTGAAGGCCCTGAGCGTGAGGCCGCTGACGCGAAATTGGCGTTATTGACCCCGATCTTAAAAGCCTTCATGACCGAAACCGCACAAGAGTCCACCAGTTACGGCATTCAAGTGTATGGTGGCCACGGTTACGTTAAAGAGTGGGGCATGGAGCAGCTGGCGCGCGACACGCGGATCTGCACGTTGTACGAAGGCACCACGGGGATCCAAGGCTTGGATCTGCTGGGGCGTAAAGTGTTGGGGTCGAAAGGTAAGCTGCTGCAACTGGTGGGGCAGGATCTGCATGGGATCTGTGCATCCGCTAAGCAGGTGGCCAGCCTCAGCGATTACGCTAAGCAGCTAGAAAAGCACTTGGGTGAATTACACAACTTAACCATGGCGGTGGCAGACAAAGCCAGCACCAACCCACTGGAAGTGGGCGCAGCATCGGTGGATTACCTGATGTACAGCGGTTACGTGGTGATGGGCCATTTCTGGTTGCAGATCGCTCAGGTGGCGCAAGCGAAGCTGGATAGCGGTACCGATGAAGAAGCCTTTTATCAAGCTAAGCTGCATACTGCCAAGTTCTATTTCGAGCGTTTACTGCCGCGCACCAAAGCCCATAAAGCGGGGATCCTGGCCGGTGCCGATAACTTGATGGCGATGCCAACCGAGCTGTTCTAAGGCGCAAGTGCCACAAAAAAGCCCTTACCGCTAAGCAGTAAGGGCTTTTTTTAGTAGGCGCATGAATTAAGCGCTGGCTTCTGCGCTGCGCAGCAGTTCGTTGATGCCCACTTTAGAGCGGGTTTTTGCGTCTACTTTCTTCACGATAACGGCAGCGTAGAGGCTGTAGGTGCCGCATTTAGACGGCAAGCTACCAGAGACAACCACAGAGCCCGCTGGCACACGACCGTATGAGACTTCGCCGGTTTCGCGATCGAAAATCCGCGTGGATTGGCCGATAAATACGCCCATCGAAATGACCGATCCTTCTTCAACAATCACCCCTTCGACCACTTCAGAGCGAGCACCGATGAAGCAGTTGTCCTCAATGATGGTTGGGCTGGCTTGCAGCGGCTCAAGTACGCCGCCAATGCCAACGCCACCAGACAGGTGCACGTTTTTGCCGATCTGAGCACAAGAACCCACAGTGGCCCAAGTATCAACCATGGTGCCTGAATCTACGTAGGCACCAATATTTACGTAAGATGGCATCAGCACGGTGTTGCCTGCGATGAAGGCACCTTGGCGCACGGTTGCTGGCGGCACAACGCGCATGCCCTCTTTGATGAAGCGGGCTTCATCGTAATCCGCAAACTTCAGCGGTACCTTGTCGTAGTAGTTGGTGTCGTTGCCTGGGATAACTTGGTTATCAAACAAGCGAAACGACAACAGCACGGCTTTCTTGAGCCACTCGTTGACGACCCATTGGCCCTCTTTCTTCTCGGCCACACGGGCTTCACCGCTGTCCAGCATCGCTAGAGCTTGTTTGACGTCAGCAGCCAGTTCAGCGGGGGCGTTGGCTGGGGTCAGCTCGGCACGGCGTTCAAAAGCCGTTTCAATGCGGTTTTGCAGTTCAGTCATCGGTTACTCCTAATTGGGTGTGTCATCTGGATTGAGTGCCTCAATGAGGCTTTGGCGCAAGCGCTCTTGCGTTGCGCTGCATAAGGGTTGCCCAGACGGACTGGCAAGCTGGAAGAAATCTTCCGCTTTTTCCCCTACGGTGGTGATTTTGGCGGCTTTTACGACCACGTCACAATGGTCGAACACTGCGCCAATTTGCGCTAAAAGTCCCGGTTGGTCGAGCGTGATCAGCTCAATCATGCTGCGGTTCTTACGTTTGCTGCTTAAAAATGTGACCCGAGTCGGCACTTTAAAGGAGCGTAAGCGCCGTGGCAGTCGTCGCTTAATGTGCTTGGGGGTTTGTTCTCGGCGCAGGGTTTGCAGCATGCTTTTACGAATGCTGGCGATCCGCGATGGGTTTTGCACTGGGGTGCCATCTTCCTCGAGGATCATGAAGCTGTCTAGGGCGAAGCCGTCTTTGCTGGTAAAGATCTGTGCGTCGTGCACCAACACTCGCTTGCTGTCTAGCACCGTCATAATGCGAGTGAATACCCCTTGGCTGTCGGGAGCGTGCACAAACAATTCGGTGCCGCCACGGCTGGGATCAATGCTCATCTCCACCAGGTAATCCGGCTTGCTTTGGTTAAGCAGGTGCTCGCTTTGCAGTTGGATCTGCTGCGGGGTGAAACGCAAAAAGTAGTCGGCATTAAAGCGCTGCCACAATTGATCGATGGCCAGATTGTCGTAGCCTTGCCGCTGCAGCTGATTGCGAGTTTTCGATTGGTTTTCTCGAATGTGGCTGCGGCTATCCACCGGCAGTGACATGCCCACGTTTAATCGATCTCGGGTGGCGTGGTAGAGCTGGCGCAGCAGTGAGCCCTTCCAGTTGTTCCAGAGGGTGTTATTGGTGGCGCAGATATCGGCGACAGTGAGGCAATAGAGGTAGGACAATTGATTTTGATCTTTGACCCGTTGGGCAAAGGCATCAATGACATCGGGATCGGTAATGTCGCGGCGCTGTGCGGTAACCGACATCGCTAAGTGGTGTTGCACCAGCCACGCCACCAACCGACCGTCGTGTTCGTTCATGTTGTGCTGCTGACAGAAACGGCGGGCTTCTTCGGCGCCAATGTCACTGTGATCCCCACCTCGACCTTTGCCGATGTCATGGAAAATCGCCGCCAACACAAGCAGCCCTTTTTTCGGCAGCTGCTCGATCAGCACACTGCCAAGGGGGAAGATCTCTTTATGATCGGGATCGGCAAAGCGCTGTATAAACTGCAGCAAACGGTGGGTGTGCTCATCAACGGTGTAGGCGTGAAACAGATCAAACTGCATCTGGCCAACGATGTGCTGCCACGGTTTGAGGTAGGCTCCCATGATCCCGTGACGGTGCATGAGCGACAACGCCTTGATGCCGTCTTTGTGGCGCAAAATGTCCATAAACAGTTTGCGGTTGCCCTCTTCCTCGGCCAACGGTTGCTTTAGCTTGCGGCGGGCATTACGCAAAATGCGCAGGGTCGAGGCCGATACCGTATCAATTTCGTTATGTTGGGCTAAGGTCACGAACAGTTTGAGCATGTTGCCGGGCTCGGCAAACACATCATTGCGGCGGGCTTCAATGTAGTGGCCACGCTGATAAAACAGATCGCAAATCGGGGTCGGGCTGGGTAGGGCTTTGTCCCCCAAGGTTTGCCGGAACAGCAGCAACAGCATCTGGTTGAGCTCGCGCACCGCTCGCACGGTGCGATAGAAGCGTTTCATGAGCTGTTCTACCGCCGCCAGCTGAGCGCCGTCGCGGTAGCCCATCAGCGAGGCGACCTCTTTTTGAAAATCGAACAGCAGCCGATCTTCGGCCCGACCGGCAACGTGGTGCAGGGCAAAGCGCAGCTTCCACAAAAACACTCGGCAAGCGTTAAGCTCTTCCAGTTCTTCGGGGGTGAGGTAACGGTGGCTAACCAGTTCGGCTAAGCAGGTGGCGTTAAAGTGGCGCAGCGCAACCCAGGTGACGGTTTGCAGATCCCGTAAGCCGCCAGGGCAGGATTTTAAATTAGGCTCTAAGTCAAACGGAGTGCTTTTGCTGTGGCGCTCTTTTTGCTCGTCGAATTTGGCTTTAAAAAACGCCGACGAGGGCCAAAATTGAGGGTCTTCTAAGGCAGACGTTAACTGTTGATACAGCCCCAGCTCGCCGCACACTGGCCGAGATTCCAGTAAGTTGGTGGCGATGGTGACGTCGTCGCTGGCTTGGCACAGGGTCTCGTTGACCGAGCGCACGCTGTGGCCAATCTCTAACTTGGCGTCCCACAGGGCGGTTAAAAACTGCCCCAGCCCTTGTTCTTGTTCGGCACAGATGCTGTCTTGAGTCAGGATCAGCAGATCAATATCAGAGCGTGGGTGCAGTTCGCCGCGGCCATAACCACCCACGGCAACCAAAGTCAGCGGAAACCGTTCTAGCTGACAGTGCTGCCACAGTTGCTGCAGCTGTTGATCGATGGCAACCGCGCGTTCAGCCAGTAACAGCCCGATCGGTTGGCCTTGGTTAAACTGCAGCAGCTGCTGCTGATCCAAGGCCTCGGCGGCGGCGCGATAGCTGCTGATTAGTTCGCGGTTGTTCATCCTTAAACTCGCTTCTTACGCTTAGCTGTGGCTGATAATGCGAGGCAGCAAATCGGCTTCTTCTTCACGCCAGGTTAGCACTTCACAGCCGTTGTCGGTGACCAGCAGTGTGTGCTCGAACTGAGCGGAAGGCTGACCATCTTTGGTGGTGGCGGTCCAACCGTCTTTCTTGCTGACCTTACAGCGGTAATCACCGGCGTTGATCATCGGCTCGATGGTGAAAATCATGCCGCTTTTCAGTGCGACCCGCGCTTTGTTTTTGTAGTGCACAATTTGCGGCTCTTCGTGGAAGCCTTCGCCGATGCCGTGGCCACAAAAATCACGCACCACCGAGAACCCTTCACTTTCAGCAATCGGCTGAATGGTGGCGCCAATGTCGCTTAAACAGGCACCAGGCTTGATCTGTTTAATGGCGGCGTACAGCGACTGCTGCGTAACCTCGACCAGCTTTTTATTGCGAGGGGTGGCTTGGCCAACAATAAACATCTTGGAGGTATCGCCGTGGTAACCATCTTTGATCACGGTGATGTCGATGTTAACGATGTCGCCATCTTTCAGTTTTTTGTGGCCAGGAATGCCGTGGCAAACCACTTCATTGATGGAGATGCAGGTGGATTTTGGAAAGCCGTGGTAGTTCAGTGGCGCAGGGATCGCCTGCTGCTCTTTGGTGATGTGATCATGACAGATTTGGTTTAACGCCTCGGTCGTAACCCCTTTTTGTACGTGGGGGCCAATCATATCCAGCACCTCGGCGGCCAAACGGCCGGCTACACGCATCTTTTCGATCTGTTCAGGGGTCTTGATGACAATACTCATTGGTCTACTCTTTATTTCAGCGTTTGTTGGTCTATTTTGACGCGCACAGATTGAGCTTCGCGTTCCAGTGTGGTACTTTCCGCGCCGACTGTTTGCTCAGTTCAACCGTTGGCGTTTTCGCTAACGCTGTAGTTGGGCTTAAAGGCGGTCATTATATATTTAATTTGAAACTATAAACCACACACGTACCGACACATAGTTCGGGGTGCTTTCGGCTCGTTAATGGGTATGCGGGAGTCGGACTATGGAGTACGTGGAGGCTTAACCCCATACAGAGGTAAATCATGGCTACTGTTTCCATGCGCGACATGCTGAAAGCTGGTGTTCACTTTGGTCACCAGACCCGTTACTGGAACCCTAAGATGAAGCCTTTCATCTTCGGCGCTCGTAACAAAGTACACATCATCAACTTGGAGCACACTGTTCCAATGATGAACGAAGCTCTGGCTTTCATCCAGAACATCGCATCTAAGAACGGTAAAGTTCTGTTTGTAGGTACCAAGCGCGCTGCTGGTCCTGCTGTTAAAGAAGCTGCTCAGTCTTGTGACCAGTACTTCGTTGACAACCGCTGGTTGGGCGGCATGCTGACCAACTGGAAAACCGTTCGTCAGTCCATCAAGCGTCTGAAAGATCTGGAAGCACAGTCTCAAGACGGTACTTTCGAGAAGCTGACCAAGAAAGAAGCTCTGATGCGTACTCGCGAAATGGCTAAACTGGACAAGTCTTTGGGCGGTATCAAAGACATGGGCGGTCTGCCAGACGTTATGTTCGTAATCGGTGCTGACCACGAACACATCGCTATCAAAGAAGCAAACAACCTGGGTATCCCAGTTGTTGCTATCGTTGATACCAACACCAACCCAGATGGTGTTGATTACATCGTTCCTGCTAACGATGATGCGATCCGTGCTATCCAGCTGTACACCGGCGCTGTTGCTCAAACCGTTCGTGACGGTCGCAACCAAGACGTAGTAGTACAAGCTGAAGACGGTTTCGTAGAAGCTGAATAATTTGTTGGAAGGGTTATCCTTCCCTCAAGTGACCAAGTTTGTATTGGTTTAAACGGGGGCCTATGGCCCCTGTTTTCTAAGTTAAGACTCCTGTCTAGAGGAATATGACAATGGCAGTTACTGCTGCTCTGGTAAAAGAGCTTCGTGAGCGCACTGGCGCTGGCATGATGGATTGTAAGAAAGCGTTGGTTGCTACCGACGGTAACATCGAGCAAGCCATCGAAGATATGCGTAAGTCTGGTCTGGCAAAGGCAGCTAAAAAAGCTGGCCGTGTTGCTGCAGAAGGCACCATCATCATCAAGCAAGACAGCGGCAAAGCTGTCATGCTGGAAGTAAACTGCGAAACTGATTTCGTAGCGATGGACGCATCTTTCAACGCTATGGCGAACGGCATTGCTGATATCGCTCTGGCGAACAACATCACCGACATCGAAGTACTGAAAGCGGCTGAAATGAACGGTTCTACCGTTGATGTCGTTCGTGCTGAGCTGGTAGCTAAAATCGGCGAAAACATGACTGTACGTCGTGTTCAAATCGTTGATGGCGACAACCTGGGTGCTTACATCCACGGTCGTAAAATCGGTGTTGTTGCAGTACTGAACGGCGGCGACGCTGAGCTGGCTAAAGACATCGCAATGCACGTTGCAGCTGCTTCCCCGCAGTTTGTTAAGCCAGAAGACGTATCTGAAGACGTTGTTGCTAAAGAGCGCGAAATCCAAGTAGAAATCGCAATCAACTCTGGCAAGCCTAAAGAGATCGCTGAGAAGATGGTTGAAGGCCGTATGCGTAAGTTTACCGGTGAAGTATCACTGACCGGTCAGCCTTTCGTTAAGGATCCTTCTAAGACCGTTGGTCAACTGCTGAAAGAAAAAGGTGCTGACGTAGTAACCTTCGTTCGTTTAGAAGTTGGCGAAGGCATCGAGAAGAACGACGTAGATTTCGCTGCTGAAGTTGCTGCTCAAGTAGCTGCTGCTAAGCAATAATCTCACTCGCTTCGAGTAATTAAGACCGCGGTACTTTACTGCGGTCTTTCTATACCATTAGCCTTAAGTTATTGCCTGCGAATGCAGTGAATTATGGCCAGTGGTATCCAATCAGGAATGAATATATGAGCACCAATCCAAAACCTGCCTACCGTCGTATTTTGTTGAAACTGAGCGGCGAAGCCCTGATGGGTGAAGAGGGCTTCGGCATCGATTCCAAAGTATTGGATCGCATGGCACAAGAGATTAAAGAGCTGGTAGAACTTGGTGTCCAAGTTGGTTTAGTGATTGGCGGCGGTAACCTGTTCCGCGGTGAAGGGTTGGCCAAAGCGGGCATGAACCGCGTTGTGGGCGACCACATGGGCATGTTGGCGACCGTAATGAACGGCTTGGCGATGCGTGATGCCCTGCACCGGGCTTACGTTAACGCCCGGTTGATGTCGGCCATTCCACTGAACGGTGTGTGTGACAACTACCAATGGGCTGAAGCCATCAGCTTGCTGAAATCTGGCCGCGTAGTGATCTTCTCTGCTGGTACGGGCAACCCATTTTTCACCACCGATTCCGCTGCGTGTTTGCGTGGCGTCGAAATTGAAGCCGATATCGTGCTAAAAGCCACCAAGGTGGACGGCGTTTATACTGACGATCCAGTGAAAAACCCTGAAGCCGTGAAGTATGATAAGCTCAGCTACAACGAAGTTTTGGACAAAGAATTGAAAGTGATGGACCTGTCGGCCTTCACTTTGGCTCGTGACCATCAACTTCCAATTAAAGTCTTCAATATGAATGAAGCCGGTGCATTGCGTCGCGTGGTGATGGGTGAAGCCATCGGCACTCTGATCAACTAAGCCGATTTAGTTAGCAAATAGGAAGTAATCCCGTGATTGACGAGATCAAACAAGATGCGCAAGAGCGCATGGCGAAAAGCGTAGATGCCACTCGCAACCAGTTTTCTAAAATCCGTACCGGCCGTGCTCACCCAAGCCTGCTGAACGGCATCACCGTTTCCTACTACGGCGCGGAAACGCCGTTGAATCAGGTTGGTAACGTGACCACAGAAGACTCTCGCACTCTGGCGGTAACCGTATTTGACCGCTCGATGATTCAAGCCGTTGAAAAAGCGATCATGGCATCGGATCTGGGGTTGAACCCATCCTCTGCCGGCGCGGTACTGCGTATCCCACTGCCAGCACTGACTGAAGAGCGTCGTAAAGACCTCGTTAAAGTGGTTCGTGGCGAAGCAGAAGCGGGTCGCGTTGCTATCCGCAACATCCGTCGTGATGCTAACGGTGACATCAAAGGTCTGGAAAAAGAGAAAGAGATCTCTGAAGACGATGCGCGCCGTGGCGAAGATGAAATTCAGAAGCTGACCGACAAATTTGTTAAAGAGATCGAAGTGATCTTGGGCGACAAAGAAAAAGAGCTGATGGAAGTCTAAGCAATCGCGTGTGGTTGATTAGAAAAAACGCCGTGTAGGAGTATACTACACGGCGTTTGTGTATTTACGTTGGTTGCGGAACCCCATTTCATGTCTGAATCTTTCTCACCGCCTTATTTAGGCACTAAGCCTCGCCACATTGCTATCATCATGGATGGAAACGGCCGTTGGGCTGAAGCGCAGGGGCAGCCTCGAGTGATAGGGCATCGTGCTGGTGTTAAATCAGTGCGTGAAGTGGTGCGGATCTGCCGCGAACAAAACGTTGAAGCGTTAACCTTATTCGCTTTCTCCAGTGAGAACTGGTCACGACCAGCACGAGAGGTGCAGTTGCTGATGCGACTGTTTATGACCGTCTTGCGCCGTGAGATTAAGTTGTTGAAGCAGAGCAACGTGCGCCTGCGAATTGTGGGTGACATCAGCGCCTTTGACGACAAGCTGCAGCAGCGGATCCGCGATGCTGAACGGATGACCGCAGAATGCGATGGGTTGATGCTGAATGTTGCAGCCAACTACGGCGGTCGCTGGGATATCGCCAATGCTGCACAGCAGATGTGCAAGTTGGTGCAACAAGGGGAGCTGAGCATTGACCAAGTCAACGAACAAACCATGCACCGTTTCCTCTCTTTAGCGTCTCAGCCTGAAGTCGATCTGTTGATCCGTACCGGAGGCGAGCAACGCATCAGCAACTTCCTTTTGTGGCAATGCGCTTACGCCGAACTGTTTTTTTCTGACGTGTTATGGCCTGACTTTGCCGACACCGCCATGGCCGAGGCACTGGAATGTTTTGCCAGTCGTCAGCGCCGTTTTGGTTTAACCGGTGATCAAGTTGCGAACCCAAGCTAAGCGCTTCGGCTCGACCCTTCCATCAAATAATTACAATCGAGGTTCGTTTGCTTAAGCAACGTGTGTTAACTGCTTTGATGTTGCTGCCATTAGCCGTGGCAGCCATTTTTATGCTGCCTTTGCAGCAATTTGCCATTGTGATTGCCATTGTCATGGCCTTGGCTGGCCGCGAATGGGGCGCCTTTGTGTTGCCTGGCGTGGCACCGGCAAAATTGGTTTTTGGTGCGGCCATTGCGGCCATTTTGGCGGCACTGATGTTTTTTGTGCCGCTGGAGTCCTTGTGGCTCGACGGCCAGCTGAATTCGGTTTACCAAGGCATCACCATCGCCGGCGCCCTGTGGTGGTTAGTGGCGTTGGGGTTAGTCCTTACCTTCCCGCGCAGCAGCACGTTGTGGCAGCCTAACGCCATGTTGAAGTCGCTCTTTGGCCAACTGACCATTTTGCCGTGTTTTACCGCGATGGTGGCCTTAAAAGGCTGGGTCGGCGACTTTGATGGGGCTTGGCTTGTACTGGCGGTACTGCTGTTGGTTTGGGGGGCTGATACCGGGGCCTACTTTGTTGGTAAGGCCATAGGCAAAAACAAACTGATCCCACGGGTGAGCCCAGGCAAAACCCGCGAAGGGTTGGCCGGTGGCATGCTGGTGTGCGCGCTGTTGAGCTTGGTCGCGTGGCAAATGGTGCCAAACATCAACGCAGTTGAAGCGATTGTGCTGGGCATGGTAACCGGCTTAGCGTCGGCGCTTGGGGATCTTTCCGAAAGCATGTTTAAGCGCGCGGCCAAGATCAAAGACAGTGGTCGCTTATTGCCGGGTCATGGTGGGGTGCTGGATCGCATCGACAGCGTGACTGCGGCGATGCCGGTGTTTGTTACCTTACTGCTGTTGTTCGGAGCCTAAACCATGCAAAACCTCGCCATCTTTGGCGCTACCGGCTCTATCGGTAGCAGCACCCTAGACGTAGTGCGCCGCCATCCAGAGCAATACAACGTCTTTGCCCTGACAGCGAACAGCAATGCTGCCGCAATGGCGAAGCTGTGTTTAGAGTTTCAGCCGCAGGTGGCGGTGTTGGTGGATCCGGTTGCCGCCCAAACTCTGCAGCAGCTACTGGCGGGGAAGTCCTCGACCGAAGTGCTGGCTGGCGCACCGGCGTTGGTGGATGTCGCTGAGCGCAGTGAAGTGGATACCATCATGGCCGCCATCGTTGGTGCGGCGGGGCTAGCGTCCACCATGGCGGCGGTGAAGCAAGGCAAACGCATCTTGTTGGCTAATAAAGAAGCGCTGGTGGTGTCTGGGCGGATCTTTATGGACGAAGTGAAGCGTTCTGGCGCCACGTTGCTGCCGGTGGATAGCGAACACAACGCCATTTTCCAAAGTTTGCCGCTGGAGGTTCAGGGTAACTTAGGCCATTGCGATTTAGCCGCTGCAGGGATCTCACACTTGCTATTGACCGGCTCCGGAGGCCCATTCCGCACGCGGCCGCTGGATCAGTTTGCCGAGATTACCCCCGAGCAAGCTTGTGCCCACCCAAACTGGAGCATGGGCCGTAAAATCTCAGTGGATTCAGCCACGATGATGAACAAAGGCTTAGAGTACGTAGAGGCACGTTGGTTGTTTAACGCCAGTGCCGAGCAGATCCAAGTGGTTGTTCACCCGCAAAGCGTTATCCATTCCATGGTGCAGTACAAAGACGGTTCGGTTTTAGCGCAGCTAGGCCAGCCCGATATGCGCACTCCGATCGCGCACTCCATGGCTTACCCCGAGCGTATTGGCGCTGGGGTGGAACCTTTGGATTTCTTCAAGGTCGGACAATTAACCTTTGAGCAACCTGACTTTAAGCGCTACCCCTGCTTACAGCTAGCGATGGAAGCGTGTCAACAAGGGCAAGAAGCCACCACGGTGCTCAATGCCGCAAACGAACAAGCCGTTGATGCTTTTCTTGATGGAAATCTGGGTTTTAGTGACATTGCTCGCGTAAACCGTTACTGTCTTGAGCGCGTCGATTTGGCTGCACGCCATAGCCTAGAAGGCTTGGCACAACTGGACTGCGAGACTCGCCGCGTTGCGGCAGAATGGATCAAACGAGGACGTTAATGCTGGAGTTTTTGTGGAATGCGGGCGCGTTTATCGTTGCCATCGGACTCCTGATCACCATCCATGAATTTGGTCACTTCTATGTTGCCCGCCGGTGCGGAGTCAAAGTAGAACGCTTCTCCATCGGCTTTGGTAAACCGTTGTGGCAGAAGGTGGGTCAAGACGGCACCGAATACGTGATCGCGCTTATTCCCCTTGGGGGCTACGTGCGCATGCTGGATGGCCGCGTGACCGAGGTTGCTCCAGAACAGCAACACCAAGCGTTTGATCGCAAGCCCGTTGGCCAGCGCATGGCCATTGTGGCCGCCGGCCCCTTAGCAAACTTCGCGTTGGCGTTTGTGCTGTGGTTTGGCCAATACCTGCTGGGTGTGCCCTCAATTAAGCCGGTGCTGACCACCCCTACCGTGAATTCCATCGCCGCCCAAGCGCAGCTGCCAAACAGCGGCATTGTGACCGCTGTTGCCGGCAAAACGGTGCAGGATTGGGAATCGTTCAATATCGCTTTGGCTGCCCAAATCGGCGCGGATCAATTCAGCATCAGCATTGATAGCGATGGCCGCGAACAGCAATACCAACTGAATACCCGCCAGTGGCAAGTAAACCCAGAAACCGAGGCGTTAACAACCAGCCTTGGCATCAATCTGTGGGTACCGAAAATCATCGCCACCTTAGCCTTTGTGGATGAGCAAGGCGCCGCCTTTGCTGGCGGCATTCGCCAAGGGGATCGACTGACTCATCTCAATGGTGCCGCCATTGATGATTGGCAAGCCTTTGTGGCTGTGGTTGCCAGAAGTGCGGAACAACCACTTGAATTTGATGTCGAAAGAAACGGCGCGCGGTTGCGCGTTACCGTGGTGCCTAAAGGTACCTTGGTGGATGGCAAGGTCGTGGGCAAAATTGGGGTTGCCCCAACACGCCAACCTTGGCCAGAGTCCTACAAGATCACCCAGCAGTTTGGGGTAGGTGGGGCACTGGTTAAAGCAGCGCAGCAAACTTGGGATTTCTCAGTACTTACGCTGTCGACATTTGCAAAACTGTTCACTGGCGATCTGTCGCTGAACAATTTGGGCGGGCCTATTGCCATCGCTCAGGGGGCTGGCTCGAGTGCCGGCGTGGGGTTGGTCTATTTTCTTGGGTTCTTAGCGGTACTGTCCGTAAACCTGGGGATCATAAACCTGTTCCCACTGCCAGTGCTTGATGGGGGCCATTTACTTTATTACTTTATAGAACTTTTCTCCGGCAAGCCGGTACCTGAGAAGGTACAAGAGATAGGCTTTCGGATAGGCTCGGCGCTGCTGCTGTTGTTAATGACATTCGCCATTGTCAACGACGTTGCCCGACTATAGGGACTTAGGAATAACAAGAAAATCGCCTCTATGAGACTAAATAAAATCATGGCGTCGATGCTGCTGATCGGCGCGACCTTTAGCGGGACTAGCCAGGCAGCAAGCTTCGAGCCGTTTGTCGTTGAAGACATTAAAATTGAAGGGTTACAACGAGTTGCACTAGGTGCTGCATTGCTTAACTTACCGGTAAAGGTCGGTGACGAGCTGGATGTAGTGGCACTGCAACGGGCCATTAAAACCCTCTATCGCTCTGCCAACTTTGAAGACGTAAAAGTGATCCGCGATGGCGGCACTTTAATCTTAACCGTGCGTGAACGCCCAACCATCTCGAGCATCAATTTAGATGGCAACAGCGACATCAAAGATGAACAACTGCAAGAAAGCCTGAACGGTTCCGGCGTCAAAGTGGGCGAATCCCTTGATCGCACCGTACTGACCGAAATCGAAAAAGGGCTGCAGGACTTCTACTACAGCGTCGGCAAATACAACGCCAAAGTGAGCGCGCAGATCATCGATTTGCCCCGCAACCGAGTTGAGCTGAAACTGAAGTTTGAAGAGGGCGATGCCGCAGAAATTAAGCAGATAAACGTAGTGGGTAACCACGTTTATTCTGATGAAGAGCTGATCTCCAAACTGGAGCTGACCGACTACGTTGCCTGGTGGGATTTCTTTGGCGAGCGCCGCTACCAGAAGCAGCAGCTAGAAGGGGATCTGGAAACGATCACTTCGCACTACCAAGACCGCGGTTACATCAAGTTTAAAGTTGATTCTACCCAAGTCGCGATGACCCCAGATCAAGAGGGGCTGTACGTCACCATTAACGTGGATGAAGGCGAGCAGTACAACGTTAAAGAGGTCAAGCTGACCGGCAACTTGCTGGAAAAGCGCGAGCTGTTAGAAAGCTTGGTGCCGATCAAAGAGGGCGCACTTTATAACGCCGCTGAAATCACTTTTGTAGAAGAGCTGATCAGCAAATTCCTTGGTCGCTACGGTTACGCTTACCCAACCGTGAAAACCTTCCCGGAAATTGATGATGACACCAACGAAGTGACGTTGAACATCAATGTTGAACCGGGCAAGCGGATCTACGTACGCAACGTTAACTTCAGCGGTAACACCGTAACCAAAGATGAAGTGCTGCGTCGTGAAATGCGACAGATGGAAGGTGCGTGGCTGAACAGCCGTAACGTGGAACTGTCTAAGTCGCGCTTGAACCGCTTAGGCTTCTTTGAAACCGTTGAATCGAAGACCAATCCGGTTCCGGGCAGCGATGATCAAGTGGATGTGGATTTCGAAGTGAAAGAGCAGCCATCCGGCTCCTTTAACTTTGGTGTTGGCTATGGCACCTCGGGCGGCTTAAGTCTGCAGCTGGGGTTGTCGCAAAGTAACTTTATGGGTACCGGTAACAGCGTTGGCATCAACGTGAACACCAAGTCTTACTCAAAAAGTATCGATCTGTCTTACACCGATCCCTACTTCACCCGTTTCGGGGTCAGCGCCGGTGTGAACGTGTTCTGGTCATCGTTTGATGCCGATGAATACTACCTTGAGTCTTACCAAAACGACTCATATGGGGTGGCCTTTAATACCTCGTGGCCATTAAACGAATACAACCGTTTGGGCTTTGGCTTTGGTTACCGCCACAACGAACTGTCGCAGGTTACGCCGTACCAACAGGTACTGAAATTCCGCGATATTTTTGGCGATTTGAACGATCCAAACTCGAAACTGGCGTTTGATAACTTCGAAGTGAACGCCTCTTGGAATCGCAGCACCTTAAACCGTGGTCAGTTCCCGTCTGACGGTGAAAGCCAACGCTTAAGCACCAAAATGACGGTACCAGGCAGTGATACTGAGTACTTCAAAGTTAGCTTCGACAACACCTATTACCAACCGTTAAGCCGCAACCACCGCTGGATCTTCTTGGCCCGTGGTAAGTTAGGTTACGGTAACGGTTACGGCAAAGTGGGTGACAGCGAGCAGATCATGCCGTTTTGGGAGAACTTCTACGCCGGTGGTAGCACCATCTTGCGCGGATTTGAAACCAACTCAGTGGGACCGCGAGCGTTTTATGTTACTGCGGGTGGCCAAACGTGTCTGCCTGATGCTTCCGGCTTCAACTGCCCTGGATACAATGGCGATCCAAACGTGATTACCGTTGAAGATGGCAGCTCGATTGGTGGTAATGCCATTGCCACCTTAAGTTTCGAACTGATTGTGCCAACGCCATTTTTGGATGAAGCTTACTCAAACAGTGTGCGGAGTTCCTTCTTTGTTGATGCCGGTAACGTATGGGATACTGAATTCGAGTACGATAGCTACCGCGACAATGCCCAGTCTGAGTTTGATAAGATCCAAGATTATTCCGATCCGAGTCGCATTCGCGCCTCTTACGGTCTGTCGGTGCAATGGATTTCGCCAATGGGACCAATGGTCTTTAGCTTGGCGCAGCCAATTAAAGAGTACGAAGGGGATAAAACCGAAGTGTTCTCGTTCAATATTGGCCGCACTTTCTAAGCCAGAAATAACAACAATATAAATTGGATTTATAGGAGTTTTACCGTGAAAAAAGTAATCGCTACCGTGGCCTTGATGTTGGCAGTTATGGCTCCAGCAGCCCAAGCAGAGCAGAAGATCGCCGTGATCAACATGCAAGGTTTGGTTGCCCAGCACCCAAGTGCGGAAGGTCTGCAGCAGCGAGTTCAGGACGCGTTCGCTGAGCGCGTAACTGCAATGAAAAAGCTGCAAGAGCAAGGCGTATCGATGCAGCAGAAGCTGGAAAAAGACGGCGCGATGATGTCTGCCGATGCGCGTACCGAAATCGAACGTAAGATGCAGTCGCTGCAAGCGGACATGCAACTGAAAGGCAAAGCGTTGCAGGAAGACATGCAGAAGCGCGGCCAAGAAGAGCAGCGTGTTATTCTTATGGAGATCGGTAAAGCGATTGAATCTGTGGCAAAAGCCGAAGGTTACGACATTGTATTGGAAGCACGCAGCGTAATGTGGGCCGACGAAACCAACAACATCTCTGCTAAGGTTCTGGAAGCAGTACAACAAGGCAACTAAGCATGACCCAAATGACCCTGGCGCAGTTGGCAAGCGCCTTGGGCGCTCGCCTGCAGGGCAACGGCGACACCCTCATTGAGGGTGTCGCTACGTTAGAGCAAGCCCAAAGTGGCCAGATAGCATTTCTGGCTAACCCCAAATATCGCGCACAGCTGCAGTCTACTCAGGCTTCAGCTGTGTTGTTGTCTGAAGCTGACGCTGACACCTTTGGCGGCAACGCCTTGGTGATGAAGGATCCCTATGTGGGTTTTGCGCGCGTGGCGCAGATGTTGGATACCACCCCAGCGGCAGCAACGCAGATCCACCCCAGTGCGGTGATCGATGCCAGCGCCCAGTTGGCCGACGGCGTGGCCGTTGGTGCCAATGCGGTGATTGAAGCGGGTGCCGTAATTGGCGCCAATGTGCAGATCGGTGCAGGCTCGGTGATTGGCTTAAACAGCCGCATCGGCGCAGAAACCAAGTTGTGGGCTAATGTTACCCTGTACCATAACGTGGTGGTTGGCGCGCAGTGCATCATCCATTCCGGTTGTGTGATTGGCTCAGACGGCTTTGGTTACGCCAACGAAAAAGGCCTGTGGATTAAAATTCCACAAACTGGCCGGGTGGTGATCCACGATCACGTTGAGATCGGTGCCAACACCTGCATCGATCGCGGTGCCATTGACGATACCGTGATCGAAGAAGGTTGCATCATCGATAACTTGGTGCAGATCGCCCATAACGATATTATTGGCGCCCACAGCGCCATTGCTGGCGCCACTGTGATTGCCGGCAGTACCCGACTTGGACGTCACTGCATTGTTGGCGGCAACAGTGCCATTGCGGGCCACTTGGAAATCGCTCCGGGCACCCACATCAATGGCATGACCGGCGTCACTGGCAGCATTAAACAACCGGGCCTGTATGGTTCGTTGCCGCCGTTGCAGGAAGCGAAAACGTGGCGAAAAAACAGCGTGCGCATGCGTCAACTCGACGACATGTACCGTCGCATTCGTGCACTTGAGAAACAGTTAGCGCAAGACGCTGACGACCAGTAACAACCAGTTTGAGGAAACCGCTTTGTCCGAGTCTATTAATTCCATGGACGTAAATGCGATCTTGGAATACCTGCCGCACCGCCACCCATTCATGTTGGTGGATCGGGTTCTTGATTTTACGCCTGGCGAGCGTCTGGTTGCCCGTAAGAATGTGACTTACAACGAACCGTTCTTCCCTGGCCACTTTCCCCAGCAGCCGATCATGCCTGGGGTCTTGATCCTAGAAGCGTTAGCGCAGGCATCCGCAATCTTGGCCTTTAAAACCCACGGTAAGCAGGAAAACTGCCTGTATCTGTTTGCTGGCATTGATAACGCCCGCTTTAAACGTCAGGTAGTGCCAGGGGATACCCTAGAGCTGGAAGTGGTGTTGAAGAAAGAGCGTCGCGGCATTGGCTTCTTTGAAGCACGTGCAACCGTTGACGGCGAACTGGCCGCCAGCTGTGATTTGATGTGTGCTAAGCGAGAGATTGAACAGTGATCAGCGAACACGCAGTAGTCCACCCTGATGCCAAAATTGGCGCCAACGTTGAAATTGGCCCATTTACCTTTATTGGCGCCGACGTTGAGATTGGCGATGACTGCTGGATTGGCAGCCACGTGGTGATCAAAGGGCCGGCGAAAATTGGTAAGGGCAACAAGTTCTTCCAATTCACCTCCATCGGTGAAGAGTGCCAAGACAAGAAGTACAAGGGCGAAGCCACTTGGGTGGTTATCGGCGACAACAACATTTTCCGTGAATGTTGCACCGTACACCGTGGCACCACCCAAGATCAGAGCTTGACTCAAATCGGCTCTGACAACTTGTTTATGGCGTACACCCATGTGGCGCACGATTGCATGGTGGGTAACCACATCATCATGGCCAATAACGCGTCGATTGCGGGTCACGTAAAAGTGGACGATTGGGCAATTTTGGGCGGCATGACCGGCGTCCACCAGTTCGTGCACATCGGCGCTCATGCCTTTACTGCGGGTTGTTCGTTGGTACTGCAAGACGTACCGCCATTTGTGATGGTTTCAGGCCAAGGGGCGGCACCGCGTGCCATTAACTCTGAAGGGTTGAAGCGTCGTCACTTCTCGAAAGAAGCGATCTTAGCGATCCGCCGCGCTTACAAAATTTTGTATCGCAGTGGCTTAACCTCCGCAGAAGCGATCCCACAAATACGAGCGATGGCGGCAGAGCACCCAGAAGTGGCCGACATGGCCGATTTCGTTGAGAGCTCCAGCCGCGGTATCGTTCGTTAATATGGCCAAGCCGTTAACCTTTGCCATCGTCGCCGGAGAACTCTCCGGCGATATTTTAGGTGCCGGATTAATTAAAGCGCTGAAGCGGCACCACGCCGATGCGCGCTTTATTGGTATTGGCGGTCCGTTGATGCAAGCCGAAGGCTTAGACAGCCTGTACCCACTGGAAGATCTGGCGGTGATGGGGTTGGTGGAAGTGCTGGGGCGTTTGCCGCGGTTGCTGGCCATCAAGCGCGGTTTGATTGCCCAGCTGCTGGCTGCCCAGCCGGATTGCTACGTTGGTGTTGATGCGCCGGACTTTAATTTACGCATCGAACTGCCACTGAAGCAGGCGGGGATCCCCACGGTTCATTACGTCAGCCCATCCGTGTGGGCGTGGCGCCCGAAGCGCATTTTTAAAATCGACAAAGCCACCGATCAAGTGTTGGCGTTGTTGCCTTTTGAAAAGGCGTTTTACGATCAATACCAAGTGAACTGCTGCTTTGTAGGCCACACCTTGGCCGATGAAATTCCCGTGGCCATCGACACGCAAGCGGCACGCAATCAACTTGGCCTGACTGCCGATGGCAAGGTATTAGCGTTGTTGCCTGGCAGCCGAGGTGGCGAAATGGGCCGGATTGGCCCGACCTTTTTAGACTGCGCGGCAGCACTCAATCGTAAGTACCCGGATCTCGAAATTGTGGTGCCGTTGGCCAATCAACATCGGCGTCAGCAGCTTGAACAGTTATTGGCAAAGCGCAGCGAGGCACCGAAACTGACCTTGGTGGATGGCCAATCGCGCACGGTGATGATGGCCGCGGATGCCATCTTACTGGCCTCTGGCACCGCCACCTTAGAAGCGATGCTGTGCAAAAAGCCGATGGTGGTGGCGTATAAAGTCGCGCCGCTGAGCTATCGCATCGCCAAACGACTGATGCTGATTGATCGCTTTAGCCTGCCAAACCTGCTGAGCCAGCACTACTTTGATGACAAAGATCTGGTGCCAGAGCTGATCCAGCAAGACTGCACCAGCGACAACCTCGTGACTGCGATTGAGCAGCAGCTGTTTGCCGATCAAAGCGCCACCGTCGCCAAATTTACCCAGTTGCATCAGCAGATCCGCTGCGATGCCTCTGCCCGTGCCGCGGAAGCGGTGCTTGAACTGATAGAGAACAAACCATGTTAATTGCCGGAGTTGATGAGGTGGGCCGTGGCCCGCTGGTGGGTGATGTGGTGACCGCAGCGGTGATCCTAGATCCGAACAACCCGATTGAGGGCTTGGCGGATTCAAAGAAACTGTCGGAGAAAAAGCGCGCAGCCCTGTTTGTTGAGATTCAAAATAAAGCACTGGCTTGGAGCCTAGGTCGTGCCAATGTGGCTGAAATTGATGAGCTGAATATTCTGCACGCCACCATGCTGGCGATGCAGCGTGCGGTTGCGGGGTTGTCGGTACGGCCAGATCTGGTGCGCATTGATGGCAACCGTTGCCCCGATTTGGGTGATTTGGCCGCGGAAGCATTGATTAAAGGCGATGACAAAGAGCCCGCCATCAGCGCCGCCTCCATCTTGGCCAAAGTTACCCGCGATGCCGAGATGGTTGAGCTCGACAGTCGTCACCCGCAATACGGCTTTGCTGGCCATAAAGGCTATCCAACCAAGCAACACTTAGCGGCCTTGGAAGAACACGGTGCCCTAGCAGAGCATCGCACCAGTTTTAAGCCGGTGCGCCGTGCCTTAGGGCTGCAAGACTAGCCGCACCATTTGCGGTGCCGCCAGTGCCTGTTTATCTTAGCCAGTAGTCGCACCAGCGTCGGCGCGGTTGTTGGCTAACATTAGCCTTACGCGGCGCGCAGAACCCGACACCACCATCAGCCGCTTCATTGGGGCGCCAGTAGCGCAATAAGTAACTTCTATGACCGATCCAAAGTTCGTTCACCTGCGGGTGCACACCGATTTCTCCATGGTGGATGGCCTGCCCAAGGTTAAGCCGCTGCTTGGCCGTGCCGCCGAGCAAAATATGGCGGCCATCGCCGTTACGGACATGACCAACCTGTGTGGCTTGGTTAAGTTCTACGGCGGTGCCCACGGTGCTGGGATCAAGCCGATTATCGGCGCTGACTTTTGGGTAACCACCCCAGAGCTGGGTAACGAGCAATTCCGCATTACCGTGCTGGCGATGGATAACCAAGGTTACGCCAACGTGACCGAGCTTATCAGTGAAGCCTATCTGCGTGGCCACGTGGCCGGTCGACCGGTGCTGGATAAAGCGTGGCTGGCGACATACTCCGCCGGACTGATCGTGCTCTCCGGCGGTAAAGATGGCGATGTCGGCAAAGCCTTGGTAAAGGGTAACTTCGCCTTGGCCAGCAGCTTAGCCAGTTTTTACCAGCAGCATTTTGCTGATCGCTACTATCTGGAATTACTGCGTACTGGGCGTGCGGACGAGGAAACCTACCTGCACGCCGCGCTGGATTTTGCTGCCGACATGGATCTGCCGCTGGTGGCCACCAACGAAGTGGTGTTCCTCGATAAAGAGGATTTCTCTAATCACGAAATTCGGGTGTGCATTCACGACGGCTTTTCGGTGGACGACGCCCGTCGCCCGCGGCTTTACTCGGAGCAGCAGTACCTGCGTACCGAGCAAGAGATGCTTGAGCTCTTTGATGACATTCCCGAAGCACTGCAAAACAGCGTTGAGATCGCCAAGCGCTGTAACGTTACTGTGCGCTTGGGCGAATACTTCCTGCCAGACTTCCCCACCGGCGATCTGAAAATAGAAGAGTTCTTGGTTAAGGTTTCTGAGGATGGGCTAGAGGAGCGACTTGAGTTTCTGTTCCCTGATCCGGAAAAACGCGCGGCGATCCGCGGCGAATACGACGACCGCCTCAAGATCGAACTGGAAGTGATCAACAACATGGGTTTCCCAGGTTACTTCTTGATCGTAATGGAATTTATCCAGTGGTCAAAAGACAACAACATTCCCGTTGGTCCTGGCCGAGGTTCCGGTGCGGGATCGTTGGTGGCGTACGCCCTAAAAATTACCGATCTGGATCCACTGGAATACGATCTGCTGTTCGAGCGCTTCTTGAACCCAGAGCGGGTTTCGATGCCCGATTTCGATGTCGATTTCTGTATGGATCGCCGCGACGAGGTGATCGATCACACCGCCGAGCTGTATGGCCGTGACGCGGTGTCGCAGATCATCACCTTCGGCACCATGGCCGCCAAGGCGGTGGTGCGCGATGTTGGGCGCGTATTGGGGCACCCGTTTGGCTTTGTTAACCGCATCACCCAGCTGATCCCCGGCGATCCGGGCATGACCTTGGCCAAGGCGTTCGATGTCGAGCCCGCATTGACCGAGCTGTACGATCGCGATGAAGAGGTGCAAGGGCTGATCGACATCGCCCGCAAGCTGGAAGGCACCACCCGTAACGCCGGTAAACACGCCGGTGGCGTGGTGATCGCCCCCACCAAAATCACCGATTTTGCGCCGCTGTATTGCGATGATGAAGGCAACAACCCGGTCACCCAGTTCGATAAGAACGACGTTGAAACCGCCGGTTTGGTGAAGTTCGACTTCTTGGGGTTACGTACCCTCACCATCATCCAGTGGGCACTGGATATGCTGAATCCGGCCTTAGCCAAACAAGGCAAAGAGCCGGTACGGATTGAAAGCATCAATCTGGTGGACAAGAAGTGCTTCGATCTGCTGCAACGCAGTGAAACCACCGCGGTATTCCAGTTGGAATCCCGCGGCATGAAAGAGCTGATCAGCCGCCTGAAACCCGATTGTTTTGAAGACATGATCGCCCTAGTTGCGTTGTTCCGCCCTGGGCCATTGCAGTCGGGCATGGTTGATAACTTCATTGACCGTAAACACGGCCGAGAAGAGGTGTCCTATCCGGATGCCACTTGGCAACACGAATCGTTAAAGCCGATCCTAGAGCCCACCTACGGCATTATTCTGTATCAAGAACAGGTGATGCAGATCGCGCAGGTGCTTTCCGGTTACACCTTGGGCGGCGCCGATATGTTGCGTCGTGCCATGGGTAAGAAAAAACCGGAAGAGATGGCCAAACAGCGAGCCACCTTTGAAGAGGGCGCGGTGAATAACGGCGTTGATGGCGAGTTGGCGATGAAAATCTTCGACTTGGTGGAGAAGTTTGCCGGTTACGGCTTCAATAAATCCCACTCCGCCGCTTATGCCTTGGTGTCTTACCAAACCCTGTGGATGAAAACCCATTACCCCGCCTACTTTATGGCGGCGGTAATGTCGGCAGATATGGACAACACCGAGAAGGTGGTGACCTTGGTGGACGAATGCAGCCGCATGGGCATTCCTCTGCTGCCGCCAGACGTGAACCAAGGTTTGTACAAGTTTAACGTCAACGAAAAAGAGGAGATCGTCTACGGCATTGGTGCCATTAAAGGGGTTGGCGAAGGCCCGGTAGACGAGATCCTGCTGGCGCGGGAAAGCGGCGGCAACTTTATCGATCTGTTCGACTTCTGCGATCGCATCGATCTAAAGAAAGTGAATCGACGCACCATCGAGAAGCTGATTAACGCCGGTGCCTTGGATAACTTAGGCCCTCGCTTAGCCGACGGTAAGCCGCACCGTGCTTGCTTAATGGCAACTTTGGAAGAGGCGATCAAATCCGCGGCGCAAAACGCCCGCAACGCCGCCCAAGGGATGGACGACCTGTTTGGCTCGTTAACCCCAGAGCCAGAAAACGCCTTCCATTCGTTTGCTCAGGTGCCGCCCTTTGCCGATCAAGAGTGGCTCAAAGGCGAAAAAGAAACCCTCGGGCTGTACCTTACCGGCCACCCGATCAACCAATACCTGAAAGAGTTTAAACGGATGGGCACCATTCGCATTCGCGATGTGGCGCCAACCGGTCGGGGCCGCACCAGCCGAGTGGCCGCGTTGGTGATCGCCTCGCGGGTGATGATCACCAAAAAAGGCTCGAAAATGGCCATCGTGACCTTGGACGACGGTTCCGAGCGAATGGACATGACCCTTTTTGCCGAAGGTGTTGAAAAGTACGGTGATCTGGTTGGCGTCGACCGCATCATAGTGGTAGAAGGAGAGGTCAGCTTTGATCAATTCAGTGGTGGCAATAAACTGTCCGCCCGAGATGTGATGAGTATTGCCCAAGCGCGGGAACGTCATGCCAAGGCGGTGGTGATCACCTTATCGCAGCAACAGGCGCAACCGCCGTTGTTGGCAGAGCTGAAAACCCTGTTAAGTGAACATGGCAACGGTGCCTGTCCGGTGCAGATCCACTATCAACGTGAAGATGCCCACGGGGTGCTACAACTGGGAGACCGCTATCGCATTCTCCCTGCGGACGAATTATTGCTGTCACTGCGAAAACTGCTGGGACCACAGCAGGTCGCGGTGACCTTTTAGACATTGGCCGAAGCTTCGACTTCGCAACGAGAACAAATTATGAGCCTGGACTTTTTGGAATTTGAGCAGCCGATTGCTGAGCTGGAAGCTAAGATCGACGAGCTGCGTAAAGTATCCCAAAGCGGTAACTTGGATGTCGATCTGGCCCAAGAGATCGAACAGTTGGAGCAAAAGCGCGACACCATGACGCGCAAAGTGTTTGGTAGCTTAGAGCCGTGGCAGGTGTCACAGATGGCGCGCCATCCTCAGCGCCCGTACACCGAAGACTACATCAAGCTGCTGTTCACCGATTTTGACGAATTTTGTGGCGACCGCGCGTACGCCAACGACGAAGCCATTGTGGGTGGCACCGCCCGCTTCAATGGCCAGCCGGTCATGGTGATTGGCCACCAAAAAGGCCGTGACACCAAAGAGAAGATCCGCCGTAACTTCGGCATGCCACGCCCTGAAGGCTACCGTAAGGCATTGCGCCTGATGGAGATGGCAGAGCGCTTTAAGTTGCCAATCGTGACCTTTATTGACACCCCAGGGGCTTACCCAGGGGTGGGCGCGGAAGAGCGTGGCCAATCGGAAGCGATTGCCAAAAACCTGCAGGTAATGGCTGGTTTGAAAGTGCCAGTGATCTGTACCGTCATTGGTGAAGGCGGCTCCGGCGGCGCCTTGGCCATTGGCGTTGGCGATCGCGTGAACATGCTGCAGTACTCCACCTACTCGGTGATCTCCCCAGAAGGCTGTGCATCCATTTTGTGGAAAGACGCCGCCAAAGCGCCAGTAGCGGCAGAAGCGATGGGGATCACCGCCCCTCGCCTGCATGAACTGGGGTTGGTGGATAACGTTATCGATGAACCGATGGGCGGCGCCCACCGCGATCCAGATCTGATGGCTGGGGCGTTGAAACTGCAGTTAGAGCAAGATTTAGCAACGCTGCAAGCGCTGCAGCAGGACGAACTGCTGGATCAACGCTACGAGCGTCTGATGGGGTACGGTTATTGCCGCTAACGGATAACACAGCGCGGCTAGAGGCCGCGCTTTTTTCTGCCCTGGACACCGCCACTGCCGTCACTCTTGGCTTCAGTGGCGGTGTTGATTCCAGCTTGTTGGCACTGCTGCTGGGGCGCTGGCAACAACGCCACCCACAGGTGCCTTGTCGATTGCTGCACGTGCATCACGGCTTATCGGCCGAGGCGGATCAGTGGTTGGCCCATTGCCAAGCGCAAGCGCAAGCCTATGGGCTGACATTTGAAGCGCATAAGGTGCAGCTGCAATTGGGGCCGCGGATCAGCGTTGAAGCGGCGGCGCGGCAGGCGCGTTATCAGGTGTTTGCACAAGCGCTGGCGCCGGCAGAGCTGCTTTTAACTGGGCATCATCTGGATGACCAAGCGGAAACGCTGTTGCTGGCGTTAAAGCGGGGCAGTGGCCCAACGGGGTTAGCGGCGATGGCCACCTGCCAGCCGCTGGGCCAAGGGCAGTTGGTACGGCCTTGGCTTAACCACAGCCGCGCCAGCATTGAACAGGCGGCGGCGGCGCTGGGGTTGACTCATATTGACGATGACTCCAACAGCGATGAGCGTTTTGACCGTAACTTCTTACGGCAGCGGATCATTCCCCAGTTGGCGGAGCGTTGGCCGGGGATCAAAACCAGCCTTGCTCGCAGTGCCGCTCTGTGTGCCGAGCAGCAAGCGCTGTGTGATGAGTTAGCCCAAGCTGACTACCAACGATGCCAATTGCCAGGACAGGGGCTGAGCTTGGCGCTCAGCGCCGATTTTAGCCAAGCGCGGCAAAATAACCTGCTGCGTTATTTTTTGCGCCAGCATGGGGCGTTAATGCCCTCTCAAGCGCAACTGCAGCAGCTGGCCGCCATGTGGCAGGCGCGCGCAGACAGCCAACCCCAGCTGGATTGGGGTCGTTGGTCGCTGAAGCGTTACCTTGGTGGGATCTATCTGCTGGGGCGACAAGCGCCAGCCCCGTTATCAACTCATCCGTGGCAACAGGGGCAATTGCAAAACGGCCAACATTGGCTGTTAAAGCCTTGTTATGATGGACCCAGATTAAAGCCGTTGGCACTGTCACGATTAAGCGTACGCTACGATCTGCCTGGGGCCACCAAGTTGCACCCGCATACTCGGCAGCAGCGGCGCAGTTTGAAAAAACTGTGGCAAGAGTTTCAGGTGCCGCCATGGCAGCGCTCGCAAGTGGCGCTGCTGTGTTACGACGACACCGTGATTGCGGCGCTGGGTTACTGGCTGGAACAGGATTTTCTGCAAAGCGAAGGCGTTGGCTGGTGGCCGACGCTGGTGACGTAAACGTCCGTTACCGCGCTGAAATACACCCTAAAGCAAGGAGGCTCGATGGATATTGCGTTGGCGTTAGCCGCCATGGCTGTGATGGCCATTTGGATCTGTCGTCGCTTTGGATTACCCACCATCTTAGCGTGGTTGGGGATCGGGGTGGCGGCGGGGCAGCAAGGACTGGCATGGCTTAGCTCTGAGCAGATCCATCTGGTGGCCGAGTACGGCATCGTCTTTCTTATGTTTTCCTTGGGGCTGGAGTTTTCGCTGCCACGGTTGTGGGCGATGCGCAGCCGAGTGTTTGGTTTGGGCTCGTTACAACTGCTGATCACCGGTGGTTTAGCGGGCTCGGTGGCACTGCTGTTTGGCATCGACATCCGTGCGGCCATCGTTATTGGCGCCGCCATTGCGCTCTCTTCTACCGCCATTGTGCTCAAACAGCTTGACGAGTTGGGCTGGCTCAATCGCCGCCACGGCGAGCTGTCGGTCAGCATCTTACTGTTCCAAGATCTGGCGGTGATCCCGCTGCTTATCATCATTCCGATGCTGGGCTCTGACTCTCAGGGCAGCGCCTTGCTGTTGGAGTTGGGCTGGGCGCTGCTTAAAGGCGGGGCGGTGTTTGCGGCGCTGCTGTGGGCCGGTGGCTATTTGTTGCCACGGATTTTTGATCAGGTGGCCAGCTCTCGCTCCGATGAACTGTTTGTGCTGACTACCTTGGTGGTAGCGTTAGCGACGGCGCACTTTACCTTAACGGTGGGGTTATCAATGGCACTGGGGGCGTTCTTAGCGGGGATGCTGCTGGGAGAGAGCCAATACCGGCAGCAGCTTGAAGCCGATATTCGGCCGTTTCGCGACTTGCTGATGGGGGTGTTCTTTGTCTCGGTGGGGATGCTGCTGGACTTCAATACGGTCCTCAACCACGGCGGCTTACTGCTGCTGTTAGTGCCCACCTTGATGGTGTTCAAAGCGTTGGTGATCGCGCTGCTGGCTAAATTGACCGGCGAGAAAAGCAAAGACGCCTTAGCCACGGGGCTGTGCTTAGCGCAAATTGGCGAATTCAGTTTTATCTTAATTGGCATGGCGCTAACGTGGCAGGTGATCAGCCCCGACATCGGCAACGTTTTGGTGGTCTCTGGGGTGCTGTCGATGTGCGTGGCTCCTGCGCTGATCAACCACTGCATCGGCTTATCTAAGTGGCTGTTGGGCGGTGGCGATCTGCTGCGCAGCAGCGACGAGGATGAAGAGCCACTGGTGTTGCAGGATCATGTGTTATTGCTGGGCTACGGCCGCGTTGGCCAAACCTTGGCGCGCTTTCTACGCAAAGACAACATGCCGTTTGTGGCACTGGATCTGGATCCGGTGCGGGTACGGGAAGCCAAAGCCGGTGGTGAGCCCGTTCGCTTTGGGGATGCGCGTCGCATCGATATTTTGCGTCATGCGGGCTTGGCCCGCGCCAAGATGGTGGTGATCAGTTTTGATAACCGCCGCACGGTGTTTAATCTGCTCGACTGCATTAAGCAAGAGGCGCCAACGGTGCCGATCATTGTACGCACACGGGACGACAGCACCCTAACTGCGTTGGAAAGTGCCGGCGCCGATCAGGTGATCCCCGAATCCCTTGAAGGCAGCTTGATGCTGGTGTCGCAGGTGTTGTATCGCCTTGGGGTGCCGCTGCCAAACATCTTAAAGCGGCTGGAGCGTGTACGCCGTCGCCATTACCGTACCTTGCATGGGTTCTATGCCAGTGAAGGCGGCAACAAAGAGAGTCTGCACTGGGTGCAGCTGCCATCGAAAGCGTGGGCGGTGGGGCGTTCGCTGCATCAGGTGTCGATTGCCCATTGGCAGGTGACCATTGAAGGGGTGAAACGGGGCAAGCATCGCATTACTGCCACGCCGGATCTGGCACTCGAACCCGGCGACATGTTGCTGCTGCAGGGGGAAACCAGCAAGTTAGAACGGGCTGAACGCCGCTTGTTGGATGGTTTTTAGTGCTGCAAGTCAAAGAAAGACTTTAGCCGCTCTTGCTGCTGTAACGCATCTTGCCGCCCCAGTTCTATCAACTCTTGGCAGTAGGGCCCTTCAAACATCAAATAGCTTAATAAGCTGGAATCGCTGTCGCCGGTCACGCCAATGGTGCGCAGCAGATAGCGGATCCCTCGTGGCAGGTGGCGATAGTGGCTGCGGGCGATGGCATCCAGATCCTCACTGGGTTTGATGACCAGAGTTTCTATCGTTTTTAGCGGCGTGTGATTAAGTGCTTTTTCTGGCAGCAGCGCCAGCGAGCGATTGACCCGCTGTAATCGCTCTAAGTCGATATTGAGCGTATCGGAAAAGATGGTATCCAGCATGTGCCCCGCCAACTCGTTGGCCCGTGGTGGACGGCGGCGGTGCTTCAGTGGCTGGGTTTGATGGGGGCTGTCGAGGTTAATGGCTAAAATTTTATTGGCGCCAAGGTGGATTGGCGGGCTGAGCGGTGCCATCTGCAGTATCGAGCCATCGCCGTAATGATCGTCACCAATGCGGATAGAGGGGAACACCATCGGAATGGCCGAAGATGCCAATAAGTGTTCAATGGTGATGGTGCTGTGCTGGCCAAAACGGTGGGAACGCTGCCACGGGATGATCTCTTTTTTACCTTGGAAAAAGCTGACACTGCACGGGTGGTAATAGCGGCTGGCCGAGACCGTTACGGCGTGCAGGTGGCCGCGTTCGATGTGTTGTTCAATCCGGGACAGTGGCATGATTTGGGTCAGCAGCTGCCGCAAAGGTTGATTGTCGAACAGGCTCGGCGGGCGATGACCGCGATGCAGCAAAATCGACAGTAGGTGGCGGCTTAGCCCCCGCATGTCGCTGCGATACACCTGACTGGTGCGGAAGTTACGCCAAATGTGATCCAGCTTACGCACCCCCAGATGGAAGCAGCTGGCGTGGCAAGCGAGTGCCACTGCATTGATGGCGCCTGCGCTGGTGCCACACAAAATGGGGAAGGGCAGACCGTGGTTGCGGGGATAGAAACTTGCCACCGCTTGCAGTACGCCCACTTGATAAGCCGCACGGGCGCCACCGCCACTTAACTGCAAGCCGCATCGGCTGGAATTCACCATTGCTGTCCTATTCGAAGTAGTTGTTTTTACTCAGTATAGAAGTCGTAATGGCCGTTAGGGTTGGTGCCTGAGAAAACAAAACGCCGAAGCGGTGGCTTCGGCGTTGTCGGATTTACGGTGGCTCAGAACGGCCGCCGAGTGTTCTTAGTCAATCTGTTTGTCTTTACTGAGTGACAGTAACCACAGGGCCACCGCAGCCACGGCTAAGAAGCCGCTCAGGATGATGACTGGCATGGCGGCGTAGCCAAGAATGTGCCAGATCACCGATTCAAGTGTGCTCATGCGCGTTGCTCCTTACCAGCCTTCAACACCGGCCATGTCTGGCAGTTTGTGGGCAATGCCCTTGTGACAATCTACGCAGGTTTTGTCTCCGGTCGCCAAGGCGGTGGAGTGTTGCTTAACGCTGCGCTTACCCTGTTCTGAAAAGTCCATAAACTCAAAGTTGTGGCAGTTGCGACACTCTTTCGAGTCGTTGCCTTTGAGTCGAGCCCACTCGCGGTTGGCGAGGTGAGCGCGGCGTGCTTTGAACTTCTCTTCGGTACTGATGGTGCCCATGGCAAAGGCCACCAGCTCTTTCGATGCCTGTACTTTGCGGACGATTTTATCGGTCCAGTTGTGCGGTACGTGACAGTCGCTACAGATCGCCCGCACCCCAGACCGATTGGCGTAGTGCACGGTTTCCCGGATCTCTTTGACGATGGGTTGGTGACAACCGGAGCAGAACTCCTCGGTATTGGTTGCTTCCATGCCGGTGTTAAAGGCACCCCAAAACATCAATCCGCCCACAAAGCCCATGAACAACACCACGCCAGCGGCGGCATTACTGGGTTTTTTCAATCGGCGCCAAAACGCTTTTAACCATTTCATTGAAGATCTCCTAGCGCAGGTGACTATTGCTTCTGCAGGGCGTCAACACGCTGGAAGGCGTTTTCAACCAGTGGGTTAGCTTGCGCTTGTGGTACGTGGCACTGCAAACAGAAGTAACGACGGGGCGAGACGTCGGCCAACACCTGCCCTTCACGGGTTTGGTAGTGGGTTACGCTGATCTTGGTGGCGTCCATCTCGGTGGCGTTTTTCCAGCTGTGGCACGAGAGGCATTTGTTGACGTTCAGCGACACTTCATAGTTGCGAATGGTGTGTGGGATCAGCGGTGGCTGATACACGTATTCACTTTCAATCTTGCCTTGATCCCGTGGAAAACGCTTGAGCGGATCCGCCGCACGGGTGGTTTCCAATTCACTGGCACCCCGTAGGGATTCAACCCCCCCAATGCCGCGAACTGGTGCCGTTTCGTCGGCACTGTGAACGTAAGTTGCAAAGGTCATGAGCACTGTCACAACCGCTAACACGATGGCTTTCATATAACTCTCCGCCTAATGGCTATCGCGCCGTTGTGGCCGCATTGGCCAGCCACAACGGGCAAGGGGCTTAGATCTTGGTGATCTTGATGGGGCACTTCTTAAAGTCGGTCTGCTTTGAAAGCGGATCGGTGGCGTCCATGATCAATTTATTGACGAGGATGCGCGCATCAAAGAAGGGCACAAAGACCAAGCCGACCGGGGGGCGGTTGCGGCCACGGGTTTCCACGCGGCAACGCACTTCACCACGGCGCGATGCCAGCATCACTTCGTCGCCCCGGCGCAGGCCGCGCGCTTCGGCGTCGTCTGGGTGGATGTAACACAGGGCATCCGGCACCGCTTTGTACAGCTCTGGCACGCGGCGGGTCATGGTGCCGGTGTGCCAATGTTCGAGTACGCGCCCAGTACACAGCCACATATCGTATTCGCTGTCTGGGTTTTCCGGTGCCGGTTCAAAGGGGGCGAAGATGATGTTGGCCTTGCCATCGGGCTTGCCGTAGAACTTAAAGCCTGCGCCTTTTGGCACGTAAGGATCGTGGCCTTCGACAAAGCGCCACTTGGTTTCCTTGCCATCCACTACCGGCCAGCGTAAGCCGCGCTCTTGGTGGTAGCGATCGTATGGGGCCAAATCGTGGCCGTGGCCGCGGCCGAAGATGGCGTACTCTTCAAACAGCCCTTTTTGTACGTAGAAGCCTTGATCGTGGGATTCGTCGTTCAGCGCTTTGGCTTCTGACAGCGGGTACTTATCTACCTGACCGTTACGGAACAATACGTCGTACATGGTTTTGCCACGGTACTCCGGTTTTTGCGCCAACAGGGCTTCGTCCCACACCTCTTCAATTTTGAAGCGCTTGGAGAACTCCATCAGCTGCCACAGATCCGACTTGGCGTCGCCTTGGGCTTTCACCTGCTGATACCACACCTGGGTACGGCGCTCGGCGTTGCCGTAGCCGCCTTCTTTTTCTACCCACATCGCGGTGGGTAAGATCAGATCCGCCGCTTGTGCGGTGGCGGTTGGGTAGGGATCGGAACAAACCACGAAGTTGTCTGGATTGCGGTAGCCCGGCAGACGCTCTTCGTTGATGTTTGGCCCCGCTTGCATGTTGTTGTTGCACATCACCCAGTAAGCGTTGAGCTGACCATCGTGCAGTTTGCGATCTTGCAGTACCGCGTGGAACCCGGGCTTGGCCGGAATGGTGCCATCGGGCAACTTCCAGACCTTTTCGGCGTAGGCGCGGTGTTCCGGGTTCTTCACCACCATGTCGGCGGGCAACCGGTGGGCGAAGGTGCCCACTTCACGGGCGGTACCACAGGCCGAGGGTTGGCCGGTGAGCGAGAATGGGCTGTTGCCTGGTTGGGAGATTTTGCCGGTCAACAGGTGGATGTTGTAGACCAAGGAATTCATCCAAACACCACGGGTGTGTTGGTTCATGCCCATGGTCCACAGCGACATCACTTTGGTGTTTGGATCGGCGTATTGCTTGGCCATCTCCAGCAGCTTGTTGGCGGGGATCCCCGACATCTCAACCGTTTTCTCCAAGGTGTACTCGGCCACTGAGGCTTTGTACTGCTCGAAGGTCATCTGCTCCATCTTGCCAACATTGGGGTTCTTGGCTTTTTTCTGCAGTGGGTGTTCGTCGCGCAGGCCGTAGCCGATGTCGGTGGTCGCACGCTTAAAGTGAGTGTGCTTGTTAACGAAGTCCCAATTAACGGCGTCGTTTTCGATGATGTAGTTGGCAATGAAATTGGCGATGGCCAGATCCGATTGCGGCGTGAAGATCATGCCGTTATCTGCCAGCTCGAACGAGCGATGGTAGTAAGTGGACAGCACGTTCACTTTCACGTGAGGGTTGCTCAGGCGGCGATCACTGATGCGGGTCCACAGTACCGGGTGCATCTCGGCCATGTTCGAGCCCCACAACACGAAGGCGTCTGCGTGTTCGAAGTCGTCGTAACAGCCCATGGGTTCGTCAATGCCAAAGCTGCGCATAAAGCCACCAACGGCCGAAGCCATGCAATGGCGCGCGTTCGGATCGATGTTGTTGGAGCGGAAGCCGGCTTTCATCATTTTTGCCGCGGTGTAGCCCTCCATGATGGTCCACTGACCCGAGCCAAACATGCCCACGCTGGTTGGCCCTTTGGCTTTCAGCGCGGCTTTCCATTTGTCCGCCATGATGTCGAACGCTTGGTCCCAACTGATCGGGGCAAACTCCCCATTTTTGTCGAACTTGCCGTTGCTCATTCGCAGCAGTGGCGTTTGCAGACGATCCTTGCCGTACATGATTTTCGACAGGAAATAGCCCTTAATGCAGTTTAAACCGCGGTTAACCGGCGCTTCCGGATCCCCTTGGGTTGCCACGATTTGGCCATCTTTGGTGCCCACTAACACCGAACAACCGGTGCCGCAAAAACGACAAGGGGCCTTGTCCCAGCGGATCTTGGTTTGGTCCGAACTGACAATGAGATTGGTTGCTGCAGCGGGCAAGGTGATCCCGGCAACGGCGGCGGCCGATGCAGCGGCGTTTGCTTTAACAAACGCGCGTCTGGTCATTTTCATGCAAAGTCCTCAGTTTCTGAGTCGAATTGTTCGATTTGGTGGTACACCAAAAAGGTGGTTAACACGTTCGGAAAGGCGTTGATGACTTCAATGGTGTCGGTAACAAAGCCTTGGTTGGCGGTTTCCAGCACCACCACAATCTTGCCGTCGGGGCTGTCGCCGTGGATCTCGGTATTCTCCAGCCCCTGTATCAGTGCTTTGGTGGCTTCAAGCTGGTCGGGTTTGACGTGCACGACCAAGCTGGAGATGTGAACCTCTTGCTGCGCCATAGTTAGTTCTCTTGTGGGGAAATCATGGAGATGGCCGCGGTAGGACAGCCAGCAATGCAGGCGCCACAACCGTTGCAGCTGTCTTGCTGCAGTTGCGGCTGAGCCACGGCACCAACCGCTAGCTTGAATTGAATCGCCATCGGCTGGCATTGATCGCCGCAACTGCGACATTCGATGTTTTGTTGGGCCAAACATTGTTGGCTGATGCTGATGTGATTGGGCCACGGGGCGGTGTTGGTGTCGGCAAACAGGGCTTCGGGACAGGCTTGGGCACAAGCACCGCAAAAGGTGCATTCTCCGCGGCTGAAATCAACCTGTGGGTAGCCCCCATCGGCGTGAACAATGATGTTGGTTTCGCAAGCGTTAACACAGTGGTTGCAGCGGCTGCAGCGTTCAAGGAAGTCGGGCTCGGCCACAACCCAAGGCAAGCGTTTGCTCACCGGTGTGCGGTGTCGGGCAAATAAGCTGCGGCGGGATGGGTCAAACATACACTTACCTTTTGCTGAGCGATGTTGAGCGGTTGCGTAATAAGCAAGCCGCTGAGTGCGTCAAACAGGGTGTTACGTTATGCGAACTCTTTGTTAAAAATTGTAAAAGGATTTGTTGGCGAAAGAATACCCACTACTGGGTAATTACCGTGGCCGAGCGGACGCAAAGCGGCTTTTAACTCTTTTGTTTGATTTGGATCACGTCTGTGGCGGTGTTGGGTAAAAATAGTTCACGCCATGGGGCTATGGCGATAATCGGTGGGTATTTTGTTCTGGCGCAGAAACAACTGCGCCGCTCGAATGAGCGGCGCGAAAAGTGAAGAAGTCGGTGCGGCTTAGGCCAGAGCGGCTTTCACCTGTGCCACCATGTCGGCCACGGCCACTTCGGTTTTCTCGCCGCTGCGGCGTGACTTCAGCTCTAATACGCCCGCATCAATGCCGCGCTCGCCGATAACGATGTTGAATGGCACCCCGATCAGTTCGTGATCAGCAAACATCACCCCAGGGCGCTCTTTGCGATCGTCAAACAGCACATCGATGCCCGCTGCGGTCAGTTCGTTGTAGAACTGCTCTGCCAGCTCTTGCACGCGATGGGATTTGTGCATGTTCATCGGCACAATCGACACCTGATATGGGGCGATGGCGGTTGGCCAGATGATGCCGCGATCGTCGTGGTTCTGTTCAATGGCAGCGGCCACCAAACGGGACACACCGATGCCGTAACAGCCCATGGTCAATGGCTTCGATTTGCCGTTTTGATCCAAGACGGTGGCGCCCATCGCTTCAGAGTACTTGGTACCCAGCTGGAAGATGTGGCCCACTTCGATGCCACGGGCGATCTCTAAGGTGCCTTGCCCACAAGGGCTTGGATCACCGGCAACCACGTTACGCAGATCGGCCACTTCTGGCAGGGCAACATCGCGCTCCCAGTTGATGTTGAAGTGGTGCTTACCGTCGATGTTGGCGCCGGCACCAAAGTCGCTCAGCAGCGCAACGGAACGGTCGATAACCAGCTTCAGTTGCAGCCCAACTGGGCCTAATGAACCTGGGCCTGCACCAATGGCGGCGCGAATTTCAGCTTCTTCGGCAAACTGCAGCGGGGTGGCCACGTCGGCCAGTTTTTCTGCTTTGATTTCGTTCAAATCGTGATCGCCACGAACCATCAGTGCCACCAGCTCATGCTCGGACGCTTCGGTTGCTTTAACAATCAAAGTTTTAACGGTTTTTTCAATGGCGATGCCGTGTTGCTCAACCAGCTCGGCGATGGTTTTGGCGTTGGGGGTGTCGACTTCAGTCATGGCGGCTGTAGCGGCACCTCGTTCGCCCAGGGCGACGGCTTCGGCTTTTTCGATGTTGGCGGCGTAGTCGGATTCCGTGGAGTAAGCGATGGCGTCTTCGCCGGATTGCGCCAGCACTTGGAACTCGTGGGAGTTATCGCCACCGATGGCGCCGGTGTCAGCCAATACTGGGCGGAACACCAGCCCCATGCGCTCTAAAACACGACAGTAAGCGCCGTGCATCTCATCGTAGGTTTTGTCCATTGACGCTTGGTCAATGTGGAAGGAGTATGCGTCCTTCATCAAAAATTCACGTGAACGCATCACCCCAAAACGCGGACGACGTTCGTCACGGAACTTGGTTTGGATCTGATACAGGTTCAGTGGCAGCTGCTTGTAGGATTTCACTTCGTTACGAACGATGTCGGTGATCACCTCTTCGTGGGTTGGCCCCAAGACGAAGTCACGGTTGTGACGATCCTTCAAGCGCGCCATCTCTGCGCCCATTTCGTCCCAACGGCCAGTTTCTTGCCACAGATCGGCAGGCTGAACCACAGGCATCAGCGTTTCAACTGACCCCGCGCGGTTCATCTCTTCGCGCACAATGGCTTCAACCTTACGCAGCACCCGCAAGCCGGTTGGCAAGTAGGTGTACAGGCCCGCGGCCAATTTGCGGATCATGCCGGCACGCAGCATCAGCTGGTGGCTGACGATCTCGGCGTCAGCTGGGGTTTCCTTCAAGGTGGAAATCAGAGTTTGACTAGTACGCATTTGGCTAATTCGCTTTGGTGAACACAGAAAAATAAGTCCGCTATTTTACCAGAACAGCCGCCGCAATCCATGCTTTGCGCCACTTTAACTGCAGCGGCGTGTGGTGGCGTCATGGATAGAGCTTAACTACCCTTAATTTAAGCCAAACTCAGGCGGTTTGAATTTGGCTAATGGCAGCAAGATGGTAGCTTCAAGGATGAAGGGTAGGGATCAACGGATGCGGCGAGTAGCGCTATTGTGGCTGTCGATAATCGTAAGCTGTGGTTTGTTTTTGATGCTGGCGCAGCGGTTTTATCAGGCCGAGCGCGATCAGTTGGATCGAGCGCTAAACGCCACCGTGGCTCAGCAAGCGGACATGTTGCGCTGGCACATGCGCAGTTCCTTTGATGTGTTGCAGCAGCTGGCGGTGCTGTTTAATGCCGGAGAACAGGTGGGCATTGAACAGTTCCGTACCGTGGCGGAACCGATCCTAGCCCGGCATCGCGAAGTGCAGGCCTTGAAGTGGTTGCCCAAAGTGGGCCATCTGGCGCGCCCCGAGCGCGAATTAGCGTGGCAATCGACCTTTCCCAATTTCACTTTTACCGAACAGCAGCGCAGCCGCATTGTGCCGGCCAAGGCGCGCAAATTTTACTACCCGGTATTGTATGTGGCGCCATTGGCCACCAATGAAACCGCCTTTGGTTTTGATTGGGGCTCGGATCCCAGCCGCTTAAGCGCGTTGATGCGAGCCCGAGACAAAGCCGAGCTGGTGGTCAGTGAAGTGCGCCAGCAGCTGGAAAACAACACCCCTTACACCATGGTGTCGGTGATGCTGCCGATCTACCAAAGTTTGCCGTTAACCCTAGAGGATCGGCGCCAAAGCTTGTTGGGTTTCGTGGTCGGTGAGTTTCGGCTGCAAGAGATGGTCGGGGCCACTTTCTACAACCACGATCGCCGTTTAATCGATTTTCGCTTGGTGGACGACAGCGATAATGGCCGCACTCTGTATACCTTGGGGCAATTTGACCTCAGCACCGATCTGCCGTTGATGGATCGCTCCTTACCCAATGTTGGCGGTCGGGATTGGCGCTTACAGGCGTTGCCGCAGCCGCATTTTTACCACGAAAAAATGACTGTGGTGCCGTGGGTGATCGGGCTGGCGGGTTGTTTGGGCAGCATCTTGGTGGTGTTTACCGTGTACCAGTTACTGCGGCGTAATGAATCGATTGCGCGATTGGTGCAAGCGCGCACCGATGAACTTCACGATGCCAATCAAAAACTGGTGCAATTGTCGCTTACCGATGGCCTAACTGAGATCGGCAATCGCCGTCAGTTTGATTACTGGTTAGAGCAAGAGTGGGAAGCCGGTAAACGCAGCGGTAAGGCGATGTCGCTGATGCTGTTGGATGTGGATCAATTTAAGGCCTACAACGACAACTACGGCCATCGGGCTGGCGATAGGGTGTTGCGGCAGATAGCCAAGGCGCTGAAACGCCGATTGAATCGACCACGGGATCTGATTGCTCGGTACGGCGGCGAGGAGTTTGCGGTGATCTTGCCGGAAACCACCGATAACGCCTCGGTGTTAGCGCAGGCGCTGTGTGAAGCGGTAGCCGAAGAGCAGATCCCCCATGAATTTGGCGGTGGCATTGGGGTGGTGACGGTGAGCATTGGGGTGGTGACTCAGGTGCCCGAAGAAAACAGCGATGCCCGCCACATGGTCGAATTGTCGGATCAAGCGCTGTATCGGGCCAAGGCCGACGGGCGCAACCGCTTTGTTGCCTATGGCGGTCGGCCGAAACTGCTGGAAGGGGGCCGCGGAGACTTGGTGCACAGCGATTAACCACGGCGACGAACCACAACGATTCTTTTTTTCTGGCGAGGCTGCGACAATGGCGACCTTGCTTGTTATTAAACTCCACGGTTGTTGATGTCTGAACTCCCCGCTAACCATTGGCGTAATTACCCCGCCGCCGATCTGATCAGCCAACATAAGCAGCGGCTTAATTACATGCCGTGGCTTTACCCCAAACTGAAACCCAAACAACTGCAATGGGCATTGCCGTGGCAACAACAGCTGCAGGCGAAGCTCAGTGCCTTTGAAACGGTGCAGTTTGCTGAGCGTTGCTTTGTGGCCCAAACCGCGCAGCTGTTTGCTGAGCCTGGCCGAGACATTGTGGTGGGAGCGGGCAGCCATGTTGGGGCCGACAGTTTTTTGCACGGGCCCATTCGCATTGGTGCCAACGTGGGCATTAACCACGGCTGCAGCTTTGATGGTGGTAAGGCCGGCATCGTCATCGGCGATCACTGCCGCATCGCCGCCAACGTCAAAATTTACGCCTTTAACCATGGCTTGGGCAGTAACGCCCTGGTTGTGGAGCAGCCGGTCAGCAGCCAAGGGGTGGTGCTGGGCGAGGATGTCTGGCTTGGCACGGGGGTCGCCATTTGTGATGGCGTAACCATTGGCGACCACGCGGTGATTGGCATGGGCAGCGTGGTCACCAAGGCCGTGCCAGAGTACGAGATCTGGGCGGGCAATCCGGCGGTCAAAATTGGCGATCGGCGCGAGAAAGCGGATTACCACCCCGGTTAATCGGCCGTACCGCTGGGCGTGTTCGTTGCGGTATGGGCGAGGCGAGTTAAGGTGCTGGCGGTAATGGCACCACGGCAGTAACGCAGTTGCAGTAGTCGATCACCTGCCACCGCAAGTCGAGATCGTGCAGCTGCACCCCATATTCCCGTTCTGGCTCCCGTTGGTAAGCGGGGCGCGGATCCTGCGCCAGCACTTGCTCGGCCAATTGGGCAAATTCTGGGTAGCGCTGCTGGGCGGCCTGCCATTGTGGCTGAGCCGCTTCGAGCACTTTCATTGGCATGGGTGTGGGGGCGTCTTGGGCGTAGCCGCCAAGGGCGTCGGGCAGGGCATCCGAGTAGGGCACATAGGGCTTGATGTCGTAGATTGGGGTGCCATCGAGCAGATCCAGCCCGGACACTTCAACAATGTGCTGTTTGCCCTCTTTCAGCACGCGATGCAGTTTGACCACCGACATCGCTAAGCCGTTCGGGCGAAAGGTGGCGCGACTGGCAAACACACCAATGCGGGTGTTGCCGCCAAGGCGCGGCGGCCGCACCGTTGGTTTCCAGCCCTGTTCGCTGTTTTGGTGAAAGCCCCAGATCAGCCACAAATGGCTAAATTGCTCTAGGCCGCGCAAACATTCATCGCGGTTGCAGTCGTCTTGCATCAACAGACGACCAATGGCCGCAGGCACTAAGTTTGGCTGACGTGGGATCGCAAACTTTTGCTTGTAGGGCGATTGGCACAAGGCAACGGGGCTGAGTAACTGCTTCATTGGGGTAACTGCACCGCTTGGCCTGTGCAAAGAACGCTGCTTAGGCAGCTGGGCTGGGCACCGAGCTCAACGCATTGGCTTAGCACCACGCCATTGGCGCCAAGGTTGGCGGCCGCTTGGCGCAACTGGGTACGTGCGCGGGCCAAATCCGCTGGCGCTTGGCTGGCATCCACTTGGCAACTTTGGCCTTCGACAAACCCAACAGGGCTGGCATCGCTTGGCATCGAGTGATGCAGCGTAACCTTGGCGACGGCAAAGTACGCTTTGATGGGAGCAGGATCGAGATTGGTGCTGATGTCGTAGCTGCTGTTGCAGCCACCAAGCAGTAATAGGCCAAGTAAGATGGAGCGATGCATATAAGGCTCAATTGCAGAGGGAAAGGCCGATTATATCAACTCCGGTGGGTGCGCTGAACCGCCGTAACCGATAAAAAAGCGGAGCCCGTGGGCTCCGCTGTTGTGACGCTGATATGGTTACCAGAGGCTTACTGTTGAGCCTGCTGCTGATAACGCTGCTGGTACTTTTGGTACAAGCGTTGGTGGCGGTTATCCAGGTTGATGGCTTTGCCTGCCAACCACATCTGTTCAACCCCATGTTGGCTTGGATCAAACAGATCGCCACGGCTGAGGATCACACTGGCCGGTGCCCCGACTTCAATGCGGCCTAACCGTGGTTGGCCCAACAGCTTGGCGGGCGTTGCACTGATGGCATTCAATGCGGCGGTTTTGTCTAAGCCAAAGGCCACCGCTTGTCCGGCCACAAACGCCAGATTGCGGCTTTCCCAGCTGCCACTAAAGGCAAGGGCAAATTCCACCCCAGCGTCGGCCAGCATGGCCGGAATTTGAAAGGCCAGATCGTATGGTTGATCCGCGTGGCGCGGCAGGCCTTTGCCGTGGGTGTAGATCACGGCGACGTTAGCGGCCTTCAAGCTGTCGGTCATCAGGTAACTGTCGAAGCCACCCACAATCACCAATTGCAGCTTAAATTGCTGCGCCAAGGCGATGGCGTGCTCCATCTGTCGTTGCTGATTGGCGTGCACAAACAGGCTGGATTGGCCACGCATCAATTGCGCCATCGCTTGCCAACGGGTATCGATTTGCTGGCGGGGCACCTGCAGGTAGTGACTGGCGTCGGTAAAGGCATCAATGATGCGTTGGTGCTGGCGGGCGTAGTGCTCGGCGCCCTCTTGCCGTTGTTTGCCCTGAGCTAAGCGCGCATCCGGCCAGTACAGGTGCACGCCGGTGTCAGCGGCAACCATGGCGTCGTGTACGTTCCAACCATCCAACTGCACCAACGCCGATTGGCCGGCCAGCATGCCGCCTTTCGGGGTGAGCTGGGCGTAACCGATGCCATTGGCTCGCAGCGTTGGCAGCACTTCCGATTCAATGTTAAAGGCGCTGGCGGCGCGCAGTTGGGGGTTGATCAGCCCCACTTCTCGGCTATCTACGGTGGCGCGTACGGCGCCAATTTCGGTTAACCCAATCTGATTATCCAGGCCGATAAGGGTGGGATAGAGGTGCTTGCCACTGGCGTCTAATACCGTTGCGTTAGCAGCGGCAAGATCGGTGCCGATGGCGGCGATTTTGCCCGCTTGCAGCAACACGTCGGTGTTGGTGAGCACGCCCTCCGGGGTGTGCACGGTCGCGTTACTGATCAGCTGCGCTTGGGCCTGTTGGCCCGGCAGCAGATCGTGGCTGTGGCTGGCAGGGCTAATAGCGATCGCTACCAGCGCCAGCAGGGTGTTCAATTTAGTCATGGTGAGTCCTAGTGGCTGTGGTTGGCGTGAGCGGTTTGGCCGGCACTGTCGCAATGCCACGCGGGAACCGGTTCTGGGGTGAGCCAGATCCCTGCGCTGGCGGGGCTGCTATCGGCCATCACTTTGGCCAGCAGGGCCGCGCGTTCGTTGGCAACGGCATCGCGCTGCTGCTTATCTTGCGCTAACGAGAAGTAGCTGGCGCCTTCAATCCACGTTTGCTCTGCACGGGCGTAAACCGACAGCGGGTTGGCGCTCCATAACACCAGATCCGCTTGTTTGCCGGTTTCGATGGAACCCACTAAGTGATCGACTTTCAGCTGTTTGGCAGGGTTTAAGGTCACCATTTGCCACGCTTGCTGTTCGTCCATGCCGCAGTACATCATCGATTTCGCGGCTTCTTGGTTGAGGCGGCGGATCAAATCACGGCTGTCGGAGTTGATGCTGGTGAGCACCCCTTGTTCGTTCAGCAAGCAGGCGTTTTGCGGAATGGCGTCGTACACCTCAAACTTATAGGCCCACCAATCGGCAAAGGTGGAAGCACTGGTGCCCGCTGCCGCCATCTCGGAGGCAACCTTGTAGCCTTCAAGAATGTGGGTGAAGGTTTGCACCTTAAAGTCCATCTCTGCGGCTAGGTCGAGCATCATTAAGATCTCGGACTGCACGTACGAGTGCACGTGAATGTGACGTTCATTATTCAACACTTCTAACACCGTATTCAGGCGCAGATCCGGTTTCGGGGCCACGGTGCGTTTTTTGGCGCTGCGGCTTAAGTCGTCGTAATCCTGCTGAGCTTGCTGCTGGTTACGCGCTCGCTGGAAGCCATCACGCAGCAGCGCTTCTACGCCCATGCGGGTTTGTGGGTAGCGCTGTTTAAAGTCATCGCCCCAGTTACTTTGCTTAACGTTTTCCCCCAAGGCGAACTTGATTGATGGTGGGGCTTGGGTGAACTTCAAGCCGTCGGCATCGGCTCCCCAGCGCAGCTTGATGACTTGGGCTTGGCCACCAATCGGATTGGCACTGCCATGCAACAGCTGGGCACTGGTTACGCCACCGGCTAAGGCGCGGTAGATGTGAATGTCGCTGGGATCGAGCACATCGCCAATGTGCACTTCGGCACTGATGTTATCCGACGCTTCGTTAACGCCGCCGTGAATGGCGATGTGGGAGTGTTCGTCGATGATCCCCGCAGTCAGGTGCTTGCCGCTGGCGTCGATCACTTGGTAGCCCGATGGGGTTTTCAGGTTCTGGCCAATTTTGCTGATCTTACCTTGGCGCACGAGCACGTCGCTGTTCAGCAAATTGCCTTGCTCGGTGCTGGTCCAGATGGTGGCATTTTTGATGTGCAGCGATTGCGCCTTAACGGGCTGTGGTTGGCCAAAGGCGACGTTGGGGTAAGTCTGGCGAGAGACGAGCGGCGCCAGTGGTTCAACGTCATCGGCTTTGGCGTCGTTTTCGCCGCCCCGTTTGGCTGACACTTCGATGCGTTCGCCGCTGCTAAGCAGGGCGTAACCGCTTAAGTAATCCCGGTTGCCGTTCAGAGTGACGGTGGCCGTACCTTCGCCGCCCAGCTCGGCCGTATCCAGCTGGAATGATAACTCCGCTTGGCTGGCGTTCAGTTTGTTTAGGGTTAATACGGTTTCGCCCTGCTCAAACTGGCCTTTGAGTTTGCCCTCTTCAACAAACAGCGCCATCTCCAGCGCTTGGTTCTGCCACTCCAGTTGCCACTGGCCACGGATGGCATAACGGTGCTTCGGGGCGATCTGTTGCCATTGACCTTGGGTGACGACGGCTTCAATGCGGCCATCAACAAACAGATCGCCATCGCTGATCACCAGATCGGCACGGTAACCTGGGGCAATTTTGCCAAGCTGTTGTTCCAGCCCGAGGAATTGCGCGGGGGTGGTGGTCAGTGCGGCTAACGCTTGCTCGGCGGTTAAGCCGTGCTGCATCGCTTGGCGTAAATTGGGCAGGAATTTGTCGGCGTCTAACCCTTCTAACGTGATGGCAAAGGGTAATTTGTGTTTTGCTAACTCGGCCAGATTGCTGGGGCTTCGCTCCCAGTGGCGTAATGTTGTGAGCGAGATCTGCGCGGGATCGTAGATGGAATCAATTTGCGGCTTACGGGCGAAGTTAAGCGGCACAATTAATTGCATTGATAGCTGCTTCAGCTGCGGGATCCGTTCAAATTCCAAGCCCGTGCCAAGATAAACCGCATTGTTGTTATTCAATAATTTTGCGGCACGAAGAATATCATCTGGGTGCTTACCTTTAAAAAAGGCTGGCTGTTTATTGAATTGGGTTAACGCCTGCAGGCTCTGTTGCGGTGCTAACTGTGGTTTACCCTGCTGTGATTTATACCACTGCCCTTCGGCCAACACTTGGCGGATAAGCGCCATGGATCCCATGACCGATTGTGGGTAGGCCAGCGGAGAACTGCCTTTATCAAATGACAACCAAGCACCACTTTGAGGTTGGTATATCAGGCCATAGTCGCTTTGTTGGGCTAATGAAGCCACAAAGCCTTGGCCTTGAAAAATACCGTCTTGCCAGGCGGAATGAACGCTGGTGAAACCATTTTTTTGCCACTTTTTAGCCGCATCTTTATCGGGGCTAAAATGATCCGACCACACCATTTCACTGTGCACAGCACTGTTGGGATGTCGGCTGCCAAAACGATCGATTTGATATTGGGGCTTATCGGATTCGTCAAAACTGTACTGCCAATCTAAGCCGTATTGGCTGTAGCTATCGATAAATCCGGGGTAGAGGTATTTTCCTTCCAGATCGATTACTTTTGCGCCAGCAGGAATATTGTTATTCACACTGTGGATCTTGCCGTCTTTAATCACTACAACCGCATTGCTGTTAAATTCGCCAGGGGCAGCAACTAAGTTGACGTTGGTATAGGCGATTAAGCTCGGGGTTTGATCACTAATGGCCAGTTGGTGCTCGCCAATCGCGGCGGCCGTTGGCGCTATGGTTATTGCCAGCCACAATGCAGTGCCGACTTGGGAACAGCGGTTCATTGTTCTTGCTTCCTTGAGAACTTATTGAAGCTGCGTATGTTACAGGTAGGTATGTGTTTTGTAAGCAGTATTGATGGGTGGAGACAGCAGAATAGATGAATTTTTTGTAACAAAAACGGCCGCATAGGCGGCCGTTTTTTAAACGCAATTGGAGTTAGATTAAGAAATCGTCCAAGTTTGCGCCAGCGTCTAAACGCTCTTTAATTGCTTTAGGAGTACGGCCTTGGCCGGTCCAAGTGATCTCTTCGCCATTTACTTCAATTTTGTATTTTGGCGGACGAGGCGCGCGCTTCTTACGAACTTTAACTTCGGCCATTGCGCCTAAGTCATCAACGCTAATGCCATCTTCGGCCATCATTTTACGCAGTGCTTCAATTTTAGCGATGCGTTCTGCGTTGGCTTCGTTTTCAACCTTCAGCTCTTCTTCACGCTCAACAGCGATCGCTTGCATCTTTTCAATTACTTCTTGTAATTCTTCCAGAGACAGTGCTTTCAGTTGAGCTTTCAGGCGGCGACCGTGGGTTAGTACTTCAATAAACTCAGCCATATTGAGATGTCCTATTGTTGAATTTGAGATTGTTAGAATATGTCTTTAATTGAAGAATAAAACTTTTAAAAAAAAAAGCAACAATACAACCAAGATTAAAATATTCATTCAGGCTCTATTCAATAACATTATCCCTTGGCCTTGCCGCTATTGTATTCGCGCACTATTGCCAATAAGCGATTATTTTCGTGATCTTCATCGTTCATTTGCCCTGTTTCGCTGCCACCGGAACCTTTACGCATGTGATAATTCAAGCTCGACTGTCGTGGACTCTATTTGGGTTGCAGCAATAGTTAAGTAACTGAAATACCAAGGGTGAAGATGAAAATATTGGTTGCGGTAAAGACGATTGCACAAACCTTGCCCATTGATGCGAATGGCAACAGTGCGGAAAATAACACCAAATTGATGCTGGATCCTTTTAGCGAAGTGGCGTTAGAGCAGGGGCTGCGAATGCTTGAACAGGGGGAGGCCAGCCAATTAACGGTGGTGAGCGTAAGCCCCAGTGTGCAAGGTTTGCGTGCGGCGATGGCCATGGGCTGCGATCACGCCATTCATATTCCTTATCCGTTAGATGATTGCCAGCAGATTGCGAAAGCACTGCAACAGTGCGCGCAGTCTGTGGGGGCGGATCTGGTGTTGCTGGGCAAGCAATCCGGCGATGGCGACAACCACCAAGTGGCGCAGCGGCTGGCGGCATTATTGCAATGGCCGCTGTTCAGTGCGGTGGATCAACTGCAGTGCCACGGCACTGATCTTGTCGGCTCTGGCCTGTGTGCCGGTGGCCGTGGTCAATATGCGGCCCCCCTGCCGCTGGTGATCAGTGCCGATCTGCGTTTAGCGACCCCGCGCTTTGCGGCGCTGCCGAAGGTGATCCGCGCGCGCCGTCTGCCCATCACCGTCTTTGAGCCAGAGCTCAGCGCCGCTAAGGGCCCGGTCATGCTTAGCCAGAGCTTGTCGCAGCGCAGCCGCCGTGGCGAAACCCTTGATAACGTTACGGCTCTGGCCGAGTTGTTGCGTCCTACTGTTGGAGCGAACCCATGAGCGCCGTATTGATTTTGCACCACCATAACCAAGCCCAGTGGCCGCAGTTGTTTGGCGCGGTAGAGCAGCTGAGCCAACCCTTTGATGTGATTGTCTGTGCGCCGCAGCCGCTGGTCGTGGTGGCGAACGCCCAAGCTGTTATGCGATTGCCGGTGAGCGACCACGACGATCCCCAAGCCATTGCCCGTGCGCTGCTGCCCCATTGTCAGCGGCACCAACAGGTGCTGATGGCCGCGGATCCGTATGGGCGCGAGCTGTTGCCGCTGCTGGCGTCAATGCTGGATCGACCGATGGTGTCGGAAGTAACGGCCATTGCGGGGCAGCAATGGCAGCGTCCGGCTTGGGCTGGCGCCATTGAGCAACAGTTTGATGGCGCTGGGATCGAGTGTTGCCTCAGTGTTCGGGCCAGTGGCTTTGCTGCCACTGCATGCCGTGGCGATGGCAGCGCATTACCGGAGCAGCTGCTAGCCGCACCGGCGGCCACCGCTTTAGTGCGGCAGGTGCAGCCGCTTGCTTCGGCGCGACCGCCACTGGCCACGGCCAGCACAGTGATCGCGGTTGGCCGTGGTGTTGCCACCGCCGAGCAATGGCAACTGGTGGAAGCCCTAGCGGATAAACTGGGGGCGGCCATTGGTGGTACGCGGCCAGTGATTGATGCCGGCGCCTTACCAAGCGAGTTGCAGATTGGCCAAACGGGGCAGCTGATTGCGCCGCAGCGTTATATCGGTCTGGGGATCTCTGGGGCAACTCAACACATGGCGGGGATCAAGCAAGCGGAAACGGTCATTGCGGTTAATCAAGATGGCGCCGCGCCGCTGATGCAGCTGGCGGACTTTGCCTTAGTTGGGGATCTGCAACAGATCCTGCCTGAACTCATGGAAATTTTATAAAAACCGAGACTTGCGTCACGTAATGGCGTTATCTTCAGGGCAAACGAACCTTCCCTATGGTTAGATTGCTGCCGTTACACGCGTAAAGCCGTAACAAACCTACTTGTGTAGAGGCGCACTGCCTATCAGTAACCCAATCGAGGTTGACCGCCGTCGACGTTGGGCCAAAGGAGTCAGTGCCGAAGTGATTTGAGCGTCATCTCATCTCGCTGGGGCTGCATTTAACAGATGCAGCACTGCCATAGTTATCTCTGTCGGGAAGACAGGTTCACCGTAACTATGGAGCGCTACTGAAAGGACGGTGGAACAATTCTTCTGTTGTTTTTCCCCCGCGGCCATCATGGCCGTGTCAGTTGCCTCCATCTTAAAAATAATGATGATAAAAGATGGTTTCTTTAGAATTTAATAATACGATTTTTGCACTGCTGCCACCGCTGGTCGCCATTGTTATGGCTGTTGTCAGCCGTAAAGTCTTACTCTCTTTGGGGTTGGGGATCTTAGTTGGCGTGTTGATGCTGACGGGGTTTTCACCCATGGATACCGTGGCCGAACTTGGCCGCCGTGCGTTGGGGTTGTTTTGGGGCGAAGATGGCCTCGACAGCTGGAACGTGCCGCTGCTGGGCTTCCTGCTGGTGTTGGGCATGACCATCGCCTTAATTAATGCTTCCGGTGCCGCCCGCGCCTTCGCCATTTGGGCACGTCAGCGCATCAAAACCAAACGCCACGCCCGCCTAATGACCATGGCACTGGGAATGGTGATCTTCATTGATGATTACTTTAATACCCTTGCGGTTGGTTCTGTGGCCAAGCCAGTGGCGGACGATCATCAGGTTTCCCGCGAAGAACTGGCCTACGGGGTGGATTCCACCGCCGCCCCAGTGTGTGTGATGGCACCGATCTCCTCATGGGGCGCGTACATTGTTGGTTTGATTGGCTCGGTCTTTGCCGCCCGTGAGATCACCGACATCGGCGCACTGAACGCCTTTTTAACCATGATCCCAATGAACCTGTACGCCATCTTTGCGCTGGCGACGTTGTTTTTGGTGATTGTGTTTGATATTCAATTTGGGCCAATGCGGGCGGCGGTAAGCCGAACTCAAAACAGCGGTCAGTTATGGGACACCAGTAAAGGCAACCCACCAGGGGTGGATGACGAACTGGAAGAGGCCGACAACGGTTCCGTGTGGGGCTTATTGCTGCCAATCCTTACCCTTGTGGTGGCATCGGTTTACTTTATGCTGGCCTCTGGCGCCGCCAACTTAGGCGAGCAAGCCTTCAGTGTGATGGGCGCACTGGAAAACACCGACACCACCGTTGCGCTGTTCCAAGCTTCTTTAGCCAGCTTAGCGGTGGCGCTGCTGGTGGTGATTAAGCAGCGTTTAACGGCCGCCACCATCGGCAAAGCCCTGCGTAGCGGCGCAGCTTCAATGATGCCAGCGGTATACATTCTGCTGTTTGCTTGGACCATCGCTGGCGTGATTGGCGATTTGGAAACCGGTAAGTACTTGGCTTCCTTGGTGCAAACCAGCATGCCGATGTGGTTGCTGCCGTTGTTGATCTTTGTGTTGGCTGGAGTCACCGCGTTCTCTACCGGTTCCAGCTGGGGCACCTTTGCCATCATGCTGCCGATTGCCGCCGATGTGGCGCTGGCGGCGGACGTGGCGATGCTGCTGCCGTTGATGGCGGCGGTACTGGCCGGTGCGGTATTTGGAGATCACTGTTCGCCGATTTCTGATACCACGGTGCTGTCTGGCACCGGTGCCGGTTGCCACCACATCGACCACGTTACCACCCAGTTGCCGTATGCCTTAACCGTTGCGGCCATTGCCGCCTGTGGTTACCTCGCCATTGGCGTAACCGGTTCGGCACTGTTGGGCTTTGTGGCCAGTTCGTTGGCGTTGGTGCTGGCGTTCGTTGCCCTGCGCCGTTTCTGCTAAACGGCGGCTGAAGCCCTCAATGGCCAAACCAACGGTGCCGTTATCGTTGGTTTGGCCAAATCAGCCGCACTGCGTTGTTCCTTTTCGTGCCGGTTCTGCATTCCCCAGCTGATGTTGCTCGGCGTGTCATTGCTGGCTTTGGCCGTGGCGCAGAGCAGCTTAATTTGGCTGTGCATTCGTTAACTGTTGGCGTTGCTGCGCGGTAGCTATTGTCGCCTGCGGCGAGCTTCGATGGCACTGCTTTCAAGTGGTTATGTCGCAGTGGCGATGGCACACTAGCTCGTAGAAAAAGGGGGGGATCCTCCCTTTGGGATCCCATTGCCTTAGCACAGCTCAACTTTCGCTCCTTGCACTGCGCCATTCGGCACGGCATCGATGCGGCATCCATGGCTTAGCGATGCACTCGCAACATCCTGTTGCTCAACCTCATTTTGCAGTACACCGCTCAACGCTGTGATGCGGCAGTAAAGCCAGTGCGGCGTATCTGGCACGGCTAAGTCATCATCTGGCGGTGATAATTTTCTGCCGACTTGGTGACGCCGAGTGCAGCAGTGATGAAGTAAAGCCGAAGGCAGGATGCCGTAGAGGCCAGTTAAGCCATGGATGGCGCATCTGGCCGTTGCTGTAACGCAATGCTGCGAAAACGAGGGGCTGTCGTCACTTCGGAGGCGCTCGGGATTGCAAAGGGACGAGTCCCTTGCCCGCCGCCGAGCGGTCTCGGCAATGACCTTTATGCCGCAGCGGGTCATGCACAATAAGTTCAACAGCTAATTGGTACACAGCCCTTAATTTGGGCTCCGGATCCGGCGCAAACAATTGCTCACCTACCCAGTACGATTGGTATTATAATCTCGCCACTTTTTTAGGAGGGTTGCAGCTTGGCACAACTGTATTTTTACTATTCGGCGATGAATGCCGGCAAATCAACGTCGCTGTTGCAGTCGGCTTATAACTATCACGAGCGTGGCATGAAAGCGCTGGTGTTAACGGCGGCGCTGGACGACCGTTATGGTGTGGGTAAGGTTACCTCGCGCATCGGCTTAGAATCCGACGCGTTGATCTTCGGCAGCGACGACGATCTGCATCAGATGATTGCTGCGCAGCCAGAGCAGCCCAATTGTGTGCTGGTGGATGAGAGTCAGTTTTTGTCCAAGGCGCAGGTGCGACAACTGACTAAAGTGGTCGATCTGTTGGATATTCCGGTGCTGTGTTACGGCTTGCGTACCGACTTCTTGGGTGAGCTGTTTGAAGGTTCACATTACTTGTTGGCGTGGGCCGACAAGTTGGTTGAGCTGAAAACCATCTGCCACTGTGGCCGCAAAGCCAATATGGTGGTGCGTTTAGATGAAAGTGGTGTGGCCGTGCGCGGCGGTGCCCAAGTGCAGATTGGTGGCAACGACAGCTATGTGTCGATGTGCCGTCAGCACTACCGTGAGTTGGCGTGGGATTAACCCGCCACCGTGGATAAAAAAGCCTCCAACCTGGGAGGCTTTTTTGATCCTAGCCCTTGGCGGTTGCGCCATTTTTTCGGCGCGGCAACATGGGGGGCGCTGAAAAACAGCGCAGGATTAACTCGTGACTTTGTTTCTAAGGTGCTGATTGTTATCGGTTATTTTAATTTTTCGGAAATTTATTAAGTTTTTTCTAAAGGAAAAAAACAGCGCGCCGAAACAATGAATGTAACGGGGATGCAGCGTCGGAAAGTTGGCCCCAAAAGCTTTCACTGTTTTGAGGAATTAGCACCATGGCTATCACCGTAAATACCAACGTCACTTCCATGTCTGCCCAGCGCAGCACCAACGCGGCCAGCGCTGCCACCCAAACTTCGATGAACCGTTTGGCGTCGGGTTTACGCATTAACTCCGCCAAAGATGATGCGGCTGGCCTGCAGATCTCCAACCGTTTGACCTCTCAGGTTCGCGGCATGGATGTGGCGATGCGTAACGCCAACGACGGCATCTCGATTGCTCAAACCGCCGAAGGCGCGATGCAAGAGTCCACCAACATTCTGCAGCGTATGCGTGATCTGTCTTTGCAGTCGGCTAACGGCTCGAACTCGGCAGAAGACCGTGCCTCGGTACAAAAAGAGATGGGCGCTCTGCAAACCGAGCTGACCCGTATCGCTGAAACCACCTCGTTCGGTGGTCAAAGCTTGCTGGACGGTTCTTTCGGTACCCAAAGCTTCCAAGTGGGCGCCGAAGCCAACGAAACCATCAGCGTATCACTGTCTGACGTAAGCGCGGATGCCTTGGCACAAGGCACAGCCATTGATAACAACAACCTGATCAGCAAAGCTGGCGTTGACGAAATCATTGATGGCACCGTAACCGCTGGCACCTTGGATTTCACCTTTGACGCGGGTGACGGTACTGGCGTAACCATTCAGGCGGATCTTTCTGCGGTAACCAACGAAGAAGAGTTGCTGGACAGCATCAACAATGCTTTTAAAGCACAAGATATGAACGTGGTTGCGGCCTATGATGACAATGGCAACATCGCCATGAACGGTTCCGTGGCCAACGACATCGACACCAGCGATGCTAACGCGGTTAGCCTGACCTTGGCGGATCCCGCCGGCGGTACGGCCGGTGCCTTTGATAACACTGAGATGGCTGGCGCGACCAACTCTTCCAGCATCGCCGCACTGGATGTGACCTCCGTTGAAGGCTCCCAAGCGGCCATCGACATTATTGACGCCGCCATCAGCCAAATTGACGGTCAGCGTTCCGATTTGGGTGCGGTACAAAACCGCATGAGCCACACCATCAACAACTTGGGCAACATCCAAACCAACGTTGCCGATGCTCGCTCTCGCATCCAAGATGTGGATTTCGCGAAAGAGTCGGCGGAACTGGCGAAAAACCAAGTGTTGTCGCAGTCCTCTTCGGCGATGCTGGCGCAAGCCAACCAGCTGCCACAATCGGCGCTGTCACTGCTGTAATTCTGTCGCAGTTGCACCCCCTAACGGCAGAGCGTTTATCGCTCTGCCGTTTTTGTTGGTGGCGCCAACACGGTGGAGATTAATCCGTCAAAAGGCTAAAGGCCCGCTGAACTTGGCCGACATAACAAGAGACTGGGGATGCAGCAACCTAGCTTGGTCCCACAGGTTTACTTTTATTAGGATCAAATTATGGCTATCACCGTAAATACTAATGTGACCTCGATGTCCGCCCAGCGCAGCACCAACGCTGCCAGCGCGGCAACGCAGACGTCCATGAACCGCTTGGCTTCGGGCCTGCGGATCAACTCCGCCAAAGACGATGCGGCGGGCCTGCAGATCTCCAACCGTTTGACCTCGCAGGTGCGCGGTATGGATGTGGCAATGCGTAACGCCAACGATGGCATCTCCATCGCCCAAACCGCGGAAGGTGCGATGCAGGAATCCACCAACATCCTGCAGCGTATGCGCGATCTGTCTTTGCAGTCCTCGAACGGTTCGAACTCCAAAGAAGACCGTGATTCAATCCAGAAAGAGATTGGCGCACTGTCTACCGAGCTGACCCGTATCGCGGAAACCACCTCGTTCGGTGGCCAAAACTTGCTGGACGGCAGCTTTGGTACTCAGAGCTTCCAAGTGGGTGCTGAAGCCAACGAAACCATCAGCGTATCCCTGTCTGACGTAAGCGCAGATAAGTTGGGCGATCGCAACGCGGTTGATACTGCCGCTGCTGGCAGCACCATCGCCAAAGCCGACATCGACTCGATGGTTGCCGCAGCCACTTCGGCATCGCCTGATGCGGCGCTGTCTTACGCCTACGTTGATGGCGACGGCAACACCAGCACCTTAACCGTAGACATGAGCGACGTGACCGACGGCGAAACCTTAGCCGTGGCCATGAACCAAGCGCTGGGTGATACCGGTGCGGTTGTGGAATACGACAAAACGGCCGGTACCATGAAGTACGGCGGCTCGTTGGAAAACAACGCCACCTTAACCCCAACTGCGGCGGGTACTGGTGTGACTGCGGGTAACTTTGTGGCCCCTGGCATGCAAGGCAACAGCACCGCCAACATTGATGATTTGGACGTAAGCACCTCCGCGGGTTCCCAAGCTGCGGTGGCCATCATTGATGACGCCATTGCTCAGATTGACGGCCAACGTGCCGACTTGGGTGCGGTGCAAAACCGCATGAGCCACACCATCAACAACTTGGGTAACATCCAAACCAACGTTGCTGACGCCCGCTCTCGTATCCAAGATGTTGACTTCGCTAAAGAATCTGCCGAGCTGGCCAAAAACCAGGTGCTGTCGCAGTCCTCTTCCGCGATGCTGGCGCAAGCCAACCAGCTGCCACAATCGGCGCTGTCGCTGCTGTAATTCAGTTAGCCTGTCGCGTCCCCCCAAAAGCAGAGCTTCGGCTCTGCTTTTTTGTGCGGTTAATTTGGCGTGGCGGCCAAGGCGTTGCCGCGCCGATGTGATCTGAGCCACGAACGGCGCTGCGTTTTTTAAAATTACTCGATAAAGCCTAAAGCCCGGTTAAATGATGCCGATAGAGTAGAGGTAACAGGGATCCGACCACGGTGGTTGGTCCCATTGGTTTACACAACTTTAGGAAAACATCATGGCTATTACTGTTAATACCAATGTGACCTCCATGTCGGCCCAGCGCAGCACCAACGCTGCCAGTGCCGCCACCCAAACGTCGATGAACCGTTTGGCGTCAGGTTTACGCATTAACTCCGCCAAAGACGACGCGGCAGGTCTGCAGATCTCCAACCGCCTGACCTCTCAGGTACGTGGTATGGACGTTGCCATGCGTAACGCCAACGATGGCATCTCCATCGCCCAAACCGCGGAAGGCGCGATGCAGGAATCCACCAACATCCTGCAGCGTATGCGTGATCTGTCTTTGCAGTCCTCGAACGGTTCGAACTCCAAAGAAGACCGTGATTCAATCCAGAAAGAGATTGGCGCACTGTCTACCGAGCTGACCCGTATCGCGGAAACCACCTCGTTCGGTGGCCAAAACTTGCTGGACGGCAGCTTTGGTACTCAGAGCTTCCAAGTGGGTTCTGAAGCCAACGAAACCATCAGCGTATCCCTGTCTGACGTAAGCGCCGACAAGCTGGGCGAACGCGCTGCCGTATCCGGTGGTGTGATCGCGGCCGCTGATATCGCCGAATACGCCGACGGCACCGTGTCTGCAATGAGCATCGCGGTTGACCAAGACGGTACTGCTTCTTCAACCTTAACCGTGGATCTGGCCAACGTAACCGACGCGGGCTCTTTGGCCGCGGCGATGAACGACGCTCTGGGTGACAGCGGCGTGGTTGCTGAAGTGGACGATTCTACCGGCAACGTTGTGCTGACCGGCTCTGTTGAAAAGACCGGCGGTACCGTTGCGATGACCGCAACCGGCGCCACCAACGCCCCAACCGCCGCCACCGTGGGTGCCGATGGTTCTGCCAACATCTCGACCCTAGACGTAACCACCACCGGTGGCGCGCAAGCGGCCGTGACCCTGATCGATGACGCCATCGCTCAGATTGACGGCCAACGTGCTGACTTGGGTGCGGTACAAAACCGCATGAGCCACACCATCAACAACTTGGGTAACATCCAAACCAACGTTGCTGATGCCCGCTCTCGTATCCAAGACGTCGACTTCGCGAAAGAGTCTGCTGAACTGGCCAAAAACCAAGTGCTGTCGCAGTCCTCTTCGGCGATGCTGGCGCAAGCCAACCAGTTGCCACAATCGGCATTGTCGCTGCTGTAAGCCAACAGCGGTAGCACGGTTTTTGAGCAACACCAAAAGCAGAGCTTCGGCTCTGCTTTTTTGTGCCTGCAAGCCGATTGTGGCGGCGTTAGGCGGCCGCTGAAATTGATGGGGCAGGGGGCAAGAATGCTGCTGAATTACGCTAATGGCATAACTTTTATGCGGTTTTGTTAGGAAAGATGGGGAATTGCTAAAGGCTTAATATTTACTGCCGATAGCCTAGATGTAACAGGGATCTGACCGCATTGGTTGGTCCCATTGGTTTACATTACTTTAGGAAAACATTATGGCTATTACCGTTAATACCAATGTGACCTCCATGTCGGCCCAACGCAGCACCAACGCTGCCAGCGCCGCCACCCAAACGTCGATGAACCGTTTGGCGTCGGGCTTACGCATTAACTCTGCGAAAGACGACGCGGCAGGTCTGCAGATCTCCAACCGCTTGACCTCACAGGTGCGCGGTATGGACGTTGCTATGCGTAACGCCAACGACGGCATCTCCATCGCCCAAACCGCCGAAGGCGCGATGCAGGAATCCACCAACATCCTGCAACGCATGCGTGACTTGTCACTGCAATCTGCTAACGGCTCAAACTCGACAGAAGACCGTGACTCAATCCAGAAAGAGATTGGCGCACTGTCTACCGAATTGACCCGCATCGCGGAAACCACTTCGTTCGGTGGCCAAAACCTGCTGGACGGCAGCTTTGGTACTCAGAGCTTCCAAGTGGGTGCGGAAGCCAATGAAACCATCTCGGTATCGTTGTCTGATGTGAGTGCCGACAAACTGGCGCAAGGGAAATCTGTATCAGGTACTGCGGTTGCAGCAGCGGATTTGGCCGCGCTGATCGCAGCCGATGACATGACCTTCACCGCCACCGATGCTGCTGGTGTAGCGGCCTCTGCGGTTAGCGTGGATCTGTCCGAGGCAACCGATGCCGGTGGCGTTGCGGCAGCCTTGAACGATGCGCTGGGTGATTTTGGTGTGGCCGCTGGCGTCAACGACGCCGGTGATGTGGTGTTGTCTGGTACGATTGAAAACAACGGCAGCGGCACCTCTAACTTTGCCTTAGGCGGGACCGTCGGTGCCGGCAGTGCGGTAACCATTGGTGGCAACAATACTTCTGATGTCAGCAAGTTGGACGTATCGACTGCGGCTGGTGCCCAGGCGGCAGTGACCATGCTGGACAACGCCATCGGTCAGATCGATGGTCAGCGTGCTGACTTGGGTGCGGTGCAAAACCGCATGAGCCACACCATCAACAACTTGGGTAACATCCAAACCAACGTTGCTGATGCCCGCTCTCGTATCCAAGACGTCGACTTTGCCAAAGAGTCGGCAGAACTGGCCAAAAACCAAGTGCTGTCGCAGTCCTCTTCGGCGATGCTGGCGCAAGCCAACCAGCTGCCACAATCGGCGCTGTCGCTGCTGTAACCGTGGCCATCGCCAAGGGTAACTTGGTAAAGAAAAGGCTAAAGCTTGCAGGGCAAGCGGCCGATAAAAACGGTAGAGCGCAAGCTCTGCCGTTTTTTTATGCTGTTGTGGCTTAGGCCAAAGGAATGAGCCGACACCCGTGCTAGGGTGCAGTCCCACAGCACGACTTGCCGTACAGAGGAGAAATAGCATGGCAGCGGACGTCACATCTGTAACTGGTACAAATTTTGCTTCGACAGCCAAAGGCGCCGCAAGCGGCGGCAATATGGCTGAGCTGCAGCGCCAAGATCCAACGGCGGTGGGCGCAGAGCAGGCGCCAGCGAAAGTAAACGCCAGCACCGAAGCCAGCGGGCAGCAGCCGCTAAGCAAAGAGCAACTTACTGAAGTTGCAGCAGAATTAGAACGATTCATGAACACCAACCAGCGTTCATTGTCGTTTCACGTTGACGATGACACCGGTCGCGATGTGGTGACCGTAAAGGATCTGAACACCAATGAAGTGATCCGGCAATTTCCCTCCGAAGAGGTGCTGGATCTTGCCGCACGGTTGTCGGATCTCAGTGGCTTATTGTTTAACACCAAAGCGTAAGGGTACAGCATGGGCTTAACGTCTACCGGTATGGGTTCTGGCCTCGACATCAATGGCATTGTTGAGGCGTTAGTTAACTCGAGTTTCTCGCCACGACAAACGGCGTTGAACGCGCGCGAGGCCACGTTAGAGACAGAGATCTCGGCGCTGGGCACCTTGAAGTCAGGCATGACCGATTTTCAAGATGCGCTGGAAAAGCTGCAAGACGTTGAGACCTTTGATAAGCGTAAAACCAAGTTAAGTAACGATACCTACGTTGGCGTTGAAACCACCGCCGATGCGGTTGCGGGCACCTACAACATCAAGGTGAACCGTTTAGCGGAAAGCCAAAAGTTGGGCAGTGCCGCGGTCGCGGATGCCGACACCGCCGTTGGGGAAGGCCAGCTAACCATCAACGTGGGTTACGACAGCCTGGGCGCACCGGATCCCGATGCCCAGTTGGTGATCGACGTGAGCGCCACCGACACCTTGGCCGACATCGTTGCCAAGATTAATAAGTCCGACGACAACCCCGGCGTTACCGCCACCATCATTAACTCCGATGCTGGCCCGCAGCTGGTGATGAGCTCCGATGAAACCGGCAAAGCCAATGAGATCACCGTGGCCGCCACCGACGTGGGCGGCACTGGCTTAAGCGACACCTTTGGCACCATGACCGAGCTGGTCGCCGCCGAAGACGCCGAGTTGGTGGTGGATGGCATTACCATTACTTCCCCCAGCAATAAGGTTGAGGGCGCCGTAACCGGCATCACCTTGGATCTGAAAGAAGCGGATCCCAGCAAAACCACCAAATTGGTTTTGGATCTTGACGTCGACAACGCCAAAGATGCCGTGCAGGAGTTTGTTGACCAATTCAATGCCATGGCGCAGATCATCGAAGATCTGTCCAAGTACGACGCCACCACCGAAAAGGCCGGTCCGCTGCAGGGCGATGCCCTTGCGCGGGGGATCACCAGCCGCATGCGGAACCTGATGGGCAGCACCTACGACGTGGATGGTAAGCCCACGGTGCTGAGCCAGTTTGGGGTCACCTTTGATCGCTACGGTAAGTTAGAAGTCGACGACGACAAGCTGACCGACGCCATCGAAAACAACCTCGATGAGTTGTCGCAGCTGTTTGCCAGCGAAGACACCGGCTTGGCTTATGCCATGCACGGCGCGGTGGATAACTACGTTGGCACCGGCGGCCTGCTGGACCGACGTAATACCGCCTTGGAAGGGCAAAAAGAGGACATCAGCGATGAGCGTGAAATGCTCAATTTGCAGATGTCGGCTTATGAAGAGCGTCTGTACAAGCAATACAACGCCATGGATACCGCAGTGTACATGTTCAACAACCAAGCCGCCGATGTGGCCAGCACCCTGGCCAGCTTGCCTGGGGTGGTGCCGGATTATGGGCGTTAATCAACAATGAATGATGCCCACCAACTGCAGCAGATTGACGCCCAACTGGCGCAAGTGCTGACCGAAATTGAGCAAGCCAGCAACGACGACGAACCGCCGTATGAGGCGCTGCAACCGCTGCTGCTGGAACGACAAGGGTGTTTAGCGCAGCTGCTGCAATCTTCATTGGGGCAAGATCGGCAATGGCTGCAACACACCTTGCAACAGACCCAGCAGCTGACGGCGCGCGCCGTTGCTCAGCTGAACCAATCCAAACAACGCTTTGGTGGCTATAAAAAAGGCCGCCAACAAGTAAACCGATATCAACAAGTAGAAGCAGGAAGAGGATAATGAGAGGCTCATTAAAGGCGTACAACAAGGTCAACATCGGCAGCCAAGCGGCGGAAGCCAGCCCGCATAAGATCGTGCAGATGCTGCTCGCCGGTTCGATGGAAAAACTGCTTCGCGCCAAATTGGCGATTGAACAGCGACAAACCGCCAAAAAAGGCGAGTTGATCGGCCGCACCATCGAAATTGTTGCCCACCTGCAAGCGGCACTGGATCACGGCCAAGGTGGCGAAGTCGCGGGTAACCTAGCTTCTATCTACGATTACATTGTGCGCCGCTTAGGCGAAGCCAATGTGAACGACGACACCGAGATTTTATTGGAAGTGGTTGATCTGCTGAAGACCATCAAAGAAGGTTGGGATGCGATCCCAGCTGAGCACCACCACTTGCCGGCGGCGAGTTAACATATTCGCTAATCAAATCAGCTAAATAAGAGGCAGAACTTAACAAGTTTTAGCCTCTTTTTTTTGACATCGCGTCAATCTCTAGACGTTTTGTGCAAAAAATACTCATGGAACTGTGACTTGGTTGCTACATTCTTGGCTACCGTTACAATGACTGGTAGTTTTAGCTGACCAGCCAGTCACTCCTTCCATAAACTGGCGTGGTTACCACCAAATCTATTCACGGTTGAAAGAGTTCACCCATCGTAATGCAAACTGATCAACAAATTCTGCTTGTCGACAGCAACCCTTCACGCCAACAAAAACTTGAGTATTTGTTAGCGTTTCTTGGTGAGCAGGTTGAACAGATCGCACCCAAAGAGTTGGACCAAGCGTTAACTCGTAATCCTTATCGCGCGGTGATCGTGGCCGCCGAGATGTTGATTGGTGCGGTACCGGCGATCCTGCAGCGCCATGCTCGGCAACCGTTTTTGATTATCGGTGCAACCGACATCGAACAGGCGAACGTGCTGGGTGCCTTAGCGGAGCCCTTCACCTACCCAGAAGTCACAGAACTGCTGCACTTCTGTCAGGTGTACCGTCGCAGTCGCCGCAACAGCGTGCCAACCAGCGCCAACCAAACCAAACTGTTCCGTTCTTTGGTTGGCCGCAGTGAAGCGGTGGTGCAGGTACGGCAGCTGATCGCGCAGGTGGCCAAAGCGGAAGCCAGCGTACTGGTTACTGGCGAGTCCGGCACCGGCAAAGAAGTGGTGGCGCGTAATATCCATTACTTGTCGGATCGTCGCGACGGCCCATTCATCCCCGTTAACTGCGGTGCCATTCCACCGGATCTGCTGGAAAGTGAGCTATTTGGCCACGAAAAAGGCGCCTTCACCGGTGCCATCAGCAACCGCAAAGGCCGGTTTGAATTGGCCGACGGCGGCACCCTGTTCTTGGATGAGATTGGCGACATGCCCGCGCACATGCAGGTGAAAATTCTGCGCGTGCTGCAAGAGCGTTGCTTCGAACGTGTGGGTGGCAGCAAGCAGGTGCAAGCCAATGTCCGCATTGTGGCGGCAACCCACCGCCATCTGGAAGAGATGATTGAAGCGGGGGATTTCCGTGAAGATCTCTATTACCGCTTGAACGTCTTCCCAATCGAGATGCCCGCCCTGCGTGAACGCGCGGAAGACGTACCGCTGCTGCTGAACGAATTGGTCAGTCGGCTTGAAGGCGAAGGCAAAGGCAAGGTGCGCTTTACCCGCCGCGCCTTGGATTCGCTGGTGGAACACCGCTGGCCTGGCAACGTGCGTGAGCTGTCTAACTTGGTTGAGCGAATGGTGATCCTCTGTCCTGGCGGCTTGGTGGACGTTAACGATCTGCCAATCAAGTACCGCTACGTTGATGTGCCCGAGTTTGTGCCGGAGATCAACGACGAGTACCCCGAAGCGGAACAAGAGGGCGACATGTTGGCGGCGTTGTTCAGCGGTGAAGAAACCGTTGAAGTGAACGACAGCCGTTTCCCAAGTGAGCTGCCACAAGATGGGGTTAACCTGAAAGACATGTTGTCTGAGCTGGAGATCGACATGATCCGCCAAGCACTGGATCAAGGCGGCAATGTGGTCGCCCGGGCGGCGGAACTGCTGGGAATGCGCCGTACCACCTTGGTTGAGAAGATGCGTAAGTACGGCCTCAACAAAGACGGCAGCTAACTTCGCTAGTGTGATCAAAATCAAAAAGCAACGCCTTAGCGCGTTGCTTTTTTGTTGTTTTCTTCCAGTTGGTACGAATACTGCTTAATGTGACAGAAATTCGTGCAATCGCCGTTTATTGACAGGAAGCGCTATGCCACAGGCCGCGGCCGCCGTGCCGATTTCGTCCCAACCACAACATCAAGCCAGCAGCCGTTTGCACCACCTGATGCAGCTTTTACCCGCCGGGGTATTGGTGCTGGATGAGTCCGGCGTGGTGGTGGAAGCCAATCCACAAGCGGTTGAACTGCTTGGGGAACCGCTGTTGGGGCTGCGTTGGCGCCAGATCATTCAGCGGGCGTTTGCGCCCCAGCGTGATGATGGCCACGAGATCTCATTGCGTAATGGCCGCCGAGTCAAACTGGCCACCCGCGCCTTGGATCCTGAGCCGGGGCAACTGCTGATGCTGACCGATCTGACGGAAACCCGACAGTTGCAGCATAACATCTCGCACCTTGAGCGGTTATCGGCGCTGGGCAAAATGGCCGCCTCGTTAGCCCACCAAATTCGCACCCCACTGTCGGCAGCGCTGCTGTACGCCGCCAACCTGTCGAACCGCAATTTGGATGACCGCGGCCGCGATCGTTTTCAACACAAACTGATGGCCCGTTTGGGCGAGCTTGAGCAGCGGGTGAATGATCTGCTGCTGTTTGCCCGTGGCGGCAACGAACAGCAGCTGCAGCCAGTGGCCTTAGCCACCGTGGCAGAGCAACTGCAGCAGCATTGCGACGCCCAATTGAGCCAGCGCGGCGCCTCGTGGCTGGCGCCCAGCGCCGCTTGCGGCCAGATAAACGCCAACCTAGATACCTTAGTGAGCGCCATGGGCAACTTGGTGATCAACGCCTTAGAAGCCGGCGCCACCGCGCTGCAACTGCAGATAGAACCCCAAGGCAACTTTGTGCAGCTGCGATTACTGGATAATGGCAGCGGCATGGACGAGGCCACTCAGGCGCGCATCTTAAGCCCATTTTACACCACCAAAACCAACGGCACCGGCTTGGGCTTAGCGGTGGTGCAAAGCGTTTGCCGCAGCCACGGCGGCCGCTTAGAAGTCAGTTCCGTGGCCGGTCAAGGCAGCTGCTTTACCGTGATCATCCCCCGCTGGCAAACAGGAGCGAACCAATGAGTCACCCCCGCAGTAACGCCACCATCTTGGTGGTCGAGGACGATTTGGGCCTGCGCGAAGCGCTGGTGGATACCTTGTTGTTAGGCGGCTACCGCTGCGTGGAAGCCAGCGATGGCCAAGCAGCGTTGGTGCAGTTGAATCAACACGCCATCGATCTGGTGATCAGCGATGTGCAGATGGCGGGCATGGACGGCTTAACGCTGTTGAAAACCCTGCGCGCCAAAGACAGCGCGATCCCGATTTTGCTGATGACCGCCTACGGCAGCATCGACGCCGCGGTGGAAGCGATGCGTTTTGGTGCCAACGATTACCTCTCTAAACCGTTTGCGCCGCAGGTGCTGCTGGATCAGATCAGCCGTTATCTGCAACCGGCGGTGCCGGACAGCCACGATCCGGTGGTGGGGGATCCGAGCTCGAAACAATTGTTGGCGCTGGCTGCCCGGGTCGCTCAGTCCGATGCCTCAGTGATGGTGCTGGGCCCAAGTGGCTCCGGCAAAGAGGTGCTAGCCCGCCACATTCACCACAAGTCCAAGCGCCATAACAAGGCGTTTGTGGCACTGAACTGCGCCGCGATCCCTGACAACATGTTAGAAGCGACCCTGTTTGGCTACGAAAAGGGCGCCTTTACTGGGGCGGTGCAAGCCTGTCCGGGCAAATTTGAGCAAGCCCAAGGCGGCACCATCTTACTGGACGAGATCACCGAGATGGATCTGAACCTGCAAGCCAAGTTGCTGCGGGTGCTGCAAGAGCGTGAAGTGGAACGTTTAGGCTCACGCAAAACCATCAGCTTGGATGTGCGGGTGCTGGCCACCTCGAACCGCGATCTGCGCCAAGCGGTGGAGCAGGGCAGCTTTCGTGAAGATCTGTATTACCGCTTGAACGTGTTCCCACTGACGTGGCCGGCGTTGGCGGATCGCCGCGGCGATGTGCTGCCGCTGGCGCAACACCTGTTAGCGCGCCACGCCAGTCGCAGCGGCCTGCCGTTGCCGCAATTATCCAGCGGCGCGCAGGCGCAGCTGTTGCAGCACCAATGGCCAGGGAACGTACGCGAATTGGATAACGTGATGCAGCGGGCGCTGATCCTGTGCCAAGGCAGCGAGCTGACCGAAGCGGATCTGTTTATTGACGGCATGGCCCCGCCGCTGGCCAGTGCAGCCATTATTCCGCCACCGGTAACGCCAACGGCGCCAGTGGCCGCCGCTGAAGCCGCCCCAGTAGAGACCAGCGAGCGCGGCACGGATCTCAGCAGTGATTTGAAACATAAAGAGTTTCAAATCATTCTGGATTCGCTGCTGAGTCACGATGGCAGCCGCAAAGCGGTGGCCGAGCAATTGGGATTAAGCCCGCGCACCCTACGCTATAAATTGGCCAAAATGCGTGACGCCGGTTACGAAATTCCGGCATAGTTTGCGCCCTGAACAATTACTCCATGACACTGGTGTGTAAATTGCATACAGTGTCGAGCATCGTTTTGATGTCATTTTTTCGACTGAGATAATCACCTATGCAAATCAACAACCAATCGCTGTTGGCTGAGATGAATACCATGGCGGTTGAGGCGGGATCCCAAGCGGGAAATCTGACCCCAACGGTGCGTAATGGCAGTGATTTTGGCGATCTGTTGACCAATGCCATCAATCACGTCAATCAAATGCAATCCACCTCCAGCGAAATGGCCACCCGGTTCGAATTAGGCGACGACAGCGTTACCTTGGGTGATACCATGCTGGCGAAAGAGAAAGCTGGCGTGGCGTTTGAAGCCACAGTGCAAGTGCGCAATAAGCTGGTTGATGCCTACAAAGAAATCATGAATATGCCGGTTTAACCGGTTGAGGTGCTGTAGTGGCCGAAGTAACTCCATCAACTGATCTTGCGGTACAGGGTGGTACAGCACAATTGCCAGCAGATACTGGTGGCAATCAGATCGAAGAAAATCAGTCCAGCCCGTTAGCCAGCATGGGCAACGTGGATGTGCTGCGCCAGATCAGCCTGATCTTGGCGCTAGCGATCTCGTTAGCCTTGGCGGTATTTGTGATGCTGTGGGCGCAAGAGCCCGCCTATCGCCCTTTGGGCGAGATGGAAACCGCCGAACTGGTGGAAACCCTCGACTTCCTAGATAAGCAGCAGATCGAGTATCAGCTCAATGGCAGCATCCTCTCGTTGCCAGAAGATCAGTACGCCGACATCAAACTGAAGCTGACCCGTGCGGGGTTAGGCGCGGCGCGGCAGCAGCAAGACTTCCTCAATCAAGACAGCGGCTTTGGCGTAAGCCAACGGCTGGAGCAGGCACGCCTAAAGAAAAGCCAAGAGGAAAGCTTGGCGCGGGCGATCAGCGAACTGCGCAGCGTTAGCCGCGCTCGAGTGATTTTGGCCTTGCCGAAGCACAACGTGTTTGCCCGCCAGAAACAGCAGCCCAGCGCCACCGTGGTGGTTACGTTGGGGCGCGGGGCCGAACTGAAGCAAAGCGAAGTGGATGCCGTGGTCGACATCGTCGCTTCTGCCGTGCACGGCATGAGCACCGACAAAGTCACCGTAACCGACCAACATGGGCGGCTGCTGCACTCGGGCTCGCAAGACACCATTACCGCCCGTGGCCGCCGCGAACTGGAACTGCAGATCAAGCAGGAGCAACTGTTCCTCAGCAAAGTGGATTCGCTGTTGATCCCAGTGCTGGGAATTGGCCAGTACACCGCCCAAGTGGCCGTCAACATGGATTTCTCCGCCAAGGAGCAAACCACCCGCAAATTTAACCCCGATGCCTCGCTGCGCAGTGAGATGTTGGTGGAAGACAACCAAGGCGGCGGTGTCGCCTCGGGGATCCCCGGCGCGTTAACCAACCAGCCGCCCATTGCGGCTGATATCCCTCAAGAAGTGGGCGGCGCGGGCCAATCGGAAAAAATACGCAATGGCCGCAACCGCAGCGAAGCCACGCGCAACTACGAACTCGACAGCACCGTTAGCCACACCCGCAATCAAGTGGGCACGGTACAACGGGTCACCTTATCGGTGGCGGTCGACTTCAAGCCGGTGACCGGCGCCGATGGCCAAGTCACCATGCAGCCGCGTTCGGAGCAGGAGCTGCAATCCATCGAACGGCTGCTGGCTGGCAGCGTGGGTTATAATGCAAGCCGTGGCGATGTGCTGGAAGTGGTGTCGGTGCCGTTTGCCGAGCAACTGTTGCCGGAAGAATTGGCTGTGCCGCTGGTTGAGCAAGCGTGGTTCTGGCGCGTGCTGAAGCTGAGCTTAGGCGCCTTGGTGCTGCTGGTGCTGCTGCTGGTGGTGGTGCGCCCGATGATCAAGCGTCTGTTGTTCCCAGAGCAAGTGGAACAAGAGCAAGCCAATGCCGGCAACGAACTGGCGGATCTGGAAGATCAGTTTGGCAGCGAAGCCATCGGCCTGTTGAACAACGACACCGCCGATTACACCTACGCCGACGATGGCTCGATTTTGTTGCCAGACTTACGCAAAGACGACGACATGCTGCGCGCCATTCGCGCCTTGGTGGCCAACGAGCCTGAGCTGTCGACCCGAGTGATCCAAACCTGGTTAGAAGAAGATGCCTAAAACCCCTGCGACCGCCAATGCTGACAACGGCGCTGAATTTGATATCAGCGGTTTAACCGGCATTGAAAAGACCGCCATCTTGCTGCTGAGCTTAAGCGAGGCTGATGCCGCGCAGGTGTTGAAAAACCTAGAGCCAAAGCAGGTGCAGAAAGTGGGCATGGCGATGGCGGGGATGCAAAATTTCGCCCAGGAAAAAGTCGCCGCCGTGCATCGGGTGTTCTTAGAAGAGATCCAGCGCTTTAGCTCCATCGGCATCAACAGCCACGACTTCGTGCGTAAGGCGCTAACCCAAGCGCTGGGCGAAGACAAAGCCGGCAACCTGATTGACCAAATCGTGATGGGCAGCGGCGCCACCGGCCTCGATTCCCTCAAGTGGATGGACGCCCGACAGGTAGCCAACATCATCCTGAACGAACACCCACAGATCCAAACCATCGTGTTGTCCTATCTCGAACCCGATCAAGCGGCGCAGATCTTGTCGCAGTTCTCCGAGCGGGTGCGGTTGGATCTGACCATGCGTATTGCCAACCTCGAAGAGGTGCAACCGGCCGCCTTGCAAGAGCTGAACGACATCATGGAGAAACAGTTTGCGGGTCAAGCGGGGGCACAGGCGGCCAAGATGGGCGGCTTGAAGGCCGCTGCCGACATCATGAACTACATGGACACCGGCGTGGAATCGATGTTGATGGAGCAGATCCGCGACAACGACGAAGAGCTGGGACAGCAGATCCAAGATCTGATGTTCGTGTTCGAGAACCTGTCCGACGTCGACGACCGTGGCATTCAGGCGATCTTGCGCGAAGTGCAGCAAGAGGTCTTGATGCCGGCACTGAAGGGCGCCGACGATGGCCTACGCAACAAGTTGCTGGGCAACATGTCGAAACGTCAGGCCGACATGATCCGCGACGATCTGGAAGCGATGGGGCCGATCCGGATCTCCGATGTTGAGACCGCCCAGAAAGAGATTTTGGCGATTGCGCGTCGACTCTCCGATGCGGGCGAAATCATGCTCGGCGGTGGCGGCGGCGACGAGTTCTTATAATCGATGGACTCTACTGAAGCGCGCCGTGCCGCATACCTAAACCAACAAGATGCCCAAGATTGGCAGTTGCAGGACTTCACCGAGGTGGAGCAGGGCGACACGGCCATCGAAGGCTTAGCGGCCAAAAGCAAAGAGCCCGAGCCCGAAGCGGATCTGCCTCAGCCGCCAACCTTGGAAGAGATCGAAGCGATCCAGCAACAGGCGTGGCAAGAGGGCTTTGACCAAGGCAAACAGCAAGGGTTTGAGCAAGGCATTGCCGAAGGCCGCTTAAAGGGCGCCGAACAAGGGCTGCAACAGGGGCTTGAACAAGGCCGCAGCCAAGGCATTGAAGCGGGGCAGCACGAAATTGTGCAGCGTTGTGGCCAACTGGATGCCTTACTGAATGAACTGATCGCGCCACTGCAAGCGGTGGACGAACAGGTTGAGCGCGAGCTGGTGACCTTAGCGATGAAACTGGCGCAAGCGGTGGTGCAGGTTGAACTGACCACGTCAGACGCGGCCTTGTTGCACGCGCTGCAAACCGGCATTGCGGCGTTGCCACAGCAGCGACAACAGATCACCGTCAGCGCCAATGGCGACGACAAACAATTGATTGAACAAAGCTACGGCAGCGACGAGCTGGCCAAGCGCAATTGGGAACTGCAGCTCGAGCCTTCGCTGGCCAAGGGCTCGTTGCAAATTCACACCGAGCGCAGCCAAGTGGCGGTGCTGGGTGAGGATCGCTTGCGCAAGGTGCTGGAACAGTTCGCCAGCACCCCCCGAGCCGCCGTTACCGAGCCGGAATACCCACCGGCGCAACCGCTGCAAGCCGCGCCTGCGGTGGCCGAGGCCAACGAGCCGCCAGCCCAAGATCCACAAGCCCAAGATCCACAAGCCCAAGATCCACAAGCCCAAGATCGCGCAGCCCCAGACAGCGCCGCGCCACCCTCGGCCGAAGCGGATGCTCAGGCCGCGCAACCGCTCTCGCCAACCAGTGATAATGAAAACCCGTCGCAGTGAGCGCCTAAGCGCGCGCCTGCGCAGCTGGCAGGACAACGTGCACCCGATCCCAATGGTGGCGTCAGGCCAGTTGCTGCGGGTGGTTGGGCTGACGCTGGAAGCGGTGGGCTGTCGGGCACCTGTGGGCTCGCTGTGCTCGATCGAAACCGAAGCGGGCGAACTGACCGCCGAAGTGGTGGGCTTTGACGACCAAATTCTCTACCTGATGCCTGTTGACGAGCTGAAAGGGGTACTGCCTGGGGCGCGAGTAACGCCATTAGGGCAGCGGCAAGGGCTGCAAGCGGGCCCCGAATTGCTTGGCCGCGTGCTGGATGGCAACGGCCAGCCGCTGGATGGCTTAGGGCCCCTGCAAACGCGGCAGCGGGTCAGCACCCACGCGATCCACCTCAACCCGATGGCACGCCGTCCGGTGCAGCAACCCATCGACGTTGGCGTGCGCGCCATCAACGGCATGCTCACCGTGGGGGTTGGCCAGCGCATGGGCCTGATGGCGGGCTCTGGGGTGGGTAAATCGGTGTTACTGGGGATGATGACCCGCGGCACCAACGCCGATGTGATTGTGGTTGGCTTGGTGGGCGAACGTGGCCGCGAAGTGAAAGAGTTTATCGAAGAGATCTTAGGGCCAGAGGGGCGCGCCCGCGCGGTGGTGATTGCTGCCCCCGCCGACACCAGCCCCTTGATGCGTCTGCGCGCCTGTGAAACCGCCACCCGCATCGCCGAATACTTTCGCGACATCGGCAAAAACGTCTTGTTGCTGATGGACTCGTTAACGCGCTACGCCCAAGCCCAGCGCGAGATCGCTCTGGCCATTGGCGAACCCCCGGCCACCAAAGGCTATCCGCCATCGGTCTTTGCCAAGCTGCCAAAATTGGTGGAGCGCGCCGGTAACGGTGGCCCCGGCCAAGGCAGCATTACCGCCTTTTACACCGTATTGACCGAAGGCGACGATCAGCAAGATCCCATTGCCGATGCCGCTCGTGCCATCTTGGATGGCCACGTGGTGCTCAGCCGTGCTTTGGCGGAAAGCGGCCACTACCCCGCGATTGATGTGGAAGCCTCCATCAGCCGAGTGATGCCGCAGGTGACCGAAGCCGCGCACTTGGAGGCGGCGCAAAACATCAAACGACTGTGGTCGGCTTACCGTCAAAACCAAGATCTGATCGCCATTGGCGCGTACAGCAAAGGCGCCGATCCGACCGTCGACAAAGCCATTGCGCTGCAGCCGGTGTTAGCCAGCTTCTTGCAGCAGCCGATGCGATCACCGGTGAATTTTCAAGACAGCTTAGGGCAGATGGCGCGGATCGCTGCCCAGTGTAAATAGGAGCTAAGCAGACCTAATGGCGGATCCGAAACAGCTGCGTAAAGTGCTGGTGATGGTGGATAAAGCACTGGAGCAAGCGGGATTAGAGCTGCGCCAAGCGCGGTCGACCGAAGCCGCTTTGCAAGAGCAGATGGATGAGTTGCAGCGCTACCGTTGGGATTACGTCAAACAGGCGCAACAAAAGGCGGGTACCACTTTGCAAGCGTCAGAATACCAGCAGTTTCATTACTTTATCTCTAAGCTCGACACCACCATTAGCCAGCATGTGGTGAAGCAGCGCAGCGCCACCGAAGCGGTCACCCACAAGCAGCAGCTGTGGCAAGAAGCGCAACAGCGCCAGCAAGCGTTGCAACTGCTGATTGAAAAGGCGGAGCAGCAGCAGCTTGCGGCGCAAGCCAAGCGCGAACAAGGGGCGCTGGATGAGTTTGCTACCCAACAATACCTCCGTCGTCGCCGTTAACTTCCTCCTTGGCCTGTTTTTTGCTTAATTTTGGTTTTCTTGGTCGCGTCGCTTAACGTCATTGGTTTAAGCGAAGACTGGCCCCCCTAGCGCTTGGCGCTGTTATCTACGTTTTGATCGGATCGAATATGGCCAATATTGCTTCCCCTTTGAACATGGCTACGCCAGCAACCAGCGCTGAAGCCAGCACTGGCAGCGAGGGCAGCGACGCCGGGGCTGAATTTGAACAGCTGTTTTCGGGGCTAATGAACGGCGACAGCGACGCCGAACCCACGCCACCGTCGCAGGCGGAGGCTACGGGCAAGACCTTGCCAGATGGGCAAGCGGTTGCCGCCGAAGATCCGGGATCACTGCTGACCCAATTAGGATCTCTGTTTGCTGCCCTGACCGGCGACAGCAGCACCAAAGCGCCAAGCGGTGACGACAGCGAGGTTGCCACTGCCCCCCTTACCAATGACGCTCCCTTGTTATCCTCCAGCGGCACTTCTGCGGCAAAGGCGAGCCAAACCGATGCCGTGCCAACGGAGGCCGTGCCAACTGATGCGGCAGAGGCCGACACGGGCCTGTTCGCGGGCTTGTTTGCCGCGGCCAAGAGCGAGACTGACTCCGAGGAGCTCGGCGCCGATGAGCCTGACGCGGAAGCCTCTGCGGCAGCCGCCACGGCGGTAAGCGCAGGCGCCTTGGCGGCGTTTGGCCCCCAAGCTGTTGCCCCTGAGGGCGCTGTTGCCGACAACGCGACCGACAGCAGTGAAGATGACAGCAGCGAAGACGACAGCACCGAAGCGCTGCTTCGTGCCGCCCATACGGGGATCAGCAGCGGAGTAGCCAGCGGCAGCGATGCCCAGACCAACCTTAAGGCGGGTACCGTCGCCCCAGCCGCCATGGGCGTCAGCACGAAAGAGGCCAGCGGGCTCAGCAATACGCTGGATCCCACGGCCGCGCTCAGCGATGACGCGGACAGCGACATCCATGCCGGCGACAGCGCCGAGCTGAGCAGCGACGACGCGGTGGTGAATAAAGACAAGCTGGCCGCGCAATTGGCCAGTGCGAAGCCAGAGTTACTCGCTAAGGTGCAGCAAGAGCCCCTACAGCAAAGCGGTTTGCTGTCTGCCGCCCAAGCGGAAGCGCTGACTGGCGCTGGCAGCACCGAGTTTGGTCACGAAGCTGAACTGCAAGGGCTGCAATCGAGCCCCCGAGCCGATGGCCGCAGCCCCGCCGCCGCCGCTCAAGCCCAAGCAACCACCGCCGAAGCGCAGTTGCGTCAGCCGGTGAACGCCGACCGAATGGCACCGGAGCTGCGCGACCGACTGCAGCTGATGATCAACAGCGATAAAATGACCGCCGAGATCCGCTTAGATCCGCCAGAATTGGGCGCACTGCAGGTGCGAGTGCAGATGAATGGCGATCAAGCCAATGTGCAGATTGTGGCGCAGCAGGGGCAAGCACGAGATCTGATTGAACAAGCGTTGCCGCGCTTGCGAGAGATGCTGCAACAGCAAGGGTTACAATTGGGGCAAACCGACATTTCCCAGCAGCAGTCCCAGCAGCAACAAGAGGGCGGCAGTGGCCAGCAGCAGGGCAGTTTTGGCGATGGCTTTATCGATGCTGAACAGGAAAGCATCAGTATCGCCAACCGCAGCAGCGATGGCGGCATAGATTACTACGCCTAGGCGTTAGCTATGGTAATCTAAGCCGTTTCCAAATCCATTCAAATAGAAAGCAGTCTAATGGCGGAAGAGTCCCTAGAATTAGAAGTAAAACCACAGTCTAAGTCCCGTAAAAAGCTAATCATTATCGTTGTGGCGCTGGTGTTAGTGTTGGGGCTTGGTGGCGCGGCAGCGTGGTTCTTTATGGGCAGCGATGACAGCCCAGCCACACCAACGGGGACCACCACCACCGACGCCGCCAAACCGATGACGGCCTCGTACGTGAGTTTGCCGCGACCGTTTCTGTTCAACCTGCCTGGTGATAACCGCGGTTTTGTGGTGCAGATAAAAGTGCAGCTGCAGGTGCGCAGTGAAGAAGCCCAAGTGATTGTGCGGAAACACACGCCGTTGCTGCGCGATGCCCTGCTGACAACCTTTTCCAGCGCCGAAGGCAAAAACCTTCGCAGCCGTGAAGGCAAAGAGGAGTTGCGGGCGCGGGCACTGCTGAACGTGCAAACGGCGATGCAATCCATTACCGGCCATCCTCAAGTGGAGCGGGTGTTGTTCACCGGCTTCGTGATGCAATAAGAGAATTCGATGAGCGATCTGCTAAGCCAAGACGAAATTGACGCGCTATTGCATGGGGTTGATGACGTAGAAGAGGATGAACCGGAACAGCGATCCGGTGCTTCAACCTACGACTTTACCTCGCAGGATCGGATTGTCCGTGGGCGGATGCCGACCCTAGAGTTGGTGAACGAGCGCTTTGCGCGACATCTGCGGATCAGCTTATTCAATATGATGCGCCGCAGCCCCGAAGTGTCGATCAACGGCGTGCAGATGGTGAAGTTTGGCGAATACGTGCATTCGCTGTTTGTGCCCACCAGTTTGAACATGGTGCGGTTTCGTCCGCTTAAGGGCACCGGTTTGGTGACCATGGAAGCCCGCTTGGTGTTTATCTTGGTGGACAACTTCTTTGGTGGCGACGGCCGCTTTCAAGCCAAAATTGAAGGGCGGGAATTTACCCCCACCGAGCGCCGCATCATTCAGCTGTTGCTCAAAACCGTGTTTGAAGACTACAAAGACGCTTGGTCGCCGGTGATGGACGTGGAGTTTGAGTACCTCGACTCCGAAGTGAACCCGGCGATGGCCAACATCGTTAGCCCCACCGAAGTGGTGGTGGTGTCCAGCTTCCACATTGAACTGGATGGCGGCGGGGGCGATTTCCACATCACCATGCCGTACTCGATGATTGAGCCGATCCGAGAGTTGCTGGATGCCGGGGTGCAAAGCGATAAGCAAGACACCGACATGCGTTGGGCCAAGGCCCTGCAAGATGAAGTGATGGACGTGCCGGTGAACATCGAAGCGACCATGGTGGAGCAAGAGATCTCCCTGCGCGACATCATGGAGCTGAAGGCCGGTGACGTGATCCCGATTGAGATGCCCGAACATGTGCTGCTGAAAGTGGAAGAACTGCCCACCTTCCGCGGCAAAATGGGCCGCAGCAACGACAACGTGGCGGTGCGGATCAGCGAACGCATTCCACGCCCGAAATCCTATAAAAACGAGCTGCAAAGCATTACCCGTCGGGGTGGTTTGCAGATTGGCTTCGACGCCGACAGCGACAGCGAAGAGCAGTAATTAAGAAGGTAAGCGATGATTGACGATCCGAGTAACCAAGACGATTTAGCCGACGAGTGGGCGGCCGCGTTAGAGCAGCAAGCCGAGCCGGTGCCGCTGGAGTCGTTTGACCAAAGTAACGACATCAGCGCGGAAGAGCGCCGCAAGCTCGACACCATCTTGGACATCCCCGTCACCATTTCGATGGAAGTGGGCCGCAGCCAGTTGTCGATCCGTAACTTGCTGCAGTTGAACCAAGGCTCGGTGGTGGAACTGGACCGCGTGGCCGGTGAGCCGCTGGATGTGATGGTGAACGGCACTTTGATCGCCCACGGCGAAGTGGTGGTGGTGAACGATAAGTTTGGGATCCGCTTAACCGATGTGATCAGCCAAACCGAACGCATTAAGAAGCTGAAATGATCCGCGCCTTATCGCTCCTGCTGGTGGCCGCTCCCGTTGCGGCAGAACCGTTTTCAGCCGAGCAATCCTACTTAACCATGCTCGGCAGTCTGGGCCTGATTGTGGGGTTGATCGTGGCGTTGGCGTGGTTGAGCAAACGCTTGCAACTGCCAATGGCAGGGCAAGGGCCGATGAAAGTGGTGGCCAGCCTGCCACTGAGCCCGAAAGAGCGGTTGCTGGTGGTGCAAGTGGGCGAGCAGCAATACTTGCTGGCCAGCGGCAGTAACGGCACCCGCTTGTTGCAGCAGCTCGAGCAACCTTTGCCCGCGCAGCAGCCGGTGCAGTTTGGCTCGCTGATGGAAAAATTCAAACAAAAGCAGGAGCGCTAAGGTGCCACTAGCCCTACTCGTTGCCGTGGCAGCGTTACTGTTGCCTTCGTTGGCGTTGGCCGAAACCGGCATTCCGGCGGTGTCGGTTGTGACCGGCGCCAATGGTCAGCAGGAATACACCGTCAGCTTACAGATCCTGGCGTTGATGACCGCGCTGTCGTTCCTGCCCGCGATGGTGGTGCTGATGACCAGCTTCACCCGCATCATTGTGGTACTGGCGATTTTGCGTCAAGCGTTGGGGCTGCAACAAACCCCATCCAATCAGGTGCTGCTGGGGATCGCGCTGTTCATGAGTTTGTTTATCATGACCCCAGTGCTTGACGAGGTGTACGACAACGCGCTTGAGCCCTACATGAGCGAACAGATCGGCGCGTTGGAAGCGGTAGAACAAGCCAAGGCGCCAATGCGCGCCTTTATGTTGTCGCAAACCCGCATGACCGATCTGAACACCTTTACTGAGATCAGCGGCAACACCAGCGCCAGCAGCCCGCAAGAGCTGCCGATGACGGTGATCATCCCCGCCTTTGTCACCTCCGAACTCAAAACCGCCTTTCAGATCGGCTTCATGCTGTTTATTCCGTTTTTGGTGATCGACTTAGTGGTGGCCTCGGTACTGATGGCGATGGGGATGATGATGCTGTCGCCGATGATCGTGTCGCTGCCGTTTAAGATCATGCTGTTTGTGCTGGTGGATGGCTGGAACCTGGTGCTGGGCACCTTAGCGGTAAGCTTTGGGCTGGGCAGCACATGACCCCAGAAGCCTTCGTTGATATTTTTCGCCAAGCGCTGCAAGTGGTGGTGATGTTGGTGGCCGCCATCATCGTCCCCGGCTTGCTGGTTGGCTTAGTGGTGGCGGTGTTTCAGGCCGCTACCTCGATCAACGAACAAACCCTGTCGTTCCTGCCCCGTTTGCTGGTTACCCTGTTAACGCTGATGGCCATCGCCCACTGGATTGTGCAGGTGCTGATGGACTTCGTGTTCAACTTGGTGGACATGATCCCGCAGGTGATCGGCTGATGGAACTGCCGCTGCCGGTGATTTTTGACTGGTTGCGGGCGGTGTTATGGCCGCTGTTCCGCATCGCGGGCATGTTGATGGTGATGACCACCATCGGCGGTGGGCCGGTGCCGGCTCGCATTCGCTTATTGTTGTCGCTGGTGATCACCGCTGCCGTCGCCCCCGTTCTGCCGCCGCCACCGGCGATTGAGCTGTTCTCGCCCCACGGCATGGTGGTTACCGCCCAGCAGCTGCTGATTGGCATCACCATCGGCTTTGTCAGCCTGTTGGTGATCTCGACGTTTGTGTTGGCTGGGCAGATCATCGGCATGCAAACCTCGCTCGGCTTTGCGTCGATGGTGGATCCCACCAATGGCCAGCAAGTGCCGATTGTCGGCCAGTTTTATCTGTTGCTGACCACCTTGCTGTTTTTTGCGGTGGATGGCCACTTGGTGATGATCAAGATGATCGTGCTGAGTTTCGACACCCTGCCAATTGGCGAATCCCTGCAGCCGCAAAGCCTAGAGAAAATCGGCCAGTTTGTGGGGCTAACCTTCGCCAACGCCTTAACCATGTCGCTGTCGGCGGCTACGGCGTTGCTGCTGATCAACTTCTCCTTCGGGGTGATGACCCGTGCAGCGCCGCAGTTAAACATCTTCTCGATCGGCTTTCCCATTACCATGTTGTCGGGCATTTTGATCCTGTGGCTAACCTTGGGCGGCATTCTGCCTCACTTCAATAGCGTGTGGCAGCAAGGGCAAAACCTGATGTGCGACATTCTGCAACTGACCTGCGAGGTGCCATAAATGGCGGCCGACAGCGATCAAGAAAAAACAGAAGAAGCGACGCCCAAGCGGCGGGAGGAGGCCAAAAAGAAAGGCCAAGTCCCGCGGTCAAAAGAGTTAGGCACCGCATCGGTATTAGTGGCCGCCGCCGTCGCGATGATGGCGATGGGGGAAGACATTGCCACCGCCGCGCTGCAGGTTGCTAAAAATCAGTTTCAGATGAGCCGCGCCGAGATCTTCGGCGGGGTGGAATTTGGCCAGGTGTTTTTAGGGGTGTTGGCGGAAATGGCGTTTCCGTTGTTGGCCTTTATTGTTGCCCTGACCATCGCCGGTTTTATTGGCAACATCGGTTTGGGTGGCTTTAGTTTCAGTTGGAGTGCGGCCGCGCCCAAAGCCAATAAGATGAGCCCGATTAAAGGGTTTGGGCGCATGTTTGGGGTGCAGGCGCTGGTTGAACTGGTGAAATCCATCGCCAAATTCTTGGTGATCGCCATCAGCGCTTACTTACTGTTAAGCGCCAATTTCGAGCACATTTTGCAGCTGTCTACCGGCTCTCCCGCGGGCGCCATTCGCAACTCGGTGGAACTGCTGTTAGAGCTGTTCGTGTTGCTGTGCTGTTCGCTGCTGATCATCGTGATTATTGACGCCCCGTATCAGATCTGGAACCACAGCAAACAGCTGCGAATGAGCAAGCAAGAGATCAAAGACGAATACAAGCAAACCGAAGGCAAGCCGGAAGTGAAAGGGCGCATTCGCCAGTTGCAGCGGGAGATGGCGCAACGACGGATGATGGCGGAAGTGCCCAACGCCGATGTGGTGGTGGTTAACCCAACCCACTATTCGGTGGCATTGAAGTACGATAAGTCGGTGAATGCTGCGCCGCTGATGGTGGCCAAGGGTAACGATGAAATCGCGTTAAAAATCAGGGAAATTGCACGGGAATATGAGATCCCCGTGGTATCCTCTCCCGCCTTGGCTCGGGCGATATTCCACTCGACAGAGATCGATAAACCCATCCCTGAGGGATTGTTTACGGCCGTGGCGCAGATCTTGGCGTATGTTTTCCAGTTAAAACAGTTCCAATCTGGCCGTGGTCGCCGCCCAACGGCGTTGCCGACCGAGCTTGAGATCCCAAATGAGCTCAAAATCGATCCATCTGAGTCCTGAACGATATTATTAGTGGCCTATTTATTGCATCATAGTGCAGTACGTCAATTCGCAGTCGTTATATGAATTTAAAAGCCACCTTCGGTTCGATCTACCAGAACCGCGCCAGCCACATTCGCGGGCTCGCAACCCCGCTTGTTGTTATTGCCGCTTTGGCGATGGTGACCTTGCCGATGCCGGCAATGCTGTTGGACATGCTGTTCACCTTTAACATCGCCCTTGCGCTGGTGGTGTTGCTGGTGTCTGTCTATACCCTGCGCCCCCTCGATTTTGCTGCGTTCCCAACGGTTTTGCTGGTGGCTACCTTGCTGCGCTTGGCGCTGAACGTGGCCTCAACGCGTTTGGTGTTATTGCATGGCCACGAAGGCCCCGATGCGGCCGGTAAGGTGATTGAAGCCTTTGGCTCGGTGGTGATCGGCGGCAACTACGCCGTGGGTTTGGTGGTGTTTCTGATCTTGGTGATCATCAACTTTGTGGTGGTCACCAAAGGCGCTGGGCGCATTTCCGAAGTAAGCGCCCGCTTTACCTTGGATGCCATGCCCGGCAAGCAGATGGCGATTGACGCCGACTTAAACTCTGGCCTGATCAACCAAGAACAAGCCCGTGAACGCCGCGCCGATGTGGCCCGCGAAGCGGACTTCTATGGCTCGATGGACGGTGCCTCAAAATTTGTTAAAGGCGATGCCATCGCCGGTTTGCTGATCTTGGCGCTCAACATCTTGGGCGGTTTTGTGATTGGCATGGCTCAGCATGATTTGGGCTTTGGTCAAGCGATTGAAATTTACACCTTGCTGACCATCGGTGACGGTTTGGTGGCGCAGATCCCAGGGCTGTTGCTGTCCATCGGTGCCGCCATCATCATCACCCGTCAAAATGAATCGCAGCAGATGGGCGCGGAAGTGTCACGGCAGATGCTTTCTAACCCTAGAGTGGTGGCGATCTGTGCTGGCGTGATGATTGTGATGGGGTTGGTGCCAGGCATGCCACACCTGTCGTTTTTGTCGCTGGGCGTGGGCATTGGCGTGTTTGGCTGGTGGAGCCACAAGCAAGCCAAGCAGGCGGCAGCCGAACAAGTTGAACTGGCGGCCAAAGGCGGCAGTGAAGTGTTAAATAAAGAACCGAAAGAGCTGGTGTGGGACGACGTTAATCACGTTGATATCATCGGCTTGGAAGTGGGCTACCGATTGATCCCCTTGGTGGATAAAGGCCAAGACGGCGAGTTGCTGTCGCGCATCAAAGGGGTGCGTAAGAAACTGTCGCAAGAGTTTGGCTTTTTGATCCCGCCGGTGCACATTCGCGACAACCTCGATTTAGGCCCCAGCACGTACCGCATCAGCTTAATGGGGGTGGTGATTGGGGAAGCCGACATCCGCCACGACGGCGAACTGGCGATCAACCCCGGCCAAGTGTTCGGTCAGTTGGAAGGGCAGCCCACCACCGATCCCGCCTTTGGCTTGGAAGCGGTGTGGATCAACCCCAGCCAGCGCGATTACGCTCAAACCTTAGGTTACACCGTGGTGGATGCCTCCACCGTAGTGGCCACTCACTTGTCGCAGTTGCTAAGCAATAACGCGGCCCAGCTGTTGGGTTACGAAGAAGCGCAGCAACTGCTGGATATCTTGGCCAAGAATACCCCGAAACTGGTGGAAGGCTTGGTGCCAGAGATCCTGTCGCTGGGGGTGATCGTCAAGGTGATGCAAAACCTGTTGAACGAAGGCGTGCCCATTCGCGATACCCGCACCTTGGTGCAAACCTTGGTGGAGTATGGCCCTAAGAGCCAAGATCCTGACGTGTTAACCGCCGCCGCTCGGATCTCGATGAAACGGTTAATTATCCAAGAAATCAATGGCCCAGAGCATGAGATCCCAGTGATCACGCTGGCGCCAGAGTTGGAACAGATCCTGCACCAGTCACTGCAAGCCAGCAATGGTGAAAACGGTGGCTTAGAACCAGGATTGGCCGAGCGGTTACAAAAATCCCTGCGCGAAGCGGCGCAAAAACAGGAGATGGTGGGCGAACCTGCGGTGCTGTTAACCTCGGGCTTACTGCGTACGACCCTGTCGCGCTTTGTGAAGCACACCATTCCTGCGCTGCGGGTGCTCTCTTACCAAGAGATCCCAGACGACAAACAGATTAAGATCGTTCAGTCGGTCGGCCAATAAGCCAGAATTTCGGAGATAGAAGTTGAAGATTAAGCGTTTTTTCGCGAAAGACATGCGCACTGCTTTGGCCGAAGTGAAAGAGGTCCTTGGCGCCGATGCGGTGATCATGTCCAACAAGAAGGTCACTGGCGGGGTCGAGATTGTCGCCGCCATCGACTTTGACGCCCCAGCGGCCAGCCAAGCGGGCTCGGCAGTAACGCCAACGGCGGCAGCGGAACCCGCGCCACGGCCACTGGGTGAAGACCGAGTTAGCCTCTCTGGCCGCCAACAAGCGACAAATTCCGCTAAACCTAAGCCAGCCTTGGCCGATAATGATGGTTTACGGGCTCTGCTGGAACGACAGCAGCAGCGACGCCAGCAAAAACAAGCGCAGGCGGTGCTGACCAAACAGGAACAAGCGTTGCCGAAGTGGGCTCAGCGTGCCTTTGAGCCAGAGCAGCCCAAAGCGGCACCGGCACCAAAGCCGACCACAGCACCAACTCGGCCAGCGCGTACTGGCGGCAGCAGTGGCGCAGCCGCGGAAATTACCGCCATGCGCGAAGAGATGTCGTCGATTCGGCAGCTGTTGCAGCATCAGGTGTCCACCTTGATGGAGCAAGACATCGCCCGAGCCGAGCCGGTGCGGGCGATGGTGAAAGAGCAGTTGCGGGATCTGGGCTTCCACAAAGAGGTGGCGGATCACTTTGCGGAACTGCTGCCACAACACGGCGAGATGCATCAAGTGCTGGCGCAGTTGCCCAATTTGGTGGCCGATGAATTACTCTGTGCCAACGAATCGATGTGGGACGAGGGCGGCGTGATTGCGCTGGTCGGTCCAACTGGGGTGGGCAAAACCACCACCATCGCCAAACTGGCGGCGCGGTTTGCGGCGCGCTTTGGGGTTGATCAAGTGGCCTTGGTGACCACCGATAATTACCGCATCGGCGCGCAAGAGCAGCTGATGACCTTTGGTAAGATCATGGGCTGCCCGGTACGCAGTGCCGCCAACGTCGATGAGCTAGAGCAGGTGCTATACCAGCTGCGCAGCCGCCGCATGGTGCTGATAGACACCGCCGGCATGGGCCAACGCGATATGCGCTTGGTGCAGCAGTTAGAACAGTTAACCGGATCGTCACGATTGCCGATCCGACCGTACTTGGTGTTGTCGTCTACGGCGCAGTTCCGAGTATTGCAAGAAACCGTCGAGCGTTTCCGCCGAATTGATTTGGCCGGTTGCATCGTCACCAAATTAGATGAAGCACACAGCATTGGTGAAGTGCTAAGTGTGCTGCTTCAAAGCAAATTGCCTGTATGCTATCTCACTGATGGACAACGGGTACCAGAGGACCTTCGCGCCGCCGATCCGCACTATTTGGCACATCGTGCGTTAGCAGAAGAAGGCACCTCGCCACCGTCGACCCCCGATCAGCAAACAGCGGTGGGGATGTATGACTAAGTGGTTCTTAAAAGATCAAGCAAGTGGGCTAAGAAAAATGGTACAGAAACAAGATCGAATGACTCGAGTAATTGCTGTGACCGGTGGCAAAGGCGGCGTGGGTAAAACCAACGTATCCATTAACACCGCCACCGCAATGGCAGCACAAGGCCAACGGGTCTTGCTGTTGGATGCGGATCTCGGCTTGGCCAACGTTGATGTGTTGCTCGGAGTACGAGCGCGCAAAAACTTGTCCCACGTATTGTCCGGCGAATGCACCTTGGAAGAGGTATTGATTGAAGGCCCAAGTGGCGTCTTTATCATTCCGGCCGCATCCGGCACCCAAGGGATGGTTGAGCTGACCCCAGCGCAACACGCGGCATTGATCCAATCCTTCTCTGAGCTGGAAAGCGAGTTTGATTGCCTGATTGTGGATACCGCTGCCGGGATCTCCGACATGGTCTTAAGCTTCTCGCGCGCCGCCCAAGAAGTGTTGGTGGTGGTGTGTGATGAACCCACCTCGATCACCGATGCCTACGCTCTGATCAAGCTGCTTAGCCGCGAGCATGGCGTGTTCCGCTTCCGCATTGTTGCCAACATGGTACGCAGTCTGCGTGAAGGCATGGAGCTGTTCGCCAAGTTGTCTAAAGTGACCGATCGCTTCTTAGACGTGGCGCTGGAGCTGGTGGCCACCATTCCGTTTGATGAAAACGTACGCAAAGCGGTACGGCAGCAAAAGGTCGTGGTACAAGCCTACCCACGCAGCCCTGCCGCCATCGCCTACCAAGGTCTGGCCAACAAGGTGCAGTCTTGGCCGGTGCCGCAAGATCCAAGCGGTCATCTGGAATTCTTTGTTGAGCGTTTAGTGCGTCGCAACATGTACGGAGAAGCGGTTGGTGAATAAAGCGGCTGCCTATGGTCAGTTTGATAATAAAGCGGCCATTGTTACCCGTTATGCGCCGCTGGTTAAACGCATTGGCCATCACCTCTTAGCGCGGCTGCCAGCCAGCGTGCAGCTGGATGACTTATTGCAAGCGGGCATGCTTGGCTTGCTTGAGGCCTCCGGTAACTTTGATGCCAGCAAAGGCGCCAGTTTTGAAACCTTTGCCGGCATTCGCATTCGTGGCGCCATGCTCGACGAAATTCGTCGTGGCGACTGGACCCCGCGTTCGGTGCATCGCAATGGCCGCATGGTTAATGACGCCATCGCCGAGCTGGAGTCGATGCTTGGCCGCGATCCTAGCGATGCCGAGATTGCCGCGCACCTTGAACTGTCGCTGCCGGAGTATCACGCCATCGTGACGGATGTCTCCAGCGGTAAGATCATCGGCTTTGAAGATCTGGGCACGGCGGTGGATGCGGTTGGCCCCGTTGACGACAATGCTGATAATTTTTCGGCTGTAGCCGATTCAAAGTTCAAAAAGTCGATGGTGGCCGCAATTAAATCGATGCCGGAGCGAGAAGCTTTGGTGCTTTCCCTGTACTATGACGAGGAACTCAATTTAAAAGAGATCGGTCAGGTACTTGGGGTGAGTGAATCTCGGGTCAGTCAGATCCACAGCCAAGCGATGGTGCGGCTGAAATCGAAACTCAAGGCGTGGACCGATCCCGCCTGATGAACGACCAGTGCAGCTGCGGCTCACTGGCTAAGCATATCTACTTATTGATTGCCTCGATTGGAGGGGACTTTGGATAAGAACATGAAGATCCTAATCGTTGATGACTTTTCAACGATGCGCCGGATCATCAAAAATTTGTTGCGCGATTTGGGCTTTAACAATACTCAAGAAGCGGATGACGGTTCGACAGCGTTGCCGATGTTGCAAAATGGCGATTTCGACTTTGTGGTCACCGACTGGAACATGCCTGGCATGCAAGGGATTGATTTGCTTCGCGCTATCCGCGCTGATGACAACTTAAAACACCTGCCTGTGCTGATGGTAACCGCCGAAGCCAAACGAGAACAGATCATCATGGCAGCGCAAGCTGGCGTGAATGGTTACATCGTTAAGCCGTTCACCGCGACCACTTTGAAAGAGAAGTTGGAAAAAGTCTTCGAACGACTGAACTAAAACAAGGATCTCAGTTCATGACTGAACCACAAGCGTTGATCTCGTTAGCAGACGCGCGGGCATTGGTATTGTTACTGGAACAGAACGATGCCGAAGGTGCCAACCAACTTTTCCGTCAAGTGAGCCAACCACTGAATCAACAACTGTTTGATGAAGTCGGCAAACTGACCCGGCAGCTGCACAGCGCCATGGCGGATTTTCAGCTGGATAACCGCATTGCTGAAATGGCCACCAGTGACATTCCAGACGCCAAAGAGCGCCTGAATTATGTGATTGGCATGACCGAGCAAGCCGCCAACCGCACCATGGATGCGGTTGAAGAAAGCTTGCCGTTGGCCGAAGCGATGCAAACCAAAATTGCCCAAGTTAAGCCCCGCTTTGAACAGCTGTTGCGTCGCGAATTGGAACTGAACCAGTTCAAGACCTTATGCCACGATGTGAATGCGTTGCTGAACGACTCCAGCAACGACATTGAGCGACTGAAAGATCTGCTTAACCAAGTGTTGATGGCGCAAGATTTCCAAGACTTAACCGGTCAGGTGATCCGCAAGGTGATCGAGCTGGTGCGTGAAGTGGAACTGAGCTTAGTTGACATGCTCACCGTGTTTGGCGAACCCGCCACCGTGGAGCAAAAGCAAGATCTGGTGGTGGCTGAAGGCCCAGTAGTTTCCGCGAATAACCGCGCTGACGTGGTCAGCGGCCAAGATGAAGTGGACGACTTATTGTCCAGTTTAGGCTTTTAGGAGTTTCCCTGATGGCACTCGACTTTGATGATGACATTTTGCAAGACTTTCTGGTGGAAGCCGGAGAGATCTTAGAGCAATTGCAGGCACAGTTAGTGGAGTTGGAACAAAACCCCACTGACAAAGATCTGCTTAACGCCATTTTCCGTGGTTTTCACACCGTAAAAGGCGGTGCAGGTTTTCTGAGCCTGAACCCAATGGTGGACACCTGTCATGGTGCTGAAAACCTGTTTGATCTGTTGCGCAATGGCCAGCTAACCGTTAGCTCTGAGCTGATGGATGTGGTGCTGCAAGCGCTGGATGAAGTGAACGCCATGTTTGTGGCGATCCAATCCGGCCAAGAGCCGCAATCGGCCGATGCCGCCTTGGTTAGTTTGATGGCGCGGATTGCCGATGGTGAACCGATTGGGGCAACCGCCCCTGCGGTGGCCCCAGAGCCCGTCGCGGTTGCTGCTGTGGCGGCGCCTGTCGCGGCACCAAGCGCGAGCACGATAGCCACCGGCGGTGGCATCGACAGCATCAATAACGATGAATATCAGACCATGTTGGGTGCCCTTGATGGCACCGATGCCAGCACGGATGACATCAGCGAAGACGAGTTTGAATCCCTGCTGGATGAACTGCACGGCAAGGGCCAGTTTGGCCAAGCGGAAGCAGCCCCGGCTGTGGCCGTCGCCAACAGTGAAGCCAGCGTTGCCGCCAGTGGCGAAGACATCAGCGAAGACGAGTTTGAATCGCTGTTGGACGAATTGCATGGCAAAGGCCAGTTCAGCGCCGAGGCCGCACCGGCAGCCCCAACCAGCTCAGAACTCATCAGCGAAGATGAGTTTGAGCAGTTGCTGGATGATCTGCACGGCGCCGGTAATTCACCCACGGTGATCCCAGCGGCCCCTACTGCTCCCGTTGTGGCCGCGCCAGTGGCTCCGGCCTCTGCGCCGCAGCCACCGGCTCAACCGCAACCCGTCTCTGCTCCGCTGGCTGCCGCTGCAGCAACCGCAGAGAAGATCGCTCAAGCCTCGGCTCCGGAAGCCAAAGCCGCACCGGTGAAGAAAGCCCCAGCGGCACTGCCGCAAGGCGAAACCACCGTTCGTGTTGATACCGCCCGTTTGGACGAGATCATGAACATGGTGGGCGAGCTGGTGTTGGTGCGTAACCGCCTGCTAACCCTTGGGGTAGAGCGGGAAGATGAAGAGATGTCCAAAGCCTTGGCCAGTCTCGACATGGTGACCGCCGATCTGCAAGGCGGGGTGATGAAAACCCGCATGCAGCCGATCAAAAAAGTATTTGGCCGTTTCCCACGGGTGGTACGTGATCTAGCCCGTAGCTTGCAAAAAGACATTGCGCTTGAGCTGCAAGGCGAAGAGACCGATCTGGATAAGAACCTGGTTGAAGCGTTGGCGGATCCGCTGGTGCACTTGGTGCGGAATGCGGTGGATCACGGCATTGAAATGCCAGACGTGCGCGAAGCCAGTGGCAAGCCACGGCAAGGCACCATTTTGCTGTCGGCGGCGCAGGAAGGGGATCATATCCTGCTTTCTATCCGTGACGATGGCGGCGGCATGAATGCCGAGAAGCTGAAGCAGATCGCCATCAGTCGCGGGGTGCTTGATGCCGATGCGGCGGCTCGGATGTCGAACAAAGATGCGTATGCGCTGATCTTTGCCCCTGGGTTCTCCACCAAACAGGAGATCTCAGACATCTCTGGCCGTGGCGTGGGGATGGACGTAGTGAAAACTCGCATCGCCCAACTGAACGGTTCGGTGGATATCGATTCCGAGCCCGGCGAAGGCACCGTTATTCAGATTAAAGTACCGCTGACGTTGGCGATCATGCCGACCTTGATGGTGCGGGTTTCCGAGCAGATCTTTGCGCTGCCACTGTCGTGCGTGTCTGAGATCTTCCACATGGATTTGGCTAACACCAACGTGGTTGATGGGCAGCTCTCTATTACCGTGCGTGAACGCGCCATTCCGTTGTTCTACCTCGATAAGTGGTTGTGCAAAGGGATTGGCCGCGAAGAGCGTCATGGCGATGGTCATGTGGTGATTGTGCACATTGGTAATACCCAAGTGGCGTTTGTAGTGGATGGCCTGATTGGCCAGGAAGAAGTGGTGATCAAACCTCTGGGCGCCATGCTGCAAAACGTACCGGGTATGGCCGGCTCAACCATCACCTCCAATGGCGGCATTGCGCTGATCTTGGATGTACCTGGCATGTTGAAACACTACGCTCGTCGCCGTTAAGCGGCGGGTGAACCGGATTTGAGGAAAGGATGGCGATAAAGGTATTAGTGGTTGATGACTCAAGTTTTTTCCGCCGACGTGTGGCGGAAATCCTGGATAGTGATCCAGGCATTGAAGTGATCGCCACCGCCACCAACGGACGTGAAGCGGTAGATAAAGCCCGTACCTTACGACCGGATGTGATCACGATGGACATCGAAATGCCAATCATGGATGGGATCACTGCAGTGCGGTCGATCATGGCGCAAAGCCCAGTTCCGGTGTTGATGTTCTCATCTCTAACTTACAACGGCGCCCGCGCCACGCTTGATGCGTTGGAAGCGGGGGCGGCGGACTTCTTGCCGAAACGGTTTGAAGACATCGCCAACGACCACAAGCAAGCCGCGACCTTGTTGCAACAACGGGTTAAGGCGATCGCCAGCCGCCGCGTAACCAAAGTCAGTCGCTTCAGTGGCAATGCCGCTAAGCCGGCGTTACGCAGTGGCGTTGCTGAACGTGGCAGTACCCTCTCTGGCCTTGATGCGGGCGTAAGTAAAGTCGTTGCGACCGCTGCGGCACCCGCCAGTACTGTTGGCCAAGCCAAGTTGCCCGGTCGTGCCAGTGGTAAGCGCTATAAAGCGTTGCTGATTGGCACCTCAACCGGTGGCCCAGTCGCACTGCAAAATATCCTGACCCAGTTCCCATCGGATTACCCCCTGCCGATCATCTTGGTGCAGCACATGCCTGCCGCCTTTACCCCTGCTTTTGCTCAGCGTTTGAATGGTCTGTGCAAAATTGAGGTGAAAGAAGCGGAAAGTGGCGATCGTTTGCGCCCGGGTACCGCCTATTTAGCCCCAGGTGGCAAACAGATGCTGCTGGAAGGCACCGGCGCTGCGGCCCGTTTGGTGATCCGCGATGGCGATGAAAAGATTAACTACAAACCCTCTGTTGATATCACCTTTGGCAGCGCGTCGCGGATCTTTGGCGGCGATGCGTTAGCGGTGATCTTAACGGGCATGGGGGCGGATGGCCGCGAGGGTTGCCGTATGTTGCAGCGTCATGGCGCCACCATTTGGGCGCAAGATGCGGCCAGCTGTGTGGTTTATGGCATGCCACAGGCGGTAACGGTGGCGGGGATCTCCAGTCACTCAATTCCACTGGCAAAGATGTCAGAGAGCATTCTGCGTGAAAGTTACCTCCACTAAGTTAACCACCCAGTGGTTGCCATTGCTGACGGCTGGGTTGTGCATTATTACTCTGATCACGCTCTTTTGGGCGGTTGATAAGCAGAGCTATGCCAAAGAGTTGCAACAGCAAAATCAGCAACTGACCCAGCAGTTAGCTCAGCAGCAGCTCACGCAACAGCAATTGCAACAACAGGTGCAGTTGCTGCGCCAGCAAAAGCAAACCTTGCTACAGCGATTGCAACGCTACGGTACGCAACCGACCACCGAGACGCCGGAGTAAGCGATGCAGGTGTGGACGGTTGTTAACCAAAAAGGTGGAGTGGGAAAGACAACTACGGTCGTGACTCTGGCTGGGTTGCTGGTAAACCGTGGCAAGCGTGTGCTGATGATCGATACCGATCCGCAGGCCTCGTTAGGCTATTACCTTGGGATTGAATCCGAGGAGCTGCCACGCAGCCTTTATGATCTGTTTCACCATCATGATCAGCTCAGCACCAAACTGTGCCTGTCGGTGATTGTGCCAACATCGGTCGAACGCTTGCATTTGATGCCGGCATCAACGGCTTTAGCGACCTTAGATCGGAACTTAGGTAATAAGCCCGGTATGGGCTTTGTGTTATCTAAAGTGATTGAATTATTGGCGGATCGCTACGATGCGGTGTTGATCGATTGCCCACCGGTATTGGGGGTGTTGATGGTGAATGCCTTGGCCTGCTGTGAGCACATTATTGTGCCGGTGCAAACCGAGTACTTGGCACTGAAAGGGCTAAACCGAATGGTCAAAACCCTGGATAAGATGGGGGAAGCGGGACGACGTGTCGCGCCGTACACCATTGTGCCCACCATGTTTGATCGCCGCACTAAGGCATCGCTGCTGTCGTTGTCTGAGCTGGCACGCAGCTACCCCAACACTCTGTGGCATTCGGTGATCCCGATCGACACCCGATTTCGTGATGCGAGTCTCGCACACCTGCCTGCACCACAGTTTGCGGGTGATTGCCGTGGCGTCAATGCATACAATGAACTACTGAATGGATTATTAGAACGAGGTCAGAACGATGTCACGCATCGCGCAACAAGCGGTCGATGATTACTTCGATGTACTTCTGACCAAGCCACAAGCGGCGGCATCTGAACCGGAACCGGTATCGATGCCTGCGGTAGAGGCTGAGCCGCATCAACAGCGGGTGGCACAACTGCTGGCGAAAGCCCAACAGCAAGCGTTGATTGCTGCAGAGCCAGAGCCAGAGCCAGAGCCAGAGCCAGAGCCAGAGCCAGAGCCAGAGCCAGAGCCAGAGCCAGAGCCAGAGCCAAGCCTGCATGTGCGCCGAGCCGCAGTAACAGCAACGGTGCCCGTTGAAGATACGGCAGTGGCTTCGGTGCCAGTAGCGGTTGCCGCTAAGGTGCCGCCATTGCCGCAAGCCGCAGCAGATCAAGCCGATGAGGCTGAGTCAGTATCGAGCAGCAATTCCGTGCTGCCGCCATTGCCGCCGCAAGTGGCATGGAAGGAGGAACTCGATGAACAGTTCCCTTGCCTTTATTTTAATGTGGCGGGGCTAACGATTGCAGTGCCGCTGCAGTTGCTTGGCGGCATTAAGAAAACCGCGGAGCGGCGACAACTGCCCGGCCAGCCGGATTGGTTGCTGGGGCAGCAGTTAGAACGCGATGAACGATTGTATGTGGTTGATAGCTGTCGCTGGCTGATGCCAGAACGGCATCAACAGTTGGCCCCAACGGTGGACTACCAATATGTGGTGCAATTGGGTGCCAGCCGTTGGGGTCTGGCCTGTGAATCACTGGTTAACGCCGAGCCGTTAACCAAAACCGAAGTGAAGTGGCGGCAAGCGGACGATAAACGTCGTTACCTTGCCGGCATCGTCAAAGAAAAAATGTGTGTGGTGCTGGATGTGCCCGAGCTGATCGCCCTGCTGGATGCAGGTTTAGATAGCCAATTTAAGGAGTCCTGAGCGGATGAGCATGCAAGATAAGAATATTGAGAACATCGATAAGCAAGACGAAGTAGTGCAGTGGGTAACCTTCCAATTGGAGCATGAAACCTACGGCATTAACGTGATGCAGGTACGCGAAGTGTTGCGTTACTCTGACATCGCGCCAGTGCCAGGCGCCCCTTCTTATGTGCTGGGGATCATCAACCTGCGTGGCAACGTAGTGACGGTAATTGATACCCGTGCCCGCTTTGGCTTAATGCCGGGCGAGATCACCGACAACACTCGCATCGTCATCATCGAAGCGGAAGATCAGGTGGTGGGCATTCAGGTGGATTCAGTGGCTGAGGTGGTTTACCTCAACAGCTCTGAAATCGATACCGCCCCTAATGTGGGTAACGAAGAGAGCGCTAAGTTCATCCAAGGGGTGTCCCATCGCGATGACAAGCTGTTGATCCTAGTTGATTTGGAAAAGCTGCTGAGCAATGACGAGTGGTCGGAGCTAGCAACGCTGTGACCGAATTAATGGTCATCGCCGGGATCGCGATGGCGGTGCTGATTGTGGCAGCGGGCATGCTTGTTCGCTGGATCCGCGCCAAAGTGAATCAAGTTGAGCGCAAAGTCGAGGCGGTTAAGCTCTTGCTGAAAGCGGCAGAAGCCAATAACGAGGCACTGCAACGTGAACTGACCGAAGTACGCAGTGGTGCGCTTGGGGTGGGGAAGCGCGTTAAAGAGCTTGAACACAGCCAGCAGCACCTGCAAGCACGGCAAGACGAAGTGCTGCAGACCGATCCCGATGCGAAGCTCTACAACCGCGCCATGAAGATGGTGGAGTTGGGCGCTGATGTGGAAGAGATCATGAAAGACTGTGAATTGCCCAAGGCGGAAGCGCAGCTGTTAGTGACGCTGCATCGGCGTGGACAGTAACTGAAATTACGCTAAGCGGCTAAATTATACGAGGTGATGGATAATGATTTTTGATCATTGTCGGCACCTCTTTCTCGTTTTAGGGAACTGACCCTTAATTATTGGTTGGAATCAGATGAAAATTGCGATTGCCGGAACCGGCTATGTAGGTTTATCGAATGCGATGTTGTTGGCGCAGCATCATCAAGTGGTTGCGGTGGATATCGTGCCGGAAAAAGTGGCCTTGCTGAACAATCAACAATCGCCGATTGCTGATACAGAAATTGAAGATTTTTTAGCTAATAAGCCACTGAATTTTGTCGCCACTTTGGATAAGCAGTTGGCTTATCAGGATGCCGACTATGTCGTGATCGCCACCCCGACCGATTACGATCCGCAAACCAACTACTTCAACACCCGTTCGGTGGAAGCGGTGATCCAGGATGTTATGGCGATCAACCCAACGGCGGTAATGGTGATTAAGTCTACGGTGCCGGTGGGTTACACCGCTGAAACCAAAGCGCGCTTTGGTTGCGACAACCTGATCTTCTCGCCTGAATTTTTGCGCGAAGGCAAAGCGCTCTACGATAACCTGTACCCATCGCGGATCATCGTGGGTGAACGCAGTGAGCGCGCGCAAGTCTTTGCCAATTTGCTGCAAGAGGGCGCGATTAAACAGGACATTGAAGTGCTGTTTACCGATTCGACCGAAGCCGAAGCAGTTAAGCTGTTCTCTAACACTTACCTCGCCCTGCGCGTGGCCTATTTTAATGAGCTGGACAGCTACGCCGAGTCCCACGGCCTGAATGCGCGTCAGATCATCGAAGGCGTTGGCCTGGATCCGCGCATTGGTAGTCATTACAACAACCCAAGCTTTGGCTACGGCGGGTACTGTCTGCCAAAAGACACCAAGCAGTTGCGTGCTAACTATCAGGATGTACCAAATAACATCATTTCTGCAATTGTGGACGCCAACCGAACCCGTAAAGATTTTGTTGCCGACGCCATTATTGCGAAGCAACCGAAGGTGGTTGGGGTGCACCGTTTGATCATGAAAGCGGGATCGGACAATTTCCGCGCATCCTCGATTCAAGGGGTGATGAAGCGGATCAAAGCCAAGGGCATTGATGTGGTTGTGTACGAGCCGGTGTTGGAGCAAGAAGAGTTCTTTAATTCGCGGGTAGTGAACGACTTGGCGGAATTTAAGCAAATCTCAGATGTGATTGTGGCCAACCGGTTGACCGATGACATTCAAGATGTGGCCGATAAGGTTTACACGCGCGATCTGTTTGGCAACGACTAACGGTCGCCATAAGGTAGCCAACGCTTTGATTGTTATACTAAGCCCGCCTTATGCGGGCTTTTTTGTGTCCAAGTGATTGTGACTGATGAATACGGTTGAAAGCAGCAACGTTAAGTTTTTGCCAATAGTGCCACTTAAGCTGCGGTGTTAGCGTGAGTTTCACGCTACAATAGCGCCATTATTGTTGTTTGTTTAATGGGTAAGGCATGAGAGTTATTGGCGTTGAGATCAAAGGTGCGGAAGCGGTTTTCTGTTTGCTGGGCATGGAAGATGGCCTGTTTGCGGTGCCATCGATGCGCCAGTTGTCGATGACCATGCCGAAACTGGAAAGCACTGAATCTATCCGTAGCTTTCACTTCGCTTTTGGTAAGTTGATGGAAGATTACCATGTGGATCACATTGTAATTATCGATCGCCCACAAAAAGGTAAGTTTGCCGGCAGTGGTGGCAGCTTTAAGATGGAAGCGGCGATGCAGCTGGTAGGGGTTGATGCAACCGTGATGCACCCAACTCAAATTAAAGAGTGGGTTAAGCGAAATCCAGTACAAGCGGGCTTTGATGAACTGGGATTGAAAAAATTCCAAAAGGTTGCTTTTGATGCCGCCTACGCATATTGCCAAAGCACACTGCACACTAATGATGAAGAATATTAATCATTATTTTCGTGTTAGCTTAAATTAATAAAAAGGCACCTAATTAGGTGCCTTTTTTAGTGCTGACGAAGAATAAAAATATTATTTTTATTCGATTAAAGTAATAGCTTTTTTATTTCCTCGGCTATTGTTCTTCTCTTGTTCCTGTTCGACCTTTTTAGTCAGGCTAAGTGTGTCGGCTTCTAAGCTTATGCCCAAGCTCAGTAAGCAGCAGGAAACAAAGCCGCTTGTGCTCGCTCGTCTGGTCGGCAAAATGATGACGGGTGAACGGATTGGCAATGATCAAAGTGCAATAGGGATTAACACCGCCCTATGTTGCCGTTGCGTTATTGTGATGTTGTTTTTGTATTTATTTTGTTGACTCCAAGGCGGTGGTGTTGGTTCACATAAGTAACAGGTTGATAGTGCTTGAGTTTATTTTAGTCGTTTGCTTTTTTTTGACGATTTATTGGCGTCAAAATGATGACAGTGTCAGGATCATTTTGTATATTTTCCTCGGTAAATTTAAGCGTAAAAGGAAGCGACGTCATGAGTTACATTAAGTGCCCAACATGTGGTGAGGCGGGACATTTACCTCGGGTTAAGCGTGGGCTCCTTGAGCGCCATATCACTCGTGTTGATTGGAACAAGCACAAGTGCGAGCAATGTTCGAGCATTGTATTCCAGCACCGCTTCGCGCCGGAAAAAGTCGAATCGTCGGCATAATCAGCTGCGCTGAACGATAACCCTTTTTTAGCTCAGTAGCCTTTTAAAAAAGATTAAACTCGATTGTAGCAATGCTTAACTGCGATATTCCGCTGTTGTCAATAATGGGTTAATTCCCACATGATGTTTCCGCCATTGCTCGATTGACTCTTTATATTCATTGTTATTGAGCAATAATTGGCGCCAGCCATTTTTCGGCTTGCTCTAGGCTCATCCCTTTGCGCTTCGCGTAATCTTCAACCTGATCTTTAGCGATGTCCGTTACGCCAAAATAACGGGATTCTGGGTGAGCAAAGTACCAACCGGATACCGCAGCGGTAGGGTACATGGCGAAGTTTTCGGTGATGTTTAAACCGATCCGTTGGGTCGGTTCAAGTAACTGCCACAACAATCCTTTTTCGGTGTGATCCGGGCAAGCGGCATACCCCGGCGCTGGTCGAATGCCTTTATAGCGCTCTTTGATCAGCTGATCATTATCCAATTGCTCGTCAGCGGCATAGCCCCAAAACTCTTTGCGCACGCGCTCGTGCAGCCGCTCAGCGAAGGCTTCAGCTAAGCGATCCGCCAATGCTTTGAGCATAATGGCGCTGTAGTCATCACCGGCTTGCTCGAAGCGAGCGACATGCTCATCAATGCCTATTCCTGCGGTTACCGCAAACGCCCCCATGTAGTCGGCCACTTGGCTCGATTGGGGCGCGACAAAGTCCGCAAGGGCGAAGTTATTGTTGTCTACACGCTCGTGCTGTTGCCGAAGCATATGCAAGGTGCTGATCTGCTTAGTGCGACTGTCATCTTGATAGATGGCGATGTCGTCATGATTATCCAGAGTATTGGCGGCAAACAGGCCATAGACGGCGGCGGCAGAGAGCCACTGCTGTTCGATGATTTGCACCAACATGGTTTGGGCGTTGTCGAACAGCTCTTTGGCTTCGGCACCCACGGTGGTGTTGTTAAAGATCTGCGGGTATTTGCCGTGCAGCCCCCAGCTGCGGAAAAACGGGGTCCAATCGATGCGCTCGACCAGATCTTGCAGTGGGTAGTTGTTGAGGGTGAACACCCCTAACTGCTTAGGTTTTTGCGGCTGATGGCTGTGCCAATCGATCTGATTGCGATTGCTGCGCGCCGCCTCCAAGCTGACAAGTGTTTTGCGCTGCCCTTGGTTTTCCCGTTTTAACTTCAGCTGTTGGTATTCGCGATAGCGCTCGGCCACAAATTGCGGCCGTTCAGCGCCGCACAGCTTGGCGATCACCGGCACTGTGCGCGAGGCGTCGGCCACGTAGATGGCGCCATGGGGGTAGTGCTGCTGAATTTTCACTGCGGTGTGAATTTTCGAGGTGGTGGCACCGCCAATAATGCAGGGGATGGTGAGCCCTGCTTTTTCAAAGGCTTTGACGTTGTGGATCATCTCATCCAAGGATGGGGTGATCAGGCCAGACATGCCGATCACATCCACCTGCTGTTCAATGGCGACTTCGATGATCTTCTCTACTGGCACCATCACGCCCAGATCGATCACCTCGTAGCCGTTGCATTGCAGCACCACCGCAACGATGTTTTTACCGATGTCGTGCACATCGCCTTTGACGGTGGCCATCAACACCTTGCCATTGCTTTGCCCCTTCACTTTAGAGGCTTCAATATAGGGGTTGAGGTAAGCCACCGCGCGTTTCATCACCCGGGCAGATTTAACCACTTGCGGCAGAAACATGCGGCCATCGCCAAACAGATCACCGACCACGTTCATGCCATCCATCAATGGCCCTTCAATCACTTGCAGTGGCAGATCGGCGGCTTGCCGTGCCAGCTCGGTGTCCTCTTCAATAAAGTCGGTGATCCCCTTTACCAGCGCGTGCTCAAGCCGCTTTGATACTGGCCAACTGCGCCACTGGGCGTCGCGGGGATCCGCTTGTTGCTTGCCAGCGCCGCGATGATCCTCGGCAATGGCCAGCAACCGTTCGGTGCCATCATCACGCCGATTAAGCACCACCTCTTCCACTCGTTCGAGCAGATCTTTAGGGATGTCGTCGTAGATCGCTAACTGGCCAGCATTAACTATGCCCATGCTGAGGCCATTTTTGATGGCGTGGTAGAGGAACACCGCGTGGATCGCTTCTCGCACGGGGTTGTTGCCACGAAAGGAAAACGAGACGTTAGAAACACCGCCTGACAGCCGTGCGTGGGGCAGGGTAGCGCGGATGGTTTTACAGGCTTCGATAAAATCGACGGCGTAGTTGTTGTGTTCATCGATGCCGGTGGCGATGGCAAAGATGTTGGGATCGAAGATGATGTCCTCTGGTGGCAGGCCGACTTTTTCGGTGAGTACTTGGTAGGCGCGGCGGCAGATCGCTACTTTGCGGGCGTAGGTGTCTGCTTGGCCTTGTTCATCAAACGCCATCACGATGGCGGCGGCACCGTAGCGGCGCACCAGTTTGCCCTGCTCGATAAAGGCTTGCTCGCCCTCTTTTAACGAGATGGAATTAACCACGCCCTTGCCTTGAATGCACTTTAAGCCCGCCTCTATCACCGACCATTTGGAGGAGTCGATCATGATCGGCACCTTGGCGATGTCCGGCTCGGCAGCGACGAGTTTTAAGAAACGCACCATCGCCGCTTCAGAGTCGAGCATCCCCTCATCCATGTTGATGTCGATGATCTGGGCGCCATGCTCTACTTGCTGCTTCGCCACCTCTAGGGCGGTTTCGTAATCCTCCTCTTTGATCAGCCGCAAAAAGCGCGCCGAGCCGGTGACGTTGGTGCGCTCGCCTACGTTGATAAACAGCGATTGCTCATCAAAGTTGCAGGGCTCTAATCCCGCCAAGCGCGTTTGCACCGGCAGCGGTGGCGCTTGCCGAGGTGAACAGTCGGCCACCGCCTCGGCAATGGCTTTGATGTGTTCGGGGGTCGTGCCACAGCAGCCGCCAACGATGTTGAGCCAACCGTCCTGTGCCCACTGGCGAATAATTTGCGCCATCTGCGCTGGGGTTTCATCGTACTCGCCAAATTCGTTGGGCAAGCCAGCATTGGGGTGGGCGGAAACCGGGCATTCACTGATGCGGCTTAATTCAGCCATGTAGGGCACCAACTCTTTTGGCCCCAAGGCGCAGTTAAGGCCAATGCTGATGGGCTGAATATGGCGCAGCGAGTTGTAAAACGCTTCGGTGGTTTGGCCGGTTAGGGTACGGCCAGAGCTGTCGGTAATGGTGCCAGAGATCATCACCGGCCATCGGTTGCCCCGCTGCTCAAACACCTGATCGATGGCAAACAGCGCTGCTTTGGCGTTTAAGGTATCAAACACGGTTTCGACCATGATGATGTCGGCGCCGCCATCCAGCAGCGCGTTTACCGCTTCGCTGTAGGCATCAACCAAGGCATCAAAACTGATGTTGCGAAAGCCGGGATCATTCACATCGGGGCTGATAGAGCAGGTGCGGTTGGTGGGCCCCAAGGTGCCAGCCACAAAGCGGGCAACGCCGGTTTGCGCCGCTACTTCGTCGGCAACTTGGCGCGCCAACTTGGCCGATTCAAAATTGATCTCCGCCGCCAAGGCTTCCATCTGGTAATCGGCCATCGCCACGCTGGTGCTGTTGAAGGTGTTGGTTTCGATGATGTCGGCACCGGCTAACAGGTAGTCACGGTGAATTTGGGCGATGATCTGCGGCTGGGTTAACGACAGCAAATCGTTATTGCCTTTGAGCAAACAGGGCCAATCGATAAAGCGCTGGCCGCGAAAATCGTCTTCTTCCAGCTTGTGTTGCTGGATCATGGTGCCCATGGCGCCATCTAAGATCAAAATGCGCTGGTTAAGCCGTTGCTGCAGTGTTTGCGTCATCATCGATCCCTTCTACCTTCGATCATTTATCGCTCTTGCTAGTCGCAGTAATCACGAGTAGCCATTTATCCATTTAGACGTCCATACTAGCTTGAGCTTTCAAGCTTTGCCAAGCGGAAACTGGTTATGGATTGATGGCGACAGCCGCAGTGCCGCGACCAGAGTAATATTGTTGGGGGTGACAGCGAGGCAATTGCATCCGCGTTAAGGCTCGCTCATTATTGCGACATTCATGGCGACACCGATAACCACAGGGATGATCTGAATGGACAGAGACAACGAAAAGCACAAACAGCGCCAGCAAAAACTAAAACAAACGGTAGACAGTAAAATTGAGCAAGCCGCTATCGATAAAGGCGTATTACTGGTGCTAACCGGTAATGGTAAAGGCAAATCCACCGCAGGATTTGGCACCGTGTTGCGCGGGGTAGGCCATGGGCTAACTTGCCAAGTGGCGCAGTTTATTAAAGGGCAGTGGGAGTGCGGCGAACGTAATGTGTTAGAAAAGCTTGGGGTGCCGTTCTATGTGATGAAAACCGGTTTTACTTGGAACACCCAAGACCGCGATGCCGATACCGCCGCCGCCATTGGCGTATGGCAACAAATCAAGCTGGCGCTGGCTGATCCCAAGGTTGATATGGTGCTGCTGGATGAGATCACCTACATGCTCAGCTACCACTATTTAGATGTGGAAGAAGTGGTTGCTGCCATTGCCAATCGGCCCCGCCACCAGCACGTAATTGTGACCGGCCGCGCCTGCCATCGACAGTTGATTGAATTGGCAGATACGGTGTCTGAGATAAAACCGGAAAAACACGCCTTTGAAGCGGGAGTTAAAGCGCAGAAGGGGTTGGATTGGTAGCAAGTTGAAGCGGTGAAAATATAGCCGGAAAATGGGAGTGCCACGCAGCCCAAACGTGGCAAGCCTATTTACAGCGAGTAACTGATATCGACGTTATACGCCGTTGCCACACAGGTTATCTGTGACAGGCAGCCATCGCGGTTGGCTTGTTGCTGGCACTGTTTCAACACGATGCTGTTAGCACCAAGCTGATTTGCTTGTTGCTTCAGCGATTGTATCAAAGAGTAGGTTGAGCGCATCGGTTCGGTGATGGTGCTGCGGCAATAGTTAGCCTGAATCTCATCGATTAGAACCCCCGCTCGGCTCTCTGCCTCACCCGGTTCCATCAATTGAACAGTGTTAACCGAGCGATTGACTTGCTGCTGCGATTTGCCTAGTGGCACCGTAGTATTAACACAGCCCATCAGCATCACACTCAAGCCTATCCCCATAAGCAGAACTGGTTTCATAGAGAATATCCATTATAAGTTGTAGTGCGGACAATAATTTGCCGTCATTACAATAATGCAGCACTTCTGCGTTTAATCAAATTTAGGAATCGACGTTGAGGAATGCTGTGGATAGAGGTATTTGTTGATATTCGCCACAAAAAACAGCGCCACGATGGGCGCTGCGGTAAAAATAGAATTTATCTCTAAATATCAGTCGGTCATTAGAGATTTAAGCCGTTCAATTTCTGCTCTTAAAATTGAATTTTGTTTTTCAAGATCGATGATCCGCTGCTTATCGTCGGCAACCACGTCCGCGGTGACAACCGCATCGACCGGCCCACTGAACAGATGGGCGTAACGGCTCTCGCGTTTGCCTGCTTCTCGCGGTAGTTGAACAACCAGCTCTTTGCTGATCAGCTGCTGTAAGACCGATTCGGTTTCAGATACATCGTTAAAATCACACAGTCTATTTGTGCGGGAGCGAAGTTCTCCCGGTGTCTGTGGGCCTCGCAGCAGCAACACACAGATCACGGCGCGCTCTTGTGGGGAAAACTGCATGCCGCCAAAGGGCGTATTACAAAAGCGATGTTTGTATTTAGAGGTTCTGGCACCGCCTTCCTCTTGCAGTAGGCGCTTTTCAAGCAAGACATCTAGAGTGTGTTTTATCTCAGCATCAGACAGTGCGAGTACCGGATCTCGGTTGCTTTTTTGATTGCAGGCGCCCTTCAATGCATTAAGAGTGAGAGGGTATTGATCAGGTGTAGTCGACTCTTTTTCCAGCAAACTGCCGATGATCCGAGCCTCATGTAGGCTTAAGGTCTTATCCACAACGCACTCCTTTATGACAATTCGATGTCAGTATTTACCGCTGCTGTAGATTAGGCAAGGTAGGTTGTTTCAATAAGCAACTGACTGCACAAATCACGACCAAGCCAAGTTGATGAGCATTTACGAACCGCAGAACTGTCAATGAAGTTGTCGATTGCAATGTGGTCAATTACATCAATTCCGCTTACATTCACAGGAACGCTATTGGCTAAACACCCTTAACTGGCGCATAAAAAATCACCCCCAAACCGATTAGGCTTGAGGGTGATTTAGCGCATCTGATTCTATCGCTCTATCAAGCGAGCGCTTTTAATAGTTTGCGAATAAACTTAGTGCTTCAAACCTTCGTGATCTGCCGTTACCGCGACTTCTTCTTCCAGTGCTTCGGAATCAGTTTTTTGGTGGCCGTCTTCGGCACCGTGCATCCAATCAACCAACTTGTCAGACAAGAAGTACAGGATAACACCAGATACCACTGCGGTGATGAAGATGCCAGAGAAGATAGACATGGCGTTCGCCAGCTGCTCTTCCGCGGTACCACTGTGACCGATGAAGGAACCAACGAAACCACCAACCTTGTTGGCAATAGCAACGAAACCGAACCAGGCACCCATCATCAAGGAAGCCATGCGCAGTGGTGCCAACTTAGTCACCATCGACAGCCCGATAGGGGATAAGCACAGCTCACCCATGGTATGGAAGAAGTAGGCGCCTACTAACCACAACATAGAAGACTTAGCAGAAGCGTCGCCGCCCATTTCAACCACAGCGCCCATCATAAAGATGAAGCCGATACCGAGCAGGATCAGGCCTAATGCGAACTTAACTGGGGAGTTAGGCTCGTTAGCGCCCATACGCACCCACAAAGAAGCGATAACGGGGGCGAAGACCACAATGAAGAAGGCGTTCAAAGACTGGAAGTAAGTGGTTGGGATCTCCCAGTCACCTAGCATACGATCAGTGAAGTTGTTGGTGAACAAGTTCATCAGACCACCGGCTTGTTCGAAGCCCGCCCAGAATACGATAGTAAACAAACCCAAAACCATGATCACTTTGATGCGATCACGCTCTACGGCTGTCAGTGGCTCTTTGCGTACTTCGGTTTGTTGTTCGCGATCAAGCTTGGCGGCAGGAACGGTACCAATGTTGCCCAACAGCTTTTGTGCAAACAGGAACTGAATAACCAAAGACAGGATCATACCGATACCGGCACAAACGAAACCAGCTTGGTAGCTGCCACCGTAAGCAGCAACAACGTTACCCACCACGATACCAGATAGGAATGCACCAACGTTGATGCCCATGTAGAAGATGGTGAAGGCACCGTCACGGCGGTGATCGCCTTCTTCATACAGATCGCCAACCATGGTGGAGATGTTTGGTTTGAATAGGCCGTTACCTAAAATCAGCACGCCCAAACCAAGATAGAATACGGTTGTTTCCATACCAGGGATCCACGCGTGTGGAGTACCTAATAAGAATTGACCGGCCGCCATTAAGAAACCACCAATGTAAATGGCTTTACGCTGACCTAAAAAGTTATCAGCGAGCCAACCACCGATTAGCGGAGTGATGTACACCAATCCAGTAAAGGTACCGTACAGCGACAGAGCATCGGCTTGGGACCAACCAAGGCCGTTACCACCTTGAGAAGAAACTTGATCTACGAGATACAGCACCAGGATGGCACGCATGGCGTAGTACGAGAAGCGTTCCCACAATTCAGTGGTGAACAGGAGAAACAGGCCTTTAGGGTGGCCAAGAAACTCTCCGCGATTGATGTTTGAGCTCATCTGCGAGATTACCTTGATTATTTATAATTTTAGCGAGTTGCAGCGTTAGGAGCGAGCAGCTCCAATGTTTTCCGTTGGTTCTTTTATAGTAAACACCCCGTCCATAGGGCGGATTAGCTTACCTTAGCGGTTCTGTAGACGAATTTGAAGTCGAAAGCCGATGTCTGTTGGCGCTCTAACATCGGCGATCCCGTTGGGAATAACCGCAAGTAAACGCACCGTTGCTTAACTGTGAATTGTTGGTGCCGTCAATGTTGTTGTAATGTGCAACAAAAACGTAAGATAGGCTATGAGCTTTAATCTTAAGCAGTAGCCGGTGCTCGAATTAGGGTTGGAGCCTTTGCATGGATGTTTGCCAAGCTGTAAGAGATTGGCCATTTATGTTGCGAGCCATTTGAGCATTTTTTTCAATCTGGGGCATTTTATATGAATTTATCGCGGCAGATTGCTAGAGTGCTTGCGCTCTAAAAACGCGCTGGTAGTATCGCGCCGTGGTTAACAAGCTAGTGCAATACGGGCTTGTTTCAACCGCAGCTTAAAGGCACGGTAAGTACGATTGCCGTCAAAAATATGTCGATAAATGCCAGTGCTTTGACTCAATCAAAGTACTGGCATTTATGCGTTTGTACAAACACCATTCGCTGTTGCTGTTTAGGAGCCAAACCTAAGGGCGATAGCGTATCTGCTTGGCAAACACCTCTAGTTTTGCCTTGTAATAAAAACAACACTTTACGTGTAAGTGCCCACTTACCAAACCTGAACAAGCTGGATCTCATCAAACCCATGAAACACAAACACTCTAATTGGCTATTGCCGTTGGTTGCGCTGTTGTCACTGTTCGTTTTTGTGCCAACCTCGCAAGCGGTATCGGTATCACCGCAAATGGTCGAACAGTTCAAACGTTTGCCTGCATCGGAACAGCAGCGCTTAGCTAAGCAATATGGGATAGATCCAGCCATGTTAGGGGGGGCTGCTGGGGGCAACTCCAGTTACCAAGAGGTGGGCTCCGCAGTGGTTCAGCCACGCAGTCAAAAGTCCATCTCAAAATCAGAAATCGCATCTGTTGCGCCTAAAGCCAACAAACTGAAGCCTTATGGTTACGAGCTGTTTGCTGGTCAACCGTCCACATTTGCGCCCGCGACAGACATTCCAGTGCCTAGTGACTATGTGCTTGGCCCGGGCGATGAATTAACACTGCAGTTATATGGCAAAGAAAACGCCACCCACAATTTAACCGTTGGCCGCGATGGCAGTGTGATGATGCCGGAACTGGCGCCGATCCATATCGCTGGACTGTCGTTTGGTGAGGCTCGCAAAACAATCAATGGCGTGATTTCGGAGCAGATGGTTAACGTAAACAGCAACGTGACCATGGGGCAGCTGCGTTCTATCCGCATTTTTATTGCAGGTGAAGCGTATCAGCCGGGTTCTTATACCGTAAGCGCGCTGTCTACGGTTTCTCATGCCATTACTTTGGCAGGCGGGCTGAGTGAAATTGGTTCACTGCGTAACATCCAAGTTAAACGTAACGGTAAAGTGGTTGGCCACTTTGATGCTTATGATCTGCTGCTGCGTGGCGATGCCAGCGGTGATGTGCGTTTGCAAAGTGGCGATGTGGTGTTTATTCCGCCACTGCAAGCAACGGTGTCTGTAGATGGCGATGTCCGTCGTCCGGCGATCTATGAATTGGTAGATTCGGTGACCATGGCTGATGCACTGGCGATGGCCGGTGGTGCACTTGCTGGTGCTTATCCCGCAGCTTCTATTGTTGAACGCTACAACGGCAAGCATCAACGGTCGATCGTGAATGTGGACTTAACCACTGCTGCCGGTAAACGCATGGCAGTGGCTAACGGTGACAGCCTGATTGTCCGTAGCACCAGTAGTGACGTAGACGGCGCCATCACCTTAGTTGGTGCGGTTGCCCGTCCTGGTCACTATCAATGGCAAATGGGCATGACCATTAGTGATATTTTACGCTCGCCCTCGGCCGATTTAACCTGGAACACTGACTTCAGCTACGCCTTGGTGGTGCGTAAGCAAAACATTCGTGGTGACATTGCCGTATTGGGCTTCGATCTGGAAGACGCCTTAATTGCACCTAAGGGTGACGACGATCTGTTGCTTAAACCATCGGACAGCATTGTGGTGTTTGCAGAGCGTGATGAGGCTTTAGATCGCCGCGCACTGGGTAAACTGATGTCGGCATTGTCTAAAAAACAGCACTTGCAGAATGCGAAACTTACTAATAGTCAAGATGAAGACGTTATTTCGCAAGGGCTTGATAGCAAGCTGAAGTTTCGTTCAGAAATTGCCGGCGTTGCGGTAGTTGAGGATCGCGTCGAACAGCACGAAGACGGAATTAACGCAGAGCTAAAATCGTTGGCGCTGTTGCAGCTGTTTCAGCACGATGAATTGATCGCCATTTCTAACACTCTAACTCGTGATGAGTTACTGCAACCGGTACTGGCTAAACTTAAGTCGCAAGCTCGCCTTAATAAGGACTTAAAAATTGTTGCCGTTGACGGCGAAGTGATGCATCCCGGCGATTATCCGCTGCTGCAAGGCGCCACGGTAAAGGATTTAATCGCGATTGCCGGTGGATTAAAAGAGAGTGCCTTTGAAGCAAATGCCGAGATCACTCGCAGCCAACAAGCACTAGGCAGTGCTAAGACCGTATTCCATTTGAACCTTAGTCTGACCGAGGAGCTAAACGGTTCTCGTGCCACCGCGCTAAAAAGCCGCGATCGCCTTAACGTGCTAACAAAGCCAGAATGGACTGAAGTGGTGATGGTTGAGCTACGTGGCGAAGTTCGCTTCCCTGGTAAATATGCGATTAAAAAAGGAAATACTCTGGCGGATGTGATTGTGCGTGCCGGCGGTTTTACCGAGTACGCCTACACCTACGGTGGCGTTTTTACTCGTGAATCGGTACGCAAGCAGGAGCAATTAGAAATTCAGCGAGTGGTCACCAACCTGCGCAAAGAGATGGCTAACCGAACGCTCAGTGAGCAGGGTAATTTTGCCAGCGTTCAAGATACTCAGGTGATGCTAAGCCAATTAGAGCAAGTTAAGGCCACTGGCCGTATGGTGGTGAACTTTGACCAAGTATTGGATAACAACCCTAAGCACAATTTGATTGCTGAAAACGGCGATCTGGTTTACATCCCACCAGTACGACAGACCATCGCTGTAATGGGCGAAGTACAGCATCCAAGCTCACATCGTTACGATGATGCGTTATCGATAAGTGATTACATGAAGTTAGCTGGTGGTAGTTCAACCCGAGCTGATACTGACCGCTTGTACGTAGTTCGCGCAGATGGTTCGGTCATGCTACCAAAAAGCAACTTCTGGTTTACTAGTAATAATCAACAGCTGAAGCCAGGCGACACCATCATCATGCCGCTTAAGAGCAACTACAAAGACGGCCTCACTCTATGGAGTCAAGTGACTGGTATTATTTACAATACTGCGGTTGCCGTCGCTGCTATCTCTGGCCTCTAAGTTAGACTTCAGCCCAACAAGCGTATTGATGTAATGCGCTTGTCTTCTCGAATTAATGCGATTTAGGAAAAGAGAGAGGGAGTAATTCCTCTCTCAAATTGACGACTTATGAATCAAACAAAACAATTGGCGGCTGATGTGAATTTCGCCGCTGACGACGAGATCGATCTACGTGAACTGTTTGCCACAATCTGGGCGGGAAAATGGTTGATCACTGCGATTACTTCTGTTTTCGCCATTGGTGCCGTTTGCTTGGCGCTGTATCTGCCTAATATCTATAAGTCAGAAGCATTGCTGGCACCTGCGAGCCAAGAACAAGGCGGCTTGGGTGGTTTGGCTGGGCAATTCGGTGGATTAGCGTCACTTGCTGGCATCAGCTTAGGCGGTGGTGGCGCTGTAGATAACACCACTCTTGCGATGGAAGTGGTGCAGTCACGCACTTTTCTCAGCAACTTTATTGAACAACATCAATTGCAAGTAGCATTAATGGCGGCAAAGGGTTGGGATGAGTCCACGGATCAACTCCTTATTGATGAAGAAGTTTATAACGGTTCCTCTAAACAATGGCTGCGTGAGCCTGAAGGCCGCCGCGGCGTTGAGCCAACAGAGCAAGAGTTAGTTGAGGCGATGTTGGAACTGATCACAGTGAGCCAAGCAAAAGATTCAGGGCTTGTTTCTATTTCGGTTGAGCACTTTTCCCCATTCGTTGCCAAACAATGGGTTGATTGGTTAGTGCAAGACATTAACTTCGAGATGAAAACACGGGATCTAAAAGAAGCCAATAAAAGCATTACCTATCTTGAATCAAAACTGGCGACGACTAAGATCGCCGAATTGCAAAACGTGCTGTATCAACTGATTGAAGAACAAAGCAAGACCGTAATGTTTGCTGAGGTCCGCGATGAATACATTTTTAAAACAGTAGATGCTGCAGTAGTGCCAGAGCTGAAGGCAAAGCCAAAGCGTGCTCTTATCTGTGTGTTGGGCACATTATTGGGCGGTATGCTGGGTGTATTTGTCGTGTTAATTCGTGCTTTTGTTCGCAAGTAAACGCGTTCTTTTAGGTGAACTTCATCCTGCGAGTGAACTATGCTCAACTGCTCAATAAGAAACCGTTATGTTAATTGAATCTATTGTTGAGGGAACCATGAACATGGAACTGTTTGCTGCCCTTATCTGGGCATTTGTCGCCAGTTATGCGGCTGTGCGAATTGCTAAGCCGGTGGCATATCGTTTTGGTTTGGTTGACAAACCAAACGAGCGAAAACACCATACCGGCGCGGTGCCGTTGATTGGAGGCATCGCCATTTTCATCGGGGTGATGAGCGCTATTATGATGTTCTTGCCTCACAATCAGATTTTGAACTTATACCTGCTCTCGGCCGCAATAATTTTGATGCTGGGTGTTCTAGACGATAAGCATGATTTGAAAGTCTCGCACCGATTGGCCGTACAAGCTTTGTCGGCGGGCATCATGATTTTTGGTGCTGAACTGTACCTAGAGAGCCTTGGTTTTCTTCTTGGCTTTTTTGAGTTTAAGCTTAGTTATGTTGGGATCTTGATAACCGTAGTTGCGGTAATCGGTGCTATCAACGCCTTTAATATGGTTGATGGAATTGATGGCTTAGCGGGTATGCTCAGTATCGCAACATTCATCGGCTTAGCTATTTTGTTCTTTGTTGCTGGTAATGATGCGTGGGTGCTCCCAGTACTTTTCATAGCAGCAATTAGTGCCTATCTAACTTTCAACCTCGGCTGGCCGAATAGAAAAGCAAAAAAGATCTTTATGGGCGACGCCGGTTCTATGTTGATCGGCTTAACCGTAGTCTGGCTTTTGGTTTTTGGTAGCCAAGGTGATACTCCTGCCTTCAAACCTGTAACTGCTTTATGGGTAATCGCACTCCCTTTAATGGATATGGCAGCCATCATGTCCCGCCGTATCCGCAAAGGCCAAAGCCCATTTAAGCCTGATCGCGATCACCTGCATCATATATGCATGCGCGCAGGATTAAGCCCGAGACAATCGCTGAGTCTGATCACCGCTATTGCAGGATTTCTCATCGGCTTAGGTATTTTGGCTGAAACCGCAGAAGCACCGGAATGGTTAATGTTTATTGGCTTCATCATGATGTTTGCTGTGTACAACTACGCGATTCAACATATCTGGAAATTGGTTAAGTGGATTCGTGAATTACGTGGCAAACCAAGCTCTATCGAAGTAGAGCCAAAATAGAACCTATTAGGACCTCATTAAGGAAATAAGCCATAGAGAGGTTTCGCGGTGCTTTGGGGCAGGTGGACTGGCTCAAAATGAAGGAAAAGCGTCTCTGGCTGGGTCGAAAGTCTGAGATGAGAAGTTGAGAAAATTCAACTTTTGAAGTGAGGTCGTCCGACTATAGTCCCTATTTTAGGACATCAATTGATGCCCAAAACTAACGTGCCTTAACAGTACTGGAAACCAGTTGCTCACACATCTATTACCAAATCCTTAAGTTGCTCGTCCTTGGAAAGAGACGCAACTCTCTACCGAAGAGAATAATAATTGATGAAAGTATTAACCGTTTTTGGGACTCGACCTGAAGCAATTAAAATGGCGCCTCTCGTTCACGCCTTGGCGGTAGATGAGCGTTTTGAGGCAAAAGTTTGTGTGACTGCCCAGCACCGTGAAATGTTGGATCAGGTACTCGAACTGTTTGAGATTAAGCCTGATTATGATTTGAACATCATGAAGCCAGGTCAGGACCTGACCGATGTAACCTGCAATATCCTGCAGGGTCTTAAGCCGGTATTGGCCGAGTTCAAGCCTGACTACGTGTTGGTGCACGGTGACACCGCTACTACACTGTCTACGACGCTAGCGGCGTACTACCAGCAAATCAAAGTCGGGCATGTTGAAGCCGGCTTGCGCACCGGTAACATCTATTCTCCTTGGCCTGAGGAAGGCAACCGTAAAGTTACAGGTAGCTTGGCAAATATCCACTTTGCTCCAACCGCAACGTCTGAACAAAACCTCATTCGAGAAAACATTGGCCAAGAGAAAATTGTCGTTACTGGCAACACCGTAATTGATGCGTTGCTGTCAGTGAAGGATAAACTGGAAAACGATAGTACTCTGGTTTCCGAGATGGCTGAACGGTTCCCGATGCTTCAAGGAAACCGAAAAATGGTTCTGATCACAGGACATCGTCGTGAAAGCTTCGGCGGCGGGTTTGAGCGGATCTGTGAGGCCATTGCGCATATGGCTGAACAGTACCAGGACGTGGACTTTGTTTACCCTGTACACTTGAACCCCAATGTAAGGGAACCGGTAAATCGTCTGCTAAGTGCTCGCGAAAATGTCCATCTTATTGAGCCTCAGGACTACCTACCATTCGTCTACTTGATGAACCGTGCCCATACCATTTTGACTGATTCAGGTGGGATCCAGGAAGAGGCCCCTTCCTTGGGCAAGCCAGTGTTAGTAATGCGCGATACCACCGAACGACCTGAAGCTGTAGAAGCTGGAACGGTGAAACTGGTGGGAACTGATGTAGATAAGATTATCACTGGTTTGGCGAAGTTGCTGGACGATGAGTCTGAATACCAAATAATGAGTTTTGCGCATAACCCCTACGGAGACGGCAATGCCTGTCAACGTATTCTCGAAGCACTGATTGAAACCAATTAATATTTTAAGGACTTTTTGTAGTATGTCTTTTGAAACTGTATCTGTGATTGGGCTGGGTTATATTGGCCTACCTACTGCTGCCATGTTTGCCAGTCGGAAAAAGAAAGTGATCGGTGTTGATATCAGTCAGCACGCCGTTGACACCATCAACCGTGGTGAGATCCATATCGTTGAACCGGATTTAGATATGATCGTCCATGCGGCTGTGACTGAAGGTTATCTAAAAGCGACAATTACACCGGAGCCGGCCGATGCGTTCTTGATTGCAGTACCGACACCTTTCAAGGGTGATCATGAACCGGACTTGAGTTACATCGAATCTGCCGCTAAAGCGGTTGCACCTGTGCTTAAAAAAGGCGATCTCGTTATCCTTGAGTCCACCTCCCCAGTCGGTGCCACTGAACAAATGGCCGAGTGGATGGCGGAGGCGCGTCCTGATCTGACTTTCCCTCAGCAAGCCGGTGAACAAGCAGACGTTAACGTAGCTCACTGTCCTGAACGTGTTCTGCCTGGTCATGTGGTGCGTGAACTGGTTGAAAATGATCGCGTTATTGGTGGTATCACCAAGCGTTGTTCGGAGCTCTCCGTTGAACTTTACCAGACTTTCGTTAAGGGCGAGTGCGTCATTACAAATGCTCGTACTGCAGAAATGGCAAAATTGACTGAAAATAGCTCTCGAGATGTTCAAATTGCCTTTGCCAACGAGTTATCTATTATATGCGATAAACTCGACATCAACGTCTGGGAGTTGATTGAGTTGGCAAACCGTCACCCACGTGTAAACATCCTTCAACCCGGACCCGGTGTCGGTGGTCATTGTATCGCTGTTGACCCGTGGTTTATCGTTTCTAAGACCCCGAATGAGGCTAAGCTTATCCATACGGCTAGACTGGTAAATGATGGCAAACCTGAGTGGGTCATTGATAAGGTAAAGCTTGCGATAAGCGACTTTCTCCAAGCAAACCCTAATAAGACGGCAAAAGATATTACCGTTGCTTGCTATGGATTAGCTTTTAAACCAGATATTGATGACTTAAGAGAAAGCCCAGCTCTAGACATCGCTAATAAAATATGTGACCTGCATAGTGGAAGGGTAGTTGCAGTTGAACCAAACATCGAACAGAATGTGACCGACTTTGAATTTGAGCTGGTAGCTTTTCAACAAGCTGCGGCTGAAGCTGATATCCAAGTTATGCTGGTAGACCACAAAGTATTTAAGGCTATAAAGCCAATTTCAGGTATTATCATCGATACTAAAGGTATTTGGTAATGAAAATCCTAGTCACGGGTGGTGCTGGTTTTATAGGGTCTGCCGTCATTCGCAACATTATTCAAAACACCAATAACACGGTAGTCAATGTAGACAAATTGACATACGCGGGCAACTTGGATTCGCTGCTCGGAGTATCAAGTTGCGAGCGTTATGCTTTTGAACAGGTTGATATCTGTGATGCGTCTGCCTTACAACGCGTATTTCAAGAGCATCAGCCCGATGCAGTGATGCATCTGGCAGCGGAAAGCCACGTAGACCGATCCATTGATGGCCCTTCCGCTTTTATCGAAACCAATATCATTGGCACCTATGTACTGCTGGAAGCCGCTAGAGGCTATTGGCAGGACTTGGTAGGCGAAGCCAAGACTCGCTTTCGCTTCCACCATATCTCTACCGACGAAGTCTACGGTGACTTGGAGGGTACGGATGACTTGTTTATGGAAACCACGCCCTATGCTCCGAGCAGCCCTTACTCGGCCTCCAAAGCTTCTAGCGACCACTTAGTTCGGGCATGGCAACGTACGTACGGTTTGCCGGTGATCGTCACCAACTGTTCCAACAACTATGGGCCGTATCATTTTCCGGAAAAGCTGATCCCCCACATGATCCTGAATGCCCTAGATGGTAAGGCCTTGCCTGTTTACGGCGATGGCCAGCAGATCAGAGATTGGCTATATGTGGAAGATCACGCTCGCGCGCTGTACACGGTGTTGATTCAGGGTGAAGTGGGGGAGACCTACAACATTGGCGGCCACAACGAGAAAGCCAACCTGGACGTTGTGCATACTATCTGTGACATTTTGGAAGACTTTGCGCCCAATAAGCCTAAAGGTATTGATAGTTACCGAGATCTGATCACCTTCGTAAAAGACCGTCCAGGTCACGATAAGCGCTACGCCATTGACGCGAACAAGATAGCTGTAGAACTAGGGTGGACACCGGAAGAGTCTTTCGAATCTGGCATCCGAAAAACCATCATCTGGTACTTGGAAAATAGACAGTGGTGGCAGAAGGTGCTGGACGGCAGTTACCAGTTGGAAAGAATTGGCGTAGAGAGTAAGTAATAATGAAAGGCATTATCCTCGCCGGTGGTTCCGGTACCCGTTTGTATCCCATCACTCGTGGCCAGTCTAAGCAACTGTTGCCGGTGTACGATAAACCCATGATCTACTACCCCTTGTCTGTATTAATGTTGGCGGGGATACGGGAAATACTGATCATCACCACTCCAGAAGATCAGGACGGCTTCAAACGTTTGTTGGGTGATGGTAGCGAATTCGGCATTAATCTTGAGTATGCAGTACAACCTTCTCCCGATGGTTTGGCTCAAGCCTTCATTATTGGTGAAGACTTCATTGGTGATGACAGTGTTTGCTTGATTTTGGGCGACAATATCTTCTGGGGTCAGGGATTCTCTCCCCGATTGTTGCAAGCGGCTGCGCGTAAGGAAGGAGCGACGGTCTTCGGTTACAAGGTGAGAGATCCCGAGCGCTTTGGCGTGGTGGAATTTGACGAAAATCAGAAGGCGATATCCATTGAAGAAAAGCCCGCAGAGCCTAAATCACACTTCGCCGTAACCGGTCTGTATTTTTATGACAACAGTGTAGTGCGCCTAGCGAAGGAGGTACAACCATCCGACCGTGGTGAGTTGGAAATCACGACCCTTAACCAGATGTATCTGGAACAAGGTAATCTCCACGTAGAACTGTTGGGGCGTGGCTTCGCCTGGTTGGACACTGGGACCCACGATAGCCTTTTAGAAGCGGCTAATTTTGTGGAAACCATTGAAAAACGGCAAGGGTTCAAAATAGCTTGCTTGGAAGAGATAGCTTATTCAAAAGGGTGGTTATCTACCGAAAGGTTGCGCGTTCTAGGCCAAAAATATGCAAAAGGCGGTTATGGCGCATATTTACTGGGGTTAATTAATTGAATATTGTAATGCTAGTTGCCGCGGATCGCGGTGTAAGATGTCTTGAAAGAATGCTGGAGATAAAAGGCACTGATGATCAGCTTACGGTATTCACATTTAAGGAAACTCCGTGGGAACCAAAATTTGTTGATAAAATATTAAATTTATCTAAATTGAATGACTTTCAGGCTTTTGTGACCTCTAAAGTAGATAATGAAGATTATCAGAAAATATGGGAGCAGAAACCTGATTTGATTTTAGTTATTGGTTGGCGTTATTTAATTCCCAAGCGCATTTATGATGCTGCAAAGATAGGCTGTTTTGTATTTCATGACTCACTTTTACCAGAATACAGAGGATTCAGTCCTACAGTTTGGTCAATAAGAAATGGGGAAAAATATACTGGCGCAACCTTGTTTAAAATTGTAGAAGCAATGGATGAAGGCCCAATCTTGCTACAGAGAAAGGTTACCATCAATGATGATGAGTATATTGGTGAGGTTGTGGAAAAAGTTACTAATGCCTATTTAGATATCTTGCAACGTGCTTATATAAAGCTAAAAAGTGGAGACATTAACTTAAACGAACAGGATAACTGCACAGCAACCTACACATGCAAAGTAAAGCCCGAAGACTTTGAGATAGATTGGTCAAAATCAGCTCATGATATTAAGAATTTGATCAGATCATACTCTCATCCATATCCAGGTGCTCATACTTACTTAGGAGAACAAAAGCTTACATTGTTCAATATTGAAATAGATACATCAAATAATTATGTTGGTCTAATTCCAGGCAGGATAGTCAAAATTGAAAAAAGAGGCGTCTTTGTTGCTGCGTCAAATGCACTAATATTAATTAAAGACGTATATGTTAATGGACAAAAACACCTAGCTAAAGATGTTCTAAAAAGTATCAATTTGACCTTAGGCAAAAAAACACATTGCCACTGCGATAACAAACCTGAGTATAGTTAAGAGTAAGCTTATGATCCACTTTAACAAATCGCCGGTGACTGGTAATGAATTGTCTTACATGACCGATGTGATAAATAGTAAAAATATGATCGGTGATGGCTATTATACTAAGTGGTGCGAAGCATGGTTCGAAAAGCATCTAAATACCCACAAAGCCTTATTAACACCATCGTGTACAGCTGCTTTAGAAATGGCGGCACTTTTAGCTGACCTGCAACCTGGTGATGAGGTTATTGTCCCGAGTTATACTTTTGTCACTTCAGCTAGTGCGTTTGCTTTGCATGGGGCGAAGCTAGTATTTGTGGACATAGATCCTGCGACAATGAATATGGATGTCTCATGTGTCGAAAATGCGATAACTGAGCGAACAAAGGTGATTGTGCCAGTTCATTATGCTGGTGTTGCGTGTGATATGGATCGTCTGATGATACTATCTAAAAAGTATAATCTATTGGTGGTTGAAGATGCGGCACAAGGAGTGATGTCGACATACAAAGGTAAAGCTCTAGGGACAATTGGCCACCTTGGTTGCTTTAGCTTTCATGGAACGAAAAACTATACTTCAGGCGGAGAAGGTGGTGCACTGCTTATTAATGACGTAAAACTCATTGACCGTGCAGAGGTGATTCGTGAGAAGGGGACTAATAGAAGTCAATTTTTCCGTGGGCAAGTTGACAAATACACATGGCGTGATATTGGTTCTAGTTTTCTGATGTCTGAATTGCAAGCAGCGTACTTAAAAGCTCAACTAGAAAATGCAGGAAAGATTAACACTAAGCGCTTGGCTCTTTGGCAGCGCTATGCCGAAAATCTTACTGGCTTAGAGCAGAAAGGTCTTATTGAACTGCCTGTTATACCTTCTAGTTGCGAACATAATGCGCATATGTTTTTCGTTAAGGTTCAAGGTGTCGAGGAACGTGGAGAATTAATTGGGTACCTTAAGAGAGAAAAGATAACAGCAGTCTTTCATTATATACCGCTTCATTCTAGTCCGGCAGGTATTGAGCATGGTTGTTTTAACGGTGAAGATAAATATACAACAGCGGAATCAGAAAGGCTTTTACGATTACCGTTGTATTACGATTTGACAATAGAGGAAGTGGATCAAGTATGCTCTTCTATATGGAAGTTCTATAGTTAACTTGTAGTTACAAGTTATTCTTTATCTTCTTTCCGCGATAATCTAATTTTGCCACAGTACGATGTTTAATGAACATGCTTTAAATATATACTTGTAATAATTCTGATTAGGTCGGTGTGATGCTATGAGAAATAGCGTAAACGTTTTATTTTCAATTTAAGAGTGTGATTGATCCACAGGTCTGTCTGTTATCTTTAGTTATAATTTTGATGTCCATGGCCATGGACATCGAGACCATAAAGCAGGATTTCTTCATCATTCAGGATGAATGCCAGAGCGTAAACATTGATTATCCCCAATTTGGTATCCTCTTTGATGCGGTTTGCTTAGGTATTGCTGGTGCCCGTGATTGGATGTACATCCGTGAGTATATTCTTGGTCATCATGAGAGGTTTCTCAATCAAGAACTGTTTGAGATGCGCGGGTTTCGGTGGGCTTTGTGATGTATGGTGATTGATTAGAACGCACCAACGAGGCTGAGTTTTTTCGCGAGGACCGAGTGTTCAATGTCTCGGAATAGTTATTTAGCCGAGGTTGCATCACTGATTCAACTAATGAGCCTTCATGCTGGCGCATTTGGTTGATATGTATTAATGATAATTTTTTCATTCTGTGGATTTGCTAACATCCCTAATAACGTTTCTTGAAAGTGTAGATTTAATTATTGTTCATAACTCCGTATTGAAGAGCTAAGTGTACTTCATCGTGAGCTTTCCCTTGGCTGTTTTTTCAATCTCTTTGTAGTGGCTATGAGATTAGAATGTCGGTATTCATGGTGGTTTTAGAGAGTTATTCAACAAAACCTCCTATGCTGAAACAGAAAAATCATCTAAATTTACCTCAAGTATTTTTGAGCACCAATCTTTCAAATATGAAAAAAATAAATAGCGAATTAGTTTATTCGGTAATACTAAATGTTTGTTTTATAATAACTGGGCTGATTACTAATAAAGTGGCATCGACTCACTTATCATTGAAAGAGTTTTCTGCTTATGGTCAAACAATTTTGTTCGTAACAATATTGACATCAGTATTCATTCCCGGTGTAAATAATGCAATTGTTAAATGTTACCCCAACTTAATTCGTGTGTCCAAATTATATATATTATATATAATAGTTATCTCCTTGTTAATATATGCTTTAAGCAAGGCTTTTAATATAGAAATAGGTATATATTTTTGGGAGAACTATAGCTCAGAGTTGTTCTGGTGCGCTCCACTTATTGCTTTAGCATATCTAGTTTCCCAAGTTATTTTATCAAATGCAATAGCTAGCAATAGGAAACGGGAGTATTTCCAATTATCTCTTGTTCAAACTGTTCTGGGTGCATTTCTTATTTTATTCGCAGTGGTTATTGGACGCATAGAATTTATATTTGCAGCCATTATCTTACGTCCAGCTCTTGTTGCACTAATTTCAATTTTTCTTTGGATAAGAAAAATTGCAAGAAGAGGAGAGTATAATATCAAGTTTATACTTAGTACATGGCTCGAGGGAGCGGGTGGAACTGAAGGTACAAATCTCACAGCGTTGTCATTTTTATTTTATGGGCTCATTTCTCTTGCAAGTACCCATTTGGGTGTGATGCTACTAAGAGATGTAATGGTGAGTGAGTTAGGTTACGAACAAGCTGGATTGATGTACACTGCGCAACGAGTGTTTGAAATAACAATTAGTTTTGCCACTTTATATTATTCAACCTTTTACTTTAAAAACATAGCGCATAGCAAAAATCCAGAAAAGGATGTTTTAAATACAATTTTAAAGGTTATAGTGTGTTTTCTGCCAATAATAATAGTGATTGTATCTTTTTCTGAGCAAATAATTTTGATGTTATTTAGTTCGAGGCAATTAGAGGCAAGCATATATTTTCCAATGTTTGGAATAAATGCTCTGCTGTTAGTCGTCTCGTACCCGATAGGCTTCTATTTGCTCTCACATTATTCAAAAGTGAAATTGGCAGCGATTGATATATTTGCATTTATTGGCTTGTGTGTTCTATTGAAAGTCCACAACCTTTCAGACGAGAATATTGTTTGGATTTTAGTGATGATTACATTTAGCAAGCTATTGGTTAATGTTGTTCTATTTGTTCCTAGGTACTTTTCAAATGAAAACTCATCTTCTGGTCTACAGCGATCTTAATATTGGTGGAATTCAAACACAACTTGTAAAAATCGCGGAGGGTCTATTTGAACTTGGAGATGAAGTAAAAGTATTACTGTGTACAAGGTCAGCGAATCCTCAACTGTTAAGCAGATTACAGAAGGTTGCTGACGTTTCATACTGGCCTGAGTTAATATATGGTCAAAATCAATCATCATACTCTGACCGAAAGTATCTATTATCTTTATTCCAAAGATGGGATAATGCTAAATTGAGTGAGTATTTATCTCGCGTGGATACCGTTCACGCATTTAGCGTGCTGGCTGGAATACATATGACTTTGCTTTATAGTCGGATAAAAATGAACTTTAAACCCGCATTTACAATTGGTGTTTATCATGCAAATGAAGTAAATGTGCTAAGCAAAGACAGTGTGTTTCAAAAAGGGCTTTTGCGTCTCATATCAAAATATAATTACGATAACTTCATTCTTACTTCTATTCGCGCCAAAGAAAATTTAGAGTCAACCTGTCATTTGAACGTTTGTAAGTCGCAGTTATTAGCGCTAGGTGTAAAGATTCCGCCAGCTATGAAGAGTAAGAGTAAATGTAAAACATTTCAGATCTTGTCTATTGGTAGGCTGGCAGCTTTTAAAACATACAATATAAATTTATTGACTGTTATACGAAACTTGCTTAACCGTGGATATAAAGTTGCTTACACTATCATTGGCAATGGACAATTAATGAGTGATATAAAGCAAAAAATAGAGGAACTAGATTTACAAGCACATGTAAATTTAATGGATGAGGTGGACTTTTCAGAAATTGATTCATATATTGATAATTGCGATTGCTTCGTAGGTAGCGGTACCGTATTATTGCAAGCTGCTGGTAGATCCTGTCCAAGTATTATCGGTATTGAAGGTCGTACAGATCATAAAACGTATGGTTTTCTTCATAATACATCATCGGTTTCGATTCATGAAGATAACTTGCCATATGAACTTATTGATTACGAGCGGATGATAATAAAGCTTATTGAATGCTCTGACTATGAATATAACATCATAAGGGAAAAAGAATTTAATAGAGCTAATGAGTTTTCGCATAAAGAATTCATGCTAAAGTTTCAAAAACTTGTAAGTACTGCAAGTGAAGTGAAAACATTTAGTACTATAGAGCGACTGAGTTTATTTGCTACATTGGCTTATTCGATATTTATAAAACTTATATTAGGTGGCTCTATCCGTAAACATTATTAACATAGAATGCTTAATAGACTTTAGTTATCTCTCTCGAACATATCGAATCAGGACTGGTAATTATAGTTATTTAATCTAAAAGTTTTGACCGGAAGCACTAGGATCCTGTCTAGCAATATAAATAAGCGTTCCGAAATGTAGATCACTCGGCTCTTGCAGGAAGAAGGGAACTTGATTTCGTTGGTGCGATTTGAACAATCGCAATGCATAACAAAGTCCTCAAAGAAACGGAGTTTCCTGATACTAATACCTACCGACTGCGTAGAGCGACACCGCATTAAGAAAAAGTTGCACTAGACCAAAAACAAAGAATATTACGTGAGGCCATGGAATACTCAAAGTTGAGTATAATTAGGAGCCGCTATTTAGCTCAGATGGTTGTTTAACTGTGTTGGCATGGTAGATTATAAATTTCAATACATCAAGGTATCGAGGTGTTGAAGAGATAGCCGGCGCTGATAATTAATTCCGCCAATTTCATTTTAGATGGGTGGATAGTAAATCAGTTGTAGAAAACTTAGCTCTTTACCAGGCTCACACAGTAGCGCACTTTATTTACTATATATATTCATTTGCATTTATGGCCTTTGTTTGAGTCCGTTTCGAAGTTTTTGTTAGTATTTTTGCGTTTGGCTTTTTTCATGATTAAAGGTATCTGGTGAAAAATTTAAATATTTATTCAGACGCAGCAATTCGAAAGCTATTAATCCTGTTTCTTGTTTCTTTAGCTGTAGTCCCGCCTATGGGAAGTGTACGTATGGATTTTGCACTTTCTGTATTGGTAATGGGTGGGATTCTATTGATTAAATCTACAGTAAGGATCCAAAAGCTAATTATAGCAGGAATTTTATTTTTTATCGTGCTGCCAATTACAAGCACTATATACACCGCTGCTCTGCAAGGGGTGGATATTAATTCGGTTGGCATGGTGTCTTTGTTTGGTAATGTTAGGTTGCTGGCTGTTTTTGGCTTTGCCTTATTAATTGGCAAGGATAAGCCATATTTATATGACGATCTAATGAGATACGTTTTATTATATTGTGTTTTGATTATCCTTGTTGGGTATGTTGAGTTTTTTATTCCTGAGTTAAGGGAGAATATATCATCATTGTACTCGACAAAATATACGGAAGAGCTGGCGAATGAGATTTTAATATTTTTTAGAATAAAGAGTAGTGTTAACCATCCGGCAAACTTCTCGTTAGTTTGTTTAATTGCATTGATAATCGTCTTTAACCTTAGATGCAGTAAAATGTTTGCTGTTGCAATAGCGATATTAGCGTTTGTAGCAGGAGTGCTTTCTGCCTCAAAAACATTTTTGTTTGGTATCGTTGTTCTAATTCTACAATTTGTGATTACTGGACGAGCGAAAGGGGTTTTGGGAGCAGTTATTGTTTGTGCAACAGTCTTTGGCTTTGTTATCCTCTTTGCTTCCGACTTTGATTTTAAAGTTATTCAATTGATTACAAATTTGATGGATAAAGGCGTAATGTCTTCGCTGCAGACTAGGTTCGGATCTGATGGGTTTCTTAATTCCAGTATTGATTTTTTGACTGGTAATAATGGAATCGGAGTAGGATTTAACTATGTGGAAAATGTCTTTCAAGGGGATAGCTTGTACTTGACTATATCGATGCAATCAAGTGTATATATTGCATTGATATTGACCGCGATTATGTTGGTGCATTATTTTATCCAAATACTTAATAAGAACACTCTACAATCTGACCTCTTAATAGTGCTGTTGGCTTGCGGTGTGGGTTATCCTTCCTTCTTTGGTACTAGAACCGGAGAGGTGGTAATGCTACTTTTGGGTTTTTTGATTAGCTACAGGGCTGCTAGATGCAGTATGACAAATGAAAAAAATGAAGAAAGTTATATTCGTAACTAATAATATAAGAGCTGGCGGTGCTGAGCGTGTATGTGTCAATCTTGCTAACGAATTATCGCAATTATATGACCTCACCATAGTAAGTGGTGAAAGTCAAATTCATGATTTCTATGAACTAAAGCCTGAGGTGGAGAGAAAGTCTTTGGCTTTTGACTATATGTCAAAGTCTATATTAGGGAAGGTTGTTGAACTCTATAATAGAATTGGTAGGTTATCTCGATTCATAAAGTCAGAGCGTCCAGATGTAGTAGTGTCCTTTGGCTTGGATATGAACGTTCTTTCGCGTTTGGCAACCCTTGTAAATAATAATGTTAAAGTGATTTGCTGCGAGCACAATAATCACAATGCTTTGGCTAATGGAATAAAAGTTAAAATAAGAAATTTTGTTTACCGAAAAGCTGACTTACTAACTGCACTAACTGAATATGATAAGCGCTATTACTTGTCTAAAAATGTAAATTGTATCGTTGTAAACAATCCAGTAGTGTCTTTGGGTGTTTCATGTAGCTTGCCAAGAAATAAATTTCTATTTGTAGGACGATTGGAAGAACAAAAAAACATTCCTGGTTTGCTGGATGTGATTGAAAAAATAATAGAAGTTGAGAAAGAGTCTAAGTTTTCTATTGTTGGTGATGGCAGTAAACGTCAATTCCTGTTAGAGCAAATAGAGCTTAGAGGGCTATCTAATAGTGTGAACTATTTGGGTAATCAAAAGGAGATCGGAAAGCTGTATGCTTCACATCGGTGTTTGATGTTGGTGTCCCACTACGAGGGGTTGCCAATGGTACTGATTGAAGCTCAAGATGCCGGTCTACCTCAGGTAAGTTATGATTGCCCTACAGGGCCGGCTGAGATCATTTCCGATGAGTCTACTGGCTATCTTATAGAACACTACGATATTGATGGCTTTGTAAAAAAGGTCATTAAGTTGAATAATGATGATAATCTTGCTAAGAAATATTCTAAAGAATCAAAGATTGCTGCCGAAGAATACTCAATAGATAGAGTGGTTAAGAAATGGGTCGAAATTATTGACGGTGTCACAGAATGAGTCGGATTATTCCATTAATACATGCTTTCGCTTACGCATTGTATCGAATTAAGGTGCCGGTTATACCTTATCTGATTCAATTGTTTATCTACTTGGCTTTTAATTGCCATGTACCTTATAAGTTAAGGATGGGAAAGAAAGTAAAGTTTGCTTATGGGGGGATTGGAGTTGTAATACATGAGCGAGCTGTGATTGGTGACCGTGTTATTATCGGTCAAGGTGTAACTATAGGTGGTAGAGGTGGTGCTTCTTTGCCTGTGATTAGTGATGGTGTATTTTTGGGCGCAGGTAGTCGAATACTTGGAGGTGTCGCCATTGGTGAAAATACGATTGTTGCTCCCAACGCCGTTGTGATAAATGATGTGGCATCTGACTCGGTTGTCGGAGGTATCCCGGCCAGGTACTTGCGTAAAGACTCCAATTCTTGAAAATAATTAGCTAGACTAGACGCGAGTTGACACTTTTGCCAAACTAAAAACGGATGGTTACCAACATTGATTGAAAGCGCCATTGTTTACTACGCCATTGAACAGGATGAGCATTGCAAGTTCCTCGTTGTCAATAAATTCGTAAACGGAGTTTGGACGATTCAACTAGGGGCTTTTATGTAACCGTTCACCCGCTTGGGCTTGATTTTAATTTTCGAGCAAATTGAATACGTCGGGATAGGGTTGTTTCGCCACAACTGCCGTCGTGATTTGGCTCACGACGGTTAGCGGTGATAGGCCATGTTTTTTGCAGGTTTCAACTATCGATAGTAGTCTCGAACGAAACTTATCGCCTCGGTCTGAGCTGGTGCCATAGCAGATTTTTCTCATGATAACGCTGCCTCGTATGCACCGCTCTGCCTCGTTATTCGTTAACGGCACGTTCTGTTGCGACACAAATGCCCATAAGCTTCTTTCGTGTTTCAAAATGAATTTACAGCGCCCTGCATAACGAGTTGCAGGGACAGTTTGCCCTTTATGAAGCAAATCGATAAACGTTTGTCGTAGGCGATGCATTCGACGTTTCCAGATGGTGTAGTGGCACACTAAAACTGGCCACCTGATTAGAGGTGTTATCATGCGCCTCATGCACAAACAGGTGTGACAATGACCAAACGAACAAGAAGAACTTTTAGCGCCGATTTTAAGCTTGAAGCAGCCCAGTTAGTCGTAGACCAAAATTACTCAGTCATTGAAGCCGCGAAGGCAATGAATGTCAGCAAATCGGCAATGGATAAATGGGTTCGTCAGTTGAAGCAAGAGCGAGATGGCACATCTCCCAAGGCATCACCGCTGACTCCTGAGCAAATCGAGATCCGAGAGTTAAAGAAGAAAGTATCAAATCTCGAAGAGCACAATGAAATTCTAAAAAAGGCTACGGCTCTCTTGATGTCTGACTCACTGAACAGTTCTCGTTGATCGAGAAGCTCAGGAAGAGCTATAGCGAAGTCCGGTTGTGCGAAGTGTTCGGTATTCAGCGCAGCAGTTATAGATACTGGCG
>NZ_CANLCI010000003.1 GCF_947489035.1 uncultured Ferrimonas sp. | reverse complement strand
TTCGAAGCTTAAAGACAGAATGGGTACCTGCGACCGGGTACAATAATTTTGCTGAAGCCTGGAGCGAAATAGTGCGCTACATCATCGGCTATTACAGTTCCCTCAGACCCCATCATTACAATGGCGGTTTAACGCCCAATGAGTCAGAGCGAAGATACAGGAAAACTTACGAAGCCGTGGCCAAATTTAGTTGACCACTACAGGCGCAGTTACCGGCAAAGTGGTTGAAGTGGTAATCGAAGTTTTCAGTCAACTCGAGAAAGTGCTCTAAGTCGATCAAGTCAATGGCTGCAGTCTGCTAGGATGGCTCCGGCGTTATCGGTGACTAAGGCGCGGCCGCAGTATTCGATCAGTTCCAGATATGGATTCAAGTGGCAGTGTAGCGGCAGATTGAACTGCTCGGTTTGTTGTTGATTAAAGGGCTTGAGTTTGTCTGCCACTACAGTCTGGTTGTGCCCTTTAACTGCACCTTGGTTGTACGTCATTGTATTTTTTTTACTTTAGTCATGGATGATAAATGGTTAAATACAAACAACTTTTTGACTTAGCACACACGTTAGCAGCCAACACTCATGGTTTTTTAGATTCGAAAGGGCCTGGAATCGGCAATCATGCGACCAATCAGTTTGTTACCTTATTGGCTCATAAAGCCCAGATGCATTTTGGCGCGGACTTTTCAGAGCAAAAAATTTGTGGCGACACCAGCCTTGCGGTGGACTATTACTTTCCAGATGAAGGGGTCATTGTTGAGGTGGCACTGGGATTAAGTCGACCCAACTCTGAATTTGAAAAAGACATACTGAAAGCATTAATCGCTAAAGATTTAGGATACCGAGTTGAAAAGTTGGTGTTCTTTGCAAAACCCGGTGGCGTCAAAAAGTGTCAGCAACCCGGGCGGTCGGCAGTAAAACAATGGCTGCACCAGCAAAGCGGGATTGTGGTTGAGGTGTATGATTTTTAGCGTTGCCTGAAGCACAAATGGCGCCAGAGACTGCCATGTTGGTCGCTCGCCATTTACAATACGGTTATTCGATTAAGCGTCTTGGTTTGCGCCAAGGCGCTTTCTGTTTTAGTAGAAGAAAGTGTCATGACGCCATTTGAACAAGAAGTGGTTGCCAGCGTGCTGTGGCAGCTACAGGGATACCGTAAAGGGGTGGTAACTCTGCGGGTTACCACGCGAATTTTGCGTGCCACACTGCGGCGGATCAAACCGAAGCTGGTGGGGCGCAGTGCGGCGCTTCAGCCCGACGAGGCCGCCGATCTTGATCATGCGATCCCACTGAAAGTGGTGGTGGCAAAATTACTTGAATGGCCAGGGGATGAGCTGGCGGTGTTGAGTGCGCTACTGCAGCGTTATCTGGTGGCGGTCGAGCTCACCCAAGATCAACATCGGCGGTTGCTGAAAGAGGCTGGCCTTGCCAGTGACATGCCGCCGCAGTGGGACGGCAACGATGTCTTCGCCCGTTATCATCATGTGGGCATCAGCATCGACTCATAACCCCAGTATCGCTTGGCGGTTGAGCAGTATGCAGGGCGATCAGTTATACAGGCTGTCGTAATTCGGCAGGTGTTGTTGCCAAAAGGCGGGCGCGCCGAGGTACTGTTCAACCGCGTGAATAAACTCCGCCACTAATTTGGTTTGTTTACGGTGGGGGTAAACCGCGTAGATCCCAGTGTCGCCGCAGGATAAACGGTGATCCGTTAACAGCGGCTCCAACTGCAGTTGATCAATAGGCCGTTGCAGATGCGACAGATCAATCAAGGCGTAACCCATCCCAGCCGAGACCGCATCCAGTAAGGCGCGAATGTCGCTGGTGCGGTAGTTGCCGCGCATTTTGGCGGTGATGAGGGCGCCGTTGGGCTCGGCGCTGATCTGCAGTTGATCCCAAATCAGATCGCCGTTGCTGTAGATCACCGCGGGCAGGGCCAACAGTTCTGCCAAAGTGGTGGGGCGACCATGCTGCTGAATAAAATCCTGAGAGGCGACTAAAGCCAGATGAGTGCTGGCTATTTTTTTGGCAATCAAGTTGGAATCGGGCATCTTTCCGATGCGAAAAGCCAAGTCGATGTGATCGGCGATAATGTCGGCTTTCTTATCATCCAGCGCCAAACTGAGTTGCACATCGGGGTAACGCTGCAGAAATTGGGCGATCACCGGTTGCAGGTATTGTTGGCCAAAGTAAACCGGCGAGGCGATCCGTAAGTTACCTTTGGGTTGAGATTGGTAGGCATCGGCAATGCCTTGGATCTGATCCAGCGTCTGCTTCAACGTTTTTGCTTGGGCGAGGATCTCTTCCCCAGCGGGGGTAAGCGAAAATGAGCGGGTAGAGCGGTTCAGCAGCTGCACCCCCAAGTTGGCTTCCAGCTTTTTGATCTGTTTTGACAGCGACGAGTTGTCCATGTCGTGCAACGCGGCGGCTTTGGTGAACGAACCTTGCTGCACCACATCAACAAACAGTAATAACGGGGTAGATAATGCCATTGAGCCTCTTTAAAAAACGGTTGCCGTCGATTCAGGGGGATCGTAACAGGCGTGCGGTTTTATGGCGGCTTAAGCGGCCTGACGGATCCGCTCTAGCCACAAGGTTCGCACCTGTGCGTAGGCTATCTTAAACCATTCAGTATACTGTTCTGGCTGATTTTTCATTTCGTCATCAAGCACATCCAAGCTGACGTAGCGATAGGCGGCGGCTTCCTCTGGGTTCAGCTGTGGCGTGGTGTTGCTGTAGCCAAAAAAGACATGATCCAATTCGTGTTCAATCATCCCCTTATCCAGCTCGGCACGGTAGATAAACTCAAATACCGGCTTCATTTCGCTGTGAAAACCCATCTCTTCAAACAGGCGGCGCTGGGCACCATCGGCGTAGGATTCATGCAGACGCGGGTGGCTGCAACAGGTATTGGTCCACAAGCCACCAGAGTGGTATTTGTGCAGGGCACGCTGCTGCAACATCAACTGATGCTGATCATTAAAGATAAAAACCGAGAAGGCTCGGTGCAGTAACCCAAGACGATGGGCGGCCATTTTTTCTTCGGTGCCTAGAACAACGCCCTGTTCATCGACAACAACCACATGTTCTTCTTGCACAGGAAAGCCCTTACTACTTGGCGACTACAACGGCGGCAATGTTAACAAAGTTGCCACATTGAGACCAAGTTGTACTGAACAGTTCTGCCAGAAAGGCTGTGATGTGCATCGCAATCCGCCAACGATGAGGCGACAACAACAATAAAATCGCTAGTGAAAAAGGCAATGCCAGCCCAATTGACTGGATGGGGAAGCCGTGGTTAATGCCCGATGAGAGTTGTGGTGCGGCTGCGATCAATTTGTCGATAAGACAGGCGGGGCAGGTGCGGTGAGATAGGTTGCATGGCGCGCAGTGATAGCAGCGATGAATGGCGATCCACGTCGCCAGCCACCGCTGCTATGAATTGTACCTAGATGCAGTACCTAGATTTGCCGTGCTTAGAGTTACAGTACCTAGGCTTCAAAGCCGAAGTTAGTTCGCCAACTCCCCTTGTGGGCTGCGGTGTTGGCGATGGCAATGCCACAACCACAATCCCCAGCAACCACTGACGCCGAGCAACAACAGATCGATGTTGATGGCGGCAGCACTGATGGTGTCATCGCGATAATGCCACTGGTGCACCACCGCAGTGATGGCCAGTGCCAGCGCCGTTGCCGCTTTAAAACGTTGGTTTACTCTGTTGGGAGCGGCAGCACGGGCGCAACCCGCAACCACAAAAGCGACGGCGTAGCTGGCTAAGAAGCTCAGCGTCACCGGCAACGCGAAGGTAGCGGCGATGGCAGAGGCACACAGAGCCAGCGGTGCCCCCCAGACGGTGGCAGCCCAGATCCGATCCAGCCCATCTTGGCGATTGCGCTTTTGCAGCCAGATGTTGATGCCAGTTACGCTGATCACGGTTAATGCCAGCCCCAACAGCAAATACATCAGCTTGGTGCCATAGCCGCCAAAGTGACCAAAGTGGATGCGATAGATGGAGTACGCCAATTGGCGCCCAAGGGGGCCGTCGCCCATTTGCTGGTGATCGATGTAGCTGCCATCGCTGTTGAAGCGATAGATTTCGGAGTAGATCAAGCGTTGTGGCAGCAAGGCACCAATTTCGATGTACTGGCCGCTGCCACCGGGTTGCTGCACTACGGCGTACAGCGGCTGAGCCTCTGGTGCGATGGTGGCCAGATTATCGAAGGCGCGATCAACATAGAAGGGTTGGCTGGCTTGGTTGATGACCGGATCATGGCCATAAACATCTTTGATCAAGGCGTTTTGATCGCCCTCGTAAAACAGCGATACCGCCACCAAGATAAAGGGGCCAACCAGGCCAAAAAAAGCACCGGTTAAGCCAATCATCAGATGGAATGGCAGGCCCCACACCGACAACCGATTATGAATATCCACTTGCTTTGGCAGTTCAGCATTAACACGCAGGGTAAAGGCGTCTTTGAAGATCCGCTTATGCGCCAACACTCCGCTGAGGGTTAAACCCACCAGCATCACTCCAAGTAAGCTGACAATCACAATGCCGAGGTTTTTTGGCAGCAACAGGTTGATGTGTAATGCCGTTAACATGGCTGTCCAGCCATCGGTTACATCATCCAAGCGATGACCGCCGCTATCGAGCCAGTATTCACTGCCATTGACCGAAATGTGAGCGCGAGGCAGCTCTGCCGTCGGCAGGGTAATGAACATCTTTTTCGGGTAATCGTCGCGCGCCAGTCCAGCCAAATGCTGGCTAAAGCCCTGTTGAATGGCCTGCGGTGCCATCTGCTGAAACTCTGGGATCTGCGGTTGTTCCCAGCGTTCAAGTTCTGGGTAAAACACCGCGATGCTGCCGCTGATGCAGATCAGATACATCAGCGCCCCAACCAGTAAGCCGATACCCGAATGGCCCAGCAGCATCCGTTTCGATAACGAGGCGGGGGCGGCGCTGCGGTTAGGCTTGAACGCGGCTGCAGTGGTGTCTGTGTTCATAATAGAAATCTCCCTAGCCACAACGATGCCGCCGTGGTGGCAGCCAGCAGCATGGCGCAGTGGCGCAGCAGCGTTTGGCTGTAACTCAATACCACGGCGATGGTGCCCCAAAGCAGCGGAAACAACACCGCGGCCAGCACCAGCTGATCAACGCGGGGTAACGGCAAGCTGGTAAACAGTGCCATGGCGATGGCAACGGTGGCGATCGCGCCCACCAACACAATCAATAACGTTCGTCCCAGTACTGAGCCTAAGCGGTACTGACGCAGCGGATCTTGGCGTAACGCATCGGCGCCAACCCGTGGTGCCGGGATCAACGCGGGGGCACTACTGCTGCCCAGTTCAGAGCGCATCAAAATCAGGCTGATGGCAACGGCAAACAGGGCGATTAGGTTGTAGATAACCCCAAACTCAACCCCATAGGCGTGGATCCATAATGGCGTGGCCGCGAAGATGGCGAGCCAGCCACAGGGCATGATCAACTTGGCGGGGGTGCGCTGTTGCCACGAACCATAGAGCAACGCGGTGCCAAGGCTGCACAGCAGCAGCGCCAACAGGGCGGTGACGTTAGGGCTAATGTGAATTACCCCCGCTGGAACAGCGAGGGGAGCGGATGGAGCGGTGGATGCCGTTGCCGCAGCACTGACAAGCAGTGCTGCGGCAAGCGCCATAACGGTGATGGCATTAGAAGGCATAGCGGAGGCTACCGACGATGGTACGTTCGTCACCGGCGAAGCAGTCACCACGGGCAAGGCAGGTGGCGTAGTACTGCTTATCAAACAGGTTACGGGCGTTTAATTGCAGCTGCACTTGCTGCCACTGGTAGCCGATCATCAAATCCACCAAGGTGTACGACGGGGTGCGAATGTTGTCGTAGATCTGCAGTCGTGATTCGGTGCCACCGAAGGATTCACCCACATAACGTGCGCCAAGGCCACTGCGGAAACCGTCGAATTGACTCGGCTGGTAGCTGATCCACGCAGACGCTTGCTGCTCTGGCACCGAGGCCAGTTTGTTGCCGTTGGCGTCGTTGTGATCCAGCACACTGGCGTTCAGTTCAACGGTCACATCGCCGATGCGACCCATCGCTTCCAGTTCGACCCCGGTTACTTCGGCCACGCCGCTTTGCTGTTCCACGTTACCCGGCTGCGCGTTGGGATCGTTAAGGTTGCTTTGCTCGATATCGAAATAGGCCAGTTGCACCATGGCCGGCCAACCCTCTGGCTGGTATTTCAAGCCCAGCTCCCATTGCTCGCCACGCATCGGTTGCAGGGCTTTACCGGCGCCATTGTCACCCACTACCGGATCGAAGGATTCGGCGTAGCTGGCGTAAGGCGACAGACCAACATCAAATTGGTACATCAAGCCCGCGCTGAAGCTCACTTCATCGTCGCTTTGGCTGTCGCTGGCGGTGGTGGTTTCGGTGTCGTCGAAGCGCAGCCCTAAGGTTAACAACCACGATTCGTAGCTGATCTGATCGCTAATGTAGATGCCTAAGTCTTTGCTGTCGGTGTCGGGTTTAACCGCGTAGGCGGCATCCAGCGCAGCGGCCGGTGGCACATTGCCGTAGCTTGGGTTAAACGGGTTAATCCAGTAGCTGTCGTCGCTGGCCAGTGGGTTGGTGAAATCAAGGCCAACGGCAAAGGCGAAGTAACCGGCGCTGCCGATGGTGACATCTTGGTATTGGGTGCCGAACAGCAGTTCGTGTTCCATTCCGGCCAGCATCACATTACCGCGCAAGCGCAGATCAATCGCCGCTTGTTCTGAGGTGCCATCTTTGCGGTAAAAGCTGCGTGGGGCTAAGCCCAGTGGGTGCAGTGACCCGTCGCGTAAGCCGATGAAGGTTGCGCTAGGGATGAACGAGATCCACGCCTGTTGGTAATCCACCGAAGCATCGGTGTAGCGGCCGGTGAATGACGCCGACCAGTCGTCATTGAAGTAGTGTTCGCCAATCAAGGTCACCGACAGAGTTTCGGCTAGGTATTGGTTGTAATCCGGATCGCCCACGTAGGTTGAAGGAGCCATTTTTTGGCCGTTGGGCGCAGTGTGCAAGGTGCCAGAAACCGGTAAAAACTGCGCCGCGGTGTCGCTGTCGGTGTCGGTGTAGTTCAGCAGCAGCGTAAGTTGGTTATTGTCGTTGGGCTGCCAAGTTAACGAGGGCGCCAACATCACCGTGTTGTCTTCCACGAAATCCACTTGGGTTTCGGTATCGCGGTAAAGCCCAACCATGCGGTACAGCCACTGGCCGTCGTCGCTCAGTTGGCCGGTGCTGTCCAGTGCCAGCTGTTTGTGATCAAAGCTGCCGTACTCCAGCACCAGTTCGTGGGCACTCTCTTGCTTTGGGGTTTTGCTGACTAAGTTGATCAAACCACCGGGAGAGCCTTTGCCGTACAGCACCGAGGCGGGGCCTTTCAGCGCTTCCACTTGCTCTAGGGCGTACACGTCGGGGCGGGTGTTATTGTTGTTGCCAAACAGCGATTGCAGCGAATCACGGTACTGGGGCACTTCAAAGCCACGAATGCGAACCCAATCGCCCCGTGTGGCGTAGCCATAGGTTTCACCATTCACCCCAGCGGTGTAGGTAAAGGCATCATCTAATCGTAACGCGCCTTTTTCAATCAGCTGTGTGTCGGTTTCTACCGAGATTGAACGGGCGGTTTCCATGATCGGAGTTGCCGATTTGGTGGCGGAGTAAAACGATAATTGACCAACAACTTCAATGCGTTCGATATCTTCAGCGGCAGTTTCTGCGGCGTAGGCAGGGGCGCTTAAGGCAAGAGCGATGGCAGTGGCTACGGCACTGTGGGCAACAACTTTCATGGATCACGATGTCCTTGTGATTATAGTAAGGGTAATGCAAACGAGAGCTATTATCGTTTCCATTAAATAAATTTCAACAACTAATGAAACTTATTTTCAAACCAGTGCAACATTGAGTGGGTTTTGTTGGCCGCACGGGGGGCTTGTGGGCGAGGGGCGGCATGATTGGCGCAGAAGGTTGGCCTGGAATATTGGCTGAACCGGCGCCAGCTGGATCTCGGCGCTCAGCATTCAGCTGGTGCGCGCAGAATAAGGATCCAGAGGGAATGGCGGCAGAGAAGGGCAGTGCAGTGATGGCGCGCTTGAGCCGTGGATTGAACGCCGGTTAAGCCGAACGGAGGCAGCCTAGTTAGCTGAACTGAAACTGGTAGGGGTTCCGCTTGGTGGTAACAATGTGATCCTCTAATTTGCCATTTATCTGCAAATAGTCACGTTCTAGCCCAATGGTTTCAAACCCTAAACGCTGCAGCACGTTGCCGCTGCGCTGATTGCTGGGCATGTAACCGGCGCTGATTTGCGCCAGCTGGCGCTGGGCAAAAAGGTACTCAATACTGGTCGCCACAATTTGGGTCATCCGCCCTTGCCCTTGTTGATATTGGTCAAGGCTGTACCCCATAAAGCAGTTGCGATTCAGCTGCCGATCAATTTGGGTGAAGTTGCAGCTGCCGATCATCATCTTGCTGCGGTTATCGATGGCGCATAGGTGCACCGATTCGCCCCGTTGAAACTGCCGTAGCCGCTGTTGCAGCAGTTGCTGCCAATAGGACAGCTGATAAAAACCGCTGGGGCGTTTGGGCTCCCACTTATTCAAGTGCAATTGATTGCTGCGGTAATACTTAACGGCGGTGGCGGCTTCTTGCGGCTGCAACAGCCGTAACGTAAACGACTCGCAGGGCAAAACAGGAAGATTCAAGGCGCTAGGCTCCAGCAACAAGGGGGACAGCAATGATACGCATTTGCCGCGGCCGCAGCTGGGCAAAAAACCGAACCAACATGGTGTTATCTGCTGATTTTCGGGTTGATGCGGTCGTTTATACTGGTTACGGCTAACGCCTAAGTGCTGGTTTAGTTAAGGTTTTTTGGGGCGCGGGCGATCCGAGCTGATGCGGACGTTATCCCATTCGCGTTGCCATTTTTTACGCCATACGAAGGGGCGCAAACAGGCCAAGCAGATTTTTTCGGTGGGTGGGGATTTGCTGTCATTCATGGCGTATTCCTTGTATCGAAGCGATCACATTGGCGCCATATTCCTTATCTACTGCGGGGGCGGCGATAGTGTTAACTATAGGTGGCGCCGTTGCTGCTGCCATGCTGGGGCAGCGGCAATCGGCCAAGTAACTGATTTAAAATATGATGTTGTTTGGCGTGGCTTCGGTGCACGGGGGCGAACGGATGCCGCTTTGGGTGGTAGGCCGTACTCCGCTGCGGCGGCCATGCTCAGCAGCACTCACTCAGGCTCTTTATTCAAGTGAACGACTGCCGTGCGCGACTCGAATTCATCATGCGAACGCTTTACTCGAATCACTGTTGCCAGTTCAGCTCGCCGCTGGCGGTCAGTGGGGTGGCTTCGGATTGCCACCGACGGCGGTAACGGTGTTCGGGATCAAACCGTTCGCTTTGCTGCTGCAGATCCAGCGGCTTGCCGTCATCCGGATCGCTGCTTACCCCCGCAATGTGCTGCCAGTTACCCCAGTTGCTGCCGCAGTCGTAATCCAATAGGTGATGTTCAAACCACGCCGCGCCATAGCGCCAGTCCACTTGCAGCTGGTGCACCAAACAACTGGCCGCCAGTTGGCGGGCGCGGTTGCTGATGTAGCCGGTGGCCAGCAGTTCGCGCATGGCCGCATCCACGATGGGGTAGCCGCTGTTGCCGTGACACCAAGCGGTGAACCGGTTGGAGTAGAAGCTGGTTAATGGTCGCTGGCCGCAGCTGCCCGCGAATTTGAATAAGCCATCGCCGTGGCTAAGGCCATACCATTGCCAATATTCCCGCCGCAGTAACGCCTGTTTCAGCGCTTCGCCGTTGTCGCTGTCGTTGTGCAGGGTTTGGTATTGGCTGATGGCGGCGTAGCTTTGTCGTGGGCTGATGCAGCCTTGACCAAGCCAGAGCGACAGTTTGCTGCTGTTGTGCCAGCCCTGCAGTGCATCACACTGGCTGTGGTAGTGGTTTGGCTGCTCGCTTTCAAAGTATTGCGCCAAATGGCGCAGGCCATCGTTTTCGCCACCAATCACCGATAACGCATCGGTGTCGGCCTGTAAGCCCACGGTTGAATGTGGGGTTGATGGTGGCAAGGTGGCTGGGGCTAACAGCGGTGCTGCGATGGCGAGGGGATCAACCTGCAGCAGAAAGTCGGCCATGGTCTTGGGGCAGTCGTTTATGGCAAACGGCAATTGCGCTAAGTCGTATAACGTCGCGCCGTCTTCTTCACGCCAAAACACATCCGGATGGTGCGCGGTTAAGCGTTGCCATTGGCGCTGCTCATCAATGCCGACTTGGCGACTGCGAACCACCCGCGACACCTGATGCTGGCTGATCAACTGGCTGATGATCCCCACCGGCGAGCCGTGAAAGATCAATAACTGTTGCTGTTGTTTGCAGAGATTGGCGTGCAAGTTGTTCAGGCATTGCACCATAAACTGCCAGCGCATCTTGCCAACGGCGGCGTTGTGGTAACGCTTTGGTTTAAACCAGTTGGGATCGATGCAATAAACAAACAGCAGTCGGTCGGTATTGTGTTTGGCTTGTTGCAGCGCAGGATTGTCGTGCAAGCGCAGATCTTGCCCCAGCCAATACAGCGTTGTGTGTCCCATGCCGCTTCTCCTCGTTTGCATCGGCTCGGGCTGATCTTTGGAGCCGCCAGCCAGATCTTATTAGCTAGATGTAGCTTAATATCGGCCAGTTAGCGACGTGGCTGTAAAACAAAAAGCCGCTCAAAATGAGCGGCTTAGACAGAGCAACGGTAACCTAAATCATTACAGGGCGCGGATAATGCCGCCTTCAACCCGCAACGATTGGCCGTTCATGGCACGGTTGCTGGTGAGATACACCGTGGATTCGGCCACTTCTTCAACCGTCACAAAACGCTGCAGCAACGACGTTGGCTCGTGTTCGGCAAAGTAGCTGTCGATCAGATCCTGAGCGGGTTTGCCCTCTTTGGTGGCCAAGCTATCAAAGTAGTTTTCAACCCCTTCGGTCCAGGTTGGCCCCGGCAGTACCGAGTTAACGGTTACGTTTTTGCCTTTGGTTAATTCTGACAAAGCACGGGATAGGCTTAGCAGCGCGGTTTTGGTGACGCTGTAATGCACCATCTGCCCCAGCGGTTTAATGGCGCATTCACTGGAGATGTTAACGATGCGGCCGTAATCTTTTTCCAACATGGTTGGTAACAGGGCGCGGGATAAACGCACCGCACTTAAGATGTTCACATTGAAGTAGTGCATCCACTCGTCATCGCTGATCTGCTCAAACGCTTTTACTTCAAAAATACCGGTGTTGTTGATCAAAATGTCGATGCCGCCGGCTGCGGTTAGCTGGGCCACTAAGGCGTCAGTGGCTGCGCTATCGGCCAGATCAGCCACGGCGGTTTTCACCTTGCCTTGGGCGTTAAATTGGCTGGCCAGTTCATTGGCGGTGGCATCACAACGGGCTTGATCACGACCGTTAATGTATACGGTGGCGCCTTCTTTGAGGTAGGCGGCAGCAATCGCTTTGCCAATGCCAGAGGTCGAGCCGGTAACCAGTACATTCTTATCGTTGAGCTTCAGATCCATGGGACAATACCTGTGGTTTCAATTCGTGCTGTCAGTGTAGATCCTGTTTGTCATCAGATTAAATGACCATTCGTAATGCTTTTGATAACAAAACGTTATTATCTGCCGCGGGCATCAGCGGCATGCACGGGAATGCGTGGCCGTACCGAGTGGCTGCGGTTTTTTACGGGTTTTGGCTGGGCTGTGATTGTGTTCTGTCAGTGCTTAGCCGTAAGTTGGGGGGTACGGATGCAAGCCATGGATCGCTGATGAACTCTCGTATACGTGCTTTGGCGGCGCGATGGATAGCCAGTAACACAACGCGGCAAGCCAAACGCCTGTGGCGGGAATGGGCGCGCAAAGTCAGCGGCCGTCGCCATCAACTGCAGGTGTTTGTGGCCATTGATGATCCCTACAGTTATCTGCTGCTGCAGGCACTGATTACGCTCCAGCAGCAGTTTCAGTATGAATTGGTACTGCGAACCGTGCGGGATAAGCCCCAAGCGTTCTATCCGGATCTGGTTCATTGGCGTCGCCACAGCGTGGTTGATGCGGGCTATCTGGCTAAGCGCTATCAGTTGCAGTGGCCAGTGGCGCAACCCCAAAGCGAACAATTGCACTGCACCGAGCGGCTGAATAGTTTTACCGCGCAGCTGTTGCTGGCCGAGCAAGGGCAACAGCCACTGGCTGGCATGCTTGAGCTGTTTCATCAGTATTGGCAGGGGCAGTCGATTACGGCCGCGATTTTAGCGGCGCCGTTGCAATCTCAGCTGCAATACAATCAGGCCACGTTGCGGCGCTTGGGGCACTATTACAGCGGCATGGCCTATTACGAAGGCGAATGGTATTGGGGGCTGGATCGGTTATGGCACCTCCAACAACGCTGGCTGCAGCTGGGGCTGGCGGTCGATCCAAAAGCGATAAGCTGGTTTGATCATACCCAACTGCGGTTTGGGGCTGGCAGCAACACCAATGCGATCCACCACCCCGGCACCGCCCATCCCGGGGAGAGAACAGAGAAAAAAGGGCAGCCATTGCGGTTCTATTTCTCGGCGCGCAGTCCCTATTCCTACCTTGCCTTAGAACAGCTGGTTAAGTTGAGCTGCCATTATCAGCGGCCCTTGCAGATAATGCCGGTGTTGCCGATGGTGATGCGCGGTTTGGCGGTGCCAAACTGCAAGAAGATGTACATCTTCTTAGACACCCAGCGCGAAGCCCAGCGCCAGCGGTTGCCCTACGGCTATGTGGCGGATCCCTTGGGCAAAGCGGTTGAGCATTGCTACGCCTTGTTCGCTTATGCCCAGCAACAGCATAAAGAAGTGGCGTACTTGCTGGCGTTTGCGCGGGCGGTGAACAGCCAAGGCCATTACGCCGATACCGAAGCGGGGATGCGTACTATTGTGGAGCAAGCGGGGCTGTCTTGGCAGCAGGCGCGGCCACTGTTGAGCGATAACAGCTGGCGGGGTTGGGCACAGGAAAACCTGACCGAGTTGCAACGGCTGGGGCAGTGGGGCGTGCCCTGCGTGCAATACGGCGAAATGGTGGTGTGGGGCCAAGATCGGTTGTGGTTGATCGAGGAGCAGCTGCTGGCGGAATCGGCCGCATTTAACGATGTGATGGTGCCGTTAAGCGCTGGCGAACCAGATTAACTGAGCCCAGCACCGTGGCTGAGATAAGCAAAAGCCCGCCATGACGGCGGGCTTTTGCTATCACACTAACCGGTTACTGCGGGCGGTGCATGGCGCAGATTTTATTGCCGGATGGATCGCGCAGGTATGCCAGATACAGGCTCATTCTTGGGTTCGAACGCAGGCCCGGTGGCTCTTCGCAATCGCTGCCGCCATTGGCTAAACCGGCAGCGTGCCACGCATTGGCTGCTTCTGCCGTGGCTGCGGCAAAGCCGATGGTGCTGCCGTTGCCGTGGGTTGCGGCCTCACCATCAATGGGCTTGGTTAGGGCAAAAATGCCGCTGTCGGTAAAGTAAAAACAGCGCCCCTTGTCATCGATCACCCCAGGCTTATGACCCAATTCAGCAAGAATGGCATCGTAGAAGGCTTTGGATGCCTCGATGTCGTTGGCACCGATCATGATGTGGCTAAACATAAAAATATTTCCCTATTACATGGCGTTAAAAGTTGTTGCTGGTCACCACCATGCCACCACTGCACGGCCATTGGAAAGGGCAATGGTGCCAAAAGGGCGCACTAGTGGGCGGTTATTCCTTGCAGCGGTTTAAACCCTAAGCTGATCATCTGCCGTAAAAAGGGATCCTGTTCGTTGTCGCCAATATCGGCAAAGTCGACCGCTTGGTACTGATCGCGCTGGGCAAAAAAGGCGTCGATGGCTTGGGGTTGATGATCAATGCCTATCAGTTGCAGTTGCCACTGAGAGTGGGGAGCTTGCACCTGCCAGTATTGCGGTAGCTGCAGCTGGTTCAGCCAGTGCAGGGTCACGTGGCGCTGGTCTTGTTGGCCACGGTAGTGACGCAGCGCAGCGCATTCCTGCGACAGCTGCTGAGGCTGTTGAGGTTGAGGCTGTAAGGTCAGTTGGCTAAACAGAGCCGGTGGCACCAGTTGGTAATGCTGTTGCCATTGGCTGTTGCCCCCGCGCTGGCGCAGTTCGCTGCTGGCGTAATCGATGCTGCGCTGGTGATCATCATAGTGGCGCGAACTGATCAGTCGTTGATTGCTCAGCTTGGTCCAGCTTTGGCTGTGTTGGGCGCCAATGTCGGCCATGGCGACGCGGTTGCCATGACGCACCAGCTGTAAGGTGGTTACCTGCGGCGCTTGGCCATGCTGTTGTTGGGTTAAACGGTAGCTGGCGATCAGCTGATCCGCTGGGCACTGGTTGTTTGCTGAAACTGACGCAGACAACAGGGCGAGGAGCAGCAGCGCCCCCGCGAATGCTCGCTGCGGCCAAGCGCCAGCGCGGTAGCCTGAGTGAGCCCAGTTACGTGGGGCGATGGTTGGGGCGATGGTTTGCGGTATTGGAAAGTGATTCATTGGGGCTCCAAGAACCCGCTTGGCATGGCCAAGCGGGTGCGCTGGGTTAATTCAGGATGGCGTCGGCGCTGCGGCTGAGATCCGCCGCGTAGTCGATAGCGTGGAAGATAAATTGCTGTTCGTTGGTGCCGGTCAGTAACGCCGCGCCGGGGCCAGAAGCGTGAATGCTCACGTCTTCGGCAGCGTGGGTTTCCGAGCTGCGCGGCACCAAACTCTCTTGGTGAAAACCGGGGTTGCTGCTATCAACAAACAACAGATCCTGACGGCCCGCATCCACATCCATGTCGTAGCGATCATCGGCATCGGTGCTGCTGCCTAAATCGGCAAAGCCACGGCCGTTGGTGTAGCCCACGGTGGTGTAAGGCATGCCATCTTTTGCCAGTGACGGCGCGTCGGATCCCACCGGCACCACTTTGCCCAGAATGGGGTTGCCGCGCTTAGGGTAACCGGCAATGGTGAACACATGGCTGTGATCGGCGGTAACGATGATCAGCGTTTCTTCGGGGTTGGTCATCGCCATCGCTGCGGCTACGGCTTCATCCAGTTCGATGGTGTCGGTTAAGGCGGCGTAGGCGCTGCCCGCATGGTGACCGTGGTCGATGCGACCGGATTCCACCATCAAGAAGAAGCCCTCGTCGTTGTTATCCAGTACCTCAATCGCTTTGCTGGTCATCGCGCGCAGCGAAGGCTCTCCGGCGATGTCGTTGTTGCGATCCGCTTCGTACTGCATGTGGGATTCGTTAAACAGGCCAAAGATGTGCGTGCTGGATTCGGTGTCTAAGCCGTTAAAGCCAGTTTTATCGAAGACGTAGCTGCCATCGGGGTAGCGGGCTTGCCATTCGGCGGTCAGATCGCGGCCATCGGTGCGATCCCCTTCGGTGCTGGAACGGGCATCGGGGCTATTGAAGTTGGCGTCTTTAGGCAGGAAATGACGCCGCCCACCGCCCATCACCACTTCAAGGCCATCCACCTCTAACCCGGCGTAGCGGGCTTCTAGGTTGGTTTCAAAGTTAACCAGCTGCGACGCGATGTCTTCACAGCCCGCATCAATGGCGGCTTGGGGCATATCCGAGATATCTTCCCAGTTGCGATCCGCGGATTTGGCGTAGGTGGCGGCTGGCGTGGCGTGGGTGATGCGGGCGCTGGAGATGATGCCGGTGGACTTACCGCCGATCTCCGCCAATTCAAGGGCGCTGATCAATTCGTTGCCGCTGACGCTGCTGCAATCACCACGGACAATGTCTTCATCTACGCCAATCACGCCCACGTCGGTTTTGACGCCGCTCATGATGGCGGTCATGGTGCCGGCAGAATCTGGGGTTTGGGCATCTACGTTGTAGGTTTTGGCAAACCCAGCGTAGGGCAGTGTTTCAAAGGCCAGGCGATGTTCTTCGCCCAAGCCGCCATTAAGCTGACCGGCTAAAATGCGGGCGGCGGTGACGGTGGATACGCCCATGCCATCGCCCACAAACAGGATCACGTTTTTGGCTTGGCCTCGCAGCGCTTGGTAATCGATGGCGCTGGCCACATTAGCCGCTTCGGTGCGATACCAGTTGTTGCTGGTGGTGTTGGTGAGCATCGAATCGGATTGCGGTGGCTCGGAGCCAGCGACGCAAGCGTAACTGGTTTGGCTGACTTCATCGCTGCTTAGCAGGCCATCGCGATTGAGATCGAGGCCGGTATCGGTTTGCAGGCCGCCATTGGGGCAGTGGCTATTGCCTACGGCCAGAGTCGTGGTGTTTACAAGGCTGTTCAGGCCGTTACTGCCATCGCTGCCGTTGGTGCCGTTGGTGCCGTTGTCGCCATCGCAACCGGCTAATAGGGCCGTGGTTACCGCCACGCTGATGATTAACTTGTTCATGTTGTTCTCCTTATTGCTCGGCGGTCAGTTGCAGGGCTTGTTCGATAAGATGGAAGACCTGATTTTGTTCAATCACGCCGTGGGCACGGTGGGCACCGGGGCCGCTGGCGTGCAGGGTAACGTCTTCACCAGAATGGGTTTCGCTGGAAAGCGGCACCAAGGATTCTTGGTGAAAGCCCGCGCTTTGGGTATCCACGTTACTCAGATCGTGGCGGCCGTTGTTATTGCTGTGGCTGTAGATGGCGTCGGCGTTGGTTTCGTCCCCCAGTGCCGCCATACCTAAGCCATTGGTGTAGCCCACGGTGGTGTAGGGCAGGCCATCGGCGGCTAAGCTGGGCTCACTGGCGCCAACGGCCACCACCTTGCCTAGGATTGGGTTGCCGCGTTTGGGGTAACCGGCAATGGTGAACACATGGCCGTGATCGGCGGTCACCAAGATCAAGGTGTCGTCGCCCGCACTGGCTTGCGCTGCAGCGACGGCATTGCTCAGTTCGATGGCGTCGGTCAGGGCGCTGTAAGCACTGCCAGCGTGGTGACCATGATCCACTCGACCCGACTCCACCACCAGCAGGTAACCGTTGGCGTTGTTATCTAAGATCTGCATCGCTTTGGTGGTCATCTGGGTTAACGACGGTTCACCGGCGATGTCGTTGTCGCGATCCTGTTCATACTGCATGTGGGATTCGTTAAAGAGTCCCAGCACGCGCTCGGTGGTTTCGCTGTTGATGCCATCAAATCCGGCTTGGTCGATAACGTACTGACCGTTGGGGTAGGTGGCTTGCCATTCGGCGGTGAGATCGCGGTTATCGGTGCGATCCCCTTCAATGGCCGAGGCCGCATCGGCGCTGTTAAAGCTGGCCTGTTTCGGCAAGAAATGCCGGCGACCGCCGCCAAACGCGACTTCGATGCCATCCACATCACTGCCGGCGATACGGGCTTCTAGGTTGGCTTCAAAATTGACTAATTGGCTGGCGATGTCTTCGCAGCCGGCATCAATCGCCGCTTGGGGCATATCCGAGATATCTTCCCAGTTGCGATCCGCCGATTTAGCGTAAGTGGCTGCGGGGGTTGCGTGGGTGATGCGGGCAGTCGAAACAACGCCGGTGGCTAAGCCTTTCAGCTCGGCTAATTCCAATGCCGAGATCACTTCGTTGCCGTACACGCTGGCGCAATCGCCGCGCACAATGTCTTCATCCACGCCAATCACGCCAACGTCGGTCTTTAGGCCGCTCATCATGGCGGTCATGGTGCCGGCGGAATCGGGGGTTTGGGCATCAACGTTGTAGGTTTTCACCAACGCGCTGTAAGGGAAGCGTTCGAAGCTGAGGTAGCCCTCTTCGCCCGTGTTGCCCTGTTGCTGGCCTTGCAGAATACGGGCTGCCGTTAGAGTGGTGATCCCCATGCCGTCGCCCACAAACAAAATCACATTCTTTGCGTTCTCAACCTGAGTGCGCGCCAGCTTGGTGTTGAGCTGGGTTTGAGAATCACTGAACCAGGGGCTAGTGCTTTGATGGTTGGGTACGACCGCCGCAGAAGCTGTGGACGACAGCACGGTGGCCACCGCAACAGCCGAAAGAAGACGTTTGGCTAACATGTTGTTTTCCTTGTATGGATTTCCTATGACGCGGCCAATCAATGGTTGGCCAGCTGCGCCTACTGTGGTGGATCCATGTTGCTGTGCGGTTGGGGTTTGATGACGATGTGGTGTCCGTTGGCTTACAGCCAGATAACGGTAGGATGTGTTTTAGATGAAAGTTGCCTACATACCTATCCGGAGTGCAAGCTCAAAGTGACAACCGCGCGGTAAGGGAGCGGGTGATGCAACACGGCAGCAGCAGTGGCTCGATGCCGTTAAACCGCTGGGCAACAAAGAACGAACGGATCCGCAATGGCCTAAGGAGGGGGCAGGGGAGATGCAGTGTTGAGAGGCTTAAGCCAAATTAGGGGCTGCTGCTTTTATCAGCAAACGGGCAAGTTAACCGAACGGTTGCTGAAACATTTTACTAAAATGCTGTTTTATTGATGATTATTTGTCTTTGAATATCAGCATTATGTAAGTTAATTACACCAAAGGGGTAGTAGTGTGGATTAGGTCACGGTCTGCTTGGATTATTTCTTCTAATTTGAAGCTAAAGAAGATTTAGCCAAGCCCGAATTGGCTAAGTATTTTTAAAATCATAGGGAGCCAACTCATGGCAGTTAAAACTTCAGCAGAACTGGATCTGTTAATGGAACGTGTGGCGAAAGCGCAGGCGGAATTCGCCAGCTTTAGTCAGGAAAAAGTGGATGAAATTTTCCGCGCCGCCGCTTTTGCTGCCGCCGATGCGCGCATCAGCTTGGCCAAGATGGCCGCCACCGAAACCCGCATGGGGGTATTGGAAGATAAGGTGATCAAAAACCACTTTGCGTCCGAGTACATCTACAACAAATACAAAGATGAAAAAACCTGCGGGATTTTAGAAGAAGACGCCACCTTTGGCACCATCACCATTGCCGAGCCTGTTGGGATCATCTGTGGCATCGTGCCCACGACTAACCCAACCTCTACCGCCATTTTTAAAGCGCTGATCAGCTTAAAAACCCGTAACGGCATTGTGTTTTCGCCACACCCACGGGCGAAAGTTGCCACCACCACCGCAGCCAAGCTGGTGCTGGATGCGGCGGTTGCGGCTGGGGCGCCAAAAGACATCATTGGCTGGATTGATGAGCCAAGCGTGGCTTTGTCTAACCAGCTGATGACCCACGATCGCATCAACCTGATCTTGGCCACCGGTGGCCCAGGCATGGTAAAAGCCGCCTACTCATCCGGTAAGCCAGCCATTGGCGTTGGGGCGGGCAACACCCCAATTGTGATTGATGAAACCGCCGACATTAAGCGCGCCGTTGCGTCGATCCTAATGTCAAAAACCTTCGATAACGGCGTGGTCTGTGCGTCTGAGCAAGCGGTTGTGGTGGTTGATGAAATCTACGACCAAGTAAAAGAACGCTTTGGCAAACATGGCGGCTACTTGCTGAGCGCCAAAGAGAACAAGGCGATGCAGCAGGTTATCTTAAAAGATGGCCACTTAAACGCCGATATCGTGGGTCAAAGTGCGGCCACCATCGCGCAGATGGCGGGCATTGAGGTGCCAGCGTGGACCAAGGTACTGATTGGCGAAGTCACCAAGGTGGCGGAGCAAGAAGCCTTTGCCCATGAAAAATTGTCGCCGCTGCTGGGCATGTACCGCGCCAAAGATTTTGCTGAAGCGATGGACACCGCCGAAGCCTTAGTGGCACTGGGTGGCATTGGCCACACCTCGGGTTTATACACCGATCAAGATACCCAAGTTGAACGGGTTAAGCAGTTTGGCTTCCGCATGAAGACCGCCCGCATTTTGATCAACACCCCGGCATCTCAAGGCGGCATTGGCGATCTGTACAACTTTAAGTTGGCGCCATCACTCACCCTTGGTTGTGGTTCTTGGGGCGGCAACTCCATCTCTGAAAACGTTGGCCCAAGCCACCTGATCAATAAAAAGACCGTAGCGAAGCGAGCAGAAAACATGTTGTGGCACAAACTTCCGTCTTCCATCTACTTCCGTCGTGGCAGCTTGCCAATCGCTTTGGAAGAGTTGAGCGATAAGAAGCGCGCCCTGATCGTGACCGACAAGTACCTGTTCAACAACGGTTACTGTGACGAAACCATCCGCATCTTAAAGAGCCAAGGGTTAGAAACCGAAGTGTTCTACGAAGTGGAAGCGGATCCTACGCTGGCGGTTGTGAAAGCGGGCACCAAGGTAGCGCAAAGCTTCCAGCCAGACGTGATCATCGCCTTGGGTGGCGGTTCACCGATGGACGCGGCCAAAATCATGTGGGTGATGTACGAGCATCCAAACGTTGATTTTGCGGACTTGGCGCTGCGCTTTATGGACATTCGTAAACGCATCTACAAGTTCCCGAAATTGGGCGTAAAAGCACAGATGGTGGCGATCCCAACCACCTCGGGCACCGGCTCGGAAGTGACCCCATTTGCGGTGGTCACCGATGAGAAAACCGGCCAGAAATACCCGCTGGCGGATTACCAATTGACGCCGAACATGGCGATTGTGGATCCGAACCTTGTGATGGATATGCCCAAATCATTGACCGCCTTTGGTGGCATTGATGCGGTAACCCACGCACTGGAAGCCTATGTTAGCGTGATGGCGAACGAATACAGCGACGGCCAAGCACTGCAGGCGTTGGATCTGCTGTTTAAGTACCTGCCCGACTCGTACGCCAAAGGGGCTGACGCTCCGGTGGCGCGGGAAAAAGTACACAATGGCGCAACCTTGGCGGGCATCGCCTTCGCCAACGCGTTCTTGGGTATTTGTCACTCGATGGCGCACAAGCTGGGGGCAGAGTTCCACCTGCCACACGGCTTGGCGAACGCGCTGCTGATCAGCAACGTGATCCGCTTTAACGCCACTGACGTGCCAACCAAGCAAGCGGCCTTCAGCCAGTACGATCGGCCACAGGCGTTGTGTCGTTACGCCGCCATTGCCGATCACTTAGGCTGCACCGGCAGCAGCGATGCCGAGCAGGTAAACCGCCTGATTGAGATGATTGAACAGCTCAAAGCGTCCATCGGTATCCCTGCGTCTATCCAAGACGCGGGCGTTAACGAAGCGGACTTCTTGGCGAAGTTGGATGAGCTGGCGGAAGACGCCTTTGATGATCAGTGCACCGGCGCAAACCCGCGCTACCCACTGATTGCTGAACTGAAGCAGGTGCTACTGGCCAGCTACTACGGCAACCCATACAGCGACAACTAAGCGCAAACCGACACGACCGTTAACGAAACGACCAAGGCCAGCATCTGCTGGCCTTTTTTGTGAGGGTAACCTTGTGATGAACAGCGTCACTCGCGCATGATTAAGCCGCTGCAACGCTGGTCGCTGCATCGTTCATTGATTATTCGCTAGGGTTCGAGCGCCACCAAACGAGCTTGGCCACGGCTATCTACCCGCACCCGCACAATGGCGCCATCGCGTAACTTGGCTTCGGTGGCGAGGGCTTGTTGCTTGGGCAGAAACAGCGCTTCAATGCCGTAGCGAATGCGGCGACTGCTGATGGGGTTCGGCACCCGCCCGCGCAGATAAAGGCCGTTGCTTGGCGGCATTGGGCTGAGCCCAGCAAACTGGTAAAGGCCATCGGCGTTGGCTTCTAAACGGATGTAAAAGGGTTGGCTTGGGCGCAGCTGTGCCTGTTGCAGCTGCTCGGTACTGGGGCGCAGTTGCGGGTAGTCCAGGATCACGTAGTTGCCGCGCAACAAAGAACGAGGATCTACGGGTTGAGCGGCAAGGCGGATTTCCGTGCCCGTCAGCAGCGGCAGCTGAGCCAGCAGCAAAGCGGCAACGATGATCAGCAGTTGCAGGAGCAGCGCGGCCCCCAGCCAGATTGGGTTAGGTTTCGTCATGGCTGGGCTCCGTGGCGGCGGGGTGGCCGTGGCGTTTATGCCAAAATCTGGCGGCGGCAAACAGCAGCAGCGCAAACAGCAAAAACAGCAGCGCCGCGCTAACGTAATCGCCAATTAAATCGGTGTAGCGCAGCAGTGCCACTAATAAAAGGGTGCAGAGCCCTAAATAGAAGTGGTGGGCGTAACCGGTTTGAATGCCCAGATGCACCAACCAACAGCTGTAGCCAACCAGTAAGAGATTGCTGGCGATCTGCAGTTGATCCGCGGTCAGCCACGCTGGCGAGGTAAACAGCAGCCAACCCAGTGCGGTGAGACAGAACCACAGCAGCAACCAACGTGGCCATTGTTGCCGTTGCAGTAGCAATGTGGTGATGGCAATGGCGGCGGTTGCCAGCAACAGTTGCGGCAGGTGTCGCCAAGGCAGACGCAGCAGTTCACGCCAGATCTCATCGAAGGTGAAGATCAGCCCTAGCAACACGGTCACGCGGATGGTCCAGTTGCCCAGCAATGGCCCGTACTGATGGCCACGAGCCCACGGCTGTTGCTGCCAATATTGGCTTAACGCCAGCGCCAGTGGCAGCAGCATTACTGCCAACAACGATTGTTCGCTTTGCCACCGGCCGCTGTAGTCATCCAGCAGCAGGTAGCCAAAGCCAAACAGCAACCACAGCCCCGTGGCAACCACAGTAAGCAGCAGTAAGCTGTGGCTGCTGTCGCCTCGGCGCAATTGCCAAGCGGCGGCAAGCAGGAACAACCACATTAGGCTGGGCATGATGTGCAGATCGGCTTCAACCCCAAACCACAGCAGCGCGAGCAACAGCGTTTGCAGCATCAGCAGGCGGCTGGGCACCAGTAGCGCGACCGGTAAACAGCCCAGCGCCCACCAGAAGATCCCGTCGGGCATGTGCTCGCCTAAGTGGTAGATCTGCGCGGTAAGAATTAGCCCTGCGCCAAAGCAGATGTTGCCTAAAAACAGCAAGCCAACGCCCTGTTGCTGCTTGCCTTGGTGCAGCTGCCACCACGCCAACCCTTGCACGGTGGCGGTAAGGGTAATCAAACCCAACATGCGCCCCAAGCGGGGCAATTCTTGCCAGTTCGCCCCGATCAGGGTGATCAAGCCCAGCCCCACAAACAGCAACGCCAACGCTTCAAGCACGCGCAGGCTAAAGCGCGTGTCAACTTGACCCACGTGGCGCCCATAACGTTGGCATATCGCCTCGGCTTGCTGCTGATTGATGATCCCGTCATCGAGCCAACGCTGGCTTTCTGCGCCGATCCGTTGTTTGAATTGGTTTGGCAACGGCTTATTTTCCTTAACAATGGCCACGGGTTGCATGCTATCAAAGTCGGTTTGGATTACAAATTGAACGCTGTTGTGCAGCCCTTATTCAGCCGTAGGTTAGGGCGATAAAAGCGCTTGCAAATGGGGCTTAAAAGCTCGACAGTCAGGCAATTATTGCAGCGAACAACAATCAATAGGCGGATCTGAGCTTGGCAAAATTTTATGTGGTGTGGCAGGGGCGCAAGCCGGGGATCTATTCCGACTGGAACAACTGTAAAGCGCAGGTCGACGGCTTTGCTGGGGCACGCTACAAGTCGTTTAAGACACAGGCAGAAGCCAGTGCCGCCTTTAACAATAAGCCGACTGTGGCTGGAACGGGCACTCGCCGCAGTGGCGCGGCCAGCAAGGCCAGTGCTAAGCCTGCGAAGTTAACCGAAGCGCAGATCCAAGTGCAGATGAAAACCGCGGCCATGGCGATTTTTTGCGATGGCGCCTGCGATCCCAACCCCGGCCAAGCGGGCACGGGCATGGCGGTGTACCGTTATGGGGAACTGACTCAGTGCTGGTATGGCTTATACAACCCAATGGGCACCAACAACACCGCTGAGCTACTGGGGCTGCACCACGCGTTGCTGATGGCGCAACAGCATCAAGGTGAAGATAAGGTGCTGATCTATTCCGACTCGGCGTACAGCATCAATGCGGTAACCCAGTGGGCTAAAGGTTGGCAAGCCAAAGGGTGGAAACGCGGCGCGAATGAGCCAGTAAAAAATTTAGAGATCATCAAACCGCTGTATGAGCTGTATCTGCAAGTGGCCGATCGGGTGATCATTGCACACGTGGCTGGCCATGCGGGGATCGAAGGCAATGAATTGGCGGATCGGATGAGCGTGGTGGCGATAACCGAGCGGGAAAGTGATTTGGCGCAGTACACGCCACCGCTCGACATCAATGAGATCTTGGCACTGGCGCGAGGCTAATCCGCCACGGCTAACTGCGATCCCACACTAAGGCTTTGCACCAAACGTTGCAGTTGTTGCCGCTGCGGCTCTGGCAGTGGGCACTGTTGCTGCAATTGGCGAAACAGCAGTTGCGCTTGTTGGTAGCTGTTGTGCTGGGCTTGCTGCTGCAGTGGACTGGATTGCGGATGTTGTTCTACCGTTTGGGCGCTGTACAACATCTGCCACGCACCCTTGGCGGTCGCTTTATCACATAAGTCGATGGTGGTTTGCGGCGTTAACGCCGCACGCGGGGGGGATAACGGGGCTTGTTTGGCAACATGCTGCCAAGGTTTGGCTAGGATGGCGATAGGCCCAAGCTGTTGATCCTGGCCGGTTGCAGCCACGGCCAGCTGATGAAATTCACCTTGGTAACGTATGGTGAGCTGCGCCTGAGGCCGCGCCTCGTTAAACAGGCGCTGATGCAGCGGTACGGTGGTTGGGTGAACAGTGAAGTGACCGCGATTGTCGCTGGCACAAAGACTGGCCGATTTGTTATCCCGATACCAGATCTGAGCCCCAACCACAGGGCGGAGGGTCTTAGCGTTCAACAGCTGGGCAGAGATCTGTGGGGTGGCCGCGCTGGGTGCCGTTGATAGGCAACCGCTGAGCAACATCGGCAGCGACATGGCCGCTACGGTGGTAACGATACAACGCATCGACAGTCCTTGTCGTGGCTCTAAAAGTGTCTGCCAGTATCACCCAAAAGCAATTATTGTGATAGGTGTCACATTAACTTTTCTGTTGCAGACGCTTCTTCCGCTTTTTTTTAATCGACTGGCGCCGTCGCCAACATGGGATCAAGGCCGCCACTGCAACCACTGCCAATGGTGCCCAAATCACAAGGGTAAATAACGTGTTAGCCATGGAATCCACACAAGTTTAGGGCCGTGTATGGATTGTATGCCTAGTGGGCCCTGCCGCCGCCAATTAGTGCGAACATAAACAGGGAAATGCGCGCTAAATCATACATTTGCCATAGGTATGAGCAAATTATTCGCGTGAATCTAATATCCGTACTGAGTGCTCGGCTTGTCGGTACGCTTGCTGGGCGGTTTTGTTTTTTCTGATCTCAGTTAACGACGGAATTTTCATCGCTAGGGTCAGCGGTTTATTGGATAGTTTCAGTTTGCGCCATTTACCGTTTTTGTTTTCGTACACAGTGAGAAAAGCGTTGATCACTAACTCTTCGTTATTGGCGCCACGCTTGTTGTGCCCCAATTGATGGATTGGGTAATAGTGGCGGTTGGGTTTGTAATCCATGCCCGCGGGGATCCAAAACTCGTAACGCAGCTCATCATCTTTACTGGCACGGATGGGGGAATTGATGATCAGCGGCTGTTTGAAGTACTGGCTCTTTTTGCTGGCAAAGGGAATGGCTTCAATCTGTTCGCCATCAATGGGCGCCGCGGTGCAGGTGGGGCGAGCTAAAAAGCCCTTGGTGTAACGAAACATCAAACAAGCGGTTTCGCTGCCCACTCGGCGGATCCCTTGGTAAAAATTTGGATCGTAGACCATCTGCTGCACTTTCCAGCGTAAGCCATCTTGCACCAGATCTTCCGTTAATAGGCCGCTGACCAAGGCTCGCTGTTGTGCTGTTGGCATATACCAATCATCGTTGCTGAGTGCCTGCTCGTATGGGGGGAGATGATCCACATTCTTATAATAATTTGGGTACGTGTGCTTCGCTTGCGCCGTGGTTGCGCCCAGTCCACACAGCAGTGCCATTGCCCAGCCTTTCATTAAATCCCCCTCCTTGGTTGTTACATTTATGTAACTGAATTCGCAGGCTAATGCAATTTGTTAATGGATCGATTGAGTCATAATTTGCGGGGTGGTGATTTTAACTCGACTGTTGTTTTGCTCAATCCAGGCGGATCGTACTGCGGTGTTGATGCTGTTGGCCACTCTGGCCAAAAAGGGCGTAACAGAAAGTGAAAAAGGCTGATCTGCTTGAATCAAACTGAATCGCAGTATGACCACTGCCACGCGCTTGGTTGCAAGCGGATATCAGCCTTATACCAGCGTTTGGCGGCATCGCCTTGATGGCGTAGCGCCAAGGCGATGCTGCGGCTACCGGTTTTTCGCTGACCTAGGGTTGGCCGGTAAACTGTTTGGCGATGCTGCGCCAGCAATCGGGGTAATCCAGTTGTCGCAGCTGGCTATCCAGTGCCCATTGCGTTGGCTTAAACACGTAGCGCGATTCAAACATAAACGCCAAGGTGTTTTCGTAGCGTTGTGGGCTAAGTTCGGCGCTGCTGGCTTGGTCGAACACCTCCGCTTCCGGGCCGTGGGGGGTCATGCAGTTGTGTAAGCTCATGCCGCCGGGAACAAAGCCATGTTGTTTGGCATCGTAACTGCCTTCAATCAGCCCCATAAATTCGCTCATTACGTTGCGGTGGAACCACGGCGGACGGAAGGTGTTTTCGGCCACCATCCAACGGGGTGGGAAGATCACAAAGTCTAAGTTGGCCCAGCCTTCGGTTTCGCTTGGGGAAGTCAGCACGGTAAAGATGGAGGGATCCGGATGATCGTAACTGACGGTGTTGATGACATTGAAACGGCTTAAGTCGTATTTGTATGGGGCGCTGTTGCCGGTCCAAGCCACCACATCAAAGGGGCTGTGAGTCAATTGGCTTTGGTAGCAATGGCCGGCAAACTTGGTGATCAGTTGATGCGTTTTTTCGATGTCTTCAAACCACGCCACCGGATATTGAAAATCACGGTCGTTGGCGTAACCGTTTGCCCCAACCGGGCCACGCTCGGGCAGCTCTAGGGCTGCGCCGTAGTTCTCACAGACGTAGCCACGGGCTTCGGTTTGTTGCAGTTGCACCCGAAACTTGACGCCGCGGGGGATCACTGCGATGTCGCCGGGGGCAATCGCTAGCTGGCCAAATTCGGTGTCCAACTGCAGTGCCCCGTGTTGCGGCACCAGCAACAGCTCGCCATCGGCGCTGTTGAATACTTGGCTGTTCATGCTGCGGTTGGCGACATACCCATGAATGGCCATGCCGTGTTGCGATTCGGCGCTGCCATTCACGGCAATGGTGGTTAAGCCCTCAACAAAGGTGGTTGGGTGGGATTGCAGCGGCAGCGGATCCCAGCGCATGGGATCGGGTGGGGTAATGGTGCTGATGGGGGCGGTTACCAAACCGTGATGAGGCAACGGCGCAAAGCCTGCTTGGCTTACCGATGGGCGCAGGCGGTAGGTCCAACTGCGGCGATTGGCGGCGCGTGGAGCCGTAAAGGCGGTGCTGCTTAACTGCTCGGCATAAAGGTTGTATGCACAACGCTGTGGGCTGAATTGCCCTTGCGGCAGGGCGCCGGGTAGGGCTTCGGTTTGGTGTTCATTACCAAACCCATACAGATAATCCAGACTGGTGTTGTGCATCGGTGCTCCTAGCAGTGATGAAAAGTAACGTCGATTAACCTAAGCCACCGAGTTAAATCCTGACAACCACTGTGGGCATGTTGATGTTCAGTTGAAGTGTAAATCTTCCGTGACTGTAAGCCGTGCGGCGCTGGGGGCAGTGAACAACGTTACGGCCTTGAACAGCAAGCGCTGGGGTGAAAAAGGAGGCGAGTGCAGCAAGGGTGGGCGTAGCATCGGCAGATAAAAAAACAGCGCCCGATTGGGCGCTGTTGTTGTGCTTAAGCGTTAGCTTAGCGAGTACATTCTTCTACCAAGTACGCGAGGTGACGGTAGGAGATGTCGCTGTGGCGGGTCATGCCCATTTCACACATGCGGTTAGCGTAGTAGCCTTCGGTGACTTCCGTTGGTAACTGATCTTTCAGGGTACGCAGTGCCGATGCGTTCAGCTCAGGCTTGTACAAGCCTTTTTCGCCAGCAAAGCCACAACAGCTGATCCCCGCCGGACGGAAAGTATCGGCGGTGTACGCGTCAACAATCGCTTCCATCATGCCGCCCATGTTCATGTGCTGGGCACTACAGCCAACGTGCAAAGCCACTTTCTCTTTGCGCTTGGTGGCTGGCAGTTTCGGCATTACTTCGTCGTGAATAAACTCAACCGCGTCCAGCAAGGTGAAGTCGATTTCACAGTCTTGCAAAGTACGTTTGGTGCAAGACAAGGCATCAATGATCACTGGGTATTCGCCGTTGTTGGTGCACTCTTTCAGTGCCGCCAGCAGCTCATCACGCTTCATGTCAGCGTTTTTGTAATCGCCTTTGGATTCCCACATCTGGCCACAACACAGGTGACGGGTCTTGTTTGGGATCACGATGTTGTAACCAGCACGTTCGATCAGTGCGGTCATAACGTCTGGCAAGGTGGCGTTATCTGGATCCGCCGGAGTTGGACCAAAGGTACGGCCACCACAGGCTGCAAAGTAAACCACGGTTGGCTTATCCGCTTGAGGGGCGCTTGGCTTCGGCAGGTTGGCGCCTTTCGGGAAACTTGGATCCCAGTAAGGCACTTCTTTGGTTACCTTACGGCCTACGTCCATCAGTGCTTTGGTGACGGTGCTGCCGGTGATCTTATGAATGCCGTGCAGTACATCAAAACCGGTGCTGAGCACTTGGTTGACCGCACCAAAGTTGTTGGCTTGGAAATCCAGTACTTTTTGAGCCGTGGAATCGATTTGTGGGCCACGCAGTTTCCGCACCAACATGCCCATGTTGTTGTCTACCGGACAGGAGATAACACACAGCTGACAGGCCACACAGGTATCAATCACGTCGTGTTGTGCGGCGGCTTTCAATTCCGTTGCGGCGGCAGTTTCACCGTTTGCTTCCAAGCGGGCGATTTCACGCAAGGTGGTGATCCGCTGACGTGGGGTCATGGTGATGGCGTTGGTCGGACAGGTCTTCTCACAGAAGCCACATTCGATACAACGGTCAACCCAACCATCAACAACCGCCGCTTGCTTGATGTCTTTGATGTGGATCTCTTTGTCGTCGTTCAGTACCACGCCAGGGTTCAGCAAGGTGCTTGGATCGAACGCCGCTTTAAGCTGTTTCATCAGCTCGTAGGCTTGCACGCCCCATTCCATCTCAACAAACGGCGCAACAGCACGGCCAGTACCGTGTTCTGCTTTCATGGAACCGTCGTACTTGTTGATCACTAAGTCAGCCACATCCGCCATAAAGCGATCGAACTGGTTAATGTCGTCTTGGCCACGGAAGTGTGGGGTAATGATGAAGTGGAAGTTACCGTCCAGTGCGTGGCCGTAGATCACGCCTTCTGGGTAGTTGTGCTTGTGGAACAACTCGGTCAGATCGGCAGCACCGGCGGCCAAATCTTCAACCCGGAACGCCACATCTTCAATGATGACCGAAGAACCCGCTGGGCGTTCGCCACCAATGATTGGGAACAAGCCGGAGCGCATCGCCCAGTATTTGCCGTATACCGCGGCATCAGTGGTGAATTCAACCGGACGTTCAGTCTTGATGTGTGCAATGGCTTGGGTTGCTTGCTCGGTGTATTGCGCCAGCGTTTCGTCATCGTTGGCACGACATTCGATCAGCAAGATTGCAGCGCCTTCTGGCAGCTGATCCAGCCATTCTGGCATGCCTTTTTTGCCCATGATCGATTTGATCGAAGCCCAATCCAATAATTCAGCGGCGGCAACCGCTGGGATTTTCAGTGGTGGAATGGCGCTGGCTGCGTCAACCATGTTGTAGAAAACCGCCATTGCAGAGGCTTTAAAGCGTGCTTCTTCTACGGTGCGGTAAGTCACTTCTTCAACAAAGGCGAAGGTACCTTCAGAGCCCACCACCAAGTGGTTGATCACATCGAATGGGTCGGTGTAATCCACCAAGGCGTTCAGGCTGTAGCCGGTGGTGTTTTTAATTTCGAATTTCTGGCGAATACGCTTGGCCAGTTCTTCGTTGTTCTGGGTGGATGCGGTCAGTTCTTGAATGGTGGCCAGCAGCTCTGGGCGTGCTTGTTTGAATGCCGCTTTAGACTGATCGCAACCGGTATCTAGGTAAGTGCCATCGGCGAACAGTAATTTCGCGCTTTCGATGGTTTTGTAGCTGTTTTCGTGGGTACCACAACACATGCCAGAGGCGTTGTTGTTAATGATGCCGCCGACCATGCACGAAGCCAAGGTGGCTGGATCGGGACCAATCTTCTTATCAAACGGCTTCAACTTAGCGTTGGCGTCGGCACCAATAACCGCCGCACCCAAGGAGACCTGTTTGTGATCGTCGCTGATGTCGATGTTACGGAAACCGTCGTAACCCAAACGCAGCAAGATCCCTTCACCTACGGCCTGACCGGATAGGGAAGTACCCGCAGCACGGAAGGTAACCGGTGCATTGTATTTACGAGCAATCGCAAGGGTTTGCTTTACTTGCTCAAGGTCGTTTGCTGTAACCACCAATTGCGGCACAATTCGGAAGTAACTGCCGTCAGTCGACCAGGCAAAACGACGTACGGGATCGTCGGTTACTGCTTCGCTGCCGATTGCTTGAGCGAGTTCTTGATGAATGGCTTGATAGTCGATGGTCATATCGCTGTTCTCCAACTTTTTGTCCTTTAATGGCGTGGCTATAGCGTAAAATCAAAAGAATGAATGCAGACACGAAAACGGCAACTACAGCATAGCTGTTGTTTTTTCGAACGTTAGCCATCTGCTCTTTTGTCGGCCAAGAGGGATGCGGTGGCCGCCACCACGGCATCCCACGGACTAAGTAACCCAATTGGCAACGGAGCTCAAACGAAGAAAATGAGTGCAAATTAGCGGTTTAGTGACCGTAGAGGACAAAAGTTTACGTAAAGCCCGATGGGGTGGGCATTTAGCTTTACACTTGCAGGTGAATATTCTTCGGTGTGAATTTATTCATGCGCGCATAAATCGGAAAAATCGTTAATTAAAGAGAAAATTTATGAGAGCTGGATCACTCTGCAGCCCTTGCTGTGTCTGGCTTTGAGGTTTGTTTGAAGAGTGAGCGTGTCAAACCAATTGGTGCAAAAGTGAGACCTAAGCCCGACCAATTTATTGCCGCGTAAACTTGAGTCACAATCCTTTTCGCTACACTATCCGTAACCATTTAAAATCAACTGTCTGGATGAAAACGATGATTTCGATTTCGGAACAAGCACAATTGGTGCGCAGCGCCCTTGAGGCGAAAGGGTTAGAAACCCCGATGATCGATAATGGCCTTAGCCGCGATGAAAAATATCAACGCATTCAGCAGCTCATGGCCGAGATGATGGATACCTTGGGGCTGGATCGCAGCGATGACAGCTTAGAAAAAACCCCACACCGCATCGCGAAAATGTACGTTGACGAGGTGTTCTCTGGGCTGGATTACAGCACCTTCCCTAAGATGTCGGTCATCGACAATAAAATGGGGGTGGATGAAATGGTAACAGTCGCCGACATCAACCTTACCAGTACCTGTGAACATCACTTCGTTACCATCGATGGTTTTGCCAAGGTGTCGTACATTCCTAAGTCAAAAGTGATCGGCTTGTCGAAGATCAACCGCATTGTGCGCTTTTTCTCACAACGTCCTCAGGTGCAAGAACGGTTAACCCGACAAGTTTTGGTGTCGCTGCAAACTCTGTTGGGAACCGACAACGTCGCGGTCTCAATCAATGCAACTCATTACTGCGTTAAGTCCCGCGGGGTGATGGACGTCAACTCCCACACCACCACCACCGCCTTGGGTGGCAACTTTCGCAGTGACGCCCGCACCCGCGCCGAATTTCTGGCGATGTAAGCCTGGCGAGCCACATGGCTCGCCATGTTATTGTTTCACTTCCGGTTTAGCCCTCTCCTCACAGCTATTTCACAGCACTGTGGCTACCCTTTAGCCTATCTGCCACGACAGAATCGTAATCATTACGGGGCGTGAAGCCGTCGGAACTTAATGACGGTTTATTTACCTAACGTGTTGATCAACTGGTAAGATTTTTAATAGCTGGGAAATCAGCAATGATCGCGATTGGCGTCCCCATTAATTGTTCATCTGTGACTAGAGCATGATATGAAAAAAACTTTGTTACTCCTTAGTGTAACCGCGGCCCTTGGGCTGGCCGGCTGTGACAATGGATCTCAAGCGCCGCAAGCGCAGGTGAAACCGCGTCCAGCCAAACTCTTTACCGTAGAAGATGCACGCACCGCGCAGATGCAGAGTTTCCCTGCCGTGGTTGCCGCCGCTGAAAGTGCCAACTTGGCGTTTCAAGTCAGTGGCTTGATCCAAACCATTACCGTCGATGAAGGCGAAGAGGTGAAGCAGGGCGATCTGCTGGCCCAGCTGGATGACACCGATTTTAAAAGCAACCTGGTGTCGGCTGAAGCGCAATACCGCAATGCCGAGTCCAGTTATCAGCGGGCGGTGAAGCTAAAGCAAACCAACGCCATATCGCAAAGTGATCTGGAAGAGCTGACATCGAATCGAGATGTCACTCGTTCACAGTTTGAAACCGCTCAAAAAGCGTTAAACGATACTAGCCTGCGCGCCCCGTACGATGGCGTGATCGCGAAGTTGCCGGTATCGCAGCTGGATAACATCAGTGCGGGCACCTTGGTGGCCACGGTGTTTGCGGCGGATCTGATGGAAGTGTCGATTAATGTGCCCGCTGCGCTGATGGCGCGTTCCAACGACGCCAGTGGCTTGAGCGCTTATGTGGTGCTGCCGAGCGCGCCACAGGTTCAGATCCCCGCCAATTTTAATTCGGTGGTTTTAGAAGCCGATGCCGCCTCGCAAACCTATGAAGTCACCTTCCACTTCCAAGCGCCGGAAGGGCAGGTGGTGTTGCCGGGGATGAATGCTCAGCTGCATGTGTCTCGCAGCCTGGCCGAAGGGGAATCGCAGCCCTTTAGCGTGCCACTGCCAGCGGTTTTGGCGGAAGCGGATAAGCACTTTGTGTGGCTGTATGACCAGCAACAACACACCATCAGCAAACGTTACGTTGAGATTGCCCCATCGGTGGGCGACAGCATTGATGTGATTTCTGGGGTAGAAGCTGGCGACATGATTGTGGCGGCCGGCGGCGATTTCCTCTCTGCGGGCATACAGATCCGTCCTTGGCAGCGTTAACACTTGAGGCTATTGCATGAATTTTGCTGAATTTACCATTCGCAACCGTGTGCTCAGTGTCATCGTTATCTTGATGTCGCTGATTGGCGGTTGGAATGCGTACCAATATATGCCGCGATTGGAAGATCCCGACTTCACCATTCGTGAAGCGCAGGTGATCACCTATTACCCCGGCGCAACCCCAACAGAAGTTGCAGAGGAAGTGTCGGAAACCTTAGAGGTGGCGATCCGCCAGCTGCAAGAGGTGGAAGAGGTGCGGTCGGTATCCAGTTTTGGTAAATCCGAGATCACCGTTGAAATTAAATACGAGTTCTCGAAAACCAAAGCGGCGCTGTCCACGATCTGGAGCAAATTACGAAACAAGGTGTCGGATAACGTTTACCAGTTACCGCCTGGCGCGCAAGAGCCTATCGTGGCCGATGACTTTGGTGACGTGTATGGCATGTATTACCTGCTGACCGGCAACGATTACAACTACGGCGAACTGCTTGATTACGCCAAGGATCTGAAATCCGAGCTGGAGCAGATTGATAATGTGGCGAAGGTCACGGTGCTTGGCGACCAAACCGAAGCGATATTTGTCGAGTTTAATCGTGAGACGTTGCGCTCGTTGGGGCTATCGCTCGACAACATCACCTCTAAATTAGCGGCGCAAAACCAAGTGGTGAATGCCGGTAATTTGCAAGTGGGGCAACAGCGGTTGGTGATCGCCCCCAGCGGTGCCGTTGACTCGATTCAATCGTTGAAGAACACCTTGGTTTCCGATGCCAGTGACGGCAAAACCATCTTTTTGCGGGACATCGCCGACGTTTACCGTGGCTTCAAAACACCACCAGAAAGCTTGTTGCGCTTTAATCAACAAAAGGCGATTGCACTGGGGATCTCCAATGTTTTGGGCTCGAACGTGGTGGCCGTTGGTAAGGCGTTGGATGCGCGCATTGCTGAATCGGAAAGCCGTCGCCCTTGGGGCATGCAGATCCAGCAGTTCTACCATCAAGGCCAAGAAGTCGAAGCTTCGGTAGAAAACTTTGTCGCGAACGTTATCGCCGCCTTGGTGATTGTGGTGATCACCTTACTGCTGTTTATGGGGCTGCAATCGTCGCTGGTGATTGGCGCTATCTTGCTGCTGACCATCGCGGCGACCTTAGCCACCATGGAAGTGGCGGGGATCCCAATGCACCGGATCTCCCTTGGTGCCTTGATTATCGCGTTGGGGATGATGGTGGATAACGCCATTGTAGTGACGGAAGGGATCTTGGTTGGCATTAAACGGGGGATCGGCAAGTTGCAGATCGCCAAAGAGATTGTTACCCAAACCCAATGGCCATTGCTGGGCGGTACCATCGTTGGTTGTTTGGCTTTCGCGCCTATCGGCTTTGCGCCGGGCAGCACCGCGGAGTACACCGGCCACCTGTTTTGGGTGATCTTAATTTCACTGCTTTACAGCTGGCTGTTTGCGGTAACGCTAACGCCGTGGTTCTGTTATCTGTTGTTTAAAGATCGCGGTGACGCCGAAGCTGAACAAGAGAAAGTGGGCGCCGTACTGGGCGGCTACAAATCGCTCGTGCGCTCAGCACTGAAGCATCGGGTGCTGACGCTGGCCTCGGTGATTGGCCTGTTTGTCTTGTCACTTTGGGGGGCGCAGTTCATTAAACCAGGCTTCTTCCCAACCTCGACCTCGCCGCAATTGGTGGTGGATTACTGGTTGCCGGAAGGCACCGACATCAGCCGCACGGAAGCGGACATTAAGCAGATTGAAACCTTTGTTGCTGGCTTAGATGGGGTTGAGTCCATCGAGTCTTCGGTGGGGGCTGGGGGGTTACGCTACATGTTGGTGTACGCGCCGCAGTCGCCGAACTCCTCGTATGGCCAACTGCTGATCCGAGTGGATGACTACAAGCGCATTGATGATTTGATCCCAACCATTCGCACGCAGTTGGATCAAGAGTTTGTGGATGCACAAACGATGGTCTGGCGCTTTGTGCTTGGCCCTGGGGGCGGCGCCGATATTGAAGCCACCTTCACTGGCCCCGATCCGGATGTGTTGCGTAACTTAGCCGATCAAGCCAAAGCGATCATGGCCGCCGATGGCCGCGGTGTTGCGGTGCGGGATGATTGGCGCGCGAAGGTGCCGATGATCGTACCGCACTACGACGAGCAAACCGGTCAGCGGGCCGGGATCAGCCGTCAAGATCTGGCCAAAGCGTTGCAAACTAACTTCAATGGCCGCGAAATTGGCACTTACCGCGAGGCCGATAAGTTATTGCCGATCATCTCTCGGGCGCCAGCGCAAGAACGGCAAGACATCGCCAACATTGGCAACGTGCAGGTGATTGGCTCGGCAACGGCCTCTGTGGCGCCACTGAGCGCGGTAACCACCAGCATCGATACCCAATGGCGTGATGCGCAATTGCGTCGAGTCAACCGAGTGTGGACCATCAAGGCGCAGGTCAATACTGCGCCGGATGAACTGGAGTCGGATCTGCGTGGGCGCATCAGTGCGGAGATTGAAGCCATCGAATTGCCCGATGGTTACAGTTTCAAGTGGGAGGGGATCTACGGCGATTCAACCGAATCGAACGAAGATTTGGCCTCGACCATTCCGCTGGGGTTGATGGCGATGGTGATTGTGGTGCTGCTGCTGTTTAACGCAGTGAAGCAACCGGTGGTGATCTGGTTGGTGGTACCGCTTGCCTTTATCGGGGTGGTACTGGGCTTAGTGCTGACGGAAACACCGCTGGAATTCATGGGCATTTTGGGGCTGTTATCCCTGTCGGGACTGTTGATTAAGAACGCCATTGTGTTGGTGGATCAAATTGACGTTGAGATCGACTCGGGCAAACCGCGCTTTGACGCCATCATCGATGCTTCGGTCAGCCGTTTGCGCCCAGTGATGATGGGGGCGCTAACCACGGTGCTGGGGGTGATCCCGCTGTTCTTCGATGCATTCTTTAAGTCGATGTCGGTAGTGATGGTGTTCGGTTTAACCTTCGCCACGGTATTGACCTTGGTGATTGTGCCAGTGCTGTATTCGGTGCTGTTTAGAATTGATAAGCAGGAATCGGCACACAGCGCCTAAGCGCTGAAGCAGAGAAAAAGGAGCTCAGTTGAGCTCCTTTTTTTATGGGCACGATCACGGAAATTGGCTGAGTTAGAACCGTTGCGATAGAACGCCAATGCCTGTCGAGCAATCGGTTAAGCGATTTTTAGAGCAGGCATTGGCGGCCTTTGTTGATGCCAATTAAAAATAGGCTGAGCGTTATCTAAGTGCAGGGTAACGGTATCCACTTGATCGCTGATGAAGCCCAAACCACTGAAGTAGGTTTGTGGTTCGGCCAAACGAAGGGTGATAGCAGCTGCTGCGTTGGCCTTGCCCAGATGCAGCGTGTTTGGCTCTGTATTGGCCTCAGCATAGAGGCTATCAATGGCGTTAATGGGCAGCACTAATAACCCCCACAAGCCAACATTAATAACCAAATTGTCGTGATCAACATAGATGGAGTGATGGCGAGCCGCGCGGTGATGGGCGGTAACAAATATCAGGGAATAGGCGATAAAAGAGGACACAACGATGGCGGCAATTGGGCTGAACAATTGCAAGGCGAAATAGGCGCCACCGGCGAGCAGCAGTGTTGTGAGCGTCAAGAGCAGCCAATGCCATCGGGAGGCCGAATAGCTGTGAAGCTGGGTTAACGCCGGTGGTAACTTACGGCTTAAACGCGGGTTTAAATAGAGCCACGATGCCGGTTCACCCGCCACAACCAAGGCCATGCTCTGCTTTGCCTCTTCCTGCTTATAATCTTCATTTAAGGCCACGGATAAACGCGGATCGGCGGATTGTTTGCGGCTGCGCCAGAGGCCCTGAATCACGGTAACCAATAGCAAAACCTCAGCAATTAAGATGACTGCCATGATGGGATAACGCAGCCACATCAAAAATTCGAAGTAGCTGCTGAACTGGGCGGGATAGGTAAAACGCGCCACCAGCCCCGACAGCCCTAAAATCACTAAGACGCGCCACGGTTTGGCCAACTTGGTGGTGATCAGCAACCGCCAATAACACAGGGGCAGTAAAATGAATAATAAAATGGAAATAGCGGCCAGCAGATATTGTTCGGTGATGGTTGTTAGCGTGCTGGGGGTAAAACCAAAGGCGATAAAATAACTGCTGATGGCGAGCACAAGATAGCTCAGACGCAGTTTTACGGTGGGGCGCATAACAATCCTTGTTAATAGTGTTGCATCCATCTTGCGTCAATTTGTGCAAAATGCAACCGCGAGTGAGACAACCCTGTTGAAAGTTCGTGCGGATGGTGCAGTTAGCGTGCCTGTGGTCTTCGCATTATTAATTCACCCTGCTAGGATCTGGCGGTTAACTAGCCGTATTGGAAATCGCCTTGAGTCAATCAAACCCGTTTGCCCCTGATCAACTGGCCCTCTGCCTTGCCAAAGACGCCGCCAATGTGCGTCGCCGTTTAAGTGGCATGAAGAAAATTAAAGACGCCGAAAAGCGCACTCAAGTGCAGCAGCAATTGGCACAGCTGGTTGAGCGCAGCCAAGAGCAGGTGGCCATTCGTACCTTGAACTTGCCTAAGGTGACTTACCCCGATCTGCCGGTATCGGCGCGCCGTGATGAGATCAAAGCAGCGATTGCCGCCAATCAGGTGGTGATTGTGGCGGGTGAAACCGGCTCCGGTAAAACCACGCAGTTGCCAAAGATCTGTATGGAACTTGGCCGCGGTACCCGTGGCTTAATTGGCCACACACAGCCGCGGCGGTTAGCCGCCCGAGCCGTCGCCACCCGGGTGGCCCAAGAACTTGAGTCTGAGCTGGGGCAGCACATCGGCTTTAAGGTGCGCTTTGCCGATCAAACCAGCGACGAAAGCTACGTGAAGTTGATGACGGACGGGATCTTGCTAGCGGAGATCCAGCACGACCGCTGGCTTGACCAATACGACACCATCATCATCGATGAAGCCCACGAACGTTCGCTGAACATCGATTTCATCTTGGGTTACATCAAGCAGCTGCTGCCTAAACGGCCAGATCTCAAACTGGTGATCACATCGGCCACCATTGATGTGGCGCGTTTCTCTAACCACTTTAATCAGGCCCCCGTGATTGAAGTGTCGGGCCGTACCTTCCCCGTAGAACAGCGTTATATGTCGCTGGTGCGGGAGAACGGCCCCGATCTGGACATGATGGAAGGGTTGTTCGCCGCCGTGGATGAACTGTGCAGCGAAGGCCCTGGCGACATTCTGATCTTCATGAACGGCGAGCGGGAAATTCGCGACGCCGCCGATGCCCTAACTCGCCGTAACCTGCGTGATACCGAGATTTTGCCGCTGTATGCGCGCTTATCGCACGTCGAACAGGCCCGCATTTTTGCCAGCCACCATGGCCGCCGAATTGTGCTGTCGACCAACGTGGCCGAAACCTCGTTAACGGTGCCGGGGATCAAGTATGTGATTGACCCAGGAACCGCGCGGATCAGCCGTTACAGCTACCGCACCAAGGTGCAGCGCTTGCCGATTGAACCGATTTCGCAGGCATCGGCTAACCAGCGTGCGGGCCGTTGTGGTCGTGTGTCTGAGGGGATCTGCATCCGCTTATACAGCGAAGAGGATTTTCAATCGCGGCCGGAGTTTACCGATCCGGAGATCCTGCGTACCAACCTTGGCTCGGTGATTTTGCAGATGTTGGCACTGGGGTTAGGCGACATCGCCGCCTTTCCGTTTATTCAGCCGCCAGACAGCCGCCACATCAACGATGGCATGAACCTGCTGCAAGAGCTGAGCGCCATTACCGTTAAACGTGGCATGCCAAGCATGACCAAGCTTGGCCGCCAGTTGGCACGCCTGCCAATTGACCCCCGCTTGGCGCGGATGGTGTTAGAAGCAAAGCCCAATGGTTGCGTGCACGAACTGATGGTGATCACCGCGGCGTTATCGATTCAAGATCCACGCGAGCGCCCCAGCGACAGGCAACAAGCCAGCGATGAAAAGCACAGTCGCTTCAGCGATAAAGACTCTGACTTTATCGGCTTCTTAAACCTGTGGGATTACCTGCGCGAACAGCAAAAATCGCTGTCGAGCAGCCAGTTCCGACGTCAGTGTAAGCAAGATTACTTGAACTACATGCGGGTGCGGGAATGGCAAGATCTGTATTCGCAATTGCGCCACAGCCTAACCGATCTTGATATTCGCATGAGCATTGGCGAGCGCGCCGATTACGATCAGATCCACCGCTCCATATTATCGGGGTTGTTGTCGCAGATCGGCCAAAAAGAAGCGGAAGGCCACTTTAAAGGCGCGCGTAACAGCAAGTTCTTTGTTTTCCCCGGCTCTAAGCTGGCCAAGAAGCCGCCGAAGTGGTTGATGGCCGCTGAGCTGACTGAAACCAGCCGTTTGTTTGCCCGCACCGTGGCCAAGATCGATCCGGCGTGGATTGAGCCCTTAGCCGCGCACCTGATCAAGAAAAGCCACACCGAACCCCATTGGGAGAAAAAGCCCGGCTCGGTGTTGGCGTTTGAGCAAGTGACGCTGCTTGGCTTGATTGTGGTGGCGAAGCGTAAAGTGCAGTTTGGCCCGATTGAACCGGTGGAAGCGCGGCAGATCTTCTTGCGTGAAGCGCTTGTCAATGGCGAGCTGGGGCTAAATGAGAAGTTCATGCAGCGCAACATGGCGCTGATGGATGAAGTGGAGGCGTTAGAGCACAAGTCGCGTCGCCGTGACATCTTGGTGGATGAGCAAACCTTGTTTGCTTTTTACGATGAAAAAGTCGGCCAAGGGATCTACACCCGCCAACTATTCCAAGGCTGGTGGAGTAAAGCCAAACGCAACAACAGCGATCTGCTCGACTTTTCTAAAAGTGAGTTGATGAAGCACGACGCTGAGCACATCACCGAGCAGCAGTTCCCCGACTTTTGGACTCAAGGTGAGATTACCTTACCGTTGTCCTATCAGTTTGAACCCACCGCAGAGGACGATGGCGTGTCGCTGCATCTGCCATTGGCGCTGCTGAACCAGTTTGAGCCGGACGGCTTTGATCATCAGGTGCCGGGGCTGCGTCATGAACTGCTGGTGGCTTTGATTAAGTCGCTGCCTAAGCCGCTGCGTCGTAATTTTGTGCCCGCACCGAATTACGCCGACGCCGCCTTAGCGGCGATCACCCCGTTTCAGATGCCGTGGCTAGACGCCTTGTGCAAACAGCTGCTGCGGATGACGGGCACCAAAGTAACCCCAGAGGATTTTGACTTAAGCCAATTGCCGGCGCACCTAGTGTTTAACTTTAAGGTTGAAGACGATAACGGCAAGGTGCTAGGGCAGGGGCGTGATCTGCTGCTCCTGAAGGAGCAACTGCAAGGCAAAGTGAAGCAGGTGATCGCCAAGGTGGCTGATAATGGCATCGAGAAAACCGGCCTAACCGAATGGTCCTTGGGGCAGTTACCTACTAGCTTCCAGCAAAAGCGCGGCAATTACGAAATCAAAGCGTTCCCCGCCTTAGTTGACGAAGGCGAAACCGTGGCGGTGAAACTGTTTGATTCACAACAAAAGGCCGACAGTGCCAATCGCGCTGGCTTACGGCGACTGTTACTGATTAACGTGCCGAATCCGGTTAAGTATTTACAGAAAAATCTGCCGAATAAGTCAAAACTGGCGATGTACTTTAACCCCTTTGGCCGAGTGGATCTGCTGATTGCCGATTGCATTGATGCGGGCATCGATCAGATCTTAGCAACGGAAAAGCTGGTGGTTAACGACGAAGCCAGCTTCAACAAAGCGCGCGATGTTGTGCGCGCGGAACTGGGCGACACGGTGGTGGCCATCGGCACCAAGGTTGAGAAGATCCTCACCACCTGGGGCGCAGTGAAAAAACGTTTGAAAGGGCGGATCAGCTTAGACATTGCGTTTGCGATGTCGGACATTCAGGCGCATCTGGATCGTTTGGTTTATAAGGGTTTTGTGGCGGACAGCGGTTGGTCGCGATTGGATGACATTGTGCGTTACCTCAAAGCGGTTGAGCGCCGTTTAGAGAAGCTGCCGGTGGATCCAAACCGAGATCGAGTTCAGCTGCTGAAAATTCAGAAGGCCGAACAGAGCTATAACCAAGCGGTCGCGAAGATCCCTAAAGGCCAAGCTGTCCCCGATGCGCTGGTGGAGATCCGCTGGATGCTGGAAGAGTTTCGGGTGAGCAGCTTCGCGCAAACCCTAGGCACCAAATACCCGATCAGCGATAAACGGATCAGTAACGCCTTAGCCGAACTGTAGCGACAGCCACCGTTGTTACGCCGATTTTACGCCAGCCTTTGGGCTGGCGTTTTTGTGCCGTTTCGACTCAAAACCTTGCGGTAATTGCATGATTATATTTTGACTTTGGCAACAAATTGACTGCCTGCCACTGTTTTCAAACTAAAGCGAATTGTTGCTGTTGGGGTGGGTGTGATGGCAATAACGTTTTTGCACAAAAAGCGCCAGTGGATGCTCAATGTTTGGTACAGGCTGCCGATAGCTTCGGTACACTAAGAAAAATTTTCACTAGGATGGTGAGATCAATTCGGCACAGGAAGCGCCAACGAAATAAAAGCAAAGAGGATGACCGTGAAGTCCATAGGATTCAAAGGTTCAATTATCGCTTCTGTAGTCACGCTGTTGTCTGTATGTCTGCTGATCAGTAACTCACTCTCTTACAGCGAACTGCGAGAGAGCACCATTGCTCGCATCGATGCCCGTTCCAGCACGAACGTTCGTTACGAAGCCAATGCGTTAAGTCAATGGTTTGCTCGTCGCAGCAGTGCCATCGAAGCCCTTGCTCAAAAGTATCGACCTGGCGATGCCGGTAGCCGCTACGTGTTGCTCACCGAATTGACGCAAGCCGCCTCTGGCATTGACGAAGTGATGATCTCCAATGAAGACGGGCAATCATTCACCACGTTAGATGGTGAAAACTTCGAAAATGGCATCGCCATCATTGAAAAGTACGATGCGACCACTCGCCCTTGGTACAAACAAGGCCGCGCGGTTGGCGTGCTTGACGTGACCGAAGTTTACCTCGATGCCCAAAATAATATGCCTGTGATCTCTGTGGTTAAAGCCGTAGAAGACGGGGTGATCTTGGGTGACATCACCCTTGGCATTTTAGATCAAGCGGTTAAAAGCATTGATTTCCCTGGCGCCGTTGCGATTGTCGCCGATGACAAAGGCAACGTACTGGCCAGTGACGATCGCAGCATTCCTGTTGGGAAATCGTTTGCCGAGCTTGGGCTCTCAAGCCAGTGGCAATCGATCAAAGGCAAGCAGCAAGCGCCGATTGAATTTAGCAAAGACGGTGTCGACCGTCTGGCCTACGCCAAATCCATCGATCTGGTGAACAACAAAAGCTGGCACCTGATTGTTGCCGTTGATAAAAAAGTGGCTTATTCCGAATTGGATAGCGCATTGCAACGGGCGGTGATCAGCTCGGTATTGATGCTGCTGTTTGGTTGTGTCGCGGTGGTTCTGGTGCTGAACATGATGTTCAAGCCTATCCTGTCGCTGAAAGCGCTGGTGCAGGACTTGTCTGAAGGTGACGGCGATTTAACCAAACGTTTGCCAATCAACAGTGACGATGACATTGGTCAAATCGGCATCGCCATCAACCGCTTGGTATCCAACCTGCAGCAGATGATGAGCGAAGTGGTTGCGGCCTCTGAGAACATCTCTCACAGCATTGAGCAAGTTCAGCGTCAAGCGATCGAAACCAATGAAGGTTTGCACGCACACAGCGCCGAAACGGATCAAGTGGTTGCCGCCATCGAAGAGATGAATGCAACCGCGCAAGATGTGGCACGTAATGCGTCGGAAGCGTCGCAGTTCACCGCCAGCACCAACAACAAAACGCAGCAGTCGCAGCAGATGGTTATGGACGCCGCCTCAACCGTTGAACGTTTGGTGGCTGAAGTGGATAGCACCGCAACCAGCATCACCACCATCAATAGCGACACGGTTGAGATCACCCATGTGTTGAAAGTGATTGGGGATATTGCCGATCAAACTAACTTGCTGGCCCTTAACGCCGCCATTGAAGCCGCTCGTGCCGGTGATCAAGGCCGTGGCTTTGCTGTGGTTGCCGACGAAGTACGTGCATTGGCTGCGCGTACTCAGCAGAGCACCGCCGAAGTGGAAGCGACCTTGGCTAAGCTGCAGCAGGGTTCAGAAACCAGCATCAACGCGATGGATACCGCCAAAGCGACCTGTGAGACCACCTCGGTTCGTACCGAAGCGGTGGCGCACGAACTTGACAGCATTGTTGAGTCCGTTGCTCAGTTGAACGATCTGAACAGTCAAATCGCTACCGCGGCAGAAGAGCAAAGCTCGGTAGCCGTTGAGCTGAGTCGCAACATGAGCAGCATCCAAGAGATTGTTGGTCAGTTGGCTCATAACGGCGAAAGCACGGCGCACGAAGCCACCAGTTTGGCTGCCGCTAACTCGCAGCTGCGCGCATTGATTGGTCAGTTCAAACTGAACTAAGCCAGAGGCGCAGTTACAAGCAATAAAAAAGCCTCGGCCGTGCCGGGGCTTTGTTGTAATTGCCGGGGCTGCGGTTGGCTGAGCAGCACGATATAAGCCTATGGTGATGCTGGCCAAGGCCGTTTTAGTGGGGTTTTATCGCCACTTTGATGCCGTTTTGAACGGTTGAACTTGAATGTGGCCAACAGTTGCGCAGTTGGTGTGATTAGCCCTTTACCGCCTACAGAGAACCGCCTATTATACGCCGCATCGGAGGGATGGCAGAGTGGTCGAATGCACCGGTCTTGAAAACCGGCAGGGGTTAATAGCTCCTCTAGGGTTCAAATCCCTATCCCTCCGCCATATTCGAAAAGGCTTCCCAAACGGGAAGCCTTTTTCGTATCTGCGCCAAAATGTGTTGCAGGGATAGGGTGCATGAGCCCGAGCTTAGGGTTCGCAAGGAGCGCAGCGAGTGACGCCGGAGGCACGACGGCGAGTGGCTTTGCCACGTTCCAAACCTATCCCTCCGCCATATTTCGAAAAGGCTTCCCAAACGGGAAGCCTTTTTCGTATCTGCGCCAAAATGTGTGGTAGGGATAGGGTGCATGAGCCCGAGCTTCGGGTTCGCAAGGAGCGCAGCGAGTGACGCCGGAGACACGACGGCGAGTGGCTTTGCCAGGATCCAACCCCACCCCTTTGTCATCTCTCGATAAAGGCTTCCTAATCTACAGAAAAATCGGTGTGCATCCACGCCATGACTGCGCCGTTGCAGTTGCTCATCGCAGCAGGGAACGTTGAAGCCTGAATTGCTGCGGGCCAGCGGGAATATCCCTGAGCCCCCGAACAGGGATTTCTCGTACTCATCATGGTGTGTTTCTTGGCTGTTATGCCGCTGTGCCTCGCTGTCGTCTGGTGATTTAACCCCGTATTGCTGTGTTTTACCCCGCCGCGCATAGAGGCGATGATCCGCTGCTGGCCAAGCAATAAATCACAACCGTTTGAACAGGTTAGTCAACGGGTTGACTATCCTTGCGTTAAGGACGATGAACTGTGCGTACAGACACGGAGGCTTCACCATGATGAAATCAGTGGGCAATACTGCGGAAAAGCTCAATCTGCAGCAGCAACAAGCACAACAACGACAATCACTGCTTGATGATTATCAGCTAGAGCCAGAACAGCTTATTAGTGAAATAGAGCAAACCGCCGACACCACCACTTTGCTGGTGGATTTTGATGAAACCCTGTGGCTACGTAACTCGACCGAAACCTTTCTTGCCAATGTAAAACCGGCGTTGATGCTGGCGATCATTATTCAATTGCTGGGGATGCTGCGGCCGTGGAAATGGTTTGGCGGCGAGGATCCCGAACATTACCGCGAAGTGTTCCGTTTAAAAGTGGTGTTGTGGTTGATGCCATGGGCGAAGCAGCAGTGGTTGGCCACAGCAAAAGAGTTGGGGCCCAAATACCTCAATCAGCCGCTGTATGCCGCGCTGCAACAGCGGGATCCTAAGCACATCCATATCGTTTCCTTCGGGTTTGATTTTATTGTGGCGCCGATGCTGGCTGCGATCGATCCCAAGTTGCAACTAACCATGTGTTCGCGCTTGGACAATGCCAGCACAATCCGAGCCCAAGGCAAGGCCAGAACCGTAGAGGACGCGTTGGGGGTCGAAGTGGTCGCCGCCAGCACCACCATTACCGATAGCCTATTAGATCGAGATCTGTTGCAGCGCAGTGCGAAGGGCTTGTTATGTAAATGGCCGAACGCCAAGTGCGAACATGCGGGGCTGTCGCCGATGCTGCCACTGGTGTTTACCAAGAAGGTGAATCGACCCAAAGAGAACTACATCACTCGGGTGATCTTGGGCCACGACTATCTTGGTTTGCTGTTGGCGTTTGCCTTAGTTAGCCCAGAGCCGCTGCTGTGCGCCGCAAGTTTACTGCTGTTTGTGCTGGCCTACTTCAGCATTTACGAAACCGGTTACCATGAAAACGATCGGCTTGGGCTGATTTTGGAAGAGAAACCACAGGTTGCAACGGAGTTTCTGCAACTTGGCCATCATTTTAAGCCGTGGTTTGCGTGGAGCTGTGGCTTACTGATTGCTGTGCCCGCGGCGTGGATAGCGAGCCTTGGGGCCAGCTGGTTGCCTGCGGCATTATCTCTTTCTGGGCTTGCGGCGGTGGCGGCGATCTGGGCGGGATTCGCGCTGTTTATGTTGGCGGTACGGGCGGTATTTTATTGGTTTAATCGCACCCCCGTTCGTGGTCGCCTATTGCCCATGCTGCTGCTGCAGTTTGCTCGTAACTGTGGCTACATTCTGTTTTTCCCAACCATCGAATCCGGCGCGTTGTTCTGTTTGGCGTGGACCCTAGGCAAGTGGTTCCCCTACGTCATTTACCGCTTCAACGGCACCACCATCGGTTACCCTAATCACTTAGTTACCGCGCTGCTGTTGCTGAGTATGATGACCATGGTCGGCTTTTCTGCATCCGCTGGCTTTACCATCTACGCCAATTGGCCAACGGCTCTGATCGTTATCTACGTGCTCGCGCGCGGCGGTAAGGATCTGTTCTCTTTTCGCAACGAACTCACCCTGCTTAAACCCATTAAGCGTGATGGGCAAAGGCCATGAGCGTAGGGCACTCGGCAGGCTGAAATGGCATCTGTGGTGAAGATCTCTGCCAAGACTGTACGACAACTCCTCTATGCTTGGCTGCGTTGGCCTGATAAGTTAATGAACTGTAAAGTGGAAGCGGTAATATTGGAGAGAAAGGATGCGAGGGATTTTCGCATTAGCAGCACTGGTGCTGCTAAGTGGTTGTGATCAGATGAATGCTGCGGTGACTCGAATGAACGCGCCCATCAGTGGTGTGGCGGGCTGCGAGCAGGGCAACGATATCGTGGCGGTCTCGGCCATCGCCAATAATCCCAGTTACATCATATTAGAGTTGGATTACTGCTATGACGGTGCCTTTGGTGAAGACGTTCGCATCAATTTAGCCCCCGCGAATCGTGAGAGCTTTATTCCCCATGCACCGATCCAAGCCATCGTTGGCCGTAACCAAGTCACGCTCACCTTGGTGGCCCAAAACTTTGCGATTGATGGTGACACCGTGCCACTGTCCCACCTTGAAGTCTCACTCGACTTACTGACCCCGGCGGATGAAGCCGCTTCCCGCAAGTTACTTTCTGAAGTGGTGTCGGTCTCGGCCATTTTGCATCAGCTGCCAGCACCCACAGCTTCATAGTGACGGCCTTTTTTCTTTGAGATGACGTGCGCTGAATGCCAGTGCATCGTTGCTAAGCCAAGACTGATCTACGTTGCCCACTAGGCACTGCCAGTGGTTCGCAGTATATTGTGCCCACGTTAGGCAGGTTGAAGTTTATAGATGTACAACGAGTCACTGAATTTGGCAGAGCGCCCCCGGGTTGGGATCATTGGCGGCGGGGTTGCGGGTTCCACTATCGCGATGCAGTTAAGCCAAAGAGCGGATCTGGAAGTGATCCTGTTAGAACAAGGCAGTAGCCTCGTTAACGGGCCACCGATCTGCCACCTGCACGCAGGCGGCAACCTTTACCGCGAAATTGATGAACAACAGTGCGTACAGCTGCTGCAAGAGTCCGTTGATACTTTGAAGTTGTTTCCCCATTGCGCCAATGTTCGGCCGACGGTGATTGCTGTACCGCAGCGTGATCCCGGCAGTGCCGATGAACTCCTGCCCCGATTAGTTATGCTGCAACAGTGCTATCAGCAGCTGGTGGATCAAGACCCAGCAAATCAGGTGTTGGGCAAACCCGCCGATTACTTTCGTTTGTACAGCGAAGCGACCATGCGGCAACTGGCACAGCTGCCGTTGCCCACGGCCCCAAGCAGCCCCGATGAGTGGATGATCCCACTGGCCAAGCAATTGGATTTTGACACAGTAAAGTGGCCGTTGGTGTTGGTGCAAGAGTATGGGCTGAGCCTGTTCCGCTTAGCAGCCAGTGCCGAATTGATGTTAGCGAATCGCCATAACTGTCAGGTATTGTTGAATGCGGCCGTGCAGCAGGTTAAACCCTGTGGCCGCGGTTGGCGTATCAGCCTAGAAAACCACAGCGTACAGGTGGATTATTTGATCAACGCTTGTGGCTACCGCAGCGGCGTGTTGGATGATCAACTTGACGTTGCAAGCCCCCGCTTAGTGGAATTTAAAGCCGCTTATGTGACTCAGTGGTCGCAACCGGGGATCTGGCCAGAGGTGATATTTCATGGCGAACGGGGCACCCCCAATGGCATGGCACAGCTAACACCATACGCAGACGGTCTGTTTCAGCTGCATGGCATGACTGACGACATCACGCTGTTTAAAGATGGTCTGGCCGCTTCAACTCAAGACAGTGCCCAGCCGTTATTGCCCTTGCCGTTGCGGCAGAAGCTTAATAAGGGGTGGCCAGCAGAAGTGGTGCACCGCCGAACCCGTAATGCGGTGGCGCATTTGGCCTATTTCCTGCCACAGTTTGCCAGTGCTCAAGGCACCGCGAAACCGTTGTATGGCGCTCAGCAGATCCCCGGCGATGACGTTACGCTGCGTGCGGCTAATGTGGCTTTTGCCAAAGGCAACTATGCCCGTGCCGAGATAGTAAAGGCGTCATCGGCGATCCCAGCAGCTCGGGAGATTGAATTGCAGCTGCAGCGTTGTGGCCTGTTGGCTCACGACAGTGAAGAAGCAAGCCCTGCTGAAGCGAGTGTGCCCTATCAACAGGTGTTGCAACGCGCTGAAGCGATCGCCTCCGAGCGTAACTACCCTGTGGCGCTGGCGCGTCGGGTAGAGCCGAAGTAACGTTGCGGCAACGGGCACCGCAGTTAGCGACATCATTGAAACAGCACAAAGGCCGCTATGCGGCCTTTTTCTTTGCTGGGTAGCGCGCAGCCTACCGCTAAATCAGCGGCCTCTGCCAGTGGGACAGGCTTAGCCTTTATAGACTTTGCCGTCTTTCATCACAAAGCTGATGTTTTCCATCAGGCTAATGTCTTGCAGTGGATCGCCTTTAACCGCCACCAAGTCGGCCAATTTGCCCACTTCAACCGATCCAAGTTTGTCGTCAATCCGCAGTAATTTGGCGCCATTGATGGTGGCCGACTGAATGGCCGCCATGGCCGGCATTCCTGCTTCCACCATATAGGTGAACTCGCGGCCATTTAAGCCGTGAGGGAAGACCCCAGCATCGGTACCAAAGGCGATGTTCACCCCAGCGTTATAAGCCTTGGCAAAGGTTTTTTGGATCTGTGGCCCAACCGCTAACGCTTTGGGACGCACAATTGGGGGATAGTCATCAACGTGGCTGGCAACCCACTTACCGGCGCTGATGGTGGGCACATAGTAGGTGCCGTTGCGCTTCATCAGCTTAATGGTTTCTGCATCCATGTAGGTGCCGTGTTCCACTGAATCGACCCCAGCACGAATGGCGCGTTTCATGCCTTCTGCGCCATGGGCGTGCACTGCTACCACAAAGCCATAATCCTTGGCGGTGTCCATCACACCTTTTAATTCATCTTCCATAAACTGTGGGTTGTCGCCGCTTTTGGCCAAGCTGAGTACGCCGCCTGTTACGGTTAATTTGATCACATCCGAGCCTTCTTTATAGCGTTGGCGTACCGCTTGGCGAGCGTCATCGTACCCGTTGATAACCCCTTGGGTTGGCCCTGGGGCACCTTCAAGCAAACTGAGATGACGATTGATGCCGTTGGTGGGATCGGCATGACCACCGGTACTGGCGATGGATTTACCGGCGGCGTAGATCCGTGGTCCATTGATGTGACCTTGGTTGATGGCATCACGCAGATCCGTTGAGACGGTGCCGCCTAAGTTACGCACCGTGGTAAAGCCAGCCAGCAGGGTGTCGTTGACGTAGTTGGTGGCTCGCAGAGCGAAATAGGGGGGATTTTTAAAGAAGCCTTCACTGTAACTGGCTTGGTTCAGCACCATATCAACGTGGGTGTGCATGTCCATCAATCCGGGCATGAGCGTGTGCGCTTTTAGATCAATCACGGTGCCATCGGTGGCGGTTAGGTAGCCATCGACGATCTGTTCGATGCGGTTATCGCGCACCACAACCGTTACCTCATTGCGTACCTTGTTACTGACCCCATCAATCAGTTTACCCGCATGGATATAATGGTTGTCGGCAACGACCAGCGGGCTGGCACACAACCCAATAGCAGCAGCTAATGTCTTGATCCTTAAGTTCATATCATTCCTTGAAGATTGCTGTTAGCAGAATGTTACATCCTGCCAGCCTCGGGGAATGATCGACAGCGGCAAATGTAACCAGTTACGATTTATCGCCGTGTTGTTGCCAATTGAAGCGATGTAACAAGCCAGCAAAGGTGTCGTCCAATGGTGCCGTTACCGTTATCTGTTGTTGTGCGCTCACCGAGAAAAAGCGGATCTGCTGTGCGTGCAGTAACATGCGATCGATGCCCAGTTCATCGCGAAAATAGTGATAATGACGATTCTTGCCGTAGCGGGTATCGCATAAAATGGGGTGGCCAAGGTGACGCAAGTGACGGCGCAGTTGATGTTTACGGCCAGTATGGGGCTGGCAACGCACCAACGAATAACGTGAGCTGGGGTATTTATCGATCATAATCGGCAGCTCAATTTGATCAAGGCAGCGAACCGTGGTTAAGGCGTCTTTCTCCGGCCCGGGTTGCCAGTTGGGGTTACTGCGATCCCGCGGCTGTGCCAGTGGCAGATCAATCGAGGCCTGCTCTGGAGCATGGCCGCGCACCACCGCCAGATAGTGTTTCTGTACTTGTTGCCATGTTTTGATGGTTTCACTGGCGCTTTGGGCTGATTTTGCCATCAACAGCACCCCTGACGTGGCTTTGTCGAGCCGATGTACTGGGTAAACCGACTGCCCCAGTTGATCGCGTAAGGTTTGCAGCACAAACTGGCGACCGTGGCTGAGCTTTTCGCCACGATGCACCAACATGTTGGCGGGTTTATTAATGGCAACCAGGTGGTCGTCTTGGTAAAGGATCGGCAAAATCATAGTGTGGCTACGGCGGCTTACAAAAAATGGCAATGCTAGCAGATGGCGCCAGCCGACGCAGCGAGATAATTAGGAACGCGCAATGAGCAAGTGGCTAAAACGGATTGTTGATGAGGGCGTGTTAACGCAGGCGCAACCGCTACTGGATGCCAACAAAGAGAAGATCACCCATTTGGCACAACAAGGTAAAGCAGCTCTGCAACAACATGGGGTGATTGCCCCTGCTGATCCGCGCACGGCTCCCCAACAAGCGCTGCAACAGCGTTTGCAGCAGTTGCTGCGCCACCTGTTGCAGCTGCCAGAGGAGCAAGCACTGATCATGGTCAAGCAGCTGCTACGGCTGTTGCCGCAACTGTTGGCGTTGCACCCTAAATTACGCGGGATCACGGCCGTGGCCAATATGTTGGGCTGGGGCGCCGCTGGCAGCAACACGCAAGGGCGGATCACTTCGCTGGCGGGGGCGCTGGGCGGATCACCGTGGTTAAGCCAAATCGCACAAGGTGGGCAACGGTTGGTGGATGGCCAGCAAGAATATCAGCAGCAGTTGCAGCGTCAGCGCCATTATCAGCAGCTTAATCCGGTGCAACAGCAGGCGGTCGATCTGGCGACCATGTTGCTGGCGTTACTGCAGGCAACGCCGCTGGATCCGGTTTCGGTTAACCAAGGCGTGACGGAATTAGAGCGCTTATTACAGTCGCAGTTTGTGGAAGTTGTGGCTGAACTGGATGAGCAACACGGGGCGGCGCTGAATGGGATCTGTTATGGGCCGTGGCCACGGCTCAGTTAAGCTCGTTAGCGGCAACGCACGCTTCAAACCAACCTACGGTGCGCTGATGGCGTTGCTGCGCGATCTGCTTGGCTTTGGTGGGGTGTTGCTGCACCCATTGGCGTAAGCCATCAAAGGCTGGGCTATTAAAAAAGTCGCCGCCGCTGACTCGCTCATTGGGGGCGGTACGCAGAGGCAAACCAAAGTGGGTGGCTAATTCTAACAGCTGCGTTTCAGTGAGCTCGGCTAAGGCCAACGCTTGATGTTGACCAACCAAACGCCAATTCGGATCGATGGGATCGCCGTAGTGTAATTCCGCTTCGCCGATGGGCACGCCCCCGCCGCCGAGTCGTTTAATGTGGGGGCCATCTTGGCTAAGCATCCCTTCAAAGGCAATGTTGTCAAATTCAACCAAATAAAAACGCATGGACATCACAGCTTCCTCCATGCAGTGCCTGCCTATTAAGTGTAACTTAATCGACTGCAAACGCCGGGCTGTTGCGGCTTTGCCATAAAGAGTTGATCAACATGGATGCATTAACTGTTTGATAGATAATGCCAGAATAAGACCACAGGTAGAGGGATAAAGTCAGATTCAAAGCGGCGCAAAGTAATAACCCGAGCCGCAATCGCCAGCCGTGGGCGTAAAACAGCAAAAACGAGCTGATCACCGCTGCACTTACAACCAGCCATTCGCTCCAGTGATTGGCAAGCAGAATCCCCTGCAGTAACGCTAAAGCGGCGAACCCAAGCGGGAGCAACCAATGGCGTGCGTGTTGGCTTAAGGCAAAGCGACCGGCGTTGACTAACTGGTTGCTCATGCCTAATGGGCTGCCCATGAGCCCGAAGTGGAGTGCGGTCAGTAAGGCGGCGACGGAATTGGCACGCAGTAATTGCTGATCACTTTGACGACTGTTGGCCCACCAGCCCATCGCCATGGCGATCAATCCAATTGTTTGCGCGACTATCACAACCACGTTGCCCCAGAAAAAGAGGGGTATTGTCTACATCGGCAGCGGCTTGTCTATCGCCATGATTGATTTTTGTGCGGCAAGTTTAAAAAGTCGGCAATAACTGTCGCTGACTTAAGTGGTACAGCAGCAATGCGCCAAAGTGACCGGCAACGATAACGTAGAGTATCGCCGTAAAAGGCTGCTTTTGGGTTTTGTGTCGAAACATCTGCCGCGCCGCTAAGGCGCCTGGCCAGCCAAACAGCAGCGCAAACAGTTGCAGTGTGTTCTCTGCGACTCGGCGCTGCTGGCGAATGGCACGCTGTTTATCCAGCCCATACAGCAGCAGGGTGAGTAAGCTGATCGCCAAGTACAGCGGCAGCAACGGCAGCGGCCCGATGAGCACCAGCAACAGCGCCCACAGTAATACTAGCGACCAGCCTAGCATCAGTCGTTACCTAAGCCAGCCGTGGCTTGTGAACGCTGAATCAATTCAATTTTGTAACCATCTGGATCGGTAACAAAGGCGATGTGGGTTGAGCCGCCTAATACTGGGCCGGGCTCGCGGGTAATGTTGCCGCCACTGGCGCGAATTTTATCGCAAGCGGCGTAGATGTCGTCGAAGCCTAGCGCGATATGGCCAAAGGCGTTGCCGTGTTCATAGCGGTCAGTCCCCCAGTTGTAGGTCAGCTCGATCACCGCATGGCCTTCACTTTCATCGCCGTAGCCGACAAATGCGAGGGTGTATTGGTACTCTTCGTTGCTGGATTGGCGCAATAGCTTCATGCCAAGCACATCGGTGTAGAAGGCGATTGCCGCGTCTAAGTTGGCAACGCGCAGCATGGTGTGGAGAACCTGAGACATAATATTGTCCTTTTAATTCAAAAGTTTGTTGAATAATAACAAAGTTGCTCTTGCTGAAACAGTGAGCGAAGGTGGCGCTTAAGGCTTTAGCAACAGCAGGCTGTGATGGTGATCACAGCCTGCTGTTGCTGCTCTGAAATTTAGCGGCAGAATCCATATCCTAGTGACTGGGGGGAGATGCTAACCACTGTAAGGAATGCCTAATGTCTACTGACGTTAAGTACGCACTGGCGATGTCTGTGTTTGCACTCAGCATCATTGTCGTTTTCAGTGCGTTTATTTTTTTCTAACAGAGTGCTGTTGGTAACTTCCGAAAACGCCGGCGCAAGCCGGCGTTTTTTTATCTGTTTTTGTTCGCGCCAATGCCGCAGTTAGTGCATGACCATGGTGTTTGGTACGGTTTCAACTTGCACCTCTTCAGCGCCATCTTCCACAAAGTTGATATTGAGCTTAGCCACTTCGTCGGCCACTTGATTCATCTGATCAATGCCGTCGCGCACAAAAAACTCAAACTGTGTTTCGCTCAGTCCCACCGGCAGAGGCATATTCTGCGCCAACAGCAACCGCGGTAAAGATTCGTCAATCATTTCGATGAAGATCTTTAGGGTAGGGTAGTGGCTGTTCAGTCGGCTTAATTCGGCAAAAGCTTGCATCAGGCCGGTTGGTCTCAGCTCAATTGAGGCGGTGAGATAAACGAAATCTCCTTCAATCTCGACTTTGGCGTCGTAGATCGCGTTGTGTTCTTGCAGGATCGGTAAGTGCAACCCTTCACAGCTGCCACAGAGGAAGAAGTCGATCTCAAACTGTTGTAGCCAAGACTGAAGCGTGGCGTTATCGGGGATAGGCAGTGTCGCCATAGGTTGAGATCTCTTGCTGCGGAAATTATAACGGCGCTTACCTTAGCGTTTTTGTCGGAAAAATTCATCTTTAATGAATCGCCTGCTGCCGTTATGTTGGAGGGTAATGATAAGCGACCTAGAAGGAGCAAAGCGATGATAGGGACGTTATTGTTAGCTTCAGTAGCGGCGACGGATGTACCAGCAGAGTGTGGTTTTACCAAAGAGGCGCGGCAGTTAGCGGCGTTGATTATCTTGGATGATAAACAGCAGCGGCCACAACTTCGTTGTGATGCCAAGTTGACTCAGTTAGCGGCTAAAAAAGCCAAAGAGATGGCGTTGTCGGGTCATGTGAATCATTGGGGCGGCGGCGGGGCGAATTCTCGCGTGATTGAGATGGGTTATCCATTGGATCGGCGCTATGGCATTGGGATCTCGAATCAAATTGAAGCGGTGGCCGGGGGCTATGATGATGCGGCGACCATGTGGCAAGAGTTTAAGGCGTCAGAGGGCCATCGTCGGCACCTGCTTGGTGAGCACCCATCCTACCGTGAGCAAGATGAGATAGGGGTGGGCTATTACTATCGCTGGGAATCGCCTCATATTACCTATTGGGCGGTGTATGTCGCACGCAAAGAGGATGGCAGCGACGATCAAGTAGTGTTACTTGAAAAACCATAATGTTCAGCCCAGTTCAGTCGAGCCAAGGCAACAAAAAAGGGATCCGAAGATCCCTTTTTTAATGGTTGTTAGCCATTACTTGTTGGCAGCAATGATGGCGCGTGCCATCTCATCGGCAACCACTGCGGTGGTTTTGCCAGACTTGTCTGCTTCAGCAAAGATGTCCTGCAAGGTTTGGTAGATCTTGCGTACCTTGGCTTCCGAGGCATCGGCGTTGTAATCGCTTTCAAACGACACGTTAATGATGCCACCGGCATTGATCACGTAATCTGGGGCGTACAGGATGCCTTTGTCACGCAGGATCTCGCCATGGCGGGGCTCTGCCAGCTGGTTGTTGGCACAACCGGCAACAATGGTTGCCTTCAGCTGTGGGATGGTGTTGTCGTTGATGGTGGCACCTAAGGCACACGGGGCGTAAACGTCTACGTCTTGGCTGTAGATTTCATCTAAGCCAACAACGGTGGCGTTTAGCTCGGTTTTGGCGCGCTCCAGTTGTTGCTCGTTCAAATCACACACAATCAGCTCAGCGCCGGCTTGATGCAGGTGCTCACACAGGTAGTAACCCACGTGGCCCAGCCCCTGTACCGCGACTTTAACGCCGCTCAGATCATCAATATTACGTTGGTACTTCAGCGCGGCTTTAATGCCTAAGAAGGTACCCAGCGCGGTGTAAGGTGAAGGATCGCCACTCTTGCCTTCCAAACCCATCATGTAAGGGGTTTCTTGATGGGCAATCATGATATCCGCGGTGGTGATCCCCACATCTTCAGCAGAGTAGTAAGCGCCACCCAATGCGTCGATAGCGCGGCCGAAGGCACGGAACAGCTCTTCCGATTTGTCGGTGCGATGATCGCCAATGATGACCGACTTACCGCCGCCAAAATCCAGTCCAGCCAAGGCGTTTTTGTAGGTCATGCCGCGAGACAGGCGCAGCACATCGGTGATGGCTTCTTCGTCGCTGGCGTAAGGCCACATGCGACAACCGCCAACGGCAGGGCCCATGGTGGTGTCGTGAACGGCAACAATCGCCTTCAAGCCAGACGCTTCGTCGGTAACAAACAGCACTTTCTCATGCTGATCGAATGATGGGTGTGAAAATATCGCCACCTTGCTTACTCCATGCCTATTGTTGGGTCGGTATCTGCTGATACTGCCCTTATGTTTTGATTATGGACGCACCTTACCAGCGCATTCTGTAACTACCAAAAGCAAATTGTTGCCAAGTTGCTAATGGCTGGAACGTCTGCTTGACAATAACGTGATCCTCATAGACATTGGGCGCTGGAAATGTGCATAAGAATCAGGAAGGAAGCATGTCTGAACAGGCCCAACAACAAAAGCAACAAGCCTGGGTGCGAGAGCAATTTCAAAAGGCGAATAAGCACATGGCAGAGAAGGGAATTTTGCCAGGAAAGGTACTGGTAAAAGAGTCCCGTCAGCTGCCACCCTTTGTTGCCTTATGGAAGATGGAAGATAAGTCTCCGCATAAGCGTCGCTACTGGGTATTAAGTGGCGATTTACCAACGGACATGGTGGCGGAAAGCACGGCCGCGAACGCGCGTGATGCGTTGCACCATTTTTCGTTACTGTGGCAAATGAAAGCAGAAAACCTGCTGCGCAGTGGTGAAAAGACTCAAGTTGAGTTGGCAAAACTGATGGTTAGCCGCGCTGAAGCGATGGCAAAGATGCACCGCGATGATCGCCTTTGGGGCGAAATGAAATCGAAACTGGCCAGTTAAAGCGATTGCTTGAAAAGAGAAAGCCGCCGTTAGGCGGCTTTTTTGTGGGCGCTTAATCGAGGTACCAATAGCCCTGTTGCACCCAACTAAGCAGCTCAGCTAAGGCGTTTTGCTGTTGGCACAATGGCGCCAATTGCGGCCAGCTGAGCTGATCAGATTGAGCCAGTTGCGCCGCTTGGGCACTTAAATCGCTGGGCAACACCCAGATCTGACCATCAATAAACAGCCGTGTTTGCCGGTCGTCTTGCACCTGTAAACACTTCACGCCCGGGGTCCGCTGCAGTTGCGCCCCGGCTTGCAGCGCTTGCAGTAATTGCTCGGCGTCGATGGCCTGTGGCTCTAACGCCAGTTCAAACCGATTTTGGCTTAGGGCACAACCCAGTGCCTGTTGCCAACCATCGCCGTTTAACGTGGCGCTCACTAAGGCAGCAAAGCCTTGCTGTTGCTCGGTGCTGATCTGCGATGGCTGGGGGTTGTCGTCAGCTTGTTGGTAGCGCTGTTCCCCTAAGTTGTTATCAACCAGCACATCGGCTAAGGCAGACAGCAATTCTTGCTGGCTTGGGGCCCGAAAACCGACGGAGTAGGACAGCGACGGCACGAGCGAGCGACCGCAATGGGGGAAACCAACGGGGATGTAAAGCAGATCGCCGGGTTCCATCACCATATCAATGATCGGCTCAAAATCGGCAACCAGACTCATGTTGCTGTTATCGGCACGCTTAGGGTGATCACCGCGGTCGCCCACTTGCCAATGGCGCTTCCCTTGCCCTTGAATGATAAAAACATCGTAGTTGTCGATGTGGGGGCCAACGCCACCGCCTTCAACCGCAAACGACGCCATCAAGTCATCAAAGCGCCAATCGGGCAGAAAGCGAAACTGGCGAGCTAACTGTTGTCCGTCATCCACAAAGTGGTTAATGGCTTGCACTAACAGTTGCCAGTTGTTGTCTCCTAAGGGGCTGTAGTCTTCCGGTGCGCCATCTTGTGCAAGCCAGTGATCCGCTTTGGTGTGGATCATCCGCGCGGCTGCACCGTCTTCTAATGCGAGCCCGGCCAGCTCGTCTGGGCTGATCGGATCGTCAAAGTCAGTAAAAGCGCCTTTGAATAGCCGAGGCTGCTGTTGCCAGTCGTGCTTGAGAAAATGCGGGATGTCGATCTGCAGTTGATTCATAAGATCCTTAAAAACCAAAACGCCACCTTGCGGTGGCGTTTAATAGGCGGGCGCTTAGTACTGTTCTAGAAACTTACTGGCGTGGCCAATGTAGTTGGCCGGAGTCAGCAGTTTAAGTTCATCTTTCACCGCCTGTGGCAGCGCTAAGGTGTCGATGAACTCCGCCATCATTTGCTGATTAACGCGCTTGCCGCGGGTTAATTCTTTCAGCTTCTCGTACGGCTTTTCAATGCCGTAACGGCGCATGACGGTTTGGATTGGTTCAGCCAATAGCTCCCAGTTGCCGTCAAGCTCGGCGGCCAAGCTGGCTTGGTTCACTTGCAGCTTCGAGATCCCTTTCAACGTTGATTGGTAACCAATCAAGCTGTAACCCATGCCAACGCCTAAGTTGCGTAATACGGTTGAGTCGGTCAGATCGCGCTGCCAGCGTGACACGGGCAATTTAGCGGCCAAATGCTGGAACAAGGCATTTGCCATGCCCAAGTTGCCTTCGGAGTTTTCGAAGTCAATTGGGTTTACTTTGTGCGGCATGGTTGAAGAACCAATTTCACCGGCAATGGTGCGCTGCTTAAAGTGGCCAAGTGCAATGTAGCCCCAAATGTCGCGATCGAAATCAACCAAAATGGTGTTGAAGCGGGCGATGGCATCGAACAGTTCCGCGATGTAATCGTGCGGTTCGATTTGCGTGGTCCACGGGTTCCAGGTTAGCCCTAAGCTGGTCACGAAGCGTTCTGACATCTGATGCCAGTCAACTTGCGGGTAAGCCGACAGGTGGGCGTTGTAGTTGCCTACTGCGCCGTTGATTTTACCCAGCAGTTCCACCTGTTCAATCTGCTTAATCTGGCGTGTTAACCGCATTGCCACGTTGGCCATCTCTTTGCCCAAGGTGGTTGGTGAGGCTGGCTGGCCGTGGGTGCGTGCCATCATTGGTACAGTGGCGTTATCTCGAGCCAGTTGCTGGATAGACTCCAGGATCTGATTCAAGTAAGGCAGCAACACCTGTTCGCGGGCTTCGTGCAACATCAGGCCGTGGGACAGGTTGTTGATGTCTTCTGACGTACAGGCAAAGTGCACAAACTCATTAATGGCGTGCAGTTCTGCTTGGTCTGCAATACGTTCTTTGATGAAGTACTCAACCGCTTTTACGTCGTGGTTAGTGGTACGTTCAATCTCTTTCACGCGAGCTGCGTCGGCCTCGCTAAATTGCTCCGTGATGCGGTCTAGGTGGGTTAACGCGGCTTCACTAAAGCAAGGTACCTCTTCAATCTCTGGGCAAGCGGCCAACAGTTTCAGCCATGAGATCTCAACTTGAACGCGGTATTTGATTAATCCAAATTCGCTAAAGATCCCACGCAGTTCCTGAGTTTTGCTGCCATATCGGCCATCAACCGGCGACACCGCGGTTAAAGCTGAAAGTTCCATGAGGACTCCTTGAGGTAAGGTTTATTGTAATTATTTTGCTTGGGCTGCAATTTTCACGATCGCCTTGCGCGACAACATCAGTTGGCGACGTTTGCCACCGAGTTGCCGCCACAACACGGCCGAGCGTACAGCAGCCAGCAGTAGGGTACGGATTTTGTATTGATTGATTTTTTTCTGAAGCTGAACCGGCGTGCCAACCACTTGAATACGGCTGCCCAGAGGGCTGATCACGTCGGAATAAACCGAAGCTAAATTTGCCAGTACCTGTTCATCCAACAGATCGTAATGATGCTGCTGACGCTTCACTTGGCTTAATCGTTCCGCCAGCATACTTAAGGCGGCAGGCTTGGCGCTCAGTTTGCGCTCCAGTGCCAGTACCCCAACAAGGTAGCGGGTAAGATCAACGTCTTTACGGGCGTTGTCGCCAAGTTGGTCAATGACCACCTGATAGCCATCTTCTAGGCTACCTTGGGCATAGACTTCACGGGGATGATCCGGATCAGTAACCAAGATGGTATTGATGCAATCGCGTACGTCGCTCTCTTCGGCGCTGCCGTAACGGGCGATATTGCGTACCTGATGGATTGCTTGGCAGATCCCAGCAAATGCCATGGTACGAAGTTCAATTGTGCTCATGCTGTCCTCAGCGGATTAGGCTTTCAATGATGCCGCCGCCTAAGCACACTTCACCACGGTAAAATACCGCCGACTGTCCAGGGGTTACTGAACTGACCGGCTCGTCAAACATCACCTGCAACTCGCCATTAGCGTGTGGAGTGACCGTACAGTTAACGTCTTGTTGACGATAACGGGTTTTCACGGTGAGTTGGCACTGCTGCTGAGGCCCCTTACGATCAACCCAGTCCAGCTGATTCGCAATCAGACCTTTAGAGAACAGACGCGGGTGATCGGCACCTTGACCCACAATCAATACGTTCCGTTCAACGTCTTTATCTACTACGTACCAAGGCGCGGCACCCGATTCCTTCATGCCACCAATGCCTAAGCCTTTACGCTGGCCTAGGGTGTGATACATCAAGCCTTCATGCTTACCAATGGTTTCGCCTTCGGCGGTTTCGATGTTACCCGGCTGGGCGGGCAGGTACTTGGCCAAGAAGTCTTTAAACTTGCGCTCGCCAATAAAGCAGATCCCCGTGGAGTCTTTTTTATTGTGAGTGATCAGCCCTTGTTCTTCAGCGATGCGGCGCACTTCCGGTTTTTCCAGTTCGCCGACAGGGAATAGGGTTTGACCGACGTGCTGTTCGCCGAGGGTATAGAGGAAGTAACTTTGATCTTTGTTGTTGTCTAGGCCGCGCAGCATCTCCACGCTGCCATCCGCGTTAACGCGACGACGAACGTAGTGACCGGTGGCGATGTAATCCGCCTGCAGGGCTTCGGCAGCAAACTCTAAGAACGCCTTGAACTTGATCTCTTTGTTGCAAAGGATATCTGGGTTTGGTGTGCGTCCGGCTTTGTATTCCGCGAGGAAATATTCAAAGACGTTGTCCCAGTATTCGGCGGCGAAGTTTACGCTGTGCAGTTCAATCCCTAACTTGTCACAAACCGCTTGAGCGTCAGCCAAATCATCAGCTGCAGCACAGTATTCTTCAGAGTCGTCTTCCTCCCAGTTTTTCATGAACAGGCCTTCCACTTGGTAGCCCTGTTGCATCAATAGGTAAGCGGATACTGAAGAGTCGACGCCGCCGGACATACCGACGATCACCTTTTTATTGCGGTTTTCAGACATAAGTAATGGATGATTTTAAAGGTGGAAATTTTTAGGCGGCTATTCTATCACGGGTGCGACAGTTCGAGCCAATCCCAACGTAACAGCAAAGTGGGGCTGTACTGGCGTGTTTTCAATACGCCAGCTGCAATAAAAACTTAAGCTGCTCATTTTGTTGTTGAACAATATTTGCGGCAGCACCGACGGCGAGCGCTTAAAGGTTATCTAACTGGCGGTATTTGCCCAGTTCAATGCCATCTAAAGTCCAGCTGCCGATGCGATAGCGGATCAGGCGCAGGGTTGGGTGGCCGATGTGGGCGGTCATGCGCCGTACTTGGCGGTTACGCCCTTCGACGATGGTGATCTGCAACCAACTGGTTGGAATGTTGGCGCGCTCTCGGATGGGGGGATTGCGTGCCCATAACCACTGGGGCTGCTCTACCAATTCGATTTTGGCGGGCAGTGTCATGCCATCTTTCAGCTCTACGCCTTTGCATAACGCGGCAATGGACTCCGGCGTGGGTACGCCTTCTACCTGAGCAAAATAGGTTTTGCTGGTTTTCTTGCCCGGTTGGGTGAGCTTGGCTTGCAGTTGACCATCGTTGGTTAGCAGCACCAAGCCTTCCGAGTCTCTATCGAGCCGGCCGGCGGGGTAGATATCTTTAATGGCCACGTAGTCCGCTAAGGTTTGTCGACCTTGGCCATCGGTGAACTGAGTCAATACATCGAACGGCTTGTTCACTAGCACCACTTTACGTGGACCAGTTGGCCGAGCGGGCTTTGCCGATCGAGCCGTTCGGGCGTGGGATTGAGGTTTGGCGCGGCGAGGGCGCTTAGGCTGGGGGCGTTTCTCTGTCATCGCTCTATTGTATTCCCGAAGCCGTTGGTGGGACTAGCAAAAAGTGCAATTCCCCTGCATGTGTGATTGATCTATCATAGGCGCCGGAAAAGGAGAGATAGATCGGCTCTGCCGATAACCCATTACAAGGAGAATAAAATGGAATCGAAAATCCAGCGCCCAACTCAGGGAGAAGTGATCTCTGTTGACGCAAACGGGGCACTGAATGTTCCTAATCAGCCAATCATCCCTTTTATTGAGGGTGATGGCATCGGTGTTGATGTTACTCCGCCAATGATCAAAGTATTGGATGCGGCTGTTGCTAAGGCATACAACAGCGAGCGTCAAATTCAGTGGATGGAGATCTACTGTGGTGAGAAGTCAACTCAAGTCTACGGCGCTGATACTTGGCTGCCACAAGAAACCTTAGACGCGGTTAAAGAGTTCAAAGTGTCGATTAAAGGCCCACTGACCACCCCTGTAGGCGGTGGCATTCGTTCTTTGAACGTGGCCTTGCGTCAAGAACTGGATCTGTACGTGTGTCTGCGTCCAGTACGTTACTACGAAGGGACGCCAAGCCCATTGAAGCAGCCAGAGCTGACCGACATGGTGATCTTCCGTGAAAACTCAGAAGACATCTACGCTGGGGTTGAATGGCAGGCCGGTACCGCTGACGCTGACAAAGTGATCAAGTTCCTGACCCAAGAGATGGGCGCCACCAAGATCCGCTTCGAAGAGAATTGCGGCATCGGCATCAAACCAATCTCTCAGCAGGGCACCGAGCGTCTGGTTCGTGCGGCAATCCAATACACCATCGATAACGATCGTGATTCTTTGACCTTGGTACACAAGGGCAACATCATGAAGTTTACGGAAGGTGCGTTTAAAGACTTCGGTTATGAGTTGGCTCAGCGTGAGTTTGGTGCCGAACTGCTGGATGGCGGCCCATGGTGCAAGATGACCAACCCGAAAACTGGCAAAGAGATCATCATTAAAGATGTGATCGCTGATGCCTTCTTGCAGCAGATCCTGTTGCGTCCTGCAGAGTACGACGTTATCGCAACCATGAACTTGAACGGCGATTACGTATCGGATGCGCTGGCGGCGCAAGTGGGCGGTATTGGTATCGCCCCAGGCGCCAACATTGGTGATGGTGTTGCTTTGTTTGAAGCAACCCACGGCACCGCACCGAAGTACGCTGGCCAAGACAAAGTTAACCCAGGTTCTTTGATCCTGTCGGGTGAAATGATGCTCCGTCACATGGGCTGGACCGAAGCCGCAGATCTGATTGTTAAGGGAATGGAAGGCGCGATTGCTGCTAAAACCGTAACCTACGATTTTGACCGCCTGATGGATAACGCCACTTTGCTGAGCTGCTCTGAGTTTGGTGATGCGATCATCGATCACATGTAAGCGATGAGCTAATCAAGCTTGCAAACAAAAGCGCCAATCAATGATTGGCGCTTTTTTGTTGCTTCAATGTAATCACGGTTACGCGCCTAATAAAAAAACAGACCTCAACGGATCTGCTTTTTTAACGGCGCTCATGAGTTACATATCGGCAGATCGAATGTTGGAAGCGTGCATGCCCTTAGGCCCACGTTCCATTTCGAACTTTACTTCTTGACCTGCTTTCAAGGTGCGGTAACCGTCCATGTCGATGGTGGAATAGTGCGCAAACACATCTTCGCCGCCATCCTCAGGGCAGATAAAGCCAAACCCTTTCGCATTGTTGAACCACTTCACTGTTCCTTGAGCCATACCCGACTTCCTTCTACTGAGTCCTTCCCGTGTGTCTTGTAATCATCACTCTATGCCCATATAACTGAGATTGAGCTAGTGGCGACCGCAGCGATCAAGCGCTGTACACTATGAATTAACAAATGGATAACATCTTAGTCAAGAATTATTTGGCTCTGTGTTTAATCCGCAAGCGGAAAGAGTGGCTAAGCTTTAACTATGAGCAAGCAATTTGAATTGGACGATGTCGTTGAACAGGAAAAGTTAGAGCAAAAGCTTGAGCCGCCGCGACTTTTTAAAGTTGTTCTGAATAATGACGATTACACACCGATGGAATTTGTGGTTGAGGTACTGACCAAGTTCTTCAATCTCAGTGACGAGCAGGCAACGGAAGTGATGCTGACCGTACACTACAAAGGGAAGGGCGTTTGCGGCGTTTTTACCCTCGATATTGCAGAGACCAAGGCGGTACAAGTAAACGACTATGCTCGTGAGAATCAGCACCCGTTGCTGTGTTCCACCGAACAAGCTTGATTTAGATACTGTGGGGAGTTGGCGACATGCTGAATAAAGATCTCGAAGTAACACTCAATAACGCCTTTCAACAAGCGCGTCGCAATCGCCATGAGTTTATGACGGTAGAACATCTGCTGTCGGCATTGTTGGATAACCCTTCGGCGCAGGAAGCGCTGAGTGCCTGTGGCGCTCGCCTCGATTCACTGCGCAGTGAAGTTGACCTATTTATCGAACAAACCACCCCGCTGATCCCGCAAGACGACGGCGATCGGGAAACCCAACCCACCTTAGGTTTTCAGCGGGTGCTGCAGCGGGCGGTATTCCACGTACAAAGCAGTGGTCGCAATGAAGTCTCTGGCGCAAATGTGTTGGTGGCGATCTTTTCCGAGCAAGAAAGCCAAGCGGTGTATCTGCTGCGTAAGTCGGATGTCACTCGCTTGGATGTGGTTAACTTTATCGCCCATGGGGTGTCGAAGAAAGAAGACCAAAACGCCGCAGATAGTAGCAGTGACGACGCCGAAAACGACTCGCCAACCATGGGCATGGAAAAGGAAGAGTCCAGCGGCGACAAGTTGGAAAACTTTGCCAGTAACCTGAATAAACAAGCCGAAGCGGGGCAGATTGATCCGTTGATTGGTCGTGAAGACGAAGTAGAACGCACCATTCAAGTGTTGTGTCGTCGTCGTAAGAACAACCCGTTGTTAGTCGGTGAAGCTGGCGTCGGTAAAACCGCCATTGCCGAAGGTTTGGCGTACCGCATTGTGAAAGAAGACGTGCCAGAGGTGATTGCCGACTGCACCATCTACAGCCTCGACATGGGCGCGCTGCTGGCGGGCACGAAATATCGTGGTGACTTCGAGAAGCGATTTAAAGCGGTACTGCGCCAACTACAGCGTAATCCTAAGGCGATTCTGTTCATTGATGAGATCCACACCATCGTGGGCGCAGGAGCGGCCTCAGGCGGCATGATGGATGCGTCCAATTTGCTGAAGCCATTGCTTTCTAGTGGCAAGCTGCGTTGCGTAGGCTCAACCACCTATCAGGAATATCAGGGGATTTTTGAAAAAGACCGCGCATTAGCGCGCCGTTTTCAGAAGATCGATGTGCCTGAGCCAAGCGTGGCGGAAACAACCCAAATTCTAATGGGCTTGAAAAGCCGTTACGAAGAGCACCATCAGGTGCGATACACCCAATCGGCCTTAAGTGCGGCATCCAACTTATCAGCCAAACACATTAACGAACGTCAATTGCCGGATAAAGCCATTGATGTGATTGATGAAGCAGGGGCGCGAATGGCGATGTTGCCTGCCTCGAAACGCAAAAAAACCATCTCTGTGGGCGATATTGAAGAGATCGTTGCGAAGATCGCCCGCATCCCCGCTAAATCGGTGTCCGCTACGGATAAAGAGGTGCTGGAAAACTTAGATCGCAACTTGAAAATGGTGGTGTTTGGTCAAGATCCGGCGATTGATGCACTTACCTCGGCCATTCGTCTTTCGCGCAGTGGTTTGGGGAACGAAGGCAAACCGGTGGGGAGTTTCTTATTTGCTGGCCCAACCGGTGTTGGTAAAACGGAAATAACTCAACAACTTGGGCGTCAATTAGGGGTAGAACTTATCCGCTTTGATATGTCTGAGTACATGGAGCGCCATAGTGTCAGCCGCCTGGTGGGTGCGCCTCCAGGCTACGTTGGTTACGATCAGGGTGGGCAGTTGACCGATGCCGTATTGAAGCACCCACACTCGGTTGTGCTACTGGATGAAATCGAGAAGGCACACAGTGACGTTTATAACCTGCTGCTGCAGGTCATGGATCACGGCACCCTAACCGACAACAACGGCCGTAAAGCGGATTTCCGCAACGTTACCTTAGTGATGACCACCAACGCAGGTGTGCAAGAGACGGTACGCCAATCCATCGGTTTTAAGCAGCAAGACAGCAGCTTTGATGCGATGGCTGAAATCAATAAGGTCTTTAGCCCTGAGTTCCGCAACCGTTTGGATGGGATCATTTGGTTTAACCACTTAGATATGCAAGTGATCGCCAAGGTCGTTGATAAGTTCTTGGTGGAACTGCAAGCGCAGCTTGATGGCCGCAGTGTGCAGATGGAAGTTTCGGCTGAAGCGCGAGTGTGGTTGGCAGAGAAAGGCTACGATCGCAATATGGGTGCACGACCAATGTCGCGAGTGGTGCAAGAGGAGATCAAAAAGCCAATGGCAAACGAGATCCTATTTGGCCAATTGCAAAAAGGTGGCTTAGTTAAAGTGGATGTGACTGACGGTAAGCTGGTGTTCGACTACGGTAAAGCCAAAGCAACGGTGGCTGCCCAATAAGCCGCAACCGGACACAAAAAAGCCCAGCTAATGCTGGGCTTTTTTGTGGGATAGCGGATTAACGCGCACGGAATACGATGCGACCTTTGGTCAAATCGTATGGAGTCAGTGCTACGGTTACCTGATCACCGGTCAAAATACGAATGTAGTGCTTACGCATTTTGCCTGAAATGTGAGCGGTAACAACATGTCCGTTTTCCAGTTCCACTCGGAACATGGTGTTAGGCAGAGTCTCAAGGACTGTGCCCTGCATCTCGATACTATCTTCTTTTGCCATCGAGGAATTCATCCCGTTATTGTCTATGAAAAATCGGCGGTATCATGCCGTAAATACCGCTCTAAGTAAAGGAATTAGCGGCCTTGAAGCTGCCACTGATCGTTATGGAAGCGTTCAACCGGACGAAATTCGGTTTTATAGGACATTTTAGGGCATGCGCCGATGTAATAGCCTAAATAAAGGTGCTCTCTTTTAATCCGTTTCGCGAGATCAATTTGTGCTAAAATTGCCCGCTTCCCCAGCGAACGGTGGCTCATGTCAGGGTCAAAAAAAGTGTACGTTGCCGACAAACTGGTGAGCAGCAGATCGGTTACGGCCACAGCAATCAGCTTGCCATTTAGCCAACCCTCAACAAACATCACCGGATGTTTGCTGCTGAGCAAGAACTGGTCAAACTGCTGATCACTTGGAGGGTACATGGTGCCGTCTTGATGGCGGCTAGTGATGTAACGATGGTACAGCGGCCGATATTGTGGCTTTACGGTTTCGCTTACCTGCCAGTCGATGTCTTTATTTTTGGCGATGATGCGCCGTTGGGAGCGACTGGGGCTAAAGAGTGCAACAGGCACACGCACGGGAACACAGGCATTACAGGTTTGGCAATGGGGGCGATAGATCTGATCGCCAGAGCGTCGAAAGCCTAACTCAAGTAAGTGTTCAAATTGGGCATTAGTGACCGGATCGCAGCACAACAGCAGGGTCTCTTGTTCTTTGTCGATGTAGCTGCAAGGGAAGGTTTGGCTTAAGCCGATGCGGATCTGTTGCAGGTTAGACATTGCACGCCACTCGCGCTTGTTGCCAATTTGCCCAAGCAATCGGCGCATCACGCAGGGCATGCACTTGTTCCAGAAAATGGTGGCGACTGATCATGGTGGCTCCCAAAGAACGCAGATGCGGGTTGTCGATCTGAGCATCGATAAGTTCAGCGCCCAGCTGCTGACAGTGTTGGCCTAGCAGGTACAACGCCAGTTTAGACGCCCCTGTTTGACTGTGGAACATAGATTCACCACAAAATACCCCGCCGACACTGATCCCGTATATTCCGCCAACTAATTGCTGATCTTGCCAAATCTCCAAAGAGTGGGCATGACCAAGCTGATGCAGCTGTTGATAGGCTTGGATCATCGCTGGGCTGATCCAGGTGCCAGCGTCATCCCCTCGTGGCGCCGCGCAGGCGTTGATCACCTGTTCGAACGCTTGGTTTACGCTGTAATGGTAATCGAACTTCCGCGCAACTCGGCGGGTCGAACGGGATAGGTGGATCTCGGCGGGGGTAAACACCGCTCGCTGCTTGGGGCACCACCACAGGATCGGATCTCCGGGATTGAACCAGGGAAAAATCCCATGTCGATAGGCGTCAACTAACCGAGCGGGCGCTAAATCTCCCCCCACGGCTAATAAGCCGTCAGGATCGGCAAGGGCGTAGTCTGGCGAGGGAAACCCCTCTTGGTGGTAGTCTAAGTATTGAATCGCATTAAGCATGATAGTGATGCAGACTGAGGTAACAACTGATGCATAAGGAGATGGTATGACATTCGTTTTACGGTCGATAGTATTAATCGCGTTATTGCTGCCTACCGTGACGCTGGCGGGTTATCAGCGCAATCAAGCGGTACCAGTACAGCAGGTGATTTATGGCGAAGTGATCTCGGTACGGCAGATCAGCACTCAAGAACTGCAGCAAGACAGGCATTCCGGCTGGAAAACCTTCGGCGGCGCTTTAATTGGTGGTGTGATTGGCCATCAGTTTGGCGGCGGTTCGGGCCAAGATGTTGCTACCGTATTGGGGGCGATTGCAGGCGCTGGATTGGCGGCGAATCGTTATCCTGATACGCGCATTATTGAACAGCAATTGATTGAGATGATGATCCGGTTAGAAGGGGATCAACAGCAGGTGATGGTGGTGCAGGATTGGGATCCAACCATGGCCTTCCAAGCAGGCAACACCGTACGGGTGGTGTACCTACAAGGAGGCCAAGTTCGAGTTGATAACGCGATGTAATTAACTGGCGCTTAAACGGCCGCTGTTCATGGTAAGTACGCGATCCATATGTTTCAGCGCCGCGGGTTTATGGGTAACGTACAGCAACGAACGTGTTGGACGATGCTGCAGCAACTGAGCAATGATGCTGGCTTCGGTTGCGTCGTCTAACCCCTCGGTGGGTTCATCCAATAACAGTAATGGCGCCGGATGCAACAGGGCTCGCGCAATGCCTAAACGGCGCTGTTCGCCACCACTGAGCAGACGCCCACCATCGCCAAGCCACTGGCCGAGCCCATCCCCTTGCAACAAAGCATCTAACTGCACCGCAAGCAGCACCTTTCGCAGTTCTTCATCGGTGGCACTGGGCTTAGCCAAACGCAGGTTGTTGGCTAAGGAATCGTTGAACACATGCACCCGCTGGCTTACCACACAGATCATCTCTCTGAGCGCAGCTTCACTGTATTGCTCCAGCGGTTGTTGATTCAGCATCAGCTGACCATGGCTCGGGCTTAATTCACGGGTAAGCAACTGCAACAAGGTCGATTTGCCGCAACCCGTTTGGCCAACCAGCGCGACTTTCTCGCCAGGCTTGAGCGTTAGGTCGATGTCGTTCAATACGGGTTCGGGGTTCGCGCCATACTGAAAACAGACACGATTCATTGTCAGCGTGATCTCATCTGCGGCAGGCAGATCACCAAAGCTCAGATCCGTTGGTTGTTGCAAGATTTCATTCAAGCGTTTGGCGGCACTGCGCGTTTGACCAAGGTGCTGAAACGCGCCAGCCACAGGGGCGACGGCTTCAAAGCTGGCCATGGTCGCAAACACCAACAGCGCTAAGATTGGGCCAACCTCACCCTGATTCAGCAGCACTTGATAACCCAACGCCAGCAACCCCAGTAACACCCAGCCATTAAACAACACCATTGCAGCCTGCGATGCGCCAGTCAGGTTCGCCATGGCTTTCTGATTGGCGAGCAACGCTTGTTCACTGGCTTTAATGGCGCGCTGTTGCTTGTTAATGGCGCCAAACACACGCAGTTCATTGTGGCCTTGCAAATACTCCAACATCTGTTGGCGCAAAGTCATCTGCTGCGCGGCGATCTGTTCCCCAGGGGATTTACCCAAGCGATAAAACAGCAGCGGCAACAGCAGCATCAGTGTCAGCAAGATAGCCCCAAGGGTGAATCCGGCCGCAGGGGCAAAGTAGCCAACCAGCAACGACACCACCACAACTGTAACGCTGCCAGCGACTACGGGGGTAATTAAGCGCAGGTAGACGTGATCAAGGCTATCGATGTCCGCCACCATGCGATTCAACAGATCCGCTTGGCGGATCCCCCGCAGTTGCTCACCCCGTAATGGCCCTAAGCGGCGGAAGAACCAACTGCGTAACGTTGCTAACAAGCGGAAGGTGGCGTCGTGGCTAACGACTCGTTCCGCCCAGCGGGCAACGGTACGGCCAATCGATAGGCCACGCACGGCACCCGCGGGCATCAGATAGTTGAAATCGGCACTGCGGGCGATCACCAGACCGGCCACGGCACTGGCACTGATAAACCAGCCGGAGATCGACAGCAGGCCAATAGAGGCTAATAGGGTTAACAGCGATAGGGATAAGCCCAGTGCTAAACGGCGCCACTGTTGTTGATACAGGTGCAAAAACGGCTTTAATTCATCCATTGTTTTGCTCCTTGATAGGGGTTAATTGCAGTACCTGATCGGCCAAGGCCAACTGCTCTTGGCGGTGGCTGATGGTGATCACGGTTTTGCCTTGGCTGAACTGATGCAGGCTTTGCTGTACCAGTTGCTCACTACGATGATCCAAGCTGGCGCTGGGTTCGTCCATCAATAGCAGTGGCGCCGGTTTCAGTAAGGCGCGGGCGAGGGCGATGCGCTGTGCTTGCCCAACAGAGAGACCCACGGCGTTGTCATTCAATGGGTAGTGCAACTGTTGCGGTAACTGCTGAACAAATTCACTGGCGTGTGCTTGCTCCAGTGCTTGCCATAGTTGCTCCTCGGTTGCATTCGGTGCAGCCAAACGCAGGTTCTCGGCAATGGATGCGGCAATCAAGAGCGGATTTTGCCCTAGCCAAGTGATGTGAGTTAACAGGTAGCTACTGTCGATATCGCGCACTTCATGGCCATTGATGGTTAAGCTGCCGTGGTAAGGCAACACGCCCATAAGCGCTTGCATCAACGAGGTTTTACCGCAACCGGTAGGCCCTGCGATGGCCATCACTTGCTGCGCCTTGGCATCAAAATTAATGGGGTTGGTGAGCGCGGTGCCATTCAAGGCGCAGATCACCGCGTTAGTTGCGGTTAATTGCAACGGTTGACTCAGATCGGGAGCCGCCGCTTCACCTTGATCGGGTTCTGGGGTCTGCAAGAAGTGCTGGATCGCATCGGCTGCGCCAACGGCTTCGGCTTTGGCGTGGTAGTAGGTGCCTAAATCACGAAACGGTTGGAAGAATTCCGGCGCTAAAAATAACACCAACAAACCGCTGAATAAGCTAACCCCACGGCCATAGTGGCCAAAGTCTAATTCGCCTAAATAGCTGAAACCGAAATAGACAGCGATGATGGCGATGGATACCGAGGCGAAGAACTCCAAAACCGCAGACGACATAAAGGCCATACGCAGCACTTCCATGGTGCGCTGACGGAACAGATCCGAGGCGTGATCCATTTTATCGGCTTCGGCATCAAGGCGGTGGTATTGCCGTATGGTGGCGATCCCCGCTAACCGATCTAAAAAATGGCCCGATAAACGCGCTAACGCTAAAAAGTTACGCTTGTTGGCGTCTGCTGCGCCCATGCCCACCAGCGCCATAAACAGCACGGTCAGTGGTGCGGTGACCACAAACACCACAACGGCAGCCCAGTTGGTGGGCAGGATCAGGGTGATAATGATGATTGGAATGATCATCACCAAGCGCATCTGCACCAGATAGCGGCTGTAGTAGTCGTTGATTTTTTCGACTTGCTCAAACAGCACACTGGTCCAACTGCCTGCAGCCTGCTGCTGAATATGAGCGGGCCCAAGGCGGGCAAACTTATCCAACAATTCGCTACGTAGGTGTTGGCGGATCATCGCCCCAGCGGTAAAACCAAAGCGTTCTTTGGCCCAGACACAGGCGGCGCGTAGCGGGCTAATCAAGATTAAGGCTGCGAAATGCGGTAGAAACAGATCAATGCTTTGTTGTTCAATGATCAAGCCATGCAGCATCGCCGCCAGCAGCCACGCTTGGATCACAATCATGAGCGCATTAGCAGAGCCTGCCAAGATGGCAAGATAGAGCCAGCGGCGGCTCAGGTAGGCGTATTGTCGCAACCATCGCAGGTTACGCTGTTCGGATCGTTTATCCATACAACTCAAATAAAAGTGGGGGCCGAAGCCCCCAGAAGAAAGAAGGTGTAACTGTTAGTACAACAGCTAGATTAGCTCTGCTGCAGCGCGTCGAGGTATTTTTCGGCGTCGAGCGCAGCCATGCAGCCGGTGCCGGCTGAGGTGATCGCTTGACGGTAGATGTGATCCATTACATCCCCGGCAGCAAAGATCCCTTTCACTGAGGTTTGTGTGGCGTTGCCTTCTAGGCCGCTTTCCACTTTTAGGTAGCCATCTTTCATCTCTAACTGGCCGTTAAAGATCTCGGTATTCGGGCTGTGGCCAATGGCGATGAACACCCCATCAACGGTCAGCTCTTCAACGGCATCGCTGTTGGTGTCTTTAATGCGAGCACCGGTTACGCCCATCTGATCGCCAACCACTTCATCCAGTGTGCGATCGGTGTGCAGAACGATGTTGCCGTTCTCCACTTTATCCATCAGGCGTTTCACTAAGATTTTTTCCGCGCGGAAGCTATCGCGGCGGTGCACCAAGTGAACTTCAGAAGCGATGTTGGACAGGTAGAGGGCTTCCTCTACGGCGGTGTTACCACCACCAACAACGGCAACCGGTTTATTGCGGTAGAAGAACCCATCACAGGTGGCACAGGCAGACACGCCGCGCCCCTTAAAGGCTTCTTCCGATTCCAACCCTAAGTAGCGCGCGCTGGCGCCGGTACAGATGATTAATGCGTCACAGGTGTACTCGCCGCTGTCACCTTTGAGGCGAAATGGACGGCTAGAGGTGTCCACTTCATTGATGTGATCGAACAGGATCTCAGTTTCAAAACGTTCCGCGTGCTGCTGCATGCGTTCCATCAATGCCGGGCCGGTTAGATCGGCGGCATCGCCGGGCCAGTTTTCCACTTCCGTGGTGGTAGTGAGCTGACCGCCTTGCTGCATGCCGGTGATCAGTACCGGCTTAAGGTTGGCTCGGGCCGCATAAACGGCAGCAGTATAACCTGCAGGGCCGGAGCCAAGGATCAGTAGAGGGCTGTGTTTTACGTCGCTCATCGGTAACTCCATGATGTCGGATAAGGCGTTGGGGGGATTGTAAGGAAAACCCTTAATAAAAGAAACGGGAGCCTATGCTCCCGTTATATCGATTAAACCGATGAGGCTAATCAGGCTTTCACTAACGCTTCGGCGTTATGGCATTCGTAACCCAAGGCTTCGGCCACTTCAGGGCAGGTTACTTTACCGTCCATTACGTTTAAGCCCTTCATCAGGTGAGCGTCGTCCAGCAGGGCTTTTTTGTAGCCTTTCTCTGCTAATGCAATGATGTAAGGCAGGGTGGCGTTGTTCAGCGCAAAAGTGGAAGTGCGCGGTACCGCCCCTGGCATGTTGGCCACGCAGTAGTGCACTACGTCGTCAACAATGTATACCGGATCTTGGTGGGTGGTGGCCTTAGAGGTTTCCGCACAACCGCCTTGATCGATGGCAACGTCAACAATAGCAGCACCAGGCTTCATTTTGCTGATGTGATCACGGGTGATAAGTTTAGGAGCCGCAGCCCCTGGGATCAGCACGCCGCCGATAACCAGATCCGCTTCAATAATGTGTTTCTCTAACGCTTCTGCGGTGGAGTAAATCACTTTGGCGCGGTTTTCAAATTGTGCGTTCAGCGAGCGCAATACGTTTACGCTGCGATCTAAGATGGTCACGTCGGCTCCCATGCCAACGGCCATCAAGGCCGAGTTACGGCCAACCATGCCACCGCCAATAACCACAACCTTGGCCGGTTCAACACCGGGTACGCCGCCCAGCAACATGCCGCGACCTTGGTTGGATTTTTCCAGTGCCTGAGCGCCGGCTTGGATGGACATGCGACCAGCCACTTCAGACATTGGCGCCAACAGTGGCAAGCCACCGCGATCATCGGTAACGGTTTCGTAGGCGATGCACACGGCGCCACTGTTGATCAGATCTTCAGTTTGCGGCGCATCAGGGGCAAGGTGAAGGTAGGTGAATAAGATCTGGCCTTGACGCAACATCGCGCGTTCAACAGCTTGTGGCTCTTTTACCTTTACGATCATCTCGGCTTCAGCAAATACCGCTGGTGCGTCCGCGAGGATCTGTGCACCGGCATCAATGTAATCTTGGTCGGTACAACCAATGCCGATCCCGGCTTGAGTTTGAACAATTACTCGATGGCCGCGTTGGGTCAATTCACGCACGCTCGCGGGCACCATGCCAACACGATATTCGTGGTTTTTGATCTCTTTTGGAACGCCTACAATCATCTGCATCCTGCCTTTTAACTATTCGTTATATTAATGTGACCGCTAATCACAAATTATGTGATGTTTTACTTGGTGTTAGCAGCAAAATCAGTATAATCTTCGTGTGGGAGTTTTTCTCGCAATATATTCGCGTATATATGGAATTTTATACTGCCGTTCGCAAAGCCTAAGGAAGTAAATATGGCATATAACAAGAAAAAGCCGTTGAAAGAACTTGATAGAATCGACAGAAACATCCTGAATGAACTACAGAAGGATGGGCGAATTTCCAATGTAGAGCTGTCCAAACGAGTTGGCCTAAGCCCAACACCATGTTTAGAGCGTGTTAAACGATTGGAACGACAGGGCTTCATCCTTGGCTACACGGCTCAGGTTAACCCGCACTACCTTGGTGCCTCATTGTTGGTTTACGTTGAGATCTCGCTGAACCGCGACAACCCAGAAGTATTTGACCAATTCAATCAGGCGGTAATGCTGCTAGAAGACGTGCAAGAATGTCATCTGGTCTCCGGGGATTTCGATTACCTGTTGAAGACCCGCGTAAGCGACATGACAGCCTACCGTCGCCTGTTGTCTGAGACCCTGCTGAAGCTGCCTTCCGTAAAAGACACCCGCACTTACGTGGTAATGGAAGAAGTAAAACAGACCAGTCGAGTTCAAATCTCCACGCCAACGCTGAACTAAGCGTACTGTGGTTTATAAAAAGCGCCCAATTGGGCGCTTTTTTGTTGCTTCAACCCGCAGCGAGCGGTGGCGTCGATGCAAGCTGCTGTTAGGTTTGGTAAAGTGAGTGTTCTGTATTTAGTTATTCGCTTGCGGGAAGACGTCATTATCCCCACCCAAGCCATAAAGGATAGGACCGCAACTTGTCAGATTCAAAACTCAACCCACTCAATTGGGTGCAACGGTTGTGCCATGTTGGGCTTATCACCACGTGGGTATCCTCTTGTTTTGTCTTAATTGCCTTAGCGACCTATTACCCCACCGATCCCGGCTGGAGCCAAGTGGCGTGGGGCACTCAAACCCTAAATGCCATGGGGCTGGCAGGTGCTTGGGTTGCGGATGTACTGCTGTTCACCTTTGGCCTTACGGCTTACATGATCCCCTTTGTGGTGGCCGCCATTGGTTGGTTAACCTTCCATCAGGTGCGTTATCTCGACAGTCTGGATTATTTCTCGATCAGCCTGCGCATCATCGGTTTTTTAATGGTGGCGTGCAGCGTGGCGGCTTTGGCGGCGTTAAATGCGGACGACATCCACTATTTTTCAGCCGGTGGTTTGATTGGCGATATCATTGCTGAAGCGATGCTGCCCATTTTTAATTTCATTGGTACCACGCTGATCTTAATCAGTTTCATTGCTTCGGGCTTTACCCTTGTTACCGGGATCTCGTGGGTTACGGTGGCCGAGGTGATTGGCGCCTTATGCATCGGTGCCGCGCTGTGGCTGTACCGCTTGCCTTCCCATTTTTCCAATGAGCAAGAAGACAGCGAAGACACCCAAGAGTTCTTGGATGTGGTGGAGGAGTTTCAAGCACCAAAGCCGATTGCTAAGCCAGCAGGGACCGCGGCTAAACCGGGGCAAAGTGCACCACCATCGCCGCTGGTAAAGGCCGATAATTTGGATGAACTGGACGGGCTGGCACAGCACAGTTCAATACAGTCCGATGCCCCAGCGGAAGCCTTTATCCCGCCTTGGGCGACAAACGATGCCGCCGAGTCCACGGCCATCGAGCCCAGTTTTAGTGCCATTGAACCGGAGCCTGAACTCGAGCCAACCACAGCCGTTCCGCCCGCCATTGATCCGATCGATGCGGCTATCGCCGATGAAGCGGTTGCTGCGACGGCTCCAGCGGCACCGGCAATTGAAAGCTATCTGGCCGACGCAATCGCTAAGCAGCACCCACAAGGGCAAAGTGCGCCATTGTCGGTACCAACGGCACCAATGCCAACCTTGGAGCTGCTAGACCGACCAAACAAAAGCTTAAATCCGATCAGCCGAGAAGAACTTGATGGCATTGCCCGTTTAGTGGAAGCGAAGCTGCTCGATTTTAACATTCAGGCCCACGTGGTGGATGTGCACCCCGGCCCTGTGATCACGCGCTTCGAGCTGGATTTGGCCCCCGGCATTAAGGTGTCCAAGATCTCTAACCTGGCTAAAGATCTGGCGCGAGCGTTATCGGCAGTCTCAGTGCGGGTGGTTGAAGTGATCCCGGGCAAATCGGTGATTGGTTTAGAGCTGCCGAATAAGCACCGTGAAATTGTCTACTTGCGTGATGTGATTGGTTCGCCTCGATTTGAAGATGCCGCCTCCAACTTAACCATGGTGCTTGGGCAAGACATTTCTGGCCAAGCGGTGGTTGTGGATCTGGCCAAGATGCCGCACTTATTGGTTGCTGGTACCACTGGCTCCGGTAAGTCGGTTGGCGTAAACGTGATGATCTTAAGTCTGTTGTATAAGTCGACGCCAGAAGACGTACGGCTGATCATGATCGATCCAAAAATGCTCGAACTTTCAGTGTACGAAGGGATCCCGCATCTGCTGTGTGAAGTGGTGACCGACATGAAGGAAGCGTCTAATGCCTTGCGTTGGTGTGTGGGCGAGATGGAACGACGCTACAAATTGATGTCGGCCTTAGGGGTGCGTAACCTCAATGGTTACAACGCCAAGGTACTTGCGGCCGCCGCCGCGGGTGAGCCGATTAAAGATCCGTTTTGGACGCCAGAACAATCGATGGAAACCGAAGCGCCGAACTTAGAAAAGCTGCCTGCGATTGTGGTTGTTGTCGATGAATTTGCCGACATGATGATGATTGTTGGTAAGAAAGTCGAAGAACTGATTGCCCGTATTGCTCAGAAAGCGCGAGCGGCGGGCATTCACCTGATTTTGGCCACCCAGCGACCATCGGTGGATGTGATCACCGGCTTGATTAAAGCCAACATCCCCACTCGGATTGCATTCCAAGTCTCCAGCCGCATCGATTCCCGCACTATTTTAGATCAGCAAGGTGCCGAACAGTTGCTGGGGCAGGGCGATATGTTGTACCTGCCGCCAGGCACCAGCGTACCAACGCGCGTTCACGGTGCCTTTGTCGATGATCACGAAGTGCATGCGGTGGTGGCCGACTGGAGCGCCCGCGCCAAGCCGGTGTACGTGGATGAGATCCTTAATGGCGAAAATGGCGGCGAAAGTGTCTTGCTGCCAGGCGAAAGTGCCGAAACCGACAGCGAACAAGATCCCCTTTATGATGAAGCCGTTGCCTTTGTGATTGAAAGCCGTAGAGCGTCGATCTCTAGCGTGCAGCGTAAATTAAAAGTTGGTTACAACCGCGCGGCGCGTTTGGTTGAACAAATGGAAACATCGGGCATCGTAAGTAAACCTGCCCACAACGGAAACCGCGAAGTGCTGGTTCCAGGAAGAAGTAATGATTAAAACTTTTGCCATTGCGGCGTTGCTCCCCCTTGCCGTCAATGCACAGCAGCCTTCGGAGCTGCTGCAACAAAAATTGGCCGCCGTGCCACAGTTTCAAGCAACATTTGACCAGCAAGCCTTTGATTTTGATGATCAGCTTGTGCAGCAAAGCCAAGGCACGGTGGCACTGAAAGCACCGCTGAAGTTCTCTTGGCTGCAACAAAGCCCCGATCAATTGTCGTTGGTGTCCGACGGGGTTGCCGTCTGGTACTACGATCCTTATGTCGAGCAAGTCACCATCAGTGCCATTGCCGATGTGCTGGAGCAAACCCCGCTGCCGTTGTTGTCGAGCCGAGATCCCGCCTTGTGGGCGCAGTGGCAAGTAAGCCAGCAGCAGCAATGCTTTGTGCTTAATCAACCACAGCAGCAAGGGGTAGAGATGCAAGTGTGCTTCAATGGTGACGCCATCAATAAACTGCAGCTGATTGATGCCCAAGGCAATCGCACCGTGATGACGTTAACGGATTTTAATCTGGCTGCGCTGGCCGACGATAACTTTAACTTCACGCCACCAGAAGGCACGTTCATTGATGATCAACGTCAGCAATGAGTAACCTCGGTTTTGATTTCTCCCCAGATTTTCGGCCTCTTGCGGCGCGGATGCGACCGCGAAACCTGAGTGAGTACATTGGCCAAAGCCACTTATTAGGCGACGGCAAGCCGTTACGCCGCGCCCTTGAAGCGGGCAAGCCGCATTCCATGCTGTTGTGGGGACCGCCTGGTACTGGCAAAACCACCTTGGCCGAGATTGTTGCCAGCAGTTGTAATGCCCATGTCGAGCGGATCTCTGCGGTCACCTCGGGAGTCAAAGAGATCCGTGCCGCGATTGACCAAGCTAAGCAAGTGGCGTCGATGCACGGTCGCCGCACCTTATTGTTTGTGGATGAAGTACATCGCTTCAATAAATCTCAACAAGATGCGTTTTTGCCTCACATTGAAGATGGCACCGTAATTTTCATTGGTGCCACAACTGAAAACCCCTCGTTTGAAGTAAACAATGCACTGTTATCGCGGGCGCGGGTGCACTTAATTAAAAAGCTAACGGTTACTGAGATTGTCAGCATCATTGAGCAAGCGTTGACCGACGGCGAGCGTGGCCTTGGTAAGCAACAACTGCAACTCAATGACGATGTCTGCCAAGCCTTGGCTAAGCACGTTGACGGCGATGCCCGTCGAGCGTTGAACCTGTTAGAGATGATGGCTGAGCTAAGCGATGATCAACAGCTCAGCCTTGAGCACCTTGCCGAAGTGGCGGGCGAGCCCGTGGCTCGGTTTGATAACAAAGGCGATCACTATTACGACCTGATCTCTGCGGTGCACAAATCCGTTCGGGGCAGCGATCCCGATGCGGCGCTGTACTGGTTTGCCCGCATTCTTGCCGGTGGCGGCGATCCCCTTTATGTGGCACGGCGCTTACTGGCCATCGCCTCTGAAGATATCGGCAATGCCGATCCACGCGCGATGGAAGTGGCACTGAATGCATGGGACTGCTTCCATCGAGTTGGCGCGGGCGAAGGCGAACGCGCCATTGCTCAAGCGGTACTGTATTTGGCGTGCGCACCGAAAAGCAATGCGGTCTATACCGCTTTTTCGGCAGCAAAACAGCTGGCCAAAGAAACCTTGGATCTTGAGGTGCCGGTGCATCTGCGTAATGCGCCAACGTCGTTATTGAAAGAGATGGGGCACGGTGCCGAATACCGTTATGCCCATGATGAACCCAATGCGTATGCCGCTGGCGAAGTTTACCTGCCAGAGCCACTGGCTGGGGTACGGATCTACCAACCAAGCGAGCGTGGCTTGGAAAAGAAGATCAGTGAAAAACTTAGGTTTTTAGCGCAGGTCAATCTAAATAGTGAGATAAAACGGTATGAATAATCTGCTGGCAGTTGCCTGCGGTGGTGCCATAGGCGCAAGTTTGCGATATGGCGCTTCTTTATTAGCGGTTCGGCTATTCGGAACTGGCTTTCCGTTTGGTACACTGCTAGTTAACAGTGTTGGTTCCTTCTGTATGGGAGCCTTATACGCATTTACCATGGCTGCCGATGTACCACCGAGTGTGAAAGCTTTGGTTGGGGTAGGCATGTTAGGCGCGTTAACCACTTTTTCCACTTTTGCCAATGAATCCGTGTTGCTGATGCAGCAGGGCGAGTGGGGCAAAGCGACGTTAAACATATTGTTGAATGTGGTTGTGTGTCTGGGCATGGTTATGCTCGGTCAGCAAGCTATTTCGACAAACAGTTAATTAAAAGAGCGATATGTTAGATAGCAAATTTTTGCGTGCCGACCTGGCGCAAACCGCTGAGCGATTGGCCACCCGTGGCTTTATCTTGGATGTTACCCGTCTGACCGAATTGGAAGAGCGCCGTAAGTCGCTGCAGGTGGAAACCGAGCAGCTTCAAGCCGATCGCAACAGTCGCTCCAAGTCGATTGGCCAAGCCAAAGCCCGTGGCGAAGATATCGCTCCACTGTTGGCCGAAGTGTCCAACATGGGTGAACAACTGGATCAAAAGAAAGCCGATTTGAACACGCTGATTGCTGAGATTGAAGAGGTGGCTGCGGCCGTACCGAATCTGCCAGCAGAAGATGTGCCAGTGGGTGCCGATGAAGACGAAAACGTTGAAGTACTGACCTGGGGTACCCCAAAACAGTACGACTTCGAAGTAAAAGATCACGTTGATCTAGGTGAAACGCTGAATGGCTTAGATTTCGCCATGGGCGCGAAACTGTCCGGCGCTCGTTTTACCGTAATGCGTGGCCAAATTGCTCGCATGCATCGTGCCTTGGCAGCGTTCATGTTGGATCTGCACACCACCGAGCACGGCTACACCGAGATGTACGTGCCTTACTTGGTTAACCCAGATAGCCTGTACGGTACTGGCCAGCTGCCTAAGTTTGGTGAGGATCTGTTCCACACTGAAAAGCTGTCTGAAGATTCCGATCGTCGTTTATCGTTGATCCCTACCGCAGAAGTACCACTGACTAACTTTGCTCGTGATGAGATCATTGACGAAGCCCAGCTGCCAGTGAAGATGACGGCACATACCCCATGTTTCCGCTCCGAAGCGGGCAGCGGTGGCCGTGATACTCGTGGTTTGATCCGTCAGCATCAGTTCGACAAAGTGGAACTGGTTCAGTTGGTGAAGCCGGAAGACTCCATGGCGGCGTTAGAGCAGTTAACCGGCCAAGCAGAAAAAGTACTGCAACTGCTGGAACTGCCTTACCGCAAGGTGATCCTATGTACCGGTGACATGGGCTTCGGTTCAAGCAAAACCTACGATCTGGAAGTTTGGGTACCAAGCCAAAATAAATACCGTGAGATCTCTTCTTGCTCCAATATGGGCGATTTCCAAGCACGTCGTATGCAAGCTCGCTTCCGTCGTACTGGCGCGAAAAAGCCTGAATTGCTGCACACTCTGAATGGTTCTGGTTTGGCGGTTGGCCGTACCTTGGTTGCCATTATGGAGAACTACCAGTTGGAAGATGGTCGCATTGAAGTGCCACAGGCACTGCAAAGCTACATGGGTGGCCTTACCCACATCGGTTAATTCACGGCATCAACGTTGAATTACGACTAAAAAAGGGAGGCGCATTGCGTCTCCCTTTTTGCTATCTGCACCGGCTGAACTAGCTTTAAACATATCGTTTCTTTCGCTATGGATGGCTATGAAACCGTTGCAGTTATTGCTTGCATTACTTACTGCTGTTTTGCTTTTGAGCGGTTGCCAATCTGCGGTAACTCAGCCCGCGCAGGGGTTACCGGATCTGAATGGCCCGTGGCGTTTTCAAGTTGCACAGGCAGGGCTCGATGATCTCGATCCGGTTGCGCGTCATTTTGACGACAGCGGTTGGGCATCGATCACCGTTCCAGGCAATTGGTATCAGCAAGGCTACGATGTGGCTGGCAAGCACTGGTATCGCAAACAGTTTCAACTCGCTTCTCTTCCCTCGTCGGGCTTGCTGCTTAATTTTTCTGGAGTTGATTATCGAGCGCAGGTTTGGCTAAACGGCCAGTTTATTGGTTCCCATCAAGGCTATTTCAGCCAATTCCAATTTGATGTGTCTGATGTGGCCGTGATCGGCCGCAATACGCTTAGTGTGCGGGTTGATAGCCCCCTAGAGCAGCAGCAAGACGTGAGCTGGTCTTTGCATAAAACGCTGATCAAAGGGGTGCTGAGCCACCACGATACCCGCCCTGGCGGTGCGTGGACCGATCGTGGCCAAGAGCGCAATACCGGTGGCATTTGGGGGCAGGTCAGTTTGCAGGCGAAACCCTCGGTTATCGTCCAGCAGCTAAAATGGCGCAGCGAGATCAGTGGTGACAGCGCCCAAGGACAGTTGCAGTTTGATGTCGATGGGCTTGAACCAAGCCAGTGGCGAGTCACCTTAACGGGCATTGGTTTTGAGGATGAGCAGCAGTTTGAGTTTGACGCCAGTGCAGGCAGGCAAACCCTGACCTTACCGTGGCGAGCATGGCAGCTGTGGTGGCCACGGGAATATGGCTTGGCTAACCGTTATCAACTCAGCCTTGCCGCAATCAGCGGCAACCGCGAAGAAACCCTGTTAACCACCGAGGTTGGCTTTCGCCAGATCCATTACGATGGTCAGCTTGGCCAGTGGTACTTGAATCAACAACGGCTGTTTTTGCGTGGCACCAATTACATCCCATCGCTTTATATGGCGGATGTGGACGAGGCGATGATCCGCCGAGATCTGGCGTTAATGGCGGCGGCGAACGTGAACATTGTGCGGGTGCATGCCATGGTTCTGCCACAGCGCTTTTATCAGGTGGCCAATGAACTGGGAATGATGGTGTGGCAAGACTTCCCGTTGCAGTGGGGTTATATCGATACCAAGGCGTTTCAGCAAGAAGCGCAGCGGCAGATGACCCAAATGTTGAGCCAGTTTGGCCATCACCCCAGCATTGTGGCGTGGTCGGCTCATAATGAACCGCCGTGGGATGCGGATTGGATGAAGTGGAAATACCCCGATTACGATCCCAATCAAAACAAAGCGCTGGATATGGCGCTGTATCAAACCTTGCAAGACCATGACCGCAGCCGCCCCTCTTTTGTGGCCTCGTTGACCAAAGAGCACCCGTGGTTGGGTTGGTATAGCGGCAACTGGCGTGATTACGGCAAACCAAGTCAGCAATCGCTCATCACTGAATTTGGCGCTCAAGCCTTGCCGGATCTGCCGGTGTGGAGTTCAGTCGTTAACGTGAATGCGGATCTGTCGCTGCCACAAGACTTTGAGCAGTGGCAATTTCATAATTTCCAAGCCAAAGAGAGTTTCGAAATTGCTGGGGTGGACAAGGGCCGTAATGTGGTTGAGCTGATCCACAACAGCCAGCAATATCAGGCGCGCCTGATCCGTTATGCCGCAGAGAGCCTACGGCGGCAAAAGTACCACCCAGTTGGTGGGATCTTCCAGTTTATGATGGTGGAGCACTGGCCTTCAGCCAATTGGGGCATTTTGGATTTTAACCGTAATCCGAAACCCGGCTATCAAGCGCTACAGGTGGCTTATCAGCCGGTTATGCCAAGCATCATGCACGACCAAGACCGATTTACCCCCGATGAGTCGGTGTCGATCCCCATCTACCTGCTTAATGATCTGCCTGTCCCATACCCAGATGCGTCGTTGCAGTTGCAGCTTATGAACGCAGGTCGCTTGGTTGCATCGGATAAACGTCATTTCGATTTAGCCCCAGACAGCGTTGCCCAACTGGCACCGTTTCCAAGCCAGCCGCTAACGGCGGGTGGCTATCAGCTCTACGCCAAACTGTTTGCCAGCAATGGCGAGTTGCTTGGTGAATCACAATTTGTATTTGAGGTAAGCGATGAACAGTAAAGCAAGGATGCTGCCACTGGCACTACTTATTCCAACAGTGATGGCGGCAGACGCGCCACCCAGTGTGGCCGTTGATGGGGTGGTGCGAGTGAATCAAGCGGGCTATCTACCGGGGCAGACCAATATGGTGTTTCCGCAGTTTGCCGGAAAGCTTGAGCTGATTGATGTGGTAAGCGGCAAAACCGTAGCCCAATTGAAAGCAGAACAAGCCAATCAGCCGCTGCAATTGCCCACCTCGTTGCCGTCAGGCTGGTATCAGTTACAAAGCGAGCAACAGCGTTCAGTGGTGTTTGAAGTGAGCGACAGCGTACTTGATACCACCCTAGAAACGATGTTGCGTGCTTACCGCTACCAACACGCGGGTAAGCCGATCCGAGATCCGCACAGCGGCGTGCAACGGCCGCCAGCGCATCTGCAAGATGGGGTGATCGCCCATGATGATCCCTTTCATCAAGCCGGTGACAGCATTGATGGCAGTGGCGGTTGGTACGACGCTGGGGATTACGGCAAATACATAGCAACCACCGCGATCACTGCGGCACGGCTGATGGACGCCGCCGGCGATAAGCAACAGGGGCCAGAGCAATCGCCCTTGTTGCAAGAGGCACTGGTTGGCTTGAATTGGATGACGCAGATGCAGCGCCAAGATGGCGCCTTCTACCGCAAAATTGGGGCGAAGAAATGGCCGGATTTAGTGCCGCCACATCTTGATCGGCAAACGCGTTACGTTTACGGCGTGGCGACGCCCGATACGGCCAAAGCGGTGGCGGCATTAGCGCAAGCAGCACGAATTTACCAAGACTGGGATCAGCAACGAGCTGCGGAATTTTTAGAGCATGCCGAGCAAGGCTGGAAATGGTTAGAGCAGCAGCCGGTGCAAGCGATTAACTGGCACCCCGGGGACGATGGCGGCTCTGGCCCCTACATGTATAACAAATGGGACACTCAGGCGTCGTTGCAGCACGATGAAGACGACCGTTTCTGGGCAGCGGCAGAGCTTTACCTCACCACGTTAAAACCGCAATACCTCTCTTATGCTGTGGCGCACATGCCAGCCTCCGTTGGCATTTACGAATGGAAGGATCCATCGGTATTGGGAATGTGGCACCTGCTGCTGAGCGGCAATGTGGACGCCTTGAGTGACCAGATCCAGTTGAAGTTCGAATCCCATTGTCAGTTGTTGCGTAACAACGCTTACAACAGTGAGTTTCAAGTTTCCAATCAGCGCTTTATCTGGGGCTCGAACAAAATGGTTGCAGAAGAGGGGATCCTGTTTGGTTATTGCTACCGACTGACCCAAAACCGCGAATATTTGCAACTTGCTTGGAGTCAGTGGAACTACCTGTTTGGGGTGAACCCCTTCAATCTGAGTTACGTCACTGGTATTGGTCAGAATGCGGTGCAGAACTTACATCACATTTGGGGGCGAGCGGTTAATTTTGTGCCCCCAGGCATGATGGTTGGGGGGCCGAATCAAGATGCTCAAGCGGGTTTTGCGCCTAAAGCCCAAGGGATGCGCAGTTACATCGACGAAGCGAAAGATTACTCCGTGAATGAGTTTGCGATTGACTACAACGCTTCAGCCATCGGCTTGGCGGCGTTGTTGGCCAATCCCGATGCCGTGCAATTGGCAGCGGCTCAGCGGTGATCACGCTGCCAATGTTGGCGCTGTTATGGGGCTTGCCCTTAGCGCCAACCGAGCAAGCCTATCGTGGCTGGCAACAGCAACAACCTAGTGTCAGCCAGCAAGGTTGGTTGGCTATCTCTACCTTAGGCACCACCGAACAGCGGGCTTTAGCGTTGGTGATTGCCAGTGCCAGTAGCAATGGTGCAGAGGCGCGGGCGCTCTGGCAGCAAGCCACGTTATTGCTTGAACAACAGCAGCAAAGTTGGCCGAAACTGCAACGGCAGTTAGCGCAGGAATATCAGTCGCAACAACGTTGGTTAAGTGGCGGAGCCGGAACGCAACTGGGGCACAACGATCGCCAACGCTGGCTACTGATGGAGTGGCTGGTGGAGGAAGTTGGGTTATTACGATACCAAGGGCCACCGCAACATGCGGTAGCACCGGTGCCACGCACCCAAATCACGCCGCCAAAGTATCAGCCGCGTTGGGGGGGTTCCTAAAGGCGCAAACGACAGGTTTTATGTTCGCAGCGATGTGCGGTGCACTTTCGGCCTTGGGGCTGAGCAGCTAAAGAGATGGCACGGTTATCTTCCATCTTTTGCCACAAGGCATCTCGCTGAGTTTTGCTGATAGTCGGTTGGTCGTTACAACAGCAACAACCTTTTTTCGCGGTAGTAAACGGAGCGGATTGGCAGCCCGAAAGCAGTACAGCGCCAATCAGCAGGGCGGTTCCTTTGCCCAACAACATCATGATGACTTCTCCCATACATCGTTGGGGCAAGTATAGACAAGGAGCACAAGATGCAGCGTCGCTTACTGGGAACAATCACGCAGCTAAAGCAGGGCATGTCTCGTAGGTTATTGTTTCGTATTGTCGTTATCGCTTTTGTTGGCCTAATTGCCACCACGCTAATGTTTTATTTTTTTTATGATCGGCTATTGGCGATGCTGGCTGAAGCACTTTCGGTGCAACTATTGCCTGAGGAGCTGGCTGTGGTCTCGAGCAGCTTACCTTCTCTGCACGGAGCAATGGCCGGCTGGTTACTGACATTGGTGCTGATCCAAACCGCCATCACCTTAGTCGGCGCGATCTGGCTAACCAGTAAGTTATCTGGGCCGGTGTACGCGATCCACCGGGCATTAGAGCAGTTAGCCGAGGGCAACTTGTCGGCGGAAGTGGATCTGCGTGAAGGCGATGATATGCGTGAGTTGGCCGAATCAATCAACGATTGCAGCGCCCGGATTCAAATCATGGTGATGGGGTTGAAGGAAAATCTCTTGGCGCTGCAACAATCACAGCATCGTTTTCCCGATCCTGAGCTCTCTGCCCGCTTAGCGGTGATCCAACAAAATCTGGAGTGGTTTGACACCATCAGTGCCGATTATGAAGAACCGGTCAGTTAATGCCATTTGGCTGGCTGCATTATTAGGGCTGGGGCTGCCCATCATGGCGGATGAGTTTTCAGAGCTAATGGCAGCGGGTTTTGGCCAAGCGCTAACGGCGTCACAGCAACAACAGGTTAAGCGCAAGATCCCTCTGGCGGGCGACTGGCTCTATTTGGCGGCGTTAGTTGAACTGGATAAGGGCGATTATCGCCAAGCGCAAAAGCTACTGCGGCAATACTTGGCTCTGCCGGATGCCAATGTTCACCGCTTAAAGGCGCGTTCTGTATTTAACGTGGTGCGGCGTTATCAGCAGCTTGATGGCTTCAGGGAGTATCTACAGCTGCTGCGGATCCGCGATCGTGACCAACCGCTGCAGTTGCAGCAGGCGCTCATTCAGTTTCTTCGCTCAGATGCCGACGATGTGCTGATGAACAAGGCAAAGCTGCTGCAGGCGCATTCGTTATTGGAGTTGGAAAACAACCCCGAAGCGGCCTTGCAGCGCTATCAACAACAAGCGCAACAGCTTGAGCGCGGTGAGGATCTGTATTCCGCCCAATTGGGGGTTATCTATTGCTTACACCGTTTAGGACGATTAAGCCAAGCTCGGCAAGCGGCAACGGCAATGCAACAGAGTTTGTCCGGCGGACTGTTTGCCCGAGATGATCTCTTAAGCCGAGCGTGGCAGCTGCGGCTCGATGCAACCATGCCGTTACTGCAACCCTATGCTTCGGTGACAACGCCGTTGCTGTGGGGCAGTGGCTCTCGGCTTGATCTCGACCGACCCGTTGCCAGCGGCCAGAATCATCGGCCGTTGTGGCTGCAATCAGGATTAACGCAGCTGTCAGGGCAGAGTCTGACCCTGTGGATCACTCGCCAGTCGGATTGGCGCTGGTTACAGCCAGACATTCTCCGGATGGCCAGCCGTGCTGGTTACACCCCAATGATATCGCTTTGGTATTTCGGAGATGAGATCAGCCCTGAGTTTGTGGTGGCCAATTGGGACGCTTATGTGTCGATGGTGAACAACCAATTGATCCCGTTATTGCAGCACTTACCTCAGGCGTACCTGCTGTTAGAGCCGGAATACAACAAAAACGGCATCGAAAACTGGCCGGAATGGGATCAGCGGATGTCTCAGATCATCGATCTCGTGAAGCAGAAGCTGCCCAACGTGAAAGTGGGGCTGGTACTGGGTGACTGGGACCAAACGGGGCAGCGACCCAGTTATGAAACCTCGTTAAACGCCATCGGCAAGAGTGACTTTATCGGTTCGATGTTGATGATCGCCAATTACACCGAATCGATCCACAGCGATCCCGATTGGTCGCCGTGGATCCGCAGCTTACGTTTAGGCCGCAGCTTGCAGCAACGGTTTAATAAGCCGTGGATGTTGGCTTATGTTGCCATTGCTTCCCAGCCTTATTGGCAGCGACGGCAACAGGTTGAGCTGGCCAAGCTGGAGGCATATCTGCCGCAGATGAAGAGCTACGGTTTGTTTGCCCTTAATTGGTTTTCGGCGGTGGATGAACCGGCGCAAACCGGTTGGTTTGCGGATGCGGAAACCAGCTTTGGCTTGCTGCAGGCTGATTATCAGCCGAAACCGGTATTTCAGCAGTGGCAGCAGCTAGCACAGCAGCCATCAATCGCGGCCAACTTAGCGCAGTGGCAAGTGAATGGTGGCCGTAATAGCGCCTCGTTTCAATTTGCCTTTGAATATTGGACCCAATGGCAACTGAGCGTTCGCTACCAACAACGCTTGCTGTGGCGTCAAAGCGGCGCAGGCTCAGAGGCGCTATTGGAGTGGCAAAACTTCAGTGGGTTTGGTGGCCACTTTGAGGTTGAATTAACGTGGCAGGGGCAACGCCATCAAGACAGCTTTAATTTGAACATTGGTTTGCGTAGCGAGCAGCGTCCCGCCCCACCTATGGCAACCCTAGAGCAGTGGCAACAGCTGCACCTCACTGCTATCGAGCAGCAAACCCACGTCAGTTTGGTTTTCGATACAGACCGACCGATAGATGATGGTTTGCAGTTGGGGTTGGTGGACAGTAATGGCGCGTTTCGCACTGCGCGCTTAGCCGCTTACAGTCAGCCTCATCCTGAGGGGTATCAAGTTGAGTTTGCGTTGTCTGAACTGGCCGCTGGGTGGCGTCGTTATCAAAATGGCACCGGTTTTATCTGGCGAGAACAGCCAGTTGGGCCGGTGCAGTTAATGATCAGCAATAATACGGCCAAGCCCATCGCAATCACCACAAAACAAATAGAACTGCATTAGTGCCGTCTATTTAAAGCCGAGGTTGGCATTTGCCTGGGTGATTAAACTCGCTGTCGCGCACCACTTCAAGGCGGGCATTGGGGTAGGGCAGGCTGAGTAATTTGCCGTGTTTCTTATACAACAGGCTTTCTAAGACGGCCGCGTTAGTTGGTAACGATATCGCTTTTTCGTAACCGGCACTGCGTTCATAACGCCCCTCAAACCAACCTTTCTCTTCATCGTGTAATGGCTCAACTAAGATCATCAGTTCTTCGGTGTAGGGGGTGTCCCAGAGTGCCCACATCAAGAAGGTGCCTTTAACCGACACCAAGGCCAGTTCATCGTGGAAGGTGCCATCATCGGCGATGGAGGGAAATGGGCTGCCGTGACCCCAAATAGAATCGTATAAGAACCACGGTTCCGTGCTTAGGATGTGTTCTGAGCGAGCGGTATGCAGCGCGTCCTCTTTAAAGCGTGCTTCTTGCAAGGCGTACAACTGCACACTTTGCTGGGCTAAATCGGCTTGCGTATGAGTTAAATCATTACTGTCGGTGTCGCTGGCTTTATCCCAGTTAAATTCAAGCCCCGCTAAGAAAAAGGGCGTTGGCACCAGTGGGTTTGGTACCCCATCAACCCGAGGATCGTTGCCATCAACCAGAAAGGGCAAATCGTACAAGTTGAACATTTGATACGGCAGCAACAGATCGGCTTTGCCGGTATCAAAGCCCCACAATGAGTAACCATAGGCGGCGTACTCTTCGTAGCCTAAGCGCCCATCTTGGCGCACCGTGAGTTTATCGTCTTCTTTCACGCCGCTTTGAATGGTGCCGTTCGGCGCCAATAGGGCACAAAAATCCCAACGTAAAATGGCTTTGTCGATGTATTCGCCATAGGCCGGGTAGAATCGTTTAAACAGGTTGAGCCAAATCAGTAAGCGGCCAATGTCTAAGCCAGACCAGCCGATTTCGCCAGGCTCGCCGGTAAGGCTGACCATTTTTCCGGTTTGGGTATGATAGATGCGATTGGGCACTCGGTTTTCAAACAGTTCCATGGTGTTGAGGAAATGCAAAATTGCCGATAAGCGCCCATCAAACGATAGATCGTCCACCAACTCTAATTGATAGGCGACATGAAGACTGGCCAGTGTTTCTGCCACATTGGCCATGCTGGCCGTTGGGTAGCGGTCAACGCCACTGACTAAGCCAGTGGTGGGATCGGTATTATTTACCGAGTATTGCCATGCGGTTTCGGCCCAACCCAGTTCGACTTCGCTGAGTGGGCCATGACGGCCAAACCAAAACATCGACGAATTACGAAATGACTTCCAGCCGTTGTTGGTGGTCGTGGCTATGGTCCCGCAACCGCTCAGGCTAATTACACTAGCGACAGCTGCTGCAATTATGCCGTGACGGCAAGCATTGCTGCATGTGCGGGCTAAATTCGTCATTAATTACCGCTTCCCAGCGACTTGGTGGATGCCAAGGGTGTTCAACAACCAACTTACCCTGTTGTTTGTACAGCAACGCGGCCATCAAAATGCCGTTGTTGTTTGAGGTATAGGTGTTGATCAGGCCAGTACCATTTTCGTAGATCCCTTCATAAAACCCTTTCTCTGGATTGTAGAGATCGGCAACGTGCTCAAAAACGATGTCGGTGTATGGGGTATCCCACAGTGCCCACATACCAATTGCGCCCTTAATCGCCACGGCAGCGTACTGAGGCAGGTATTCGCCTTTTTCCGAGATGGTGTTCCACGCGTAGCCATCGGTGTAGATGGTGTCGTAAACGAAGTAGGGTGCCTGATCTAACTGGTGCTCAGTTCGGGCGGTGATGATCCCCGTTTGCATGTAACGGGCTTCTTGCACGGCATAGATCCGCTGGGCAAAATCCGCCACCCAGCGATGGCTGAAATCCACATTTTCCGTTGTGTTATCCCAAGGGTGATCCCAACCAAACTCGATGCCATCCAAGACGTAGCTTTCAGTTACCACGTAACTGTGTGCAACCAGCTTGCGGGGATCTCGGCTGTCGTAGGGAATATCGTAGCCGTACATATTGATGACATCGTAAGGATCGGGCTTAGAGGCGCGTTCGGTATGAAAGCCCCATAACTGAAAGCCTTTTGCGGCGTATTCTTCGTAGCCAAGCCGCCCCTCTTGCAGGTATTCGGTGGGTTCACCTGGGCTGGCTAGGGCACCAAACATGGTGCCGTATTCATCCACAACGTTGCAGAAGTTCCATCGCAGGATCCCCGCATCAATCCCCGGTGCATGTTCGGGGTAGCGTTCTTTAATTACCCAAAGCCAGACTAAAAAGCGGCCAATGTCCAGTGCCGAATAGCCAATTTCACCGGGTTGGTTGGCGTAGTTCACCTGGGCGGCATTTTGGGTGTTGTAGGCTTTATTCGGGACTTCGCCACGGTACAGCTCCATGGTGTTTAGGGTTTTAATAAAGCGCACCATGCGGTCATCAAAAGTGAGTTTATCGATGATCCCCAGTTCACGGGCCGTAACCAACCCACCTAAATAAGAAGCGGTATCCCATAAGGTGGTCGATGGATACCCATCTACGGCATTTACTAGCCCCGTTGTTTCTTGGTAGTTATTTTCAAAGTACTTCCAAGCGGCATGCGCCATTTTTAATTCGCGTTCAGTTAGATTGCCGGTACGAGGGTTGGGTACACCCACATCCGGTGGCGATGGTGCGGCACGTTCTACCCCTAAGCCATCGCCTTCTTCAGTCGGGCGTGGCTCGGTTGCAACTGGCTCGATACTTTGGCAACCACATAAACCAGCGAGCAGTAACGCAAACAGGCTGTTATTGTTCATCGATTACTCCTCCTTTTGCGCTAAACGTACAGGCCCCTTATTGCTACCAACGTTCAGCAGTTGCCCTTCTTGGATATACAGCAGGGATTCTAAAATGATGCCGTTGGTATTGGCCGTTAAAGCTTTGTTTATCTCTTCGGTGACTTCGTACTTACCGGAATACCACCCTTTTTGTGCGTCAAACAGTTCACTGGCTTCGGCTAACAGCAAGCGGCTGTACTTATCACGGTACAGGGCGTACCAACCAAATGAGGCTTTGGTTGAGAGTGTTTTAAACTCGGACGCATCGGTGCCGTCGTCAGTAACGGCGTTCCAAGATTTCCCATCGGAAAATACGGTGTTATAAACAAAGTAAGGGGGCCGATCGATGTTGTCTTCACTGACTGACGTTAACATGCCAGTGCGTTCATAACGGGCTTGTTGAGCTTGATACACGCGCCAGGCAAATTCATGAGACACCCTATCCCAGCCAAACTCTAAGCCATCAAGAATGTAACTTTCACTGACCACGTAGTTGTGGGCTTTATAGCGGTCTGGATCGCGGCTGTCGGTGGGCACGTCCACCCCATCAATGTTTTCAAAGACCAAAAAGTCGGTGTATCGCAAGGCCTGAGATACGTCTTGCCCCATCAGGCTGAGTGATTTAGCGGCGTACTCTTCGTAGCCAATGCGTCCCTCTTGCACGTACATGGTTTCATCTACATTGAGCTCGTTATCGATGGTGGCGCCGTACATTAAACCGCGCTGCAACAGTGGTTCCATATCCCAGCGAGATAAAACGCGACTGACTTGCTCGGTATAGCGGGGGTATTGCCACGCCAGAATGTTGAACGGCACCAACAGTCGACCGATGTCGATGGCAGACCAACCAATGCCGCGCTTATTGACGCTGTTGTCGTAATTCACCATCGATAAGCTGCGAGTATCGTAAGCCTTGTTCGGCAGCTGTTGGTCGTACAGCGGCAGTTTGGCTAACGAGGTTAGTGCGTTGCTTAACCGCAGCGAGAACTCGGTTTCGGTAATGATCCCAAGTCGTTGGGCAGAGATAAGCCCCATTAAATAAGAAGAGGTATCCCATAAGGTGGTGGATGGGTAGTTGTTTACCGAATTCACCAGCCCTGTTGGTTGGGTATTGTTTTGAAAGTACCGCCATGCGATCTCTGCCCAGCGCTGCTCTTCCGCTGTTAATGGCCGAGGCTTGGGGGCAGGGATCTCTTCGCTGTAGACCAGCGCTGTGGCGAGATCCTCTTTAAATTGTTTCTGTTCAATCTTGAACACGATGCCAAAGGCAACGGTTAAGCCCAGCAGAAACACAAAGTGGTGTCGAGCATTGACTAGGTTTTGTTTAAACGACATGCCTGTGTCTCCAATTAAGCGGTGATTGGTTCTTGGGATTCACTGGGTTGTGGGTCGCTGGCGGGCTGAGGCGGTTGCCAGAATGCACAGGCCACCATTCCCGCCATTGCGATGATGTTGTTGGCACACCAGAAGGTGTTGATGATTAAGCCGGATAAGTTGAGATCGCCATACCAATGGAAGTTGTAATTGAGCCAACCCCAAACCAGCGCAACGGCGGTGATCACCATAACGGCGAACTGCGGTAAGACGAGGCGGAAGAAGTTCCCCTCTTGTCGATCCTTGGGTGTGCTTGGGAATTTGATCTGTTCGCCTTTTACTACCGTCCATATTGCCCGCAAATTAACGGGGAAGAAGGCAAGGTAGTTGGATTTTCCTTTAAAGCCGGCAATGCCCCAGGTGGCAGCCATGGTGGCTAACTCGTTGGTAATGATGAACGGGATCAAATGCAGGTAGAACTCTTTGGAGTAAGCCGCAACCGGAGCGATACCGCTAAACAGATAGATGACCGGCGCCAGCAGGAAGATGATGTTCCAAAGGGCGCCAAAATAGCTCCACACTGTCGCGGCGTACATAACCTGCTGGGGGCGACTCATGCCTTTACGAAACACGGGGTTGTCGTGGGCAGAGATGTCGATGGTGCCGCCAGCATACTTAAAGCGTTGCACCATCCACGTTTGCAGATCCTGTGGTGACAGCATCTTGGATTCCACTTCAGGGTGCAGCACCGAGCGCCATTGCCGATCTTCGTCAGAGTGCAACACAATCGAGGTATAGATATCTTCCGACACATGGAATTTGTAGGGGGTGAACTCGGTGTCCAGCACGGTTTGCTGATCCATCAAATCCACTAAGTCTTGATCAATGCCTTCCTCGCCGGTGAGCTTCTGAATGGCTTTGTCTTGATCCTGACGCTGCTTATCGATGTTTTCTGCGTAGGTTTTTAGTGCCGCTTCCATTACGGCTTCGCGGCGGTGAATGGACCCTGCACCGCAGCAAAAGGAGGCGTTTGCCCAGTTACGACGGCGTTGGATGACGTCGTAAAACATCTGTGGGTCATTGACGAATGGATCCTGACCTAAGGTGACGGGTCCATACACTTTTTCAAAGAGTGCGGCCACTTTAGCGGCGCCATTACCCAGCCGTGATTGGGTCCATTGAGTCAGGGATTCGCCTTCCGGCAGATCAAAGAACCATTGCGGAGTTTGTACCCAAGCCACGTCAGGATCGCGGAAGTAACCAAGGGTATTCACCATCATGGTTGGTAGGGGTCTGGTATCGGCATCGCAGATCACAATGAAGTCACCATCGGTCTGTTCCATGGCGTTACGCAAATTACCGGCTTTAAAGCCGATGTTGCCTTCACGGGTGATGTAGTTAACCCCCAGCTCTTTGGCAAGCTCTGCCATGGCTGGACGACTGCCGTCATCCAAAATGTGGATTTTGGTGTCGATGTAGTGGGGGTAGGTCACCTTTAAGGCATCAACGATGCTAAGTCGGACCAGATCTTCCTCTTCATCGTAAGAGGGGAAGAACATATCCACGCGGATTGGCCGATCCTCTTCTAAGGCTTCGTGCAAACAATCGTTAATGGTTTGCGGTGGGCTTTGTTTAGGAACATCACGCACTTTCCACAGGTTTACGCTAAATAGCACTAAGCCGATGTAGGCGCAGCTTTCAGCCAAGGCTAATGGGATAGCAAACCACAGCGCTTCTGGATTCAGCGAGCTGGTCCAACGCCATGTGATATACCAGCCACCAATCACCAAATTAACGGTGATCAGAAACTGCCACAGCATCTCCAATAAAGGGTTATACGGCAGTGGCTTAGGCGGCTTGCGGTGTTCAAACTGCTCGAAGTAGAAGGCCATAGGGTTGCATCCTTGCAAGTAACAACTAGGCGGCGACGTTCTTGATCATCCGAAAATGATTTTTGCCGTCCTCTTGGAAATACAAAATCTCGTCCATCACTTGATTGATGATGCCGAAACCTCGTCCACTGGTGGTCCAGGTTGATGGGTCGTCGGGATCCATTTCGGGGATCTCAACGTTGTCGAGTTCTTTAACCATCTCTTCTGGCATACGGGTGCCGTTATCAGAGATGGTGATGCAGACTCGGCTGCTGTTGTATTGAAATGCAGCCCAAAGGGTATTACCCGGTTGATCGGAATAGGCATGTTCAACGGCATTGTTGCCAATCTCTACAACGGCAAGTTCAACCATGTCGATGTCTACCGCAGGCAGTACCGTGAGGTGATACATCCCTGATATTGCTTTAGCAATTAAGGCTACGGTCTCGTAGCTGGCATCGCCGGAAAGCGCTAATTCCTTGTCCATTAGGAATTCCTTGTTGAAGATTTGACGTTGGTATTCATTCCCGTGGATACGTTGATGAATTCACGACTGATCTCGTCAGGTACGTATCGTTCGCGGGTATCTTGCAAAATCCATTGGGCACCGATCTCATCCAAAGTGAAGTGGTTGCCTTGATGGTCGATGCAGTGTTCGCCGTGGAGAATGCGCTCATCCACGTTGGCGGCACCGGAGACAAAGGTGTAATCATCTAAGATGGAATGTTTTAAGGTGGCGCCGGCTTGGATATAACAATTTTGGCCAATCACCAGCGGGCCACGCAGTACTGCACCGGTTTCAATCCGGCTGCCGTTGCCAATCACAACGGGCCCTTTGATATCCACCATTTCTAAATCGATTTGGCAGTTGATCCCAACGTAGACCCCAGGTAGTTCCTCTTTACCTGGAATGGGGTAGCCGCTGATGTGGCCATTGAGGATATCGGCGGTAACTTGCCAGACGTCGCTGATGTTACCGACATCAAGCCACTGAAAATCGAAGTCCTGAGCATAAAATGGGATCCCACGTCGGACGAGCTCGGGGAAGAGATCGCCGCCGATGTCCCAAGATTGATTGGCTGGAATGAAATTGAATATTTCAGGTTCAAAGATGTAGATGCCAGTATTCACCATATTGGAACAGGCACTACCAACCGCGGGTTTCTCCTGAAAGCCAACCACCCGTTGCTGTTCATCAACAGAGACAACGCCGTAGCGAGTGAGCATCTCATCGGGCATCTCTTTGGTAATGATGGTGGCTAAGCCGCCTTTACGGCGATGAAACTCCAGCGCTTTGCTGAAATCCAGATCAAACCAAGCGTCGCCGCACACGACCACAAAGGTATCGTCAAAGAAATGAGCATATTCTTGCACTTTACGCATTCCGCCCGCACTGCCTAAGGCTTTGCCAATCAGTTTGTCGCCCACCTTTTCGCCTTCGTAGGAGTAGCACAGGTCAACCCCATACTGGATCCCATCGCGGAAGTAGTTTTCTAAAACCGGCGCAAGGTAACTGGTGTTAACAGCCAACTCGTTTATGCCAAATTTACGCAGCTGCAGAATTATCGATTCCATCAGTGGTCGACGTAAAATTGGGATCATTGGTTTAGGGATATTGATGGTGATTGGTTTCACCCGAGTCCCTTTACCTGCACCAAGAATCATTCCACGCATAAATATGCCCTCAGCTTTCCATTGCACTGTCTACGGTTTCATGACATTGGAAGATGCGATCCATGCGGGTAAGGCGAAAGAGTTCTTTCACCGCCTTTTGTAAGCCCACCACGCGGATCTCGCCGCCGTTCAGTTGCTTCAATACGGCAACCACGGCGCCTAAACCGCTGGAGTCCATGAAGGTGACTTCTGACAGATCAAGCACGATGCGCTTTTCATCCTTGGTTAATTCGCTTTCAATTGCGCTTTTAAACTTTGGGGCAGAGGCCGCATCCAAGCGTTTCTCTTGTAGGCGCACCACTACTCGGTCGTCGACTCGCGAAGTTACTAGTTCCATAGCTATTTCCTCTTACTGTCCTTGCCACTCGATCGCTAATAGCGATACGTCGTCGTCAAATTGGTTGCTTTGGTTCCAACCAATCAGTTGTCTATCTACTTCAGCCACCTGTTCTTCAATGGTCATGGTCTTGCAGTTTTCTAGCACCTTAATCAGCCGTTCCGATCCGTATTCCTCTTTGGCTGGGTTAAAGCATTCAGTCACACCGTCAGAAAACAGGAATAAGCGATCGCCGGGCTCCATGAAGAAATCAAACTGATCGAATTCAACGTCTGGCAGCATCCCTACCGGGAATCCGTCGTTGGTTCGTTCAATGGTTTTGCCGGTGCTGGCTTGATGCAATAAGCCGGGGTGACCCGCCTGACATACGGTTACTTTGCCGCTGCGGGTATCGAGTAAGGCGTAGATCATGGTGAAGTACTGGCTGCTGGAGCCCGGTGCCATAAAGCGTTCATTCAGCTTGGCAACCACTTCCATCGGTTCCAGCACTTCGTAGTGCGGAGGGTTATTGGTAAAGCGCTTCAGTAAGCTGGCACCTTTGTGACTGGGCGATAACGCGTACTTTAAGGTGAATGACAGCAATGCCGAGGGAATGCCGTGGCCTGAGACATCCAGCAAGTAGAAGGCAACGATGTGCTCATCAAGCCGCTGGTAATCAAACATGTCGCCACCCAGGAAGGCGCAGCTGTTGCACATCCACGCAAACTCAGTGCCTGGGAACCGTTTTTGGGTCGGAAGCAGATTGCTGTGCATCTCTGCGGCCACCATCAGATCTTTTTTGATCTGGTCGTAGGCGACGTTGAGCTTTTCGTTTTGGCGGTTGAGTTCGTTATTGAGGTCGATAATGCGCTTGCCCACGCTCATGCGAGCATTGAGCTCTGCAAGGGGAGATTGCTTAGCGAGGAAATCATCGGCGCCCAACTCTAGGCCTTCAATGATCTCTTGTTCTTGGTCGCGAGACGACAACAAAATGACGTAGACGAAACGCCCAAAATCCTTTTGTTTCACCAGACGACAAAGTTGGTGGCCATCCATAACCGGCATCGAGACATCCGATACCACCAGCTGAACATCTTCGTGTTGGTTTAGCAGTGCTAAACCTTGGGCACCATGTTCAGCATCCAGTACGTGATATCCGTATCGAGTTAAGGAAGCTTTAAGCACTTGTCGAACGTCTCTTGCGTCTTCGATCAGCAGAACTTTCATTGGGAAATCCGTTTCCTAAAGCACATCAGGCTGTGATAACTCTAACGCTAGTTGACATTGTTTTATCCGGCAAATAATCGACCTGAGTGTCCTACAATAAACAGGCAATGGATGGCTAAGAGGCGATTATGGTGGGTGTAAATCGCAAGTTTTGGGTGCGAATTGGCGTATGGACGGTGCTAATTGCAATCCTTTGGTTTGTCGCAAGTCAGTTAAAACAAGATCAGCGGCGCGTTGCCCATATGCAGCAACGATTGGCGCAACAACAACAAGCGTGGCAATTGATTGACGCGTGGCAAAGCGCGGCAGCCACAACGGAAGTTAATCAACGCCAGTGGTTCCAGGGGCAGTTAGCGCTATTGGAGTACTGGCAACAGCAACGACGCTTAACCACCGACTTTGATCAGCAAGGTTTGCATCAGCTGTATTTGGCCCAACTGACATTAATTGCCAGTAAAGGCGAGCTAGGCATGGCTCAGCTGGCATCCATGGTTTTAGAGCAGCAACCAACGCCAGTACGACCACAGCGGAGTGGTAAAACCAGCAAGGGCATGACCCGTAAGCAACAGCAGCAGTTGTCATCACTGGAATTGATGATGGAAGACCTGGCCTTGCAATTAACCTTGTTACAGCAGCGTGTTGATCTGCAAACCCAGCAATTGGCACAACAGAAGATGCAGTTGCTGGCGGTGAAAAGTGCTCAATTGAGCCCAGCATCGGAGCCCCTAAGCGCAGATTTGGTGGGCTTATTTGTGGATACCTTGCCAGCGAATGCCAAGGTGGAGGTACTGAACATTCGCGATCGTTACACGCAGGGGATCAGTCTACCGGAAGGGAAGTACCTGCTACGGGTTTCGGCGCCGGGTTTTGACACCATTAATCGCTGGGTACAGCTTTTGCCCAAACACAATCGTTACTGTGTGTCGCTGGCGGATGACCTGAGTTTAAAACGCCCAGGACCAAGCGAGCATCAAAGCACCATCTTTAAAGCGCCCTGTACCTGGTGAATCGGGATTCCACGGAAAGCGATTGCCGGAATAGTTGTTGTACTGCAGCGTGAAGGTGCCCGGACGCCAATCAAAGTAGCCAAAACCGTAAGTGAAATCCGGATTCCACGGCTGCTTCTGCGCATCATCGGGGTAATAGAACATCGCCCAGTTAACGTACCAGTTGCCGGTAATGGTGTACTTACACCCAAGCTGCACACTTTGATGGCCAGCCAGATATTCCGAGCTGGCGAGATCGAAGAACTCAGGGGTGTAGTTGTAATTCAGATCACAGCCCATTGATGCATCATCAAACGCCGATGCCCAGTTGATCCACGATTGCGCGACCGGAAACTTCCAACCGAGGCTCCACGTGCCTCGATTAAAGTGAGTCGACTTTTCGCCATCTTCGGGGCTAAAACGGTTACCACCGTAGTTAGAATAAAGCAGGCTAAGAGTGTATGGCCGCCAATCACTGTAACCAAACACATAGGTGTAATCGGGTTCCCAAGGTTGCTGAAGATCGCCGCTGAGATAATGGGAAAGGGTTACGGTGGCAAACCAATTGCCTATGGGATTGTATTTGATTGTGGCCGACAAGTTCTTGTTGATCCCCTCAACTCCGCCAACGTTGTTGTCTGGGTTGGCGGCAATCACACTTTCGCGCAGTGGATAGTTAAGCGCGAAACTGCCAGAAAACCCCTGATACCAAGGCCCATCATGTTCCACTAGATCCCCCAATGGCACATCAAAAGAGCTGGATACGCCATTCCAAATCAGCTCGGCTTCACTGGTGTCGGTTGTGCGCGATAACGTGGTTCGTTTACTGCGCTTGCGGATCACGCTGCTGTCTTGCTTCGGCGCCCGCTCGGCACTGCTACGATAATATTTTGATTCCGATCCAAGCACGGGATTGTGATGAAAAGCCAACAACAACAAGCTGATAACTGTTGGCACCCAGTTCCTTTGGGAGTGATCGTTAATGGTTAAAATGACGATGTCCTTGGCGAAAAAATTTATTGTGGCCTAGCGTTGATATTAGTCGATATCTTCATGGATGACCGAGGTCGCAGTTATGGAAAACTTGCTTAACCAACTAATTCAGCAGAATAAAATGCTTGAAACGAGTTTGGATTTGACCAGCGGGAGCGATTTGCAGCGCGTTACTGAGATGGCAGATCAGCTTTTATCAGAGCAGCATTCCCTGTTTGAGCTCCGTCAGAAGGAGGTGGATCCCCGCTGGCATAATCATTTAGGAATGCAGATAGCCATTAAGTTGGCGGCATCACGCCGTTGCGTAGAGGCGATCACAACCCCGAGTGAAATCTCAGTGGTGTTTGCCATGTACGGCGAAACAGAACGGATGCAACGCCCCAGTGAACACCCCCACGGAGAAGACTTTATTCGGCGTAAGGTGGAGCAGTTAGACTGGTTGCTGGCGGGCTTACCCCACCTGAGTTGGTATCTGGAGATCGTTGATGACGGTTGTCCGAATGGCAGCGGCGAGATGGCGCAACAAATTGTGGCGCAAATGGGGCTGACTAAGCAGATCCGCATTCATAAATTAGCCGATGGAATCGCCGCAAACGCTTTGGTTTGCGAAGGGATGAAGGACGACAGTGACAGTCAGAAGGGTGGATCCATTGCTTACGGTTTATCCTTGGCGGCTAAGCGCAATCGCAGTGACAACCATTATGTGTGTTTTACCGATGCGGATTTATCCACGCACTTAGGGCAGGTTGGGTTGTTGATCGAACCCATCGCTAATGGGGTGGCAGACATAAGCTGTGGCTCGCGCCGTGAACCTCACTCGGTGGTGTTAAAGCAAGGCACCCGTAATGAGCGGGGTAAGTTGTTTATCTACCTATGGCGTCAGCTGATCCCACAACTGTCTTTCTTGGTGGATACCCAGTGTGGTTTTAAAGCGTTTCGGGCCAGCGTACTGGCAGAGGTGTTGTTCAACCGAGTTGAAAACAAATTCGCCTTTGATATCGAACTGTTGTTGAAAGGAGAATTAGCCAACCCCGGCAGGATCAGCAAGGTGGCAGTAGGGTGGATCGATTCGGATGCGCTATCGACCACAACAGATATTGGCCCCTATCTGAATATGCTTAAGGCCATTGTGATTATGTATCACAACTATTTAGAGCTGAACGAAAAGGCCAGTGGTTACGCCAGCTTGATCAGTACCATGGATGAAGAGGGTTGGCAGCAGATGCTCACCACACTGGAGCCACAGCTTGCGAAGTACACGTTAACGCAAGTGCTGCAAAGCAACGAGTTCCAGCCGGAGCGATTAGCGGAGTCTGCCCAGCCCACAAATCGGCTCAGGCAAACGGTAAAGTGCTAAATTCTGGATACAAAAAAGCCCGCAGCTGCGGGCTTTTTTAGTTAGCGAAGCAATTAAGCAACGGTAACGATCTTACAGGTGTTGGTGCCACCAACGGTTTCCATGGTATCGCCCATAGTAACGATAACCAGATCACCACTGGCAACCACACCCGTTGCTTTCACGCTTTCCAGAGCGGCAGAAACCAGAGTTTCAGCGCCGAAAGCGGTAGAGTCAAAGTGTACTGGCTGCACGCCACGAACCAGTGCCAAACGAGCCAGAGCTTCGTCGTGACGAGCCAATGCAACGATTGGCAGGTTAGAGGTGATGCGGCTCATCAGTTTCGGGGTAGTACCGGATTCAGTCAGAGCAACAATCGCCTTCACACCTGGCAGGTGGTTAGCGGCGTACATGGTCGCCATCGCAATGGTTTCTTCGCTGCCGTTGAAGGATTCATCCAAACGGTGCTTAGACACAGTAACGCTAGGGTGCTTTTCGGCGCCCAAACATACCTTAGACATTGCCAGTACGGTTTCTTCTGGGAAGTCACCAGCCGCAGTTTCAGCAGACAGCATAACCGCGTCAGTGCCATCAAGCACGGCGTTCGCTACGTCCATAACTTCAGCACGAGTTGGCATTGGAGAGGAGATCATGGTCTCCATCATCTGAGTTGCAGTGATCACAACTTTGTTCAGCTGACGAGAGCGAGAGATCAGTTTCTTCTGTACGCCAACCAGTTCTGGATCGCCAATCTCAACGCCTAAGTCACCACGGGCAACCATTACTACGTCAGAGGCTTTGATCACATCATCCATTGCATCTTGGTCAGCAACGGCTTCAGCGCGCTCGACTTTGGCAACGATGCCTGCGTGCAGGCCAGCTTGAGCCGCCAGTTCGCGAGCGTAATCCAGATCAGCACCGGTACGTGGGAAAGAGACAGCCAAGTAATCACACTTGATTGCGGCAGCGGTAATGATGTCCGCTTTGTCTTTCTCGGTCAGCGCAGGGGCAGACAAACCGCCGCCCAGCTTGTTGATGCCTTTGTTGTTAGACAGTGGACCACCAACGGTCACTTCGGTGTAAACCTTGTTGCCGTCTACAGACAGAACGCGCAACTGCACGCGACCGTCATCCAACATCAGGATGTCACCTGGTACTACGTCTTTAGGCAGCTCTTTGTAATCCAGACCCACTTGGTCTTGATCGCCTTCGCCTTTGCCTAAATCAGAATCCAGCAGGAACTTGTCGCCGATGGCCAGTTGGATTTTGCCGTCTTTGAAAGTAGAAACGCGGATCTTAGGACCCTGCAAATCACCCAAAATAGCAACGTGCTTGCCGTGTTTCTTCGCAAGTTCACGTACGTGAGTTGCGCGAGCCACGTGATCTTCTGGGCTACCGTGGGAGAAGTTCATCCGTACCACGTTGGCGCCAGCCAAAATAATTTTTTCCAGATTACCGTCGCGATCGGTCGCAGGACCTAAAGTGGTGACGATTTTGGTTCTTCTAAGCATGTTGCTCTCCGTTTTACCGTGTCAACTGGACTAAAGTTGAATTAAAAGTTCGAAAATGAAAAAAAACTACAACCTGTTAGTGTCAGCCGCCGTGCTCTTTAAGTTCAGAGCTTGTCGTTTGAGTTATTTTAGTTGGCTTAGCTGAGCGATGGGGCGGCAATGAGAATTGCCGCCATTTGGAATTGATTATAAGGAGGAATTTTTCTCGAAACGTGATTCACGTAACGCTTCTTTAACGCGTTTGAGATTATCTCGGAAGCGGATGCCTCTGCGGAGTGTAAAACCGGTGGCTAAAACATCAATGGCCACCATCTGTGCCAAACGCGATGCCATTGGCATGTATAAGTCGGTGTCTTCCGGTACATCCATGGTCAATGCAACCGAGGCTTCACGAGCCAGTGGGCTGTCTTTGCTGGTAATGGCAATCACGTGAGCGTGGTTTTCTCGTGCCAGCTTAGCCACTTCAACTAAGGTTTTGGTACGGCCGGTATGAGAGATCAGCACTACAACTGTACCTTCACTGGCGTTGATGCAGCTCATGCGCATCATCAGCGCATCGTCAAAACACATGACCGGTACGTTGAAACGGAAAAACTTATTCTGCGCATCGTGTGCAACGGCCGAAGACGCACCTAAACCAAAGAAGTAGATCTGTTTTCCTTGGGTTAAAAGATCTACTGCACGATTGACGACTTGAGCATCAATCGATTGCTTGGCTGAGTCCAGCGCGGCCATTGATGATTCAAAAATCTTGCTGGTATAGGACTCTGGGCTGTCGCTTGATTCTACGTGGCGAGAAACATAAGGGGTGCCGTTGGCGAGGCTTTGGGCGAGATGCAGTTTGAAATCGGGAAAGCCCTTGGTATCAAGGCGGCGGCAGAAGCGGTTAACCGTAGGTTCACTAACGTCAGCCATTTTGGCGAGCGTGGCAATGCTGGATTGAATCGCGATCTGCGGCTCTGCCAGAATCACTTCAGCTACCTTACGCTCAGACTTGCTGAAGTTAGCTAGGTTCTTTTGAATTTTGTCGATTGTATTCATATTTATAGTGACTCAGATTCAATAATTTCCGTAGATGACACAACTGCATGTAGGAGTGCACTCGCTATAATCATCCCAGACTAGGTTGCGCAACAGCGTAGAAACGCTTTTGATGTGAGTATCTTACAAACAAACCTGAAAGTTTGCTAGTAAACCGGCGGATAAAGCCTTGCTTCATGGCCTGTTTTTCATTTAAATGTAGTTAAATTACATCGGCAGCTGAAATGTTCCGTTAAGGAGAGGGCAGTGGCAACTATTTCCGATCTATCCGACAAACCTTGTGATTTTGTCTTATTTGGCACCAGAGGTGATCTGGCGCGTCGCAAGCTATTACCGGCACTCTACCAACTAGACCGAGCGGGTCTACTGCATCAATCAACACGCATCGTTGGCATTGCACGCCAGCAGTTGAGCCAAGATGAGTACATCAACTTAGTAAAAGAAGCATTATCTACCTTCTTAAAAGAGCCTCTTGATCCCGACAGCTGGGACACCTTCAGCGAACGACTCTTCTATTACGGCACCGACTTCACTGATGCCGCTGGCTACGCAGATCTGGCCAACCACTTAAATGCAGACAACGTGATGGTGAACTACTTCGCCACGCCGCCTTCTATCTATGGTGACATTTGTCGCTGCCTGCATAGCAACCAACTGATCAAAATAGATACCCGAGTGGTACTGGAAAAGCCAATTGGCTCCGATCTGAAATCCAGTCAGGTTATCAACAACCAAGTTGCTGAATTCTTCAACGAGAACCAAATCTACCGTATCGACCACTACTTAGGTAAAGAAACGGTACAAAACCTGATTGCGCTGCGCTTCGCTAACTCGCTCTTCGCCTCGAAGTGGGATAACCGGACGATTGATCATGTGCAGATCACGGTTGCCGAAGAAGTGGGCATTGAAGGTCGTTGGGGCTATTTCGATGAAGCAGGGCAGATGCGCGACATGGTGCAAAACCACCTGTTGCAAGTCTTAGCACTGGTTGCGATGGATCCACCGGTTAACTTAAAAGCCGATTCGATCCGCGATGAAAAGGTAAAAGTGCTTAAGTCACTGCGCCCAATTAACCAAGAGAACATCTACGACACCAGTGTGCGCGGCCAATACACAGGCGGCTACCTTAAAGGCGGCCAGGTGCCGGGTTACTTGGATGAGCAAGACGCAAACTGCGGCTCAAACACCGAAACCTTCGTGGCGCTGCGCGTTGATATCGATAACTGGCGCTGGGCCGGCGTGCCGTTTTACCTGCGTACCGGTAAGCGGATGCCAACAAAGCATTCCGAAATTGTGGTGCACTTTAAAAACCCACCGCACAACCTGTACCGTGATTCCTACCGCCAACTGCCACCGAATAAATTAACCATTCGTCTGCAACCGCATGAAGGGGTTGAGATCCAGATGATGAACAAGGTGCCAGGGCTAGATCAAACCACCCGTTTGCAAACCACCAAGTTGGATCTGTCCTTTAGCGACACCTTCAAAAATGCCCGTATTGCTGATGCTTACGAGCGACTGTTGCTGGAATGTATGCTGGGCAATCAGGCGCTGTTTGTGCGCCGCGATGAAGTGGAACACGCATGGACTTGGTGTGATTCGATCATCAATGCTTGGCAGCACACAACTGAAGCACCAAAGAACTACCCTGCCGGCACGTGGGGGCCAGTGGCCTCGGTGGCGTTGATCACCCGTGACGGCCGTTCTTGGGAGGAGTAATCATGAGCACAATTGCGATGCCAGTATTTAAATCCTTTGCCAATGGCGACGCCTTGGTCGAGAAACTGGCCGACAAGATTGCCCAACAGTTACAACACGCCATTGATGAGCGCGGCCGCGCTTCGCTGATTGTAAGCGGAGGCAGTACCCCACTGCCGCTGTTTCGTAAGCTCAGCGACATTGGCATTGAGTGGGCGGAAGTCAGTGTTTCTCTTGCCGATGAGCGCTGGCTGCCGGTTGATGATGCCGAAAGCAATGAACGTCTAGTGCGGAATCATTTGCTGCAAGGCAAAGCAGCTTCAGCCCATTTTTGTGGTTTAGTGACAATGCACGCCACCCCAGCCGAAGGGATCGGAATGGCCACTGAGCGCTTAGCGCACATGCCAAAGCCGTTTGATGTGGTGATATTAGGCATGGGTAACGATGGTCACACGGCGTCGTTATTCCCCTGTGCCGCTGAACTGGATAATGGCCTCAGCAGTGAGCAACTGCTGGTGCCAATGCAGCCAACCACCGCCCCCCATGCGCGCATCTCATTCAGCTTAAAAGCGTTGCTTAATGCTCGTCAGATCTACCTGCATATTGCGGGTGCCAGCAAAAAGCAGGTGCTTGACCAAGCGTTATCCAGCCGCGACATCAAAGCGATGCCTATTCGTGCTTTCTTAGATCAACATCGCACCCCGGTTGATGTTTATTGGAGTGAACAGTAATGATGAACCCAACCATTGCGAAGGTAACTAACCGCATTATTGAGCGCAGTAAAGCGACTCGAGCGGAATACCTAGCACGTATGGATCAGCAGCAGGCCAAAGGGCCACTGCGTGGTCAACTTTCTTGCAGTAACTTGGCTCACGGCTTTGCTGGCTGTGTTGGTGCTGATAAGCAAGATCTGAAACAACTGAATAAATCCAATGTGGGCATCATCACCGCCTACAACGACATGTTGTCGGCGCACCAGCCTTACGCCACGTACCCTGATGCGATTAAAGCCTCTTGTCGTGAAGTGGGCAGCGTGGCACAGGTGGCCGGTGGCGTGCCGGCGATGTGTGATGGGGTAACCCAAGGCCAGCCAGGCATGGAACTCAGCCTAATGAGCCGTGAAGTGATCGCCATGGCGACGGCGGTTGGCCTGTCTCACAACATGTTTGACGGCACCTTGCTGTTGGGGATCTGTGACAAGATCGTTCCAGGCTTAACCATGGGCGCACTAAGCTTTGGTCATCTGCCAACGCTGTTTGTGCCAGCAGGGCCAATGCCATCGGGCTTGCCTAATAAAGAAAAAGCCGCGGTGCGTCAGCAATACGCCAAAGGCGAAGTGTCTGACGATGCCTTGTTAGAAGCGGAATCGGCGTCGTACCACAGCCCAGGCACCTGTACTTTTTACGGTACCGCGAACTCGAACCAGCTGGTGATTGAAGCGATGGGTCTGCAGTTGCCTGGCTCCTCCTTTGTGGCACCGAACGATCCACTGCGTACGGCCTTGACCGACGCGGCTGCCAAACAAGTGTGTCGTTTGGCACAGCAGAAGCAGGGCCGTTTGGCTGACATCTACAGCGAAAAGAACGTGGTTAACGGCATCGTTGCATTGCTGGCTACTGGCGGTTCAACCAACCTGACCATGCACTTGGTTGCCATGGCTCGCGCGGCTGGGATCATTGTTGATTGGCAAGATTTTGCTGAGCTGTCGCAAGCCACACCATTGTTAGCGCGGGTTTACCCGAATGGTCAGGCCGACATCAACCATTTCCACCAAGCAGGTGGTATGGCGTTCTTGATGGCACAGCTGCGTGACGGTGGCTTGATCCATAACGATGTACAGACTGTGGCAGGGGAAGGGCTGGATCTGTACTGCCAAACCCCAGCTCTGGTTGAGGGTGAATTGCAATGGCTTGCTGGCCCGCAACAATCTGGCGACGACGAAGTATTGCGCGCCATTGATAACCCATTCCAAGCGACTGGCGGCATGCAATTGCTGCAAGGAAACTTGGGCAGCGCGGTAATGAAGGTTTCTGCAGTCGCGCCGGAACATCAAATTATTGAAGCGCCAGCGGTGGTGTTTGAAGATCAATACGCCTTAGACGGCGCCTTTAAAGCGGGTGAGCTGGATAAGGACTGTGTGGTTGTGGTGCGTTACCAAGGGCCTCAAGCCAACGGCATGCCAGAGCTGCATAAACTCACGCCACCACTGGCGGTATTGCAAGATCGCGGCTTTAAAGTCGCCCTGGTTACCGATGGCCGCATGTCGGGCGCTTCCGGTAAGGTGCCTGCGGCCATTCACATTAGCCCAGAAGCACTCAATGGTGGCTTGCTGGCTAAGGTACAACCAGGCGACATGATCCGCGTTGACGCCACCACGGGCGAAATCAGCCTGTTGGTGGACGAACAACAACTGGCTCAACGTCAGGCAGTGAAACCGGATCTAAGCACAAATGATTTTGGTACTGGCCGCGATCTGTTCAGTCAGTTCCGTACCATGCTGGCCAGCCCAGGGATCGGCGCATCAGCGCTGTTGAAATAAGGAACGAACATGAGCGATTTATGGCAAATGCAGCCTGCTGAGGTTTTTGCTCGCAGCAAGGTTGTGCCAGTAATGGTGATTCAAAACTTAGAAGAAGCGGTACCGCTGGCTCAGGCTTTGGTTGAAGGTGGCATTAAGATCTTAGAAGTGACACTGCGAACCGAGTGCGCTATCGAAGCAATTCGTCAAATTCGCCAAGCGGTTCCTGAAGCATTAGTTGGTGCGGGCACGGTCTTGTGCCCAGAGCAGCTGGACGCGGTGATTGAAGCTGGCGCGCAGTTTGCTATTAGCCCTGGCACCACACCAACGCTACTGGCGGCGGCGAAGCAGCGTAATATTCCGCTGATCCCAGGGGTTGCCTCAGTATCAGACATGATGATCGCTTTAGAGCACGGTTATGATCACCTGAAGTTCTTTCCTGCTGAGTCAAATGGTGGGGTTAAGGCGCTTAAGGCGATGTCTGGGCCGATGCTGAAACTGACCTTCTGCCCAACAGGTGGGATCAGTCTGGCGAACTACCACGACTACCTTGCATTGAATAATGTGAAGTGTGTTGGTGGCAGCTGGGTTGCTCCAACCGATGCGGTTGAAGCCGGTGACTGGGCGCGTATTACTGAGCTGTCGAAGCAAGCCTTGGCTTAAACTTTAGCACCGATAGATACGTTAACAGACGAAAATGGTCAGCTCATTGCTGGCCATTTTTTTGTGAGCGCTTTGAATAATAATAAAAGGCTTTAATACTGCGACTACCCTTACAGATTGGATAATCTGATGGGAAGCATTCAAGATGAAACGTTGGGATCTTATGTTGGTAACCAGTTTATGGTTATTGATGTTTTCTGCTCGCGCTGTTGCGGTACAACTGCCACTTTCGGTGCAGGGGTTGAACTTAGAGCAGTCACCAGAAATGTTATTGTCTGAATTGGAAAATTTGGCTAAAAAAGCGCCGGTTTATCGAGTTGGAAATCAGATTTCCGGCGTTGGCGTTACATTCGACGAGCACCTTTGCCCAGGCAATGAAGCAACGGTAAATACCTACGCTGAAGTATACAGTTTAGAAAATATACCAAGCACTGCAGAACTATTTGACCGACTGAGGCAGCTGTCACGCCCTAAAATCGTTATTAGCAAACTGAGCCGTACGATGTTGTTGCAGCGTATCGAAAAATACAATGCATTATCTAAAGATGAGCAAGAGAAGTATTCTGACGATTGTAAAGTTTACCATGCGACAACATTTGTTGGTGAATATGGCGGCGCATCATTGGCAGAACTAAGGCAGATGGCTCAGGGCCACTGGGAGTTTCCACACCGGTTTTACCTGCTGGAATTATTCGAAGTTAGTGTAACCGCCAATGTGAGTGACATATCCAATATTAGGGTTACTTTGTCTGGTAAAGAGATGAAGCCGAAAAGGATAGACCTTCAAGCAAACCTAAAACAGCGAATCAATGGCCAAGTCTCTAGCAAGCGATTAGTAGATAAAATCGTTGAAAAATTAGGACAGCCGCTGGAACTGTTGCAGGACTATAGTAAATCAAAATTGTTGTACGTTGCTGGACCGAAAGGCGTTCCACCAGAGTTTGAGTCGTATTCTCGGATGAAATTCAATCGCGCAAAAATTTCGGAAAATTACGACGCATGGAATGCATATAACAAGCGCTATATCAAAGAACCGCCATCGGATGTCGCCATTTTAACTGTTTTGGTTGAAGTGAGAAGCGAAATGGTAAAGCAATACCGCATGATGCTGATGGATGCCGATCACGACTTAGTTAATAAAAAAGCGGTGAAGAACTACATCGACGGCCTAAAGAAAATAGAAAGATATGTTCCTTACAAACACAGGGTTGAAATAACGTCTCAAGCTATCGATATATAGCCTGTTTTTTTCGATAAAAAAAACGCTGGCCTTGGCCAGCGTTTGTTAATTTTAAACGAGATTAGGCGTTCATCAACACAACAGCGTTGTCGAGCATGCGGTTAGAGAAACCCCACTCGTTGTCGTACCAAGCCATAACTTTCACCAAGCGACCGTTTACACGGGTCTGAGTGGCATCGAAAGTAGAAGACATTGGGCTGTGGTTGAAGTCGATAGATACCAGCGGCTCGTGGTTAACGGCCAGTACTTCGCTCATGGCGCCAGAAGCGCACGCTTTTTCAACGATGGCGTTTACTTCTTCAACGGTGGTATCGCGAGAGGCAACGAAAGACAGATCAACCAAAGATACGTTGATGGTAGGCACACGTACGGCACCACCGTCGAACTTACCAGCCAAATCAGGCACAACTAGACCAACTGCGGCAGCGGCGCCGGTTTTGGTTGGGATCATGTTTACGGCAGCGGCACGGGCGCGGCGCAGATCGCTGTGGTAAACGTCAGACAGACGCTGATCGTTGGTGTAAGCGTGAATGGTGGTCATCAGACCAGATTCAATGCCCAGTTCGTCGTTCAAAGGCTTAGCAAACGGTGCCAAACAGTTGGTGGTACAAGACGCGTTAGAGATAACGGTCATGTCAGAGGTAACCACGTCATGGTTAACGCCGTAAACAACGGTCGCATCTACTTCTTTACCAGGAGCAGAAATGATTACCTTCTTGGCACCCGCTTCGATGTGCTTAGAGGCAGTCGCTTTGGTGGTGAAGATACCGGTACATTCAAATACTACGTCTACACCCAGCTCTTCCCAAGGCAGAGCGGAAGGATCACGCTCAGAGAAAGTTTGAATGCGATCGCCGTTGATGGTGATTGCGCCTTCTTCGTGCTCAACCTTCGCATTGAAGCGGCCATGTACGGAATCGTACTTGGTCAGGTGAGCGTTGATCGCGGCGTCGCCAAGGTCGTTGATGGCGACGATTTGGATTGGGTAATCCTTTTCGCTTTCATACAACGCGCGTACTACATTGCGGCCGATACGGCCGTAGCCGTTAATTGCGATCTTAATCATGGTGATTATTCCTATGGACTAGTAACTGTGTAGTAAAATTACAAGAATGTATGCTTCAGTCAAGGGTTTAAGTCACAAACTGTAAGTAATTAGACGAGATTGGGTCACACAAATTGGCTAATTCAAATCTAGACCAGATTTTCTGATGCTGGGGCTCGCCATCGTCACATAAATTAAAGCGCCGATTGGGCAAAAAATTTGGTGAAATTGAGTTACATCTTCCACTGCTCAGGGTCGAATTCACCGTCATTCAGTAATCTTTTTACCTTGTCTGATTCCTGCTCAATTTGTTGCAATTGATCGATGGCAACACGGTAGTGCTTGGCCAGTGCCTCGGCGCTGATCTGCTGGCTATTGCTCAGCAAGGCAAACACCAATGCTTGCGCTTGTTGCCCTTGTTGTTTGTAACTGTTGGCCGCCAGTTCAAATAGCTCCTGATCATATCGGCTACTGAGCTCCACGCCGGTCAGCAGTCGCTTTACATAGTGGTGACTTTTATTGGGCTGCTGTTTGGCGAAATAGATGGCGGCCAGCTGCATCGCTTTACGACTGGTCACCAAACCGGCTTGTTCAGCCTGTAAGAATCGCTGCTGTGCCTGGGGGTTTTTATCGCGAGTCCAGTGATATAGCGCTAATAGTGGGTCGCTGCTGTCTCGGCTTTGCTGTTTTAATGTTTCAAGGCTTTGGATGGATAGGGTGTACCAATGGCCACGGTTGGTGTCGCCTTGAGTACCGGGTTTATCCACCATATGAACCACATTAGACATGCAGCGATTGTAATCTTCTGCGTGGGTGAGCAGCTGATACATGTTGTCTGCACCGCCATCGCGATGGTTGATGTAACGCGAATGGATAAACTCTGAACGGGTGCGCCGGCACCAGCTTTCTTGCGCGACATCGGTGCACATCTGCGGTTGGGCTTCGCAGATCTGGGCAACATTCAGATTAGGGTTACAACCGCTTAAAACAACAGCAGTCATTAACAAACCGAGCGGTTTCTTCATGAAATAAAACTACCAAATATGCCTGTGAATGTGGATAAAGTTGTTGTTTTGCAACAGTTTGTCCATTTCCACTGGCTGGAAACGGTGGAACATTTTTTTGTAGAATAGCGGCGCTTTCTACCGCCGTCACCTTCAGAGCGAGACGGTGTGATAAAAAACAATATTAACCCTATTACCTGTAGCGCCAAATGAAAGCATTGGTGCTTCTTTGTAGGAACTGCGCATAATGACCGCTGACAAACATCTTCAAAGCTGGCAAGAGCGATTCGAACTGGCCGAAGCGATGCAACCAATTATTGGCAAACTGTACCGTAACCAAGGTGTGGAAGTGCTGATTTACGGTCGCCCGCTATTGAACGCCTCAACCATCGACATCACCAAAGCACACCGCTTGGTGAAGAAGTATGAAGGTGCCAAGCTGCGCTTGCGCGAAAGTTTTCCGTTTGTGGAAGCGCTGAGCCGCTTAGATGTAAAGCACGCCCGTGTTGATATTGGTAAGTTGGCGATCAACTACTGGCGCAACCACAGCGACGGCAGCGAAATCGAAGCTTACATGACTGAGCAGCTGGCTCCAGCCATTGGCAAAGAGATGGAACAGCGTGATGTTGTGCTTTACGGTTTTGGCCGCATTGGCCGCCTGCTGGCGCGACTGTTGATTGAACGCACCGGTGTTTCCAATACCATGCGTTTGCGTGCCATCGTGGTGCGTGGCGGCCGTGAAGGCGACTTAGAGAAACGCGCCAGCTTGCTGCGTCGTGATTCCATCCACGGCCCGTTCAACGGCTCAATTGAGATTGATGAAGAGAACAACGCCATCATCGCGAACGGCACCTACATTCAGGTGATCTACGCGAACTCCCCAGATCAAATCGATTACACCGAATACGGCATTGATAATGCATTGGTGGTTGATAACACCGGGATCTGGAAAGACGAAGAAGGCCTAGGCCAACACCTGCAATCTAAGGGCACCGCTAAGGTGCTGTTGACCGCGCCAGCCGGTGGTGAGATCAAGAACGTGGTGTACGGCGTGAACGACGCTGACGTGCTGGATAGCGACACCATCTTGTCTGCCGCTTCGTGTACCACCAATGCCATTACTCCGGTATTGAAAGCGGTATACGACAAGTTTGGCATCAACAACGGCCACGTAGAAACCGTACACTCCTACACCAACGATCAGAACCTGATCGACAACTACCACAAAGGGGACCGTCGCGGTCGCAGTGCACCACTGAACATGGTGTTAACCTCTACCGGTGCGGCTAAGGCTGTTGCCAAAGCGTTCCCAGTGCTGAAAGGTAAGTTGACTGGTAACGCTATCCGCGTACCAACCCCGAACGTGTCAATGGCGATCATGAACCTGAACTTAGGTCAGGAAACCAGCCGTGACGAAATGAATGAATACCTGCGCCAAACCGCGCTGTTCTCTGAGTTGCAAAACCAGATTGATTACACCGCTTCAACCGAAGTGGTATCAACGGATTTGGTGGGTAGCCGCTTTGCAGGCATTGTCGATTCCGAAGCCACCATCGTTGATGGTGATCGTGCGGTACTGTACGTCTGGTACGACAACGAATTTGGCTACAGCTGCCAGGTTGTGCAAGTGATGGCGAAGATGCTTAACGTAACCGGTGTTGTGCTGCCTTAAGCCAACAGCTGTTGCACAAAAAACCAGCCGGCAGGCTGGTTTTTTTTGTGCCTAATAGCGTGAAAACGTATAGTGATCAGCACGTGATAACAGCATCAGGGAACGAGCAATGGCGTTGATCCACTGCGGCGCATGCAGCAAGCAAATATCAAATAAGGCCGGGGTTTGTCCCCACTGTGGGTTTACCATCTCGGATGATCCAGAGAAGCAAGCGCAAGCGATGCGTATTCGCGCAATTCGAACGCAGCAACAGTTGATGAATCACAGCTTTATTGCGTTGCTGCTGTTTGTTGCTGGCTTTGCCATTTGGTGGTGGGGTGGTTCGCCACAGACCAATTGGCGTCAACCGGTTGGGGTTGGCTCTATGGCCGCTGGGTTTGTTTTCTATCTGATCACCCGCGTTCGCATTGTATTGAACAAAAGAGGTAAGTGATGGATTGGCAAGGGATGGTCGACAGCTTGACCCCAGAGATGCGTGAGCGCCTTCAGGGCGGCGTGGAAACCGGTAAGTGGCCGGATGGCACACGTTTAAGCGATAAGCAGCGAGAGAGCGCCATGCAGGCGTTAATTGCGTGGCAGGCAAAATACGCCGATAACACGGATCACCTTACGGTGAATAAGCAAGGTGAGATCAACCACCTGTCTAAAGCACAGCAAAAACGGCAGTTTGATCCCAACCACATTGATGCCAAGGTGGAGTGACAGACGTTGTCGACAACATAAAAAACCGGAGCCAAGGCTCCGGTTTTTTGTTTTAGGCTGCCATTACTGGCTAAGTTCGCCCCGCAACGGTTGCTGCACCAGTTGGCATCGTTCTGCAAAGCTCAGTGGCTGTGACAGCAAATAGTGCAGCTTGGTGAGTGCCGCTTCGGTGGTCATATCAAAGCCCGATAACACCCCTGCCTGAGACAAGGCATTACCGGTAGCGTAGCCGGCCATATTCACTTTGCCTTGCAGGCATTGAGTCAGGTTTAACACCAAGATCTCACGTTGATGGGCCTCTTGCAGTAGCTGCAGCAGATCGGGGCGTTCTGGCGCATTACCAACTCCAAACGACAGCAAGATCAAGGCTTTGACTGGCTGTTGCAAAATGTTGGCGATCACCTCGGTGCTGATCCCAGGGTAGAGGGTAACCACGCCAATCGCTTGGGTGCTGATGTTGGCCACGCTGAGTTTTACGCCAGCGGCGGCTTCCAGTGCTGGCTCACCCGTGCGGATCTCGATACCGGCATTCAGCAGCGGCGGTAAGTTCGGACTGCCAAAGGCGGCAAAGCCGTCGGCATGCACCTTGGTGCTGCGGTTGCCGCGCAGTAAGACGTTATTGAAGAACAGGCACACTTCGGCAATTTGGTAATTGGCGGCAATGTAGAGCGAGTTCAATAAATTGGTTTGCCCGTCTGAGCGCAACTCAACCAGTGGGATCTGTGAACCGGTCACAATCACGGGCTTGCTCAGGCCCTGCAACATAAACGACAGCGCAGAGGCGGTAAACGCCATGGTGTCGGTGCCATGCAAAATAACAAAGCCATCGAAGCGATCGTAGTTGTCGGCCACGTCGTCAGCGATCCGCTGCCAATCGCTGGGATCGGTATTGGACGAGTCAATCAGCTGATCATACTCATGGATCTCAAACTCGGGCATTTCATCGCGGTGGAACTCTGGGTTGGCCTTAACGCTTTGGGTTAAGAAGCCAGCCACTGGCGCGTAGCCTTTGTCGGTACGCTGCATACCGATGGTGCCGCCGGTATAGGCGACATAGATGCGTTTACGTTGCATGAGTAGCGTTCTGTTGGAAGGAACAATGGCGGCGATTATAGCGTTGCGAGAGGGAAAAGAAAGCCCAGCAAATTGCTGGGCTTAGTCTTGCGCTAGGGATGTGAGTTAACGAACGTTACTGCATTCCATGCACAGGTAGTAGAGGTTGTTTGGATCGTCTAACTGCATCTGCTCAGCAATTGGTTTCAGCAATCCTTTCAGTTGCCACAACAGTTTGGTTTCGCTGTTTGGTGCTGGCAGGTATACCGCCACGTTGTTCATGACTTCACGCAGCAGCTCTTGCTCGGGGCTGAGCTCGTGACCAATCACTTTGGTGTCGTAATCGCTCAGATCCGCCAGCGAAGCCGCCGCGATCACCGCCTGTTCCAAGCTGCCCAGCTCATCCACCAGTCCCAGCTCCAGTGCATCAGCACCGCTCCAGATCCGGCCTTGGGCAATGGCGTCGACTTGTTCCAATTCCATCTGTCGTGATTTGGCAACCAACGAGATAAAGTCGTGGTAACCCTTATCCATTAAGCGTTGCATGATTGGACCAATCTTATCGTTCAGCGGCTCGATAAAGCTGATCTGACGAATGTCGCTGGTGGCGACCCCATCTTGATGCACGCCGATGTATTCCGCGGCATTTTCGAAGGTTTGGAACATGCTGATGATGCCAATTGATCCAGTGATGGTGTCTTTTTGGGCGAAGATCCGATCGGTACTGGCAGATATCCAGTAGCCACCAGAGGCCGCCACTGAGCCCATTGAGGCCACAACTGGCTTACCGGCTTCTTGTAGGGCTAATACCTCTTGGCGGATCTGCTCCGAGGCGTATGCGCTACCGCCACCGCTATCAACACGCAGCACAACCGCTTTAACTTGGTCATCTTGTCGCGCTTGACGCAGGAGCTTTGAGGTTGAAACGCCACCAATGGTGCCGGAGGGTTGGTCACCATTTAAGATGGTGCCTTTAGCCACAATAATGGCGATTTTATTTTGCTGCAGCGGATTCGCGGTTGGGGCCACCATGGCGGCGTAGTCTTGCAGGCCAATGGCGTTTAGCTTGCTGTCGTCTTCTTCGTCAGCACCAAAGGTCTGCATCAAGCTGTCGCGCATGGCGATGTCGGTGGCCAAGGTGTCAACCAAACCGGTTGCCAGCGCCATGGCGGCCGGATCGTTGCCATTTTCGTCCAGCAACAGGCTGATGTTGTCCAAGCTTGGCGCCAGTGCGCGGGGATCAATTTCACGATTGCTGCTGACGGTATCTACGTAGCTTTGCCACAGATCATCAATTACGGCTTGAGCCGCTTCACGGGCGGGGGCTGACATGTCGTTGCGGGTGTAAGACTCGGCAAACGACTTATATTTGCCAACGCGATACAGGTGGGTCGTCACCTTCAGGTTTTGCAGCGCCTCGTTGTAGTAAAGGCGGCTCATGCCAAAGCCTTCAATGGCAACGCCACCGCCAGGATTGATGGTGATCTCATCGGCGTAAGAAGCTAGGTAATAGTTACTTTGATCAATGCCGCCGCCAAAGAACAGCAGCGGTTTGCCGTTTTCTTTGTAGCGCGCTAAGGCGGTGCCGATATCTTCCAGCTTGGCAATGCTGGCCTTAAAGTTACCGGGTTTTAAGACAATGCCTTTGATGCGGTCGTCTTTACCGGCCTGATCAATGCTGTGCAGCAGATCAGCCAATAAGATCTCTTGGGGGCGATCACTGTCTTGGCCCGTTAACGCCTCAAAAGGATCAACCGGAGTTAACTCTTCAACCACGATGCCGTCTAAAGCGATCACCAATGCCGCGCCATCTTGTACGGTTGGCGCGGCGCTATCACGGCTAAAGCCAATGACAATCAGCGCCAGTACGGTGAAAAACAAAACGTTAAGAACAATACGGCGGAACGTATTGATAACAGAGAATATTAAACGAAAGAATCGTCCAATCATCGAAGGCGTTTTTGCCATAAAGTGAGATTCCGTTAGAGAGTTGAATATTATGCTAACGCATTGGAATACGACAAGGGAATGGTAATTGTAAGTGCGTATAACTGGGGTGAGCTTGAGTCAATGCTCTACTGGCGATACTCTGGAACAAATGATTAAAACAGGTGTTTAAGGATGAACAACAATTACCCACATATGCTGGCGCCACTCGACCTTGGTTTTACCACTTTAAAGAACCGAGTGTTGATGGGCTCGATGCACACCGGGCTTGAAGAGGAGCGTGGCGGTTACGACAAACTTGCGGCGTTTTTTGCTGAGCGCGCAAAGGGCGGGGTTGGCTTAATTGTGACCGGCGGCATCGCCCCAAACTACGCTGGCCGAGTTCATGCCTTTGCAAGCCAGTTGTCGTTTCCGTGGCAGGTAAAGCATCACCGTAAAATTACCGAGGCGGTGCACGCAGCCGATGGCAAAATCTGCATGCAAATTTTGCATGCCGGTCGCTACGCTTACCACCCGATTTCCGTCGCACCAAGCAAAATTAAAGCGCCGATTAACCCATTTAAACCCTTTGCTCTGTCCAGCCGTGGCATCAATAAAACCATCAAAGATTACGCCAACGCGGCACGGTTAGCGCAAAAGGCGGGTTACGATGGCGTTGAGGTGATGGGCTCGGAAGGTTACCTGCTTAATCAGTTCTTATGCCATCGCACCAATAAGCGCAGCGATAAGTACGGCGGCAACATCGAGAACCGAGCTCGATTGGCGTTAGAGGTGGTGAAATCCATTCGCGCAGCAGTCGGGAAAGAGTTCATCATCATTTTCCGCCTGTCGATGTTGGATCTGGTTGAAGGGGGCAACAGTTGGGATGAAGTGGTGCAGCTGGCCAAATGGTTAGAGCAAGCGGGCGTTACCATCATCAATACCGGCATTGGCTGGCACGAAGCCCGAGTACCCACCATTGCCACCAGTGTGCCACGAGCAGCGTTTGCTCAGATCACCGAACGCCTACGTAAAGAGGTGACGGTACCGTTGGTGGCGACCAACCGCATCAACACTCCTGAAATTGCAGAGCAAGTATTAGCCAGTGATCAGGCCGATATGGTGTCGATGGCGCGGCCATTTTTGGCTGATCCCCATTTTGTTGCCAAAGCGGCTAATGGCCAGCGTGAGCAGATCAACGTATGCATTGGTTGTAACCAAGGCTGTTTAGATCACACCTTTAAACTGAAGCGCGCGACCTGTTTGGTTAACCCGATGGCGTGTTATGAAACCGAACTGAGGCTAGATCCCGTTGCTCAGCCTAAAGCCGTCGCGGTCGTCGGCGCCGGCCCCGCAGGCATGGCGGCCGCGTGTTATGCCGCCGAACGTGGCCACAAGGTCACTTTGTTTGAAAGCAGAGATGAGCTGGGTGGGCAATTTAATTTAGCGGCGCAGATCCCAGGTAAAGAAGAGTTTCATGAAACCTTGGCCTATTTTCGCCATCGCCTAGGGGATCTGGCGGTTGAGGTGAAGCTGGGCAGCCACGCCAGCGTCAGTGATTTAGCCGGTTTCGATGCGCGCATCATCGCCACTGGGGTGAAGCCTCGTACGCCACCCATTAACGGCATTGAGCGGGACAACGTAGTGACCTATCAACAGGTGCTGCGTAAAGAGGTGACCGTTGGGCCGCGAGTGGCCCTAATTGGTGCCGGTGGCATTGGCTTTGACATGGCCGAGTATCTGTCTGAAGCACATGATTCGGCCACGCTGGATCGCAGCAAATGGCTAGCGCAGTGGGGGATCGACATCCATTACCAGGAGGGGGCTGGTTTGTCTGAGCGAGATCCCTCAGCGTTTGATTCCGCCCGAGAGATCCACTTACTGCAACGAAAAACCACGAAGCCGGGAAAAGATCTGGGCAAAACCACCGGCTGGATCCACCGGGCGGTATTAAGCGATCGTGGCGTTAATTTTGTGACCGGTGTGAGTTACGAAAAAATTGACGAGCACGGGCTGCACATTCGCCAAGGCGAGACAACCTCTGTGCTTGAGGTTGATACCGTGGTGCTGTGTGCTGGGCAAGAGTCCAACCGCGATTTAGTGGCAGAACTGGAAGCGCAGCAGTTAAGCTTTAGCTTGATTGGCGGGGCTGAATTGGCGGCGGAGCTGGATGCCAAGCGGGCGATTCGCCAAGCGGCTGAGGCGGCGATGGCGTTATAGCGCTGACTGCAATCTTGTAATGGCCGCGGTTCGTGCATAGGGTAAAGAGAGGCTGTCGCAAGGCAGCCTTTTTTGTGTCCACCTTTCACTGAAAAAAGGAAATTGTCATGATTGGGTATGTCACCGTTGGAACCAACGATCTGGATCGCGCCGCCGCGTTTTTTGATGGCCTGTTTGCCAGTATCGGTGGTAAGCGCTTTATGCAAGAGGAGCAATTTATTGCTTGGCAGGTGAACAGTGAGCAATCGGGGATCGCTGCCACCAAGCCATTTGATGGCCAGCCAGCCACCGCAGGCAATGGCACCATGGTGGCCTTGGCGTTCGATTCCCCAGCGCAAGTGGATGCTTTTTACCACAAAGCGATCGAATTGGGCGCCCAGTGCGAAGGCCCTGCAGGGCCTCGCGGTGGCGGCTTCTATGCGGGGTATTTTCGCGACTTAGACGGCAACAAATTTAATGGTTTTTGCATGACCTCGACTTAGGCGAAGTCGGAACGAAAAAAGCAGGCGATTGCCTGCTTTTTTGTTTTGAGCGGAGCTTAGTAGCTCACTTTGAGGTCGCTGGTGGGGGTGCAGCAACAGGGCAAAATTTCATCTTCTGCGATCCGCGCCAATGGTTGAGCCAAATACCGCACCGTGCCACACAGCACCTTTGTTTTACAGGCACCGCAAAAACCTTGCTGACACTCGCTATAGAGGCCGTTGTCTTTGAGCAGATGCAGCAAAGGTTCCCCTTCCGGGTGAGTTTGCTGCTCGCCAGAGGGCAGGGTAACGGTATGGTTCATAACGTGAACTCAGCCAAATCTTGTTCTTCGATTTGATTATCGATCTGGTTGGTCAGATAGGAGCTAACTTCCACCTCTTGTGGGGCAACCTGTACCGCATCAGATTCCAACCATTTGCTCATCCACGGCAGTGGGTTTGAGCGCTTGTCGAAGATCGTAGGTAAGCCAATCGCTTCCATTCGTTGATTGGTAATAAACTCAACGTAATCTTCCAAAATGGTTTTGTTCATGCCCAGCATCGAGCCATCTTTGAACAGGTATTCCGCCCACTCTTTCTCTTGCTCGGCGGCACGGCGGAAGATCTCTATCGACTCTAAGTGGCACTCCATGCCAATGGCAGCCATCTCTGGATCGTCTTTGCCATCCAGCATCAGGTTGATCATGTGCTGGGTGCCTTGCAGATGCAGCTGTTCATCGCGGGCAATCAGGCGGATGATTTTGGCGTTGCCTTCCATCTTCTCTTGTTCTGCAAACGCAAACGAACAAGCGAACGACACATAAAAGCGCACCGCCTCAAGCACGTTGACGGACATCAAGCACAGGTACAGTTTTTTCTTCACGTCACGCTTACGCAGGGTAACGGTTTCACCATTAATGCTGTGCTCGCCTTCGCCGTATTGTTGGTACAGCTGAGTGATGTCGATCAGCTCATCGTAGTAACGGGAAATGTCGCCCGCGCGCTTTAGGATCTGCTCGTTTACCACGATGTCATCAAACACGTCGCCAGGGTTACCAACGATGTTGCGAATAATGTGGGTGTATGAACGAGAGTGAATGGTTTCGTAAAAAGACCAAGTCTCAATCCAAGTTTCAAGCTCTGGCAGCGACACTAACGGCAGCAACGCCACGTTAGGGCTGCGGCCTTGGATCGAATCCAACAAGGTTTGATACTTCAAATTGGAAATGAAGATGTGCTGCTCGTGGCTAGGGAGCGCATTGAAATCAATGCGATCTTTGGCCACGTCGACCTCCTCTGGACGCCAGAAAAACGACAGCTGTTTTTCAATCAAACGTTCAAAATGGGGGTGACGTTGCTGATCAAAACGGGCGACGTTAACCGGATTCCCAAGGAACATTGGCTCTTTGAGCGCATCGTTGGCGACCCGTGAAAAAGTACTGTATTTGTGTGTCATCGTTATTCCCTTAAATCTTGCAAGCGCCGCCGGCGCAGTCGTCATCACTGCTGTCGTTGCTGGAGTCGGTTTGGCCGTCGCGGGTGTTCTGGTAGTACAGGGTTTTCAGGCCGTACTTGTACGCCAGCATCAGATCCGTCAATAAGGTTTTCATTGGCATCTTGTTGTCGGCGTAACGGGATGGGTCGTAGTTGGTGTTAGCTGAGATCGACTGATCGACAAATTTCTGCATTAACCCAACCAGTTGCAAATAGCCGGTATTGCTCGGAATATCCCACAGCAGCTCGTAGTTGCTGGCCAGCGTTTCAATGCCCGGCACCACTTGCTTCATCACCCCATCTTTCGAGGCCTTCACGGAAACCAAGCCCCGTGGTGGCTCAATGCCGTTGGTGGCATTCGAGATCTGTGATGAGGTCTCCGATGGCATCAATGCCGACAGCGTTGAGTTACGCAGTCCGTGCTTCACAATTTGGCTACGCAGGGATTCCCAATCCAGATGCAGCGGTTCGTCACAGATCTCATCCAAGCTGGATTTGTAAGTGTCGATAGGCAGCACGCCTTGGCTGTAGGTGGTTTCGTGGAACGATGGGCAAGCGCCTTGCTCCTGGGCTAACTCATTGGAGGCTTTCAATAGGTAGTATTGAATGGCTTCAAAGGTTTTGTGGGTGAGCGCATTGCCGCTGCCGTCACTGTAGCGTTTGCCATTTTTAGCTAAGTAATAGGCAAAGTTGATTACGCCCACGCCCAAGGTACGGCGGTTCATGGTGCTGATCTCTGCCGCTTTTACTGGGTAGTCCTGATAATCCAGCAAGCTATCGAGGGCTCGTACCGCCAGCTGCGCTAACTCTTCTAATTCATCCAGCGAATCAATCGCGCCGAGGTTAAAGGCCGATAGCGTACACAGCGCAATTTCACCGTTTTCATCGTTCAGATGCAGCATCGGCTTAGTCGGCAGCGCAATTTCCAAACACAGGTTGGATTGCTTAATCGGTGCCACGGCCGCATCGAATGGGCTGTGGGTGTTGCAGTGATCCACGTGCTGAATGTAAATACGGCCAGTGGAGGCGCGCTCTTGCATCAGCAGGGAAAACAGCTCAACCGCTTTAATGTGCTTTTTACGGATGGCCGGATCTTGTTCGTACTGCAGGTACAACCGTTCAAAGGTTTCCTGATCCGCAAAGAACGCGTCGTACAAACCGGGCACATCGGACGGCGAGAACAGGGTAACGTTGCCGCCATCAATTAAGCGCTGGTACAGGGTACGGTTGATCTGTACACCGTAATCCATGTGACGAATGCGGTTGGCTTCGGTGCCGCGGTTGTTTTTCAGCACCAACAGATCTTCGACTTCAAGGTGCCACAATGGGTAGAACAGCGTCGCTGCACCGCCCCGTACGCCGCCCTGAGAGCAGGATTTTACCGCGGTTTGGAAGTGCTTAAAGAACGGCAGTAACCCCGTGTGGAATGCTTCGCCGCTGCGGATCGGGCTACCAAGGGCACGAATGTTACCGGCGTTAATGCCGATCCCTGCGCGTTGGCTAACGTATTTCACGATGGACGCCGAAGTGGCGTTAATGGAATCCAAGCTGTCGCCGCATTCAATCAGCACACAAGAGCTAAATTGACGGGTTGGGGTACGCACGCCGCTCATGATCGGCGTTGGCAACGAGATCTTGAAGGTGGAAACCGCATCGTAAAACCGTTTTACGTAATCCATGCGAGTGGCGCGCGGGTAGTTAGCGAACAAACAGGCGGACACCAGAATGTAGAGGAACTGGGCGCTTTCGTACATTTCGCCGCTGACGCGGTTCTGCACCAAGTACTTGCCTTCCAACTGCTTCACGGCGGCGTAAGAGAAGTCCATATCACGCCAGTGATCGATGTAGTCGTTTAACTCGTTTAGCTCGTCGCGGCTGTAATCCGCCAAGATGTGCTGATCGTAACGGCCTTGCTCCACCAGTTTGGTGACATGGTCGTACAGATGAGGCGGCTCAAACTGGCCATACGCTTTTTTACGCAGATGGAATACCGCTAAACGTGCCGCCAGATATTGATAATCTGGGGTGTCTTCACTGATCAGATCCGCCGCCGCTTTAATGATGGTTTCATGGATGGCTTCGGTTTTGATGCCATCAAAGAAATGGATGTGAGCGGCCAGCTCGACTTGCGACACCGAGACATTGTGCAGATCTTTTGCTGCCCAAGTGATGACGCGGTGGATCTTCTCTAGATCGATGGATTCTTTACTGCCGTTGCGTTTGGTAACGAGTAGGGAGCCATTCATAGCGTGATAATTATTTTCCGTGTGTGTTTGCCGACAACAGTCCATGTCCGGCCGGTAGGAGTCACCTTCTAGTGACAACATGAGTATAGTGCTTGGGTTACGCCGCAGGCACTATATATAGTGTGTGCGATTCGTGGGGGTACAAGATAGGGCGGTTCGAGCTGAGGATCAAGGGTGGTCGCTGTGAACATACTGTGTATAAATCGCCGCGCCCGGAGGGCGGTTAGTAGCGCCTTACGCGCTAACGCAGAAGTGGTTTGAGCTTGGTGATTTGCAAGAAAAAAAATGCCGCATCGATAAAATATTTTTTATCGATGCGTTTGCTGGATCGTTAACCGCGCAATAGCTGAAGCAGCTGTAAGAGATTGTCTAAGTGATGATCAGCAGGCCAATTTTGCGGCTGATCTTCCGTACTCAGGTAGCCCCATAATGCGGCAACCGTGGTCATATTGGCGTTGTTGCCAGCCAAGACATCTCGCTCGGCATCACCAATATAGAGGATATCAGCGGGAGCCACGCCAATTTGCTTGGCCGCATAAAACATCGGCGTGGGATCCGGCTTGGCCACTCCGCAGGTATCGCCACTGACGGTGCAGCTGCGATTGGCAAACTGGGGAAAGTAGGTCAGCAATGGCGTGGTGAGCGCTTCTGGCTTATTGGTGACAATGCCCCAAGGGATCCCTTCGTCATCGAGCCACTCAATCAACTCTGCCACACCGGCATACAGCGTGGTGTGTTGGCACACATTTGCTGCGTATGCGCTGAGCAGCGCTTGGCGGATTGGGGCAATGTCAGTGCGGTCATAATGATCCCCCATGCCCGCTCGCAGTAGGCCTGCGGTGCCATGGGAGCTCACTTGAGCCGCAACGGCAGCACTTATTGGCGGGTAGCCAAACTGCGCTAACGCGACGTTGGTGGCATGACCCAGATCGGGCGCGGTGTCCAATAGCGTGCCATCCAGATCAAACAGGATCCCTTGATAGTGGCTCATTAACCTTCCTCTGGTTTTTGGGCGTGCAAAATGTAGTTAACCCGCAGCGAATCAATCAAGCGTACGGTCTTAGTCAGTGGGTTGTAGAACAAGCCGCTGGCGTTTTTCATGACCAAACCGCTTTGCTCGCTCCAACGGCTTAGCTGGGAAGGGCGTAGGTATTTATCGAAGTCGTGGGTGCCCACGGGTAAGGCTTTGACAATGCGCTCGGCGCCGATAATGGTCGTTAGATACGCCTCGGGAGTTTTGTTGATGGTCGACATAAACAGATGACCACCAGGCTTAAGCATCTTAATGCACGCCTCAACCACCGATTGTGGGTCCGGCACGTGCTCAAGCATCTCTAAGCAGCAAACCACATCGTATTGCTGAGCAAACCCGTCGGCGTGTTGTTCCGCAGTGCTGTGCAAATAGTCCACATCCACATTGGTTTCCAAAGCGTGCAAACGTGCCACTTCAAGGGATTCTTCCGCCATATCTAGGCCAGTTACCTTGGCGCCGCACTTAGCCAAAGCTTCGCTGACTAAACCGCCGCCACAACCAACATCAACCGCCTTTTTGCCGAACAAACCACCACAGTGCCGTTCAATAAATGAAACCCGTACTGGGTTCATTTTATGCAACGGACCAGAGTGGCCTTCTGGATCCCACCAAGTGGCGGCTAATTGTTCAAATTTTGCCACTTCTTGAGGATCAACGTTTGTATTGTTATTCATATTGTTAGCGCCAATTCTTTATTAGTTAGGTCTAGCGCGATTATATCCGCGCCAGAAGGTTGGGGGAATCGTTAATCCGGCCTACTAATGCGAAATCCTTGTGTTATTATCCCAAACCACTGTTTTATCCGGTAGCACCGGGGCGGATTCCGTTGGGGAAACCGCTGTGAGGGGATCGCGCATTTTATGACTGATCTGGCCAAAGAAATCACGCCAATTAATATTGAAGAAGAGATGCGTACGTCGTATCTCGATTACGCAATGAGCGTAATTGTTGGGCGTGCTTTGCCTGATGTACGAGACGGCTTGAAACCTGTTCACCGTCGCGTACTGTTTGCAATGAATGAGTTGGGCAACGACTGGAACAAGCCCTACAAAAAATCTGCCCGTGTGGTGGGTGACGTAATCGGTAAATATCACCCACACGGTGATAGTGCCGTATACGACACCATCGTACGTTTGGCTCAGCCATTCTCTTTGCGTTACACCTTGGTTGATGGCCAAGGTAACTTCGGCTCCGTTGATGGCGACTCCGCTGCAGCGATGCGTTACACCGAAGTTCGCATGGACAAGATCGCTCACCAGCTGTTGGCTGATCTGGATAAGGATACCGTTGATTACGTACCGAACTACGATGGTACCGAACACATTCCAGCGGTATTACCAACACGTGTACCAAACCTGCTGGTCAACGGCGCGTCTGGTATTGCTGTTGGCATGGCAACGAACATTCCGCCACACAACTTGAACGAAGTGGTTGAAGGCTGTTTAACGCTGATCGAACGACCTGAAACCAGCATCGATGAACTTATCGAAGTGATCCCAGGTCCAGACTTCCCGACCGGCGGTATCATCAATGGCCGCAAAGGCATTTACGATGCGTACCGTACTGGCCGTGGCAAGATCTACGTTCGCGCCGTAACGGAAGTTGAAACCGATAAAAACGGCCGTGAAGCGATCATCGTTAACGAGATCCCTTATCAGGTAAACAAAGCCCGTTTGATCGAAAAGATCGCCGAGCTGGTTAAAGATAAGAAGATCGAAGGGATCAGCGGCCTGCGTGATGAGTCTGATAAAGACGGCATGCGCATCGTGATTGAACTGAAGCGCAACGAAGTGCCAGAAGTGATCTTGAATAACCTGTATTCGCAGACGCAAATGCAGACCGTGTTCGGTATCAATATGGTGGCACTGACTAACGGTCAACCTAAGGTATTTAACCTTAAAGAGACCTTAGAAGCCTTCATTCGTCACCGTCGTGAAGTGGTTACCCGCCGTACTGTGTACGAACTGCGTAAGGCTCGCGATCGCGCCCACATCCTTGAAGGCTTGGCGATTGCGCTGGCTAACATCGATCCGATCATCGAACTGATCCGCAACGCTGCAACCCCAGCAGAAGCTCGCCAAGGCTTGCTGAGCCAAGGTTGGGATCTGGGTAACGTTGCCTCCATGCTGGAAAAAGCAGGCGATGACGCTGCGCGCCCAGAGTGGTTGGAACCAGAGTACGGCATTCGCGAAGGCAAGTACTTCCTGACCGAAGAGCAAGCAAAAGCGATCTTGGATCTGCGTTTGCACAAGCTGACTGGGATGGAGCATGAAAGCATTCTGGGTGAATACCGTGAACTGCTGCTTCAAATCGCCGAGCTGCTGCACATCTTGGGTTCGACCGAGCGCCTGATGGAAGTGATCAAAGAAGAGCTTGAAGAAGTTAAGCAAAACTTTGGTGACGAACGTAAGACCGAGATCAGCGCCTCTTCTGCTGACATCAACATGGAAGACTTGATCACTCAAGAAGATGTGGTCGTGACCCTGTCCCATGAAGGTTACGTTAAGTACCAGCCGCTCAGCGATTACGAAGCTCAGCGTCGTGGGGGTAAAGGCAAAGCCGCAACCAAGATGAAGAATGAAGATTTCATTGAACGTTTGTTGGTGGCCAATACCCACGACACGATTCTGTGTTTCTCTAGCATCGGTAAAGTGTACTGGATGCGCGTATTCCAGTTGCCGTTAGCGTCTCGTACTGCCCGTGGCCGTCCGATCGTTAACTTGCTGCCTCTGGGTGAAAATGAGCGGATCACCGCCATCTTGCCTGTGGCCGAATACGACGCTGAAAAACACATCTTATTTGCTACCGCAAAGGGAACCGTTAAGAAGACCTCTTTGGCTGCGTACAGCCGCCCATTGTCTTCCGGTATTCGCGCCATCAACCTGTCTGAAGATGATCAGCTGATTGGCGTTGACATCACCAGCGGTGATGACGAAGTGATGCTGTTCTCTAACGCCGGTAAAGTGGTTCGCTTTAATGAATCAAACGTACGCTCTATGGGCCGTACCGCTACCGGTGTTCGTGGTATTTCACTGGACGATGCCGATCAGGTGGTGAGTTTGATTGTACCGCGTGGTGACGGTGCCATCTTAACCGTAACTGAAAACGGTTACGGTAAGCGTACCGCCCAGTCTGAGTACCCAACCAAGAGCCGTGCCACCAAAGGGGTTATCTCCATTAAGGTGAGCGAGCGTAACGGTGAAGTGGTCGGTGCTGTTCAGGTAAGCGAAAACGACGAAATCATGATGATCACCAACGGTGGTACTCTGGTTCGTACGCGGGTTTCTGAAGTTTCTGAAGTTGGCCGAAACACCCAAGGTGTGATTCTGATCCGTACCGGAGAAGATGAGCAGGTTGTGGCGTTGCAGCGTATCGATGAAATCGAAGAGAGCGATGAGCCGTTAGAACACGACGGTGAAGCAGCCGAAGGGGATGAAACCCCAGCGGCGGTAGATGACGCTACCGACACTGACGCAGAGTAACCTTTGCAAAATAACGGGCGCCTTAATGGCGCCCGTCTTGTTTCTAGGGAAAGAGGATGACCACTTATAATTTCTGTGCGGGCCCAGCCATGTTACCGACCGAGGTTATGGCACAAGCCCAACAACAATTACGCGATTTTAGCCAGCCAGGTGTATCGGTTATGGAGTTGTCGCATCGCAGCGCCGAGTTTATGCAGGTGGCGGAAGAGGCCGAGCAAAACTTGCGGGATTTGATGCAGATCCCCGATAACTACGCGGTGTTGTTTATGCACGGTGGTGCTCGAGGTCAGTTCTCGGCGATCCCGCTTAACTTGTTATCAGAAACGGGCACGGCGTTGTATCTGGAATCGGGCCAGTGGTCGGTATCAGCAGCAAAAGAAGCAGCCAAATTTGGCCGGGTTGAAGTGCGTGATATTCGCGATGCCAATAGCAGCATTGATCTGGCCAAAATTGGGGCGACTGCGGGTTATGACTATGTGCACTATTGCCCGAACGAAACCGTCGACGGGGTAAGCATTACCGCCGTGCCAGAATGTGATTCACCGTTAGTGGCCGATATGTCGTCGTGCATCTTAGGGCGTGATCTCGACGTGTCTAAATTTGCGCTGATCTACGCCGGCGCGCAAAAAAATGTTGGCCCTGCGGGACTGACGCTGGTGATTGTTCGCCGAGATCTGATTGGCCAGGCCGCGGCACACACTCCGGCCATCTTAGATTACCGCTTAGCCCAAGAAAACGATTCGATGTACAACACCCCACCGACCTTTGCTTGGTATCTGGCGGGGGAAGTCTTCAAGTGGATAAAAGCCAACGGTGGCGTGACTGCCATGAGTGCACGAAATCAAGCCAAAGCGGCTGCACTGTATCGGTTTATTGACGCAAGTGACTTTTATCGAAATGGGGTGAGCCCGATATTTCGTTCAGAAATGAATGTAACGTTCCAACTGCAAGATGCCGAGTTGAACCAACGATTTTTAGCGCAAGCGGAAAGCCACGGTTTGATGGCATTGAAGGGGCACCGTTTGGTTGGCGGTATGCGTGCCAGTATCTATAACGCCATGCCAATGGCCGGCGTAGAAGCACTCATCGACTTTATGGACAATTTCGCCCAGTCTCACCAATAAAAAGCCAGTCTGCCTCGCCTATCGGCAGTGCAGACTGCCAATAGAACGACAACGAGGACAAGGATTTGGCTATCGATATCAAAGCTCTGGCAAACCAGGGCGTTAACGGACTACACCCTTACCAACCGGGAAAGCCAGTTGAAGAGTTAGAGCGAGAGCTGGGGATCAGCAACATCGTCAAGCTGGCTTCCAATGAAAACCCACTGGGACTGAGCCCCAAAGCACAGGGCGCCATTGCGGCAGCCACCGCTGAATTGGCGCGCTACCCCGATGCCAATGGGTTTTATCTTAAGCAAAAGCTGTCGAGCTACTGCAACGTTAATGCCGATCAAATCACGCTTGGTAATGGCTCGAACGAAGTGTTGGAAATCCTCTTCCGTACTTTTATCAGCGGCGATGATGAAGTAATTTTCGATAAGCACGCCTTCATCGTTTACGCGCTGTTAACCCAAAGCATTGGGGCTACTGCCGTTGCCGTCCCGTCGGTAGAATGGGGGCACGACTTAGATGGTATGTTGGCCGCCATCACTCCCAAAACTCGGATGATCTGCATCGCCAACCCAAACAACCCAACGGGCACTTACTTGTCGCCACAACGATTGGCGGAATTCTTGGCGAAGGTGCCTGAAAATATCATTGTGGTGCTGGATGAAGCCTACTTTGAGTACGTACCACAATCTGAACGTGCAGATTCAGTTGCTTGGTTACAGCAGTACCCTAATTTGGCCATTAGTCGCACCTTCTCGAAAGCGTTCGGTTTGGCCGGTTTGCGTGTTGGGTACCTTTTGTCTAGCCCAGAACTTGCGGATCTATTGAATCGCGTGCGCGAACCGTTTAATTGCAATATGCTGGCCTTGGCTGCTGCAGAAGCAGTATTAGATGATACCGATTACGTTAATCGCGCGGTGGCACTCAATAAAACTGAGATGGCACGGTTAATGAGCTGGTGTGATAGCCAAAACATTGCCTACATCCCTAGCCACGGCAACTTCCTAACCATCGAAATCGCTGAAGCCCAAGCCGTTTATGAAGCATTACTGCATCAAGGGGTGATTGTTCGTCCGATTGGCGGCTACGGCATGCCTAACCACCTGCGGATCAGCATCGGTTTAGTCGCCGAAAATGATCGCTTTATGAACGCACTGCACCACGTTTTATCCTCAAAGAAGTAATAGGAACTGCATGAAGCAACTTACCCTCGATCCTATCGCCAGCGTTAGTGGCGACATTCGTTTACCAGGCTCTAAAAGTATCTCTAACCGCGCCTTGCTGTTAGCCGCATTGGCGAAGGGCACCACGGTGTTATCAAACCTGCTGGATTCCGATGATGTGCGTCATATGTTGGCGGCGTTGAAGTCTCTAGGGGTGCAATGGCGGTGGTTAGATCAAGCCAATGGTGAAATTGAGATCGAGGGTAAGGCCGGCGCGATTGCCGCATCCGCTCAACAACTTGAGTTGTATTTAGGCAATGCCGGCACCGCCATGCGTCCGCTAGCTGCGGCGTTAACTGTCGGCGAGGGCGTCTATACCCTTACTGGTGAGCCGCGCATGGCCGAGCGACCGATTGGTCATCAAGTCGATGCATTGCGAACTTTGGGGGCTCAGATCGATTACCTCGGTAACGATGGCTACCCACCATTGCAGATCACTGCCGGTCAGCTTCGCGGTGGCGAGGTCGACATTGATGGGTCAATTTCGTCGCAGTTTTTAACGGCCTTACTGATGACCGCGCCACTGGTTAATGAGGATGTCATCATCAATGTGGTTGGTGATTTAGTCTCAAAGCCTTACATCGATATCACCATCGCGTTGATGGCACGCTTCGGGGTAAAGGTCGAGAATAACCAGTATCAGCAACTGGTGGTGCGAGCTGGGCAGCAATACCTCGCTGCCGATCGCTTTTTAGTGGAAGGCGACGCCTCGTCGGCTTCCTACTTTTTAGCGGCCGGTGCCTTAGGTAATGGTCCAGTTACCGTGCACGGTGTTGGTAAACTGAGCTTACAGGGCGATAAGTATTTTGCGGATGTGCTTACGGCCATGGGCGCACAGGTCGAATGGCATGACGATCACATCACCTGTTCTGGTGCCGCATTAACTGGCGTTGATTTGGATCTAAACCACATCCCAGATGCCGCGATGACCATTGCCACAACGGCATTGTTTGCCCGTGGCACCACCACCATTCGTAATATTTACAATTGGCGGGTAAAAGAAACCGATCGTTTGGCTGCCATGGCAACGGAGCTGCGTAAAGTGGGCGCCATCGTGGAAGAGGGTGAAGACTACATCTCGGTAACCCCAGCACCGCTACACCATGCTGAAATTGACACCTACAACGATCACCGCATTGCGATGTGTTTTTCGATGTTGGCGATTGGTGGCCAGCGGATCACCATTAATGATCCCGATTGCACCGCAAAAACCTTCCCCGATTATTTCCAACAGCTGGCCCGGTTAAGTCAATCAACCGAGTAAAACTTCATAAGTTGGCTAAGCTGAAGCAAATTTGATTTTGGCGCGCGCAATTGCATGGCAGTTGTGTATAATGCGCCACGATTTTTCACGAGCGCTGCATCTCTTTGATGTGGCGTTTAATATTTTGTATTTGGAGGATAACTATGCCTGAACAGGCACCGGTTATTACCATCGATGGTCCAAGTGGCGCAGGCAAAGGCACCATCTGCCAACGCTTGGCGGATCGTCTTGGTTGGCACTTGCTCGATTCTGGCGCAACCTTTCGCGTATTGGCGTTAGCGGCTCTGCACCACAATGTTGATCTTGGCAACGAAGATGCACTGGCATTACTTGCCGCTCATTTGGATGTGCAATTTAACCCTAGCGATGATGGCGTGCGCGTCATTCTCGAAGGCGAAGACGTAACCCCAGAGATCCGCAGCCAAGAATGTGCGGATGCCGCCTCCAAAGTGGCGGTTTTCCCCCGCGTACGTGAAGCATTATTACGCCGACAACGAGCCTTCCGCCAATCCCCTGGATTGATCGCCGACGGGCGTGACATGGGGACCGTGGTATTCACTGATGCTGAAGCGAAAGTTTTCTTAACTGCCAGCGCAGAAGAAAGGGCAAAACGCCGCTTCGCTCAGTTGAAGGATAAGGGCTATGATGTTAGCATTGACCGCCTTTTGACAGAGATCCAAGATCGTGACTACCGCGATGCTAACCGTAAGGTGGCACCGTTGAAGCCGGCCGAAGATGCTCTGGAAATTGACACTACGTCGTTAACCATCGATCAAGTTGTTGATGCGGTATTTAACTACGTAGTAACCAAAGTGGATTGCGCCAAAACGGTGTGATCCCAACTGACCGTCTGCCTCAAGGATGAAGCGGGCAAAGGACACAACCCCACGTCCAGGATGGCCGTGGACGACCTAAATAAAGTTTGTATATTCATGACTGAATCATTTGCTCAACTGTTTGAAGAGTCCTTGCAACAACTGGAAACCCGTCCAGGTGCAATCGTTCAAGGTACCGTAATTGCAATCGAGAACGGCATCGTTCTGGTTGACGCTGGTCTTAAATCTGAGTCTGCTATCCCAGCTGACCAGTTTAAGAACGCCAAAGGCGAGCTGGAAATCGAAATCGGCGCTGTTGTAGACGTAGCTCTGGACGCAATCGAAGACGGTTTCGGTGAGACTCAACTGTCTCGCGAAAAAGCTAAGCGTCACGAAGCTTGGGTACGTCTGGAGAAGGCATACGAAGAGCAAGAGACTGTTATCGGTGTTATCAACGGTAAAGTTAAAGGCGGTTTCACTGTTGAGCTTGACGGCATCCGTGCCTTCTTGCCTGGTTCTTTGGTTGATGTTCGTCCAGTACGCGATACCGCGCACCTGGAAGGCAAAGATCTGGAGTTCAAGGTAATCAAGCTGGACCAGAAGCGTAACAACGTTGTTGTTTCTCGTCGTGCAGTTATCGAGTCTGAAAACTCTGTTGAGCGTGAGCAGCTGCTTGAGAACTTGGCTGAAGGCCAAGAAGTTAAGGGTATCGTTAAGAACCTGACCGACTACGGCGCGTTCGTAGATCTGGGCGGTGTTGACGGCCTGCTGCACATCACTGATATGGCTTGGAAGCGCGTTAAGCATCCTTCTGAAATCGTTAACGTTGGTGACGAAATCAACGTTAAGGTTCTGAAGTTTGACCGTGAGCGTACCCGTGTTTCTCTGGGTCTGAAGCAACTGGGTGAAGATCCATGGGTTTCTATCGCTAACCGTTACCCAGAAGGCGCACGCCTGACTGGTCGCGTAACCAACCTGACCGACTACGGTTGCTTCGTTGAAATCGAAGAAGGCGTTGAAGGTCTGGTACACGTTTCTGAAATGGATTGGACCAACAAGAACATCCACCCATCTAAGGTTGTTAACCTGGGTGACTCTGTGGAAGTTATGGTTCTGGACATCGACGAAGAACGTCGTCGTATCTCCCTGGGTCTGAAACAGTGTAAGTCTAACCCTTGGGAAGACTTCTCTCAGAACTTCGCGAAAGGCGATAAAGTTACCGGTAAGATCAAGTCTATCACTGACTTCGGTATCTTCATCGGCCTGGAAGGCGGCATCGACGGTCTGGTTCACCTGTCCGACATCTCTTGGGCTGCTAACGGCGACGACGCTGTTCGTGACTTCAAGAAGGGCGATGAAATCCACGCTGTAGTTCTGTCTGTAGATCCAGAGCGTGAGCGCATTTCTCTGGGCGTTAAGCAGATCGAAGAAGATCCGTTTAACAAGTACCTAGCTGACAACAAAAAAGGTGCTATCGTTATTGGTACCATCACTGCAGTAGACGCTAAAGGCGCTACCGTAGAGCTGGGCGAGAACGCTGAAGGTTACATCCGTGTAGCTGACATCTCTCGTGACCGTATCGAAGATGCGAGCACTGTCCTGAACGCTGGTGAGCAGGTTGAAGCGAAGATTATGGGCGTAGACCGTAAGAACCGCACTATCTCCCTGTCTATCCGTGCGAAAGACGAAGCTGAAGAGAAAGAAGCAATCGAAACTCTGAACCAGAAAGAAGAAACTGTGTTCTCAAGTGCGATGGCTGAAGCCTTCAAAGCTGCACGCAACGACTAATCGCCTGCAAAGTGGGGGGCATTAGCCTCCCACAGGCGACTGTATTTGGCTATTCAGGAGAGCGAGGATGACTAAATCCGAACTTATTGAACGACTTGCCAGCAAGCAGTCGCACCTTTCCGGCAAGGATGTGGAAGGTGCCATCAAAGAGATGATCGAGCAGATGGCGAGTTCTTTGGAGAGCGGGGATCGTATCGAAATCCGCGGATTCGGGAGCTTCTCACTGCACTATCGAGCACCTCGTGTTGGACGGAACCCGAAAACGGGTCAATCTGTTGAGCTTAACGGCAAATACGTTCCACACTTCAAACCCGGCAAAGAACTGCGCGAGCGCGTTAATAACGCTTAAGTTTGTTGTTCTAAAACCCCGCCCACAAAGCGGGGTTTTTTCTTATCTGTTAGTAGCTTGGCGTTGATTTTTGTTGGATAATCCGAGTTCTTCACTCTGGGTTAAAGGCAAAGTTGTGAAAGCATTCTTAATTACCGCAGTTATCGCTGCACTGTTCATCATCACCATGGCATTTGGTGCTCGTAACAACCAGTTGGTTGAGGTTAACTACTTCATCGCCCAAGGCGAGTTCGCCTTATCTTGGGTTATTGGCGCAGTGTTCCTCTCCGGTTTTGTGATTAGCTGGCTGCTGGCATTCGCTATCATCATTCGTCAAAAAGTTGCGTTACGTGGCTTAAAAGGGCGTTTGAACAAACATACGGAAGCTAACCAAAACTGATGCTTGAACTGCTTTTTTTGCTTCTGCCGATAGCAGCAGCCTATGGCTGGTACATGGGCAAAAGAAGCACACGCATCAATCAGCAGCGCAGCAGTGAAAGCCTATCGAAAAACTATTTCGAGGGGCTTAACTTTCTGCTTTCTGATCAACCGGACAAAGCGGTTGATCGGTTCATCGAATTGCTTCAAGTCGATTCGGAAACCTTCGATACACACCTCTCTTTAGGCAACCTATTCCGCAAACGCGGTGAAGTTGACCGCTCTATTCGAATTCACCAAAATCTCATTGCCCGGCCAAGTTTGTCATTAGCGCAAAAAGACATGGCGATGATGGAACTGGCTAAAGATTATTTGGCTGCGGGCCTGTTTGACCGTGCTGAAGAGATCTTATTGCAGCTGGTTAAAGATCCTGATCACAGTGACGAAGCTGAAAAACAGCTCCTGTCGGTGTACCAAGCAACCAAAGAGTGGTGGAAAGCCATTCATTTGGTGAAACGCTTTAAACGTGCCCGGCGTAAGCAGTTGGCGCCCCAAGTCGCCCATTTCTATTGCCAATTAGCGCAAGAGTCCAAGTCAGAAAAAGAGCAACAAGACTTTTGGCTGCAAGCACTTAAGCAAGATGAATGTTGTGGTCGTGCTTACTTAGCTCAATTTGATTTGGCCTGTGAGCAGCGACGGTTCAATGATGCGATTACCGCACTGGGTAGCATTGCCCAATTGGCCCCAGAGTGGTTTGCAGAAACGCTACCGCGAGCACAGCAACCTTTTACCGAGACGCAGCGCCGTGACGAATACGCCGAACTGTTGCAGTTGGTCTTGGAGAAACAGCCATCGGCAACCGTGACCTTAGCGTTGGCCGAAACCATGGCGCCAGAACAAGCAGAGCAGATGATCCTTGCTCACTTAAAGCGCCAGCCAACAATGAAAGGCTTCCATCGGCTGATGCAACTGCATGCTGATGCGATGGCATCGGAATCTAGCCGAGACAGTTTGATGTTGTTGAGCGACTTAGTTGGAAAGCAGATAAGATTGCGGCCTAAATACCGCTGTATACAATGCGGGTTTCCTGGCCATAGCCTTTACTGGCACTGCCCATCATGTAAATCATGGGGGCAAATTCAGCGGATCCAGGGACTCGATGGCGATTAAAACCAGTCAATAAAGAACTGGGATCACCCTACGGAGAATAACAATGACAAACGATCCAAAAATTTTGGTGGCGTTAGATTTTGATGACCAGCAGCAAGTGCTGGCATTGGTCGCTCAGCTGGATCCCAGCAAGTGTCGATTAAAAGTCGGCAAAGAACTGTTTACCTTATTTGGCCCTGAATTAGTTCGCCAGCTTATCGCCAAAAAGTTTGATGTGTTTCTTGATTTAAAATTTCATGACATTCCCAACACCGTTGCGAAAGCCGTTACCGCGGCCGCGGAGTTGGGAGTTTGGATGGTAAACGTTCATGCCAGCGGCGGTGGCAACATGATGCGTGCTGCAGCGAAGGCATTGCAGCCGTATGGTGACAAGGCTCCGCTGTTGATCGGAGTTACCATGTTAACCAGCATGACCGAGCCCGAGCTAGCAGAGCTGAACATCGATAAATCCGCCAATGATCACGTGTTATCGCTGGCCACATTGGCACAGCAGTGTGGGCTTGATGGGGTGGTGTGTTCGGCAAAAGAAGCCAGCTTGTTGAAACAGACCTTGGGGCAAGAATTCAAACTGGTGACGCCTGGGATCCGGCCCGCTGGGGCAGATAACGGTGATCAGCAGCGGGTAATGACCCCTCAACAAGCGATCAGCGCGGGCTCAGACTATTTAGTCGTTGGCAGGCCAATCACTCAAAGTGATGATCCCATCGCAATGCTCGATAGCATCAACGCAACGATTTAATCAATAAGGAGGGCAGTGCCCTCCTTTTTTGTGTGCATCCGTTGAGTTATCACTCTGTATCAAAATGCAATAGTCAGGCTGAGGGTCAAATCAGTGCTTGATTTGACCGCTTGTCAGTCTAAAATCAAACAATCGTTTAAAAAGGCCGTTTACATTTAGAAAGGGATCCTATGACCTACCAAGCGCCCCTGCAAGATATGCAATTTGTTCTGATGGATGTGTTCAAGGCACCGCAGCAATGGCAGCAGATGCCGGCGCTGGCCGAGAGCATCGATGCTGATACCGCATTAGCGATTCTGGAAGAGGGCGCAAAGATCAGCGGGGAATTGCTGGCTCCGATCAATCGCCAAGGCGATGAGCAAGGAGTGCAGCTGGAGCAAGGGCAGGTTATCACCCCAGATGGGTTTAAGCAGGCGTATCAAACCTACGCAGAGTCCGGTTGGGCTGGGTTTGGTGGCGCACCAGAATTTGGCGGTATGGGGATGCCCAAAAGTTTGGGGGTGCTGTTCGAAGAGATGTGTTATAGCGCCAATAACTCGTTCAGCTTGTACCCTTCGTTAACCGCTGGGGCGGCACTGTGCATTTTAAGTCACGGCAGCCACGCGCAAAAACAAACCTATTTGCCAAAGTTGTACAGCGGTGAGTGGGCCGGTGCAATGGACATGACCGAGCCGCAGTCGGGATCGGATCTTAGTGGAGTTCGCACCAAAGCCGAACCGCAGCAAGATGGCAGCTATAAAATTTCTGGCACCAAGATTTTCATTACTGGTGGTGATCAAGACCTAACGGAAAACGTGGTGCACTTGGTGTTAGCCCGCCTACCCGATGCCCCAGCGGGCTCTCGAGGTTTGTCACTGTTTATTGTGCCTAAACACTTGCCGAATGACGACGGCAGTGTGGGCGAACGTAACGGCGTTAATGTCGGTGCCCTTGAACACAAAATGGGGATCAAAGCCTCTGCAACCTGTGTGATGCATTATGAAGAGGCAACGGGCTTCTTGCTGGGTAAAGCAAACCGCGGCTTAGTTGCAATGTTCACCATGATGAATTACGAGCGCCTATCGATCAGCTTACAAGGGATCGGTTGTGCCGAAATGGGCTATCAGATGGCCGCCAATTACGCTAAAGAGCGCAACCAAGGCAAAGGGGCAAGCCAGGCGACCACAGCCAACAGCGACCCCATTGTGGTGCATGGTGATGTGCGGCGGATGCTGCTCACCATTGCTGCGATGACTGAGCCAAGCCGTGCCTTGGCGGTAATGACCGGAATGGCGCTGGATAAAGCTAAGTTTGCAACCGATGGAAAGAAAGAAGCTGAACAGATGGTGAACTTATTAGTGCCACTGTGTAAGGCATTTTTCACTGATCTTGGTTTAGAGAGCACTGTTCATGCCCAGCAAGTATTTGGTGGCCACGGCTTCATTCGAGAAACTGGGGTAGAGCAGCTGGTTCGGGATGTGCGTATTGCCCAAATCTATGAAGGCACCAACGGCATTCAAGCCCTTGATCTGTTGGCACGTAAAGTGTTACCTAACGATGCCGCCGCGCTGAAAGCGTTACAAGCGCAAGCGCTAGAGGTTACCGCTGTCGTCGCGCCAGAACATAAAGCCTGGGCTGAACAGGTAGACGCGGCTTTCAACCGCTTAATCGATGCGGCGATAACGATTAAAAATAGCGACAACAAAGCGGATGCGGTTAATGCAGCCGCGGTGGATTACCTGCACGCCATGGGGTACGCCACTTACGGTTACCTGTGGCTGAAGATGTTGAATGCGTTGCCTCAATCGGAGCAAAGTGAGCAATTCAAACAACGTAAGAGCGCAATCGCAGGATTCTACTTTGGGCGGATGATGCCACGTTTCGATGCTCACTTAGTGAGCGCTTTGGCACCAACGGATCTGACGATGTCATTAGATAACGAGCTGTTCTAACGGCCTCGTCGGGTTAATTTGCTTGCTTCTATTGTGTGGATGTTGGAGGCAGGCTTGCTGGCATAACGATCAGCAACCTGTTTCCAATACTGTTGCGGCAAATAGAACAGATAGTAATTTTCTTTGATTGAGTCGGTAACAAAACCCATGCCGTGCCGAGTCAGTTCGGCATGAATGTCTGCAATGAAATCCTGCCTTATCGTCTGTCGACCGGACAGCTCTTTAATATCAGCTCGTTGCAGGTACACCCCTTGCTGCTGATCACCGAAGCGGTCAATCATCCAAACCGCAAACTCTTTCGCGCTTTTCATTGACATATCGCACTCCCCAGAGCCAAGAAAACTTCCATTTCAATGCTCTAGTTATAGTCAATATTGAGCTAGGCCAAGGGGAATAATTACCAATAACAATGTTGCAAACTGATCTATGGCAGCCCGACGAACCGTGCGAAGGCTGGCTTGTTAGCTAGTTATTTTGGAAGCAGCGAAAGTGAATACACTGAAACAAAGCCTGCTCAAACTCGGTGATCTGCTGCTTAGTTTGTTCACGGTTACCGTTGATGCCGTTAATGAATTGCACCACCACCAAGTTGTCTTTGTCTGCGGTATCAATAAAGCCGGCAATGTTAGCAACTTGCTGAAAACTTCCAGTTTTTGCACGAAGTTTGCCACCTAACTGCGCCGTACCTGCGCGATAACGCAAAGTGCCACTTTGGCCTGCAACAGGCAGCATCGCCATTAGCGGTTGCAAGCGTTCATCTTGTTGCCAGAGGTTAAGCAGCGCGGATAAGGTGCGTGGGCTGATCAAGTTGTAACGGGATAAACCGGAACCATCGTAAAGATCACTGCTGCCCAAATCCAATGGCAGTTGCTTAGATAAGGTTTCTTCTAAGGCTCGTATACCGGCTTGAAAGCTGCCGATCTGGTAAGTTTTCGCCCCCATGGTACGCAGTAAACTGTCGCTAATGAGGTTGTCGGAACGGCTGAGTACCCGCTGGAGCAGTTTCGGTAATGTCACCGAGTGGTGCTGCGCAACTTGGCTGGTGATCACCTGATCTTGGTCACCGCGCTCCAGCAGGGCGATGTTGAGCTCTGCTAGTTGCTGTTTAATTACCGCGCTAACGTAGTGTTTGGGCTGATCGAGCGCCAACGCCAGAGTGGTTTTTTTATCGGTACAACCACTGAGCTTATAAACCTGCTTTTCCACATACAGCTCAAGTGGGCACAGCGGCCCCATTGGTAAGTTTCGAATCTCAGAGCGGATCACCAAAGGAATGTGACTGGCTTTCTTAACGGTGACGGCTTCAGCGTGGGGCTCTAGCGCAACCCGAACGCAATTACTGTCGAGCATCACCGCCGATGTTGGCGCGGCAAAACATACCCCTAAATCATCCCATGGCCAGCCACGCGCTCGGTCGTAACCGCTAAATAGTTGGTCATCAAAAATCAGCCGGCCTTTAATGGTATGAATACCGACCTGTTTCACCTGTTGCAGTAAACGGTATAGATCGGCGCGGGTAAAGGTGGGATCGCCACTCATCTGGATAACCAAATCCCCTTCGGCAACGCCGTGGCTGACTTCACCAACGTACAAGCGGGTGTAATAACGAAACTCGGGGCCAAGTTCCAACCACGCGGCGGTGGCCGTCAGTAACTTCAAGGTCGAAGCTGGCAACATCAGCTTGTCGGCATTGTGCTCGGCTAAGACACTGCCGTCTGCCGCACGTAAAATAAAGCCCATTTCGCTGCCTTGGGGGAGCAGGGTGGCAAAATCCCCATAGTTACCCCAGCTGCCAGTGCTATAAATCGCTAGGGTTGCGGCAATCGCAAAGTGTTTTAGCTTGTGCACCAAAGTTGTGTGTCCGTTCATTAATCAACCATACTGAATGTGATCGCCAACCATCAGGAGATAATCTCAATGAATCAAGATCTTCGTTATGCGCTGCTGGCAACCGTCGCCATTATGACATCGATTATTGTACTGTCTGCTATTGCGGTGCAATTTGCCTAAAACTCCTCATTGTTTCAGCCACGTTGTCACCAAGTGGTATTTGGCGTGATGCCAATCACGTTCTGCTTGGTGCGCTCCTCAGTTGCCTAATCGTGCCACAGTCTGTGGCAATTTGGTGCTTGCCCCCACGCCATCCGTCTGTTTTACTAGCGCGCTATATAACAGCATTTTGCAATTAACTTAATATCAGTGCTGATATTTTATGCAGTTAATCGATGCAAATAATGTAGTGGACGGAGTCATCCCAGCGACCTCTGGTTAACGGGAATCATAGAAAACGTATGCAACTGGCAACCCAATCAATTCAACAATGGTTAGATCGCATTAGCGGCGTAACCGTGCCTGCGGGCAACATCGAAGTGATCACAGCGACGGCGGAGTATCGCCAACGCCTTATTGAGCTGATCCAATCTGCCACTAAACGCATCTATATTGCGGCACTTTATCTGCAAGACGATGAAGCTGGCCGTGCCATCTTGACCGAGTTGTACCAAGCCAAACAGCGTCAGCCACAGTTAGACGTGCAGGTGTTGGTGGATTTCCATCGCGCCCAACGTGGTTTAATTGGTAAAGGCCCTCAGGTTGGTAACGATCAGTTTTACCGCGACTGGGCGGAAAAGTTTGCCCCAGTTGAAATTGGCATTCATGGGGTACCGGTAAAAAGCCGTGAATGGTCTGGGGTGTTACACCTGAAAGGCTTTGTGATTGATGACGCGGTGGTATATAGCGGTGCCAGCATTAACGATGTTTACCTCGGCTGGAACGATCGCTATCGTTATGATCGTTACCATGTGATCCACAACCCTGAACTGGCCAATTCAATGGTGCAGTTTATGGCAGAGGATCTGATTGGTCACGATGCGGTGGTATCGCTGCTGCATACCCCAATTCCCACGGCGAAAGCGTTACGCCGAGATATCCGTAAACTGAAATTCAAATTATCACGCACACATTATCAGTTGGATACTCAGCCAACTGACGACGGCGTAGTGGTGTACCCGCTTCTTGGCCTTGGCCGCCACAGCAACCAGCTTAATCAAACCATCGTTAAGCTGTTGCGCAGTGCCGAGCGCAAAGTCTTTATCTGTACGCCTTATTTCAATTTGCCAGCCCCACTGGTTTCAGCGATTGGAAAGCTGTTGAAGCGCGGCGTAGAGGTGACGATTGTGGTGGGGGATAAGACCGCAAATGACTTCTTCACCCCGCCGGATCAGCCCTTTTCTGCCGTGTCGGCCTTGCCTTACCTGTATGAGCAAAACCTGAAACGTTTTGCCCATCGCTACCAAAAATTCATCGACGGCAATAAGCTTAATTTGCAGTTATGGAGCTGTGATGATCACAGTTACCACCTGAAAGGGATGCAGATTGACGACAGTATGTATCTGCTTACCGGCAACAACCTGAATCCACGAGCTTGGGCTCTGGATCTGGAAAATGGCTTGTTGATGCACGATCGCCAAGGGGCGATGTCTGCTCAGTTCAATAGCGAACGGGACTGCATCATGAACAACACCGTACGGGTTGCTCACTTTAGCGAAATTGAGAAAAGCACCAATTACCCGCCGAAGGTGGCGAAATTGTTGCAACGGATCCGGCGGGTAAAAGCGGATCTGCTGCTTAAACGGATCCTCTGATCAAGTACATTTTAACAAAGGCAGCGTAAGCTGCCTTTTTGTTTTGCATAGGAGCGCGGTGTGCAGCAACGCCTAACAGCCCTTTATCAACTGCTACAGCGCTATCGCGGGATCTGGATTGAATCAACCTACTTCAATCCCCAACCAAGTTGGCTGCAACAGCATCCACCGTTAGGCCAGTGGTTGTTAGGGTTAACTGAGCAACAGGTTGAGCGATATGATGGCGCCCAACAGCAGCTGCTTAATGATGCAGCCAAGCTGATCCCAGAGCTAAAATCGTTATCACCGCTTGCTGATTTCGACTTGCGCCAGCACAGTTTGGCGACCCCGATTCGAGCTCGCCAGTTTGCTCACATCCCTGGACGGAAATTAGAGCAGATCAGTCACTTTGTCGCGGCGCTCCCACCCTATAGTGGCAAGTTACTTGAGTGGTGCGCGGGCAAGGGGCATTTGGGGCGAATGTTTGCCAGCCAGCAAGCGTGCCAGATCACCAGCTTGGAATACGATCAAAGCTTGTGTGATGCCGGAGCAGAATTAGCCCAGCGCAGTGGCCATCAACAACAGTTTGTTTGCCAAGATGCACTGACTACGGCGGCGGGGAGTCATGTTGAATCCGAGCAGCGGGCGGTGGCATTACACGCTTGTGGCGATCTGCACGTATCCTTGTTGCAGCTTGGTGTTCGCAAAGGCACCGAACAGCTCGCGATCAGCCCTTGCTGTTACCATTTAACCAACAACAGTTGCTATCAGCCCCTGTCAGCTACAGCAAAGCAGTTTGATCTGCAGTTAACGCGGGATCAGCTTCGGCTCGCTGTGCTGCAAACCGCAACGGCACCGCAGCGGGTAAAACGCCTACGTGGTACTGAAGTCAGTTATCGATTGGGATTGCAGTGGTTATTGGCGCAGCTTGGCCACAGCGACAAGCGTCTGCCGTCGTTCGGTAAACAGGTGCTTAGTAGTGGCTTTGCTGGGTTTATCCATTGGGCGCTACCACAATTGGCGGTAGCTGATGCCGTTAGCGATGAGTTGCTTGTACAGGCAGAGCAGATTGGTGAGCACGGTTGGCAAAGGCAGCGTCGATTGGACTTGGCCAGACAACTGTTTCGACCCGCAATCGAAGCTTATTTGGTTTTGGATCGCGGTTTATATTTAACTGAAAACGGCTATCGGGTTGATATCTTTCGATTCTGCCCAGCCCATTTGACCCCGCGAAATATCTTAATCTTTGCTGAACGACGTTACGCTGATCCAAATGGCTGATTCGTGTCGTAAAGTCTAATTATGATTAGACTTGAACGGCTCACCTTCAGCCGCAACGATGGCGACAAACAACGGCTTATCTTTGATGGCCTTAATCACGAGTTTAAACAAGGCAGTCAAATTGCCTTGCTTGGGGATTCCGGTGCCGGCAAAACCACGCTGCTGCGCTTGATAGGCGCTCTGATCCCATTGCAGCAGGGCAAGATCTGGATCCGTGATACTGAGTTATCGGCTCTGTCTGAGACCGAGCGCGCTCTGCATCGACGGAAACAGGGGGTGGTGTTTCAAGATTGCCAACTTCTGTCGACCTTAACGGTTCGTGACAACATCCTACTGACCTACAAGCTAGCGGGTTTAACTGGCGATCCCGAGCTATTCCAATCGCTCACTGCCGATCTGGGCATCGCTAAGTTGTTAGATCGCTACCCGCAGCAGCTGTCTGGGGGTGAACAACAACGTGTTGCCATCGCCCGGGCGTTGATCCACCAGCCGCAGCTGGTGCTGGCCGATGAACCCACCGGCAACCTGGATGAAGGCAACTCACAGATCGTTGCCACGATGCTGCGAGAGCTGACCCAGGCTCAGGGGGCGACATTGCTGATGGTGACTCACAGTCAAGGACTGGCCCAAAACTTTGAACAGCGCTGGTTTTTGCGCAATGGCCAATTGCAGCCACTGGACAGCATCCATGAATAAGCTGTGGTGGCGTTTATGGTTGGGAGAGTGGCGCCATCACGCCTTGCTTTATACTTGGTTGTTATTAGGCTTGGTGCTTGCGGCGGGGCTGCTTAGTGGCGTGGAGGTACTCAATCGCGCCGCCACCAGCAGTTTTAGCGAAGCGGAAGGCAACGGTAGCAAGGTCGCCGCCTATCGAGTGCATTCTCTTAATCCTGGCTATCATATTCCGCACGCGTTTTGGCTCAAGCTACGCTTGCAAGGCATCGCCGCCGAGCCAGTATTAATTGGCCGCTTACAACACGCCAATGGTGACTGGTTGCCCGTCAGGGGGCGATCTCTTCCCAGCGTTAATGGCGACAACCAGTGGCACACACTCGCAACCGAGCAAACCGCACAGCGACTGGGCTGGCAACCGCAACAGTTAGGCACAACCACCGATCAGCAATCGATACCGGCGCTAAAAATCGTGGCAGGGCTAGGCAGTTGGTTGTGGATGGACATTGCCCCAGCGGCAAGGCTATTGGGTAGCGGTGATAAGGTCTCATATCTGGAGATCGCGTCTCTTAGCAGCAGCCAACAGCAATGGCTCCAAAATCAGCTGGAAAGCGATTGGCAACTGCAACCGCAAGATCAGCAACAACAACAGCAACAGCCGCTGTTGGCCGCCTTCAGTATGAACCTCACTGCGCTGGCGATATTAAGCTTTTTGGTGGGCATATTACTGGCCTATCACGCGCTTGCCAGTTTGGTTGGGCACCGCCGCTACCGTTATCAGATCTTGCTGCAACTGGGGATCACCAAAAACCAGCTGGTTCAGATCACCGCATTAGAGTTAGTGCTGCTGAGCGCCTTCGCCGGGATCACCGGTAGCCTGTTGGGGGTGACCTTAGCGCAGTGGCTCAGTCCCGGAGTTGAATTAACGCTAACTTCCTTATACCAATCCGAATCGGTATTTGAGATCCAATGGCACTGGCTTTATGGGGCTTACTGCTGTGGCTTGATGTTACTCACGCTGTCGTTGCTGCTACTGGGTACCATCACCCCGTGGCAACGGTTCTATCCGTATCGATTTATGGTGTTAGTGCCACTGTTGGCGCTGGTGGTGTGGCTTACGGTTAATGCCAGCAGTCAATTGCAAGCGCTGCTGTTATCGGCATTAACGCTATTGCTGGCCATGTTACTGATCCCAACGCTGCTTAATGGCGTGGTGAAACGATTGCAGCGCGCATGGCCCAATGCGCCGGTTACGGTAAGTTGGGGCTTAGCGGATCTGCGTCAAAGTCGTGGCAGTTTGACCATGGCACTTATCGCTATTTCGCTGGCGCTTGCCACTGCCATCGCCACTCGGATCCTGACCGGTTCTTTCGCCATCGCGTTAGAGCAACACCTGAACCAACGCTTGTTTGCGGTGGCTTACATTCGTGGGCCATCGCAACAGCTGACGCAATGGCAGCCGTTGCTTAATCAAGTGGAACAACTGACCGACCTAAAAACCTTGAGTCAACGCCGAGGCGAGAGCGCAGGGCGCACCACTGCCATTAAAGTGGTGTATTCCCAAATGGTGCCAACCGACACCTTCCACTTTAAGGACGCCAGCACTGATTGGTGGCAAGCCGCCAGCGATGGCCAGTGCCTAATCAACGAGCCCATGGCGTTGCAACGGCAATTAGGCCTGGGGGAGTCCATTACAGTGCACAGCGGAGCGGCCACCATTACCTGCGACATTGCCGGGATCTACTACGACTATGGCAATCCAAGTTGGGAGATCACCCTAGAGAGAAGTTTTGCTGAAAGCGTGATGCCGCAACTGCCGCTGCTTGGGTTGGGGTTTAAAACGGCGCAGATGGGTTATAGCCAGCCGTTGGCGCTGCAACTTGAAGCGTTAGGTATTCCTGCGGCGGCGATCCATTGGCAGCAAGATCTGTTAAAAACCGCTCGCAGTATGTTTAACCGTACTTTCGCCATCACCGATGCGTTAGCGTGGTTAACGCTGGCGGTGGCGTTGATCTCTTGGCTCGCCAGCCTAATGGCACAGCGGCGGATATGGGCACCAACCAATGCGCTGCTGGCCACCATGGGGATGACACCGCGGCAGTTGTTTGCTGCTCGGATCGGCCAACTGACGCTGCTCCTCTCTATTGTGTTAACTTTTTCATCGCTGCTAGGAATGGTGCTTGGTTGGCAACTGTTGGCGCGGGTTAATCCGCTGACCTTCGGTTGGAGCATGCCAATCTACCCATTAGCAGGACAATGGTGGCTGTGGATAGGAGTCGTAATGGGGCTGTCGTTAGCACTCGCATTGATGCCAACTCGCTCTAGCAGTCACGCCACGGGAGAGCGAGTATGATTCGGGTGTTGTTTTTCGCGGTGGTGCTAATTTCGGTGTTAGTGCTGGTTGGCTACCAGTCCCCCCCAAGCAATCATAACGCCATGGAGGAGGGCACCAAAGTGGTGCCGGGTTACCCAATAAGCTTTCCCCTCGATCACGGCCCGCACAACGATTACGGCCTGGAATGGTGGTATCTCACAGCGAACCTAACGGACGAAAACGGTGAACATCATGGGCTGCAATACACCCTGTTTCGTTTTCGTGGCCCTCAAGGCGAACAAGGCCCTTGGTGGCAAGGCCAGTGGTATATGGCGCACCTAATGTGGGAACACCAAGGTAAGCACCAAGCGTGGGAGCGGTTCGGTCGCGGTGCGGGCCAAGCGGGAGTAGAGTCGCAGCCATTTGCCGCCTGGCTCGATGATTGGCGTCTTGCCAGTGTTGGCGAGTCCTATCAGCCACTGTCGTTACAGGCGGGCAATGAAATCGTTGCCTTTGATCTGCTGCTAACGGATTCACCACTCATTTTGCATGGCGATAATGGCTATAGCGATAAAAGCGGCGATGGCAGTCTCGCGTCTTACTACTACACCTTGCCCCGGTTACAGCTGTCAGGGGCGTTAACTGTCGCCGGCCAACGCTTAGCGGTCACCGGCACCGCTTGGCTTGATCGAGAGTGGTCTTCAGCGTTGCTGGATCAGCGTTTTAGCGGCTGGGATTGGCTGGCGCTTAATCTGGATGATGGCAACAACCTGATGTTGTTCTGTTTGCGCGGCAGTGGCTCCAACCCAAGTAATTGCGAAGCCACCTGGATGAGTGCCGACGGCGACAGCCAGCATCTCGATGCGGATCAATTTCAGCTGCGCCCACTTCAAACCGTACAAATCGATGACGGCAGTTACCCTGTGTCGTGGCAGGTGATGGTGCCATCAAAGCAGCTTGACCTTACCGTTATCAGTCGCAGTCAAGATCAGCTTAATCGACTGACCACAACCTACTGGGAAGGGCCAGCTACCGTAAGCGGAAGCCACAACGGTTATGGCTTTATTGAAATGACCGGACGGGGGCAGTAATTTTGATTAACGTTGGCAATATAGCGATGGTAAAGTAGCGATCGCGAATTCCCACAGAAGTTGTAGAGCCATGTTTGAGAAGATAAAACTAGCCCCAGCCGATCCTATCCTCGGTCTTAATGAATCCTTTAAAGCAGACAGCCGCGACGGCAAAATCAACCTGGGTGTTGGTGTCTATAAGGATGACTTAGGGCAAACCCCGATCCTTAAGTGCGTTAAGCAAGCCGAAGCGCTGATCCTCGAACGCCAGAAAACCAAGAGCTATTTGGGGATCGATGGCCACATCGCTTACCGTCAGCAGATCAAAGGACTGCTGTTTGGTGCGGAACATACCGTACTTCGCGATGACCGCGTGCGTGCTGCACAGGCGCCGGGCGGTACCGGTGCGTTACGCATCGCCGCCGATTTCATCAAAGCCAACCTTGGCGAGAAAACCGTGTGGATCTCGAACCCAAGCTGGGCGAACCACAAGCAGATTTTCAACACGGCTGGATTAAACACCGATCAATACCGCTATTACAACGCTGAAACCAAAGGACTCGACTTTGCTGGCATGCTGGCCGATTTGGATGCTCTTGGGCCCAATGACGTAGTGGTACTGCACGCGTGCTGTCACAACCCAAGCGGCATCGATCCTACCTTGGAGCAATGGCAGCAGTTGGCCGCCAGCGCCAAGAGCAACGGTTGGTTGCCGTTGTTCGACTTCGCTTATCAGGGCTTCGCCACCGGTGTTGATGAAGACGCCGCCGGTCTGCGCTGTTTTGCCGAACAGTTGGGTGAGCTGATCATCGCCAATTCGTTTTCTAAAAACTTTGGCTTATACAACGAGCGCATCGGCGCCGTCACCGTTGTTGCCGTTGATACTGATGCCGCTGAGCGCGCATTGTCGCAAATCAAGCGAGTGATCCGCGCTAACTACTCCAACCCACCAAGCCACGGCGCTGAAGTGGTTGCCACGGTTTTGGCGGACGAGCAGCTGCGCGCTTTGTGGTTACAAGAACTGGCCCAGATGCGTGAACGCATCAAGCTGATGCGTACCGCTTTAGTGGAGCAGTTACAGCAGTCTGGCGTGGAAGGCGATTTCAGCTTTATTGAGCAGCAAAATGGCATGTTCAGCTTCTCTGGTTTAACCCCAGAACAAGTAGCGCGACTGAAACAAGAGTTCGCCATCTACATCGTTGGCTCTGGCCGCATCAACGTGGCGGGGATCACCAACGACAATCTGCCGCATCTGATCGCGGCGATTAAAGCGGTGTCTTAATCGGTTTGTTGCGGGCAATAGGGAGCCTTATGGCTCCCTTTTTATTGCCTTTTTGACTGGCAAAGGTGGCGTAGCTCAACAACACTTAGGCCAGCTATGGATTCAAGGAGGGATCATCGTGACGGAGATATTGGATCAAAACAAAGTGGCGCAGATGGGCGCCGATGCCGGTGAAGATATGCTGCCGATGTTGTTGCAGATTTTCGTTGAAGAACTCGAAGCCAGCCACGCAGAGTTAACGGGTTGCGAACATACCGAGCTGGCTGGGGTAGCCCATAAGGTGAAAGGCTCTGCGGCGACTTTTGGGGCGCTGGCATTGCAGCACGTTAGTATGCAGTTAGAGTATGCGGCCAAGGGGATTGAGCCGGCGGACACTGAGCAGCTTAAACAGCAATGCCTAGAGACCATGACACAAACGCTGTCGGTGTATCGTACGGAGTTCGCCCTTTAAGTGTTGATGATTTCAGCAATCACATTTTAAAACATGAGCTTAGTCATACTTCCCATGTTTCGATGCCGATTTCATATTGCGGCTTAGCAGTGAGTCTGGTTTAATGCGCTCCGTTGTTTAGGCAACAGGTCGCAGCCTATTGCGACATGAAATTTGGCGCGTTGGCAGAGTGGCTATGCAGCGGATTGCAAATCCGTGGACCTCGGTTCGACTCCGGGACGCGCCTCCACATTATCGAGAAAGGCTCAAACTTCGGTTTGAGCCTTTTTTGTTTTTGATGCAAATCAAACTCTTTTCAGTTAGCTCTGCTGCAGCCGCTGGTGGAAAGAGATCTGTGATCTCATCGTCATTGGTCAGGCTGCGTCAAAATTACAATGGTCGCTATCACGCGCGAGTTTTGGTTTTACGCGTGGTTAAACCGATGGGATGACACAATGGAACTGTTACGCGTAGAGAAACTTGCCACCACGGCTAAGCAGTTTGACTTAGATTTAAACATCAATCAGTTATGGGCCTTTGTGATGGTCTGTCGCAACGAAGGGATCTCCTCTAGCGAACTGATGAAGGCGACAGGGTTAACCAAAGCCACCGCAAGCCGTGCTTTGCGTTTGTTGGCTGATAAGGTTGATCCCAAACGGGTTGGGTATCATTTGGTTGAGTTACGCCATGATCCGAAGGATTACCGAGTGCGCCGGGCATTTCTGACGGAGAAAGGGCAAGCGTTTAAACTTGCGCTGCAACAGGCGATGATTTGAGGTTGTCAGGTCGAAATCGAGTGACAAAAAAGGGAGCCTTATGGCTCCCTTTTTAAAGCGTGAAGGCTTACATGCCAGCGCGCAGCTTATCCCAGTAATCAGAGTAAAGCTGGATGGCGTCGCCAACGTCGGATTGGAACTCACCAGCTTCAATCACTTCGGCCGGTGGGAACACCAGTGGGTTACCGGCAAAATCTGGGTCCATCAGTGCTTTGGCTGATTTGTTTGGGGTAGGGTAGCCAATTTCAGCGCTTACCCGTGCAGCCACTTCAGGGCGCAGCAGGAAGTTCAGCATCTTATGGGCGGCTGCTACGTTTTCAGCACCGGCTGGAATGGCTAAGTTATCCATCCAAAAAATGGCGCCTTCGGCTGGGTAGATCATGCTGATGGCGGGATCTTCCTTTTGCGCTTCGTAGGTAGAGCCGTTCCAGATCATTCCTAACGACACATCACCGGCCACGTAAGGGCTGCCTGGGTTGTCTGAGTTAAAGGTCAGTGCATTTGGCATCAGCTTACGCAGCAGCTCGTAGGCTTCTTTAATCTGCTGAGGATCGGTGCTGTTGCTGGAGTAACCCAGAATCCGCAGCGCCATATGGAACACTTCCCGTGGATCATTCATCAGCATCAGTTGACCCTGCCACTTCGGATCCCACAGATCTTGCCAAGAGGTAATGCTGGCCGGATCGATGTCGTCAGTGTGAATGCCAATGCCGGTCGCGCCCCAGATGTAGGGCACGGAATAGGTGTTCGCCGGATCGTAGGCTTTATCCAGCATGGCTTGGTCGAGGTGTTTGAAGTTGCTCAGCTGCGACTTATCGATCGGCTGCAATAAGCCAGCATCGGCCATTTTTTTCACGTAATAGGTGCTAGGCACCACAATGTCGTAGCCTTTGCCGCCCAGTTGGTCGACTTTGGAGAACATCATCTCGTTTGAATCGTAGGTGGTGTAGATCACCTTGATGCCGGTCTCTTGCTCAAACTCTTGCAGCAAGCCTTCCGGAATGTATTCAGACCAGTTGTAGAAATACAGTACGTCGTCTTTGGCGGCGGCCGCAAAGGCAGTAGAAGCCAGTACTGCAGCCATCAACAGAGATTTTAAGTGGTTCATCAAATTACCCTTGTATTTTATGCAGCGCTTAACGGGTGCTTAGGCGCTGTGTTTTTGTTTTAACAGAAATTGTGAGATCGCGACCATAACCAGCGATAACACCAACATCAGCGCAGCAAGCGCATTTACCGCAGGCTTAACGCCCACTTTCACCATTGAAAACACTTTCAACGGCAAAATTTCAAAACTTGGTCCGGTGACAAACGAACTAATGATCACATCATCCAGCGACAAGGTGAAGCTTAGCAACCAACCGGCCGCGACGGCAGGAAAGGCCATCGGCACCAAGATTTTTGAAAATATACGCCACTGGCTGGCGCCGAGATCGCGGGCGGCTTCAATCAAGAAAGGATCAAAACCAGAAAGGCGACTGTAAACGCTGACCACCACAAACGGCAGACAAAAGGTGATGTGGGCGATCAGTAACGACCAAAAACCAAGACTGATCCCTAGGGCCACAAACAGCGCCAGCAGCGAGACGGCCATTACGATGTCTGGTGAGGCCATCACCACAAATAACATACCGTTCAGTGCGGCCTTGCCGCGAAAGCGGTAGCGGTGCAGGGCAACGGCAGCCAAGGTACCGATAATGGTGGCGGCGGTGGCGGCGACAACGGCAACCAATAACGAATTCATGGCCGCGTCCATCAGGCTGCTGTTGTGCCACATTGAACTGTACCACTTGGTGGTGAACTCACCCCAACGAATGCCACTTTTGGTGCTGTTGAAGGAGTTGGCCACCAACACCACAATTGGCAGATACAGATAGAAGAACAGCAGTGACAAGAAGCCCCACTTAGCGATGTTTTTCATCATGTTCAGGCTTCCTTCACACCACGAACGGCGCGGTAATACGCCCATAACAGCACGGCCATAATGGCAATCAAGCTGACGCTAAGCGCCGCGCCAAATGGCCAATTGCGCGCCACTAGGATCTGATCTCGGATCACGTTACCAATAAGCAAATTACCGGCACCGCCAAGCAGATCGGCAATGTAGAACATGCCCAGTGCCGGCAAAAACACCAATAAGCAGCCCGAGATCACCCCTGGTAAGGTGAGGGGCCATACCACGGTGCGGAAGGTGTTCACCTTGCTGGACCCCAGATCTCGTGCCGCTTCTAAGTAACTGGTTGGCAACTTTTCGATGGCGCTGAACAACGGCAAAATCATAAACGGCAGCAAAATGTACACCAACGCAATGATCACCGCGGTTTCGGTGTACATCATCCGGATCGGGCTATCGATGATCCCCAGCTCCATGAGTGCCTTATTGATGATGCCACGATTACCCAAAATCACTTTCATCGCGTAAGTGCGGATCAATGAGTTGGTCCAAAAGGGCACCACAATCAAGAACAGCAGTAAGCCTTGCACCTGTTTCGAACAGGTGTTGATCAGCCACGCCGCAGGGTAGCCAACAAGCAAACACAGCAAGGTGGTGATCCCAGCTAAATAGATTGAGTGGCCAAGCACTTTAGCGTACAGCGGATCAATTAGTTTAGCGTAGCTATCCAGGCTGAACTCGGGCCGCACTAACTCTTTCAAATCGTGGGTTAGGAACGATGCCACCAACACCATCAGATTGGGAAACAGCACGAACAGCACGAGCCAAGTGGTTAATAAGCCAAGGCTTACCCACTTGAACTTATCGTTAGCCTTCATAGGGCAATACCACTTCCCAGCTTGGTACCCAAGTAATGGCCACTTGCTGACCTAAACTGTGGTCAAAATCGGGGTCATCTTCATCAAAGAACTCAGAGATCTGCAGCTGCTTGCCGCTGTCGAGTTCAATCACCGAGTCCAACGTCATGCCTTTGTAGTTACGCTCTAACACTTTGCCGTGTAACCCTTGTTGCTGCTCGCCGTCTTTCACTTCCACCAAACGCATATCTTCAGGGCGCAGCAGTACGTGCACCTGTTGACCCACGCTTAATTCAAGATCACTGTGAACGGTAAACTGGCGCTGTTCGATGCGTACTTGGTACTGATTGCCAGTGGGATCGGCGATGACGGTAGCGGCAAAGATGTTGGACTCGCCAATAAACTTGGCCACAAACAGATTGGCTGGGCTTTCGTAGATCTCTCGTGGGCTGCCTTGCTGCTGGATCACGCCTTCGTTCATCACCACGATGCGATCAGACATCGAGAGGGCTTCTTCTTGGTCGTGGGTAACAAACACAAAGGTGATGCCAAGCTGGCGTTGCAGCCGCTTTAGCTCATTTTGCATCTGTTTACGCAGTTTGTAGTCCAGTGCGCTTAGGCTTTCATCCAGCAGCAATAGCCGCGGCTTATTCACCACCGCCCGAGCGATAGCAACTCGCTGCTGCTGGCCACCAGAAAGTTCTGCTGGCATCCGCTGGGCGTATTCTTGCAGCTGCACAATGTTCAGCACTTGTTGCACCCGGCTGGCAATCTCGGCTTCGGCGACTTTCTTAGTACGCAGGCCGAAGGCGATGTTATCGAACACCGACATGTGCGGAAACAACGCGTAGCTTTGAAACACGGTGTTGATGTGGCGTTGCTCTGCAGGCAATTTGGTAATGTCGTCATTACCTAAGTAAATGGTGCCCGCATCAAGGTTTTCTAACCCAGCGAGGATCCGCAGTACCGTTGTTTTGCCGCAGCCTGAAGGGCCAAGAAGTGTGACGAATTCGCCATCGTAGATGGTCAATTCGAAATTGCGAAGAATGGATTTGTCTCGATACGCTTTATCAGCGCCGTGCAAACGGAGAACCGTTGAAGGAGTGTCGTTGCTCATCAAATCTATCACGCGGCGCAATTGCCGCCTCAGCTATGGCTAAAAAAAGGAGCTCGGATATTACGCGCATGTGGTTAAGTCCCAAAGTGTTTTTTACCTTTAATATGGCAAAATGCTGTGTCTTTGAGCAACCATTCGCAGTTTGTAAGATTGGCGTTGTTAAGATGTTGACAACAACTTTATTTTAGCTTGGTTTGACGATTTTTCGCGCTGGCCGGTTGGTTTCGCTGAAGCACAACGCAGTTCTGGCAGTTGCCTCATTGTGTTGGGCTTTTTGTCTGTTAGTGTTGGCGGGTATACTAGGGCTTTGCTTACTACTGTAGTTACTGACTTAATGTTCAAACTCGACCTACTCGCGGATACGTTAAAACAATCTTTCTTGCTGGCACGCAGCAGCATTCAACCTATGCTGGGGGCCGCAACCTTAGTGCTGGCCATTCTGTTTGGTGTGGCACTGCTGGGGTATCAACTGATTGTTGAGTACTGGGGGGTGGATCCAAACTCAGAGCAAGCGATTAACGATGCGTCGTTCCCGTTGCAACTGGTGATACTGATCATCGCTGCCCCCTTTGAGGCCGGATTGGCTTACATGGGCTGGCGTAAAGTGAATCAGCTACCCACTACGTTGGGCCAGTTGTTTGGCCCCTGGGCTATTGCCACCCCACTGATTGTGATTGCGATCTCTTCCAGTATGTTGGCGAATCTCGGCTTGTCGCTGTTTTTGCTGCCGGGGTTGTATTTGATGGCCGTATTAAGCTTTGCCAATTTATATTATCTATTCCGCCGTGGCTCACCGCTTAAAGCGATGTGGGAATCGGCACTGGTGGTACACCAAAATCTGCTGCTGATTATGGTGTTCCATGTGGTGATGGGATCGCTCATTGTCGTGTCTGCCGTACCATTTGGCTTAGGCTTGATCTTAACCATCCCAATGTACTTTTATGGTAAAGGGCTGCTGTTTAACCAGCTGTTCCCGAACTATAAGCCCAATGGCAGCGATACCCCTGCCGCAGAAGCAAGCCCTTCTCAGGATAAATCGAGCAGTTTTGAGGCCTAAAACAAAATGAAAACCGGACGCATGAAACGCATTACCCTGGCGTTATCTGCCGTTGCCTTTGGCTTGGTGATTATCGCCAGCCAAATTCCAACGCAGAAACTGGGGCTGGATAGCTTACCGTTAAAGAAAAATCCCGCTCGCAGTGACGCGCCAGATTTTGCCGCCATGGTGGACGTTGCCGCCAAAAAAGATCAGTTCTTCTCTTATTTACGCCCCAAAGTAGAGCAGCAGAATGCTCAGATCGCCGAGAAGCGTGAATTTTTGCTGCAACTGCAGCGCAAATTGCAGCAAAAGCGCAGTTTATCGAATGCCGATCGAGACGAGCTAACCGAGCTGGCAACCCAATACAAGGTGCAACTGCGCAGCATTGATGCAGCCGCGCTCACGCTGTTGTTAGCTCGAGTGGATGTGGTGCCCGTTGATATGGTGTTGGTGCAGGCCGCCAATGAATCTGGTTGGGGCAGCAGCCGCTTTGCGATTGAAGGCAACAACTACTTCGGCCAATGGTGCTTCAGCCAAGGGTGCGGTTTGGTGCCTAACGCCCGCAGTTCCGGCTTGAATCACGAAGTGGCGCGTTTCACCGATACCGATGCGTCAATCGCCTCCTATCTGCATAACCTCAACACCAATGCTGCCTATAAAGAGCTGCGCGAGGTTCGTAATTGGCTGCGTCAGGCCGATCAACCGGTAACCGCCGCGGATCTGATCCCATCGTTAACCGCTTATTCCGAGCGGAAAAACGAATACGTTGATGAGCTGCTGCAGATGCTGAAGCACAACGAACGCTTGCTGTAAGTAAAAGCGGCCATCGACCGAGACAAAAAACGCCCGCAAATGCGGGCGTTTTTATGGTGGTAACAACCTAATGGTGTTTACGGCTGAAACACTTGCACCACATCAATGCCTTGTTCGCGTTTGCGATCCAGATTGATGTTGCCGCTGTTTTCAATATCAAGGAAATCAAAGGCGGGCAGATCGGCTTCGGCCACTTGGCCTTCAAACTTGGCGTTCGGATCTTGTTTTAAACTCACAAAATCAAACTGCTCCCGATCGACCATTTGCGATGGGGCGGTGTTTTGCATCGCCGTAAAGATGGTTTCAATCCGGCCTGGGAATTGTTTGTCCCAATCCACCAGCATCTCTTTTACCTGCTTACGTTTTAGGTTCTCTTGGCTGCCACACAGGTTGCACGGAATGATCGGGAACTGTTTGAGTTCGGCGTATTCGGCAATGTCTTGCTCGCGGCTGTAGGCCATTGGGCGGATCACCACGTTAGCGCCATCGTCCGACAGCAGCTTTGGTGGCATCGCTTTCATTTTACCCGCGAAGAACATATTCAAGAACATGGTCTCAACGATGTCGTCACGGTGATGGCCCAGCGCAATCTTGGTGGCGCCAATTTTTTGAGCAAAACCATAGAGGGTGCCACGGCGTAAACGCGAGCACAAAGAGCAGGTGGTTTTCCCCTCTGGGATTTTATCTTTAACGATGGAGTAGGTGTCTTTTTCCAGAATATGGTAAGTCACGCCGGTACTTTTTAGGTAGTTCGGCAGGATCTCTTCTGGGAAGCCTGGCTGTTTTTGATCCAGATTAACCGCCACCAGTTTAAAACTGATTGGGGCACGCTGCTGCAGGTTCTGCAAGATGTCGAGCATGGTGTAGCTGTCTTTGCCGCCAGACAAGCACACCATCACCACATCGCCGTCTTCGATCATGTTGTAGTCTTCGATGGCGCTGCCCATCTCACGACGAAGTCGTCTCTGCAGTTTGTTATGGCGTAATTTCTGTGTTTGGCTGAGCTCTTCCACCAGCAACCCTCTTGTTCGGTAATGATCAGGGCGGGCATTTTACAGCATGAGCGCCACGGGTAAAGACCCGCGCCATTACTGGGCGGGCCTTTTTCATGTTTCTGCTGGTGAGGCTTGGATCAGCGGTTCACTGGGCTCACAAAGCTGTCGGGTTTCTCGGTCAGCAGATCGCAATTGAGCTGATCGATAACGTGTTCGGCGGTATTGCCGATCAACGCAGCGGAAAGCCCAGAGCGGCCAATGGTGCCAATCACAACCAATTCCGCATCCATCGCTTGGGCGAGATCTGGGATCACATCTTCGGGCATCCCTTCAAGTACATGGCAATGCTCGGCGTTGATGCCGTGCTCGGCGGCCATTTCGTGAATGCGGCGTTGGTGGTGCTCTTGCAATGTTTTGTTGTAAGCGTGGGCATCAAAATCCGGCAACTCGATGGCGATGTTCACCGGTGTGCCAGGGTAGGCGTTAACCAAATGCACCTGGCCCTTAATGAGCTCGGCCAACACTTGGGCGCGCTTAATCAGCTTATCGTTCAGCAAGCGGTGCTCATTGTCTTCGGCAGCCACGTTTACGGCGACCAAGATCACCCCATCGTCTGGCCATTCGTGCTCTTTAACTAACAGCACTGGCATCGGCGCTTTACGCATCAGCGACCAATCGGTGGGGGTAAAGATCACCGACTTGAGTTTGTCGTGCAGATGAGTGCTTTTGAGGATCAGGTTGCAGTTGGCTTCTTGCGCATGCTCGATGATGCTCTCGAAGGGACGATTGTGCCAAGAGAGTTTGGTTTGTACATTCAGCCCAGCTTCACGCAGGGGCAGGGCCAATTGTTCAAGCCAGCGTTGGCGCTGTTCCACAATGCCATTGCGGAGGGTTTCTCTGTCTTCAGCAGACAGCATCGAGGTCATCTCGTAGGAGAAGTCGAAGATGCTCATAAACAGAGTTAAATGGCTTTGGCATGTTTGTGCCATTAACTCGGCACGCTTGAGCGCGGGTTGGGTGTCGCGGCTGGGGTCAATTACAACAAGGATATGGGGGTAATCGCTCATTTCAGTTTCCTCATCAAGCGTTATTTACCTTGATGTTGGCATGAAATGAGCGATTTATCTTGTTCTAGATCAGCATTACTGTCGTTAATGAATGGAAATTGAATTGGCTTCGTTTAGCACGAGCTGCGGTTCACGCCGGCAATTTCAGTTAACGCATCAACATTGTGGATATTGATGTATTTTCCTTTCACTTCAATCAAGTTGGCCTTTTGGAATCGGCCTAATAAACGACTGATGGTTTCGACCGTTAAGCCCAAGTAATTGCCGATGTCGCCACGGGTCATGGTTAGGCGGTATTCTCGGCTCGAGAAGCCGCGACTGCCAAAGCGAGACGCTAAGTTCGTCAGAAACGCCGCCAAGCGTTGTTCGGCGTTTTTCTTCGACAACAGCAAGATCATTTCTTGATCGCTGACAATCTCGTTGCTCATCAAGCGCATCATCTGCTGCCGCAGCGCCGGTGATTGAGCAGAGAGGGCATCAAGATGGTCGTATGGGATCTCACACACCATGGCCGTTTCTAACGCTTGGGCAAAACTTTGATGCTTGCTTTGATGGATCCCATCAAAGCCCACCACATCGCCGGCCAGATGAAACGCGGTGATCTGTTCTTCACCGGATTCGGTAATGGTGTACGACTTGATTGAACCAGAGCGAATGGCGTACAGCGATTTTAATGGCTCGCCAGACTGAAACAGCAGATCGCCTTTATGGATCGGCCGTTTACGCTCAATGATATCGTCGAGTTTGTCTAAATCCGTAAGGGATAAAGAGAAGGGGATGCACAGGGTTTTCATGCTGCAGTTATGGCAATGGATCTCATTACCCAAACCGAGCTTACGCTCTCCGTGCGATTTGTTGCAGTGGATCTCTCCGCTGCCTGATTGCTCAAACGTCATCCTGACTTACCCACCAGTTAAAGCAATTGATTTAGCGCAATATATGACATTTGCGCGCCATAAGCAATTAGGACTAAACCACTAATAATTCTTAGTTTTTTCTTTCTTAAAAGAGTCGCTAGTAAGTCTGATGCTGCGCCCATCGTCACCAAGGCTGGCAGGGTGCCCAGACCAAATCCCAACATAATTTGAGCGCCATTGAGCGCGCTGCCTGATGCCAGTGCCCAGGTTAAGGTGGAGTAGACCAAACCACAGGGCAGCCAGCCCCACACCATACCTGCACCAATGGCCTTAGCCGGAGTGTCGATGCGATTAAGGCCACGGCGCAGTGGTTGCAATAAACGCCAAAACGGCTGGCCTAATCGTTCAATTTGACTAAGCCAACTGAGCCACTGGGCCACATACAACCCCATCAGCATCAGCATCAGCCCTGCAACCGCTTGCAGAACGCTCACCATATCATCAAGGTTGCTGATGGCGATAACAGCACCACTGGTGAAGCCGACTAACGCTCCAGCGATAATGTAGCTGCTGATCCGGCCCAGGTTGTAAGACAGGGTAAAGGTTAAGCGGCGCTGCAGGGTTAACCGCTGGGCGGCAGGTAACCCTTGGCTAAAGGCACCAACCACGCCACCGCACATGCCAAAACAGTGTCCGGCACCCAGCAAGCCAACCACTAAGGCGGCGAAAAAATCGTACTGCGCCATGGTTACTGCTTCGGTGGCTGGGTTTGGTTGTCTTCATCAAACAAAATGGACGATCCGGCTCGATCTAAATCATCATATTGCTTCGAACGGACAGCCCAGAAAAATACCGCAACGGCGATAGCAACAAAGATCATGGCGATTGGGATCAGCAGGTAGATGATTTCCATTTTCTATTCCTTTAACAGGCGCAGGCTATTGCCTAGCACCACCAGCGAGCTGAGTGACATTCCGGCCGCTGCCGCATAAGGCGCCACCAGGCCACTGACGGCCAAGGGCACAATAAGGCTGTTGTAACACAACGACAGCACTAAATTCTGCTTAATGATGCGGTTGGTGCGCTTGGCGGTGGCGATCCCCGCCAAAATTGGCGATAAACCCTCGCCCAGCAGGATCAGATCCGCATGACATTTGGCCAAGTCGGTGCCGTTGCCCATGGCCACCGACACATCGGCTCCGGCCAATACCGGGCCGTCGTTAATGCCATCGCCACACATGGCAACCACCTGATGTTGCTGCCGCTGCTGTTGTAAGTAGGCCAGTTTTTGTTCTGGGGTTACTCCATGCTGGGCATTATTCATCGCCAGTTCGCTGGCCAAGGTTAGCGCCGCAGGGTTGGGATCACCCGAAAGCATTTCACAGCGAAACCCCTGTTGCTGCAGCATACCGATGCTGCTGTGCGCGTCGGCTCGTACACTATCACTTACGCTGAACTTGGCGATTAGACCATGGTCTGCGGCTAGATAGATGCCGTTATCGTCATCGGCGCCGGTAAAGCCTGCGCGGCCAATGCGATAGTGGTTGCCCGCAACGGTGCCCTCGATCCCTTGGCCAATTTCATTGCGGTTGTGTGTGGCCACCAGATTAACATCAAAGTAGGGGCGAAACGCGCTGGCGTAAGGGTGGGAGCTGTGACTTTCCAGTGCCGCTGCAATCGCTAGGACTTCGTCTTGGCTCAACGTACTGTCAAAGCATTCCACCGCAGTAACGCTAAAACGACCGTGGGTTAAGGTGCCGGTTTTATCAAACAGCAAGGTGGTGAGTTTGGGCAGGGTTTCCAGTACCCGTGCACTGCGTACCAACAAACCGTGTTTGGTCATCTGCGCGGTGCCACAGGTAAGCGCAGCGGGGGTCGCCAGTGCCAAGGCGCAGGGGCAGGTGGCCACCAGCACCGATAAGGTGATCCAAAAAGCATCATCAGGGTTGGCAAAATGCCAGTAGCCATAGGTTAGGGCGGCGATAAGCAGCAACGCTGGCACAAACACATTGGCGATGTTGTCGGCCAAGTGTGCGATGGCCGGTTTGCTGGCCGCGGCGGCTTCTTGCAATCGCATTAGGGTGTTGATCCGCATCTGCGCCCCCACGGCCGTAACGTTGATGTCCAGCGGTTGCCCCAGATTCACCGTGGCCGCGTAAACACTGTCGCCCTGTAGCTTGGTGACTGGGTGTTCTTCACCGGTCAGCATCGCTTCATTAAGCTGGCTGCTGCCGCTGATCACGGTGCCATCGGCCGCCACGCTTTCGCCTGGCAGGATCCGAATGGTGTCTCCGGCCTTCAGTGCCTTGGCGGCGATCTGTTCAACACTGCCGTTGCGGATCCGCAACGCGGTTACCGGCACCAATTTTTGGCGGTTGCTGCTGTGTTCGGATGCTTTGCGGCGGGCGCGTTGCTCGGCTAAACGGCCAAGCAACAAAAAGAAGGTAAACATCGACACCGACTCGAAATAGACTTCGCCGTTGCCGCTAACAGTGGCAGAGATGCTGGCACCGTAGGCTAATAAAATGGCCAGTGACACCGGCACATCCATGTTGATCCGCAGCCCAAATAAAGCCCGGACAGCACTGAAATAGAACGGCTGGGCACTGTAAAGCACCACAGGGGTGGCAAACAGTAAGCTGATCCAGCGGAAAAAATCGCGGTATTCGGTTTCCAGATCGTAGAAGTAGCCGGTATACAGTGCGACGGCAAGCATCATCACCTGCATGGTGGCTAAACCGGCAAGGCCAACTCGCAGCAGCAAAGTTTGGCTGTTTTTGGCGTTTTCTTGCTCTTGTTGATCTAACTGAAACGGCGCTGCGCGATAACCGATGGTGCTGATCTCGGCCAGCAGTGACGACAAACTTTGTTGGCTGTCATCCCACACCAGTACTGCTCGCTGAGTGGTGGTGTTTACGTCGATGCGGATCACACCGTTGATGCGATTTAGGTGTTTTTCAATCAACCAAGCGCAGGCGGCGCAGCTGATCCCATCGATGCTTAAGAGCACTTCATTGTGATCGCCGGAGTGCGAGACGAACTCTTGCTGCACCTCGGTTAAATCGTAAGCCGTAAGGCTGGCAATCTCGGTCGGCAGATCCTGTCGCTGGCCGCTGTCAGTACGGTAGCGGTAATAGTCGGTTAAGCCTGCGGCCATGATGGCGTCGGCGACTGCAGCGCAGCCTGGGCAGCACATCGGCTGCGCTTGGCCATTGATCTCAGTACAGAATTGACTGTTAGCCGGAACCGGCTCAGCGCAGTGAAAACAGCTTTGTGACACAATAGCGACCTTAGTTGAGCCAGTAGGATTGTTCGAGCGGCAACGCTAATTTGGTTTGCAGCCGCCAAGCGCCATCGTAGTTGTCGATTTGGATGCGCCATTTGCCCTCAACTGGGGTGCTGGTAGTGATGCGGTAAACCCCGTCGCCATCGGCTGTTACGATCTGTTCAAAGTCGTTAGCCGCAATGGTGGCGTGGTGAAAACGAATAGTGATGGCAGTGCCAAGAGGATCGCCGCCATGCTGGCTAAAGGCGATGGTGTTGCCGCTTTGATCCAAACGAAACACTAAACCGAGTTGTTTCGCAGAGCGGATTCGGCTGAGATCCTGGTTAATCCCTTTGCCTTTTTTGTAGTAATCGTCAGCCACCAACGAGAATTGCGAAGTGCTGGCAAGATAGAAGGTGTAGATGGACGCGCTGACGGCGCACATCGGTAGCACGATTAAAAACCATGGCCAGAACTGCTTGTACCAAGGTTGAACTTTCATTCGGTTGTCCTTTCCGTAACTCAAAAATGTAGCTGAGGCAAAAAGCCCCGCAAAAGCGGGGCTTATCGGCGTTTACTCGTTACTTAAACTGTAAACGTAGGCGCTGATAACGTGGACTTTGTCCTCGCCCAGTACCTTATCCCACGCTGGCATGTTACCAGCCTTACCGGTTCGACCGTGCATAATTGTGGTCTTAATGTCGGCAGTGCTGCCGCCATAGATCCACTCGCTGTCGGTCAAGTTAGGGAAGTTACCCATCCCTTGAGCGTTAGCACCATGACACACGGTACAGTTTGCTGCGAACAGCTTCTTACCGGCGGCCTTAGCATCCGCATCGCTGGCCAGTTCTTCCATTGGGCGAGCAGCCAACGCAGCAAAGTCTACGCCGTCATCGCTGCCGCTGGATGCACCGGCTGGTGCGCCTGGACGGGCTTTCACCGGAACGATGGTTGGGTTGATCTGAGCAACCTTACCCACGGACAAGCTGTAGACATAGGCGGTAATCAAGTGAACTTTATCGTCACCCAATACTTTGTCCCACGCTGGCATCTTGCCAGAACGACCATTGATGATGGAGTGGGTGATGTCTGCGCGACCACCACCGTATAACCACACGGTGTCGTTTAGCGCAGGCGCGCCCAACGCTTTGTTGCCTTCGCCGCTCATACCGTGACAGGCAAAACAGCCTTTCTGGTAAGAAGCAAGACCGTCTGACGCCATTAAGCTGTCGTGTGGAGTGCCGGAAAGACTGCGTACGTACTCAACCAAGGCTGGTACTTCCGCGTCGTCAATTGGCAAGCCACCTTTTGCTGGCATCATGCCGTTACGGCCATGCATCAGCGATTGCTTGATGGTTGCAGGCGTACCGCCATACAGCCAATCGGCGTCGGTCAGGTTAGGGAAGCCCTTGCTGCCTTTCGCGTCAGAGCCGTGGCACAAGGCACAGTTCTGTAAGAACAAGCGTTGGCCAATACGACGAGCTTCGTCGTCACCCGCCAGATCTTCAACCGAACGCGCTGCGAAGGCTTCGAAGATAGGGCCGTACTTGTCATCGGCCTGCGCCACTTCACGGTCGTACTGCACCATTACGTCAGTGCCATCGGCTTTGGCGTAATCGGCCGCTTGCTGTGATTCAGCCAGGTTGAGAACTTCCTGGTTAGAGGAACTCCAGTTCAACACCCCTTTGAAGTTACCAAAACCTGGGAACAGGATCAGGTAGCCAACCGAGTAGATGATGGTGATAAAGAACATCACAGACCACCACTTAGGCAGTGGGTTGTTGATCTCTTCAATGCCATCGAAGGAGTGTCCCATGGACTCGCCTTCTTTTACTTCGGTGTTGTTCTTCAAACAGTAACGAAGCAGGAGAAAACAGCCAAGCAACACCACAGTGGTGCAGAACATGACCATTATGCTTAAAAATGTATTCATCCAGTACTACTCCTTATCGGCGCGATCTGCCTCATCGGCAAAAACCAGATCAGCGGCGTCATCAAAGCTGCTGCGGTTCCGCTTAGAGTATGCCCACCCGATAATGCCGATCATCACAATGAACAGCACCAAGGTGTAGTAAGCGTGAAACGTTCCGATAGTCATCATGAGTTCCTTATTTCAGACCGGTACCGAGAACCTGTAAGTAGGCAATCAGTGCGTCCATTTCAGTTTTACCCGCCAAGGTAGCGGCATCTTTTTCCAGCGCTTCGTCGTTGCCATAAGGCACGCCGAAGTTATCGCGGAACAGTTGCATCTTCGCTACCGTATCGCTGCTGTCGACTTCCGCGTCCATCAACCAGGGGAACCCAGGCATGTTGGACTCAGGCACAACGGCGCGAGGGTCAATAAGGTGTACACGGTGCCAGTCGTCTGAGTAACGGCCGCCAACGCGAGCCAGATCAGGACCAGTACGCTTAGAGCCCCACAAGAATGGGTGCTCCCATACACTTTCACCGGCAACACTGTAGTGGCCGTAACGCTCGGTTTCGGCACGGAATGGACGGATCATCTGCGAGTGACAACCAACACATCCTTCACGGATGTAGATGTCACGGCCTTCCATTTGCAGAGCAGTATAAGGCTCAAGACCATCAACAGGAGTGGTGGTTTGATCTTGGAAGATCAGCGGCACAATCTGCGCAACGCCACCAAAACTGATGGCGATAACGATCATGATCGCCAGCCAGCCAACGTTCTTTTCAATGGTTTCGTGATTGAATTTCATCTGCGCTACTCCTTAAGCCGCTTCAGCCTGCGGTTCGATAGAACCTTGTGGGGCACGAACGGTCATGAAGACGTTGTACGCCATCAAGAACATGCCAGTCAGGAAGAATACGCCACCCAAGAAACGCACGAAGTAGAACGGTTCCGAGGCTTTCAGCGCTTCTACGAAGCTGTAGGTTAAGGTGCCGTCAGCGTTCACTGCACGCCACATCAGACCCTGCATCACACCGGAGATCCACATCGCAACGATGTACAGCACCGTACCAATGGTCGCTAACCAGAAGTGGATGTTAATCAACTTAATGGAATACATCTGCGGCTGGTTAAACAGGTGTGGGATCAAGTGGTAAATCGCACCGATGGAGATCATCGCTACCCAACCCAGTGCACCGGAGTGTACGTGACCAATGGTCCAGTCGGTGTAGTGAGACAGCGCATTTACGGTCTTGATGGCCATCATTGGGCCTTCGAAAGTGGACATGCCGTAGAACGACAACGACACAATCAAGAAGCGCAAAATTGGATCGGTACGCAGCTTATGCCAAGCACCAGACAACGTCATGATGCCGTTGATCATGCCACCCCACGATGGAGCAAACAGCACCAAAGACATCACCATGCCCAAAGACTGTGCCCAATCCGGCAATGCGGTGTAATGCAGGTGGTGAGGACCAGCCCAGATGTACAGTGCAATCAATGCCCAGAAGTGAACGATGGATAAGCGGTAAGAGTAAACCGGACGACCGGCTTGCTTAGGAACGAAGTAGTACATCATCCCCAAGAAACCCGCAGTCAGCAGGAAGCCTACGGCGTTGTGGCCGTACCACCACTGCACCATGGCATCCACCGCACCGGCATACACCGAGTACGACTTCATGCCCGATACCGGGATCGCCATCGAGTTAACGATGTGCAGTACCGCAACGGTAATGATGAAGGCGCCAAAGAACCAGTTAGCCACGTAGATGTGGCTGGTCTTACGCTTAATCATGGTACCAAAGAAGGTGATGGCGTAAGCCACCCACACCACGGCAATAGCGATATCAATCGGCCATTCCAGTTCGGCGTATTCTTTGGACGAGGTCAGCCCCATCGGCAGGGTGATGGCAGCAGACACAATAATCGCTTGCCAACCCCAGAAGGTGAAGGCGGCCATCTTGTCAGAAAAGAGCCGGGTCTGACAGGTTCGCTGTACCACGTAATAGGAAGTTGCAAACAACGCACTGGTGCCGAAGGCGAAGATCACGGCGTTAGTATGCAAAGGGCGAAGGCGGCTGTAGGTCAGCCATGGGGTGTTAAAGTTAAGTTCTGGCCAAATAAGTTGGGCTGCAATAAACACCCCAACCGCCATACCTACGATACCCCAGATAACGGTCATAATGGCAAACTGTCGTACAACGGTGTAGTTGTATTCGGTCTGCGGTAAAGTCTGGTTCATATTAATGCTTCCACTGCAAAATCTGCATTTGAGATGGCCTGACGAAGAGTGGAACTTTATCGCTAAAGCGCACTCGAAATAATTTCCGTCTCGTGACATCCATCAAGGCACGGCCATATTACTTGAGACAGGTCAAAAAACCCAGATGATGATCGGGCAAAAAACCTGATCTGAATCAAGTTTGTACGTTCTGAGAGACAAAAATGTAAACTGGTTGTTTTTTAAGCTGTAAATCACTGTATTTAATGGTGATAAATAAGTTATCTAACAATAATTAGACTCTGGTCTAAATCCTGAACAGTGACGCAAGCGATTGCAGTTTTGCGTCGATGTTAACTTAAGTTGCTCGTATGATAGCGGCTTGCGACAACAGGAGGTACGCATGCCAGCCCAGATCAATGCAGTGTCGATTCTGCTACTTTGTGCCGCTCTTGGCGGTTGCAGCCAAGAACCAAGCCCTGCCACAGCCGCCGCAAGCGCGCAAAGCGCGGCACCGTCCGCCGACTTATGCCAGTTCCAGCAGGGCCCCTGCCTACGTACAGACAGCCAGCTGCAGCTTACCCCCGCCCACGCGCCCAGCGAACAGCCGCTGCAGATGAACATCACCTTGCCAGAGGGCTATCACATTGTAGAGGCTCGAATTGAAGGGCGAGACATGTTTATGGGGGTGATCCCGGTGCAGTTTAATGGCAATCGCGCCACCACCATTTATGGCAGCTGCTCCAGCGATTATATGGTTTGGCAATTGTTCGTCAGCGCGGAAAATGGCCAAGGTCAGCAGATAAATCGCGTGTTTGACTGGCTTGCGGATAACAACCGCTAAAGCTTATCTATCCTTGCTGTAGTTGCGGTGTTGTTAATGCCGCTATTTACGCAAGGAGTGCGTTGTGTCTGATCCTCTTCCTCTATTTGAATTTTCCAAGTTCGCGGGCATTCACGATCCCCGTTTTCACATCGGTACCGCCACTGCGGCTTTTCAAATCGAAGGCAGCGGCCACACTCAGGGGCGTGCGGCCAGCATCTGGGATCAATTCCATGGCGCTGGGCACAGCATCGCCGGCGATGGCTGCGCCCACCTGCAGCACTGGCGTGATGATCTCAAGTTAGTAAAAGAGTTGGGGTTTGATAGCTACCGCTTGTCGCTGTCGTGGCCACGGTTAATCAATGATCATGATGGCCATGTGGCGGCTGCTGGGGTGGCGTTCTATCGGCAATTGCTGCAGCAGTTGCAACAACTTGAATTGCGAGCGGTGGTGACGCTGTACCACTGGGATCTGCCCGAATATTGGCAACAGCAGGGGGGCTGGTGCAATCGGCAAACCGCCATCGCTTTTGCCCAATACGCCAAAATGGTGGCCGAAACCTTTGGCGATCTGATCGACACCATCTATACCATCAATGAACCTTGGGTGGTGGCCATGCTGGGGCACCGCAGTGGCGAACACGCCCCCGGTATTCAGGATGAACAAGCGGCTTTCCATTGCGCCCACCACCTGTTACTGGCCCATGGGCTGGCTGTGAATGAGATCCGCGCCCACTGCTCGGCTAAGGTTGGCATTGTGCTTAATGGTGGCCCCTGTGATCCGGTTACCATCAGCAGTAATGATCAACGGGCCGCGCAGTACGCATACCAAGAGGGCACCGAACTGTTTGCCTCGCCGCTGTTTAATGGCAACTACCCCGAATTGGTATTAGCGCGGCATCAGCAACATTTGCCTGCAGGTTGGCAACAAGATCTGCTGCAGATCCAGCAGCCACTCGATCGCTTAGGGTTAAATTACTATTGCCGTTATCGCATCAGTGAACAACACGGCGAGCAGCCCGGCTGTGCGCCGTTAAGCACGATGGGGTGGGAACAATCGGCGCTGGGGTTATACCGCTGGCTGACCAAATTGCAACGTCAGCACCCACTGCCGCCCATTGAGATCACCGAAAATGGCATTGCGTTAGAGGAAACCTTAACCGAAGCGGGCTTGCGGGATCCGCAGCGTTGGCACTACATCTGCGAGCATCTAAAAGCGGTGGATGCCGCCATCTGTGATGGCATCGATCTGCGTGGCTACTTTGTGTGGACGCTGATGGATAACTTCGAATGGGGCCACGGCTATAGCCAAACCTTTGGCATTGTGCATGTGGATCGTAACACCATGGCCCGAACCCCCAAAGCCAGCGCCTTAGCGCTGCAAGCCAGCTTGAAGCAACGCCAACAGAACAGCGATTAAGGCTTATCGATGTGGTGCAGATGCACATCCAACTGTGGGAACGCCATCACCACCTCGGCACGACGGAACTGAGCGTCAATGGCTGTATTGAGTTGATCCCGCACCACCGAGAGATTGTCCAGTTGCCCAAGAAACACTCGCAGCTCGAACAGCAGCGCGCTGTCGCCAAATTGACTGAACAGTGCCAGCGGCTCTGGGCTTGTCAGCACGTCATCATGCTCGGCGGCGACTTGCAATAACAGCTGTTTAACCAAAGCCACGTTGCTGCCGTAGGCCACGCCAATGGGAAGCACTAAGCGGGTGGTGCCATCGGACAGTGACCAGTTAATCAGTTGATCGGTGATCAACGATTTATTGGGCACCACTATCTCTTTCTTATCCCAGTCCATGATGGTGGTGGCGCGGGTGTTGATCTTGGTGACGGTGCCGGTCAGGTTATTGATGGTAATGGTATCGCCCACCCGAACGGGGCGTTCAAACAACAAAATTAAGCCCGAGACTAAGTTGGCAAAGATCTCTTGCAAGCCAAAGCCCAGACCAACCCCAAGCGCGGCCACAAGCCACTGCAGTTTCGACCAATGCAGCCCTAACGTGGACAGCCCCACCGCTAACCCCACCACGATCAAGAAATAACGCAGCAGCGACGTGATCGCGTAACTCGCCCCCTTAGATAAGTTAAGGTGCTGAAAAACCAATAACTCCAATACCCCAGTTAGATTTTTCGCCGCGAAGAAGCACAGCAATAACACGGTGAGTGCGGCGAGCGCCGATTGCAAAGTGACTTGCTCTAATGCGCCGCCGGCATCGGCGTTGATCACCTCCCATACCACCACGTTCTGCATCCACTGAAAGGCCAGCTCGGTGTTGGTTAACACCGCCGTAACCAACACAATGAACAGCAAAAAGCTGCCGATGTTAAGCACCAAGGCCGACTGGGCATTAAGCTCTGCTACGGGTTGGTTTTGCTCAATAATGGCGTCGCTGCCATCTTCTTGCTGCAGCTGTAACCGCTCTTGCGCCCGTTGATACGCCAAGCGGCGTTGTTCAATGCGCAACCAACGTGCGCCCAATTGATGCACAAAGAGGGTGGCGGCCAGTAATAAAAACAGCGCGTGAAAATAGTACATGGTGATCCACGCGGCATAAAAGTAGCCACTGGCGGCAAGGAAGATCGACGCTAACATCGGCAATATCACCGCAATAGACACCAGTCGCCAGCCAAACTGTTGCCACGGCAGCGGCAGTTGCGCTCGAATCGCCCGATGATGCAATAGCCGTAAATAAGCCGCCATCAGCCATAAAATGGTGGCAATGAACGTCAGCCTTAGGGCTGAGCTTTCCGCTTCCTCGGCCACCATCTCAACCAAAGCCATCGCCAGTAACAGCAGGTATAACCCCCAACGAAACCGTTGCAGTGTGGTTCGTAAGGCATCACTGGCGGCGCTGGACCAATGAAAATGCTCCTCAAACACCCCTTGGTGACATAACCGAATGGCCATTGACCAGGTAAATAACAACACCATTGGCGCGAGCAGAATGTGGTAAAGATCGAGCGTGGCGAAATAGGGGTAGTGCAGGTAGGTCCAAACAAAGGGCACCATGATCCAGCCGATGATCAGCCCCGAATACAGGCAAGCAAAACCTACCTGCATTAACGTAAACCGAAATCTATCGCGGATCACGTGGCCAAGGGACGATTGGATCTGTTGTTGATAGCGTGTCGCCAAGTGGGCAATTTTTAATGCTAACCCCAAGCCAACAACGGCCAACAGCGATAGCCACAACAACGATTGCCGTTCTTTGGCAAGGTAAGCTTGCACCGCCACGATCCGCAGTGGCCAATTGTTGACCCCGAAGAATTGATTTAAAGGCTGGGGTAACAGCTGCCACAAGGCGGCACGGCCTTGTAAAAACAGCTGCTTTTCACGCAAGAACGCTTTCTCCGAGGCGATCTCTTGGTTGACCTGTAATTGCAGCGCATCAAGCTCGGTCAGTACGGCAATGTATTGATCGTAATCATCAATCAGCAGGTTAAGCAGTTCCCCCTTAAAGCTGTTGATGGCGGCGACGGCCTGTTGCTCGGCCTCATTATTGAACAGAGGCTTCTCGCTACTGCTTAATTGGCTCAACAACTGCGACAAGGTGAACCGGGTTAGGTGGGCAGCAGCGAGGGTAGGGGTAACGTCTTTGCTGTCGTCCAACAATGGCAGCCGTTTTAGCTGGGCGCGAATGGCATCGCTGAACGCCGGGCTGCGTTGCAGCCAGCCGATGTTCTCTTTGATTTGCGCGAGGGTTTGCCCGGTTTGCTGGCGAATGCTTTGCAGTCGCTGCCGTTGCTGCTGTGCCAACACCGAATTAATGCCAAGCTCATCGTAATCCTGCGCCAACTGACTGATTTCATCTAACCGCGTGATGATCTCGGCTCGGCCATGGGCGTATTTTTTTGTCAGTCGCTTGGCGCGATTAAGCATCCGCTGGCCGGATTTCTCACTGGCCGACAGCAGCCGCTGCTGAATGGTGTCGATGAGCAGATCGACATCGCGCTGACGGTGCTCATACAGTTGTTGATCTACTTTACTGGCTTCTTGGCGCACCACTAACGAGCTTTGCTGTAACCGCAATAACTGCAATCGCGCTCGACGCTCTGCCACGGTGGTTTGCGCTAACCAAAGGTTCACCAGATCGTCGGCCTGAGTTTGGCTTAAGCTTTGCTGCGCGACCTTTTGCTGCTGCTCAACTCGGGCAATGTCGTTGGGCAGCTGTTGTTGCGACAGTAATAATGCTTGGCGAGCATCGCTAAGTTGGGTTAGCGCCTCAGCGATTTCGCTGGCACGGGCTTTGTTATTGGCCAACAACACTTCAAGTTGATCAATGCTGATGTCTTGCGCTAATGCCGGGGTTGGTTGCTGTTGTAACTGCTCCAGTTCAGCCAGTGCGGCAGCCCGCAATGCCGGATCCGTTTGTTGCTGCAGTGCATTAGTTTGGCTAAGCCAATTGTTCAGCTGATTTAAGGACTCAAGAGTTTGTTCAAGTTTGCTGATCTCTTCTTGATTACCGTCAGGATCACCTTGTAACCGCTCTAATTTGGCGGTTACCTGATCAATATCGACCGTGCCATCGGTTTCCGCCAATGCCGGCATGAACAGTAAACTCAGCAGTAACCAGCAGACAGCAATAGGTTTTTTCACCAACACCTCAATGTGACAATTGCACGATTTATGGATCTTTTAGTGTAGTTGCTGGCCAAGCCAGCCATCCCTTTAGCCGAAAATAGCACAGCAATTAATGCCATGTCGTGATGTCCGTTTATTCAAGCCAAGGGGGCCGCTCAAATCTAGAAAAGGCACCACGTATCAGTCACTACCGAGGAAAAAATAACTAATGTCACAAGCATTTTTTCTTGATTGAGGCAAAGACGGTGTAAGCGCACTATAGCCCCATCAGCTCAGTGCCTTTTTTGCTTATTCAGGAGCCCATCATGACCGCACAACTGAACCAATTTCGTATTCTTCTCAGCCGTGCGTCTGCGGCATTGTCGTTCAATGCGGGCAAAAAGCACCCCGAGCAACAGTTATCTGATCTGCCGGATCACGTCTTGCGCGATATCGGTTTTAACTGCGAAGGTCGTTGCCCTCGCGGTGAACATATCCATTAAAATGGGCAATTTGCGATTAGCAGCGCACAAAAAAACGAGCCAAATGGCTCGTTTTTTTGTGCTTAATTGCCGCTTAACGTTTCGCTTTAGGCACGTAATTTAAGATGGAAACCGGCACCACTTTTCGCGGTGCAAACGCTTCGATATCACGACGTTCAATCAAATGATTCAGTCGGCTTTCAATCATGCACAGATTTTTAAAATCGTCTTTTGAGACCAGCGAGACCGCTTCACCTGTGGCGGAACCACGGCCGGTGCGGCCGATGCGATGTACGTATTCATCCGCAGGGAAGGGCAGATCGTAGTTCACAACCCGATCAAGATCATCAATATCAATGCCGCGAGCAGCCACACCAGTTGCAACTAAGTAATTGATTTTACCTTGTTTAAATTTGGCTAGAATCGACTCTCGGATCTCTTGAGTACGCCCACTGTGTAAGCATTCGGCTTCGATACCACGCTTAGCGAGTTGGCTTACTAGCTTTGCTGCACCGTGTTTGGTTTCAATAAAAATCAGCGCTTGCTGCCACGGCGTTGTTTGGATCAAATGGCTCAGTAGCGCCGACTTCTTATCTTTATCAACCGTGATCAGCCACTGGTCGATATTGGTTTTACTGGCATCCTTAGCGGCGATGCGGATCTCAACCGGGGACTCAACGGCATTTTTGGCTAAGGCTCTAACTTTTTTAGACAAGGTTGCCGAAAACAGCAGCGACTGACGTTCGCTTGGCAGGCGCGACACAATGTCGTCAATCTTATCGATAAAACCCATATCCAACATTTTGTCCGCTTCATCCAGCACCAAAGTTTGCACTTCGTCAAAGTGAAGTGCGCGCTGTTGGTACAGATCCATCAAGCGGCCGGGCGTTGCCACCACGATATCAACGCCATTCAACAACGCCTGTTTTTGCGGCTTACTGTCTACGCCGCCATAAAACGCCACGGCTTTAAGCGCTAAATTGGCACCGTAACGGTTAAAGCTGGCTGCAACTTGGCTGACCAGTTCTCGAGTAGGTGCCAGCACCAAAGCACGAAAACGTTTTTTACGGCCACTTGGTTGCTGACAAAGCTGCTGCAAAATTGGCAAGGCAAAGGCCGCCGTTTTACCGGTTCCGGTTTGCGCGGCAGCAATTAGGTTGTTGCCAGCAATGATTGCTGGGATCGCATCCCGTTGGATTTCAGTTGGGGTTTGGTATTGCTGAGCACTCAGTGCATCAATGATTGGCTGATCCAACCCAAGGCGGGAGAAAGGCATTGTTTGTCTCAAAAGATAAATCGACCGAGCGGCCGTGAATGAGGCAAGTATATCAAATGCGTTGCCAAGTCGGTGCGATGAAAACAGCGCCCACCTTGATTTGTTGTCGATCGCCTTTAACCAGGGCGACGGCGAGAGCCCGCATCAAAGGAGCCAAAGTGAATGTTCGACAAAGGCCGTCTTGGTGCCAGTGAATGATGTGATTGGATCTTTCCAAGCGATGTGGTTCAACATCCGTTGGTGTGAATGTGCGATAGCTGATAAATGGTTTCGGCGAGAGAACAACGCATCGAGTTTATAGAAACAAGGGTGTTGGATAACGTGGCTTTCAATTACGGCCATTGGAAGCGTGGATCTAACAGCAGCAAGAGCCTGATTATCTACGAACACAATCCATTTAACATAATATACATTGTGCGCAGTGGCGTGTGTTTATCAACAACGGTAGAACTGGCTGAGAAACTAATGCCGATAAATAGGATTATCGGCATTGTGCTGCTTATGCTGAATACCGGATCTGCAGCTGTTCAGCGTTTGGCTTGGTTGGCTTGGTATTGATCCCAAGCGCTTGCCATTGGCCACGCGGTTTCAGGCAAAGCTGTTGAGCATCATCGTTGTTGCTCCAATGCGATCTGGGCCAGCTCATCTAACAACTGCTGTTTACTGAGTTGCGACTGATTGTGATCTTGCTGGTTGCTGTCGATGGCATACAGATCGTAATGCAGATTATCAATTTGCCGTACCCCAAAACCTAACTCAGCGGCTTGCTGCGCCAACAAATTAAAAGATAAGGTCATGCTACCTCCGTTAAATTCCGTAAGAAGCCAAACAGCTCTGCCGTACTGATCCTCGATTGCGTTCACAGCACACCTTATCTTAGCTGCTGCAAATCGGTTTTGATCTTGCTAGGCATGTTTCGCGTCAATCAATGTCACATGTGACATTGATGTTTTTTGTCCTTTTTGTGTGGCATAACGTTATAATTACGGAAATATTAACAATGCCACATGTGACCATGAAGCCTCTCGATCTGCACTTTATTGAATTCCTGCTTAGCCGCACCGATCCATTTTTGCTCAGTTACAGCAATCAGTCCGATATTGGCGCTTGGCGTAGCCAGGTGCATGCAACACGATTGCCGCAATGGCAATCGCTGAATTGCTCGGTTCAACTGAATAATCAAATCACCGCTTTTATCGCTGATGACTTTGGCTTAGATAAACTGCCCATCTTGCGCCGTCGTTACAGCAGTTTTTGTCACCGGCAACGCAAACAAACGAAGGCCATTGATATTGATGCCGCCGCCTATACTGCGCTGACAAAGGTAATTTCCCAGTATCAGCTCAGCAGTTATTCCGAAGCGATCCTATGGATGGCTCGCGAGGTTTCAACGCCACAGGAATGATCGGCCATGGCTCAGTTCGCATTTGTGCGATCAAATTAGATCAACTAATTGCCGTTAGTTGATCTAATTTATAAGACCCAGTATCCTTACGCAACTCAATGTTATACAAGATATTTTAGTTGAATTCGCTATCCGTACAACAACTGGCCGAGCAGCGACAACTGCCCTCCTTTACCGCAACGATCAACCAGCAGGATCTGGATCGCTTAGCGCAGATCCATCGTGCCCGAGTCTCCGACAAGACTTGGCAAGCCCGACAATCCGATCTGCGTCAGTACCAAATCTGGTGTCGCTGCCACGGGGTTAGCCCCAAGCAAGCCACCAGTGCCGATCTGTGTTTATGGCTTAGCCATATGGCGACCGATGATTGTTTAAACCGACTGAAGTATCAGCACAGCAACAATGAATCCACCTTGTATCGCGGTAAAGCGTTAGCCATTCGTAGCATTCGGCGGCGCCATAGCAGCATCAAATGGTTTTTTGATCAGTTGCTCGACAGCAACCCCGCGACCGATCCCATCTTGCTGGATCAACTGGCAGGGATCAGCCGCTTGCTGCCATCAAAGCCCAAACGGGCTGGGGCATTGCGTGCCGATTGGTTGCCGATGGTGGTCGACAGCATTGACGATCACCCCTTTGTCATGCTGCGAGATAAACTGATTATTGCGCTGGGGTTTGCTGGGGCGATGCGGGTAAGCGATTTAGCCTCATTGCAAATCGAGCAGATCCGCATCTACCCCAACGGCGCGATTTTAGGCTTTGAACAACGTAAACGGCGGCAGGAATACAGCCAGATCCACATTGTGTTGGGAAAAAACAGCAACAGTTGCCCCGTTGCGTTACTCAGCCAATACCTTAATGCCGTTAACAGCGTGAGCGGCCCCCTACTTCGCCGCGCTAATCGCAATGGCGCGGCAGGAACCAGTGGCCTGCACCCATCTTCGATTGCGCGCATTATTCAAAGGCGTTGCGCGAGCGCCTTGATGGGCAACAACCACATCAGCGGCCACTCGTTACGCCGTGGTTTTATTGATTCAGCCTTAGCCAAAGGTGCGCCAATCAGTGAAGTGATGAAGGTAAGCGGCCACAAAGATCCAAAAACGTTGATGTTGTATCTGGATGATTGTGGCCAATTTGATAACCACGCAGGCAACGGGCTTTACTAAGCTGCCGTTACTGCAGGTGATCAAGGGGCTTTGTTTTCGCACTTTGGTGGCGCTCTACCCGCGAAGTGTGCAGATATTTACTGGTGGTATCGATGCTATCGTGGCCGGCATCGGCCTGAACATGGGATAACGGGCGGCGTTGTAAGTTAATGTCGTGGCTGATCCCGGTATGGCGCAAACTGTGGGCCGAGAGTTCACGCATCTCGCGAGCGTCTTGATCAAAGCCATCTTGCATCGCTAATTCGGCCGCGCCACTGATCACTTCGTCCACCAATTCGCGAATTTGCCGCACCCCTAAATTGGCATTACGCACCCCTTGATCTCGGCCTCGTCCCGCCGCTTTATGGCGAATAAACAGCGGCGTCATCTCTCGTGGCCCCGGCAGCTCAGACAGCCCAAGTTGAGTTCGATATTGAGTAAGCGCGGCCAGTAACTGATCTGAAACCGCCACGGTCCGACTTTTTCCCCCTTTCGATACCGGCACAAAAAAGCCCCACACGCCGGTTTTACTGTCGCGTCGAAACTGCCCCATCACCGGCGCAAACCCCGGTCTGGCGGCCACTTCGGAAACACGCAAATAGCAGCTATACAGTAATTGGATTAAAAAGCGGCTTCGACCGAAAGCGGCAGGCTGCTGCTGTGACTGTTGATTGGCAAACTGCAATACGTAAGACCATTGCAGATCCGTAAATGATTTCAGCGCGTCGTCATCTTCATGCAGCCCTTTGATTCGAGATTCGCCCTTAAAGCGCCCGCTGCGAAGCAAGCTGGCCGCCGGGTTGCGCTCGGTATAATCCATCTCAATCAGGTAACTGAAAAAAGCCGATAACAGCGCCAGCTTGGTTTTGATTGCCGCCGGTGCTAAGCGATATGGACGAGGTGTGCCATTTTCATACTTGCCCAAAAAAGGCAGCCAATCAACGTTGGGTAGCCGCTCATCCTTGCCCTTAAATTGGGCCACATTGCGATAGCCGATCCAGTCTTGTGGTGGGCTTTGGCAAAACTCGAGATAGCGCCCCAATAAGCGCCGATCGACTTGCTCGACGCTTAACTGTTCAACGTGCCAACACCAAATGAGGAATGTGGTGAGCTCACTGCGATGGCTTTTAAAATTATTCTCATTGTGTTTTTGCTCAACCAGCCAATCGATCGCCAGTTCGTAGAGTAAGCCGGCATCGGCAGCCACGGTTAAAGTAACCTTAGCGATCCGAGCGTTGATATCGTCGTTACTTTGTTCAAATTGTGCCAGTGTGTCGAATAAGGGCTGTGGTTTTAATAGGGAATTCATGAAAAACACCATAACTGTATATTTATACAGTATACGGTAAAAATGGTACTTCAGCCCACTGTTTCCGCCATTAGTCGCGATAAACGCTATGATATAATGCCAGTTTTTAAGCCCTTCCAACCCCCAGTGGAGCACCTCTTTTGCACCCTTTGCGATTAGCGCCCGAGTTATTGAAACCCAACTTTGCCATTACCTTACCGCCGCTCGACCCACAGCAGTCGCCGTGGCTGTTGGGCCAGCAACGCTGTATCTCAGCTTGGCAGTTGTTCCAGCGCTGTGATGATCAGCAGCTCTACCTGTCGAGCATCTCTGGTTTTAATTCAGAGCAATTGATCAATGCATTAGAGCACCACTACCCGATTGCACCAAACCCGGGCAGCCTTGTTGCGGTGGAGCACAGCGATGGTCAGCAGCTGCATAAGTACAATGCTGAGCAGATGGCGCAAGCCGAAGCGGATCCACAGGTCACGGTGTTGCAGTCGTTAGCGCGGATCAAATACATCGATCAGCCGTTATCGAAAAAAACGCTGATCGGCACCATCGATAAGCAAGGGCATTATTTTCCTGGGCTCTTAGCCAGTTGCGAACTGCTGGTGCTGCCAGCGGAAAGCATGGCGGAGAAACCAAGCCGCTGGGGCATTGTTAAAGAAGCATTGAAGCGCGGTTATGTCGCCTTTAGCGGCAGCGCCATTAAGGTACCGGTAACCTGTAAGGTGATCATTGTTGGTGATGCACTGACCTACGATGCACTGCATGGCTACGATCCAGAATTTGCCGATCACGTAAGCTTACTGGCCGAGATCCAGCCGGAATGGTTTGTGGATGACGACCAAGATCCACAGCAGTGGGCCAACGCCGCCAACCTTGTGTGCCAGCAATATCGTGGCCAGCCCTTAACCCAAAGTGGCTTGCAACAATTAACGATTCACGCCAGCCGGATCTGCGAACACCAAAAGCGTTTATCGTTGGCATGGCATCAACTTGGGCAATTGTTTGCTCAGGTGCAAAGCGACACGGTGGATGCCGACGCGCTGATCGCAGCGTTGGCTTCGATGCGTCAGCGTCACAACAGCATCGAGATCTATTCCCAGCGTAACATCGAAGAATCCTTAGTTCGGGTCGACACCAGCGGCGAACGCATCGGACAGATCAACGGTTTAACCGTGGTGGATTATTTAGGCCACAGTTACGGCGAGCCCGCGCGGATCACCGTATCGGTGCACTATGGCGACGGCGAAGTGGCCGACATCGAGCGTAAATCCGAATTGGGCGGCAACATCCACGCCAAGGGGATGATGATCCTGTCCGCCTGCTTATACCGCTTATTTGGTCAAGACGAACCCTTGCACCTCAGTGCCAACATCGTATTTGAACAGTCATACCAAACCATTGATGGTGACAGCGCTTCACTGGCGGAATACTGCTGCTTAATTTCAACCATTGCAGAAGTACCCGTAAAACAATCTTTGGCCTTAACCGGCGCGGTCGATCAGTTTGGCAATGTGCAGGCGATTGGCGGCATCAACGAAAAGATCGAAGGCTTTTTCCACCTGTGTCGCTACCGTGGCCTAACCGGTGAGCAAGGGGTGATTGTGCCTACAGCGAACTTGTGTCAGCTCAACCTGCATCAAGATGTGATCGATGCCATCGAAAATGAGCAATTTCACCTGTATCAGGCCGATAAAGTGGAAGACGCGTTAGAGCTGCTTACTGGCGAAACCGTTGGCGAAGCCAACGACGATAACCGTTTTGATGACAAGACCTTATACGGCAAAGTGCAGCAACGGTTAGATATGATGGCCGGCGGCTCTGATATTCCACCCAGTTTTTGGGCACGAATGTTGGCTCGATTGCTACGCCGCAGCTGATCGGAGTTGTTTAGCGTACACGTGTTCGCTAATCTGTAGCCTCTTTTGGGTTAGAGTAGAAAGTGACATGGGCGTAGCCGAAGCAATTTCACAAGTGACAGCACAATTTAGCAAAGACGAACTGGTTAAAAGTGGCCACGGGCAACTGTTCTCGCAAGAGTCCCCTCGCCTGCCTAAAGACAACATGCTGATGATCGATCGCATCGTTCACGTAAGCACTGAAGGCGGCAAGTATGGCAAAGGCGAGTTAATTGCTGAATTTGATATCAATCCTGATCTTTGGTTCTTTAAGTGCCACTTTGAATCCGATCCGGTCATGCCGGGTTGCTTGGGCTTAGACGCCATGTGGCAGTTGGTGGGCTTTTTCTTAGCTTGGCAAGGTGCCGAAGGTAAAGGCCGCGCTTTGGGTGTGGGTGAGGTTAAATTCACCGGCCAAGTGCTGCCAACCGCTAAGAAAGTAACCTACCACCTGCACTTTAAGCGCTTGATCAATCGCAAACTGGTGATGGGCATGGCCGATGCCACCATGTCAGTTGATGGCCGCGAAATTTACGCCGCCACCGATCTGAAAGTAGGCGTGTTTAAAGACACCTCTAGCTTCTAAGACAGTAGCTTCTCGATATCGCCAGCGATCTGCTCAGGTTTGGTCGTTGGCGCATAACGCTTTACCACTTCCCCTTTGCTGTTCAATAAGAACTTTGTGAAGTTCCATTTGATCCGCGATCCCAGCACCCCCCCTTTTTGCTGCTTCAACCAGCGATACATAGGCAAAGCCTCTGCGCCGTTCACATCCACTTTCTTAAACAGTGGAAAGCTAATATTGAAGTTCAGATCGCAAAAGTTTTTCACTTCTTCGTCGTTGCCTTTCTCTTGCTTACCAAACTGATTGCAGGGAAACGCCAACACACTGAAGCCTTGTTCACCGAATTGTTGCTGCAGCTTTTCTAAACCTTGGTATTGTGGAGTAAAGCCGCAAGCACTTGCTGTGTTCACCACCAGCAATACTTGCTGTTGCCACTGCGCGAACGATACGGTTTCGCCATTGTTAAGCTGCGCGTCAAACTGATAGATGTTGCTCATCCTAAGCTCCTAATTAAAAACGAGTTGTCCTTATACTACTGCATTTTCAGGTGATGTCTTTAACGGTAAGTCAAATCGACTTTTAAGGGGGAAGCTAAGGAGCGACCGGCAACAAAAAGCCCTCTGTGCAGAGGGCTAAGGTGGATGGATATCTATTTATTAAACAGTCCGGTTATTTTGCCATCTATGGCTTCTCGCCAGCCGCCAAGCCATTGCATTTTGACGTCAACGGATTGATATGGGCACACCTCTTTAGAGCGGCCAGTCAATCCAGCTTGGTAACCTCGAGCAAATGCTCGTTCCATTTTGTCCCGTTTCTGTCGCTTCATTGGCGTTCCACCCTTTGCTTCAGTAATGTTGATATCACACTAGGCATTTCAGCCTTAAACAATATTTACCCGTATCTGCAACAAGATCAACCTTAGGATCACGTTCGACCTAGCAGTTATTGGTTAACTGCATGAGAAAGTTAGATTACTTTTTTATAAAAAAAGAGGGCCGAAGCCCTCTTTGTGTTGTTCTGAACACCGATTAGCTGCGACGACGTCGCAACCACATCAGTGGGGCCAGCAACAACGACCAAGCAAAGCCCAAACCCGCGCCTTTGCGTTCGTTGGCTGCAGGGGTAATACCAGTGATGACTGGAACATCACAAGACTCTGCATCGGTTTTACGTAAGATAACCGCACGAGGCACCTGATCGGTGGCGTATTCACCATTGGCGGTTTTTTCTACCACCGGCTTGCCTGCGTCATCGGTTACGATAACAGTACGGAAGCCTTGGGAATCACCGTCTTCATCAAACACCTCAACACGTTCGGTTTTCAGGCGTGGCAGGGTCACTAACGCGACCGCTGAAATGTTGCCTTGGTCATCGATCTGGCTGGCATCAACCACTTCCACCTTGGTGTTGTAGGTAACCTCTTCCGAGAATGAGGTGCTGTCCGTGACCTGACGCTGGCTAAAGTTGCCATCACCATCGGCATCAAACAAACCACGAGAGCCACACGTCAACAGTTCATTGATGTTCTTAAACTCATCGGTTGGAATGTCGTAGATAAACCCGTGCACCTTACGCGGCAACTGTGTGGTGCGATCCACTTCAACGTAACCAACAATTTGGTTGTTGTTGTTGATGTCGCGGCCACGTGAAGACAGATCAGAGCGAGCATCAAAGAAATCGTTTGGCTGAGTAAATTGCAGCTCAGCGCCCGCTTCTACGTCTTCAAGTTGCACATAACCAAATTTTAGGCGCTCAAAGCCACTGATGTACTGGCGGACAGTGCCCACCGCATAGTTGGCACTGTTGACGTCTTCTAAGATGGAGGCGCTGATCTCATCGCGATCTTCTTTGCTTGGGCCAACAAAGGCGATCTCGTTGCTGGGGGTCCAAAAGGTCGCCCACATGTCGCCGTCAATCAGATCAGGCTTATCATTGATGCCGTCTTTGCTGCGGAACCCACGGCCAACCACAAAACCACTGTCGTTTACCCCTAACCCTTGAGAGGCATAAATGGCGTTGTCGTCGTCTTCTGGCACATAGCCCAGCGGCAATTCAACCGCATCCGTTACCGTTAAGTTACTGGCGTTTAAATCCCAACGAATGGCACGGTTTTGGTAAACGATGCTGCCGTTGTTTTTAAGGTTTTGCACACAGGCGTCGTTAGGACGGTCACCGTCATCTGCAGGTTCATCAACACACTTTTGTAAGTTGTCTTTTGAAGTTTGCGATAACTCGACGCTACCAATACCCACCAGATAGTTACCGTTTTCAGAAATGCCACTGACAACGCTGTATCCGCCCACATTTAACACGGTGCCCGCGTTATCACCGGTGGTGGTGTAATCAAGGCCGCCAGGTGGGTCAATCAAGCCGTAAGCAGAACCGTCACCATTTTGAATAAAGGCACGGGTTTCAAATTCACGGAAATAGTAATTATCGGGTTCGCTGGCGTTTTCCGGATCCGCATCGGGGTTGGCCACAGTCTGCTGCACTGCAGAGGTTACCCCAAGGCGCAGATTGGTGATTGCCGTGCCCGCACCGTAATAGTACGCGTCTGTACGTGGAGTGTTCGCGATTAAATCGTCATCATCTTCATCCGGATCAACACTTGGGTTCAGAATTGGCTGCTTATCTTCTAACAGCGGTACGAATTGGGGTTCGCTATCGCCTGCGCCAATTTCAAACAGGAAGTTGTTGCCGGCAAATGGGCGAATAATGGCATTCGATGAGTTACCAGCATCGGGTAAAATCGCATCGCCGACATCATCGATAATGTTATCGTTTTCAGCGGTAGAACCGTCGTTCACCCCTTTTGAAACGGCCAGCAAGGTGCCGTTGCTCAGCAAGGCCGAACCGTAGCCGTTCTGGGTAAATGGCAAGCTGCCTTTAACAGAAAAGTTGTCGCCACTGGCGTCAATATTAACGATTTCATAGGCACCAAATACGCCATCATCGGCATTGGCTGCCCCCATCGCTAACGCTGCAGACACCGCTACGGCAATTTTTTGTGCCTGATAAAACTTTTGGCTCATTGTGTCCCCTTTAAGCCTGATCCCTAAGCGCTTCGAGTTCTTCCCAACGCTCAAGGTCCCGCTCTAATTCTTGTTCTTTGTCTGCCAACAATTTCAGCTTGTCGTTCACCACTTCTGGATCACTTGCGAAGAAGGTTGGATCAGCGGTTAATTCTTGTAACGCTTCAATTTCAGCTTCTAAAGCCTCAAGTTGCGCTGGCATGCCATCCAGCTCGCGTTGAAGTTTGTAGGATAGCTTCTTAGGTTTGTTAACAGAAGCGCTCTTTTCCGGTTTTTCTGGCTCAGAAACAGTAGCTTGCTCTACTTCTTCGCTCGGGCGATAAAATTGCGCCCCCAGATTTACTGCATCGTGATAGCCGCCGATGTATTCACTCCATTGGCCATCTTGGCCGTACCACCAGGTGGAGGTAACGGTATTGTCGATAAATTCACGATCGTGAGAGACCACCAACAAAGTGCCATCAAATTCAGCCAGCTTGGCCTCAAGCAGCTCGAGGGTTTCGACATCGAGATCGTTGGTCGGTTCATCCATTACCAGTAAATTTGCTGGTTTTAGAAAGAGTCGCGCTAATAATAATCGATTCTTTTCACCACCAGACAGGGATGACACTGGGCTGCGTGCCCGTGCTGGGGCAAATAAGAAATCTTGCAGGTAGCTTAAAACGTGTCGATCTTTGCCGTGCACGGTTACGGTGGCTTTGCCATCAGCCACGTTATCTTGCACGGTTTTGGCTGGATCCAGCGCCAAACGGTGCTGATCGAAGTAAGCAACTTCAAGCTTGGTGCCCTGCTTAATCGTGCCTTCTTGTGGCTGGATCTTATCCAACAACAGCTTGATCAAGGTTGATTTACCGCAACCGTTAGGGCCAATCATGGCAATACGTTCGCCGCGCATCACCGAGGTGGTGAAGTTTTTGGCGATGGTTTGGTGTTCGTAACGGAAGCTCATGCCTTCAACGTCAAACACTAACTTGCCGGATTTCTCGGCCTGATTCATGCTCATGTTGGCATTACCCAGGCGGTTGATGCGGGCGCTGCGAGTATTACGCAACTGCTTTAACGCACGCACTCGACCTTCGTTACGGGTACGACGCGCCTTTACCCCTTGACGGATCCAAGTTTCTTCTTTGGCCAGCTTTTTATCAAACAGAGCCGCTTGCGCCTCTTCAACCCGCAGTGCTTCCTCTTTACCGTCTAAATAGGCTTGGTAATTGCCAGGAAAACTTAAGATCTGGCCGCGGTCCAAATCGACGATACGGGTGGCCATGTTGCGGATAAAACCACGGTCGTGACTGATGAAGATGATGGAGCCATCAAAGCCCTTTAATAGGGTTTCGAGCCATTCAATGGCGTCGATGTCTAAGTGGTTGGTTGGTTCGTCGAGCAATAACACCTGTGGCGCTTGCACCAAGGCGCGCGCTAATGCGGCTCGACGCTGCCAACCACCACTGAGCTCAGCCATTGGCTGATCACCGTTAAGCTCTAAGTGACTAAGGGTTTCTTCAATGCGGCTTTCAAATTGCCAGCCGTTGTGCAAGTCCATCGCCTCTTGCGCGTGGCCCATTTTGGTCAGGTTCGCTTCAGAGGGATCTTGCTCAACCAACTTACTGGCGGCTTCGTACGCTTCAATCACTCGGCCAACTTCAGCCAAGCCTAAGGCAACGTAATGGAAAATGGTGCCCGATTCTGCCCGTGGGGGATCTTGCGGCAAGTAGGCAATGTGCGTATTGGGATTAACGCCTAGGCTGCCGTCGTCCAGCAACTGTAAGCCAGCCAACACCTTCATTAAGCTGGATTTACCAGCGCCATTGCGACCCACCAAACAAACACGTTCATTGGGCTCTAGAACAAAATCGGCATTGTCTAATAATGGAATGTGGCCGAAGGCCAATTGGGCCTTGTTGAGGCGGATAAGACTCATTGGACTTTACTCTCCGGTAAATTGCTTGAGCTGCGCTAAATCAAAAGGCCAACCCAGTTCGGCATTGTTGTCGAGGCGGATCACTGGGATCCGCACACCATAGCGAGCCACTAAATCGGGATCGCTAATGATGTCGACTAACAAAAAATTGATGTGGGCTTGCTTAAGCAAGCCCTCGGCCTGTTCACACAGATGGCAACCATCGGTGTGATACAGCGTAACCGCATTAGCCATGGCGGATCAGCCAAGCGTTGTGGATGTGCTTGTTGCGGGCAAAATCTTGCGAGCGGGTTTTATCGGTGATGTTTTCGGCGCTCAGACCCAGTTGCTGCAGCCCGTCTAAATCCATCTTAAAGCCACGTTTGTTGTTGGAGAACAACACTTGGCCACCTGGGCGCAAGATACGCTGTAGTTGCTCCATCAACCAAAGATGATCACGCTCGATATCAAAGGTTTTCTCCATTCGCTTGGAGTTAGAGAACGTTGGCGGATCGATAAAGATAAAGTCGTACTTCTCTGTACATTGCTCTAACCACGCTAAGCAATCTGCGTGTTGGAAGCGGTGCTGACGACCACGGATGTTGTTTTCTTTAAAGTTTGTTTCCGCCCAGCGCAGGTAAGTCTTCGACATATCTACGGTGGTGGTGGACTTAGCGCCACCAATGGCGGCGTGCACAGATGCACTGCCGGTATAGGCAAACAGGTTTAAGAAATCTTTACCGTTGGCGTTTTGCTGAATGTAACGACGCGCCAAGCGGTGATCAATGAACAGGCCGGTATCCAAGTAGTCGGTTAAGTTAACCACAAACTTGGCGCCGTACTCTTGTACCACCATTTCGTTGCGCTGTTCGGCCATGCGCTCGTACTGCTCTTTGCCGCGTTGTTGCTGGCGTGTTTTCAGTACGATTTTGGCCGGATCCACATCCAATACCGTTGGCAAATTCAGCAACACATCAATCAATCGTTGCTGCGCTTTCTTGGCATCAATGGTTTTTGGCGGCGCGTATTCTTGCAGTACTACCCAATCGTGGTAGCGATCGATGGCCACGTTGTAATCAGGCAAATCGGCATCGTAGACGCGGTAGCAATCCAACTCTTCTTTCTTTACCCATTTCGCCAACTGCTTCTGGTTTTTACGCAGGCGGTTAGCAAAATCTTCACCGAAGGCACGGCCACTGCCGCCATCGCTGATCTGGTAGTTCGCCAGATTCACTTCCAAGGCGCCGTTAAACAGCTTGTACTGCTTGTCGGCCTTTAAGCGCAGGGCAGACAGCAGCATCGGCTCGCTGCACAACAAGCTCACGTGCCAATCTTGCCACTGGGCTTTGAACTGGCTGCCTAACGAGGCATACAGGTGCAAAAGCTCTGGCAACTGGCCAAGGCGTTCACCATAAGGAGGGTTGGATACCACGAAACCTGGGGTGGCCGGCGGTGGTGGCATGGCGGTGGCATCACCGCCTTCAAACTGAATGAATTCAGACATACCAGCGGCGGCGGCGTTGGTTTTCGCCATGGTGATCACGCGCCGGAAAACATCACGGCCAATGAAGCGAGTCTTGCAGTTGTTGCAACCACGGTTCGCACGAACCTTGGCTTCGGCTAGGATCTCTTGCCACTGTTGGCCCTGATGCCCTGCCCAGCTTTCAAAGCCCCAGCTTTCACGGTACAGGTGTGGTGCGGTATCCGTTGCCATTAAGGCTGCTTCAATCAATATGGTGCCCGAACCACAAAACGGGTCGATCAGCGGCTTGTCCATCGCATTGGTCCAGCCGGAGCGGATCAAGATAGCGGCAGCAAGGTTTTCCCGCATCGGCGCACGACCGGTGTCGCTACGGTAACCACGCTGGTGCATCGGTGCGCCAGAGAAGTTGATGCCCACCAGCAGTTTGTCGGCGCGCAATGCACAGTCGATTTTCACGTCGGGTTCGGCTTTGCTCACCGATGGACGCACACCACTGTGCTCCATAAAGGCATCAACAATGCCGTCTTTCACTTTCAGGGCACCAAAGGCGCTGTTGCGAATGTCGCGGTTGCCACCGTGGAAATCAACCACAAACGTGGCGTGATTACTGAACACGGCTGGCCAGTATAGGTTTTTAACGTTGCTGTACATCTGCTCGGCAGTCTTGGCCGGCACTTCAGCAATCACGTTAACGATTCGGCTGGCTAAGCGGCTCCACAAACAGATCCGGTAAGCAACGGCCAGTTCGGCGTGGAAATGAACCACGGCTTGACCTTCATGAACCTGCTCTGCACCCAGTGCAGTTAACTCATCCACAAGGAGGTATTCGAGCCCTTTTGGCACGGCGGCGTAATAACGCTTCATCTGTTCTCGCACTTCTAACCAGCAAAACCCTCATTATACTGGTTTTGCGCCGACATATCGCCGCCGATGGGTGGGAAAATCAAAAGCTTTATTGGGGTACGAGGAAGGATTGTAGCGAGCAGGTTAACCGCAACGGTCATTTTCGTTGCTGGACACGTTATTAGGCTGCGACGATTGCAACCGATTTTTGCTTAATGGCCGGCATCAAACGATCGTTCATCACCTTAATCAACGCAAATTGATCCAGCGATTTAATTGGATTCAATTGGCATTGGGCGTCGATTAACATTAACAACGACCATTGATCGTTGGCATCGACAATCACAAATTGCGATCGTTGCTCTGAGGTTTGTAACGAAATTGTTTTTAATTCTTTGGCGTAAACAATGGTGGCACTGCTATTAAAGAACCAGCTTTTTGGCATCATTGGGATCGCAAAGAATTTCGCGGCCACCATATTCAATGCAGCCTGCATCAATACCGCGTCACTGCAGTGGAACTGACTGGGCAATAACTCTAAGCAGCGAACGTAATATCCCGCGTGCTCGGCAGTGAATGGGCGCTGGAAATGACAGTCTGGATTGAGCTGCTTTGCTGGGATGGCGCACGTAAACACCCACTCGGGCCCAAGAGCCAAAGCAAGCTGTTGCTGTGTTTCATCAAAAAACCAATACCAATCTTGGTCAGGCATTAATAGCATCGTGGCAAATCCATTTTACAGACAAAACTATATTAGTCTAAACATTCACCACTACGCAATAGGATTATCTATTTCAAATGGGAAACAAAAAGATCCTTTGCGATCAAAAGGATCTTTTTTAATCGATTGTAAGCGATTGCCCATAAAGGGAATAATATATCGCTCTAACGATTGCGCTTTAAATAAGCATTGGTGATCGATTTAATTAATTCAGGTCCTTCATAAATAAAGCCTGTATAAATTTGCACCAATTGGGCGCCGGCATCAATCTTATCCATCGCGTTCTGTGCGGACTCGATCCCACCGACACCGAGAACCGGCACCTTATCACCCAGATGCTGGCTCAGTTTGCCAATAATCTGCGTCGAAAGCTCGGTCAGTGGCGCCCCAGATAAGCCGCCGGCCTCTTTGTGTTGCGGCAGCTGCTCTACCCCACCACGGCCTAAGGTGGTGTTGGTGGCGATAACCCCATCCATGTTGTTTCGCAGTAACGCGTCACACACGTCTTTTAACTCGGTATCGGTAAGATCTGGGGCGATTTTCAAAGCCACTGGTACGTACTTACCGTGTTTGTCGTGCAGCTGCTGTTGCCGCTGTTTTAACGACGACAACAGATCATCCAGCATGTCGCCGTACTGCAGCTGCCGCAGCCCTGGGGTGTTGGGTGATGAGATGTTCACCGCGATGTAATCAGCAACCTCATACACTTTGTCCATGCAGAACAGGTAATCCTCTTTGCCCTGCTCATTTGGGGTGTCTTTATTTTTACCAATATTCACCCCAATCACGCAGTTACCTGGGTTACTGGCTTTGATGTTCGCCACCAGGTTATCAACGCCTTTATTGTTAAAGCCCATGCGGTTGATGATCGCGCGGGCAGGCTTTAATCGAAACGCCCGAGGCTTATCGTTACCCGGCTGTGGTCTCGGGGTTACGGTGCCCACTTCCACGTGGCCAAAGCCCATGGCGGCGAACCCATCAATGCACTCGCCATCTTTATCCATACCAGCAGCAAGGCCAACGGGGTTGGGAAAGGTGATCCCCATAAAGGTGATTGGCGCCGATGGGATCTGTTGGCGGTAAAAACACGCCAGCGGGGTATTGGCGGTGGTGCGAATGCCGGTAAGCGCTAAGTGGTGAGCGGTTTCAGCTTGGGTTTGAAACAGCACTTTTTGAGCTAAACGGTAAAACACAGCTTTCTCCTGTTATAAAAAAGCCTCGGATATACCGAGGCTTTTCTGCTTTTTATTGTTATGCGCTCTCGGCAACGTTGCCGCAGCGAACGATTAGCAGACTCAGCTCTCGTAGGGCAACTGAGAATTTGGCGAATTCGTGACTCTTACTGGTCCGGAATTCCGCCATCATGTGTAACCAGCGGTTGAGCGAAATCTCATTTTCATCCACCCATTGGTCGATGATCGCTTGGGCATCGCAGGCGCCAATGCAGTTGCGTAGCACCGTCAGTGTTAGCTGGCGTTGCAGCAGATCCAGCTCTTCACGGAATCCGGCTCGTGCTAATGCTTGCCAGTGGTTGGCCACTTGTTGCTCGTTGATCTGCGCTAAGAACCAGTGCATATCGATACGAGCCCCCAAACGGTAGTAAGTTTCGGCGGCTAATAATACCGGCTTGTCGTCTTGATCGGCAATCTCAGCCAGATCCAGTGCCGAGAACAAGGTGCTAGAGCGGGCAATAAATTGCGCCAACGTCTGCGGGATCCCTTGTTCACTTAACCGCTCTGCCCGTTGCTGCAGATCTTGCGCTTCTTCAACCGCCAGCAGCGAATCAAAGTTATCCGATAACTGTTCAACTACCGGGCGGAAGAAGGCCACATTCGCTGCAATGTCGTTATTGCCACTGCGATGACGCAAGAACCAACGCGTTGCACGGCGTACCGTACGCTGCAGCTGGTACATCATTTGGTATTGCTGGGCACTGTCAATGCTGCCGTCACAACCGATGATGTCGGCTTTCACTTTGTCGAAACCAAAAATTTGCTCAGCGATAGTGTAACTGATTGCAATTTCAGGGATTGAGGCGCTGGTCTCATCCTGCATTCGCTGGATGAAGTTGAAGCCCATGTTGTTGATCATGTCGTTCGCCAAGGTGGTCGCGATGATCTCGCCGCGCAGCGGGTGATCCTGCATCCATTGGCTAAAACTTTGCTGCAAACGTTCTGGGAAGTAAGCCACCAAACGCTTAACAATCACTTCATTATCAGTAACTTGCGGGTCAACCAATTGTTCTTTCAGTACCATCTTGGCGTAAGCCACCAGTACCGACAATTCGGGGCGCGTTAAGCCTTGGCCTGCGGCCATGCGTTCAGACAGCTCTTCATCGGTTGGTAAGAATTCCAAGGCGCGATCCAAGCGGCCCATCTTTTCCAAGTAATGAATAAAGCGGGTCTGCTCTTTCATGTTGGCGACATCGCGATCTTCGGTGACCGAGATAGACAGGGTTTGGTTGCGGCAATCTTCCAACACAATCTCAGCAACTTCGTCGGTCATCTCCACCAGCAGCTTGTTACGCTGTTTGATGGTGAGTTCGCCTTCAGCCACTAAGCGATTCAGCAAAATTTTGATGTTTACTTCGTTATCGGAGCAATCAACCCCGCCAACGTTATCAACAAAATCGGTATTGATGCGGCCGCCCTGTTGGGCGTATTCGATCCGGCCCAGTTGGGTTAAGCCGAGGTTTCCGCCCTCGCCGACAATCTTCGCGTTCAGTTCGTGGCCATTGATGCGCACCACGTCGTTGGCACGGTCGCCCACATCAAGGTGGGTTTCGCCCGAACCTTTAACGTAAGTGCCGATGCCGCCGTTCCACAGCAGATCCACTTCCATTTTCAGCAAGTTGTTGATCAGCTCATTTGGCGTCATCTGTGCTTTTTTGGTGCCAAGCATCGCTTTGATTTGCGGTGTTAACTTAATCGACTTAGCCGAGCGGTTGAAGATCCCGCCGCCTTCAGAGATTAAGTTGATGTCGTAATCGGTCCAGCTTGAACGCGGCAGTTCAAATAAACGCTTACGTTCGATGTAGCTGGCGGCGGCATCTGGCTCTGGATCGATGAAGATGTGCATGTGGTTAAACGCCACCTGCAAGCGGGTGTGTTCAGACAACAACATGCCATTACCAAACACGTCGCCAGCCATGTCGCCAACGGCGGTACAGGTGAAGTCGGTGGTTTGGCAATCAATCCCAATTTCGCGGAAGTGGCGTTTCACCGACTCCCACGCACCGCGAGCGGTGATCCCCATCTTCTTGTGGTCGTAACCGTATTGGCCACCAGAGGCAAACGCGTCGCCTAACCAGAAGTTGTACTCTTCAGAAATGCTGTTGGCGATATCCGAGAAGGTGGCGGTGCCTTTATCGGCGGCCACAACCAGGTAGCTGTCGTCTTCATCGTGACGCACCACATCCATCGGTGGCGTCAGTTCGCCATGAACGATGTTGTCGGTGATGTCCAGCAAGCCGCGGATAAAGGTGCGGTAGCAGCTTTGCCCTTCCGCCAGCATCGCATCACGCTCTGTTGGCAGCTGTTTACACACAAAGCCACCTTTGGCGCCGGACGGCACAATCACGGTGTTCTTTACTTGCTGCGCTTTCACCAAACCCAGTACTTCGGTGCGGAAGTCCTGACGACGATCAGACCAGCGCAAGCCACCCCGAGCGACTTTACCGCCGCGAAGGTGCACCCCTTCCACTTTGGCCGAGTAGACGAAGACTTCGAACTTCGGCACTGGGGCTGGGATCTCTGGGATCAACTCCGGCTGGAACTTGATAGACAGGTAGTCTTTCGGCTGACCTTCGTTGTTCTTTTGATAGAAGTTGGTACGCAGCGAGGCATCAATCAGCTCAGCAAAGCGACGAATAATGCGGTCGTCATCCAAGTTGGCAACGTCATCGAGCTTGGTTTCAATCTCAAGGCGCAGCTTGGCTGTATCATGCTTACCGCGCGCTTTTGGCTTAAAGCGTTCACGGAACATCTGCATCAGCAGCTGGGTGATCTCTGGGTAACGCTCTAAGGTTTCAGCGATGTACAGCTGCGAGAACGTCATCCCGATCTGGCGCATGTAGCGGGCGTAGGCACGCAGTACCGTCACTTCAATGCCAGATAACCCTGCGCTTAAGACCAGCGAGTTAAAGGCGTCGTCTTCAAAGGCGCCATTCCAGGTGCTGGCCAACGCGTCTTCAAAACGTTTTTGATAGCTGGTGATCGGCTCTTTGACGTCGCGCTTAAAGGTCATTGAGAAATCAAGTACCCAGAATTCAGCGCCGTCAGCGCCAATCACTTTGTAAGGGCGCTCACCAATCACGCGCAAACCGAAGTTTTCCAACATTGGCAGAATGTCTGACAATGGGATCGGTTCATCTTTATGGAACAGCTTCAATGACACCAAACGCTGGGCCGAACTGGCTTCCTGTGGCTGGTAGAACAACATACCCAGCTTGTTGTCTTCGCTGAGGTTCTGCAGTTGTTCAATGTCCACCAGCGCGGCCGACGGCAACACGTCTTCTTTATAGCTGCGGGGGAAGGCATTAATAAATTGACGGGCTAATGCCTTACCTTTGGCTTCGCCGCGGCTCTCAACCAAGGCGCTGTCCAGTTTGTCGTCCCACGTGCGTGCCAGTTCAATCAAATTGGTTTCCAACTCGTTTATATCAACGTCCATTTCATTATTGGCCACCTTCACTTGGTAGTGGGTACGAGCCAACTGCGATTCAGAGAAGTAAGTGGTAAATTCAACCGGATCTTCCGTTTGAAAATATTTCGCTAACAACTCTTGTGTCCGCACCCGCAACTGGGTGTTGTAACGCTCTTTGGTGGTGTAAACCAAGGCGGAAACAAATCGACCGAAAATATCTTTGCGGATAAACAAGCGCACTTTATCGCGATCTTGCATGTGCAAAATGCCAATGGCGGCATCGTACAACTGCTTCACGGTTGCTTGGATCAATTCATCTCGAGGGTAAGTTTCCAAGATGTGTTGCAGTGCTTTGAAATCGTGACTGAACGGCGCCAAGCCAGACAGTTCCAACACACTGGCAAGCTTCTGCTTCAGCAGTGGGATTTGATCGGTGCTTTTGTTGTACATGGTTGAGGCGTACAAACCAATAAAGCGATGTTCACCCACTACTTGGCCGGCGTCGTTAAAGCGTTTAATGCCGACATAATCGATGTAGGCTGGGCGATGCACTCGACTTTTGGAATTGGTTTTGGTCAATACCAAGTAATTGGGTTGCAGCGCGTCTTTACGGGCGGCTTCCGGTAACTGCGACAGCAGCAAGCCGTTATGCTGGCTTGGGCGCACACGTAAGGTACCCAGACTGCTCTGGTGATCCGGACGCAAGGCCAAATCCCCTTCGACTTTCTCCAGATCGTAGTAACGGTAACCGAGAAAGGTAAAGTGGTGATTAGCAAGAAATTTTAAAAACTCTAATGTTTGCTGTTTCTCGCTATCGCTGCTCACCAACGGGCCTTGCTCGATGGTGTCGGTCACCTCTGCCAGCTTGGCTTGCATCTGCTGCCAATCTTCCACCGAAGCCACAATGTCTTCGAGCATCGAAGTGAGTTCGTCGGAGATCTCCTGGCGACGCTCTGGATCTTCCTGATTTTCAACTTCCACCAAGAACACCGAAACCCGTTCGTGCTCGGCAGTCGCGTCTAAAACTGAAGCAACGTCAATGATCTTACCGTCGCGGTCACGTTTGATGGCAATGGGCGAGTGAATGATCAGGTGAGGGGCAATGCTAAAGCGCTGCAGGGCGATGGAGACGGAGTCGACCAAGAACGGCATATCAGGCTGAACCATTTCAACAATGGTGTGAGCACTTTGCCATCCGTGGGTGCTTTGAATTGGATTGTAAACTTGATTAAAACTGGCGCCAGAAGGCGTGTTGTTCAAGTTGCGCCATAAGCTTAAGGTTGCCCCGTAAAGCTCACTGTCATTGCGCTGATTAAGATCTGCTTGGGAGAGTGTGGCAAATAGAATTCTTGCCAAAGATTCCAGTAACTGAGCTTCTTGTTCTTCGTTCTTCTGATGTACTAGAGCTACAACGTTGTCCAACATCACCGATGGACGGATTTGCAGTGTCGCCATGATGGTATTTCCTTTCACACAGCCTGATATTTTGTTCTCTTTCTTCCGTTTCAAACGCCGCAAACGGCATTTGCAGCGAAGCATATCACCAAAAGCGCCACTGTGTGAGCCATATCGCATCATAAGATTTGCTTACTGCGATCGGATGTATCCATTGATGAAAACTAAAGCATTTATATGCTGCGTTTATGCAAAAAAAGGCCACCTTGCGGTGGCCTTTATTCAATTGCACTAGCTGGCGGGTTTTTCTCGCCAAAGAAGTTTGACCAGTGCGGGTAATAATAAAATGGCTGCAAGCATATTCACTAGGAACATGAAGGTAAGCAGGATCCCCATGTCCATCTGGAATTTAAGATCGGAGAACACCCAAGTACTTACCCCTACAGCTAAGGTAATGCCGGTAAACACCACTGCGTTGCCCCGTTCAATCAAGGCTTGCTTATAGGCTTCGGCCACCGGCACGCCTTCACGCAGCAACGGCGCCATTGTCGATAGGATATAGATGCCGTAATCGACACCGATACCAACCCCCAGTGCAATAACCGGTAAGGTGCTTACGGTTAGGCCAATTTCCAAATAGGTCATCAGTGCTTGCGCCAATACCGAAACTAAGTACAGCGGCAAGACCACCGCAATGGTTGCGAGCAAGGAACGGAAGCTGATTAAGCACAACACAAACACCGCGCCGTAGACGTACACCATCATTGGCGTTTGCGCTTCTGCAACGGCTTCGTTGGTGGCCGCCATTACCCCAGCAGGGCCAGACGCTAACTTAAACTGCAGTTTATCGCTGTTGAAGTTGGCCGCTTCGGCTTTCACCGCCGCCACAACCCGATCTAAGGTTTCCGCCTTGTGATCCACTAAGAACACGTAAATAGGCATCACCGAACAGGTGTTATCAAGCAGGCCCGATGTGGTTGGTACCTGAGCCACCGCTTGCACCAGAGTCGGTGTGGTCCGTGGTAACACTCGCCACTTAGGGTTGCCTTCGTTAAAGCCACCGTTTACCTGCTTGGCAATCGACGCCAGTGACGTGGCCGATTGCACCCCTTCGATGTTTTCAATGCGCCATTGGAAATTATCAATCTCGGTCATGGCTGAATGATAAGTACAGGCTTCAGGGAAGGCTTCCACTAACACCGTTAGTACATCGGTGGTGATGGTAAATTTGTCGGTAATGAAAGCGGTATCTTGGTTGTAGATCGATTCCTCTTTCAGCGCTGGCGCGCCCGCATGCAGATCGCCAATCTTCATGGTTTGGGCTTGTTGCCAACCAAACGCAAACAGTATTGCCGCAACCACAATGACCGCAACCGAGCGCTTACCGTCAGCAAACTTGGCCATCCAGTCCCAAACAGGGCTGACATTAGCGCGGCTTGCTTTGACTCGAGCAAGATAACCGTGACTGAACTTGGCGTAAGACAGCAATACGGGCAGCAAGATCAAGTTGGTTAGGATAATAACGGCCACCCCTAACGAAGCCGTAATGGCCAGTTCACGGATGATGCCGATATCGATCGCCAGCAACGTTAAGAAACCCACGGTATCGGATAACAGAGCAACCATACCCGGCACCAGCAAACTGCGGAACGACGCTTGGGCCGCGACTTTGGCACTGGCGCCTGTGGCGACTCGGTGGCCAACGGCGTTGATCATCTGCACCCCGTGGCTGACCCCAATGGCGAACACCAAAAACGGCACCAGTATCGACATTGGATCCAAACCAAAGCCCAATACGGTCAGGCCGCCCATCTGCCACACAACGGCCACTAAGCTGCAAGCCAGAGGGAAGAAGGTCAGCAACAAGCTACGGGAGAACGCAAAGACCATGACCGCGGTGATTGCGATGGCGATCATAAAGAACAACAGTACCCCTTTGGCACCATCAGCCACGTCTCCGGACATCTTGGCAAAACCGATGATGTGGATCTTAATTTGATCGGTTTGGAACTGCTGGCGGATCTCTTGTTCCAGACGCTCAGCAAAAGCCAATACGTCCATCGGTTTTGTGGTGGCACCACCGGGGATCTGCTCCTCAACGGGGATCGGTTGCCACTCAAGCAGTTGCGCGGTCACCATGGCGGCACTGGAATCCGCCGACACCATACGGCCCACCACATTGGAGCGGTCTACGTTGGTGCGCACCTGATCAACGCTGCGCTGGCTGCCATCAAAATTGGCTGGGATCACCGGCCCGCCACGGAAGCCATCTTCAACCACTTCAGTAAAACGGGTGGATGGACTGAACAGGGATTTCACCTGTGTACGATCGACCCCTTGAATGAAGAACAGCTGATCGTGAACCAATCGCAGTGCTTCGAAAAACACCGGATTGTAAATATCACCGCTGGTGTCCTCAATCGCGACCATGATGCTATTGGCGCCACCAAATTGGTCGCGATGCTTCATGTAGGTCTGCATGTAGGGGTGATTAAGGGGAATATTTTTGGTAAAAGCCGCATCCATACGCAGCTGTGACGCTGAATAGCCTAACCCGAGCGTAAGCAATGCAAAAATCAGCAGCACCGCCCCTCGGTGACGAAACAATAGGGTTTCGATGGCATTGGTCCATTTATCTAACATTGTTCTTCCTTGCTACTACAAACCAAGCCAGCGTACGCCAGCACTGCCGGCCACAATGACCCGCCCATCTTTTTGCTGCGCTACCGCAACCAGATCCTCGCCTTTCGCTTCGATCTTGGTTTGGTAGGTTTGACCGTCATCCGTGCTGGTCAACAGGTAGCCGTTATTCGCCACCATCACAATGGTGCCGTCCCGAAGTTGGGTCGCGCTATTGATGGTGCTCGACACCTTGGTGCGAACCGACTGCCAACTTTGGCCTTGGTCGGTGCTGCGGAAAATATTGCCGCGTAAACCAATGGCAACCCACGCGCCACTTTTGGTTTCGAGCAGATCAAACAGTGAGCCATCGTAAAAGGGTTCTTGATTCTGCCAACTGGCGCCACCGTCATCGGACAGTGCGATTAAGCCCATCTCGCCCACCATCACCAGTTTGCCGCTGCGCAGCGGCACAATGCGATTGAAATGGGGCAACATGGCGCTGCGCTCATCAAGATAGAGTGCTTCATCTTCCGCTTTCAGCTCGTCAAGGTAGAGCTGATCATCCGGATGCAAAAGTTCATTGAAGTAGAGGCTGGTCCAGCTATTGCCACCATCGCTGCTGCGGTAGGTTAACCCGTAAGCGCCAACGGCGATGATGTTGTTTACCGACAGAGCAATCACATCCAGCAGCGGCTTATCTAAATCCGGAAACTGCTGTTTTAGCTGCCAGGTATAGCCACCGTCGGTGGTGGTTAAGATGGTGGCATCGTGGCCAACCGCCCAACCATTTTTACCCTTAAAGGTAACGGCCGTCAGCAACGCTTGGCTTGGGGTCGACAGCTGCTGCCACTGATCATCAATAAACGCCAGCAAATGACCACGATCGCCCACGGCAATCATCTTAGTGCCGTTGTAGGCCATATCGAGGATCGGGGCACTGGTTGCCTTAGAGGCGATGTATGAGGTTGTCTCGGCAACCACAGGTGGCACCAAGCACAAAGAAGAGAGCAAAATTGAAGTTATTATTTTCGCTTGCATAGTTCCCACCAACAGGGCGCCCGAAGGCGCCCTTAAATTCGACTCAATTAACGACGGCCAGAACGGCGCAGTGCTTGAGGCGTAAACTTTTTCTTCGACAGCTTCACATCGAAATCAACAACGTCACCTTGGTTATCCAACCCCATGGCCAAGTAACGGCGCGAGTTCAGATCGTAAAACGTTTCCAAAGTGGTCCACATCAGCGGTTTCTCGTAGTAGTTAATGGCGTGCGCCATGCCCACTCGATACAGCTGATCACGGTTGTCGTACATGTCGGTTAGCGCGATCTGCCAGCTGTCTTCATCCAGATAGAAGGTGCGGGTTTTGTAGGTGTGACGAACGCCCTCTTTCAAGGTTGCCTCGACTTCCCAAACACGGTGCTTTTCCCAACGCACCAGATCCATGTTGATGTGACCCGGCTTCACGATCTGATCGTAATTTAGGGTGTCACTGTGCAACTTGTAATCGTTGTATGGGATATACAGCTCACGCTTGCCCTTTAAGGTCCAGTTGTAACGCTCTGGCGAACCGTTGTAGAGATCGAAGTCATCGGTGGTTCGCAGGCCGTCAGATACGGTTCCTGGGGTATCAAACGCAACGTTAGGAGCGCGGCGAACACGGCGCTGACCTGTGTTATAGGTCCAAGCCTGACGCGGCTGTTTGTTCTGATCCATGGTCTCGTGTACCAACAACGCAGTACCCGCCAAGCGCGATGGCGAGGTCACCACCTGCTTGAAGAAGATGATCATGTTGTCGTCGGCCATTTTTTGCGGATCCACTTTCGGATCGCCGTAGACAAAGATGATGGTCTCTTCGGTTTCAACCAGAGTGTATTTACCCGATGGCGTTGGTGCCGCTTGGTTACGCTGCAAAGAAGCCGCTTCACCACGGTAACGCAGAATGTGGTTCCAAATGGCTTCGACGCCACTTTCTGGGATCGGGAATGGCACCCCAGCCGATGCCCCTTTAATGCCGTTACCGCCTTCCACCAGCTCAGCGTTGGTGGCGTTATCTTTTACCGCATCGTAAATAAACTGCGGGTAAGAGGCGCTACGGTGAGTTGGGTAAACGTTCAGTTTAAAGGTGTCTGGGTACTGTTCCAGCATCGCCTTAACCCCTGGGGTCAGGTAATCGCTGTACTCGGCCATGTTGCTGGCGGTTACGGTGGTTAGGATCGCATCGGCAGCATAAGGATCGGGGTGGAATTGACCCACCTGATAACCTGCTGGTGCGGTGGTGATGCCACCGGTCCACGCGGGAATTGAACCATCGGCGTTGCCGGCCATCTGGGCACCGATCGGGGTAAGCTCGGTACCAAGCTTAGCCGCTTCTTCTGGCGAGACTTTGGCTTGAACGCCACAGGCAAAGGCCAAGGTTAAGGCAGATGCAATTACGGTGTACTTCTTCATGTTCACTGCCCTCTTAGATCGAGAATTTCAGGTTGAACGATACAAAATCTTTGTCTTCAAGGGCGTTAGTAGAGCCCTTACCATCAAAGAAGGTGTTGTAGCTAAGATCCCAAGACCAAGTAGACAAGTAATCAGCGGAGAGAGTGAATGCCGCTGATTTGCGTTCTTCGGTAAACAGGAACAACGGATCTGGGGTGGTACCTTGAACGTCGTGGCTAAACACCACGCGCGGCGACAAGTTCCAACCAAACAAAGCGTTTTGGTAATCGGCTTTGGCTACGATGCGGTAACCCCAAGCAAAGTCATCGGGGAAGGCGTCTTCCTCGGCACCCGCATGCAGCAGCTCCAACACATCCAAGTTATCTTCGCGGCCTTGGCTGCCGGCACGCTCAGTACCTGGGCCATTGAGTCGTAACTGCTCGTGGCTCGGCATGTCGTGGATCCACACCCCACCCACTTCGGCCAACATCACAAAGTTGGTCGAGCCTAAGGTTGGGCCAAAGATGTGGGTAAAGGTCATCTGTGCTTGGGTGGTATCCACCAAGATGTGGCCTGGCGCTTCTTCCCCTGGCTGCAAACGTTCACCATTTGGTTTCAGGTATTGCGACAGATCAGTAAAGGCACCGGTGATCCCAGCGTTAGATAACTGCTCTGGCATGGCCGCAAACAGCAGCTCAACGTCATCAATTTGCAGTGGTTCATCTTGACGGTGAGCCACTTCACCGGCAACGGAGGTTTCTCCCACCGTTGTGTTGAATGACATGCCGTATAACTTAATGTCTTCTTGGTAGGTCAACTTCGCTTTGGTAAAGGTGTTCAAGTTCAGCAGATCTTGACGGTTTACACTGCGACCTTCTGCCGCCACGGTGGCAAGGTATGCCACGTCTTCCCCAATTGCCGCTTGACGAAAATCAGAGGCCGTCCCCGCGCTGATTGGTCGACGGCTGTGGTAGTTCATAAAGTAGAAACCAAACTCGGTATCGTTCAGATCCGGCGCGTAGTAACCCACTTTTAAGCCGTATTGGCCTTGGTCATCTGGCTCAGCAGTGTGATCAATCAAAGCCACTTTGGTGGAGTAATCCAAGGCGCGCGCACCTAAGGCCGCCAATGCCGCCGCATCACCGGCACCGGCAGCGGTTGCCGCGCTGGCCGCCAGTAAGTTGTACTCGCTGATCAGGTGATCCAAGGTGATGTCGGGGTTGCCAGTAAAGCCCAATTGAGCGTTATTGTTGTAACCGCCCGCACCCGCAAAATCGTTAGACGCGAAGTAGGTGCCCGCGGCAGGCAGACGCGTTTCTTCCCAGCGGTACTGGTAGAAGGCATCAATGTTGAGGTTTTCGGTTACCCCTAAGCTGGCCCACAACATCCCGACTGGGATAAACGCTTCTTTCAGTTCCGAGCCTGGCGCTTGCAAACGGGCCAGATCCACGGGGTTTACTTGGTTGATGCCGTGGCTGATTAAGGTACTTTCACCCCAACTCACAACCTGATCACCAAGACGAACCGAGAATGGCATATCGCCAATATCAAAATCAGCAAACAGGAAGTAATCCAGCATTCGTACGTCAGAACAGGCGTATTCCGCAGCGGTATCGTCTGCGCAAATGTCGTACTTTTCGCCAGTCATTGGATTACGGTAATCAAAGCTGCTGTTCTCTAAGCGGTTGTCGTAGAAATACAAACCGCGGGCAAACAAGCCAAAATTATCGTAAACCAACTCCAGCTCGTGAGTGCCTTTAAAGGTCTCGCTGAAGGTATCACCTTGATCGTACAGCTGGTTACCCAGATCGCCGTTGGCAGAGAAACTGCCGCGGCGTTTAAATACGTCCGGTGAATCTAAGAATTCGTTAAAGCCGGTAACCAAGCCATTGCTGGTTTGAAAACCGTAATCTTGCCATTGGAATAAGTTACTTTTTGCAACTTTGTCGAGATCGCGTTCTTCAACACGCCAGGCTGCACCTGCAGTCCAAGTTGAATCAAAACGGCCTTCGACGTCTCCCCATTGGAATGAAACGGCTTGAACTGGCGTCGCCAGTACCGTGCCGACGATTGCCGCCAGCGCCGTTTTTTGAAAGCGCAATGCATTAGATGTCATTTTCGCTTCTCTCCCTTCCCTGATTATTGTGATTGTTAAATTCCCTTTATAGAGAATTAATCCCATTGTTAACGCAACACCCCCGCCACCGCAACATCTTTGCAGCATTAAACCTCTCCAGATTTAACCACTTAGCCACCGATTTAAACGCCCATTTGAAACTGTCGTTTTCAACTGGTTGAGGCAACCGACTTCACCCCACTGGCCAGACCAACTAAAGCATTGATAAATAACGGATATATTTTTTAAGGCGATAAAAAAAAGGCCCCTCTCGGGACCTTTCTTATGTTTTAAGTTTTTACTCTAGTCAGTTTTCTATTTTTACTAACTGTTGCACTTGATGGTTGTCGTCCAAGCTCAACAGGAACCGACCTTGCAGCCCGCTGGCCGTTAACAGTGGCCGAAAATGACGCGCGTGGATCTGCAGCGTTTGCCCATTTTCGGCATAGCATTGCACCATTTGCGCGTGCCCGTGGTAATACTGCTGAAACGCAGACCAGCTGACATTCAATCGAAAAACAAACTGACTCGACATAACAACTGATTACAGCAGTGCCTTCGACACTTTTTCGTACAAATCGCGGCTGAGGTTAGGCAGATCCGCCAAGCGTTGCAATTGCGCTTTCACCAACAGCTGGCGTTCACCGTCCAACTCTTTCCACCCCAGCAACGGGGTAATGATCCGCGCGGCGCATTGTGGGTTAATGTCGTTTAACTGCAGCAGCTGATCGGTCAAGAACTGGTAACCGCTGCCATCAATGGCGTGGAACTGGTTTCGGTTGCCACTGGCAAACGCGCCGATCAACGCGCGCACTCGATTGGGGTTAGAGATATCGAACATTGGGTGCGCCATGGCCGCGTCAATGTCGGCTAACACATCCGCCTTTGGGGCCATTGCGATCTGGCTGAACCACTTATCCATCACTAACGGATCTTGCTGCCACTGCTGCTCAAAGCTGGCTAAAGCATCAACCACCGCGGGCAGTTGCGCTTGGTTCATGGCATTAAGCGCGCTGAGGCGATCAGTCATGTTATTGGCTAAGGCAAATTGCTGCGCGCACAACTCTTGGGTGGTGGCTTTACCCGCCATAGCCAGCAGGAACAAACAGGCATTTTTAAGCGCACGGCGACCAACCGCTTGACCATCTTGCTGATAATCACTGTCGCTGCAGTCGCGGTAACGCGCTAACAGTTCATCTTCAAGGTCAGCACCTATCTGCGCCAGCAGTTGACGACGGGCTTGGTGCAACGTTTCCACTTCGATGTCGATGCGCAGCTGTGCCAACGCGGCTTCCGCTGGCAGTGCCAACATCAATGCCACTAAGGCCGGATCTTGCTTATCGTCCAACAACACATGGCGTAAGGTGTCGATAGCTAAGTTGGAAGCCCGTTGCTGCTCGGCATCGGCCAGTGCAAACAACTCTTTGGTCAACAGACGTTGGCCTGCATCCCAACGAGCAAAATCATTCCCTGCGTGCGCCGCTAACAGGGCCAGTTGTTCAGCGCTGATCTGCTGTTCCAATTTGATTGGCGCAGAGAAGTTTTCAAACAGTGAAGCCACCACGGGGCCATCCACTTGTTCAAACACCCAGGTTTGCTCGGCCTCGGTCAGGTTTAACACCTTGTCGATGCTGCTGCCATTAACCACTAACGGTTGGGCAACGCCTTGCGGGTTAAGCAACTCGACTGCTACAGGAATGTGCAGCGGCAGCTTGTCGGCTTGATCGGCGGTGGCTGGCGTGTGCTGCTGTAACGTTAAGCGGTATTCGCGTTTGGCTGCGTCGTAGCTTTCACTGGCGCGAACCACTGGGGTGCCCGATTGGCTATACCAACGGCGGAACTGAGTTAAATCAACGCCGGATGCGTCTTCCATCGCAGCCGCAAAATCATCGCAGGTAACGGCTTGGCCATCGTGGCGATCAAAATAGAGTGCCATCCCTTGTTGAAAGCCCGCTTCGCCTAACAAGGTGTGCATCATCCGGATCACTTCTGATCCCTTGTCGTACACGGTAACGGTATAGAAGTTGTTCATCTCGAGCACTTGCTCAGGACGAATTGGGTGCGCCATTGGGCCTGCGTCTTCCGCAAACTGGTGATTGCGCATTACCGTTACCGCATCAATGCGGTTAACCACTGGCGAGCCAAGATCCGAGGAGAACTCTTGATCACGGAATACGGTTAAGCCTTCTTTTAGGCTTAACTGGAACCAATCGCGGCAGGTCACGCGGTTACCGGTCCAGTTATGGAAGTATTCGTGGCCGATGATCGATTCGATCCGATGGTATTCATCGTCGGTGGCGGTTTGTGGATCCGCTAACACGGCTTTGGAGTTAAAGACGTTCAGGCCTTTGTTTTCCATGGCGCCCATGTTGAAAAAATCCACGGCGACGATCATGTAGATATCCAGATCGTACTCAAGATTGAAACGATCCTCATCCCACTTCATGGCGTGCTTAAGCGATGCCATGGCGTGTTCACCACGATGCAAATTGCCCCGATCAACAAACAGTTCAAGAGCCACTTCTCGGCCACTGCGGGTAGTGTAACTGTCGGCCAACAGGTCAAAATCACCCGCCACTAAGGCAAACAAGTAGCTTGGCTTCGGGAACGGATCTTGCCATACCGCAAAATGACGGCCGTGGTCGAGATCGCCGCTATCGATTTTATTGCCGTTTGACAGCAGGTATGGATACTGCGCTTTATCGGCTTCAACTCGAGTGGTGTATTTCGCCAGCACATCGGGGCGATCTAAGAAGAAAGTAATGCGGCGAAAGCCTTGGGCTTCACACTGAGTACAGAAAGCGCCACCGGATTTGTACAACCCTTCCAGTGCGGTGTTGTTGGCCGGATCAATCTCCGTAACGATGGTCAGCTCAAACTGCGCCAGATCAACGTCGATGATTAATTGATTGTCGGCGTGACGAAACCGTTCGGTTGGCAATGGATTGCCATCAATGGCCACCGACACCAACGTCATGTGCTCGCCATCGAGTTGCAACGTCTTGCTGCCACTCACCAACTGCTTTACTTGGGATGTGGCCGTCACGAGGGTGGCGTGTTCATCCAGTTTAAAATCAAGGTGCAGCTGTTCGATGGTGTATTGCGGCGCTTGGTAATCAGAACGCAGCTTTGCTTGCATGGCCGACATGGGCACAGTCTCCTTACTTTCCAAAGATAAAGGGATAAAACCCTTAATGCGGTCAGTATACCAAGGGCTTTGTTTTCTGCGGGCGCTACAATCGCAAAAGAGTTTGAGTGGGGATAAAACCAACAAAAACCGGCCGTAATGGCCGGTTTTCTACCGCATTGCGTGCAGACAGGTGGTTAAAAGGAAACTAAACCAGACAGTTGCAAGAACACCAACACAATGGCTATCGGCGCCACGTAACGCACACACACACGCCAGAAGGTGTAAATCGCAGCACTGCTATCAATGGCTTGCTCGGTAACGGAGCGCTTAACCACATAGCCAACAAATAACGCAGTAAGCAAGCCGCCGACCGGCAACATGATGTTCGAAGTGGTGAAATCAAGGATCCCAAACATGGTGGTTTCGTTGCCAAACAGCGTAATTTTGGTCCACTCGGCACCACTGATAGAGAATACGGTGGTTAAGCTCAGCAACCAGATCACGGCACCAGACACAACAGCCGCTTGCATTCGTTTAAAACCACGGTTTTCCACTAACCAAGCAACGGAAGATTCAATCAGCGCCAACGCTGACGTTAATGCCGCCACTACCAGCATAAGAAAGAACAAGCCACCGAATATCTGACCACCGGGCATGCTGCCAAAGGCGATAGGCAGGGTTTGGAAGATTAGCCCTGGGCCTGCGCCGGGTTCTAAGCCGTTGGCAAACACAATAGGGTAAATCGCGATCCCCGCTAATATCGCCACCACGGTATCCATTACCGCAATATAAATTGAGGTTTTCACTAAGGAAGTGCCTGCAGGCAGGTAAGCGCCGTACATGGTCATGATCCCTGATGCCAATGATAAAGTGAAAAAGGCATGACCCAGCGCAACTAAGACACCATTCCAACTTAACTTGCTGAAATCCGCATTAAACATAAATTTGAGCGCGGCGGGCATGTCGCCATGTTGCGAGGCGTAACCCACCATAACCAGTAACAGCACAAACAGGGCTGGCATCATCCAATTGACCGAACGCTCAAGACCATCCTTCACCCCTAAGCCAACAACCAGGGTGGTGGTTAATACGACCGCGCCACTCCACGCCATCAATTCGGCTCCAGAGGCGTTGAGACCTCGAAACAGGGAATCGATTTGTACAGCGGTTTGATCCGTAAACATGCCGTTAAAGCCGTAATAGGTGTAGGCCAGTGCCCAACCTGCAATCACAACGTAAAAAGAGAGGATCAAAAAGCCCGTTAACGAACCAAACCAGCCAACGATCGACCATTTGCCGCTGCCACCGGATTGTTGCGAAACCAAACGCGCTGAGCGTGCTGGCGCTTGGCGGCCAACTTTACCGATCAGCACTTCCGACATCATCACTGGAATGCCGATAAGCAAAATACAGGCGAAGTACACCAGAACGAATGCCCCGCCACCGTTTTCTCCCATGATGTAGGGAAATTTCCAAATGTTGCCGAGTCCGACTGCGGCACCAGTGGCCGCAAGCATATAGCTCATACGACTGGACCATTGTTCGTGTTTTACCGTATCCGTACTCATGCCTTCCCTCTAACTTGTTATTTTTTTGTTATAAGCAGGCATTTTGTATCGCGTATGCATCTATGTATGCAAGTGATTAGACGTTGCAAAAGTTAAATTTACTGTCTAATGCAAGTGGTCGGCGCAGTGGTTTATTTTGTCTGCTGGCGGTTTATGCAAACAAAAAACGCCGCTAAGTTAGCGGCGTTTGTAAGAACAATCAAAGTTAGCCTTACGAGGCTTTCTTTTGTCTGGCGGTTAAAGCGTAATCAACCAAGTCGATGGTAATGGCGCTGGCCTCTTCCAACATGTAGTCAGGTAACTCCATATCTTCGGCGTCTTTTAAGGCTTCCACAGCCTCTAAACCTTGCTGTTTTCGACGTGTATTCAGACGAGATAAGGCGCGTTTATCATCTTCAGCTTGCTTCGCTTCGCGTTCCGACTTAACCAAGCTGACCCAGTTTTTGTCTTTATCCAAACGGTAACGAGCAATGTCGCCTTTCAGCAGATTAAATTCATAATCTTGCTCTATCCGGCTCTGATGACGACCATCAAGGTAATTAACCAGATCGGTGTCGATCATCTCAAAGTTACGGTAACGTGCGCTTGGGATCGAATCCCACGGCAAGGCGTTATCTTCTTGAGATTCACCATACTCTCCCTCAACCACAAAGCTTGGGAAGGTCAGATCCGGTAACACCCCTTTAAGCTGAGTTGAACCGCCATTGATGCGGTAAAACTTAGAGATGGTGTAGGTAACGTTACCCATTGGCTTGTCGTATAAATCGTAAATACGACCCAGTGGACGATGCTGCTGCACCGTACCTTTACCAAAGGTTTGCTCACCAATGATCACCGCACGACCATAGTCTTGCAGCGCTGCGGCAAAAATCTCTGACGCAGAGGCACTGTAGCGATTCACCATAACCGTTAACGGGCCATCGTAAGCCACACGGGCATCACTGTCGCCGTTCACGCTGATCTTGTTGCGTTGATCCCGAATTTGCACCACTGGCCCTTGGCTAATGAACAAACCGGTTAGCAGACTGGCTTCGCTCAAAGAGCCACCACCGTTACTGCGCAGATCCACAATAATGCCTTCAATCGACTCTTGCTTCAGCTTGGCGATCTCTTTAGCCACATCACCGCTGACATCCATGTAAAAACTTGGAATGTCGATGACGCCAACTTTGCGGTCACTGCCGCCCATTGGCACGGTGCGTACTTCCGATTTCACTGCTCGGTCTTCAAGGCGAACTTCGTCACGAACAATTTCGATCTCTTTCGGCAGCGCATTATTGCCATCTTTCGATGCCAACACTTGCAGTGTTACCACAGAGTCTTTCTTGCCCTTAATCAGTTCAACCACGTCATCCAAGCGCCAGCCGATAACATCAACCACCTTCTCGCCCTCTTGGGCAACGCCGATGATTTTGTCGTCGGGTTTCAGCTCGCCCTGCTTATCCGCTGGGCCACCGGTAACCAGTTCACGCACCACGGTGTAATCGTCGTCCACCATCAATACGGCACCGATCCCTTCAAGGGACAGGTTCATTTCAGTTTTGAAGCGATCAGCGTTACGCGGTGATAAGTAACTGGTGTGCGGCTCTAACGTGTAAGCAAAGGCGTTCATCACAGACTGAAATACATCTTCGCTTTGAGTCTGACTGAGTCGTTTAATGGCATTGTTGTAGCGCTTAGTCAGCATTTCGCTGATTTCAGGCCACTCTTTGCCGGTCATCGACAGGTTAAGCGCATCGTGCTTCACCCGTTGACGCCAGATCTCATCCAGCTCTGCTTCACTGGTGGCCCAAGGGGACTCAGTACGGTCGTAGACGTAACGATCGCCAGCTTTGGTAAAATCCATCGGTTCGTCAAGCAGCGATAACGCGAACTCTAACCGTTGGTAGCGACGTTTGGTCGACAGCTCGTACAGTTCATACGCCTCGGCCAACTGGCCGCTGCGAATGGACACCAGCAGATCCGATTCAAGCTTGCTGAACTTGGCGATGTCGCTGGCCAGCAAATTGGAGCGATTGGCGTCCAATTGCTTTAAGTAGCGGCTGTAAACCGCCGCAGCAAACTGGTCGTCAAACGCCACCTGACGGTAATGAGAGCGAGTAAAAAGATCAGTTACGCGTTTACTGGCTATTTTGTGTTGAGCCTCTTGGTCCAGTTCTGGCAGTTCTTGCACACTCAGTGCAGGAGATACCGCCAGCGCTTGGGCGCTAAGCACCACACCAGCCAAAAACGCAGCAATCTTATTTTTTCTCATCTACTCGCAACTCCTTATGCCGCCTCACTCCGTATTAGATGCGGATGTGATCGGCTTTCACTTTAACGGTCAGACCGGACTCTAAACGGACTACTACGTCGCCCTTAGACAGATCGGTAATTACACCTTTCGCTGGGGTACGACCTAAAGTCACCATCACGGTCATGTCTACTGACAACTTATCTGCTGAGACTTTTTCAAGTGGCTTAGAGTTCCGCTCGACAGACTCTTTTTTCATTTTAGAAGGTTTTGCTTTAGCAGCTTGCTCAGCACGAGCTGGGCGAGGCTTTTTCGCAGGGCGTTTTGCCTTGCGCTCAGCCGCGGCCTTTTCTTGACGCATCTCTTTAGCGCGATCTTGGCTATCTTTCAGCGTTTTTTCAGCGTGCTCAACGTGTTCTTGCTCCAGCTCGCCACAATCGTTGCCGTCTAGGTCAACACGCTGAGCGCCAGACTTAGAACCGCGCAGGTAGCGCCAGCTGTTGGTGTAACGACGAATGGCTTGACGCAATTGAGTCTTGCTGACTTTCTCGTCGCCTTCCAAGCGCTCAGCCAATTCTTGGAATAAACCAATTTTCAGCGGCTTTGCGTCACCTTCAAGGGTAAAGCACTGCGGAAACTGCTCTGCCAAATAGGCAATAACTTCTTTCACGTCCTTCAGTTTTGGAGTGCTTTCCGGAGTGGTGTTTTGTTCAGTGGTCATCAAAAGTCTTCCTGGCCCTGTTCTGGGTCAAAATGGTTAAATAGTGCTTCGACGAATGCGTCAACCATATCGTCATCCAACTCTAGGAGCTGGGGATTGTATTGCCAATTTGGCCACACGGATTCAAGCATTTGCTCTAACCGTGTCACCTCAATATCGTGATCTGCGTGATCATAAACCGCATGAAACAATTGGTTTATGTGTTCCGCAGCAAGAGCTTCCTGCCCCTCCCATTCACCTACTTCGTTGGCATCCATTAAGTAGGTGTGGATGTGAATCAGCTCTTTCATTAATGCTGCTCTAGGTGTTGCTCTAACACGTTGACCAATTGCTCGATGCCACGGGCATCGGTATCGCTAAAGCGCGACAGCATTGGACTGTCGATATCTAACACCCCAACAACCTTACCGCCACAGCGAATGGGTACTACCAATTCGGATTCACTGGCACTGTCGCAAGCGATGTGGCCAGGAAACGCATGTACATCACTGATGCACTGGGTAATACCGGTAGCCGCGGCAGTACCGCAGACGCCTTTACCTATTGGGATCCGCACACAGGCAACCTTGCCTTGGAATGGACCGAGTACCAGCTGCTCTGGGGTATCAACCCAATAGAAGCCAGCCCAGTTAAGATCGGGCATTGAATCGAAAATCAGGGCAGATATGTTTGCTAGATTTGCGGTGAGGTTCGGTTCGCCAGCAATCAAACTTTTCGCTTGTTCACTCAGCAATCCATAATCGAGGGTTTCAGCGGACAACATGTTCGAGACTTAGAGTAATTATCAGCTTGCCATTAACCCAGTTTCCCCCGCTTGAGTCAAGGTAAAAGCCCTTTGTGGCGGCCAAATGCACAGATTATTGCCGCTATTGCCTCTTAGGCAGTAGTGGTAAACTGTTGTTACTTGTGCTGCTATCGAAAACGGACGTTGATTTGCCAGATTGCACTTTACTTTGCCCTACCTGTGATGAACAGGTAAAACAGCGAGCCATTCCCCAGGGCATTCGCGCCCATTGCCCTCGCTGTGGCAGCCGGGTGTATGATCAGCCCTATTGCGATAACAACACGTTGCTGGCGTTAACCCTCACAGCATTGGTGCTGTTTTTCCCGGCCAATTTATTGCCAATTGTCGAAATTGATGTGGTGGGTAACATTCGTGCCACCACCATCTTCGGCGGCGCGATTGCGGTGATTGAGCAAGGCTACAGTTTGGTGGGCTTAGCCGTGTTGATCACTGGGGTGATCGCCCCGCTGCTGTTGCTGTGTTCTGTGCTGGTGCAACTGCTGCTACTGCGCTCAAATCGCCATCCACAATTGTTACGCTGGTTGCTGCTGCGTCATAGTTTGCTGCGCAAACTGTCGATGGTTGAGATCTATCTGATCAGCTATTTAGTGTCGATGTTTAAGCTGTCCGATTTCGCCAGTCTCACGTTCGGTTGGGGCAGTGGCGCGTTGTTGCTGCTGTTTGTGATGATGTTTTACGTTCAATACGAATACAACCCCAAGCTAATGTGGCAACGCTATGAGCAGCAATAATACAGAACTGCGGCTGTGTTCCGGTTGCCGCTTAACCACCGCCGCCCCCAGCCATTGCCCTCGCTGTGGCACCGTGCTGCATAAACGCCAACCTCGGTCGTTAGAAACCAGCATGGCGCTGTTGCTGACCGCGTTTATCTTTTTATTCCCCGCCAATGCATTACCAATCACCCAAACCATCAATCAAGGGGTGAACACCTACGACACCATCTACAGCGGCACGCTATCGTTGATTGATGCGGGGATGCCGGGGATCGCCACCATCGTGTTCGTGGCCTCGGTGTTGGTGCCAATTTCGAAGATTGTTGGCTTGGCGGTGATCTTAGGTACCATCAAATTACGACTACCGCTATCGCGTCGCCAACTCACCACTGCTTTCCATGTAATTGAATTCATTGGCCGCTGGTCGATGTTGGATCTGTTTGTTATTTCGATTATGGTCAGCGTAATCAACATGGGGCAGCTGCTGTATGCACTGCCCGCCCCCGCTGCGACCTATTTTGCCTTGGTGATTTTATTTACCCAGATGGCGGCGCAACGTCTCGATACCCGTTTGCTTTGGGATTTAGAAAAGGAACAGGATGACCACTGAAGTGCAAGCCCCGGTGCTTAAGCGTAAAAAAAACCTCTCACCCATTTGGATCCTACCGATATTGGCCGCCGTTTTAGGTTTATGGCTATTGGTTAATTACATCCAAGAACGGGGCAGTGACATTACGGTTCAGTTTCCTAGCGCCACTGGCATTGAAGCCAATAAAACCATGGTGCGCTACCAAGGGATCATCGTTGGCCAAGTGATCAAAGTGCAACTGGCCCGCGACAGCAGCTCAGTGGACGTGCAAATTCGCATGCAAAACTCTGTTGATGATCTGCTGCGTGAACAAACGCACTTTTGGTTGGTGAGCCCTAAAGCATCGTTAACCGGTATTGATGGCTTGGATGCACTGTTTTCCGGTAACTACATTGCCATGCAACCCGGAGAAGGCGCACGCAAAACCCATTTTGTTGGCGATGAGACGGCCCCAGCCTTATCGGTACACAGCGATGGCTTAGTTATCCATATTGCGGCGCCCGAACGGGGCAGCCTCAATATCGGCAGCGGCATATTCTTCCAGCAAGTCAAAATCGGTCAAATAGTCGACTTTACCTTGCAAGACGATGGCAGCGGGGTGGTATTTGATGCGTTGATCACCCCAGAACATCAATTTTTAGTTCGCCAAGACAGTCGCTTCTGGAACGTGTCTGGCGCCAAAGTGGACGCCAATCGCAGTGGCGTTAAGCTGCAGATTGAAAGTTTAGCCACCCTTCTAGCCGGCGGCATTGCGGTGTCCTCCCCCAGTGACAGCGTTGCGGCCGTTGCTGAGCAGCAATTCACCCTGTTTGCCGATGAAGCCGATGCCAGCCCGAAGGTGCGAGTCCGTTTTAGCGCAGACAGCGCCGACGGTTTAGGTGTCGGCAGCTCCATCCGTTACCGCGGCATCGAATTAGGCCAAATTGACGATGTGATTTTAACTGATGGCGGGGTCGAATTAAGCGGTTGGGTTGATGCCCGGCACCGCCCATTGCTGACCACTGGCAGTCAGTTCAATCGTGTGGGTGCCAGCATCGGCCTTGATGGGATCAGCAATCTTGATACCGTGGTGTTTGGCGACTTTATTCGATTGTGGCCCGGCACTGGTGAACCTAGCCAGCAATTTACCCTGTTAGCGCAGCCACCAGAACAAGCCAGCCACGGCCGCTACTTCACCCTAAGCCAATCGATCCTGCACGGCGTGAGCATCGGTGCACCACTGCGCTATCGTGGCGTGGTGGTCGGCGAAGTGCTTGCTGTCGAGCTCACCAGCAGCGGCGTTGATATTAAGATCTTTATCGAACGGCAACACCAGCACTTGGTTCGCACCAATAGCCGCTTTTGGTTACAAGGGGCGGTGGCGGTTAAAGCCGATTTTTCAGCCTTAACCATCAAGGCCGCGCCGATGTTGGATGCCTTAAGTGGCGGCATCGCCTTTAGCAGCTCCAGTGCCCGCGACGAAGCGCCGGCTGGTCAGCGTTTTACGCTGGCCGACGATAAAGCTCAAGCGCTGCAAGCCAAACCCCAGACACTGCAGTTAACAACGGATTCCTTAGTTGGCTTAAACCCCGGTGCACCGGTGTTTTACCGCGATTTAGAAACCGGCAAAATTGAGAGCATCAAATTGGTGGATCAACAGCTGCAAGTCACGGTGTCAATTAACGACCAATACCGATACCTGATCGGCCCGTCGATGCGCTTTTGGCACTATTCTGGGGTGGAAGTAAAGGGATCGTTGGCGGGGTTAACCGTTCGCACCAATCCCTTGGTATCGATGATCCGTGGCGGCTTGAGTTTTGGTCATCTGGATCAGCCACTGCAAGCTGGGGCACTCGTTGATAACACCATCTACCCATCTCAAAGTGAGGCGCTGGACGCCAGCCAGTCTGTTCGTTTAACGCTGGTGGCCGATGGTCGCATCGACAGCAATACCGCCATTCGCTATTTAGGCCATCAGATCGGCAACGTGACCGCGGTTGAGTTAAGTGAAGATCTACGCCAGCAAACCATTCAGGCCGAACTCAAAGAGCCTTGGGCCAAGCAGTTTCTCCGGCGCGATGCCCAGTATTACTTAGTGCAACCAAAGGTGGCACTGTCTGGGATCCGCAACGTCCAAACCATTCTCTCGGGCAACTACATCGCGGCTCTGCCAGGCCAAGAGCACAGTAAGCAATCGCAGTTTACCGTGGCCACCGAAGAACCGCTGCAACTGCCCTATGGCGATGGCTTACGGTTGGTGTTAACCCAATCACGCTTAGGCTCACTGCACATCGGTAGTCCTGTGCTGTATCGCCAAATTCGGGTTGGCGAAGTGATCCATACGCGCTTAACCGATCAAGGTGAGGCGGTCGATATTGAGATCCAATTGATGCCGCGTTATCAGCACTTGGTTAACGCCAGCTCTAAGTTTTGGAACGCGTCTGGGGTCGACATCGATTTTGGGGTGTTTAGCGGCGCAGACATCAAAACCGAATCTCTGGAAACCATCTTGGCCGGCGGTGTGGCCTTTGCCACACAACACGCCACCAACAGCAGTAATCGCCTTAGCAGTGGCCAAAGCCTGCAGCTGTATGGCGAAGTGCGACCAGGCTGGTTAGCGTGGCAAGCGAAGTTGTGATCGCACTCGTTAACCGAAGAACCAGTAACTAACCGCAATGGCGGCGCAGATCCCAGCCAGATCCGCCGCCAAGCCACAGCTTAAGGCGTACCGGCCATCGCGGATCTTGACCGCGCCGAAGTAAACCGCCAGTACGTATAAAGTGGTTTCTGTCGACCCCTGCATCACCGCTGCCAATCGGCCCGCAAAAGAATCTACGCCGTGGCTGTTCATGGTTTCGAGCATCATCGCGCGGGCACCGCTGCCACTAAAGGGCTTCATCAGGCCCGTTGGTAACGCATCCACAAAGCGACTGTCCCAGCCCACCGCTTCCACCAACCAGCGCACGCCGTAGAGCACGCCATCCAATACGCCAGATGCGCGTAAACTCGCAATCGCCAACAGCATCGCCACCAGAAACGGTACGATCTGCACCGTGGTTGTTAACCCCTGCTTGGCGCCATCAACAAATAGCTCAAACAGCGGCAACTTTTGCCAAAACCCTACCGCGATGATGGTGATGATCAGCGCGAAAATACTCAAATTGCCCCACAAAGAGGAGCCCTGTTGCAGTTGCTCCGTGCTGTAGCCTGCCAGCATCACCACCACGCTAACCAGCAGCGCCATCATCGCGCCAAACCATGCCAATAACACACTGTCCCACAACTTAATGCGCTGCACTAAACACACGGTAAGCAAGCCAACCACCGTTGAGGCGCAAGTGGCCAAGAGGATAGGAATGAACACCTCTGCGGGCGCGGCCGAGCCCTGTTGGGCACGATAGAGCAGCACCGCCATTGGAAACAGCGTTACCGACGAGGTGTTCAACACCAAAAAAAGAATTTGGGCATTGGTGGCGATGGCAGGTGTTGGGTTTAACCGCTGCAACTGCTCCATCGCTCGGATCCCAATGGGAGTGGCGGCGTTATCCATGCCTAAGGCGTTAGCCGCCATGTTCATCGTGATCGAACCCAAGGCCGGATCGCCACGGGGAACATCGGGCATTAAGCGACTAAACAGTGGCGCTAGGGCTTTGGATAACAACTTAATCAAACCGGCGCGCTCGCCAATGGCCAACAACCCTAGCCACATCGCCATCATGCCCGCCAGACCAATGGCAATATCAATCGCCAGCTTAGCCATGTCGAATAACTGCGTTAACCACAGGGCAAAGATCTGGTCGTTTCCCAACCAAAGCCACTGCCAAACACAGGCTAACGCTGATAATAAAAACAGCGCCCCCCAAAGACGATTTAACACCCTGCTCTCCTTCGCTTGGCTATGGTATAGTTTGCGCCGTTTTTTTCCCGCAGGAACCACGCTATGGTCCAGTTTCCTCAGGCATTTCTCGATTTGATCGAGCAACAGATGCCCACCCATCTTACCCTTGATGACTTTATTCGGTACAGCGAGCAACCGCTGCGTCGCTCAATTCGAGTTAACACCCTTAAAATTAGCGTGGCTGAATTTCACCAACGCATGACCGAGAAAGGCTGGAAGCTAACGCCGGTACCATGGTGCCAAGAAGGGTTTTGGCTGGATGGCGAGCAGGATGAAAAGGCCTTAGGCAACATCCCGGAACATCTTGCGGGTTTGTTTTATATCCAAGAAGCGTCGTCGATGATGCCTCCGTTTGCGCTGTTTCAGATGGCCAACCAACCGGAGCAAGTGCTGGATGTGGCTTCGGCACCGGGGTCAAAGACCTCTCAGATCGCCGCACTGATGGAAAACAAAGGCCTATTGGTGGCCAATGAATACTCGGCTTCACGGGTAAAGGTATTACACGCCAACTTGCAACGCCTTGGGGTTCGCAATGTGGCGTTAACCCATTTTGATGGTCATGTATTTGGCCCAACCCTACCGGAGCAGTTTGATGCCATCTTGCTGGATGCTCCCTGCGGTGGCGAAGGCACGGTGCGAAAAGATCCGGACGCGATGCGAAACTGGAGCCTCGCTTCAATTGACGAGATCGCCACGGTACAAAAGGGATTGATGGAATCGGCTTTTGCCGCGCTAAAGCCCGGCGGCGTAATGGTCTATTCCACCTGCACCCTCAACCGCCAAGAAAACCACGATGTCTGTCATTACTTGCAACAACAATACCCTGAGCAAGTCGAATTCTTATCGCTGGCGCAGCTGTTCCCCGGTGCTGCTGACTCTTGCAGCCCCGAAGGTTTTTTGCATATTTGGCCGCAGATCTATGATTCAGAAGGCTTCTTTGTTGCTGCGATCCGTAAAACCGGCAGCATCGACAGCACCTACATCAAACCACGCTTGGGTAACTTCCCCTTCAAACCCGCGAAGCCTGAAGTGGCCACCGAGATCAGCACCTACCTTGAACAGCAGCTGGGGCTTAGCCTTGGCGATGACGGTGTGGTAATGGCGCGGGATGCCGAGCTCTGGTATTTCCCTAAACCGTTAATGCACTATCTGGACAAAATTCGTTTGCAGCGCTTAGGTATTAAGCTGGCCGATGTGCACAAAAAAGGCTTTCGTACCACCCACCAAGCGGCCATCAGCCTGCCTGTAGATCCGGCCCGTATGGTGGCGCTGGATCTACAGCAAGCGGAACAATACTTAATGGGCCGCGATGTCGCTATGGGGGAAAATGGCGGTAAAGGTGAAGTAATTGTCTGTTTGGATGGCACACCACTGGGACTGGCGAAATGGATCAACAGCCGTTTGAAGAATGGCCTGCCACGAGAATTAGTGCGAGATAAGATCAGCCACTACTGATACTGAGAATAATCAGCCAGTTTTAATTTAGGGTTAAGCTGCGGCTTAACCCTTTGAGGTTGTGTCGATTGCATTTTAACTGCCGCACCCAGCTTCGAATCGATTGATTTTCACTCGCACAGTGAACGACATTACCCTCTTGGGCGGTCTTGTTATAGGTATTCATTTTCGATGCTGTAACGAGGATCCGCACATGAAACTGATCATCACCGCTCTGCCCCTGCTCTTTGCGTCGTTAGCCTTTGCTGAACAACTGCAGATCGCCCCCAATGTTCGGGTACTTAGCCACAACGGCATGGATGTACCGGCGTATCAACAAAGCTTGGATCTGCAAGCCGGTCCTCAGGTGCTGTTTATTCGCTACGAAGAGTTGTTTGATTATTCATCGGAAGATCATGAACTGATCCGCTCTGGCGTGCAGATCATCAAGTTTGATGCCGTTAAACAGCAAAGTTATCGTCTCTTTGCAGCCGGCTCCCAACGCTTTGACATTGTTGATGCCCAGCACTTTGCTGATGCACCAACCTTCATCTTAACCGATCAAAGTCAGCAAGAGATACAGCATGGCTACTGGTCAAAAGAGCAGCTGTTAACGGAGATACTATCCAATTACCGCTAGTTACAACCAATGTTCTGCGGGCTGCAAAATCTGCTGCAATAAAAATAGGGGGCGTTGGCCCCCTATTTTGGTAAAAGCAAACTAAGCTTATTTGCTATCACCTTGTGTGAGAAAACTTCATCTCAAAGTTCCCCTAAGCCTGCGACAACCGGAATAGTTGCGGGCTTTTTTTTGCCTTGCAAACTGCCATTAGCGGGCGAGCGGAAACAAACGATGGTAGTTATCGCTGGTGATCTGGCACAGCTCTTGGTAGCGGATCTGCTTTAAATCGGCGACAAATTGCGCCACTTCACGCACGTAAGCTGGCTGATTGGTTTTACCGCGGTACGGCACCGGAGCCAAGTATGGCGAGTCTGTTTCAACCAGCAACCGATCCAGCGGCATGTTTCTCACCACATCGCGGATCTGCTCGGCATTGCGAAAAGTAACGATCCCTGAAATAGAGATGTACATCCCCAGTTCAATTGCCGCTTTTGCCATTGGCCAATCTTCGGTAAAGCAATGCAATACCCCATTAACGGGGCCATGTTCGCGCAAAATATCCAGAGTATCTTGCTTGGCTTCACGAGTGTGGATGATCACCGGCTTATTCAGCGCTTGAGCAATCTCGATATGATCGATAAAGGCTTGTCGTTGCTGCTCTACGTTGTCTTTGTCGTAGTAATAATCCAAGCCTGTTTCACCAATCGCCACCACCTGTGGATCGGCCGCATGCTCGGCTAGCCACGCCTTATCGTAACCGTCTTTCACATCCAGCGGGTGCACACCACACGAGATCGCCACGTTGCTATAAGGAGCCGCAACGGCCTTCATTCGCTCGTAACCCCGTTGGCTGACCGACACACACAACATTTTTGCAACGCCAGCGGCTTGTGCCGCAGCCAATACGGGTGCCAAAGAGGCGGGATCGTCGTTTTCTATTAGACGATCAAGATGGCAGTGAGAATCGATTAACACAGACAGTTCCAACAATAACTAAAGTGGGGCACAGGGTAATGGCATTCGTTGTGGGGATCTAGTTACAGCGGCACATTCGAGCGGTGTTACATGGTTGAGGTCAGTTGTTCTGAGCCGGCTTCGCCCACCAACTCTTTCTCAATTCGAGCCTTATGGGGGTTGTTTTCGATTTGGAAACCAAGCCCCACACCCGGCGGGCGGCCACCTTGTGATCCCAGCGGATTACACCACACCACTAAACCATCAAAGGTATGCCACTCGTTATCCCCTGGTAGGCGATAGCGAGCGGTAATGATTTCACCCAATTGGTACTCTTTGCTGGTCACAAAGAACAAACCACCATGGCGAATAAACGGCATATAAGCACGGTACAGCTGGGTGGTGGTTTCAAACTGGGCCTCAAGCGCGACCATAAACATCCTTGTTATATCGATTAACCCGCATGTTGGCGGATCTCGGTGATCAATTGTTGCAGTACTGCCGTTAGGTTAATGCCTGTTTGTCGTTGTAACCAAGCGATTTTTTCACTAACCAATTGCACTGAATGATAGTTACTGGCTAACCATTGCGGTCGGCTTCGACCAATAAACAGCAACTCAAAGTACAAGACTTTCAAGACCATGGGTGCCTGCTCTGCAGATACCGCTGCTAATTGTGGCTCAAGTAAACCACTTTTCAAGCTGGCTCGCCAGCTCTTACGCCATTGAGTCACTTGGTTAACATCTTCTTTTTTAAGCCATTTTTCTAGCTCAAACGGCCCACCTAAAAGCGCCTGCCAATAGGGCCAACTGCCTAATGTCTGGGCTTGCGGCCCTAAGTAATCGGCGGTTTGCTGCCAACTGGGCATCGGCACCAACAACTTTTGGCAGCGGCTGGTAATGGTGGGCAGCAACTTTTCAGGGGCACTGCACAACAGCAGCAGGTAAACCCCAGGCATCGGCTCTTCTAAGGTTTTGAGCAACGCATTGGCTGCAGCCCCGTTAAGCCGTTCAACCTGATGTAAGGTGATCACGCGAGCACCACCTTGGTGCGCGGTGCTTTCCAGTTGTGTGATCAGGCCACGGATCGCTTCCACTTTGATCTGGGTGCCATCGGGGTGAATGTCGATCCGATCTGGATGATTACCACTTTTTAGCAGCTGGCAACTTTTGCACATCCCACAATGACTTTGGCTATCGCAAAGTAGCTGCGCCAAAATTTTCTCGGCCAGCAGCTGCTTCCCTGTGCCCTCCGGCCCCTGCAGTAACAGCGCATGCCCCAAGCGACCCGATTGCTGCCGCTGTTGCCATTGCTGCCACGGTTGGCTTAACCAAGGGGCACGGCTAATCAAAGTTGTTGCTCCAGTACCTTAACGATATCGGCCTGCACCTGATCCATTGGCGCCGAGGCATCAATGGTAAAGATCCGCGCATCCGTTGCCGCCTCGGCTTGGTAACAGTGTCGAGCTCGCTCGAAGAAACTCAGCTGTTCTTGCTCAATTCGATCTAACTCGCCACGCGCCCGCGCACGGGCTAAGCCGATGGCCGGATCAATGTCTAAGTATAAAGTTAAATCCGGTTTGAACTGCCCAAGGGTGAGCTCTGACAGCGCCGCCACTTGCGGCAGCAGTTCACGACCACCACCTTGGTACGCAATGGAGCTTAAATTATGGCGATCGCCCAACACCACTGCACCGCGTGTCAGCGCTGGTTTAATCACGGTCTCAACCAGTTGCGCACGGCAAGCGTACACCATCAGCAATTCGGTAATGGGTGCCATTGCTTCTGGTCGAGGTCGCTTCCAGATCTCGCGGATCTCTTCAGCCAACGGCGTACCGCCCGGTTCGCGCGTATTCACGATTTCGCGCCCAGGAAAACGTTGCGCCAAGAAGCGATTCACCAGTGCCACGGCACTGCTTTTACCTGCGCCTTCTAGCCCTTCAATTACGATGTATGTGCCGTTCATTGTTTCTGTTTTCTCAAATAAGCTCGTACCGCACGATTGTGAGCTTTCAAGTTGGTGTTGAAAGCGTGGCCGCCATTGCCGTCAGCAACAAAATACAGATAGTTGCTGCTGGCTGGATCCGCTGCGGCTTGCAGCGATGCCAAGGATGGATTGGCGATCGGCGTTGGCGTTAAGCCATCAATGCGATACGTGTTGTATGGGGTTTTCGTTTTTAAATGCTTGCGGGTAATGTCGCCTTGATAGGCATCGCCCAAGCCGTAGATCACGGTGGGATCGGTCTGCAAGCGCATGCCGCGCTTCAGCCGATTAACAAACACCGAAGCCACGAGTTTTCGTTCAGCCGCGACCGCGGTTTCTTTTTCGATGATCGAGGCCAAGGTAAGCAGTTCATAAGGGGTCGCCAGCGGCAATGGGCTTTGTCGCTGTTCCCACACCTTCGTTAACGCCTGCTCCATGCGCTTGTGAGCGCGTGTCAGCAATTCAACATCGCTGCTGCCCGCAGTAAACGAGTAAGTATCTGGATAAAACCAGCCTTCTGGGTTTTGATCATCCAGTGCCAACTTATCCGCCAACTGAGCCGAAGTGGCTACCGTTTGGCGCAAACGAGGGTGTTGGCTAATTTGCGTTAGCCACTGTTCGATGGTGCCGCCTTCCACCAAGGTGATGGAAAACTGCGCTTCGATGCCACTGCCCAATAAGGTAAACGCTTGTTCCGGCGTCATGCCCGGCTCCAGCCGGTAGGTGCCCACTTTAAGCGCGGACAGTTCTGGCCGAGCCTTTAAGGCCAAACGCAACCAGAGATCGGTTTCCAGCCAGCCTTGTTGCTGCCACTGTTGCATTAGTTTACGCACACTCTGCCCTGGCTTAATCACCACTTCGGTGGTGCTGGTTAAGCCTAAGGGCGAGACCAACGCCTGTTTGCTTTGCTGGTAAACAAACACCGTACCGGCTGCGGTGATGGTAAACACCAGCCCCAAACCTACCGCTAATCGTGTTAACAGTCGCTTCATAATTGTTCCTGCAGCGAATGCGCCAAATCCATTGAATCCATTGGTTTACCGTCAATCTGTTTAATCGGCACTGCGCCCATCAAACAGTTGCTGATAACGCCTTGCTGCGCCTGAGCTAACTCGGCAAGATGCAACGGTCGCACTTGCACTGGGTAGCCCAGCTGCACCACGGCAGTAATGAGTTGCTGCCGCATTACCCCAGCAATGCCGCTGTAACTGAGCTGCGGGGTAACAACCACGCCATCAATCAGCACAAACAGGTTTCCGGCGCTCGCTTCAATCACATTAGCAAAGGGATCCAGCAACAGCAGATCGTCGCAATCGGTGTTGCTCAACGATTGTTTGATCAGCACTTGTTCGGCTCTGCCAAGGGTTTTGATCCCCACCAGCGGTCCGCCAAACGGCAAGGTCACATCAGCAACCATGACCTCAATTCCCTGCTGTTGCCACACGGAATAATGTGCTGGCAGCGGGCTGAGTTGAATGATGCAGTTGGGGGTTACCTGCCATTGGCCTTGATAGCCGCGACCAGACGCACCACGGGTAAAGCTGATCCGCACACAGCCCCTTTGGGCTTGCTGAGCGATATCCGCTAATTGCGATTCAAGGGCTGGCCAATCGGGATCAAGAAAGCCTAAGGCAAGATTGGCCTGTTGCAGGCGCTGACGATGCAACGGCCACAAATGCAGGTGGCCGTTGTTAACAAGGATGGTGGTGAAGTGACCGTCGCCTAGGGTCAGGCCTCGGTCCGCCAGCGATATGTCTGTCGCTGGCGTGCCATTAAGCCAAAACGTCATCAGTCGTCCTGGCTGATCCGGCTTGCTACCGCGCCAGTCTGACCACGGTACTTGGCATCAGAGCGAGCATTGTACGGGCGAGCGCAATCGCGGCTTAACTGTTCAAAGTTTAACGCGCCAATGGCCATCCGTGGGCTTAACGCCAACGGTAATTTACCGCTGTTGAAAAACTCCAACACGATGTTACCAGACCAGCCGGGATCGATCCGGTGCGCGGTGACGTGCACCATCAGCCCTAAACGGGCTAAGGATGAACGGCCATCCAACCAACCAACAATGTTGGCCGGCAAGGTAACCGCTTCATGAGTGATCCCCAGCGCCAATTCCCCCGGATGGAGAAAAAACTGCTGCTCATCACCAATCACCAACTCGTCGCTCATTACCTGATTCAATTGCGCTTGCACGGTTTCCCGGGGGCCGGAAAGATCGATGTGCGACGCGGTGTGATCTTTAAACACACGAAATTTATTGCCCAAGGAAACGTCTAAGCTCACGCCGCTGATTTTGTCATCAGCGGGGCGCGGCTCAACCACTATTTTCCCGAGGTCTAGGTGTTCAATGATCTCTGAATCGGTTAGGCGCATCCGTATGTCCTTGTTATTTTTGTTTTAGTCAGCATTTACAAGCTGACGGATTTTGGCCTTGAGGATATCAATAGCGATGCGGTTTTTACCACCACGAGGCACAATAATGTCTGCATGTTGTTTGGATGGATCAATAAACTGCAGGAACATTGGTCGTACTGTGCTTTGGTATTGGCCGATCACCGATTCCATCGAACGCCCGCGCTCTTCAACATCGCGGGTCAGGCGACGGATAAAACAGATATCCAATGGCGTATCCATAAACACCGAAGCATGCATCTGCTCACGCAGCGCTTGGTTGGTCAGCAGCAAGATCCCTTCTAGGATGATCACCTTCTTCGGAGTAACCGAATGGGTTTCTTGCATGCGCGTGTGCTCAACGTAGCTATACGTTGGCACTTCAACTGATTTGCCCGCCTTTAACATCTGCAGATGATGTACCAACAAATCGTGGTCTAAGGCGTTTGGGTGGTCGTAGTTTGTCTTAACCCGCTCTTCCATGGTCAGGTGAGATTGATCTTTGTAGTAGGCGTCCTCGTTGATCACTTCAATTTGATCAGTGCCCAGATCACGCGTCAGTTCTTCGTAAATAGTACGAGCAATCAAGCTCTTACCTGATGCAGATGCACCCGCGATACCGATGATGACGCATTGCTGTTCGGAAGTCATAGTGTTGCTATCTCACACAGAAGTTAAGGTAAAGGGGCCAAAAGGCCCCTTCTATTCATTATTCGTTAGTGATCTCAATGCTCAAGCCCTGAGGCTGAGAGCGATGGATCAGGGCTGCCGCCACGTTACGGGCGATGGTGCGATACTCTGCAGAGATCTCACCGTCAGGCTCAGCGACAACCGTTGGCTTTCCGCTATCTAAATGCTCTCTAACTGACACATTTAGCGGCAATTCGCCCAAAAGCGGCACATTGTACCTATTTGCGGTTTCGAGTCCACCGCCCTGACCGAACGGATGTTCTTTACTGCCACAATTTTGACACAGGTGGTAACTCATGTTTTCCACAATGCCCAGCACCGGCACATGCACCTTGTTAAACATGGTGATCCCTTTGCGGGCATCCAAGGTGGCGATCTCCTGTGGGGTAGTCACAATCACCGCTCCGGAGACAGGGAATTTTTGCGACAGGGTTAATTGAATGTCGCCGGTACCCGGTGGCATATCAATCACCAAGTAATCCAATTCTGGCCAGTTGGTTTCGTTCATCAACTGCTCCATCGCCCCAGCGGCCATTGGCCCACGCCACGCCGAAGCGTTGTCGTCGGTCACCAAAAAGCCCATCGACATCACCGCCATGTTATGAACATAGGCCGGTTGCATGGTCTTGCCATCATTACTGCTTGGGGAAAAATCAGTGCAGCCCAACATGGTTGGAATGGAGGGGCCATAAATGTCCGCATCCAGCATGCCCACGCGGGCGCCTTCGGCAGCCAATGCTAGGGCAAGGTTCACTGCGGTTGTGGATTTACCCACCCCACCTTTACCGGAACCCACCGCAATCACATTGCGGATCTTCGGGTGCGGCGCGGCACTGCCGCCGTGCACTGCGGCCACATTCAACCCGATTTCGCACTCGACTTGATCGATGCCATCCAGCTCAGCCAAGTGGTTGGTCAGCGCCATCACCAAATCATGGTATTGCGACTGACAGGGGTATGGCATCAACAACCCCACTTGCAGGCAGCGGTCGTCAATGGCCAGCGCGCGCAAGATATCTAAGTCGATCAAGTTTTGATTTAATAGCGGTTCATTGAAGCTTTTTAGGCGGTCTAAAACCAGTTGAGATAGAGACTCAGGGAGGGTGTTGTGCAGGACAAAATCGGTCACAAGCCAGTTCCTATGTTTAGCAATAGCTGCAAGTGTACCAAAAGGTGAAGACAAAGCGCGCATTAGCGCCGCTTGCGGGTGAAAAAAGTGAAGTCTTAAGTTAGACTTGCGGCTTTGATCCGTACCAAAACAGAAACGAGAGACGATGTCAGTCGAGAAGAGAAAAATTCTGGTGACCAGCGCGTTACCGTACGCCAATGGCTCCATCCACCTTGGCCACATGCTGGAGCATATTCAAACCGACATCTGGGCTCGCTTCCAGAAACTGCGCGGCCATCAATGTATTGCGGTTTGTGCCGATGATACCCACGGCACACCTATCATGCTTAAAGCGCAGAAGATGGGGATCACGCCAGAACAGATGATCGCAGAGGTTTCCAAAGAGCATCAAGCCGACTTTGCTGACTTTCTGGTTAACTACGACAACTACCACTCTACCCACTCGGACGAAAACCGTAAGTGGTCGAGCGAAATCTACAATCGCTTGAACGACAGTGGCTTCATCAAAACTCGCGTGATTGAACAGTTGTTTGATCCTGAGAAGCAGATGTTCCTGCCAGATCGCTTTGTCACCGGTACCTGCCCTAAGTGTAAGGCCGAAGAACAGAACGGCGACAACTGTGAAGTGTGTGGGGCAACCTACTCTCCTGTTGAATTGATCGCGCCTAAGTCAGTTGTTTCTGGTGCCACCCCAGTAATGAAAGACTCCGAGCATTACTTCTTCGATTTGCCCCAGTTTAAAGACGTATTGCAGCAGTGGACCACCTCCGGTGCCCTGCAGTCTGAAATGGCCAACAAATTGAACGAATGGTTCGAGCAAGGTCTGCAGCAGTGGGATATCTCTCGCGATGCCCCTTACTTCGGCTTTGAGATCCCAGGCACCGATGGCAAGAAGTTCTTCTACGTCTGGTTGGACGCGCCAATTGGTTACATGGGCTCGTTCGATAACCTGTGTCAGCGCCGCGATGATCTGAACTTCGATGAGTTCTGGAGCAAAGATTCCACCACCGAGCTGTACCACTTCATCGGTAAGGACATCATCTACTTCCACAGCTTGTTCTGGCCAGCGATGCTGCACGGCGCCGATCTGCGTAAGCCAACCAACGTCTTCGCCCACGGTTACGTTACCGTTAACGGCGCGAAGATGTCGAAGTCTCGCGGCACCTTTATCAAGGCCCGCACTTACTTGGATCACCTGCACCCAGAATACCTGCGTTACTACTACGCGGCGAAACTGAACGATCGCATCGATGATATCGACTTGAACCTCGAAGACTTCGCCCAGCGCGTGAACTCCGACATGGTTGGTAAGCTGGTTAACATCGCTTCCCGCACCGCAGGCTTTATCGCCAAGCGCTTCGACAGCAAGTTAGCCGATAACGTTGAAAACCCAGCGTTGCTGGCGGAGTTCCAACAGGCGCAGCCAACCATTGCGGCACTGTTTGAAGGCCGTGAGTACGGTAAAGCAATCCGCGAAGTGATGGCCTTGGCAGACAAGGCCAACGCCTACATTGCAGACATGGCCCCATGGGCGATGGCTAAGCAAGAAGGCATGGAGCAAAAGACCCACGAAGTTTGCTCTATGGGCATTCACTTGTTCCGCATCCTAATGACTTACCTGAAGCCTGTGTTGCCACAAATGGCTGAGAACGTAGAAGCGTTCTTAAACAGTGAGCTGACCTGGGATGGGATTAATGACACCCTGACTGGCCACCAGATCAACAAGTTCAAAGCGTTGATCCAACGTATTGAACCGGCCAAAATCGATGCCATCATCGAAGCAACCAAGGCGGATCTGGCGCAGGAACAAGCGGCAGCACCGGCAGAAGAAACCACCGCTTCGGGTAATGACGAGCTGGAAAAAGATCCGATTGCCGACACCATCGACTTCGACACTTTTGCCAAAACCGATCTGCGCGTTGCCCGCATCGCCAAAGCAGAGCACGTTGAAGGCGCTAAGAAGCTGATTAAGATGACCTTGGACATTGGCGGCGAAACTCGCCAAGTGTTTTCTGGGATCAAATCGGCTTACAAGCCAGAAGATCTGGAAGGTCGGTTAACCATCTTGGTGGCCAACCTTGCCCCACGTAAAATGAAGTTTGGCCTGTCGGAAGGCATGGTCTTGGCAGCAGGCCCAGGTGGGGAAGATATCTACCTGTTCAGCCCAGATGCCGGTGCCGTACCTGGTCAGCGCATCATGTAAATTAGGCCCTAGTGCTTAAACCAAAAAACCGAAGCCTTGGGCTTCGGTTTTTTTATGTCTGGCTGGTTCGGCAGTTCACGAACCGACGGCGGTGGCACACTCGCGTTCAACGCTTCACCGGCGTCGGTTGGCTCCAGCATAGATCGTTTCCGCCGTCTGGTAACCCCGAATTCGCTCATTTGCTGCGGCTTGAATTGGCCGACTCACCTACCCTTCATCAACCGCTGTTAGGAAACCATATTCGCCTAATGGGCAGGTTAACTGGAGTCATCATGTCGCCGCTGCTGCATCTGTGTTTATTGGGGCTACTGAGCATTCTGTGCCAGTGGTTAGCGTTTCGTCTGCGACTACCGGCCATTTTGCCGCTGCTGCTGACCGGCTTAATGCTTGGGCCGGCTCTGGGGCTGTTGCAACCGGATCAACTGCTTGGCCCCTTGCTGTTCCCAATAGTCTCGATGGCGGTGGCTGTGATCCTATTTGAGGGAAGCCTCAGTTTGCGCTTTGATCAACTGCGCGGCCAAAATAAAATGGTGCGTAATTTGGTGCTGCCAGGCATGGTTGTGACCTTCGCCATCGCCACCGTTGCGGCGCATTATATTTTGGCCTTGCCACTGCCGGTTGCCGCTTTACTTGGCTCCTTAGTGGTGGTTACTGGGCCAACGGTCATTACCCCGCTGCTGCGTAGCATCCGTGTTAATCCCAAAATCGCCACCATTCTGCAATGGGAAGGGATCTTAATTGATCCCATCGGTGCCTTGCTCGCGGTCTTGGTGTATGAGTTTCTCAGTGCCAGCCAAGGCGCTGCCGCCCTGCCCCATGCGCTGTCCATCTTTGGCTTTACCATCGCGACCGGCCTGGTGATTGGTGCACTTGGCGGCTATCTGTTGGCTTATGCTCTGCGCCACCGTTGGCTGCCCCATTACCTTGAAACCATCGCCGTATTAACCTTGATGCTGGCGGCTTTTGGGATCAGCAATGAATTAATGCACGAATCTGGGCTGCTTACGGTAACCGTTATGGGGATCTGGCTGGCCAACAGCGACGACCTTGATTTAGAGCGAATCATCGAATTTAAAGAAACCTTATCGGTGTTACTGATCTCAGCGTTATTCATTTTATTAGCAGCTCGGCTTGAACCAAGCGTGATTGCGCTGATTGATCTGCAAGCATTGGCTTGGTTGGCAGTATTGATTCTGATCGCGAGGCCCATCGCGGTGTGGTTGTGCGGCCTTGGCAACCAACTCCATTGGCGTGAATTGCTGTTGCTGGGCTGGATCGCCCCACGAGGGATTGTCGCCGCCGCGATCTCGGCACTGTTTGCCTTAAAGCTGCAGCAACTGGGCATTGCTGGGGCAGACAAACTGGTGGCCTTGGTGTTTTTAGTGATTGTGACCACGGTGGTGCTGCAAAGCGTGTTAACCCCAACCGTGGTGAAGTGGCTTGGCCAGCAAGCGCCGCCCTGCAATGGCGTGTTGATCTTTGGTTGCAATCCGCTGGCGCAAGCCATCGCCGCAGCCTTAACCGAGCACAAGATCCCCGCACTGCTATGCGACACCAACTGGGATAATTTAAGCCACGCCCGCATGCAGGGCTTGCAGGTTTATTATGGCAATCCGATGTCCGAGCACGCTCAAAGCCAATTGGATCTGTCGTTAATCAAGCGATTGATGGTGCTGTCACCCTATCGCCAGCAAAACACGGAGATCGCTTATCACTATCAAGATCTCTTGGGTAAACCGAACATTTATCGACTGGCCGAGCCCAATACGATCCAAAGCCCAAGGAAACAGCAGCGCCACCACCACCAATCACTATTTAATGGCCAAACGTTGTTGGAGTTAGAACGCAGGCTCATGCAGGGGTGGGCCATCAGCAGCACCACTTTGTCGCCCGAATTTGTGTGGCAGCAATATCAGATGCAAAACCCCTATGCGGTACCGCTGCTGGCTCTGCCCCCCAAGGGGCGGGTAAAGATCTTTAGCCAAAGCAGTGACTGGTTACCACAGCCAGAGTGGGAAGTGATGGCGTTGCTGCCGCCGAATGAAAAAAACGGCCATGGGGCCGTTTAATTACATCGATGCCACCTTAGCAGCCGCTGAAGCCGTAGCGGTCTATCAACATCATCGGCGCGTTGCTGTCTGCGTCTGTGCGGTACTGCAATTCAATTCCTAAGCCACTAGCAAGTAACTTACTGGTGTGTGGCAACATGCATAACGATTGCTGCATGGCAGCGCTCATCACTTCACCATACTCTCCGCCACTTTGCTGATTGGCATAACGGTACATCTGCACGAATCGAGCGCTACGCTGGCTGCGCTCGACCTGTTGCAATAACTCGTGCTGCTGCACTTGCTGTGCAAGCACAAAATGCAGATCCGCCGTTTCAGCGCCCAGTTCAAAGTAAAAGCGACTGTGCGCCGGCCCCACCGCCCATTGCTGCTGTTGCAGTTGCTGGTTTAACAATACCACTAATTGCGGCAACGCATCAGCACCATCATTGGCGTTCGCCGTTGGGCTGGCACCAACCAACATCACTGACGCAGCGACGGCTGGCAGCAATGACATAAACATTCCTTTGTCGTGTCTGCGCATTAACTACACCGGATTAGGAGTATCAACGAAGTGAACATCCAGAAAAAACTTACTGGCTAAATGATCACCCAAGGCCTGAATGCCACCACGCTCGGTGGCGTGGTGGCCAGCGGCAAAGTAATCGATCCCCTGTTCTACCGCACTGTGGTAAGTGCGTTCGGACACCTCACCCGAGATAAAGGCATCAAGGCCAAAACTGGCGACCTCATCAAGGTAATCCTGAGCCCCGCCACTGCACCATGCTAAGGTCTTAATCGGCCGATTATGGCCGGCGATGTGCAACGGCTGGCGCCCCAGTTTATGGCCCAGATACTCAGCTAATTCGGCCCCGCTCATGGCCGTTTCAAACTCACCGCGCAGCACAAGATCGGTGTCGTTACCTTCGTGCAGCGGTCGAACATTGCTGATCCGCAGTAAACGCGCCAGCTGAGCGTTGTTGCCCAGCTCAGGGTGAACATCCAAAGGCAGGTGGTAACCGATCAGGTTGATGTCGTTACACAGTAACGCCTTCAAACGGCGCTGCTTCATGCCGGTGATCACCGCCGGTTCACTTTTCCAAAAGTAACCGTGGTGTACCAGCACGCAATCGGCCCCTAGCTCAACCGCTTTATCCAGCACCCGCTGATCTGCGGTTACCGCTGTCACAATGGTGTGGATCTCATCCCGACCTTCAACTTGCAGGCCGTTAGGGGCGTAATCCTTTAGCTGCCATGGTTTTAACAAGCCATCCAAATAGCTGAGCAGTTCCTGTCTTTGCATATTCTACTTATTTTAATTCGTTGCCACTGGTGTTGCCTTGGAAGTATTGCTCCAAGTTATCCAATGTGGTGGAGGCGATCTGCTCAAGGGCTTCTTTGGTGAAGTAACCTTGGTGACCAGTTACCAAAACGTTAGGGTAACTCAGCAACAGGGCGAATACATCATCGTTAGGCACTCGGCCAGACAGATCGCGGAAGAACAAATCGCCTTCCAGCTCGTACACATCCAGACCCAGGTAACCCACCTTGCCCGACTTCATCCCATCCAGCGCGTCTTGGGCATTCACCAAACCACCGCGGGAAGTGTTGATCAGCATAACGTTGTCTTTCATCTTAGCGATGCTGTCTTTATCGATGATGTGGTAGGTGTCATCGGTCAGTGGGCAGTGCAGGCTGATCACATCACTGCGTGCGTAGATGGTGTCTAAATCGGTGTATTCACCCAGTGCTGCAGCGTGTTCATTCGGGTATGGGTCATAGCACAGCAGCTCACAGCCCAGCCCTTTCAATGCCCGCATGGTGGCAACACCAATTTTACCGGTGCCGATGATCCCAATGGTGGCCTTGGCAAAGTTAAAGCCCAATAAACCGTCCAGATCAAAGTTGTGCTCTTTTACCCGCACGTTCGCTCGGGTAATTTTACGGTTAAGCGCAAACATCATCGCCAACGCGTGTTCGGCAACGGATTCTGGCGAGTAGCTTGGAACGTTGCAAACCCGCACCCCAAATTCATTGGCGGCCTGCATATCAACATTGTTAAAACCGGCACAACGCAGTGCGATCATTTTTACACCGTGCTTAGCCAGCTGTTCAATCACATCACGATCAACAATGTCATTTACGAAACAGGATACGGCGTCAAACCCTTCAGACAGTTTCACGGTACGCTGACGTAAGCGAGTTTCGAAGTAGGTCAGCTCAATGCGGCTGTCTTGATTCGCCTCTTCTAAAAAGCGTTGGTCGTATGGTTTTGTTGAAAATACGGCCACTTTTTTGATTTGCATACGCTTTTCTCCTTTTGTTGATGCTTGCTGTGGTGGCGATAAGCGCCAGTTGCCACTTCAATCTTAAATCTAAGGCAGCGATTTCGCCTCAAAACCGTGATCAATGTAAAGCTTGCCACCCTAAGGATTTGATCCGCCGCACTGATAAACCCAGTGTGCTGCTTTTGTCGCCGCTGAAAGTTGAACCCTGAAGCGCGAGCAGGTAATATTGCCCGCTGAATTTTAAGCTAAACAGACCGATCCCATGTCAAAACTGAATAAGGAAGAGGTGATCGCGCAGTTCACTGCCGCGTACCTTGCCAAACATGGTAAAGAGCCTACCATCGAACAAAAAGGCAGCTGGTTTAAAGTAGACGATGGCAAATCCGTTCGCCTCGCTGGCTTGGCCGAGATGGCCGCTGAACTTGCTGGTGCAGCACCAACCGCTGCCGCAGAAAAAGTAGCAGTAAAAAAAGAAGCCAAAGCAAAACCTGCTGCTAAAAAAGCAACCGTGAAAGCCTCAGGCAACGGTGGCTTAACGCCAAAGCAGTTATGGGCACAAAAGATCGGCAACGGCGGCAAACTGCCACGCGGTCTATAACGTCCAAAATCGCCGACCGCAATGGTCGGCTTTTTTATGCCCTTTAAACATCCTCTCACTCGTGACTTAGCCTGGATCCTCAGCGCTCCCCCGCTTTATCAGCAAGGGTCCTTTATTGACGGCCAATTTCTGACGGAGTTCGCTCGACCGCTCTGGCCTCAACTGGCCCAATTTGAACAGCAACTGACGCCGCCCTTTGTTCGCCAACACCGTCGCCTAGGCAGCTATTACGAGCAGCTGTGGTACACCTTGCTGCACTGGCATCCGGATTATCAGCTTCTGGCCCGCGATCACACCATCTGGCAAGATCAGCGCACCAAAGGCGCCTTAGATTTAGTACTGCGACATCTGCCCAGCGGCAACATTGAGCACTGGGAGCTGGCGATTAAGTTCTACTTAGGTGATGACGATGGCCGTGAGCCCAGCAATTGGCTAGGCCCTGGCAGAAAGGATTGCTTAGCCAACAAATTAGAGCACATGCTGACGAAGCAGTTACCGCTCAGTGCCACCACCGCCGCCAAGCAACAGTTGCAACAACAGGGATGGCGAGTCAGCAAACAGCGGATCCTATTGCAGGGTCGGTTGTACTTGCCCACCGCAGAGTTTGAGCTTCCGCCCCACCTTGCCACGGCGGCGCCATTAGGGCGTTGGTATGGTCAATCGTCGCTGCCACCGCGGCCATGGCGATTGCTGGCTAAAGGGGATTGGCTAGCAGGGCGAGATTGGCGCCTGTTGCCCAAATGGGGCTTTCCTAAGGCGCTTCCGTGGCCACGACACCTGTACGATCCAAGCCGTAACGAACACGCGTTTGTGGTGGAAGATCAATGGCAACATTTGCCTAGGATCTGAATTTCAGGCAATAAAAAAGGGAAGCTCAATGAGCTTCCCTCTTTCATTTGGATAACTAAGTTATCACCCCAAGGGGCAATACTTACTTAGCCAGAGCTTCTTTCGCTTTTTCAACCAAAGCAGTAAATACTACTTTGTCGAATACAGCGATGTCAGCCAGGATCTTACGATCGATTTCAACAGACGCCTTTTTCAGACCGTTGATAAAGCGGCTGTAAGACATGCCGTTCTGACGAGCAGCAGCGTTGATACGGGCGATCCACAGCTGACGGAACGTGCGCTTTTTAACGCGACGGTCACGGTAAGCGTATTGACCAGCCTTGGTAACGGCTTGGAATGCTACACGATAGATACGGCTACGGGCACCGTAGTAACCTTTAGCCTGCTTTAGTACTTTCTTGTGACGAGCGCGAGCTGTCACACCACGTTTTACACGAGCCATTCTTTAACTCCTAGACCAGTCAATTATGCGTACGGCAGCATGCGCTGCACGGAAGCCACGTCGGTTTTAGCAACCATTGCGCCAGCACGCAGATGGCGCTTACGCTTAGTGGATTTCTTGGTCAGGATGTGGCGCAGGTGTGATTGCTTGCGCTTAAAACCACCAGAAGCGGTTTTTTTAAAGCGCTTTGCAGCACCTTTATTGGATTTCATCTTCGGCATTGAAGAAACTCCGCATTGTTAAGTTAATGAACTGTAAGGCGAATAAAAACAGCCGAGACCTAAGCCCCGGCTGGCTTTACTACTTGTAGGCTCTTACTGTTTCTTTTTAGGTGCGATAACCATAATGGCTTGGCGACCTTCCATTTTCGGGAAAGCTTCAACTTGAGCAATCTCTGCTACATCGTCTTTAATACGATTTAACAGGTCAAAACCCAATTGTTGGTGCGCCATTTCGCGACCACGGAAACGAAGTGTACATTTCACTTTGTCCCCTTCTTCCAAGAAGCGAGTCAGGTTGCGTAGTTTTACCTGATAATCGCCTACATCAGTCCCAGGACGGAATTTAACTTCCTTAACCTGAATCTGTTTGGTTTTCTTGCGCTGTTCGTTAGCAGCTTTACTCTTTTCGTACAAGAATTTACCGTAATCCATGATGCGGCATACTGGTGGCTCAGCATTCGGGCTGATCTCAACTAAGTCGAGGTCTGCGCCTGCGGCCATTTTTAAAGCAACATCCAAAGTTTGGATGCCAGCTTGCTCGCCTTCCGCATTAATCAGACGTACTTCGCGTGCGCGAATTTCGCCGTTGATACGGTTACGGTCCTTACTTAAAGGAGCTTGTTTCTTTCCGCCTTTAATCGCTTATTCCTCCAGCATATTAAGACTACGGGTATTAACCTCTTGGGAAACCGCCTCGGCAAACTGCGCGATGGTCATCTTTCCTAGGTCAACACCATTTCTTGTACGAATTGCGACTTCACCATTTTCCATCTCTTGGTCTCCACAGACCACGAGATATGGGACTCGCTTCAAAGTGTGTTCGCGGATTTTAAAGCCAATCTTCTCGTTTCTCAAGTCGGCTTTGGCACGAATGTTCTGTTTGTTCAGTAATTCTACGACTTCACGCACATAATCGGCCTGATTATCAGTGATGTTCATTACTTGAACTTGAGTCGGGCACAGCCAAGTCGGTAACTTGCCAGCAAACTCCTCAATCAAAATACCAATGAAGCGTTCCAGCGAACCCAAAATCGCACGGTGGATCATCACCGGGATCTTACGGCTGTTGTCTTCGGCAACGTAAGTTGCGCCCAGACGTTCTGGTAGTGCGAAATCGAGCTGCACGGTACCACACTGCCATGCACGGTCAAGACAATCATGCAGAGTGAATTCAATCTTAGGGCCGTAGAAGGCACCCTCGCCAGGCAGCAGCTCGTACTGAATATCGTTTGACTCCAGTGCGTCAATCAAGCCTTGTTCGGCACGATCCCACATTTCGTCAGAACCAACACGCTGTTCAGGGCGAGTCGACAGTTTCACTGCGATTTCATTGAAGCCGAAGGTGCTGTAAGTATCAAACACCATCTTGATGCAGTCGGTCACTTCTGCCTGTACCTGTTCTTCGGTACAGAAAATGTGGGCGTCGTCTTGGGTGAAACCACGAACGCGCATCAAACCATGCAGTGCGCCTGACGGTTCGTTGCGGTGACAGCAACCAAATTCTGCCATGCGCAGCGGCAGATCACGGTAAGACTTCAACCCTTGGTTAAAGATCTGTACGTGGCCTGGGCAGTTCATCGGCTTAATCGCGTACTCACGCTTTTCAGACGTGGTAGTAAACATGTTGTCGGCGTATTTGTCCCAGTGACCTGAGCGCTCCCACAACGCGCGATCCATCATCAATGGACCCTTTACTTCGTCGTACTGGTACTGGCCCAGCTTTTGACGCACGAACTTTTCCAGCTCTAGGTAGATGTTCCAGCCGTCGTTATGCCAGAACACCATGCCTGGGGCTTCTTCTTGCCAATGGAACAGATCCTGCGCTTTACCGATTTTACGGTGATCACGCTTGGCAGCCTCAGCCAGACGATTCAAATAAGCTTTCAGTTGCTTTTTGTCGCCCCATGCGGTGCCGTAGATGCGTTGCAGCATCTTGTTGTCGGAGTTACCACGCCAGTAAGCACCGGCTACGCTCATCAGCTTGAAATGCTGACAGTGGCGCATGTTCGGTACGTGAGGACCACGACACATGTCGAAGTACTCTTCGTGGTGGTACAGACCCGGACGGTCGTCTTTACTGACGTTCTCATCCAAGATCTCCATTTTGTAGGTTTCGCCACGGGCTTCAAAGGCGTCCCGAGCTTCCTGCCAGCTTACGGTTTTCTTGATCACGTCGTAGTTGGTTTTGGCCAACTCCTTCATGCGTTTTTCAAGCGCTTCCAGATCTTCATCGGTTAAACGATGTTCCAGATCGATGTCGTAGTAGAAACCGTTGTCGATGGTAGGACCAATCGCCATTTTCGCTTCCGGCCACAGCTGCTTAACGGCATGGCCGATAAGGTGGGCACAAGAGTGGCGGATGATCTCTAAACCGTCGTCATCACGCGTGGTGATGATCTCCAGCGATACGTCTTTTTCAATCAGTTCGCAGGCGTCAACGCGCTGACCATCAATGCGACCGGCCAAGCAGGCTTTGCCGAGGCTGGTGGCGATGTCTTTGGCGACATCCATTACGGTTAAGGCGTTGTCGTATTGACGCTGACTACCGTCAGGAAGGGTAATAATCGGCATGATTAACTCCATCAGTGGTGACCCATACCAAGGGCCACATGAGTGATAAAAGGGGATGTTTGACTGTCTTATTCGCCGGGTTCTGGGCCTTACCAAAGCCAGCTAACCACCGCGAATCGTCAAAGTTTACTGATGAAAAACAGAATCAACAAGCACAGCACCTACTATTGTCTAGTTCGCCCGCCCATTTTGCTAAATTTTAAGACAAATGTTGTGCAAATCGGGTTTGTTTTAACACCGATTATGATAAAACCAAGACAGCTAAGCACGCACGGAGGTTTCTGCTATGTGGAACGCAATCGGGTTGCAAGTATCTGATGCACTTGGACGTGAGTTTCAAATCAACGACAAGCTCAGTATCAGTGGCGGCGATATTCATCACGCGTATAAGATCGCCGATCATCACTGTTCTTTATTCGTGAAATACAACGACAAGCACAAGGCAGAGATGTTCACCTCTGAAGCTCGTGCATTAACGCTGTTACGGCGCGAGCCGGGGTTAGTCATTCCAGAAGTGATCACCACTGGTACCACCGCCCATCATGCTTTTATCGCGCTGGAGTATTTAGAGCTGGGCAATGGCAGCAACGCTCAGTGGTACCAGTTTGGGCAAGATCTCGCGCGCTTACACCGCAACCACTGTCAGTCCCAATACGGTTTTGACGAAGACAACTTCATCGGCACCACAGTGCAGCCAAACCGCTGGCAAAGTAACTGGGCCGAATTCTTTGCGGAACAACGCATCGGCTGGCAATTAAAATTGGCGCAGGAACATGGCCATAATCTGGGCAACTGCGAACATTGGGTTGAAGCGTGCGCAGAAAAACTGCGTGGCCACAAACCACAAGCATCGTTACTGCATGGGGATCTCTGGCGTGGCAACATGGCCTTTGTCGATGGAACTGGGGTGCTGTTTGATCCCGCTAGCTACTATGGGGATCGCGAAACCGATTTGGCCATGACCGAGCTGTTCAGCCCCCTGCCCGCCGATTTCTATCATGGCTATCAAGCTGAATGGCCGTTACCCAATGGCTATCAGCAGCGCAAACCGATCTACCAGCTCTATCATCTGCTAAACCATTTGAACCTCTTCGGTGGCAGCTACTTGCAGCAGTGCCAAGCGCTATTACAGGAACAGTTTTGTGAGCCACAACGATAACCCCAAGGTGGTTTTGATCACCGGCAGCGCCAAACGGGTTGGCGCTGCCACGATTCGCGCGTTTCATCGGCGTGGTTACCACACCATCATTCACTGCCGCCACGCCTTGGAGGACGCCAACGATCTTGCCGAGCAACTTAATCGCCGCCGCGCTCACAGTTCGGTGGTGATCCAGCAAGATCTGAATGCCGAGCATGGGGCTACCCTGTTGGCACGGCAGGCGTTATCACAGTTTGGCCGCATCGATGTGTTGGTAAATAACGCGTCCAGCTTTTATCCCACCCCCATTGGGGAAATTAGCGAACACCATTGGCACGACTTGGTTGGCAGCAACATGAAGGCACCGCTGCTGTTAAGCCAAGCCTTGCAACCCACCTTAAGTCAGCACCGCGGTGCCATTATTAATTTAATTGATGTGCACGCCAGCACCCCGCTGAAACAGCACACGCTATACTGCATGGCCAAGGCCGCGTTAATGATGATGACAAAATCGTTAGCGCTGGAACTGGCACCAACAGTGCGAGTGAATGGGGTCGCCCCCGGTGCGATTTTATGGCCGGATCAGCCCCCCAGTACCAGCACACAGCAACAGGTACTAGCACAGGTGCCACTGGGGCAGCTTGGTGATGTGGATGATATCGCCAAGACCATCGTATTTCTGGCCGATGATGCGCCCTATATAACCGGCCAGATCCTCGCCGTTGATGGAGGCCGCTCCCTCGGCGCATTAACCGGAGCCTAACCGATGAAACTTGGCAGCCAGGTTCACGACATCAGTTGCCCCCACTGTGGTGCCCAAACTCGGGTTGCCTTTGATACCAGTGGCGGAGAATTGCAGTTTATTGACGATTGCACCGTTTGTTGTAATGCCATCAACTTGCGGGTGCAAATTGATGATCAGCACCAACTAATGCGGTTATTTGTTGATGCCGATGATGAGCAATACTACTAAAGCTCCTAACTTGTGGATTTAACCCAATTGCTTCGCTGCCAACACCCGCTCAACCGTATCCACAATCGTTTGGGTTTGGCTGTCAATTTCGATGTTGAGTTGATCGCCAAGTTGGCGTTCCGACAGGTTAGTTAAGCGCAGCGTTTCGGGGATCAAGTGCAGTTCAAAACCATCACTGAAGGTGTCGCCAACGGTGAGGCTACAACCATCAATACCAACAAAGCCTTTATGCAAAATGTACTTCATCCACTGTGGCGGCAGTTGCAGTCGCATGCGGCAGTTGGTGGCGGTTTGCTCCAATTCGGTTAGGGTGGCCATGGTGTGCACATGGCCTGAAACAAGGTGGCCGCCAATCTCTTTACCAAACACCAACGAACGCTCAATGTTAACCGGATCCCCAACCTGCAAATTGATCAGGTTGGTCTTGTTCAACGTTTCTTCCATCACGTCGAAAAACACCTTATTATCGCGCAACTCCGTCACCGTTAAGCACACGCCGTTATTGGCGACGCTGGCACCTATCTCTAGGTTTTCACATAACCCCTTTGGTAACGACACCACCAAGGTTCGCAACTGTGGTTTTTCAATGATCTCCACGACCGGAGCGCAGGTTTGCACGATGCCTGTAAACATAAATTATCTCGAACTACTTAACGACAATTAGAATGGCTGTACAAAATGCATAACTCTGGCTATCAAGTCAAAAAACTGGTGCAACTGGCGCTGCCCGTTTTAGCGGCGCAGATCGCGCAAACCATGATGGGTTTTATCGATACTGTAATGGCTGGGCAGATCAGCGCGGCTGATATGGCGGCGGTTGCTGTTGGCACCAGCATCTGGTTACCCACCATCTTATTGTTTGCTGGGATCTTGATGGCAACCCCTGCCCTAATTGCCCAATATCACGGCGCGCAACAACAGCAAAAGCTGCGGCCATTGGTGCATCAGATGCTGTACCTTGCCACTGTGTGTTCGGTGGCCGCCATGTTGATTTTAACCAACGCCACTTGGGTACTGAATCAAATGGATTTAGAGCCTAAATTGCAAAGCCTGACCACCGGCTACATCGACGCCATCTTATGGGGCGCGCCCGCATTTTTGCTGTTTATGGTGGTACGCAGTTTCACCGAAGGATTGTCGTGGACCAAACCATCCATGGTTATCGGCTTCATTGGGTTGCTGATCAATATTCCCGCCAACTACGTCTTTATTAATGGTCACCTTGGCGCCCCAGCCATGGGCGGTGCCGGTTGTGGCGTTGCCACCGCCATTGTGTTTTGGGCAATGGCACTGATGATGTGTGCCTACGTGCTGTGGGGCAAACGCTTTGGCCATTACCAGCTGCACAAACAATTTGGCAAGATCGACTGGCAGCAACAAAAAATGCTGTGGAAACTGGGACTGCCCGTGGCCTTGGCGATTTTCTTTGAAGTGACTCTGTTTGCCTTTGTGGCCGTGATGATCGCCCCGCTTGGCGCCATTGAAGTGGCAGGACACCAAGTGGCCGCCAACTTTTCCAGTCTGATCTTTATCATTCCGCTGTCAATCGGGATTGCCGTGACCATCCGCATCGGCTATTACTTAGGCCAAGGAAAGCCGCACATCGCGGCGATGGTCGCCAAGATTGGCATGATAATGGGCATCGTGGTTGCGGCCATTACCGCAGCAATCACCGTGATTGGCGCCACGCGGATCGCCGATCTATACAGTAACGATCAGATGGTACTCACGCTGGCCGTTGAATTGATGCTGCTGTGCGCCATTTACCAGATCTCCGATTCCATCCAAGTGGTCGCCAGCGCCTGTTTACGCGGTTATAAAGACACCATTCCGCTATTATGGATCTCATTCGCCGCCTACTGGATTGTCGGCATGAGCATCGGTTATCTGTTTGGTTTAACCGATTTAGTGGTACCAGCGATGGGTGCCCACGGTTTTTGGATTGGCTTTATCGCAGGATTAAGCAGTGCCGCGGTGATGCTGTTTGCACGCTTGAAGGTGGTACAACGTCGGCATGTGGTGGCTTAGGCAACTTACCCTCTTACTGTTGATAACTGCGCTGGCCGGCTGCCAGCGCAGTGTGATTGATTACGATGACTACCTTGCGCGGCTAGAACGGGTGCTGGATCGCCAACGCACAGCGGTCACCTTACCCCTACCGGCACAACCCCAACGCCACCGACTGGCGCCACAGGAACAACAACGCTACGGACTACTGGACAGCTACGCCTTAAAACCCTGCGGGGTTATGGCGCTTATCGGTGAGCATAATGCCCAGCTTGGCAAAGTTGCTCCCCCGTCACAGCAGCTAATCTACCACCATCAATTGGCTTATCAGCTGCATAAATGCGATCCCAGCCAATTAAGCGACAGCGGCGTAGCACTGCGCCAACAAGTGTTAACCAACAAACAGCAGCGTTTGCCCAGCTACAGCGCCCGCTTACTGTTGCTCTCTGATGAGATCTGGCACAACCTCGATGCCAGTGCCCCCGCCAACATCACTCACAACCCGGAATTGCTGCAGGCGGTGATCGGCCTAGTCACCCTAAAACAGGTGTTGGCCGACAGCCAACGCACCATTGCCCAACCCAGTGCCCAACTGGAACAACAACTGGCGGTATTACACCAGCAGCGACAACCGCGGCAGATGCACCGCGCCATGATTGAATCGATACAAGGCTTAACCCAAGCCACCGAGTTACTGCAACAAGCGGATCCCAACAGCTGCAGCCCCAAGCAATTCGATATTTTGTTCAACATCTTGCACCGGATCTACGGCAAACGGATCCAGCCACAACTGGCGCAACTGCAACGCTTGGATCGCACCATCACCCCCTCGCTGCAACAACTGTTATCGCCCTGGCCGGATCTGCCCTATTTTCACTTTTACCTAAGCGAAGAACCCCAAAGTTTGCGCGGCCAATACCAGCAAGCAATCAGTGCCCACACCACCGCATGGCAGCAGCTGCTGCAGCAATGTGATGCCTCGGTAAATGGAAAAAGCTTCGCAATGTCACGCAGTTGAGCAAAGTAACAGCAGTTGAGCGCCGCAGCGGCAAATTGCCCTTGCCACTCACTTAGCCGCCGTTCTAATATAGCCACCGCTGCTTAGCAGCAACGTGCGTCCTTAGCTCAGTTGGTAGAGCGCCGTCATGACATGGCGGATGTCACTGGTTCAAGCCCAGTAGGACGCACCAATTATCTTCAATCAATGTGCCTTTGGCCTGTTGATGCAATAAATAACGCGTCCTTAGCTCAGTTGGTAGAGCGCCGTCATGACATGGCGGATGTCACTGGTTCAAGCCCAGTAGGACGCACCAAACACAAAAAAGCCCGCTCATTTGAGCGGGCTTTTTTTGGCTGTGTATTAGTTAACTGTTGGCGTTGCTGCGCGGTAGCTATTGTCGCCTGCGGCGAGCTTCGATGGC
>NZ_CANLCI010000002.1 GCF_947489035.1 uncultured Ferrimonas sp. | reverse complement strand
GGCTGGGCTATCAGGATTCGAACCTGAGAATGGCGGGATCAAAACCCGCTGCCTTACCGCTTGGCGATAGCCCAACAGTGATACAACGTATCAGGGTTCCTTCGGTAGCGAAGGATTGTACTCAACGAGAGGATGGTGGCTATAGCGGGACTTGAACCTGCGACCCCGGCATTATGAGTGCCGTGCTCTAACCAGCTGAGCTACATAGCCATGTACTTCCTCGTTGGGAACGCGGCGTATTATGCTGAGTTGCCCTTGGAGCGTCAACCGCTTTCCCAGTAAAAAAACACGAAGTTGATTTGTTCGTTGGGAATTTAGACAAGTCTGACAAAAAACGCACTGTCACGTCGATCTGATGGTGAAAAACCGAACGCACAATGATGAAATTTATGGGCAGGCAACAGCATAGGCTGTTGCTTGCCCAATCATTTACAGCATCAACGGTTGCTGATTCAGCGTCAGTTGGCCGTCGGTGAAATTGATTTCGCTGACTAATTCGCCATTTTCACGCTTTAAGTAGCCCGATTGCTCGAAGCCATCAATTTGTGGCGCTAATGGGTGTTGTTCAAACATCGCTTCACTGAAGCCAAGATTGAATTTGGCGCTGATGGCACTGATGATGGCGGGAGTTTGCAGTTGCTCCAAGCTCAGGGCCGGCAGATCAATGGTGCCCTTGCTGTGGTAGTGGCCATTGATTTTATCGCCACTGCTGCTGAGGCTCAGCTCACCATCAATTTGGTCAACCGTGAGCAGCAACCCTTGGGACAACAGGCTGTCGAGGTGCTCCATTATCACCATCAGATCCGCTTGATTGCTTTTGGCCAGGGCAAAGTAACTGGCGGACGGCAGCTTACTTAAGGTCAGATCAAAGTTGCTGTTATTGAGCTCCATCTGCTCGTCACCATCAACAAAGTGGAGGCTGTCGATGTGATTGTTGCTGATCACGGAGGTAAAGCCTTGCTCGTGGTTGACGCTGCTGTTCATCAGCAGATTGGTTACTTTGGCTTTGCCGCCGGTGCGCTGAGACATGTCGCCATTGGCTAAATGCAACGATGAGTGGCTGATGTCGTAGATCCCTTCGGTCAGCACCAGCTGCAGATCGGCACTGAGCTTACCGGCCGTTATGGTGATCTCATCATCACTAAAGCCGAAGTGGGCGAGGCTGATCAGGCTGTTGTGATGGCTTAGATCTAAATTGAAGTCGCCTGTGGCGGTGAGATCGCCCACCGTTAGCTCGGCGTTGTCTTGGGCGGCATTAACACCATTTAGCCGGTATTGGTAGGTGGCGAGGCCGGTGAAGACATTGGCTTGCCACTGGCCTTGATCCGACAGCGGCTTGGCGAGCTTTTGGTTAAGCGCTTGCCATTGAGGGGTATCAAAATTGAGTTGGAAGTTGCCTTTGATGATTCCGGGTAAAAAGTTGACCCGCTGTTCAAACACCAATTCGAATGCATCATCCGCTTGCCCCATTGGGGCATAGCTGATCAGGTAGCGTTCGGTTTCGCCAAATAGCCCTTGTTCACTGGTGTTCAGTTCGATGGTCAGCTCTGGCCCATACTGCAGTTCAGTTAAGGCGATGCTTTGTTGTAAGTAGCTTTGGTATTGCTGGCCGCTGTACCAGGTCGCAGCCAAGCAGCTGCTCAATACAATGGCCGATAATGCGGCGACTTTGGTGAATCCGTTCACTGATGCATCCTAATGTTGTTGGAAAGCTAACCACTGTGGCACAGACCGTAGCTACAAAAAAGCCCAGCATGAAGCTGGGCTTAGTAAAAAAGATAACGCTTACACGTTAAACAGGAAGTGGATTACGTCGCCGTCGGCTACCACGTAACCTTTACCTTCAGAGCGTTTCTTACCCGCTTCTTTGGCGCCGTTCTCGCCCTTGTACTGGATGAAATCGTCGTAGGCCACCACTTCGGCACGGATGTAACCGCGTTCAAAGTCGGTGTGGATCACGCCGGCGGCTTGCGGGCCGGTGGCACCTACTGGCACGGTCCAAGCGCGCACTTCTTTTACGCCGGCAGTAAAGTAGGTCTGCAAGCTCAGCAGTTCATAGCCAGAACGAATCACGCGGTTCAGGCCCGGTTCTTCGATGCCTAAGTCTTCCATAAACTCGTCGCGCTCTTCGTCGTCCAGTTCGGCGATTTCAGATTCAATTTCAGCGCAGACTGGTACCACAACTGCATTTTCATTGGCGGCGATGGCGCGAACTTGATCCAGGTATGGGTTGTTTTCAAAGCCATCGTCGTTAACGTTAGCGATGTACATGGTTGGCTTGAGTGTCAGCAGGCCCATGTATTGGATCAGTTTCTTCTCATCGACGGTCAGTTCTACTGAACGGGCCATGCCACCGTTTTCCAGTACAGGCAAAATCTTGTCCAGCACCAGGATCTCGGCTTTGGCGTCTTTGTCGCCGCCTTTGGCGCGCTTAGCCAAACGCTGCAGAGCGCGTTCTACCGCGTCCATGTCAGCCAACGCCAGTTCGGTGTTGATCACGTCGATGTCGTCGGCAGGGTTAACGCCGCCGGCAACGTGAACGATGTTGTCGTTTTCAAAGCAACGCACCACGTGGCCGATGGCGTCGGTTTCGCGGATGTTGGCCAAGAACTTGTTGCCCAAGCCTTCACCGGTGGAAGCGCCCTTTACCAAACCGGCGATGTCGACAAACTCCATAGTGGTTGGCAACACGCGTTGTGGGTTTACGATTTTGGCCAATGCGTCCAGACGCGGATCGGGCATTGGTACCACACCGGTGTTTGGTTCAATGGTACAAAACGGAAAGTTAGCCGCTTCGATGCCCGCTTTGGTCAGCGCGTTAAACAGGGTGGATTTGCCTACGTTTGGCAGGCCCACGATGCCACATTTAAAACCCATGGTAGTGTTAACCTTTATTCGTTAATTAGGCCGGTTGGGCCGAGAAAGTGTGGAGACGGCTTTGCGCCTTGGCGATGCCATCGCGCAGCAAAATGTCGATGCAGCGACTGGCTTCGTCAACGGCCTCATCCATGGCCTGTTGTTCGTTGGCTGGGGCTTTGCCCAACACATAACCGGACACGCGGTTGCGATCACCAGGGTGACCAATACCAATACGCAGCCGGTAGAAATCTTTGTTATTGCCCATTTTGGCAATGATGTCTTTCAGGCCGTTGTGGCCACCGTGGCCACCGCCTTTTTTGATGCGCGCGATCCCAGGAGACAAGTCGAGCTCGTCGTGGGCCACCAAGATCTCTTCAGGGGCGATGCCATAAAAGTTGGCGAGCGCCGCTACGGACTTGCCGGAGAGGTTCATGAAGGTGGTGGGGATCAACAACCGCAGATCGTTACCGCCACTTTGTATGCGGGCGGTTAAGCCAAAGAACTTACTTTCGGCTTTTAGACTGACGTTATGCATGCGGGCCAGTTCATTGACCAGCCATTCACCCGCGTTGTGGCGGGTTCGAACGTATTCGGGGCCTGGATTCGCCAGGCCCACGATTAAACGGATATTACTGCTCACCGTTACTCTTTACTCTGCTTCGCCTGATTCGGCAGTTTCTGCTTCGTCGCCGTCTTCGCTGCCGCCTTTCGGAGGCTGAACGCTAACAACAGACAGGTCGTGGCTTTCTTCGCCTTTGCCCAGCTCGGTTAATTCAACGCCTGCTGGCACGATAATGTCATGCAGGTGCAGTGAATGGCCGGCGTCTAGGCCTTGAATGTCGACTTCAATGAACTCTGGCAGATCCGCTGGCAGACATTTCACTTCCACTTCATTCAATAGGTGCACAATGGTGCCACCGGCTTTGGCGCCCAAGCAGGTATCTTCGTTTAAGAAGTGCAGGGGCACGGTGGTGGTCAGCGCGCTGTTTTTAGAGACGCGCTGAAAATCAATGTGCATCAGCTTAGGCTTGTATGGGTGACGTTGGATCGCTTTGACAATCACGTCTTCCTGTTTGCCTTCCACGTTTAGGGTTAACACGTGGCTGTAAAATGCCTCTTTTTCCTGCGCCATGTTAACGGTGTTATGCGACAGCGTTAGGGCAACAGGTGGCTTGTCGCCGCCATACAGAATGGCTGGCAACTTGTCAGCATGACGCAGGCGGCGGCTCGCTCCGGTCCCATGGTCATGACGAACATCGGCATTAAAGATAAAATCGGACATGTAGGTGTTTCTCCAAATTGTGGTGTCTGGGTGCTTCCACTGCTGCGATATGCGCATCTACTGCATGAGACGTTCGCGACCAAACGGCTCTGACTCGCTACCGACAACCAACAACGGGCCCTGTATCTTTAGACAAAGGCGCCGCAGTTTACCACCTAAACTGCGGCGCGCTCAAATGTCGCCGCGATGCGGCTTGGCGATTGCCTTGTTGTGGCTAGGGGGCGGTTGCCACTTCGCAGCCTTCGCTGTTGTTGGAATTGATGAAGGTCAGTTCACCCGCAGGGGCAAAACTGGCTACATCAACACTGCCGCCTAGAGCGTTTTCTAAGTAATCGGCCAGCACTTGGGCATCAACAAAGCCAGAGTCAATCACCCCGTCAATGGCCGGATAACCGTCCCCACCGCTGGCGCTGAAGCTGGGGATGGAAAACACGTAGTTGGCGTTTACATCAAAGGCAGCGCCACCCAATTCGCTGATGCTGACGCTTTGATTGGCGCAGTCGATGGTCATGTTGATCCCCGCAAATTGCGGGTAACCGCCGTTTTCCCCAAAATTGGCTTGGCTGGCCACCTGGCCCAGATAGGTAAGCAGCTGGCTGCCGGACATGCGGGCTTCGGCCACGGTATTGCCAAAGGGTTGCACGGTTAACACGTCCCGATAGGCGATGTCGCCCGCCGCGATAGAGGCGCGCACGCCACCGGAATTCACGATGCCAAACGCCGCCCCTTGGATCACCGAGGATTGAGCGGTGGCGATCAAGCGGCCCAAATTGGTTTGCATGCTACGCACCACTGCTCGATCGCCCTCGAGCTTGCCATTGGAGCTGGCAATCACCACATTGAGTTCTTCCCCGCCGGCATCTTGATATGGCTGCAGTGCCGCGAGGACATCCGGATCCTCGGCAATGGCGGCGCCGATAAGCTGGTCATCACCATCGAGCAGATTCACTGGCACCAGGCCATAGCTGGTCATGGTGAGGTTGCCGTTTAGGTATTCAAAATCGGCGCGGCCAACATAGCGCCCCCATTCGTGGGCTTGCATGATGTAGGTGCCGTTTTTCATGTCGGGCATGCAGTCATCGCCAGGGGTAAAGTCGCTGTAGCTGCCATCCGCTTCAACGCACACCGGGTTTTGTGAGTGGCCACCAACAATCACATCCAGCAAGCCAGCATCCAGCGATTCCGCTAAGGCGACATCGCCGGGGGCATTGTTGCCGCTGTTGCCGTTGGCGTAATGGCCCATGTGGGTTACCGCAAACACCAGATCGGGGCTTTCGGTTTCAATCAATTGGGGCAGTAAAGTGGCGGCTTCGGTTTTGGGATCGCGAAACTCTAAGCCGGCAACATAATCGGGGTTGGACTTAATGGGGGTGTCTTCGGTAGTAAACCCCACCACGGCGATTTTTAAGCCGTTAATGGTGAACAGGGCATGGCTGTCAAACAGGCGCACGCCAAAGCGGTCATCGTAGATATTGGCCGACAGAAACGGAAATTCAGCCAAGGCTTGCTGGGCTTGCAGCACCGAGCGGGGGTTGTCGAATTCGTGATTGCCTATCGCCATGGCGTGGTAGCCCAGCAAGTTCATGCCGACAAAGTCGGGTTCAGCATCAAGCAGATCCGATTCTGGCACACCGGTGTTGATGTCGCCGCCAGAGAGCAATATGACTTCGCCGCCCGCTTGTTCAACTTCTGCGCGGATCTGATCAATTAAGGTTTTGCGGGCGGCCATGCCGTATTCGCTGTCGCGGTTACGCCAAAAGCGGCCGTGGTGATCGTTGGTGTGCAGCAGGGTGAATTTAACCGGTTGTTCTATTACCGGGGCGTCATCGTCGTCATCGTGGCAGCCACCGATGAACGTGACCGCAATACTGAGGCCGATAAGCGGAATGAGGTTGGTGCGTTGCATGGCTTTCTCCTTTTGCGTGCAGGGCGAAATATAGAGTAGCCAATGGGTTGAGTATTGTTGGGTGGAGGCAGTGGAATAAACCGACAGTGTTTCAGTTTACAAGGGCGGCGTTGTGGTGCTGAGGATGGATACGAGTTGCGCCTGATAGCCGAGCGATTGCGGCTGGACTGAGTTGTCGCAAGGTTCGAGGTTATGATTAGGCTAGCAAAATAGTTTCAAGAGTTAATTTTGATACACCATAAAAAACGGCCTCCGAAGAGGCCGTTAAGTCACCCTTTAAGTGTGATTGAGCTTATTCGGCGCTAGCAGAACAACCCGTGGTGATGTCGGAGTTGATGTAAGTGATATCGCCATCGACTGGCGCAAAATCAGTTACGTTGATTACGCTCAGCTCTTTCATGAAACCGTACATTACGTCAGCGTCTACATAACCAGTTTGTACCGCATCATCCAGAGCGGGGTAACCGTCACCGCCGGCAGCGTTGTAGCTTGGCACAGTGAAGCTGTAGGTATCGGCAGCGTTAAAGGTTTTGCCGTTGATTTCATGAATTTCAACGCTTTGCGCATCACAGTCGACAGTCAGCTTGATGCCAACAAGCTGAGCGTATGCACCAGAACCACTGGTGAAGGTAGCAACGGTGTTTAGGTATTCAGTGATTTCAGCGCCGGTCTTAGTCGACAGGGTTACCATGTTGCCAAATGGCTGTACGGTCAGCACGTCACGATAGGTTACATCACCTGCTTCGATGGAATCACGTACGCCACCAGAGTTCATTACGGCAAAGTCAGCATCCACTTTATCGGCGTGAGCAGAAGCAATCAGGTGACCCAAGTTGGTCTGTTGGGCACGAACAGTGTTTCGATCGCCTTCCAGCTTGCCGTTGGTTTCAGCAATTTTTTCATCCAGCTGCTCTTGGCCTGCCAGTTGGAATTCGTACAGCGCAGTACGAATTTCTGAATCTTGGGCGATCTCTTCGCCAACCAGAACTCGGTCGCCATTCTCATCTTTTACTTTCAGGTTTACTGGTACCAGCTTGTAATCAGCTAAGTGCAGTTCACCGTCGTAGTATTCGAAATCAGCACGGCCAACGTATTTGCCCCATTCATGAGCTTGCATGATGTAGGTACCGTTTTGCTGATCGGGCTTACAGTCGGAACCTGGAGCGAAGTTCTCGTCGTAAGACTTGCCATCTTCTGCCATACAAACAGGGTTTTGCGAGTGACCACCAATAACTGCGGCCAGCTGGCCTTCTTCCAGTGCGCGAGCCAGAGCGACATCACCAGGAGCGTTGGAACCGCTCGCACCATCGGCGTAGTGGCCCATGTGTGTGGTAGCAAATACCAGATCGGCGCTGCCAGCTTCTTCAATTTCTTTAATGACCTTTTTGATCTCTTCCTTTGGATCGGTAAAGGTCAGTTCAGAGATGTACTCAGGGTTACCCAGTTTGGCAGTGTCTTCGGTGGTCAAGCCCACAACCGCAATGCGTACGTCACCTACGAAGAAGATTTTGTATGGCTTGAAGTAGCGATCGCCATTTTTGTCGTAGATGTTGGCAGCCAGCATTGGGAAGTCAGCCCAATCACGCTGGTTCTCTAATACTGATAGTGGATTATCAAATTCGTGGTTACCTACCGCCATGGCGTCGTAACCAATCAGGTTCATGCCGATGAAATCTGGCTCTGCGTCTTGTAAGTCAGACTCTGGCACGCCGGTGTTAACGTCGCCGCCGGACAACAACAGAGAGTAGCCGCCGTTGGATTTTACTTCAGTACGGATCTGGTCAATCAGGGTTTTACGAGCGGCCATGCCGTACTCGCCGTATTTATTTTCCCAGAAACGCCCATGGTTATCGTTGGTGTGCAAAATGGTGAACTTGGTACATTCAGCAGCAGCTTCACAGCCTTCTAATACAGGGTCGTTATTTGAATCGCCATTACAGCCTGCTAGTGCAAGTAATAAAGAAGCCGTAATCAGGGAATATTTTGTTTTCATTATCATCATCTCATCTGGATTATTTGCCCACCAACCTCTGTGAGCGTTCGTAAGACTAACAAGTGAGTTCTCTGAGACGAGCCAATTTGTGATGGTGTGTGACTCGGGTCACATTAAAAGTCGGGCTTGGCTTGAAGTTTTGTGAAGATTGAAATTGAAGTGAATTCAGTTTCAGCTAAATGGTTACAAAATCGCATAAAAAAACGCCCCGCAGGGCGGGGCGTTTTCACAAAACTTATCAGCGTAGGGCGAGGCTTAGTGCTCGAACATGGCCGAGATAGACTCTTCGTTGCTAACGCGACGAATGGCTTCAGACATCACACCAGACATGGTCAGCTGAGTTACTTTGCCGGTGGCCTTGATCTCATCACACAGTGGGATGGTGTCGGTCACAATCACTTCATCAATCACGGATTCAGCGATGTTCTTAGCGGCATTGCCAGAGAACACAGGGTGAGTGGCGTAAGCAAATACGCGACGGGCACCGTGGGCTTTCAGCGCTTCAGCAGCCTTACAGAGGGTACCACCGGTATCGATCATGTCATCAACGATGATGCAGTCACGATCTTTGATGTCACCAATAATGTGCATGACCTGCGCGACGTTAGCGCGAGGGCGACGTTTATCGATGATGGCCAAGTCGGTGTCATCCAGCAGTTTGGCAACCGCACGAGCACGGACGACACCACCGATATCAGGGGAGACAACAACGGGGTTATCCAGTGCTTTCGCGCGCATGTCTTCCAGCAATACTGGTGAGCCAAACACGTTATCTACCGGTACATCGAAGAAGCCTTGGATCTGCTCGGCGTGCAAGTCACAGGTCAGCACGCGGTCAACCCCAACGCTGGACAGGAAATCTGCAACAACTTTGGCGGTGATTGGCACACGGGCGGAACGAACACGGCGGTCTTGGCGGGCGTAACCAAAGTACGGGATCACCGCAGTGATACGGCCGGCAGACGCACGACGTAGTGCATCAACCATTACAATCAGTTCCATCAGATTGTCGTTGGTTGGCGCACAAGTAGACTGGATGATGAAGCAGTCGCTACCGCGAACGTTTTCGTTGATTTGAACACTGATTTCACCGTCTGAGAAACGACCGACTTCGGCATGACCCAAAGAACAGTACAAACGATCGGCGATTTTCTTAGCAAGTTCCGGTGTGGCGTTACCGGCGAAAAGCTTAATGTCGGGCACAGGAGTGAACCTCTGGCTGATTGGGTGTGGGGCAGGTCGGTGCATCAAGCTGGCCTGCTGCCCATGTGCTGGATTATTCCAGTCATTAGGGTACAAAAGGTAGTATCTGTTTAGCCGAGCACAACGCAGAACAAGGTTCCAACGCTCGCTACGCCTTCCAATCCCTGAAGCGGTGGGATAGTTAGCCTAAAAGATGGCTGGGCTATCAGGATTTGAACCTGAGAATGGCGGGATCAAAACCCGCTGCCTTACCGCTTGGCGATAGCCCAACATTTTTTACTAGTCGAACAACGCTAGTAGGGGAGAGCGATTACAGCCTTTCGCAACTGCAGCCTTCCACCCTTTGGGCATCTTCGCCCGAGCAGCCTCAGCGTTGATTTTTGAAGCGAATTGCCCAAAAACACAACAGCCGGTGCCGGTCATTTTTGACGGCGCATATTCTAACAACCACGATAACGAGTTTGCAACTTGAGGATAGCGGTCGCAAACGAGTTGTTGGCAATCGTTTTTCCAATGCGCAGGCAGATGTTCTAAATCGGCAATTTTGGGGGTATCGCGAGGCAGTTCGGCGGCGTTGAAGATCGCCGCCGTGGACACTTCCACATCGGGCACCACCAACAGATACCAAGGTTGTTCTACCGTCACCGGACGCAACTGTTCGCCAACGCCATCGGCCATGGCCGCCACGCCGCCAATAAACACCGGCACATCGGCACCCAGGGTTAACCCCATTTGGGCCAAAGTGGCGTTATCAACGTTGGTTTGCCAGATGGCATTCAGCGCCACCAGTGTGGTGGCGGCATCCGACGAACCGCCGCCAATGCCACCGCCCATCGGCAGGCGTTTATCGAGGATGATGTCGACCCCTTGTTGGCAGCCACTGTGTTGTTGTAGCATCCGCGCCGCTTTCACAATTAAATTGCTGTCGCTGGGCACCCCCGGTAACGGCGGCGATAAGGTGATGTTACCGTCGCTGCGCGGCCGAAATTGCAGGTAGTCGCACCAATCGATGAATTGAAACAGGGTTTGCAACTCATGGTAACCGTCGGGACGACGGCCATTGATGTGTAAACATAAGTTCAGTTTGGCGGGGGCAGGCCACCATGTGTCGGCTGAGGTTGGCATTACAACTCCGGTTGCCACGATTTGATCGCCAATTTTATGCGTTGTTGCTGTTGGTGCAACTCAATTTGTTTGGGCACCTTGTAGCCCGCCAATTGTTGCCAACCACGGTAGTGCAGTTGCGATTTTTGACCGGTACGAGGGTGAGTTAATTGCACTGACGCTAATTGATTGTTCGCATCGGTTGAAATTTGTTCGGATCCGGTGGTTTGCCCTAAAAGGTATTGTCCTAATTGTGACAAAGGCAGTGGCCAACCGGTTAATCGAACTATTAGGCTATCAGCATCTTTTCCAGTGTAGGTTTTGCCGTCCATGGTGATGCTCGCAAATCCTGGAAAAGCACTCAGGCTCAATACGTTACGCCCTAGAGGTCCGGTCAGTCGCAGTTCATCTTTGCCGCTACTGGCCAGATGACGCCAATGCAGATTGGCGGAAACACGTTCCTTCGGGCTAATGAAGGCCAGTTTGCCGGTGATGGTCCAGTCATTAGACTGCACCGTTTTGCTGTTGCTGGTGACGTCTTGATAAGTGGCGCAGGCGCTCAAGGTGAGCGCAAGGAGCAACAACAGGATCAGTTTTACGGGTTGGGTGAACATTTTTATCCAACTTTTGTGCACATGGCCGCAATCATGAATGGAATTGCGGGCAAATGGCCGATACTTATTTCGCTTATGCGCTGTTCCGCATAGAATTGCCGGCGCATAGGAAACATCATGAAAAACGGGGCGAAACAAGTTACAAAGCCATGACGTTAGTTGCAATTGGGATCAATCACAAGACTGCCAGCGTAGCCCTGCGCGAAAAAGTGGCATTCGGACCAGACATACTTGATGAAGCCTTGAAGAGCTTGGCCAGTGCCAGCAAAACCAACGAGGCCGTCATTGTATCTACTTGTAACCGCACCGAGTTGTACACCAACAACGTGGATGCGGAGCAGGCGATCCATTGGTTAAGTGAATTCCACAACCTTGATGAAGCGGAGTTGCGTAGCTGCATCTATCTGCACCAAGGTGAAAAGGCCGTACAGCACTTGTTGCGCGTCTCCGCTGGCTTAGACTCGTTAGTCTTAGGCGAGCCGCAGATCCTCGGTCAAATCAAAAAATCCTACTCCGACGCCAAAGCGGTTGGCACGGTGTCGCACACCATCGACCGCTTGTTCCAACACACCTTCAAAGTGGCTAAGCAGATCCGTACCGACACCGACATCGGTGCCTCGGCGGTATCGGTGGCGTTTGCAGCGGTTAACTTGGCTCGGCATATCTTTGAGGATCTTGGCAGCGCCAAGGTGCTGCTGATTGGTGCCGGTGAAACCATCGAACTGGTGGCGCGTCACCTTGGTGAGCAAGGGGCAACCGACTTAATTGTGGCCAACCGCACCTTATCTCGTGCTGAAGGCATGGCCGATGAGTTTGGGGCCAAAGCCATTACCTTGGCACAGATCCCCGATCATCTGCCTACGGCCGATATCGTGATCTCCTCGACCGCGGCGCCGTTGCCAATTTTGGGCAAAGGCATGGTGGCCACGGCGCTGAAAAAACGCCGTCAGCAGGCGATGCTGTTGGTGGATATCGCGGTACCGCGCGACATCGAAGCGGAAGTGGGCGAGCTGGAAAATGCCTACCTGTACACCGTGGACGATCTGCAAGGCATTGTGCAGAAGAACATGGCCAACCGCTTAGAAGCGGCGGAGCAGGCAGAAGCCATTGCGTCGGCTCAGGCCCATGATTTTGTCGAATGGCTGCGCGGTTTGGACTCGGTGGATACCATTCGCCAGTTCCGCAGCCAAAGCGAAGCGGTGAAAAAAGAAGCCTTGGTGGCCGCGTTGAATAAGCTGCAACAGGGCAGCGATGCCGAAGCGGTCTTAACCGAGCTGGCCAACAAATTAACCAACAAACTGATCCACGCGCCAACGCAGTCGTTATCAAAAGCGGCCAGAGCCGGAGATTTAGAATCGTTAGAGATCTTGCGTCGAGCACTGGGTATCAACGACAATTAGCCCAAGTTTGTTCTCACCTCTTAATTGAACGGCCCCTTTGTGGGCCGTTGCTGTTTATCTAAGGTAGCCATGAAAGCCACTGTTTACGCCAAATTGGAAGGTCTCGTTGAGCGCTATGAAGAAGTTCAGGCGCTGCTCGGCGAGAATGAAGTTATCAATGATCAAAACCGCTATCGTGGTTTGACCAAAGAGTACGCCCAGCTCGAAGAGGTAGTAATCGCGTTTCAGGCCTACCAAGCCGCGCAAGACGACATCGACACCGCCCAAGAGATGCTGAGCGATCCCGATATGGCCGAGATGGCCAAAGAGGAGTTGGTTGACGCCAAAGCCAACAGCGAGCGCTTGGAAGACGAATTGCAGATCTTGCTGCTGCCGAAGGATCCGAAAGACGATAACGACGCCTATGTGGAGATCCGTGCTGGCGCTGGCGGCGATGAAGCGGGGATCTTTGCCGGTGATCTGCTGCGGATGTACAGCAAATACGCGGAAACCCGCGGCTGGAAAGTGGAACTGATGTCGTCGAACCAAGGCGAGCATGGCGGTTACAAAGAGGTGATCGCCAAGTTTTCTGGGGAAAGCGTGTACGGCGTGATGAAGTTTGAATCCGGTGGCCACCGCGTGCAGCGGGTACCCGCGACCGAATCCCAAGGTCGAATTCATACCTCGGCCTGTACCGTTGTGGTGATGCCAGAAGTGGAAGCCGCCGAAGCGATTGAGATCAATTCAGCCGATCTGAAAGTGGATACCTTCCGCGCCTCTGGCGCCGGTGGTCAGCACGTAAACAAAACCGACTCCGCCATCCGCATTACCCACTTGCCATCGGGCACCGTCGTCGAATGTCAGGATGAACGTTCGCAGCACAAGAACCGCGCTAAGGCGATGGCGGTGCTGGCGGCGCGGTTGGAAGCGGCAGAAGAGGAAAAACGTAAGCAGGCGGAAACCGATACCCGCCGCAGCTTGGTGACCTCGGGCGATCGCTCCGAGCGGATCCGAACCTACAACTACCCACAGGGGCGGGTGTCGGATCACCGCATTAACCTGACCATCTACCGTTTGAACGAAGTGATGGAAGGGGATCTGGCCGCCTTGATGGAGCCTATCTTGCAAGAACACCAAGCGGATCAGCTGGCAGCGTTGGCTGAGGAATAAGCCGCGTGCGTCTTGATTCTTGGTTAGCGGCCGCCTGTGCCCAACTGCCGGACAGCGACAGCGCCCAATTAGATGCGGAGCTGTTGCTATTAAAGCGGTTAAACAAGCCCCGCAGTTTTGTGTTTACTTGGCCAGAACACCCACTGGATCCGCCGTTGTTGGCGCAGCTAGAACAAGATCTGCAGCGCCGCATTCGCGGTGAGCCCATCGCGCACATTATTGGTGAACGCGAATTCTGGAGCTTGCCGCTGCAGGTCAATGCCAGCACCTTGATCCCTCGTCCGGATACCGAATCGCTGGTGGAAGCCGCCTTAGCCTTGGCGTTGCCCGCCAACGCTCGGGTGGTTGATTTGGGCACGGGCACCGGCGCCATCGCGCTTGCGCTGAAAAGCGAAATGGCGCAGTGGCAGGTGCAAGCGGTGGAATACAGCGCCGAGGCCGCGCAGTTAGCGCGCACGAACGCCAAGGCACTGCAGCTGGATGTTACTGTGGCACAAGGCAGTTGGTTTGAACCGCTCGCGCAGCAGCGGTTCGATCTGATTGTGTCCAACCCACCGTACATCGACCCTTGCGATCAACATTTAAGTCAAGGGGACGTGCGCTTTGAGCCGTTATCGGCGTTGATTGCCGCCAACCACGGTTTGGCCGATATTGAGCACATCGTCGCCGCAGCGCGGCACCATCTGAATGACGGGGGCTATTTGCTGATCGAACACGGTTACGATCAAGGCTCAGCGGTGGCCGCCATCTTCACTCATGCGGGCTTTAATGGGGTTACTGTTGGTCAAGATTATGGCCAACGTGACCGGTTTACCTGCGGTCAGTGGCGCGGGGAGTGTCAGATCCCACAAAAGCGCTAACAATCGATTCCGTTTCCAGTATTTTTACTATTCAATCAACGATTCTTAACAAAAACTAAGGAAAGTCCATGCCATACGAAGCGTTAAAGCACATTCACTTTACTGTTATCGGTGCCAGTGTGGCGCTGTTTGTGTTGCGGTTCATTTGGGTGATGAAAGGCTCAGCGATGATGGAGCAAAAGTGGGTTAAGTTTGTGCCCCACATTGTTGATACCGTTTTGATCCTTTCTGGGGTGGCGTTAATGATGAACACCGGCTTCAGCCCAAGCAACAGCCCATGGCTATTTGAAAAAATGGTGGCGCTGGTGGCTTATATTGTTCTTGGTGTTTTCACTCTTAAGCTAGAGCGGGGCAAACTGTTCCGCACCTTCGCCTTTTTAGGGGCGATGGGCTGGCTGTTCTACATGGCGAAATTGGCGCAGACCAAGATGCCTATTCTATTTATGTAAGTGCTCGCTTACATAACAATAAAAATACTGGCACCTCGATGTGCCAGTTTCTAATTTTGGAGGTTCAATGACCGACGTGTTAATCACTAACCAGGCATCTGTATTTGGGATCCTGATGATGGTCTTAGGCGGGGTGTTCTACACCGCCCACAGCGACAACCCGATTTGTCGTAAATTCTACAAATACGTACCAGCCCTGTTGCTGTGTTACTTCATCCCCTCGTTGCTGAACACCTTTGGCATCATCGATGGCAGCGACAGCACCCTGTACTATGTGGCATCACGCTTCTTGCTGCCAATGGCATTGGTACTGCTGACCCTGAACTTGGATCTGAAAGCGATCGCCTCGTTAGGGCCAAAAGCGATCGTTATGTTCTTAGCCGGCACCATGGGCATTGTGATTGGCGCGCCAATTGCGCTGCTGGCCACCTCGGCGGTATTCCCCGAGCTGATCGGCAACAATGGCCCAGAAGCCGTATGGCGTGGCATGACCACCCTTGCGGGCAGCTGGATTGGCGGTGGTGCCAACCAAACCGCAATGAAAGAGATCTACGAAGTAGGCAACGGCATCTTCTCGTCGATGATTGCGGTAGACGTGCTGGTGGCGAACGCGTGGATGGCAGTACTGCTAACCATGGCACCGCGCGCCAAAGAGTGGGACGCCAAAATGGGCGCCGATACCACCGCCTTAACCGCCCTGCGTGAAAAAATGTCTAAGTGGCAAGAGGAAAACGAAGTGATCCCAAGTCTCACCAACATCATGGTGATCTTGGCGGTTGGTTTCGGTGCCATGGGCATTTCCCACATGGGCTCAGACATTTTAGCGCCATTCTTTAAAGCCAACTTCCCAGAGCTGAAGCGTTACAGCTTGCACAGCGGTTTCTTCTGGCTGATTGTGATTGCCACCACCTTGGGCGTGCTGTTGTCGTTCACTAAGGCGCGCAACTTGGCCGCCTGTGGTGCCAGCAAAATCGGTTCAGCGGGGATCTACGTACTGGTTGCTGCCATCGGCATGCACATGGACATTTCGGCCGTTGTTGATGCGCCGGTATACTTCCTGTTGGGTGGCGTTTGGATGCTGGTACACGCGGCGATCATGTTGATCACCGCGCGCTTAATTAAAGCGCCGTTGTTCTACATGGCAGTCGGCAGCCAAGCGAACGTGGGTGGTGCAGCCAGTGCTCCTGTGGTTGCGGCCGCTTTCCACCCGGCATTGGCGCCGGTTGGCGTGCTGTTGGCGGTATTGGGCTACGTGCTGGGTACTTACATGGCGTGGTTCTGTGGTCAAATTTTGCAAACGCTGGCGGCCTAACGCCGGCGTAATCTGTGTTTAAGTGAGGAAGCGATGAACGCGATCACCATTAACGTTGGCAACACCAACGTTGCTAACGACAAACCGTTTGTGTTGTTTGGTGGCATGAACGTGCTGGAGTCTCGTGACTTGGCGATGCAGATCGCTGAGCACTACGTACAGGTGACCGAGAAATTGGGCATTCCGTACGTATTTAAGGCTTCTTACGATAAAGCCAACCGCAGCTCGATCCACTCTTACCGTGGCCCGGGCATGGAAGAGGGCTTGAAGATCTTTGAAGAGATCAAGGCCACTTTCAATGTGCCGGTGATCACCGACATTCACGAAATTGAGCAAGCGGCCCCCGTGGCGGAGATCTGTGACGTGATCCAATTGCCGGCGTTCTTAGCACGGCAAACCGATCTGGTTGAAGCGATGGCGAAAACCGACGCGGTGATCAACGTGAAGAAGCCGCAGTTCTTAAGCCCTGGGCAGATGAAGAACATCGTCGAGAAGTTTGCAGAGTGCGGTAAGCACGAAGTGATCCTGTGTGAGCGTGGCGCCAACTTTGGTTACGACAACCTGGTGGTTGATATGCTGGGCTTTCGCACCATGAAAGAGTGCTCTGGCGGCATGCCAGTGATCTTTGATGTGACGCACGCGTTGCAGTGTCGCGATCCGCTGGGGGCAGCTTCTGGTGGGCGTCGTCACCAAACTGTGGAACTGGCTAAAGCCGGTTTGGCTACTGGGTTGGCGGGGCTGTTCTTAGAAGCACACCCTAACCCAGCCGCGGCAAAGTGCGATGGCCCATCGGCGTTCCCACTGGATAAGCTGGAACCGTTCTTGGCACAGATGAAGGCGTTAGACGATCTGATCAAGGCCCAACCGGATCTGGGTATTGAGTAACGTTTAATGCCATGAAAAAAGCCCGCAGTTGCGGGCTTTTTTGTGCCTAACCTTAGCGGTTGGTCACCGTTTGGTTAGCGCTGGGAGCTATCGCGGCCAAAGTATTTGTCAGACTCGTACAACGCGATCACTTTGCTTAATTCGATGTCGTCGTTATTGGCCAGCAGTTTATGAGTTAAGGCGCTGAGCTTAATCAAGATGTCTTTACACTCCACGCGGGTGGTTTTTACTTCTCGTGATGCCATCCACAGGATCTGCGCGTACAGCTTTGATGGGCGACGTACTAGGCTGCCAGCGATGTTGATGCACACTTTAAACAGCAGATCGGTGTTTTCACCTAAGGTGTTGTTGTCGCGACGTTCACGGAACTCATTTTCTGACTCGGTAGGGACAAAAGAGATGATCCAGCTGTCGTAATCCGCATCACCCAGCAACATATTGGCGCGACGAATAAAGCTGCGTTCGTTTAATAACGCGCGGATCTTATCTTCGGCTTCGCAATCTTCCGCCAAGTCAGCCTGTTCGATGATCTCATTACTGGCGCCAACCATAGCGTGAAACTCTTTCAGTAAGGCTACGTAGCCAGAGTTGATGCTGTCGTGAGCTTGGCCAATTTCAGTAATGTCTTTGCTTAACGCTTCTAGGAAGGCGTCACCACCGGGCAGAGAATCCAGTACCGGCACCAATGAGTAACGGCGTTTCTGGATTGATTCGTAATACACATCAACGCCACTGCGGATGGTTTGCAGCTGTTCGGTCAGCTGATCAATGACCTCTGGGCGGCTTTCAACGTAGCTTTCTAACCGTGCCAGCGGCGTCTCGCTATCGGCATTGATGCGGCGACGAATTGGGCCTTCAAAACGAGCGCAAGCCTGCACCAGATCGTTAAATGAAGTTTCAAACTCGCTGAGGATAGTTTGTACCTTTTCCAACGACACCACTCGGGCTTGTTCGTTGATGCCAAGGCGACGCTCTTTGGCGGCACGGCGACGGCTTTCCCAAAACCAAGACGCCAGTGCCCCGATAATGGTGACGCTGGTGGCAATATCGAAGCCCAGTTGCACTTCTTGGGTTAGCAGTTCATCAATCATTTAACTTCCTTATTTACAGTCTTATAGCGCTAACTTTACCTGCTTAGATTACTCGCTTTAGTGGCAAGAGCAATGGCGAGTTTGGCGGTATAGTTAAAGCCCACGGCTGCTACAGCCAACGTCTTACTTGGCTAAGGTAATCTTGATAAGGCTGACCAAAATGATGACTGAGCGCCTGTTCCTCTGGGATGATTTGAAATCGGCTGATAAACAGCACAAAAACACTGCTGGTCAGCAGCCCATACAGCGGTGTTTGCAGCCACAAACCCGCCGCGAATGGCAATTGCGCCATGGCCAGGTACATGGGATTACGGCTAAAGCGATAGACGCCATGGGTGATCACCTGCTTGGTTTGTTCTGGGGCAAACGGGTGCACGGTGGTGTGCTGGCGTCGAAACTGCACCACGGCAGTGATGGCCAGTAACAGAGCCGCGGCCACCAGCGCGAGCGCCAACGCGGGCAATAAAGGGTGCTGCAGTTGCCACGGCAGCGGCCAGTAAGTACGTAATGGCCACACCAGAGCGGCGCAAGCCAGTGCCACTAATGGCGGCGGTAACTTCAATTCAAACCAGTTCATCGGGGTGTCCTTGCTGCAGATATTGTTTCGGGCTTTGGCCAAACCAGCGCTGCACGGCGCGGTTGAGCGAGCTTTGTTCGCGGTAACCTAGGATTGAGGCGATCTCAATCAATTTACTGTGGCCAACCAGCTGGCTAAAACGGCGGCGGCGTTCCCAATCCAGCAGCTGCTCAAATTGGGTTTGTTCCTGTTTTAGCCGCCGTTGCAGTGTGCGCGGACTCAGATGAAACAACGCTGCAGCGCGGTTGAGGCTGATCTGATTCAAATCGGTTAGCTCGGTGAGCAGTTGCTTAATCTGGCTGGTCCAACTGGGGCGCAGTGCCAACCGCTGCAGTTCCGTTTGCGATGCCTGCTGCAGTAGCTGATGCACCCGCTGATTGTGCTGATTAACGGGGTGTTGCAACAGTTCGGCTGGGGCGTAGATGGCATTACTGTCGGCGCCGACTTCCACAGCGCAGCCGAACCATTGGGATAACTGTTGCTGCTGCTCTGCTGGCCAAGGTTCGACCAACGACAACTTCAGCGGCGGCAGCCGTTGTCCCAACAATTGCCACGCCATGGCGATCCAGCCGGTCATATTGCGTAAGACTAACTGAGCATTGGGTTGGGCAAAGGGCGTCCAACGGCTGATGATGACGTTATCGTGCAGCTCAAATTCCATCTGACCAATGTCGGCCACTAACGCATCGAAGCGGCGCTGGGCGTCGATCACCGCCGCAAAGTCGGGGCAGGCAGCGATAAGGTGGCCAAGTAAGCCATAGTCCTGTTGTTCAATGGTTTGGCCAAGGTAGAAGCCAAACAGCGGCATCTGCAAACGCTGGGCGCCAAACTCCAGCAACGCCAGATATTGCGATAAGGGGATCCGCTGTTCCGGCTGCAGCGGCAGATCGATGATCCCCTGATATTCGTGCTGTTCCACCTGATGGTGGTTGAGGAAACGCAGCACGCCTTGCAGGTAGTAATGGGCACAAGTGGGGCAAGACTGGCGCATAAAGACAAACTCTTGTCGCGTAATGACAAGTCTAAACCTGCCTGATTGCCTAGGTTGTGTAAATGTTAATGTGTAAATATCGATGGAGATCGGATGTCGACTTTAGTTGATCTGCAACTGCCGTTGGCTGCACCACCGCAACAGGTGATGGCCACGTTATTGGCGCACACGCAATTATCGCGATTTTTCTCGGCGCAGTTTGAACTGGTGCGGGAAGCGAAAGTAGGGCAACCCCGCGGTGGCGTTGGCGCCGTGCGGCAGGTAACGACCATGGGCAACACCTTTAATGAAGAGGTGCTGCATGCCGACGACGCCTTGCTGAGTTATTGCATTGTGGGCGAGGGCCCTCTGGTGGATCACCTGGGCGAGATCCGGCTAACCCCAACAGCCACCGGCTGCCAACTGCATTACCGCATCAAGGGGCGATCGGCAACGTGGGTGCCAACCTGGTTGGTGGCGCTGGTGCTACGCCGTCAAATTGCCGCAGCCATGCACAAATTGCAGGAGCATTTTCATGCCGATTGAATATATCCAACTGGCGTTGGGACCAATTTTTGTGGCAGTGATTGCCTTTGAATACTGGCGCCGTCGTGATCGCTTTAATGGGAAAGATTCGCTCAATAACTTTATTTTGGCGATCACCTTTCAGATCGCAGAGATGCTGTCGCTGCTGCTGATCTTGCCGCTGTTCTATTGGCTGCATCAACACCGCTTGCTGGAGATCGAACTCACCGCCGTCAATCTGCTGTGGGCCTTTGTGCTGCAAGACTTCCTCTATTACTGGTTTCACCGTGCTTCGCATCGAGTGCACTGGATGTGGTCGGCCCATGTGGTGCATCACAGCTCAGAATTAATGAACTACTCCACCGCTTTTCGCCAAAGTCTGTTCTACCCGCTGGCGGGCATGTGGCTGTTTTGGTCGCCGATGGTGTGGCTGGGGTACGATCCCAAGTTGGTGTTCGCCATTGTTGGCTTGAATCTGGGCTATCAGTTCTTTGTCCACACCCGTTGGACGAAGCGCATCCCCATTGTGCAGTTTTGGCTGAATACGCCATCGCATCACCGTGTGCACCATGGCACCAACCCGCAGTACATCGATAAAAATTACGCTGGGGTGTTGATGATCTGGGATCGGCTGTTCGGCACCTTTCAAGCGGAACTGGATGAGCAACCGGTGCGCTTTGGGGTGGTCGGCTTTATGGAAAAACAGCGCTGGACGGTGATGGTTACCCATCAGTGGCTGCACATGTTTCGTCAATGGCGCCAGGCCAAAGGCGTTAAAGCGAAGTGGCTGGCGTTGTTTGGCCCGCCGACTCATCAGCGGCACCGCACCCGCGCCGAGGGAGCGGACGCGGTTCAGCCCAGCCGCTAATGGCAGCAACCGTGGCCGTCGGATGAGCGAAATGCAGGTTAGGTGGGGATTTTTACCGCACAGCGCGTGCCGAGCACCCACTTGAATGAATCTAACTCATGTTTCGTCGGGGTTGTTAACGCACTGTTAATTCGATGGTGCCCAATCGCAGCCAACGCGCCCTCTTTTCGAGGGCGCGTTTTTTGTTGTCGGGCCAATGGGCTCGTTGTTGTCTTATCAGCAGCCCAAGGGCACTCAGAGGCTGAGGGCGAACGGGGAAGGGGCTTCAAGCATCCCTGCCTGATCCGCTGAAACGCCGTCATATCGGGCTCTGTGTTCGAAAACGGTTGCTGCTGCGGTTCGGCGCAGCAACCGTGCGGCACGGTGCTGAACCGTGCCCAAATAACGAGGCGCGATCGCAAATTGGATTGATATTTGAACACGGCATCAATTTGGCCAAATGACTGGAGCCGCTATGTAAAAATAAAGTACACTTTGCCATTAGAAAAACTAATAAAGTGATCGCCATGTCTAGACGCTTACCCCCACTTAATGCGCTGAAAGCGTTTGAAGCCGCTGCGCGCAACCTCAGCTTCACTCGTGCTGCCGAAGAACTTTTTGTGACTCAGGCCGCAGTCAGCCACCAAATTAAGGCACTTGAAGAGCACTTAGGCTTAAAATTGTTCCGCCGCCGCAACCGCTCTTTGCTGCTGACCGAAGAGGGGCAAAGCTACTTTCTCGACACCAAAGACGTGTTTACTCAGTTGGCCGATGCGACTGAACGCTTATTGGCGCGCACCGCGACCGGCTCGTTAACCGTTAGCATGACTCCCTCCTTTGCGATCCAATCGTTGGTGCCCAAGTTGGCGCGCTTTGCTGAGCTGCACCCAGAGATTGATGTGCGGATCAAAGCGGTGGATCAAGATGAAGAGTCGCTGACAGAAGACGTGGATGTGGCGATCTACTTTGGCCGAGGCCACTGGCCGGGGTTGCGGGCGGATAAACTGCGGGCCGAGTGCTTGGTGCCGCTGTGTTCGCCGCGGATGCTGCAAGGCAGTAAGCCACTGCGAACCGTGGAAGATCTGGCCAAGCACACGCTGCTGCACGACATGACCCGCCACAACTGGAAGGCGTGGGCGAAGCAGCATGGGCAAGGCTTGGTGAACGTGAATACCGGGCCGATCTTTAGCCACTCAAGCCTGGTCTTGCAGGCAGCGATCCACGGTCAAGGGATCGCGCTGGGATCCTCGGTATTGGCTCGCCCAGAAGTGGAAGCGGGGCGGTTGTTGTGTCCGTTTGATGTGGTGCTGCAAAGCAAAAGCGCCTACTACCTGGTGTGCCATGAAAGTCAGGAAGACTTGGGTAAGATCCAAGCGTTTCGCGACTGGTTGCTGCAAACCTTTGCCGATGAAGCCCACAGCGATCTGATCCCCAATGCCGAATAATCCCGAAAGCGCATGGCCGTCGTTACTGCGCCGTGATGGCGGCGAGCGGGCCCAAGCAGTCGTGCTGTTGGCGCACGGTGCCGGCGCCGGCATGGATCACGACGTGATGGCGCAGCTGGCGGTGGCCATTGCCACGCCGGAAGTGCTGGTGTTGCGATTTGAATTTGATTACATGGTGACTGCGCGGGCGAACGACAAACGCCGCCCACCGGATCGGCTGCCCAAGCTGACCGACTGCTACCAACGCTGGATAGCCGCGGTGCAGCAACGTTATCCCGAACTGCCGCTGTATGTGGCGGGCAAATCGATGGGCGGACGAGTGGCCTGTGTTTGTGCCAGTTCAACCGCACTGGCCGGCGCCTTTGCGCTGGGCTACCCGTTTCACCCGGTGGGCAAAACAGAGCCCGAGAAGTGGCGTTGGCAACCGTTGCAACAAGCGCAGGTGCCGGTGCTGATCATTCAAGGCAGCCGCGACGCCTTTGGCAGCGCCGCAGAGTTGGCTGAACACTCGATGCCAGCGGCCGTGGACGTACGCTATTTGGCGGATGGCGATCACAGCTTTAAGCCACGAAAAAGCAGTGGTTTTAGCCAACAACAACACATTGAAACCGCCGCCGAATGGATCCGTGCTGCTATTTTAAAGGGACGCTAGGACACAACATGACAAGCAGAATTTACGGCGTAATCGCCGCGTTATTGGGGCTGTTGGCCACGGCGCTTGGCGCCTACGGTGCCCACGGTTTACCCGGTAAGGTCTCGGCCAGTTTATTGGCCAGTTTTAATACTGCAGTGCAGTACCAATTTTTACACGCACTGGCACTGTTTGGGGTGGCGTTAGCGCTGCGCCTTGGTGTTGGTGGACGTCTACTGAGCGCCGCCGGAGCTTGCTTTATTGCTGGCATGGCCGGTTTTAGCGGCAGCATCTATATGTTGGTGTTTGGCGGCAGCAAAATTTGGGGGCCAATTACCCCCATTGGTGGACTGACTTTAATGATCGGTTGGGGGCTATTGGCCGCCGCCGTGTTTGCTTGGGAGAGAATCGATGAATAAGGTCCTGCTGCATTGTCGGCCTGGCTTTGAAAAAGAGTGTGCCGCTGAAGTGCAAGAGTTAGCGGCAGAGCTCGAGGTGTACGGTTTTCCTCGAGTGATCAACAACTCGGGTTTCGTATTGTTTGAAGGCTACGGCCCCGAAGACGGCAACCTGCTGATGGAAAAGCTGAACTTTGCTGAGCTTATCTTCGCCCGAAGCTGGTTTGTGGTGCAGGCTGAATTGAGCGACATGGATCCGAACGATCGGATCAGCGCCATCATGCAGCACGCCGAGTTGTTGCCGAAATCCGGCAAATTGTGGGTCGAAAGTGGCGAAGGCGACGAGTACCGTTCGCTGTTGTCGTTCTGCCGCAAGTTTACCGTGCCGCTGCGCCAAGCAATGCGCAGCACCGGTCTGTTGACCAAAACCGAGCGCGACAAAATGCCGCGCATCCATCTGTTCTTAACCGACAGCGGTAACGGTTACTTGGGTTACAGCCGCTCTGATAACGGCTCGCAGTATTACATGGGCATTGAACGACTGAAGTTCCCATCCGATGCCCCAAGCCGTTCCACCCTAAAGCTGGATGAAGCGTTTAGCGTCTTCCTGACCCCAGAAGAGCAGGAGCAACGTGCTCATTCGGGTTTGAAAGCGGTGGATCTGGGCGCGTGCCCCGGCGGTTGGACCTATCAACTGGTGCGCCGAGGCATGTTTGTTGAAGCCATTGATAATGGTGAAATGGCCGCCAGCTTGATGGAAACCGGACAGGTGACTCACTACGCGGTGGATGGCTTTAAGCACGAGCCAATCCACAGCAACAACCACTGGCTGATCTGCGACATGATTGAAAAACCAGACCGTGTTACTGGTCTGATGACGCGCTGGTTTATCAATGGTTGGTGTAATGAAGCCATCTTTAATCTGAAGCTGCCGATGAAGCAGCGTTACACGATGGTGTCAGATTGTTTGAATCAGCTCTCCAGTGCCCTACGTCATGCTGGTGTTCGCCATGAAATCAAGGCAAAACATCTGTATCACGATCGGGAAGAGATCACCGTCTACGTGCATCGCCGGAAATAGCGTGCTGATTGCCAACGCCTCGCTTAATGCGAGGCGTTTCTTTTTGTAATGAATTCAAATAGGTTAACGGCAACATCGACAAAAGGACTTACGATGAAGCCAACCATAAGTGCCGTGGCGCTGCTCTTGCTGCTGGGCAGCGGCGGTGTTCAGGCCGCCATCTATAAATGCGTGACCGCGAACGGCAAAGTGGCGTTTCAGGATCGCCCCTGCGCCAACAACCAAACCCGAGAGCCACTGGCGTTAAAAGCCAATGTCACCAACGTGGCCAGCTTTGGTGAAAGTGCCACGGCCGCAGTGGTTGATGACAGCAGCCAAACCGATCGCGTGATTGGCCGTTGGCATGCAGGAGGCGCCCACAGTCAGGTTGATGCTGATGGTGGCCTGAGTTACACCACCGTTGCAGGGGAAACCGTCACGGGAAAATGGTTTAGGCTTGGGGAAGAGTACCGCATCGCGCTGACCTACGATGGCGTGCCGGTGCCCATGGCGATGCAGTATCGAGCTGCGGAAGATCAGCTGCTTTTAAGTGAGTTAGGTAGCCCAGAGCAACTTATCGTGTTTCTGCGGCAAACCCCGACCTCGAAGGTGTCTTTGCCGGCGTTGATGCCCGCGGCCAGCAACAGCCCGATGCTGCCCCCTTCGCCCAACGCCAACCGTGACAACAGCACCGGGCAGCGCCAAGGTAAGAGCAAGCCGACGGTTAACCCGCTGGAGAGCCGCGGCGCCATGCCAGTGGAGTCCGCCGCGGTGAATTCAGAGGTTCGAAACCAGTAAGAGGTTGTGATGAACAGTGCCAATGACGTACTTGAATTTTGGTTTACGCAGTGCACGCCAGCGCAATGGTTTGCGAAAGATGTGCAATTTGATCGGCTGATCCAGCAGCGTTTTGGCGGCTTACACCAGCAAGCGCAAGCCGGTGAGTTGTTTCAATGGCGCAGCAGCAGTGAAGGGCGCTTAGCAGAAGTGATCGTGTTGGATCAGTTCTCGCGTAACCTGTATCGCGATCAAGCGCAGGCGTTTGCCTGTGATCCGATGGCGTTAGTGTTGGCGCAACAAGCGGTGGCTGCTGGGGCGGACAGCCCGTTAACGCCACAGCAACGCGGCTTCTTATACATGCCTTACATGCACAGTGAATCGGCGTTGATCCACCAGCAGGCCGCGCTGCTCTACCAAGCCAAGGGGTTAGAGCACAACCTGCGTTATGAACTGCAGCATAAACAGATCATCGATCGCTTTGGGCGTTATCCCCACCGTAATGCGATATTAGGCCGAGCATCAACGGAGCAAGAGTTGCAGTTTCTCAGTCAGCCGGGATCGAGCTTTTAACGGCTTGCGTCGATGCGGGCTGCGGCAACAGATACACCAACAGCGACGCCAAAATCAGCCCGCAGCCGCCCAGCTGCCAAGGGCTGATCTGTTCGTGCAGCACCGTCAAACTGAGCAGCAAGGTCCAAATCGGCTCCAACAGCATAATGGCGGCGGCCACCGTTGGCGTTAGCCGCCCTTGGGCATTGGTTTGGCTCCAATAGCGCATCGCCGTAGCAAAGCCGACACTGACCGCAAACCACTGCCATATTTCGTTACTGACCGGCACCGCGAGCAACGACCACTGGCCTTGATACCACGCCACCGTTAAGCCCAAACAGCCTCCGGCAATCAATTGCAGTGCCACCGATGCCAGCGAAGGCAGCGCCACCGTTGCGCGTTGATTGCAGGTGAAGTGCAACGACAACATCAGTGCAGCGGCCAAAAACCACAGCTGATCCGATTCAAATTGAAAGCCGTTGTTGGCCATCAACGCCAGCAACCCCAGCAGCGCGATGGGGGCGCTGAGCCAAAACTGGCGACTTGGGCGCAGCCCAAACAGTAACCACGCCAATGGCGGCACCAACAGCAGCGACAAACTGGCGATGAATGCCCCTTCGCCAATGCGATTTGAGTGGATGATCGCTTGCACCCACACCAGCAGCCCAGCCCCCAGCAACAGCCCCAACAGTAAGCCTTTGCGGATCTCGCTGGCCTTGGCCTGCTGCAAGGCACGACGGCAGCGTGGCAGCAACAGCAATAACCCACCGGCCAACAGAAACCGCCAACCGATAAAGGCGGTGGCAGGCAGCTGCGCCACAATCTGCTTTGAAGCCAACCAGCCGAGCGAGGCCAGCATGGTGGCCAACACCAGAACTCCTTCCCCACGTTTTAACAACGGCAATCTCCTTTGTGTTCTTTAGCGAGAGTACTGCATTTACCGATGGCGGCGGCGGATAAGCAACGGGCTCATTGCCGTTGCTTATCGGCGGATTACTCAGGGCAAAAAATCACCGGCGCTAATAGCCTAATGCGAATAATGTTACGCTTTTTAATGGAATAATGTTGCCAGGATTGTTTTGGATCAAGTTTGCCTGAAAGGGCGGTCGCACCGAAAAATTGGCGTGGGTACACTGCGGCAACCCTTTATTGAGCCTCGGTAGTAATGTCAATTAAGCGCTTCTGGAATACGATCAAGAATAACGTGTGGGCGCTGTACTGGGGTATTGCGCTGTTCAGTTTCACGTTGTTGATCTACAGCATGGTCGTAAGTTGGCACGACACCCTATCCCAGCGCTATCAACAACTGGCGCAGTCGGCGCGGTTGGTGTCGCGCAGCACCAATTCGGTGTTTGCCAATAAAGAGATGCTGCTGGATGTGCTGATTGGTGAATTGGATCTGCAGCCGCAGCTGACTCCGGAAAACCTGCAGCGCATGAACGCGCTGTTTGACCGAATGATGGCCACCAACGGCGACATCAATGGTTTTGGCTTGGCTGGAGTAAACGGCCGCATGGTCAGCGTGAGTGACAACATGCAGGGCAAGCCGATGCACAACCTGGCCACCCATAAAGACACGGCGGCCACCTTTGCACAAACCTTACAGTCGGACGCGATGGTGGTTGGGCGCACCTATTTCCATCAAGGGTTGCAAGGGCTGATCATCCCGATCCGCAAACGCATTGTGGGGGCGGATGGCGAGGTGCTGGCGGTGATCACCGCGGGGATCCGCGTTGGCTCACAACAGCGTTTCTTCGAGCCGGGGATGTGGGGGGACGATGCGATTGAAGTGGCGATGTTACGCACCTTCGATCGCTACTATCAGCTGCATTCTGGCTTTGCTGATAACGAAAGTGCTTACACGCAGCCCATCAATTATCAGGCGTACCTCGACAGCGCCAAGATGGCCACTGAAACCATGTCCAAAACCGTGGCAGAGCTGCGATCCAGTGATAACGCCGTCTTTTATGAACACCAGCAAGACAACGGCTTATTTATCGCTGCGGCGTTATTCGATCGCCGCTATCAGCTGTGGTCGATCGTGAAACACAACAAGTCGGCCATCGTGGAACAGTTTTGGTATCGAGTGTGGTACTACCCGGTGTTCTTTATGCTGTTTTTGTTGGTGTTGTCGCTGTTGTTTCGCGCCAGCATTCGAGTGCAGCAACAGCAACAACAGCTGCTGCTTGATAAAGCCAACCACGACAGCTTAACCCGTTTGCCCAATCGCAATTATCTGGAAGACACCATGAGCCAGATGATGTCTGAGCCAGCACAGCCATTCAGCTTGTTGTATCTGGACATGGATCATTTCAAGAGCGTTAACGACAGTTTCGGTCATGAGATTGGCGATAAGGTGTTGCAGCAGTTAGGCGCGCGCTTATTGCAGCAGCTGCCATCAGGCGGCAGCGCGGTACGGTACGGCGGTGATGAATTCATCCTGTTGATCCCAACCGATGTGGTTGCTCAGGTTGAACCGCTGTGTCAGCAACTGGTGCAACAGCTGTGCGAGCCCGTAATTGTGGCCGGGATCCATTGTCACCTTGGGGTCAGCATTGGCGTGGCTTCCTACCCAACCCACGGCACCAACATGGATCAGCTGTTGCGTTCCGCCGACATCGCCATGTACGAAGCGAAAAAATACCGCAATCGCATCTGTTTCTTTGAACCGGCGTTGCAACAGTGCTATTTGCACCGCATTGCCGTAGAACGGCAACTGCGTTCGGCGTTAGATAAACAAGAGTTGTATCCGGTGTATCAACCCCAAGTGGATGCCGAGGGGCAGATCTATGGGGTGGAGGTACTGCTGCGTTGGCGTAACGCCGAGCTGGGCATGGTGCCACCGAATGAGTTTATTGGGGTGGCGGAACGGGCTGGGCTGATGTTAAAAATTGGCCAATTTGTGATGGAGCGATCGCTGCAACAGTTGGCGGGGCTGCACTGCCGTAATGGCCAGCCGCTGCAAATCGCCCTGAACATTTCAGTCTGTCAGTTTGTTGAGAAAGCCTTTATCGAGCAGCTGTTAGAGGCCATCAACCGCAATGGCATTGAGTGTGGCTCGCTGACGGTGGAGATCACCGAAAATCTGTTCATTGAAGATGTGCAACAGTTGCTGCCGTCGCTGCAGCAACTGCGGTCTCATGGCATTAAAATCTCAATGGACGATTTTGGGACCGGTTATTCATCGTTAAGTTTGTTGCGACAGTTGCCACTGGACGAGCTGAAAATCGACAAAAGCTTTATTGATGAATTAGGGGCGCAGCACAGCGCGGCGTCGTTGGTGAAAAGCATCATCGACATTGGTCGCAATCTGGAATTAACGTTGGTGGCCGAAGGGGTTGAAACCCAGCAACAGTGGCAGCAGCTGCAGCAGCAAGGCTGCAGCCACTATCAAGGCTACCTGTTTGCGAAACCTCTAACTTTTCACCAGCTTAGCCAACATCTTTCGGTGGATTGAGCAACATAAGTTGGCTCAATGTTGACCTTGAACTGTGGTTCTTTGCCAATAGGTAAATAAACTGCAACTTTAATGTCGCGACTAGCTGTTGGCGGTAAAAAGTGCGTGATCTTGCCTGCAAAATACCTCTTTTAAGTGGCGCTGCTATGGAGCTGTCATTACACTCTGCGGCCATTTTTTGCTCGGCAACGAGTGAAATTGTAAACAGCAGCGTAAGGCACACTCTTCATTGGCATCGTTTCGGCAAAACATCTGGGCCCTCTATTGGGGCATCCTTCTCTTTAGCTTCGCATTGCTGAGCTACACCTTAGCGGTGCAATGGCAAAACACGCAGGCGCGAGAATACGATCAGCTCAGTAATACGGCAAAAATGCTGTCGCACAGCGCCCGTTCGGTCTTTCGTAGCAAAGAGATGGTGCTGGATCTGTTGGGTGTTGAACTGATTGATAATGATGGGCTATCCCCAGAAAATCTCAGTAAAACCGTGCGCGCACTGGATCGCATTCTTGAGTTTAATGAAGAGGTTGATGCGTTAGCGGTTATGGGCGTGGATGGACGCTGGTTAGCCGTAAGCAGCAATCTGGATGCGGCAAAATTGCCCCATTTGCCAACGGATCCGCTTACGGCGGCATCTTACGCCCGAGCGTTAACCCAAACCAAGATGGTGTTGGGACGCACCTATGCCCACCCATCGATGCAAAGTCGGTTGGGGATCCCCTTTCGCAAAGCCATTCGAGATCCTCAGGGGAACGTGCTGGCGGTCTTGGCCGGTCGCATCACCCTAAGCAGTAAATTTCTCTACTTCAGCGCCGATTTTCATTTAGAGCGGGATAACGAGATCAGCTTTTTACGGTCACAGGATCAGTATTATCAATTGCGTTTGGCGTTGGATAGCAGCGCCGATGATTATCGTTTCCCGCTCAATCTCGCTGAGATCAATCGCATCGTGTTTGCCAGCAGTAACGGCCAATACGCCACCTTGGCCGAGGCCGAGCAGCATAATGCCCTGTTAACCTTCGAGCGGAAACAATCACTGGGCCAATTTTTAGTGGCTTCGGCCTACGACGCCCGTTACGAACTTTGGGCGTCGGTAAAAAGCAATAAAGCCTGGTTGTTGCAACATTACTTCCAGCACATTTGGTTCTACCCATTGTTTTACGTCAGCTTTTTGCTGGTGCTGTTTTACCTTTTCCGTTTGGTTGGCACGGCAGAGGATGAGCGGCGGCGGGCGTTGTTACAGCAAGCGGTGTACGATCCGTTAACAAGCCTACCCAATCGAACTCACTTACACCGCAGCAGCAAACGCTGGATGGCGCGGCGCGACAGCTTTTCATTGCTGTACATCGATCTAGATCATTTCAAAAAAGTGAATGACGGTTTTGGCCATCAGGCGGGGGATGCGGTCTTGAAGCAAACGGCTCAGCGGCTGCTGCAGCGTCTGCCTAAAGGGGCGCGGGCCTGCCGTTATGGCGGTGATGAGTTTATCGTGTTGCTGCCCCAGAACACCGATATACAGCGGTTGTGCGAACAACTGGTGCAAGATATGGCCCAACCGATCTCACTCGATGGCTTGCACTGCGAGCTGGGCGCCAGTATTGGCGTAGCGCACTACCCCGAGCACGGCGAAACCTTAGATGATCTGCTGCGCGGCGCCGACATTGCCATGTACGAGGCGAAAAAATACCGCAACCGCAGCTGTGTGTTCAGCAGCAAAATTCAGCAAGATCACGCCCGCCGTTTAGGCATGGAGCGGCAGCTACGATTGGCATTAAGCGCCAATGAGATGTACCTGATGTATCAGCCCCAAGTGGACAGCAACGGCCAGATTTATGGGGTGGAAGCCCTGCTGCGGTGGCAAAACGCGGAGTTTGGCTTGGTCGCGCCGGATGAATTCATTCCGTTAGCCGAGCGTTCGGGACAGATGTTGGCGATTGGCCAGTTTGTGATTGCCACCGCACTGCACGAGATTGGCCAGTTACAGCAGCACTTGCCACAGCCACTGAAGTTGTCGATTAACATTTCGGTGAATCAATTCATGCACGAGCATTTTTTGGCTGAGCTGGAACAAGCGATAACCGACAGCGGCGTGAACCGTGCGGATGTGGTGCTGGAGATCACCGAGAACCTGTTTATTGAAGATGTGAATGCGTTATTGCCGCTGCTTAATCAGTTGCATCAACGGGGCATTAAAATCTCGATGGATGATTTTGGCACCGGATTTTCATCGCTAAGCCTGTTGCGGCAGCTGCCGGTGGATGAGTTGAAGATCGACAAAAGCTTTGTTGATGACATCCTCGAACAGGATACCGCCCGCACCATGGTGAAAAGCATTGTGGATATTGGTCGTAACTACCAGATGACGCTACTGGCAGAAGGGGTTGAGCAGCCGGAACAGATGGCGTTATTACGCCAATTCGGTTGCCAATGTTTCCAAGGCTACCTGTTCTCTAAACCGGTCAGTGTGGCGCAGTTGCTGCCGTTATTGCAGGGCCAATACGCATTGGCTACTGAGGCGCCGCCCAAGACGGAAGCCGCTGTTCGCCGCGTTAACGTTGCCTAACGTGACCGGCAGCGATCCCGTCGAGTTGGGGCGGGAACAAGGGCAGACAAAGCAAGTCGACGTTGGCCCAGCAGCAACCAACTGCGGCCATTAAGCCAATAAAAAACCCCGCAATGGCGGGGTTTATGCGAGTGCCGTGGCGCGCTTACAAGCGAGCGATAATGGCGTCGGTAAAGGCCTTGGTGCCGGCGTTGCCGCCCAAGTCTTTGGTCACGCATTCGCCAGCGGCGATGGTGGCCTGCACCGCGGTGCGGATGGCGGCGGCTTTGTCGGCCATACCCAAATACTCCAGCATCTGGATCGCGCCTAAAATCAGTGCGGTTGGGTTCGCCAGATCTTGGCCAGCGATATCAGGCGCACTGCCGTGTACCGCTTCGAAAATGGCGCTATTGGCGCCAATGTTGGCCCCTGGGGCCATGCCCAAGCCGCCAACCAAACCAGCACATAGATCCGACAGAATGTCACCAAACAGGTTTGTGGTGACCATCACGTCGAACTGGCTTGGATCCATCACCAGCTTCATGCAGGTGGCATCCACAATCATCTCTTCCGACTGAATGTCGGGGTAACGCTCGGCCACTTCACGGGCAACCTGCAGGAATAAGCCAGAGGTGGTCTTCATGATGTTGGCTTTGTGAACGGCGGTAACTTTCTTACGGCCTTCTTTACGGGCTAATTCGTAAGCAAAGGTACAGATCCGCTCGGCGCCTTCACGGGTGATGATGCTCTTCGCTTCCGCAATTAAGCCATCTTCGCTCATCACCTGACCGGCACCGGAATACATCCCTTCGGTGTTTTCACGTACGGTGATGATATCCACGTTATCGTAACGGGCTTGGGTGCCTTTAAGAGACAGCACCGGACGCACGTTGGCGTACAGGTTGAACTGCTTACGCAGGCTCACGTTGATGGAGGTAAAACCGGTACCGATTGGGGTGGTCAGTGGGCCTTTCAGGGTAGCGGGGTTTTTCTCGATCAGCGCCAGCGTGCTTTGTGGCATCAACTCGCCGTGCTTCTCTAATGCGGCTAAGCCCGCATCGGCATGGTCATAAGTAAAGTTACAGCCCGCCGCATCAAGCACTTTCAAAGTTGCTTCAACAATATCGGGGCCAATGCCGTCGCCAGGAATAACGGTGATGGTAGTAGTGGACATATCAACTTCCTTCCACGTGGTCGTGTTTGAGTTGCCTCCCTCTTATTCCTGTGACAGGACTGGGGGGCTTTGTTAGCATTATGCGGCGAGTAGCATACCGACTTTTACACTGTTCTTACAGTTGATTTGTGCGGCATCACGAAAATGGAATTATTGCGAGGCTGGCGTGACAAAAGGATTGGTTAGATTTCTCACCTTATTAACATTCATGGGGTTGGCCGTTACGGCCACAGCGAAACCGGTCACCCCTGCGGTGGTGATGGACTTCGAAAGTTTGACGGCACCGCTGTTGTCGGACAATGGGCAAACCCTTGCCTATGTGGCGCAGCCGGATCGCGGTGATCCCAGCGGTAAGCTGCAGCGCATCGGCGGTAATTTGTTTACCTTGCCGGGCGCCAGCAAACCGATGCTCAGTGCCGATGGCCAATTTGGGTTATTTGTGTTGGCGCCGGATCTGCTTAGCCGTGAAAACGCCAGTGGCAAAGCCAAAAAACAGTTGAAGTCAGATCGACTGTTAGTGAACAGCCAAACTGGCCAGCAAACCCATTTCGAGCGGGTAAAACAAGCCTGGTTTAGCCACGATGGCAAGGTGCTGGTGTTATTGCATGAAAACGCCGCTGAGCCAGATAAGAAAGAGAAAAAAGCGCCGCAACCCGCCGAGAAAATCGATAACGACGACGCCAATAGCAGCGGCACCTCGTTAACGGTGCGGGATCTGCAAACCGGTCGTACTCGGATCATCAGCCACGTATGGCAAGTGGCGGTTGCCGCGGATCAATTTGGGGTGGCGTACAGTACGCGCACCGCAGACAACAGCAACAATGGCGTGTATCTGCTGAATGACGACCTAAGTTCTGTGCTGGTGCACGCTGAAGCGGATCACATCAGCGGCGCCATTCGCTTCAGTAAAGATGGTCAGCGGTTGGCGTTCAGTTGGGGCAAGGTCGATACCCCTAAGCGTCAGCGCAGCCATAAAGTGGCTCTGTATGAAGCCGAGGAAGAGATCCGCTGGCAAGATCTTAACCATGCGGATTTCTTAGTGAGCGGGTACAGCGAGCTGACCTTCTCGAAAGACAACCAGCGCCTGTTTATTGGCCGCCAAGCCCGCCGACCACAGGTCAGCAAGCCCAAGGACTTTGCCGATAACGCCGCCTTAACCGATCCGAAGCAGTTGCAAGCCAAAGCGGGTTTAGTGCTGTGGCATGGCGACGACAAACTGATTAAAAGCCACGAACAAAAGCGCTTTAAAGAGGAGTTTAAACGCCAATATTTAGGCGTGTGGCAGCTTGAAAGCGACGACTTTGTGCAGCTGGCGGATCCGCAATTGGATGGGGTGGAAGCCAGTGACAACAGCCGCTACTTGCTGGGTTACAGCAATCGCCTGTACCAAAAGATGATCTCTTGGGCGGGCTTCTACCGCGACTGGTACCTGATTGACATGAACAACGGCAGCCGCCGGTTGTTGGTTACCCAAACTTTGAATGCCGATAAGCCCACACTGGCCGCCGATGGCAGTGCCGTGGCGTGGTACGTGCGTGGTGAGCTGTTCTGGCACGACGTGGCGCGTAATCAAACCAAGAAGGTGGGCACTGGCTTTGCCAATGAAGATCACGATTACCCAAGCCCAGCGCCAAGCTATGGCTTTGGCCCGTGGTTGGGCGACGGCAATGGCGTCATCGTTTACGACAAGTACGATCTGCATCAACTGCGACAGGGCAAGTTGACTCCGCTGACCAAAGGGCGCAGCCGCCGCACGATCTATCGGGTGGTGGAACAAGACAGCGAGCAGCTGTGGCACCCCGCCCAGCAGCCCTTGTTACTGCACAGCGTAAATGAACGGGATCGCAACGAAGGGCTGCACCGCTTGCAGCTGGCTACCGGTACGCTCACCCCGTGGCAACAACAGCAAGGCCGATTGCGCTTTGTGGCCAAGGCGAAGCGCAGCCGTGCCGCGATATACCAACTGGAACGCTACGATCAATTCCCTGACTTGTACCTAAGCAACGGCACCGAAGGCCGCCTTGAGCGGGTGACTTTTCTCGGCGATCAGCTTTCCGAGTTGGATTGGGGTCAAGCGCGGATGGTGAACTGGCGCGACAACAACGGCACGCCATTGCAAGGGGTGGTGATCACGCCGCCGGGTTGGGATGGCAATACGCCGCTGCCAACCATCATCTATTTCTATCGCTTTATGAGCGACCGCCTGCACAAGTTCCCCCAGATGGCTCTGAACCATCGGCCTAATCTGCCGTGGTTCTCCAGCAAGGGCTACGCCATCTTCTTGCCGGACATCCGCTTTGAGATTGGCCAGCCGGGGCAATCCACTCAAGATGCTTTGCTGCCAGGGGTAGAGCGCTTAGTGCAACTGGGGATCACGGATCGCAGTAAAGTGGGGTTACAGGGGCACTCTTGGGCGGGTTACCAAAGTGCACAACTGGTTACGCAAACGGATGCCTTTGCTGCGGTGGTGACTGGGGCGCCGGTATCGAACATGACTTCGGCCTACACTGGGATCCGCTTAGGCAGTGGCTTAGGGCGTCAATTCCAGTACGAAACGGGGCAGAGCCGCATCGGCCAAAGCCTGTATCAGGCGCCGCAGCGGTATATTGATAACAGCCCGGTGTTCCATGCCCAAAACATCAATACGCCGATGCTGATCATGTTTGGGGATCGCGACGATGCGGTGCCTTGGCAACAAGGGGTCGAACTCTATCTGGCGATGCGCCGTTTAAGCAAGCCGGTGGTGATGCTGCAATACCAAGATGAGCCCCATCATCTGAAGAAGTACCCCAACAAACTGGATTACAGTTTGAAGATGATGGCGTTTTTCGATCATCACTTGCAGAACAGCCCGGCACCGCAGTGGTGGCTTAATGGCCAACCGTGGCGTCAGCCGGATCCAAAGTCCTAGCGGGCATTGATTCGGCGCCGGTGGCGCTCTCGGTCAGTGCATTGGTGATGATCAATACCGATGCACTGACCGTGCGGGATGATGATGGCAGTAGAGAGTAGGGGGCTTAATGATTTTGTTGTTGGTTGCGGCTAATGGCAAACTTGGCCGCTGCGGTTTCGCCCCACTCCACTAACTTACCGTTTTTAAACAGCAGCGGTGTGGTTTCATCAAGGCTGGTAAAGCCGTCGTTAGAGCGATGGTGAGTACGGTAGCGCAGCAACAGCCACTGTTGACCAAGCTGATCAGTATGGGCGTCGGTGAAATCGGCGCTGCCCAATTTGTCGAGAATATCCAGATTGCCCTTACCGTATTGCAGCTGAGCGATCAGAGCGGCGTTGCGCTGTTGCAGTTGCAGCCAATCCAGAGGTTCAGGGGTAGGTTGCTGCTGGCGCCAGATCCCATACAACAGGCTGAGCAGCAAAAGCGCCAGCAGGGCGAAACTGACGCCTCGGGTTAAATCAAATAAGTTGAGCTTTTTCATCGCTCTATTCTATCCAATCCTATTGTTATGCTGGCGCTCTAGCCCCCATCGCCAGCAGCGGTTTAGCCGCTGTTACCCAAGGTTAACTTCTGCAGCGCAGCGTCGCCCCAACTATTGAGCGTGCCATTACGAAACACCAAGGGGGTGGTTTCGTTAAAGGTGGTTTTGCCATCGCCTTCGGTGCGATGGGTGCGATAACGCAAAATTTGGATCAGATCGCCACTGGGCTCAGAGTAGGCCTCGCTAAAGGTCGGGCTGCCTAACTTCAGCACCACTTGATCCACCGATACCCCCGGTTGCAAGGTCGCGATCTGCTGCAAATTGTGGCGTTCGCGATCTTCCCAGTCTAAGTCGTCTGGGGTCTTCTCACTTGGCTCCCACACCATCACCGTCGCAATAACGAAGATTAAGTAGGCACCGACGGCACCGAGCACCACTGGCAGCACCCGACTACGCTTTTGGGACATGTTGTTGCACCTTTGTTGTGTTTTTGACTAACTCTATCAGTGTGCATTGTTGTCGGCCAGTTGGGTTTTTTAACAAAGGGTGTCAATTCTTTTCTAAAGTGGATTAAACGTAGACGCTCTGGTGTAAAAGTTGCTAAAACGGCGTAATAAGCAGCGAGTTGTGCTGTGATTAAAACGATAAGACCACAAGTGAAGTAAATTGATGAATCAACTCAAGAGTATTTTTATTCAGCTTGCCCAAGGCAGCCTGGTTAAGCAGATCCTATTCGGCCTAATGGCAGGCATTGCGCTGGCGGCGTTGGCCCCCGAATCCGCCCAATCTGCGGGTTTGCTGGGCAACTTTTTCGTGTCGGCACTGAAGGCGGTGGCCCCCATATTGGTGTTCATTTTGGTGGCTTCCGCCATTGCCAATAAGAACCCGGAGCAAGCCACCAATATGCGGCCGATCATCGCCTTGTATCTGCTGGGCACCTTGGCTGCGGCCATTGCGGCGGTGGCCATGAGCTTTCTGTTCCCAACCACGCTGGCGCTGACCGCCGATGCGGTAGCGGCGAACCCGCCCGAAGGGATCGCTCAAGTACTCAATACCTTGCTGTTTAAAGTGGTGGATAACCCGATCAATGCACTGATGACCGGTAACTTTATTGGGATCTTAGCCTGGGGCATCGCCTTGGGGTTATCGCTGCACCGTGCCAGCAGCGCCACCAAAATGGTGTTTAAGGACGTGGCCGACGGCATCACCAATATCGTGCGAGTGGTGATCCGCTTTGCCCCTGTGGGGATCTTTGGTTTGGTGGCCAGCACCATTGCAAATACCGGCTTTGAGGCGCTGTGGGGGTACAGCCACCTGTTGGCAGTGTTGCTTGGCTCAATGGCGCTGATCGCCTTAGTGTTCAACCCCGCCATCGTGTTTTGGAAAATTCGGCAAAACCCTTATCCGCTGGTGTTCCAGTGTTTGCGTGAAAGTGGGGTAACCGCTTTCTTTACCCGTTCATCGGCGGCAAACGTGCCGGTTAATATGGCGCTGTGCAGTAAGTTGGATCTGCACGAAGACACCTATTCGGTTTCGATCCCTCTGGGCGCCACCATCAATATGGCCGGTGCGGCCATCACCATTACCGTATTAACGCTGGCGGCGGTGCACACGCAAGGTGTGGTGGTGGATCTGCCCACGGCGCTGCTGTTGAGTGTGGTGGCCGCGGTGTCAGCCTGCGGTGCCTCGGGCGTTGCTGGCGGCTCGCTGCTGTTGATCCCACTGGCGTGCAGCCTGTTTGGGATCAGCAACGACGTGGCGATGCAAGTGGTGGCAGTGGGCTTCATTATTGGGGTGGTGCAAGATTCGGCGGAAACGGCGTTGAACAGCTCCACTGATGTGCTGTTTACGGCGGCGGCAGACATGGCCGCGAACCGTTAACTCTTTGGCGGCACCACGGTGTTACTCAAGCCCGCAGCCGGTGCTGCGGGCTTTTTTGTGGCTGTGTATTAGTTAACTGTTGGCGTTGCTGCGCGGTAGCTATTGTCGCCTACGGCGAGCTTCGATGGCACTGCTTTCATGTGGTTCTGTCGCAGTGGCGACGGCACCCAAAGGGATTCTCCCTTTGGGATCCCATTGCCTTAGCACAGCTCAACTTTCGCTCCTTGCACTGCGCCATTCGGTACTGCATCGATGCGCCATCCATGGCTTAGCGATGCACTCGCAACATCCTGTTGCTCAACCTCATTTTGCAGTACACCGCTCAACGCTGTGATGCGGCAGTAAAGCCGGTGCAGCGTATCTGTCACGGCTAAGTAATCATCTGGCGGTGATAGCTTTCTGCCGACTTGGTGACGCCGAGTGCAGCAGTGATGAAGTAAAGCCGAAGGCAGGATGCCGCAGAGGCCAGTTAAACCATGGATGGCGCATCTGGCCGTTGCTGCAACGCAATGCTGCGAGAACGAGGGGCCGTCGTCACCTCGGAGGCGCTCGGGATTGCAAAGGGACTCGTCCCTTGCCCGCCGCCGGGCGGTTCCGGCAATGATCTTTATGCCGCAGCGGGTCATGCACAATAAGTTCAACAGCTCATTGGTACACAGCCCTTTTTTGTGGCTGCAGCCTTTAACTTAAATCCGTTACTTGTAAGGCGGAGCGAACCAAATTGGTTTTACAGAAATTGTGGCCAGATAAGTAAGCCATCATGTCCTCTTTACCAAGCAAACGCTTTACGATTTGCGCCAGTGGTAACCCTTGTTGTTGCAGCGATTGGGCGTGACTGCACAGCTGACGCATGTTATCGAGCTTGGTTTGCAGGGCACGATGACCTTGCTCTACTGGGCCACGATGGGGGCACAGCAGGGTGTCGAAATCCAATCGCAATACGGTGCGTAAGCTGGCCATTAACTGGCTGAGATCCTCATCAATGCGGAAGTAGCGGATGGATTTAGACAGGTACAGATCGCCACTGAACAGGTAGCCCTGCTGCGGTAAATGAAAACAGGTGAGATCTCGGGCGTGGCCGGGGGTATGAACCGGGATGATTGGGCTGCCATCAGCCAGTTGCAGGTGCGCCGGAAAGGCTTGGGTGACAACGGGCTTGGGTTTGCCCCACAGCAGTTGCTGGATCCATGGGGTGGGGTAGCCATCGCGCAGTTTATTCAGCGCCTGAGTTGGCGCATAAGGGGTAAGGCCATACTGGGCGGCAATCGCCGCCGCATTGGCGCTGTGATCTTCATGGTGATGGGTGATCAGCAGTTGCCGGATGGGCTGCTCGGCAATAAAGCGCGCAACCTCTGGCCACTGGTTGGATGGGCCAGTATCGAACAGCGTATCGCCGATGCGATAGACAATGAAAGTGGTGTTGATCCCCAGATTAAAGCGGCCAACTCGCATCCCTTCGGCGCAGCCATGTTGGTAGCGTTTCCTTGCTGGCATAGCGCCCTCAGTTAAATTCAAACAAGTGTTTAATATACTGACCGCATCGGCGCTTAGCAATTTGGTTACATGTGGGGAGAATTTGCGCGAACTTTGCCGTGCTGGTGCTGGTGCTGGCTTGGATTAGCGATTGAACGGTTAACGGCTGAAAGATTGGCGGCGGTTACAAGCCTTGGGGGATGAAACGGTCAATGGACGCTGGAACAAGATCCCAGCGGGGTTCGATGTCGATGATGATCGTGGCAGAGCCAAGATCAGCACTCAACGCACCGCTAGCGGCATAGTCTGTCGTCGTGTTGCTGGCTACGGCCACGGTAGGGCTGGATAAAAACCGCAGTCGAAGCGCCTTGTCGGTGGGGGCCAGCGGCAACAAACGCTGCGGTTGGCCAAAGGATGATCCCAGTGATGGGCAGCGCGGTTGTTGTAACGGTTCTCTTGGTGGCGAGAGGCGGCCATCAGTGACGGTTTCCAGCTGCAGCTGGGTTGCCTGATTAGGCCAAATAAGTGACTGAGCATCAGCAAGCTGGAATCGGCTCACACGGCAGTGGCTGTAATGGCGCTGTTGTTGCAAATTATCGGCAATCACATCGTGCTGCTGCGTCATAAAGTGATTCAGGGCTGCGCTGGACTGCCACAGGCCAATGATCAGTGCTTGTTGGCCGCGTGGTTGGCGTTGTTGATGAGGATGTTGTTGCCAACCGCCAAACTGACCGAGAAAACCGGGGCAGTCGACCAACGCCGACCAGCCCCGTTGACTGTCGCTAAAAGCGCGTTGCTGCTCTTGGTTTACGTTACAGCGGATCAGTTTGGCGATCATGGATGCGCCTTTAGTTGCGCTGGGATGGCGGTGTTACCACGCCAGTTCGCGGCCATCGTAGTTACGGAACTCACCGCTGGTTTGGATGGTAAGCGCATCAATCACCTGAAGCATGCCGCTGACCGAGGTGTGGGTGTCGATCAGCGCATTGGGGCCGCCCATCTCGGTTTGCACCCAGCCTGGGTGCAGTAGCATCACCGCAATGCCGCGTGGGGCTAAGTCTTGCGCCAAGCTTTTGCCGATGGCGTTCACCGCCGATTTAGAGGCGCGGTAGAAATAGGCGCCGCCTTTTTGGTTGTCGCTGATCGAGCCCATCATCGACGACAGAATCGCCACCTTACTGCTGCGGCCCAGATTGTCGGCTAACGCCTGCACCAGCAGCACTGGCGCTAATACGTTTACGTTCATCACTTCGTCAAACCCTTCTGAGTTGAGCGAGCCAAAGGCAACCCCTTTGGGGCCGTAAACGCCGGCGTTATTGATCAGCGTATCGATGCGGCGCTCGCCCAAATAGGCTTGCAGCCCCTGCAACTGCTGTGGTTGCGCCACATCCAACCCCACCAGTTCCAGTTGGTGCGGATGGGCGGCAGCGATGGCACTGAGCTCGGTGGCGTGTTCTGGGTTTCGGCAACAGGCGATAACCTGATCGCCACGATTAAGCAGCTGGCGAACAAATTCTAAACCGATGCCGCGGTTAGCACCGGTGATTAAGGTGGTGTGGCTCATGAGGCTTCCTTATTGAGTCGGAATTGGCTCAGATTAATGTTTAATTCAATGTTGCGGCGCAGGCGCACCAATTGGTAGCTCAGGCGGGCATTGGCTTTGTGCTCAGCCAGTTTTTGCCCCAACTTGCCTTCGGGTAAGTCGTTGGCGTAGATCGCGGCCAAACTCGGTTGTTGCTGCAACAGTTGTTGGGCGGTTTTCTTGCCGATCCCGGGCACGCCGGGAATGCCGTTGCCGCTGTCGCCAGCCAGCGCCCAAAAGTCCAGCAGTTGCGATTGCGGAACGCCCACCTTTTGTTGCAATAATTCGGCATCAATGGCGTGGCCGCTGAAATGATCCCACTGGCTAATGTGGCTGCTGTGCAGCTGGCCAAAGCCTTTGTCGGTTGAGAGGATCAAGACATGGCCGCCGCGGCTGGCGACTTTGCTGGCCACGGTGGCGATGATGTCGTCGGCTTCGATGTTGTCTTGCTGCACCGATTGCACCCCTTGTTGTTCTAAGGCTTGGCGTAACTGACTGAGGTTATCGGCCAAGTCTTGGGGCATCGGTTTACGCTGGGATTTGTAATCGGGGTAAATGTCGCGGCGCCAACTGTGTTGGTGGCCGCCATCCCAGATCAACATGGCGTGGCTGGGTTGGTGTTGGCGGCGGGCTTTGGTCAGTGCTTGTTGGCAGCGTTCAAACAAGGCGTTGGCGTCGCCAGCGGGCACGGCCGCATGGATGCGGCGGATCAAATTCAGGGCGTCGATTAGCAGTAAGCTGGTGCTCATCCGTGTTGGATCTCGTAACAGGGTTGGTAGTGGCCTTGCAGTTTCATCCGCCCTTGGGCGACAAACGCGGCAAGTAGGTGGTCCATGCGTTTCATCATGGCAGCGTCACCGGTTAATTGGAATGGACCGTGTTTGGCGATCGCTTTAATGCCGCTGCCTTTCACGTTACCGGCAACAATGCCTGAAAAGGCTTTGCGTAAGTTGCCCGCCAATACCGCGGTGTTGTTGCCCGGTTGCAGGGCAAGGTTGGCCATCGCTTCGTGGCTGGGTTCAAACGGCAGCTGAAATTCAGGTTCTATCTGCAAGCTCCAGTTAAAGGCGAAGGCGTCGCCGGTACGCTGGCGAAACGCTTTTACTTCGGCGGTTTGCTGCTTGATATGGCGAGCAACGGCCACGGGATCGTCAATGATAATGCGATAGCGACTTTGCGCTTTGGGGCCCAAAGTGGTTGCGATAAATTGATCTATTTCATCAAAGTAGGCGCGACTGGCTGCGGGGCCGGTTAAGACCACCGGCATCGGTTCATCGCGATTGGCGTCGCTGAGTAAGATCCCCAACAGATACAGCAACTCTTCGGCGGTGCCAACGCCGCCGGGAAAGATAACGATGCCGTGGCCTAGGCGAATAAAGGCTTCCAGCCGTTTTTCAATGTCGGGCAGGATCACCAGTTCGTTGACAATCTGATTAGGTGGTTCGGCGGCGATGATGGACGGTTCGGTCAGCCCTAAAAATCGACCGTCTTTGATCCGCTGCTTGGCGTGGGCAATGGCTGCGCCTTTCATTGGCCCTTCCATTGCGCCGGGGCCGCAGCCCGTGCAAATGTTGAGATCCCGCAACCCCAATTGAAAACCCACTTCACGGGTGTATTGGTACTCGACGTCGTTGATGCTGTGGCCACCCCAGCACACCACCATATTGGTTTTGCCGCCGGCGCTGATCGCTTTGGCGTTGCGGACAATTTCGAACACCACGTTGGTGATGTGCTTGGCGTTGGACAGATTGATGTGGGCGAGGTTTTCGTAGCGATCGTTGATGTAAAGCAGATCGCGCAGAACGGCAAACAGGTGCTCGCGGATGGAGCGCATTAAGCGGCCATCCACCAGCGCATCGCTGGGGGGATTGTGCAGTTCCAGCATGACGCCGCGTTCTTGCCGTAAGACTTTTATCTGGAAATGTTGATGCTGGCGGAAGAGTTCGGTGCTGTCGTCGCATTCAATGCCTGCGGCCAGCACCGCCAAACTGCAACTGCGAAACAGTTGGTACAGATCGGAATTGGCGCTGTCGCGCAGACGTTCTACTTCCAGTTGCGACAGCTGATCCAAGCTGCCTTTAGGACGCACTTGGATCTGCATGCGCACTCTCCTATTGGTCGAGTTCTACCCGGTTACGGCCGTTGCGCTTGGCTCGATATAGCGCGGCGTCGGCGCGTTCGAAGGTTTCTTGAATGGTTTCGTTTTCGCCCACTTGAGCCGCCCCGATGGAGACGGTAATGCTTAAGCGTTCGCTGCGAAACTTAAACGGGATGGTGCGGATCTTATCGCGGGTGCGATTGAGGATCTGCAGTACCTGTTCTTGGTTCACCTCTGGCAATAATAGAACAAACTCTTCGCCGCCGTAACGGGCAACAAATTCTTCTTTTCTAAGGGAGTTTTTCAATGCCATCGCCACCACCTGCAGGGTTTTATCGCCGGTGCTGTGACCATAACTGTCGTTCACATTCTTGAAGTGATCAATGTCGGCGACCGCCACCCACAGCTTGCTGCCGTAACGGCGCACGTTGCGGTATTCGCGTTTCAGGTGTTCATCTAAGGCGGCACGGTTGGGCAACTGGGTCAGGGTATCGACCATGTTCAGTTTTTGCTGCTCGACCAGTTTTTCTTTGTAGCCGCTGGCTTCATTCCCCAAGGTTGCCAGCTCTTTACGCATTGAATCCATTGAGTTTTTTAAGCGTACGAAGTCGCTGTGTTGCTCGGATTCTCGTTGCTTCAAGATTTGTCGCAACGCCAGCAATTCGCTGCTGATGTGGCGCTTTAGGTCGTCCAGTTCAGTGGCGTTACGAACGTGATCGCCCAGTTCGATGCATTGGTTGCTGATCTGGCGATTGCTGTCACGCTGGTGACCAAAGTTGCGTACCGTTACCGCCCAGTTGTCGTTAACCGAGTCGCGCACCACATTCAGGCACTCGTTAATGGCACTTAAAAATTGGTGGCTGCTGTTTTTCTCGCGCACGATTTCGCCCATCAGCAGGTTGAGCACCTGTTGGTAGGCTTGCAGCAAGCGTTCAACCGTTACCGAGCCGGCCAGTTCGGCCTTCAGTGCGGCAATGGGATCGCGCTCTTCGGGGCGAAACTCCAGATCGGATAGCAGGTGGGCCAGTTCGTGAGCCAGCTGCTGGTGTTCGTTGGTGGCGGGGATTGGCTCGCCTTTTTCGATCCGTTCCATCAACAAGCTTTGGTAGAAACCGGTGAGCTTGTTAATTTTCGGCAGATGATCCCAAACGCTATAGGTGGGGCGCGAGAGCTCTTGTTGGAAGTAAGTGAGCTCACGCTGCATCTGATCGGGGATGTCATCGATAATGGCGATGTTGCGAGCCAGACTGGCCATGGCGTCTTGGCTGCTTTTTAGCTCAAGTTGACCCTGCTCGGAACGGTCTTGCAGCACTTGGCATAATTCGGCCAGTTCTGGCAGCAGCGCTTGCACGTTGCTTTCGCTGGTAAGTCGCGATCGCAGTTTAGCAAGGCGGGTATCCAGTTCCAGATCTTGGCCCTTGCAGCTCAAGGTGAGTTGCTGAACGCAATCAAGTAAACCACGGATCTGCGCCTGATTGGCTTCAACCAGGGTCAGCAGTTTACGTTGCGATTGTTGGGCGGCCACCAATTGTTGCTCGAGCAACTCTTGGGTGCTGGCGGCGGGGGTGTTATCGGTCATGCAAACCTCACCGAAACTACTGCAAACAAACAACAACCTCCAAAAAACACCGTGCCGCGGTTTAGGTTAACCAGCGGCATACTTCAATTGTGTTATTTATACCATAAATGGCATTACTGCCCTATGTCAGCCTGATTGCTTTCCGTTGCGATTGGCGTGATCCGAGTCTCGTTTTCTGGGGTTGACGATTGCGGCCACAGAATATCATCGCTGTTGTGATTGCTGCAGCAGCGGATCACACCGTTGTTGATGCACTTATTTGCGCTTTGGTAGATGGCATCGGGTTTCAACAGCGGCGCATTCAGTGCCACCGGTTGCAGTAACACATAACAATGATCTTGATATTTATGTTGTTGTTCGATGGCACCGGCCAGTGCCAGCTGTGCCAACTGCAGGCTGCACTCTGCCGGTAGGTGCAGCATGGAACCCGGCTGGAACGGCAATTCAATGGCACCAATGGCGACATGGGCACCGCCACATTGTTGCAGCAGTGGCCAAGAGCCTATCCGTTTTTGCAGCGATTCAATCCAATCGAGATCCTGCTTATTGGTGACCGTCATGGCAAACAAGCCGGGGCTTACCTCGTACAGGCGCACCAGCCCCTCTTGGTGGCCCAATCGAATGGCAATTTGCTGGCGTAAGCGGTTGAACTCTTTACTGCCGATCTGCAATTCCCAATTGGGCAGCTGCCCCAGTTGCAGCAACAGCATCATGCCGTTGTGCTCGGGGATCGCCTCCATCAAGGCGGAACGGTTCGGTAAGCTGCTGTCGCTGTGGTGATAGGCTTGATGCCGTAGCAAGCGGCCGTGGCGTTCTGATTTTCCGCGCTGACGCATGTTCCATAACAGGGCCAAGGTTAATAGCAGAAACAGCGGCAACGCCACATAACGTTGGTCGGTTAGGATCCCCACTTGGGTTTGCAGTTGCTCTTTGGCGCGTTCTTCCTGCTGCAATTGTTGACGCAATTGCTGTTCCGCTAAAACACGAATGGCCACCTGATCGTTTTTCGCTAAGGGCTGCAGTTGAATGTCGGCATGCTGTTTCAGTTGCTGCCACGCCAGTTCGCTGTCGCCATTAGCCAAATTGGCTTTAGACAGCAATAACAGCAACGCTTTGCGCTGCTTAGAACGGTAGCTGTCCAGCTGTTGTTGCAGCGGGGCCAATACCTGCAGTGCGCGTTCTGGGGTGGATAAGCGTAAGTAGGCCTGCGCTATCTGCATGCCATTTTCAAACAGGTAGCGTTTGTGTTGGCGCTGTTCAAACACGGCTTGCGCCAGTTCGAGGTAACCCAACGCTTTGGTAAAGTTGCCCTGTTGGTTGTAACTGCGGCCTAGATCGAGTTGAGCCGATGCGGTGGCTAAAGTGGACTGCACCGGCTTGAGCGCGTCGATGGTCAATAAGTGGTAATAGATCGCTTGGTTAAAATCGGCTTTGGCTTCGTGGATGTAGCCCAGCTCTGACAAGGCATTGGCGTGCAGGTGCTGCAGCTGCATTTGCTGGCTCATTTCGGCGGCACTGTGGGCGTAATGTAGGGCACTGTTGTAATCGCCATTATCGCGGAACACTTGGCCAATATAGAGCTGCAAACGGGTGGCGAGGCTGTCGTCATCCACCTGCGGCGCCAGACTTAATGCCGACTGAAAATATTCCACCGCCAGCTGAAAGTTGCCCATGGAACGATTGAGTCGGCCCAGCTGTTCATTCAACAACGCGATGCGGGCGTTATCGGCAATGGCCAAGGCGCGCTTGCGGCCATTTTTAAGGGTTTGCTCGGCGTCTTCATACCGCTGCAGATAGCGCTGTAAGGAGCCGCGCTTAAGCAGAACGTCGATGTGCAGCCGCACCGCATTCGGTGACGACAGCGGCGCCAATTGCATGCTGGCTTGCTGGAAGATCTCCAACGCGCGCTCAAATTGGCTGTGCATCGAGCCGGTCAGGATCCCATCAAGTAAGCCAAAATGGCCCAACTGCACTGGCGTCAGTTCCCGTTGCGATAATTGGGTAAGCAGTTGCTCGGCGTGTTGCTGCTGACCCAGCTTGATCTGAGCGTGGGTGAGTGCCAGTAATCGATCCGATTCAATTTGAGTATTGTTGCCACGCTGGGGCAACAGGGCATCCAGCAACTGCTGTGGCTGCTGTACAAATTGCTGTTTGGTTTCGGTGAGTTGCTGCTGGGTTAGGGCTTGCGTGGAGGCAGTCAATAAAAGCAGACAGCTGACGAGCACACGCAACATAGGAGACCCTAATCAAACGAAGTAAAGAGCTTGTATACTGCCAGCGAGACAACATGATAACAACAACATTTCGGAAAGGATTCGCTATGAAATTGAACCCGTTAATTACGCTGACGGGGCTGCTGTGGCTGCCTTTGGCGCAGGCACAAGTAGACTACAACATCGACATCAACGATCCGGTGCATCACAGCGCCGATGTGAATGTGGTGTTGAACCACAACGGCGTTGAGCCGTTAACGGTGCAGCTGCCCAACTGGCGCACCGGCAAATACACCATCTTACCGTTGGCCGATGGCATTCGGGATTTCGCCGCCACCGACGCGAATGGCCAGCCGTTGCCGTGGCATAAAAGTGCTCGGGGCCAATGGCAAGTTGCCGCCGGTTACCAAGGGCCGGTGACAATCAGCTATTCGGTTACCGCCACAGAGCTGGGGCAGCGCAGCCGCCACATTGACGACAGCCACGCATACCTTGATGCTTCTGGGGTGCTGATGTACAACCCAAAGCAACGTGACGAGGCACTGACTGTGTCGTTACAGGTGCCGCCGTCGTGGCGTTCGGTTTCGGGGTTGCCACGGTTGGGTGAGCACCAATTTAAGGCCGCCAATTACGATGTGCTGATCGACAGCCCGATTGAAACCGGCATTCACCAAAGTTTCAGCTTTAAGGTGGATAAGCGCGATTATGAGCTGGTGATCTGGGGGGAGGGCAATTACGACACCACCGCGATGGTGGCAGATCTGAAAGCGTTGGCTGGCGCAGCCGGTGAGTACTTTAAGGGCGAATACCCATACGACTACTACCTGTTTATTGTGCACGCCACCAGCGGCGCGCGAGGCGCCACCGAGCACCTCAATTCAACGGTGATCCAGCGCCCCCGTTGGAGCTTTGCTAAGCGCAAAGATTACCTGAGCTTTATCGCCACCGCCGCCCACGAATTGGTGCACACCTGGAACGTGAAAGCGTACCGGCCACAAGGGCTGATCCCCTACGATTACCAGCGTGACAACTACACCGATATGCTGTGGTTTGCGGAAGGGGGCACCAGTTACCTGCAAAATATGTGGTTACTGCGTGGTGGCGTCATGACCACCGAAGAGTATTTAGCGGATGTGGCCCGGCGCATCACCGAACACCGCCGTCGCCCAGGGGTGGCGAAACAAACCGTGGCGCAGGCCAGCTTTGATAACTGGATTGCTCGCGGTGGCGATTACGGCTTTAACAACAGCGTGTCGATCTACTCTGAAGGCTACATGGCCAACTGGTCCTTGGATCTGTGGTTGCAGCAGCAGGGACAATCGATAGCGCAATTACACCAAGGGCTGTACCAACAACACCGGATCCCGGTGGGGTATAACGCGTCGCAGATGCAAACCCTGATCAACAAAATTGCCAATAAAGACAGCCAGATGTGGTGGCAACAGCACATTGAACAGCCGCTTAATCTCGACTTTGAGGCGATGTTGGCGCAGGTGGGGCTAACCATGAAATGGCCAACCAAGCAGATCCTAGATATGGGCGTAAGCATCGACGATGACAATCGCTTAACCAAGGTGGCGCGTGGTGGCCCAGGGTGGCAGGCAGGGTTAACCGCAGGGGATCAGATCCTCGCCATTAACGGCTTGCGCTTTGATGGCAAAACATGGCCACAGCAGTGGGCGCAATTGGCTGATAATCAAAGCGTTACGCTCGATCTGTTTCGCCGCGACAGCTTAATGAGTGTGAGCGTAACCCCAACAAAAATTGCCGATGGCAAGTTGAAGCTGGTGCCATTAGCTGGCGCCACTGCCGCACAGCAGGCGGCGTTTACCGCATGGACAGGAGCGGCGTTTCCCCAAGCGAACCCCGCCGCCGAGGCAGAGTAAACGATAGCGTTGCTGTGGGTTAGCGGCTTTACAATCGAAAACGCCAGCGCAAATGCGCTGGCGTTTTTTCTGGGGCTAAGCTTGGACTTAGGCAGCCTTAAATGGTGTCGTCAACGCCACCCATGGCATCCAGCAGGTTCGGCCACATCTTTTCAAACTCACCGCACATCAATGCAAAATCCGCATCCAGTCGAGCGGCCAGATCTTCTTTGTCGATGTCTTCGTTTTGTTCTTGCAGCACATCGGCAAACTTTAAGCGCTTTAGCGACAGATCGGAATTCAGCACAAAACTGATGCTTTCCGACCAATCCATTGCCAGCTTCGAAGCCAGCAAGCCGCTGTCGAGGTAAGCGCGCACTTCGTCGCTGTCCAGCGGCAGATCTTTCAGTTTCACGCTGCCACCGGCTTCGGCCAAGCTTTTTAGCTCAGTTTCATCTTGCACTTCAAAGTGGTTGCCAACGCGGCCAGTGCGAACCCAATCGGTCATCGCTTCTTCTGGCAGGGTGTTTGGCATCAACGGTGCCACCGGCAAAGAACCGATGGCTTGGCGCAGCAGCGACAGCAGCTCTTCAGCGCGGTTGGCGCTGGAGCAGTCCACCAAAATCAATTGCTGTTTCGGCATGATCAAGGCGCGTACCTGCTTGCGGCGGCTGAATGCGCGCGGCAGCAAAACGGCGATGATGTCCTCTTTCAAGGCGTCTTTTTCAGCCTTACGTGCCGGACGGCCTTGTTCGGTTTCCAGCGCACTGATGCGTTCGTCCAGCTCTTCGCGGATCACCGATGCGGGCAGCATCTTCTCTTCTTTTTCGATGGCAATAAGCAGGTTGTCGCCCGCGGCATGCACCAAGCTTTGCCCCGCTTTATTCCCCAGCGCCTTCACAAAGCCCAGCTTGCTGATCTCTTGGCTGGTGGCAGGGGTAAAGCAATAAGCTTCAAGCTGCTGCTCTAACTCTTCCACCGGCCAGTTGATGGCTTTGGTAAGACGGTAAGGTTGGGCGTTTTTAAACCACATGTGAGTACCTGATTCGATTGAAGGGAGTGCTGGTGCGGCAGTGTAGGGAAAACCCATGTTTGGCGCAAACAAAGGGCGTTTTTGTAATGACAACAATGAAAAAACGATGTAATAAAAATGTCATGGGCGTTTGAAATATAAGTGTCATAAAACACTGACATTATCCGCCCTGTTTTCTGCGGAACCCAGAAAGCAAAAATTAATAAACAAGGAAATGAGATCATGTCTACCAAGCGTACTGTTTTGGCTGCTGCATTAGCTGCTGTTTTTGCCCCTGCTGTAGCGACTGCTGCCCCATTGACCGTATACGGTAAGCTTAATATTGAAGCCTCTTTTAATGACTTTGATGCAGCGAGCAAAGCGGACGAGGCAGAAACCGAGATCCGCTCTAACTCGTCACGAGTGGGCATTAAAGGCGATCTGGAGCTGAGCCAGTCCGTAACGGCTTTCTACACCATTGAGTATCAAGTTAACACCGACGACAGCGACGATAACTTCAAGCCACGCAATCAGTTTGTTGGCCTAAAAGGCGATTTCGGTGCGATCTCTCTGGGTCGTCAAGACACGATGTTGAAAAAGTCTCAAGGCAAGGTAGACATCTTCTCGGATTACGCCGGTGATTTGAAAAACTACGGCTTGAAAGGCGACAACCGTGGTACGGAGACTCTGTCTTACCTGACCCCTAAAGTGGGGTTGTTCAGTGCGGGTATTACGTACCTTGCTGAAGGCGCGGATAAGCAGATGGGCGCTGACGATAAGCTAACCGATGGGTTCTCTATCGCGGCGATGTATGGCGATGCCAAGTACAAAAAGGCCAATTACTACGCGGCACTGGCTTACGATAGTGACGTTGCCGGATTGGACAGCATTGTGCGCGCCACCGTGGGCACAAAAGTAGCTGGGGTAACCTTAGGCGCACTGTACCAGCAACAAGAGCAGTTTGCGGCTGACAGCAAAGATGGCTTCTTAGTGTCGGCGGCCTACGGCATGGATGCCCTGACGCTGAAACTGCAATACACCGACCTGGAAGACACCGCAGACGGTTTCTCTGTGGGGGCCGATTACCAGTTGGCTAAAGCGACTAAAGTGTTTGGTTACTTTACCGATCGTTCTTACAACAAAAGCGAAAACAGCAAGTCCGGCTCTTTTGCTGGCGTAGGCGTAGAACACAAGTTCTAAACCTTGGCTTAGGTTCAAGCAAAAGGGAGCTGCGGCTCCCTTTTTTGATCGGCGTTGGCGCCGCCGTTACCGCCACTTGGTTTTATGACAGAAATATGACGACAGTTGCGCTATTTATCACCGATAATGGCGTTGTAACTGCCCAGCAATGATGGCCAAGCACTCTGCGTTACACCGTAAAAAAACGAACAGCAGTAACGGTTTGGAGTAAATGTTGGTTGCCAGTGGTAAATTTGTTATTAAATTCACAATCCCTGCGGTTAAGGTCATATTACTGTCACTTAATTGCCCGATAATCATTCGCGAATCGTCACTTCTGGACCCTGAATACCGCTATGACTGCAAATATTTTGATTGTTGAAGATGAGTCTGCCATCCGCGAGATGCTGGCGTTTGTGTTGGACCAACATGGTTTTCGCACCTCCAGTGCCGCTGATTACGATCAGGGCTTGGCCGCGGTCGTTGAACCTTACCCGGATCTGATCCTGCTGGATTGGATGCTGCCTGGCGGCAGCGGCGTGCAGTTGGCAAAAACCTTACGCAGCAATGAGCACACTCGGCAGATCCCAATCATCATGTTAACCGCTCGCGGTGAAGAGGAAGATCGGGTGAAGGGCTTGGAAGTGGGCGCCGATGATTACATGACCAAGCCGTTCTCACCGAAAGAGCTGGTAGCGCGGATCAAGGCGGTACTGCGCCGCGCCGCACCCACTCGCTTAGAAGAGGCGGTGGAAGTGCAGGGGCTGCGCTTAGATCCGGTTTCGCACCGAGTCACCATCGACGAAGCCAATCTGGATATGGGGCCAACGGAGTTTCGCTTACTGCACTTCTTTATGACCCACCCAGAGCGAGTTTACAGCCGCGAACAGTTGCTGGATAACGTTTGGGGCACCAACGTTTACGTGGAAGACCGCACCGTCGATGTGCACATTCGCCGTTTGCGTAAAGCGATCCAAGATCAGGGCCACGATCGCCTGATCCAAACCGTTCGCGGTGCCGGTTACCGCTTTTCTACCCGAGTGTAATCCTCGCCTGGGCAGCCATCGGCATTCGCTGGCTGTTTAGGGGGATGACGGCTGAAGTTACTGCTTAACGCCAGCGAACACGGCCTTGCCAAAGCAACCGATAGAGTAGATCCATGTTTGAAGAGTATTCCCGTTCGCGCTTGCTGATCCGATTGCTGTTGTGGTTTCTGCCCTTCGTGATAGTTGGAATGACCCTGGATCTGCTGCCGTGGATGCTGCTGGCGGCCACTTGGGCGCTGCTGTTGTGGCATTACCGCCACCTATTGCGCTTGGCCAACTGGTTGTGGCGCGAGCGCAGCCTAACCCCGCCCCACGGCAGTGGCAGCTGGGAGCCGATCTTTAACGGCATCTACCGCTTGCAAGGCAAAAACCGTCGTCGTCGGGCCCACCTCGCGCGGATGCTGACCCGCTTTCGCGAAGGCGCAGAAGCGCTGCCTGATGCCACCTTGGTGCTGGGCTCGGAAGGGCAGATCCAGTGGAGCAATAATCTGGCTGAACACTTATTGGGGGTGCGCTGGCCGAAAGATGGCGGTAATCGCATCCACAACTTGGTGCGTCACCCCCGTTTTGTGCGCTATTGGCATAAGCGGGACTTCAGCGAATCCCTTGAACTGGTGTCGCCACTCAATGACGATCGGATCTTGGAGATCCGCATCATGGCGTACGGCGACAGCCAGCACCTGTTGATTGCCCGGGATATCACCCGAGTGCGGCAACTGGAAGAGATGCGCCGCGACTTTGTGGCGAATGTGTCCCATGAACTGAAAACCCCATTAACGGTATTGCAAGGTTACGTTGAGATCATGCAGATGACCGCCGAGCCGGACTCGATGATGGCCAAGCAGTATGCGGCGATGGAAGAGCAATCGCAGCGCATGAAAAGCTTGGTGGATCGGTTGCTGGTGTTGTCGCGGATCGAATCGGCTACTGACATCGATTTTGAACACAAGGCGGATATGCCCGCCATCTTGCAGCGCGTTGAACAAGAAGCGCTAGAGCTGTCCAATGGTCGCCACCAGCTGCAGTTTGTGGTGGACAGCCAGTTGCAGGTGTTTGGTGATGAGATGCAGCTGCACAGTGCCTGCGCCAATTTAGTGCAAAATGCGGTGCGCTACAGCGACGACGGTGCCACCATTACCGTGCATTGGCAGCTTGAGGGCGATCGCCCTTGCTTTAGCGTTAGCGACGGCGGCGAGGGGATCGCCCCAGAACATCTGCCGCGGCTAACGGAACGCTTCTATCGGGTGGATCGCGCTCGCTCTCGCGATACCGGCGGCAGTGGCCTTGGGTTGGCCATCGTTAAGCACGCGCTCAGTCACCATAATAGCCAGCTGCAGATCCACTCGGATCTGGGGGTTGGCAGCCGCTTCTGGTTTGAACTGCCGGCGGTGATGCACGCCAAACAATCCTTGCAGGCCTAACGCTGTGGTTGGTTACATCAGCGGCTGCAAATTTCCCTCACCCCCAGTTGAGCACGGGAGTGCCCTCATGAAACGCGCCTCGCGGCTGCTGGCCATTGCCTTTATCGCCAGCAGCTTAAGTTTGGCCGCCCACGCCGCGGCGGATCCCACCCTAACGCCATACCAAAAGCGCAGTGGCGTCTCGGGCAACCTGTCGTCGGTGGGATCAGATACGCTGGCCAACATCATGACCTTATGGGCGGAGCAGTTTCGTCAGTTTTACCCCAACATCAACCCGCAAGTGCAAGCGGCGGGATCCTCCACTGCGCCACCGGCTTTGGCTGAGGGCACCAGTCAGTTTGGGCCGATGAGCCGGAAAATGAAGCCCAACGAACGGGATGCCTTTGTGAAGCTTCATGGTTATCCGCCCACGGCGGTGCGGGTGGCGATTGATGCGTTAGCGGTGTTTGTTCATAAAGACAACCCCATCACTGGGCTGACCGTGGCGCAGGTGGATGGGCTGTTTTCCGCCACGCAGCAATGCGGTGGCGACAGCCATCAGCGTTGGGGTGAACTGGGGTTAAGCGGCAATTGGCACCAGCGCGACATTCAGCTTTATGGGCGCAATTCGGTTTCTGGCACCTACGGTTATTTTAAGAAAAAGGCGCTGTGCAACGGCGACTTTAATGCTTCGGTTAATGAGCAGCCGGGATCGGCCTCGGTGGTGCAATCGGTCGCGACCTCGATCAACGCCATCGGCTATTCGGGCATTGGCTATCAAACCGCGGGGGTGAAGGCGGTGCCGATCGCCAGCAAGGGAGGCGACTTTATTGCAGCGAATCGAGATAACGCCGCCGCCGGTCGCTATCCCCTGAGCCGCTACCTGTACCTCTATGTCAACAAACACCCCAATCGACCGTTGGAACCGCTGGTGGCGGAGTTTTTAACGTACATCCTGTCGGCACAAGGGCAGCAGGTGGTCGCCAAAGAGGGCTACATGCCGGTGCCTGCGGCAGTGGTGGCGCGGGATCTGGCTAAGGTTGGCATAACCCTGGCGCCGTAACACCGCGCCGTAACGCTGCTTAGGCCTTGGTTTGAGGGCATCTTGGCTGCGGCTATTAGCGGCAGACTTGAGTGTTTGACCTTTGTGGGGCTAAAAGCCGCCCTTAGTGCGCCGCTGGCGGCCGTTGGTGCAATTCTAATTGCCAGTCGATTTGTTGCAGTTGCCGCTGTTCTTGTTCCAGATCCGCCCACAACAATGGTTCCTCGTCGCTGTTAAACGGCAGTGACAGCACCAGTTTATTGGGGTGCCAGTGTACGTTGGGCATCGCCATTTGATGACGCCGCCCCAGATGCCAGAGCGCCGCCAGCCGCAACGACACCAACAAGTGCTGCTGGCTAAGGGGATCCGCCAGTTGCAGCAGCAGCGGTTGGCATTCGTCCAACCGCTTGCGTTGAAAGCGCCCTAACCAACCCAGCAGTTGTTGCTGCTCTACGGTAAAGCCAGGCAGGTTGCTGTTGCTGAGGATATAGCCGCTGTGGCGGTGCATCCCGCGAAAATTCAGTGATAAGCCCACCTCTAACAAGCGCGCGGCCCATTTCAGCAACCGCTGCATGGGGGCGTTGTGGCAGGGTGAGCTTTTAAAGAAGGCGCTGGCGCTTTTGGCCACCTGCTTGCCGTGGCTGGTATCAACATGATGCAACCGCTCCATTGCGGCAACGGTTTCACGGCAGATGGAGTCGTGATCCTGTTCCCCCGCCATCTCTACAATTACCCCTTCGCGCAGGGCGGCACTGCTAAAGCGCAGCGGCGTTAATTCGAGGCTGCGAAAACAGGCCAACAACACCGCCAATCCAGCGGGGATCACCTTACGCCGCGATTCCGGCAACTGGTTCAGGGCGTCCGTGGTGGCGGGGTGGCCGTCTATCAACTGTTGGCGCAGCTGTTCGAGTTGCTCACGTTCTAACGGCTGGGATTGGTCGCCATCACTGCACAGTTGTTGCAGCGCCTTGATGGTGCCAGAGCAACCAATGACCTGCTGCCAACCCAAACGGTGGTAGCGTTCGAGCAAGGGCTCTAACTGCTGCTGTGCGGCCACAATGGCGCGGTTAACCCCTTTACTGCTGAGTTTGTTGGTGGCGAAGAAACGATCATGAAAACTGACGCAGCCCATGTTGACCGACTCCATCAGTTTCGGGCTGCGGCCTTGGCCAATGATCAGTTCGGTGGAGCCGCCGCCGATGTCGATAACCAAGCTGTTGCCGTCAAGTTCCAACGATTGCGCCACCCCTTGGAAAATCAATCGGGCTTCTTCGCTGCCGGCGATCACCTCGACGGGGGTAGCGAGGATCTGCTCTGCGGGTTGCACAAAGCGTTGCCGATTGGGGGCGCTGCGTAGGGCGTAGGTGGCCACCACGCGAATGTCGCTGATGTCACTGGCGACCAGGTGTTGGGCAAACTGGCGCAGGCAGTCAAGGCCGCGTTCGATGGCGTCGTCCGCCAGATTGCCCTGTTGATCCATGCCTTGTGCAAGCTGCACCCGTTGCTTGATCCGGTGCAGCATCTGCACTCGGTTTTCCAAGATCCGAGCGATGGCCAGATGAAAACTGTTGGAACCTAAATCAATGGCGGCAATGGTGTCGCCAACGCGGGCGTGTGACATGGTTGTGCACTCTATTCCTTGCTGGCGGGCGGGTAGCGCGACTCTTGCTCTAGCAGGTAGTGGTAGGTGGCCACTTGGCTGCGAAGCTTCTTGCGCTTGCCCCGTTTAACGTAGGGATTGCTTTGGTTGCGATCGATACGGCGTGCTTTTTGGGTGTCGTTCCACTGGATAGTAAGCATATCAATGATCTGCTGTTTTAGCCGGGGGGAATAGATGGGGCAGCCCACCTCAACCCGATTGTCGAGGTTACGGCTCATCCAGTCGCCGCTGCTGATGAACACCTTGGGATCGTCGTCGTTGGCAAACACCATGATCCGTGGGTGCTCTAAAAAGCGGTCGATCACCGAAATGGCTTCGATGTTGTCAGAGCTGCCGGGCTGCTCTGTAAGCAGCGCGCACATGCCACGGATGATCAATTTAACCCCAACCCCGTTGCGAGAGGCATCGTAGAGCCGCTTGATCAGGCCAGAATCCACCAAGTTATTGATTTTGAGCGTGATGCCGGCGTTCTTACCCGCTAACTTGTTTTGGATCTCGCGGTCGATGAGGCGATACAGCTTACGGCGTGCATCAATGGGCGACACCAGCAGATGCTGCAACTTGGCGCGGCGATAGGGGTGTTCAATAAAGTTAAAGACGGTGGCCACGTCGGCGGTGATCTGCGGATCCTTAGTGAACAGCGCCAAATCGGTGTAGATCTTGGCGGTTTTTTCATTGAAGTTGCCGGTGCCGATGTGGGCGTAATGCACCATTTCGCCCTGTTCAATGCGGCTGATCAGCGCCAGTTTCGAATGCACCTTTAACGACGGCACGCCAAAGCTGACTCGCACGCCAGCATCGGTGAGGATCTTGGCCCATTCGATGTTGGCCTCTTCATCAAAACGGGCGGCAAGCTCAACCACCACCGTGACCTCTTTGCCATTTTTGACCGCTTCAATCAGGGCACTGAGCACCTGCGAGCGTTTGGCGGCGCGGTAGATGTTGAGCTTAATCGCCCGCACTTGCGGATCGTAGGCGGCTTGGCGCAGCCATTCCACCAAGTGGGCAAAGCGGTGATAGGGGTAGTGCAGCAGGATGTCGTCGGCGCTGATCGCCTCGAAGGCGGTGGCGTAGTGGGTAAACTGTGCGGACGAAATGGGCGGCAGCTTGTCGTGTTCAAGGTATTTGCGACCGGGGTTGGGAAATTCGATGAAATCACGAAAGTTATGATAACGGCCACCGGGGGTAACGCTGTCGTAGTTGCTGGCACCGAGCTGTTGTACCAACATATCCAGCATCGCTTGCGGCATTTCTCGGTCGTACACCAGCCGCACCGGCTCGGCGGTCAGGCGCTGCTTTAAGCCCGACGACATCTTTTCGATCAGGGTAAGATCAATCTCGTTGGACAGATCGTATTCGGCATCGCGGGTTAGCTTCATCGAGAAGCACTGGATCTGATCAAAGGGGATGATCCCCGCAAACAGATCGTTTACGCAGTGACGAATGATGTTATCCAGCAGAATTAACGTGGTGCGCGGTTTGCTGGCCGAAGGCGAGGGCAGATGCACAAAGCGCGGCAGTTTGTCGGATGGCACCGGAATAAAGGCGTATTGCAGCTGCTGTTGATGGCGGATCTCTGCCACCAAATAGGTCAGGCCGTCCTCAAGGTTGTGTTCGATGTTGGCGTTGGCGTCGTTGCCCAGCAAAATGGGGATGATATGGCGGCGGATCTTGTCGCGAAAATGCTGATTCAACCAGCTTTTGTGTTCGTCACTGAGCTGGGTTTCGTTAACCAAGAAGATATTACGGCGGGCCAAGTCAACAATCAGCCGTTGGTAGATCTCATCAAACTGCGCTTGCAACGCCAGCACGCGCTGGTTGATGTCGGCCAACAGAGTGCGCGCCGCTTCGCCGCCACCGCGGGACTCTTCAATCAGAATACGGCGTCGTAATCCGGCCACCCGCACTCGAAAGAACTCATCTTGATTGTTAGAGAAGATCCCCAAAAATCGCACCCGCTCAATTAACGGGGTGTGTTCGTCGGCGGCCTCTTGCAATACCCGAGCATTAAAGCTGAGCCAACTGAGCTCTTTTTCCATCGTTTGATTGGAAGACAACACCGGCAGAACCTCATCAAAATTGGGGGGAGTAGACCGCGCTAAATACTGTGGCAGCAGTGTGGCAAGCAGATGACAACCCATTGATATCTGAGTTTAGTTTGTTGCCTGTCGGCCGGTAAAATGATTATCGTATTGGCGCCTAAATACGGTAACACTATTGGCTTTATACTGGGATCAATTCAGCCAAGCGTGGTTGTAATCCAACTGTCACATAAACGACATATATTGGCAGCCCTTCAAGTTAGGTATATAGGCTCAGATGGAATCGAAAGCAGCAGATCTTCTGCTCAGCAGTCGGCGGCGTTTGCTCAAAGACAAATTAGCGCGCCTGGGGATCATCGGTGGTGGTTCGCTGGTGCTGATCGCGTTGCTGCTGATCTTTTTCTATCTGTTGTATGTGGTGGCGCCAACCTTTTTGAGTGCCAGCATCAGCCCACGTTTTAGTAGTGCCAAGCTGTCGCCGGGGCAAACGGCCTTGCTGGGCATTGAGGAATCGCGCCAGTACGGTTATCGGCTTACCACCGATGGCACCGCCGAGTTCTACCATGTTTCCGGTGCCCACCAATCACGGCAGTTGTCTTTGCAAAACGGGGTCGAGATCAGCGCCATTGCCAGCGCCCATGCGGCCGCTGAAACCGTTGCCTATGGCCTCTCTAATGGTCAGGTGATCATTGCCAAACCGAGCTTTGAGATCAGTTATCCCAACGACATTCGCAGCAGCACCCCCATTTTAACCTACCCCTTGGGGCCGCAGCAGTTGCAGCTGGACAAGCAGGGGCGACGGATCGCCAATTTGGCCTTTGCCGCCAGTGATGAACAGCTGTCGTTGCTGTGGCAAGGCGGGGATCAGGCGTGGCACCTAACCCGCTTTCACGCCAGCGTGGATTTCATTAGCGATAAGCACCAGTGGCAGCGCAGTGATGTCGAGCTGCCTCAGCTGCCCGTGCAAGTGGACAAACTGCTGCTTACCCCAGATCAGCAACAGCTGTTTGTACTGGCCGATAACCAAGTGCAGATCTGGCGATTGACTGATGCGAACGGGCTAACGCAGCCGCAGCGGCTGGAGCACGGTGGTGGTCTTATTAGCGACATCGCCTTGCTGGCCGGTGCCAGTTCGCTGTTAGTGGCAACCGAAGCCGGAACCGTCTCGCAGTGGTTTGAAACCCGAGGTGACGATGGGCGCCAATACCGGCGGATCCGCCAGTTCGATAACGGCCAAGCGGCGCGCACGCTGGCCAGCGAGTATTTTCGACGCACCTTTGCGGTGGGCGATGACAACGGCGGCATCACCTTGTGGCACGCCACTTCAGGGCAAGAGTTGTTATCTCAGTCGTTGGAGCAGCCCGTGCAAGCGATGGCATTTGCCCCCGCTGGCAATGGTCTTATCGTGGAGTTAGGCGATCGTATTAGTATGATGACGCTGCGTAACGAACACCCCGAGGTGTCGTGGCGCGCCCTGTGGCAACCGCTGTGGTACGAAGGCTACCCCGAGCCAGACTACCTGTGGCAGTCGACGTCGGGCTCGGACGATTTTGAAGCCAAGTTAAGCGTTATGCCGTTGGTGTTTGGCACCATGAAAGCGGCGCTGTACGCGATGCTGTTTGCGGTGCCTATCGCCATCAGTGGCGCCATCTACACCGCCTACTTCATGACCGCCAAAGTGCGGGCGTTAGTGAAACCCACCATTGAGATCATGGAAGCATTGCCAACGGTGATTTTGGGCTTCTTGGCGGGGCTGTGGTTAGCGCCCATTGTTGAGGCCAACTTGCCCGGGGTCTTGCTGCTGTTGCTGATGCTGCCGCTGACAATCCTGCTGGTGGCTTGGGGTTGGCAAAAGTTACCGGCTTCAATCCAAGAGCGGCCGCTGCTGCAATACCGAGAACTGCTGTTACTGCCGTTGCTGATCTTGGTGTGCTGGGGCTGTTTTGCCTTTAGCCCGTTGGCCGAGCAGTGGTTTATGGGCGGCGATGGCCGCGCCTTTGTGACTAATACGCTGAACATTCCTTTTGATCAGCGCAACGCCTTGGTGGTGGGGTTGGCCATGGGCTTTGCGGTGATCCCCACCATTTTTTCGATTGCCGAAGACGCGATCTTCTCGGTGCCACGGCATCTGGTTAACGGCTCGTTGGCGCTGGGGGCAACCCAGTGGCAAACCTTAACGCGAGTGGTGTTACTGACCGCCAGCCCGGGGATCTTCTCGGCGGTGATGATGGGCTTTGGCCGCGCTGTTGGCGAAACCATGATAGTGCTGATGGCCACCGGCAATACCGCCTTGATGAAATGGAACCCGTTTGAAGGCATGCGTACCTTAGCCGCCAACATTGCGATCGAAATGCCCGAGTCGGCCATCGGCAGCAGCCACTATCGGGTGTTGTTTCTTACCGCCTTGGTGCTGTTTGTGTTCACCTTTATTTTTAATACTGTGGCCGAATTGGTGCGTCAGCACCTGCGCCAGAAGTACTCATCACTGTAGGGGCGGGTAGATGAAACGGTGGATCAAATCCGGCAGCCCTTGGATCTGGCTAACCAGCGGCGCAGTCAGCCTGTCGTTGCTGTCGGTATTAGGCTTGTTGTGCCTGATCGCTTGGCGCGGCTTAATCTATTTTTGGCCAGCGCCGGTGTACCAATGGCAGCTGCAAGATCCCCAAGGCCAGCCCTACACCGTTATTGGTGAACGCTACGAGCGAGAGCAGGTCAGCGCCGAGGTGCTGGCGGATGCGGGGCTGACATTTGCCCAGCAAGGGCAAGGGGTCGAGCGGATGCTGGTGAAAACCGGCAACCGTGAATATGTGCCGCTGGATTTTCGCTGGGTATGGTTACCCCATGTGCTGAGCGAAACCACCCCCGGATCCGTGGCGGTGATTGAACGGCGCAACAATGGCAACTTTTATGGCGACATTGTGCAGCTGCAATACAACGGCAACCACTACCAAGGTGATGCGATTTTGCCGTGGTTGGAAACGGCGGTGGACGAGGCCCAAACGCTCAATGCTCAGGCCAGCGCACTGCAACGGGACGACATCGGCCGCATCAATTTTCAATTAGAGAAGCTGCGCTTACAGCAACGAAAACAGGTGCTGGATGGCACTGATAGCGCTGCGGCGTTGGCGCAGATAGAGCAACAACAACAGGCACTGCAGCGGCAATACCAACAGCAAGAACAGCAGCTGTTGCAATACCGCCAGTTGGCAACGCGGGATCAACTGCTGGTGCAAGACATGCGTGGCGAGCAAGTGGTTATTCCCTTGGCGCAAGTGGTGCAGGTGCACTTTCCTAACCGCATGAGTTGGTACCAAAAGCTGAACCATTGGCTGCACGGGGTGTGGCGTTTTGTCAGCGAAGAACCGCGGGAAGCCAACACCGAAGGGGGCGTTTACCCCGCCATCTTCGGCACGGTGTTTATGGTGTTGTTGATGGCGGTGATTGTGACCCCATTTGGGGTGCTGGCGGCGGTGTATCTGCACGAATACGCGGGCAAGGGGTTGCTTACCCGAGTGATCCGCATTGCGGTGATCAACCTCGCGGGGGTGCCTTCGATAGTGTATGGGGTGTTTGGTCTTGGTTTCTTTGTGTATGTGGTTGGCGGCAGCTTGGATCAGCTGTTTTATGCGGAAGCCCTACCAAGCCCCACGTTCGGCACGCCGGGGGTGCTGTGGTCGGCGTTAACGCTGGCCATACTGACCCTGCCGGTGGTGATTGTCTCCACCGAGGAGGGCTTAGCGCGGATCCCCCATTCGGTTCGCCACGGCAGCTTAGCGTTGGGCGCCACCAAGGCGGAAACCCTGTGGCGGCTGGTGTTGCCGATGGCCAGCCCGGCCATCATGACCGGACTGATATTGGCCGTGGCGCGCGCCGCCGGCGAAGTGGCGCCATTGATGCTGGTGGGGGTGGTGAAACTGGCGCCTCAGCTGCCGATGGACGGCAATTTCCCCTTTGTGCACCTAGAGCGCAAGTTTATGCATCTGGGCTTTCATATCTACGATGTGGGCTTTCAAAGCCCCAATGTGGAAGCAACACGCCCGCTGGTGTACGCCACCGCGTTTTTGTTGGTGTCGGTGATTGTTGCGCTGAATTTAACCGCCATTGGCGTACGTAACCACTTGCGTGAACGCTACCGTCATTTAGATCACTAATGTTCATTACTTATTTTGACCACCCATTTTTGACCATCAGTCGACAGGGCCACAGCTATGTTATCGATAGACACAGATTTGCTTAGCGCCAACAGCTTGGACTTGGCGGATCTGTCAGAGCAGCAAACCGCGTTTCGGATCCAAGAGCTGAGTTTGCGTTACGGCGATAAAACCGCGCTCAACGGCATCAGCATGAAGATCCCGCGTAATCAAATTACCGCCTTTATTGGCCCCAGTGGTTGCGGTAAATCCACCTTGTTGCGCTGCTTAAACCGGATGAATGATCTGATCGACGATTGCCACATCGATGGCAAAATCGAACTGGATAATAAAGACATCTACCACCGTCGGGTGGACGTGGCGGCGCTGCGTCGTAATGTGGGCATGGTGTTTCAGCGCCCCAACCCGTTCCCCAAATCGATTTATGAAAACGTGGTTTATGGCCTGCGTTTGCAAGGGGTGAACGATCGCCGCCGCTTAGATGAAGCGGTAGAGAAAGGCTTAAAGGCGGCAGCGTTGTGGGACGAAGTGAAGGATCGCTTAAGCGACAGCGCCTTTGGCTTATCTGGCGGTCAGCAGCAGCGTTTGGTGATAGCCCGAGCACTGGCGATTGAACCCAAGGTGTTGCTGCTGGATGAACCCACCTCGGCACTGGATCCGCTTTCTACCCTCATTATTGAAGAGTTGATCACCGGCCTAAAACGCGATTACACCGTAGTGATCGTGACCCACAACATGCAGCAAGCGGCGCGGGTCTCGGACAACACCGCCTACATGTACATGGGCGAGCTGATTGAGTACACCGACACCAACACCTTATTTACCACCCCCGCGATGAAAAGCACCGAAGATTACATCACCGGACGCATGGGCTAGGAGCAGCAATGGATCACATGAATATTGGCAAGCACATCTCGGGTCAGTTTAACGCTGAGCTTGAGGAGATCCGCAACAACGTGATGGCGATGGGCGGCTTAGTTGAACAGCAGCTCACCGATGCGCTGGATGCGCTGCAACGGGGCGATGGGGTTGAAGCAGGCAAGATCATCGAGCGCGATCGCAAGGTCAATAGCATGGAAGTGAACATCGATGAGGAGTGCACCCGCATTATTGCCAAGCGGCAACCGGCGGCGTCGGATCTGCGCTTGGTGTTGGCCATTTCCAAAGCGGTTACCGAGCTCGAACGCATTGGCGACAGCGCCGAGCGCATCGCCCGTTTGGCGCAGCAGCAAGATACCAGCCGTTTTCGCAATATGTTGTCGTCGTTAGACAGCATGGGGCGCCACGCTCAGCGCATGTTGCACGACGTATTGGATGCCTTTGCGCGCATGGACGTGGAAGCGGCGATGCACATTCACGAAGAGGATGTGAAGCTGGACGAAGCCTACGAAGGCGTTGTGCGCCAGCTGATGACCTTTATGATGGAAGATCCACGCTCAATCCCCCATGTGCTGGAAGTGCTCTGGGCGGTGCGGGCGCTGGAACGCGTGGGCGATCGCTGCAAGAACATCTGCGAATACATCATCTATTACGTCAAGGGCAAAGACGTACGCCACCTTGAGCGTTCGCAGGTGCAGGACATCATTCGATAGTTCCGCTGCGCCATGCGGTCGGCCGCCAGCAATCATCAAAATCGAGGCAGTTGCCTCGTTTTTGATGGCTGATAGAGCGCTGGCAATCTAAGCGCGTTCTAAGTCAAAACGAAATTCGGTGCCTTGCTGCACTTGGCTGCTGACCGCGATGGTGGATTGATGCAGCGCCAATAGCTTACGAGTGATGGCCAAGCCTAAACCGCTGTGGGCGCTGTCGCCGCGCACCGAATTAGCGGCTTTGTAATGGGGATCAAACACATGGGGCAGATCGGCGGCGGGAATGCCGATGCCGCTGTCGCTGACGGTGATGCTGATGGTGTTGTTCTGCTGTGGGCATAAGCGCACGCTGATGGTGTCGCCAGCGTGGCAGTGGCGCAGGGCATTATCCACCAAGTTGGTGAACACCCGTTCGAGCTTTTCGATGTCGGCGGCCACCCGCAAGCTGGGATCCTTGGGCTGCACATCTAACAGCACCTGTTTGTCTTGCGCGGCGGGCTGATATTTTTGCAGCACATCTTGGATGAGCTCAGCCACCACCACGGTTTCGATGTTCATCGGCACCTGAGCGCTTTCTAAACGCGCTAACTCCATCAACTGATCAATCAGCTTATGAATTTTTTCGGCGTTGCTGTGGGCAATTTCGATGTATTGCGGATCGGCGTTATCGCCTTGCTGTTGTTGCAGCAGCCAAGTTTCTAAATAGCCCTGCAGTGCGGCCAATGGCGTACGCAGATCGTGGCTCACGTGGGAGAGCAGTTCGCGGCGCATCTCATCAACGCTTTTTACCTGTTGGTACTGGCGTTGCAGCCGCTCTGACAACGCATTAAACGCGTGATTGATCTGCTGCATTTCGCCACTGCTGCCGTGGTTTAGCCGTAATGATGGCCCGTCAAAGCCCTGTTGTTGCAGCTGGTGCAAGCCTTGCCCTAATTGACGCAATGGTCGGGTTAGCCACGCAAATAAGCCCAGCAGGGCCAGCAGCAAAAAAGCGATGGCCACCAAGAGCAGCAAAGCGGCTTGAGAGTAACGGCTTTGCGCCGAGACGGTGGCGGCAACGCTGTCGTAGGCTTCGCCGTTGATGATGATGTAGAGGTAGCCCATCAGCTGGTTGTTGATGTTGATCGGCGCGGCCGAGAAAATTTTATTGCGGTCGAAGTTGCGCGGATCGGGGCCGCGCAGGGGCAGAGTTAACTCCGCAGCAAAAAACGGCTCGATGGCCGCCAGCGGCAGGCGTTGGCGCACCACTTTGCCCGCTGGGGCTGAAAAGTTCAGGATCTCGCCTTGGGGCGAAAGCAGATAAAACTCAAAGCCTTTGCCCAAGATCATCATATTGTGAAAGGCGTGTTCAACCGCCGTAGGATCCGGCTGACCATCCACAAACAGTGGCCCTTCGTGCACGATGTGCTCGGCTAAGTTGCGGTGCAATCGTTGGGTTATTTCCGCTTGGTAGTTTTGCTCTAGTTGCTGGTTAAACCACAGCAGCAATCCGGCCATCACCACAAAGGCGCACAACAGCGCCAGCGCAAGGCGGCCAAACAGAGAGTGAACGCTAAAGCTGATCATTAAATTTATACCCCACGCCCCAAACCGTCAGTACATAGGCGTTGTGGCGGTCGCCTTGCTCTAACTTGGCTCGTAAGCGGTTGATGTGAGAATTAACCGTGTGTTGATAGCCGCTGTGGTGGTAGCCCCAAATGCCGCTCAGCAGTTCATCACGGCTGAAGACCCGCCCCGGTTGCTGGGCTAAAAAATAGAGCAGATCAAACTCGGTGGAGGTGAGCTCGATGGCCGTTTGTTCAATGCTGACGTGGCGACGTTGTTGGCACAGTTGCAGCGCCCCCAATTGCAGCACCTCCTCTTGAGGCGCAGCGGCTTGAGTCAATTGCGCCCGTCGCAGCTGCGCTTTTACCCGCGCTTGCAATTCCCGCACGCTGAATGGCTTGGTGAGGTAATCGTCGGCGCCGGATTCGAGCCCCACCACCCGATCGGTTTCACTGCTGCGGGCGGTAAGCATTAAAATGGGGGTGTTGCAGCCTTGCTGGCGTAATTGCTGGCAGATGGTCAGCCCATCCATTTCCGGTAACATCAGATCCAGCACAATCAGATCAAAGTGTTCGGTTCGAGCCCGTTGGTAGCCAATTCGACCGTTATGACAGCACTCAACCTGGTGGTTGAGCGCTTTCAGGTTGAGTGCAATTAAGTCGTTAATGTCTTGCTGATCTTCGATAAGCAGTAGCGTTGCCATAGATCCTCGCACGGGGTAGTGACCGGCAACCGACTGCGTTGCGGTGCATTGCCTTGGGGTGCTGGATCAGACCGGCGCTACTCGGTTCTTGTTACAGACCAACGAGCAACGGGGCTGTCAAAGCGGTGTTGATGGCTGAGCGCCGAATCGGTTTTGCCGTCATCCACGCCCACAATGCCGCCGTGGCGCGCAACGTAATCGCCCACGTCATCTCGGCTGGGATCAAAGCCGGCACCGCCACCGGCCGGGCCAGGAATGGTGGCCGCCAGTTCGCTATTGGCTTCGGTGCCGGCATCGTACACGGGGGCAAAGCCGCTGATTGATTCGCCAATGGCCAAGTTCAGGTGCAACGCACCGGCACCGGCAAAGGCGTCATTACTGTTGACCAACATGGTTGCCATGCTCAAGTACAGCGGATTTTCATTGGCCACGGTGAAGCTGATGGTTTGCGCTGCGCCGGGCATGATGATGCCGTCGCCGCTGGCACTGATCATCGCCCCAGCCGCCTCAGCATCGCTGAGCCAAAGGCTGCCGTCGCCGGATTCAGCCAGCGTTTCGATGCCAACGCTGGCCGGAGCACCAAAGGTCCAAGCGCTGACACTGCCATCGTGTAAGTACGCCGCCAATGGCGACATCGGCTGGGCATAGGTTAGGTTGGTCAGCGTCAGTTGGTAGCTGGCGGATGGCGCTGGCGGCGTTGGTGTATCGGTAACGTTGTTGTTATCGCTGTCGCTACACGCAGCCAGCAGCAACGTGGTTAGCACAATAAATGGTGTGCGTTTCATGGGGCCTCCGATCATTCGCTAACGGTTACGGTGAGCTTGGCAACAGGATTGAGCCAACGGTGGACGCTGCTGTTGATGTCGCTAACGCCGCCGTTAGCATCGCTGTCCCCGAGGCTGCCACGGTGAATGTGCACCACTGGGGTGGCTTCGGTGGTGGTAACCCCAGTGCCGCCGCTGCCGCCTAAGCCGCCGGGGATCGCAGGCATGCCCAGCATGCCCGGTGCGCCAGCGCCATCAAGCAGCAGTTCGTTGTTGGCTTCGGTACCGGCGTCATAGGCGTTTAAGTACAGGGTGTAGGTGCCCGGTTCGGTTGGGATCGGCCAGCTGTTTAAGCCGACAAAGCCGTCGTTACTTGGCAGGATCATCGCCGTTACTGACAGCACGTAATCGCCGTCAAGACTGAGGCTGGCGTCGGTGCTGGTGGCGGGCATCAATAGCCCTTGCGCGGGATTCACGGCGCTGACTGCGCTGATGCTATCGGCAAGGGTGACAAGGCCATCCAAGCTGCCGCCTTCGGCCATGGCTGCTAGCTCTGGGCTGGCGGCGCTGCCAACGTTAAACAGCTGATATTGGGCGTCGTGGGCGCTGATCAGCAGCGGGGTGAAATACAGCCCTTGGCTCAGATTGGTGAGTTGCACATCGACCGTGGCAGCGTGAGCAAAGGGGGCCGCCAGTGCGGTGGCCAGTAAAACAGGCTTGAGGTTCATCCGAGAGTCTCCGAGCTGGGTTATTGAAGTCAGGCTCAGTCTAGGGAAGCTTTATCAAGCGCTTTTCACGAACTTATCACTTTTTCATCACGGTGATTTTTTCACTCGTTATCATCACCATAGTGATCTTCTACCCAGTTTTGTTGGTCAAGTGGTGCCCGTATGTAGCCGCGGCTGTCGAGCGCGGGCAGCTCGATTGGTGCGGTGGCGATCGGTTGGTATTCAATTTGGCTTAGCAGGTGGCGAATGCAATTAAGGCGCGCCTTCTTCTTATCGTCGCTGTCGATCACATACCAAGGGCTATGGCGGGTATCGGTATGGGCAAACATCCGATCCTTGGCTTCGGAGTACAGCTGCCACCGGCTGCGAGATTGCAGATCCATTGGGCTGAATTTCCAGCGCTTTAATGGATCATTCAGTCGCTCTAAGAAGCGCCGTTCTTGTTCTTCATCGGAAACAGAAAACCAATATTTCAGCAAAATGATGCCAGAGCGGAGCAGCATCCGTTCAAACTCGGGGCAGGAGCGCAAAAACTCTTCGTACTCCTCGTCGCTGCAAAAGTTCATCACCTGTTCAACCCCAGCGCGGTTGTACCAGCTGCGATCAAACAGCACGATCTCACCGTTGGCCGGCAGGTGGCTGACGTAGCGTTGAAAATACCACTGGGTTTGCTCGCGATCCGATGGTGCGGGTAGGGCAGCAATGCGACATACCCTGGGGTTCAGTTTTTCACTGATGCGTTTAATGGCGCCCCCTTTACCGGCGGCATCACGCCCTTCAAACAGCACTACCAGCTTTAATCCATGATGCTGCACCCATTGCTGCAAGGTAACTAGCTCGATCTGCAGTCGCTTTAACTCTTTTAGGTATATTTTCTTGTCCACTACACTGCTCCTTGGTGCGTATTAACAATAAATCGCGTTGTTTTTCTTGCCCTAAAATGTAGCAAAAGCGGGTTTTGTCTGTTTTTTTTGCACAGTTTTGGAAACGTGAAAATCGCAAACGTTACGTTTACGTTAACGTAACAATTAAACGGTGCGCCACGATTTCAGTCCAACAGAACGGTGTTAAACCTTGAATAGCAGCTGATTTTTAAAGTTTCCCTGTACGGAAACGTGAACAAGCCTTTGAATTTTTGGTGGGTTATTGAGGCAGGAATGCTCGCTGGTTGGTTTTGTAAATAATTCCTTATGTAATTTAATTTCGTAAATAAACAACCGTACGGTACCTCTTGGTTAGACCTTAGTATTAATTCAATGAAACGTATGTTTTAAGTAATTGCTCAACATCGGCCTGTTGTTTTTATTTGTTTTAAAACAGTCGCTTAGGTGGGCATGTAAACGTACGTTTAATTAATTGTTGATTTTAATTGTTCGTTATTGCAGTTTTAAAGCTACAGTCTACTTAGGCATTTAGGCGCTGATGCATTCGGCGTCATTGGAAGTTTTTAAGTTACAACTGAAAGTCCAGCAGGGAGGGTATTGAATGAGTATCCAAAGTGGTCACAGCGCCATCGAGATCATCGGTCCAGAACAACCAGAGTCCGCCGCCATTTTAAGTGCACAGGCACTGCAGCTGGTTGAAGAATTAGCGCAACGCTTTAATGGTCGCCGCGATGAATTGCTGCAACTGCGTTTGGAGCGTCAGGCTCAAATTGATGCAGGCAAACTGCCGGACTTTCTAGCAGAAACCGCTGCCATCCGTCGCAGCGATTGGCAAATTTTGGGGATCCCTGCGGATCTGCAAGACCGACGGGTCGAAATAACCGGTCCGGTTGAGCGCAAAATGGTGATAAATGCCCTGAATGCCGACGTGAAAATCTTCATGGCCGACTTTGAAGATTCCTTGGCTCCGGCGTGGGATAAAGTGATTCAAGGGCAAGCCAACCTGCGTGATGCCATCAATCGCCACATTGACTTTACTCACCCAGACAGCGGTAAGCGCTATGAGCTGCGACCGGATCCTGCGGTATTGATCGCTCGAGTGCGCGGCTTGCACCTGGATGAAGTGCACCTTAATTATCAAGGCCAGCCGATCGCCGGTGCCTTGGTGGATTTTGCTCTCTACTTCTACCACAACCACCAGCAGTTGCTGGCCAATGGCAGTGGCCCTTACTTCTACATTCCAAAACTGCAAAGCCACCTAGAGGCACGTTGGTGGGCAGAAGTGTTTGCTTACACCGAAGAGCGTTTTGGCTTGCAGCCGGGCACCATCAAAGCCACTTGCTTGATTGAAACCCTGCCGGCCGTGTTCGAGATGGACGAGATCCTGTACGAGCTGCGCAACAACATTGTGGGGTTGAACTGCGGCCGTTGGGATTACATCTTTAGCTACATTAAAACCCTGCGTAATCACCCCGATCGGGTGCTGCCGGATCGCCAAGCGGTCACCATGGATAAGCCGTTCTTAAACGCCTATTCACGCTTGTTGATTAAAACCTGTCACCGCCGTGGAGCTTTGGCGATGGGGGGCATGGCGGCCTTTATTCCGGCCAAGGATCCCGCCAAACAACAAGCGGTACTGGCCAAGGTGCATGCAGACAAAGAGCTGGAAGCGAAAAACGGCCACGATGGTACTTGGATTGCCCACCCAGGATTAGCGGATACCGCGATGGCGGTGATGGATCAATACCTTGGTGAGAGCCCCAACCAGATGAGCGTTAGCCGTGATCAGGATGCACCAATCACTGCCGCAGAGTTGCTGCAACCCTGTGCTGGCGAAGCCACCGAGCAAGGCATGCGTGCCAATATCCGCATTGCGGTGCAGTACGTGGAAGCGTGGATCTCTGGCAACGGTTGCGTGCCGATTTATGGCTTGATGGAAGACGCTGCCACCGCTGAGATTTCCCGCTCCTCAATTTGGCAGTGGATCAAACATGGCACCCATTTGGATAACGGCCAGTTGGTTACGGTGGCACTGTTTGAACAGATGTTGCAACAAGAGCTGCAAGTGGTGCGCGAAGAACTGGGCGCCGAGCGTTACGACCATGGCCGCTTTGACGAAGCCTCTGAGCTGTTTAGAACCCTGACCAGTGCCGATCAGTTAACCGATTTCCTGACCCTACCAGGCTATCAAGTTTTGACCCGACAAACGGTTGCTTAAAGCGCCAATCCAGAACAAGGAGTTAGTACATGTCTACCTATAAGTCCGATATCGATTCAGCCGCCAATTTGATTGGGTCGAAAGGCAGCGCTTGGAATGCAATTGATCCTGAGTACGCCGCGCGCATGAAAGCGCAAAACAAATTTAAAACCGGTTTGGACATTGCCAAATATACCGCCAGCATCATGCGGGCGGACATGGATCGCTACGACCAAGATCCAAGCCAATACACCCAATCTTTGGGGTGCTGGCACGGCTTTATCGGTCAGCAGAAGATGATCTCGATTAAAAAGCATTTTAACAGCACCGACCGTCGCTACCTGTACTTGTCGGGTTGGATGGTGGCTGCGTTGCGCAGTGAGTTTGGGCCGCTGCCGGATCAATCAATGCACGAGAAAACCTCTGTCGCCAGTTTGATTGAAGAGCTGTACACCTTCTTGCGCCAAGCCGATGCCCGTGAGCTTGGTGGTTTGTTCCGCCAGTTTGATGCCGCCAAAGACGCAGGCGATAACGCCAAGCAAGCCAAGCTGCAAGCGGCCATTGATGGTCATCAGACGCACATCGTGCCGATCATTGCTGACATCGACGCCGGCTTTGGTAATGCCGAAGCCACCTACTTGCTGGCGAAAAAGATGATTGAAGCCGGTGCCTGCTGTATTCAGATTGAAAACCAAGTGTCTGATGAAAAGCAGTGTGGCCACCAAGATGGCAAAGTAACCGTGCCGCACGAAGATTTCTTAGCCAAAATTCGCGCGGTTCGCTACGCCTTCCTCGAGCTGGGTGTGGATGATGGCGTGATTGTGGCGCGCACCGACTCTTTAGGGGCGGGCTTAACCAAGCAGATTGCCATCACCAACGAACCCGGCGATCTGGGCGATCAGTACAACAGCTTCTTGGATGGCGAGTACATCGACAGTGCCGCCGACATCAATAATGGCGATGTGGTGATCAAAGCCAATGGCAAGCTGCTGAAACCAGCGCGTCTGCCATCGAACTTGTTCCAGTTCCGTAAAGGCACCGGCATCGATCGCGTGGTACTGGATTGCGTGACTTCGCTGCAACATGGTGCCGATCTGCTGTGGATTGAGACCGAAAAGCCGCACGTTGGCCAGATCGCTGAGATGGTGAACAAGATCCGTGAAACCGTGCCGAACGCCAAGCTGGTGTACAACAACAGCCCATCGTTTAACTGGACCCTAAACTTCCGTCAGCAGGTGTTTGATGCTTGGTCTGAAGCGGGTAAAGATGTTGCCGCCTACGATCGCACCCAGCTGATGAGCGTAGAGTACGACGATTCTGCACTGGCGCAGGAAGCCGACGACAAGATCCGCACCTTCCAAGCTGATGCGGCACGTGAAGCGGGGATCTTCCACCACTTGATCACCTTGCCGACCTACCACACTGCGGCCTTGTCGACCGACAACCTAGCTAAGGAATACTTTGGGGATCAGGGCATGCTGGGTTACGTCAAGAATGTACAGCGCCAAGAGATCCGTCAGTCCATCGCCTGTGTGAAGCACCAGAACATGGCGGGCTCTGATATGGGCGACGATCACAAAGAGTACTTCTCTGGCGAGGCAGCCCTGAAAGCCTCTGGTAAAGACAACACCATGAACCAATTTGGTTAAACCAGTACGCTGCTGGCGGATGCGCTGGCAGCGCTTTTAACCCGCTCCACCTTTCCTTTTCCCGTCGTGTCTTGTTCGTGACATGCCTTTGGGTCTACCACTATGGGTAGACCCTTTTTTTTGGCTGTGTATTAGTTAACTGTTGGCGTTGCTGCGCGGTAGCTATTGTCGCCAGCGGCGAGCTTCGATGGCACTGCTTTCAAATGGTTATGTCGCAGTGGCGACGGCACACTAGCTCGTAGCAAAGAGGGGGGGGTCGTCACTTCGGAGGCGCTCGGGATTGCAAAGGGACCAGTCCCTTGCCCGCCGCCGGGCGGTCCCGGCAATGACCTTTATGCCGCAGCGGGTCATGCACAATAAGTTCAACAGCTAATTGGTACACAGCCTTTTTTTTGGCTTTATGGATCCGTAATTGCAATCGAACTGCGCCGTTCAGCGTTGGTGCAGCCATTGATGACAGTGTTGCAGCAGCTCTGGCATCAATTGGGTAAAGCCGGTTGCGATGGGCGCTTCCAGCCGCCAGATCTCATCTTGGGCGGCAAGCAGCCGCTGCGGTTTTGACAACCTTTGGGCGATGCCAGTGATAGAGCGGTTAATGCCGTGGCGGTACTGGTAGTGACTAAGCCAGTCTCCGGCGGCGATTTTGGGCGCCAGCGTGGCTAAATCCGGCGGTAACAGCGGCGCACTGAGCAGCTGTTGATAACAATGTTGGCTGAAATGGTGCAGCGATAAGGGGTGCCACTGTTCAAAATGCTGGGCAAGTTGATGATCGAACGCCATGTCTAACAATATTCCCGCCATGCGGCGATGCTGCGGAGCAAATTGCGCCTTCAGTGCCAGCGTCAGCTCATGACCATCAACAAAACTGTCTACTTGTCGGTGCAGTGCCATGCCGGTTTGCAGGGGTTCCGGCCACGGCTGCAAACTGCCGCGAACAAAGTCGGCCGCGATGGCGCCAGCCACATCGGTATCGGTTTGATCGGCAATATAAAAGTGGCTTAAAAAATTCAAATAAGTTTGCCCACATCTGGTTCATTGATTATGCTTTCTGGCGTATAGGTTATGGATAACCGATTGATTTGAAATTAGATTCACCAGGGAGGGCAGTTGAATGCCATTTAAGTGGTTATCAAAACAGTTAGGCTTAGAGAACGATAAACGCCAGCCGGTGTCTTTAGACGTTACCATTGAAAGCCATAATGTGCCGCCGCAATTCAGCGAGACATTGGCCCAATACGAGCAACAGCAGCGTTCGAAGCAAGATAAGGTTCGCAAAGGCTAAGCGCAAAGCTTGCAACTGTGCCTGTCTGATTTACAATATCGCCCCCGCTTTGACAGGCTCTTAGAGTATTCATCACCATGCTGGTTGCCGATTTCCAATTTGATCTTCCTGACGAACTGATCGCTCGTTACCCCACTGAAGAACGTCGCGCCTCGCGTTTGTTGCACCTTGATGGTGACAGCGGCGCCTTAAACGACGGTCAATTCCCGGATCTGTTGGAGCTGGTGCGTCCCGGTGATCTGATGGTGTTTAACAACACCCGAGTGATCCCGGCCCGTGTCTTCGGCCAAAAGGCGTCTGGCGGCAAGTTTGAGATGCTGGTGGAACGGGTGTTGGATTCGAAGCGCGTGATGGCCCACGTGCGTTGCTCTAAATCACCGAAGCCCGGCAATCAGTTGCATTTTGAACAAGACGTGACCGCCACCATGGTGGAACGCCACGATGCGCTGTTTGAAATTGAATTCAATGGCGATGAAACGGTGCTGTCGATTTTGGATCGCATTGGCCACATGCCATTACCACCGTACATCGACCGTCCGGATGAGGGTGCGGATCGCGAACGCTACCAAACCGTGTACAACCAGCGTCCCGGTGCCGTGGCGGCGCCAACCGCGGGGCTGCATTTTGACGATGCCATGTTGGCCACCTTAAAAGAGAAAGGGGTTAACACCGCTTACGTTACCTTGCACGTTGGTGCCGGTACCTTCCAACCGGTGCGAGTGGACAAGATTGAAGATCACCACATGCATTCGGAATACGCCGAAGTAGACCAAGCGGTGGTGGATGCCATCTTGCGTACCAAGGCCAATGGTGGTCGTGTGATTGCGGTGGGCACAACCTCGGTACGTTCATTGGAATCCGCGGCGCAAGAAGCCCGCCGCCACGGTGAATTGCTGGCGCCGTTTGCCTCTGAAACCTCGATTTTCTTGTACCCAGGCAAACAGTTCCACATTGTGGATGCGATGGTGACTAACTTCCACTTGCCGGAATCCACCTTGATCATGTTGGTGTCGGCCTTTGCCGGCCAAGACCAGACCATGAACGCCTATAAGCACGCCATTGCCAATGGTTACCGCTTTTATAGCTACGGTGACGCCATGTTTGTCACCCGCCGTGACGGCGAGTAACTCCCAATCCTATTAAATCGACAGCTCTGTGCTGTCGATTTAAATCCGCTGCAGTGACTTGAAGTTACTGCAGCTCATCCCCATCTAGCTTTAATCCAAGGCGGTTATCGCTAGACTTTGCCATCACCAGACTGTTTCTCTGGTTAGAGGTTTTTCGTAATGAAAATGAAATTTGATCTACTGGGTACTGACGGTCGCGCCCGCCGCGGTCGGTTAACCTTTGAACGTGGCACCGTTGAAACTCCGGCGTTTATGCCAGTGGGCACCTACGGCACCGTAAAAGGCATGACCCCTGAAGAAGTGGAAGCCACCGGCGCTGAAATTTGCTTGGGCAATACCTTCCACCTGTGGCTGCGCCCAGGTAACGAGATCATGCAGAAGCATGGTGATCTGCACGGTTTCATGAATTGGCATAAGCCGATATTGACCGATTCCGGCGGTTTCCAAGTATTCAGCTTGGGCCACATCCGTAAGATCACCGAAGCGGGCGTGCATTTCCGCCACCCAATCAATGGCGACAAAATCTTCTTAGATCCTGAGAAGTCGATGGAGATCCAGTACCACTTAGGATCGGACATCGTCATGATCTTTGACGAATGTACCCCTTACCCTGCAACCGAAGAGGAAGCGGGTAAGTCGATGCGGATGTCTCTGCGTTGGGCGCAGCGTTCTCGTGACGAGTTTGACCGCATGGAAAACCCAAACAACTTGTTTGGCATCATCCAAGGTGGCGTTTACGAACACCTGCGCGACGAATCATTAGAAGGTCTGGTTAACATCGGCTTCGACGGTTACGCCGTGGGTGGTTTGGCGGTGGGTGAGCCCAAAGAAGATATGCACCGTATTTTGGAGCACATCTGTCCGAAGATCCCAGAAGATAAGCCACGTTACCTGATGGGCGTGGGTAAACCAGAAGATCTGGTTGAAGGCGTGCGTCGCGGCATCGACATGTTCGATTGCGTAATGCCAACCCGTAACGCCCGTAACGGTCACCTGTTTACCGCCGAAGGCGTAGTGAAAATTCGCAACGCCAAACACCGCGATGACGTATCACCGCTGGAAGAGGGCTGTGATTGCTACACCTGTAAAAACTACAGCCGTGCATATTTACACCACTTAGATCGCTGCAACGAGATCTTAGGTGCACGTCTCAATACCGTTCACAATTTGCGTTATTATCAGCGAGTTATGGAAGGTTTGCGAGGCGCGATTGAGCAGGGTAACCTAGATGGCTTTGTCGCAGAGTTCTACGCCAAGCTTGGCCGCGAAGTGCCACCAGTAAACGACTAATTAATCCAATAAAAGAGAGAAGTTTCATATGTTTATCGCAAATGCTTACGCTGCTGACGCCGGTGCTCCTATGGGTGGTTTCGAACCATTATTTATGCTGGCCATCTTTGGTCTGGTGTTCTACTTCATGATTTTGCGTCCGCAAAACAAGCGTGTGAAAGAGCATAAGTCTCTGGTTGAGACTCTGTCTAAGGGTGACGAAGTACTGACTACCGGTGGTCTGGTTGGCAAAATCGCCAAAGTGGCTGACGACAGCGATTACGTGGTGTTGTCACTGAACGACAACAACCAAGTAACGCTGAAAAAAGACTTTGTTACTGCGGTACTGCCGAAAGGCTCTATCCAGTCTCTGTAAAACAATAATAACGATCTAGTTTGACTGAAGAAGGGGCAGCGGTGTGTTGAACAAATACCCGATGTGGAAAAACCTGATGGTGGTGTTCGCGCTTGCCATCGGGCTGCTGTATGCCTTGCCAAACGTTTATGGGGAAGATCCGGCGCTGCAGATCTCTGCAGGCCGGAACGCGACAATAACCGCCACTACGGTGGATGATGTTCGCGAAGCCCTTACCAAGGCAGGTATTACAAGCAAAAATGTGGTGATGGAAAACGGCTTAGTTGAAGTGCGCTTCAGCAACGTTGAAGACCAAAGCCGTGGTAAAGATGCGGTAGCATCACAGCTGGGTGACGACTACATCGTTGCGATCAACTTGGCTCCGGCCACGCCAGAGTGGCTGAAATCATTGGGCGGAACCCCAATGAAGTTAGGCTTGGATCTGCGTGGTGGTGTTAACTTCCTGATGGAAGTGGACATGAACGAGGCGATCAATAAGCAGCAAGAGCAAATCGTAACCGATTTCCGTGCTCAGCTGCGTAAAGAACGCCTGCGTTACTCTGCGGTTCGCATTGCTCCTACTGGGGTAGAAGTGCGCTTCCGCAAAGCCGATGTGGCCGAGCAAGCGCTGACCTTCTTACAGCAGAACAACCAAAACTTGGTGTTTAAGTCGCGCGATGAGCTGAGCTTCGTTGCCAGCTTCAGCGAACCTTACCTGAAAGAGGTAAAGGAATACGCGTTGACGCAGAACATCACGATTTTGCGCAACCGTGTGAATGAACTGGGTGTGGCCGAGCCGGTAGTGCAGCGTCAAGGTGCGGATCGCATCACCGTTGAACTGCCAGGGGTGCAAGACACCGCGCGCGCCAAAGAGATCCTTGGGGCAACTGCCACCTTGGAGTTCCGCGCCTTAGCTGAAAACGCCGACATCAATGCTGCCATGCGTGGCATTGTGCCGCCGGATGCCAAGCTTTACACCGGCCGTGATGGTCGCCCGGTGATCTTGCAACAGCGGGTGATTTTAACCGGTGATCACATCACCGGCGCGAAATCCGGTTACAGTGAAACCAGCCAGCCACAGGTAAACATCGACTTGGATGCCGTTGGTGGCAACAAGATGGCTGACTTTACCAAAGACATGATTGGTAAAGGCATGGCGACCGTATTCATTGAATACAAGCCAACCGGTGAACGCGATGCGGATGGCAAGCCAACCTTCAACAAGATTGAAGAGGTCATTAACGTGGCCACCATCCAAGCTCGCTTGGGCCGTAGTTTCCGCATTACCGGCATCGACTCGCCTGCCGAAGCGCAAAACTTGTCATTGCTGCTGCGTGCTGGTGCCTTGATTGCGCCAATCACCATTGTGCAAGAGCGCACCATTGGTCCGTCACTGGGTCAAGAGAACATCGATAACGGTAAAGCGGCATTGATGTACGGTATGCTGGCCGTGGTGCTGTTCATGGCGGTGTATTACCGTAAGTTTGGTATGATTTCCGTGGCTGCGTTGGCGGGTAACATCATCTTGATGGTTGGCATTATGTCGATGATCCCTGGGGCCACGTTAACCATGCCAGGCATTGCCGGTATCGTGTTAACCGTGGGGATGGCAGTGGATGGTAACGTGCTTATCTTTGAGCGAATTCGTGAAGAGATCAAAGCCGGTCGTAGCATTCAGCAGGCAATCAATGAAGGTTACGCTAACGCGTTTTCAACCATTGCCGATGCCAACATCACCACCTTGATCACCGCGTTGATCCTGTTCTCTGTGGGCACCGGGCCGGTGAAGGGCTTTGCGGTAACACTGATGATCGGTATCGCGACATCCATGTTCACCTCCATCGTTGGTACTCGTGCAGTGGTTAACGCCCTGTGGGGTGGCAAGCGCATGAAGAAACTGGATATTTAAGGGGATTACGATGTTTCAACTGTTAAACCTAAAAAACACCGTTGATTTCCTTAAGCACGCGAAGCCAGTGGTTGCACTGTCGATTGTGCTGATCATCGGTTCCATCGCCAGCATGGCAATGCGCGGCATGAACTGGGGCTTGGATTTCACCGGCGGTACCGTGGTGGAGATCGCGTACCAGCAGCCAACGTCACCAGCGGACGTTCGTGGTGCACTTGAGCAGCAAGGGATCAACGGCGCTGTTGTGCAGCAGTTTGGTAGCGCCCGCGACATCTTGGTGCGGGTACCACCGAAATCCGGCGAAGGCAACGCATTAGTTGGTCAGGTTGAATCGGCGGCGAAATCGATGCCGGGCGAAGCTCTGATCAAGCGGGTTGAGTTTGTTGGCCCGCAGGTTGGTGAAGAGCTGACCGAGCAGGGTGGTTTGGCCGTATTGGCTGCGATCATCTGTATTCTTATCTACGTAGCGTTCCGCTTTGAGTGGCGCTTGGCGGTAGGTTCGGTACTGGCGTTGGTGCACGATGTGATCATCACCCTTGGGGTGTTCTCGGTCTTATGGATTGAGTTTGATCTGACCGTACTGGCGGCGGTCTTAGCGGTGGTGGGTTACTCCTTGAACGACACCATCGTAGTGTATGACCGAGTGCGAGAGAACTTCCGCAAGATGCGTAAGGGAACGCCAGAGCACGTGGTAAACACTTCGGTCACTCAAACCATGAGCCGAACCATCATCACCACCGCCACCACGCTGTTTGTTGTAGTGTCGCTGTTTATGTTGGGCGGTTCGATGATCCACGGCTTTGCTACCGCATTGTTGTTGGGGATCGGCGTGGGTACCTACTCCTCCATCTACGTGGCCAGCTTTGCGGCCATTCAGCTGGGCATCACCAAAGAACACATGATGCCGGTGCAGATTGAGAAAGAGGGCGCGGATCAGGATCCTATCCTACCGTAATCGCCAAAATGCCTTGACAAGCCACCCCTTGGGGTGGCTTTTTGTTATCTGGATCATGCGTTTTAGCGTCATACTGCCTGTGCCTTAGCTGCACTGGCAGCAGGGATGCATTGAAGTTAAGGAGAACGCCGCCATGGACAGCTATGTCGAACTGTTCCGAGCCAGTAACTCTATCGAAGCGAACGCTTTCAAAGGCTTACTCGAGCAACAAGCCATTCCGGTGCGACTGCTGGGTGAAGCCCTTGGAGGTGCTGCCGGCGAACTGCCAATGGACACTCAGCAGATCAGAGTGTTGGTGCAACAATGCCATCTGCCAGCAGCCAAAGGGCTACTGCAACAATATCAACAAAACATCGCCCCGTGGCAGTGCAGTTGTGGTGAACAAAATGATGGTCACTTTGAGCTGTGCTGGCGCTGCGGCAGTGAGCCGGTGACCTAATGCGATATTTCCCTCTGTTTCATGATACCGCCGCCATGCGAATTTTGGTGGTGGGCGGCGGCGAAGTGGCCGCCCGTAAAATTGCCCTGTGGGCCCGTAGTGAAGCACAGCTCACGGTGGTGTCGCCGACGGTGGTGGCCAGCATTCGCGCCTTGGATGGCAGCCGTATTGAGTGTTTACCCCAACGTTATGAACCGCAATTGCTTGAAGGGCGTCATGGGGTTATTGCCGCCACCAACAACAGCGAACTGAATCAACAGATCGCCCGCGAAGCCAAAGCCTTAGGCTTATGGGTGAATGTGGTTGATCAGCCGCAACTGTGCAGTGTGATCACCCCCGCCATCGTTGATAGAGCGCCAATTGTGATTGCCATTGGCAGTGAAGGCAGCGCACCGGTGTTGGTGCGTACCCTGCGTGCGGCTTTAGAAACTCGTTTACCGCGCACACTGGGCAAACTTGCGCAGTTTATTGGTGGCGCGCGGCGCAAAGTACAGCAGAGCAATGACGATTCCCGAGGGGTGTGGGAGCGCTTTATTGCGGCAAATGGCTTGGGCTACAGCGAGCAAACCCGAGCCCATCTGGAGACCGCGCAGCAAGGTGTCGCCGGTCAAGGCCAATTGTGGCTGATGCACGATCAGCAAAATCCGGCGTTGTTGCCGATTGCGGCGATGGCCGAGTTACAGCGTTTGGATCGGGTGGTGAGCGCCACTGCGGTGGATCCGATGCTGCTTGAGCTGGTACGGCGTGATGCCAGCCAAGATCAGCTGCAGTTGGCGCAACACGGTGATGTTATCGACTGGTTGGCTCAAGGTGAACGGCTGTTGTTGGTACTGCCTAAGGCGGAATTAGCGCAGTGGCAACAACGATTGCAGCGGAGCAATGTCAGCTGGGCTGATCCCTATTACCCGCTGAGCTAAGGCTCCGAGCTGGGTTACAACAACAAAAACGGCGCTCCGAGGAGCGCCGTTTTTGCGTCAATTTTGCTGCTAACTCAATTGAACATTCACAGAAGCTTACGCCTCGGCATCGGCAGGCAGAGGTTGCTTGCCAATCACCCCAACCACCAGCCAAGCGGCAACCGAAGCGGTAACAACGCCACACGCGGTGGAGATCTCGATGGGTAGCCCAAAGCCCAGCTTCGCGCTGCTAAGGATAAAGGTGGTGATCACCGTGGTCATGAACAGCGCGGGTACGGTGGTGATCCAGTGCAATTTGTCGGCGCGAGCCAAGTAGGCCGTCGCGGTCCATAACATCATCACCGCGGTTAGCTGGTTGGCAAAACCAAAGTAGCGCCAGATGATGCCAAAATCGACTTGGGTCAGGATGGCACCAATGATGAACAGCGGCGCAGCCATCAGCAGGCGGTTAGTGATTTTTACTTGGCTCATGCCGAAGTATTCAGCCAGAATCAGGCGGCTAGAGCGGAAGGCGGTATCGCCAGAGGTGATAGGCAGGATCACCACCCCCAAGAATGCCAGCACCCCACCAAATACACCCAGCAGACCAAACGAGGCATCGTAAACCACTTTGCCTGGGCCACCATTGGCAACGGCTTCAGCAAGGTTGTCGACATTGCCGAAGAACGACAGCGCCAAGCCACACCAGATCAGCGCGATCACGCCTTCACCAATCATGGCGCCGTAGAAAACGAAGCGACCGTTTTGCTCGTTCTCCATGCAGCGCGCCATCAGTGGCGACTGGGTGGCGTGGAAGCCAGAGATCGCCCCACAAGCGATGGTAATGAACAGGGCTGGCCACAATGGCATGTCGTTCGGGTTCATGTTGCTGAGCATGTCAGCAGGGGTGAACTCGCCCATCAACTGGTGTTCAGGAGAGGCGATCAAGGCCACGATTAAGCCCACCGACATAAAGATCAGCAGTGCGCCAAACAGTGGGTAGAAGCGACCGATGATCTTATCCACCGGCACGATGGTCGCAACCACGTAGTAGCTGAAGATGATGCCAACCATGGTTAAGCTGCCCACCGCCAAATCGGTTTGGGTGTTGATCAGGTTGGTTAACATGCCCGCCGGTGCCGACACAAATACCACCCCAACCAACAACAACAGTACGATGGCGAACAGGTTCATAAAGTGCTTGGCTGGCGCCCCTAAGTAGCGGCCAACGATGGTGGGCACCGAAGCGCCGCCATTGCGAACCGACAACATGCCAGAGAAGTAGTCGTGTACGGCACCGGCAAAGATGCAGCCAAAGACGATCCACAACATGGCCGCGGGGCCGTACAACGCCCCCATGATAGGGCCGAAAATTGGGCCAACACCGGCGATGTTTAACAGCTGCACCAAGTACACTTTCTTTTTCGACATCGGCACGTAGTCGACGCCATCGGTGCGAGTGTGGGCAGGAGTTTGGCGGCTTGCCTTAATGCCGAAGACCTTTTCGACAAAGGTGCCATACATGAAGTAGCCGCCGATCAGCAGGGCGATGCAACTAAAAAACCATAACATTTCAGTATTCCTTACAGGAGTTGTTATGGCACATCGTACCGATCTGAATTGTCACGGCTTTAGGATCTGAGTAAGCGGTCGAATTGAAGGCCTGAGCGGTCGCTGGTGAGATTAAGCGGTTAAGGGGGGGAGTTGATGGCGCAGCCAGAACCAATGGGGGCTCTGGCTGTGGGTGATCAATACAGCAGCGGCTACGCCTTTAAGGTGGCGACGCGACCTTTGAGCTTGCCACCGGCAGAGAAGGTAACCACTCGGCGTGCTGCGATCTCGTGGGATTGACCGGTTTTGGGGTTACGCCCAGGGCGTGGGGTTTTATCGCGAAGATGAAACACCCCAAACCCACTGAGTTTGACCTCTTCGCCGCGCTCTAGACTCTCGCGGATCTCTTCAAAGAATACGTCCACTAAAGAGCGGGCTTCAGCGACCTTCATATGACGGTGATTCACCAGTAGGTCGGTCAGATCGGCTTTGGTTAATGACATGCCACTACCTCGTTGCACAAAAACAGGTTCAGTTGCCGTGTTCGGCTCCATGAAAGTGTAGAAGCAGATGGTGGAGGTGCCTAAAAAATCACGCTATTGGAAGCCAAATTTCTGTTTAAGTGGTTTTAGGTAGCGCCGACTTACGGGCACGGTCTTACCGCTGTGGGTAATAATTTCGGCGCAGCCACCATCTTGCAGCACAATCTCAGCAATGGCGCTGGGTTGGATAAGATATTGCCGGTGGCAGCGTAAAAAGGCTCCTTGCTGCTCTAAGACCTTAAGGGTTAAGTGGGTGTGGTAGCTGCCATCGGTGCTGGCCACATGGATCCCACTGAGATCGGAAAACACGTATTCGGTGTCAGCCACATCGACCACTTTTAACCGTTTGCCACTGAAGCAGGGCAGGTGGGTTAACGCTTCGGTGATGGTGGGGACGGCGGCACTGCTGCTGGCGCGGATCCGCGCTAGGGTTTGCGCCAGCCGTTCGTTGCTAACGGGCTTAAGCAGATAGTCGGTGGCGTTATTGGCAAAGGCATCAATGGCGTATTGATCGTAAGCGGTCACAAATACGATGTGGGGTAAGGTGCTGTTATCCAGCATCGACACCATCTCCATGCCGGTGACTTTTGGCATTTGGATATCAATAAACAGCAGATCCGGTTGATGCTGATGGTACTTGCTTAAGCCATCAATGGCATTACTGGCTTCAGCCACCACCTCAATGTCGTCATGGTGTTGTAACAGCAGCGCCAGCTCTTGCCGAGCTAACGGTTCGTCGTCAATCAAAAGCGCGCGGATCATAGGGTACTGCTCACAGGTAAAGAGACAATGATGTTGGTGTACTGTTCCGGTTGGCATTCAACCGTAATGCCGTAGTGCTGGCCATAGACGGCCTTAATGCGTTTATCCACGATGCCCATGCCTAGCCCATCAGAGTGTGATGGCGGTTGGTAAGCACCGGCGTTATCGCGCACAATTAAGCGCAACTGCTCGCCAACTTGTTCAGCCACAATGGTGATCTTACCGGGTTCGAGCAAGGTTGAGGTGCCGTGTTTAACCGCATTTTCCACCAATGGCTGTAGCGTAAAGGTGGGGATTTTTTGTTGCAACAGCGCTTTGGAAATATCCCACTCAACGCACAGCGCCTCGCCAAAGCGGGCTTTTTCAATGGTCAGGTACGAGCGCACATGTTCCAGCTCTTCGGCCACGGTGATCACTTCGGCGCCACGCTTTAAGTTGGCACGCAAGAATGCGGCAAGGTGTTGGGTGAGTGAACGGGCTTTGTCTGGATCGAGGCGGATCACCGCATTTAGGGTGTTGAGCGCATTAAATAAAAAGTGTGGATTGATCTGCGCTTGCAGCAGCTTCAGTTCGCCCTGCACCAGCAAATTATGCTGATCTAAAAATCGACCGTGCAGGATTTGATTGGCCAGTACCCGCGCAATGCCTTCGCCCAAGGTTTGGTTTAGGTGCAAAAAGAAGCGGGACTTCTTCTCGTAGAGTTTGACTGTGCCGATCACTTCATTTTCGCCCCGCAGCGGCACAATTAAACAGGAACCCAGAGGGCACTGGGCACTGATGGAGCAGCTGTAGTGCTGTTCAATGCCATCGGCAAACACCACCTTGTTGCTGCTGATGGCTTGCTTGGTCAGCGCCGAGGCGATGGGGGTATCCACCTTATGGTGATCGGCGCCAGCACCAATAAAGGCCAGCAACTTATCGCAATCGGTGATCGCCACCGCGCTTACGCCGGTTTCTTCAAAGATGATGTTGGCCACCGCGGATGCCGTGGTGGGATTGAAGCCTTGGTTGAGGTGACCTACGGTGCGCTCGGCAATTTTTAACGCCTTGGCGGAATACACCGACGACAGCTTTTCTGCCATGGTGCGTTGATCGCGGATCATGCTCATAAACAGCGCCGCGCCCAGCGAGTTAACCAGTAGCATGGGAATGGCAATGGTTTGCACCAATTGCAGTGCGTCGTCAAAAGGTTTAGCCACCACCAAAATGGTGAGCATCTGTAAAATTTCAGCGCCTAAGGCGATGGCAAACACTCGAAAAGGGTTAAACAGCTGATTTAGTTGTTTGCTGCGCAGTAATTTCAGGTGCATTAACCCCGCAAAGAGCCCTTCCATGGTGGTGGATATGGCACAGGCAGTGTCGGTAAAACCCCCCAAGCTGTAGCGATGCAGGCCGCCGGTTAAGCCCACCAAGAAACCAATCACTGGGCCACCAAGCAAGCCCGATAATACCGCCCCCATCGCCCGAGTATTGGCGATGGCATCGTGGGTTTGTTCGCCAAAATAAGTGCCCATGATGCACAGCATCGAGAAGGTGATGTACAGCACGAATTTGTGCGGCAAGCCTACGGCCAGATCCACCATTGGCCGTAAAACTGGGGTTTTGGTTAACAGATAAGCCATCACCAGATAGAGGCTCATCTGTTGGGTTAAGCCAATGGTCAGTTGAATGGTTTCTGCCAGCATTGGGCCTCGCGCTTATTGGAGAAAGGGAACTGTGGCCTGATTCACAGATCAGTGACGGTACAGGTTTGTGTGGTGATTTAAGGTGCTATTGTGATGCAACTTTAACTATTTTCGATGGAGTTTCCATGTCTAGCGTTCACGCCCACGAACTACTTAACCTGATCGGCGAGCAAGCACAGCCACAAAACTTGGCGCAGTTGACCGAACTGGCCAACAACGCTTTTGGCGCTGAGGTTCGTTTTCACACTTGTCGTTTAGAAGATCAGAACATCGAACAGATCCTGACCTTCTTCGTTAAAATGCAAAAAGTGGTTGCCGACGGCGAAGGTTACGTTTTAAACCGCGGCAACATGTGCGGTCACTAATCTGATTGCGACTGACCGTTCTCGGGGTAGGGCCATTTAATTTGGCCATAACGGATCACTTGAACGGTCAGGGCCAGAACCAACGCTGCGCCCGCCACGGTGAGGATGCGCCAGTCATCCATCGCCTTCATATCTAAAATCAGATACCGTGCCAACGCCACAATGGCGATGTAGACCGGCATGCGTATTGGCAGTTTCCCTATCTCGGCGTAATTTGCCACCATCGCTAACACTTCCAAGTAGATAAACAGCAACAACAGATCCGCCAATTCCACGTGGCCACGATGCCAAACGGTTTTTACCTCTTCGCCAATGGCGAATAAAGTGGCCACGGCGATCAACATCAAGATGCCGATCTCTGCGTATTTGATAAACTTTAAGCCATAGCCGCGATATAACGTTCGCATTCCAATCTTCCTGTTTTGACAAGAGTCTGATGCGGCCAGAGTGTAATGATGCCATTGAGTGGCCACCAACATTACTGGCAACGAGATGTGAGCTATAGCACAAAGTTTTCTAACTCAGTGAGTTATCAAGCAAATTTGCTGGTGACTTGTTGATTGGCAAGGGTTAACTAGGAGGGCAGATGAATCGCTTTCACGATCCCGATGGTGAACGGCGCCAGCGCTGGTTGCATCCACGGCACTTGCCCTATGTTTGGGTCTTGATGATCAGCGTGCTGTTGATGCCGGCGGTGGTATTGGCGGTGTTGCTTCTGTTCGCGCTGCTTCGCCTTGGCCGTTGGGGCGGGCACGATAAAACCTGACTGCTCAGTAGAGAGGCAAGTCAGGTTGGCATTGCAGGCCCAATAAAAACGCTCAAATGTTGGCCAGAAGCAAGGCAGACGTTTGAGCGCAAAGTGGCAGTGCAAAAGGCCGGTTAGTTAGCGAATATCACCAGTGGCCCAGACAGGCTCGCCAGTTCGGTGATCTTTACCTGAGTTTTCACCGCTTCGGGGCTGTAGCGTGCGATCCGGCTTGATACCCGTTGATCGGGATTATAGCGAGCGGCAAAGGTGGCTACCGCCTCATCGTTACACAACAGCTGTTTACCGATAATCCGGTAATTCAGCCGGTTGTTATGCAGCTTCTGCGAAAAGCTGCGCATGCTTTTGGTGGCAGCATCAATGCACACCTGCGTTTCCATGCGATCATCGGCAGCCACAAATTGACGATTGTCCCCATAGGCGGCTGCGCTGCAACCCAACACCATAACTCCAGTTAACAATAGCGCTTTCATAGGATGTTCCTCCATTGAATAAAGCATCCTAATTGTTGGCGTTATCGCTTCGTTTGTTGTGGGGGAATGTAACCGAGTGTAACCGCACAGTGGCACGTTATTTGGCAGGAAATAAGATTCTGAGGCGGGACAAATGCTTGGAATTTTCATTCATATATTTTACATATATTTGCTTACATCTGCCGAATTCGAACCAACAAAAAGGGCCGCTTACACGGTAAGCGGCCCTTTGGCGTTCTGTCTGAGTCGAGCTCAGCGATCCATCTTGCTTAGCGTTGTAACGCTTCGCTTAGGTTAGGACGCATTTTGTTTACCAGACCAGCAGTTACCTTCGGGCAACCGGCAACGATGTTGCCGGAAGTGCCGTGGTTGTGACCACCAGCGAAGTCAGTAACGATACCGCCCGCTTCGCGAACCAGCAGTTCACCTGCCGCGAAATCCCATGGCTTCAGGCCGATCTCGAAGAAACCGTCCAAACGACCACATGCAACGTAAGCCAGATCCAGTGCCGCAGAACCAGCACGACGCATGTCGGCAACATCGGCAAACAGATCAGCAAAGATGGTCATGTAGGTGTCAGCGTGCTGACGGGCCTTGAATGGGAAACCGGTACCCAGCAGGGTGCCTTTGATGTCACGATGAGAAGCAACACGAATGCGCTGGCTGTTCAGCTGTGCGCCTTGGCCGCGACAAGCGCTGAACAGTTCGTTGTTGATTGGATCGTATACTACGCCCACTTCAACGCGACCTTTTACTTGCAAGGCAACGGAAACAGAGAAGTGTGGAATGCGCTTCAGGAAGTTGGTGGTGCCATCCAGAGGGTCAATGATCCACTGAAAGTCGTTGTCAGTGCCAACGTCAGTACCAGATTCTTCACCAATGATGGTGTGTTCTGGGTACGCTTTACGGATCGCAGCGATGATGGCGCGCTCGGCGTCACGGTCTACGTTAGTTACAAAATCGTTTAAGCCTTTTTGCTCAGCTTCAACTTTGTCAAAATCTTCATAGGCACGTGTGATCACGTTACCTGCATTACGCGCAGCGCGAATGGCGATGTTCAGCATCGGATGCATATCGATACCCCAAGGATGTAAAAGAACGCGGCCGGGGGGCTCCCCGGATAAGGCGCGCAAGTCTACCAAAATATTGCCGCTTGGCAAGGGCAGCAACCCCAAATTCAGCAAGCTAAATGATAGTCGCGCTCTGTGATAATATCCGCAGCCTGTTTTTACTGAGAGTTTATTCGCCATGCTCGATAACATCCGCATCGTATTAGTCGGTACTTCCCACCCAGGTAACATCGGTTCTGCCGCCAGAGCCATGAAAACCATGGGGCTGTCTAATCTCTACTTAGCCGCACCGCGCACCGAAGTGGACGGTAAGTCGATAGCGTTAGCCGCCGGTGCCAGTGACGTATTGCGCGATCTGGTTGTCACCGATGATTTGGCGTCGGCCATTGCCGATTGTGCTTTGGTGATCGGCACCAGTGCCCGAAGCCGAACCCACAGCTGGCCGATGTTTGATGCCCGTCAAGCGGGGCGCAAGTTGGCGACTGAATCGGAGCAGGGGCCTGTTGCTCTGGTGTTTGGCCGAGAAAATCACGGCCTTAATAACGAAGAGCTGCAGATGTGTCATTACCATGTGTGCATTCCTGCGAATCCAGAGTACAGCTCGCTGAACTTGGCACAAGCCGTGCAGCTGTTGAGTTATGAAACGCGGATGGCGCAGCTGGAACTCGCCGAAGCGGCCAATGCAGCGACAGAGGAAGAGCCACAGCAGTACCCGGATTCCGCTCAGATGGAAGGCTTCTACCAGCATCTGGAGCAGGTGTTGCTGAAAACCGGCTTCATTATTAAGGCGCATCCGGGGCAAATCATGACCAAATTGCGGCGCCTTTATAATCGAGCGCGGCCAGAGCAGATCGAGTTGAATATTCTTCGCGGCATTCTGACCTCAATCGACCGCATAGATAGTAATAATCGCCGCAATGATTGATGTTGAAAAATGCAGCGTTATCACCCAGCAATGGCCTAATTTACGCACGCATTTGGCCACAGTGTGATGTTGCTAGAGCCTTGGTCGAAAGTCGTTTGATCCTGAGTGCTGCTTGGGGTTAAATACCGCTGTCCTGCACTGGGGTATTCAGTTCAGTTACTGCGCTATTAGTGGCAATAATAGTTGACTAAACTGAAGGGTTAAATACTTGACTAAATTAGTCAGGTATGTAGACTAGACCCCAGAATTTCGGAAGGAAACTGGCAATGCGACTTACATCGAAAGGCCGCTATGCGGTAACCGCCATCCTTGACGTGGCTTTGCACACGCCGGATGGGCCGGTGCCGTTGGCAGAGATCTCAGAACGTCAGGGGATCTCCCTGTCTTATCTAGAACAGCTGTTCGCCAAACTGCGTAAACAAGGTTTGGTTTCCAGCGTTCGTGGCCCTGGTGGTGGTTACCTATTGGGTAAAGCCGCCGCGGATATTTCGGTAGCCATGGTGGTGCACGCGGTCGATGAGTCCGTAGACGCAACCCGCTGCCACGGTCAAAGCAACTGCCAAGGCGGCGCCCGTTGCTTAACCCACTCGTTGTGGGGCGACCTAAGTGATCGCATCGCCAGTTTTCTTGATGGCATCAGCCTGGCTGATCTGATGGAAGACCGGCAAGTAAAAGTCGTAAGCCTGCGCCAAGAAAAGGCACAGGTACGGGATCAGGCTCGCGCCTAGTTCCGACAGTTGTATCTCGCCAGTACCATAGTGACTGGCTCAGCACCGGAGAAGGTATGAAACTTCCCATCTATTTTGATTATTCTGCTACTACGCCGGTAGATCCGCGCGTTGCAGACGTAATGATGCAGCACCTCACCCTGGACGGTAACTTCGGTAACCCGGCCTCCCGTTCGCACCGCTTTGGTTGGCAGGCAGAAGAGTCCGTTGACATTGCCCGTAACCAAGTTGCGGAACTGTTGAATGCCGATCCACGCGAGATCGTATTTACTTCCGGTGCCACCGAGTCTAATAACTTGGCCATCAAAGGTGCAGCCCACTTCTATAACAAGAAGGGCAAGCACATCATCACCTCCAAGACCGAGCACAAAGCGGTTTTGGATACCTGTCGCCAATTAGAGCGTGAAGGTTTTGAGGTTACATACCTTGATCCTGATGCCAGCGGCATCATCCCACTGTCCCGTTTTGAAGACGCGATGCGCGACGACACCGTACTGGTTTCGATCATGCACGTGAACAACGAAGTGGGTGTTATCCACGACATCGGCGCCATCGGCGAACTGTGTCGCAGCAAAGGCATTTTGTTGCACGTGGATGCAGCTCAGTCAGCGGGTAAGCTGGCCATTGACGTAAAAACCATGAAAGTGGACATGATCTCCATCTCTGGTCACAAGATGTACGGGCCTAAGGGCATCGGTGCTCTGTACGTACGTCGTAAGCCACGCATCCGCTTAGAAGCGCAGATGCACGGTGGCGGCCATGAACGTGGCATGCGTTCTGGTACCTTGGCAACCCACCAAATTGCAGCCATGGGTGAAGCCGCCCGTGTTGCGAAAGAAGAGATGGCCGTTGAACATGAACGTGTGTTAGCGCTGCGTAACCGCTTATGGAACGGCATCAAGGACATGGACGAAGTGTACTTGAATGGCGATGCCGAACAGCGCGTAGCGGGCAACCTCAACGTCAGCTTCAACTTTGTTGAAGGCGAGTCGTTGATCATGGCATTGAAAGACTTGGCGGTATCGTCGGGTTCTGCCTGTACTTCTGCCAGCTTAGAACCAAGCTACGTGCTGCGTGCATTGGGCTTGAACGATGAATTGGCACACAGTTCAATTCGTTTCTCTGTGGGTCGTTTCACCACCGAAGCCGAAGTCGATCATGCCATTGGCATCATCAACAACTCCATCGACAAGCTGCGTGAAATGTCGCCGCTGTGGGAGATGTTTAAAGACGGCGTTGACCTGTCCCAAGTGGAATGGGCCGCTCACTAACCTGAATTTAGCAAGCCGGCCGCTAAGAGCCGGCTTAATGACCCAGAGCAATGGGCACAGATTGGAGCTAGCAACATGGCTTACAGCGAAAAAGTAATCGAGCACTACGAAAACCCACGTAACGTTGGTTCGTTTGATAAGAACGATCCTAACGTGGCCACCGGCATGGTGGGCGCACCCGCTTGTGGTGATGTGATGAAACTGCAACTGAAGATCGACGATAACGGCGTTATCGAAGACGCTAAGTTTAAGACTTACGGTTGTGGCTCTGCCATTGCATCCAGCTCGCTGGTTACCGAGTGGGTTAAAGGCAAAACTTTAGACGAAGCCGCGGCCATTAAAAACACCGCCATCGCCGAAGAGTTGGCTTTGCCACCGGTAAAGATCCACTGCTCCATTTTGGCCGAAGACGCCATCAAAGCAGCGATCACCGACTACCAGAGCAAGCAACAGAAGTAATCCGGAGTAGTTAGTAATGGCCATTACCTTGACCGAAGCGGCAGCCGAACGAGTACAAAGCTACCTAACCAACCGTGGCAAAGGCCTTGGGTTGCGTTTGGGGCTGAAAACCTCCGGCTGTTCTGGCTTGGCATACGTCTTGGAGTTCGTGGATGAACTTCAGCCTGGCGACGAAATTTTTGAACTGCTGGGCGTTAATATCATTATTGATGCCAAAAGCATGGTCTACTTGGACGGATTACAAGTGGATTTTGTCAAGGAAGGCCTGAACGAAGGCTTTAAGTTTGAAAACCCTAACGCCCAAGGCGAATGTGGTTGTGGCGAGAGCTTTACCGTTTAAGGACGCCGAATGAACTACTTCGAACTGTTTGCGCTACCGCAAGGGTTTGAACTGGATACTGCCGCGCTTGCCACTCGCTACCGTGAGTTGCAGCGCGCGGTGCATCCTGACAACTTTGCCGCTGGCAGCGATCGCGATCGCTTGATGGCGGTGCAAAAAACCGCCGAAATCAACGACGCGTTTCAAACTCTCAAATCCCCTCTAGGTCGAGCCGAATACCTGTTACGTCTGCATGGCGTTGAACTGCGTGGCGAAACCACCACTATCAAAGATCCCATGTTCCTGATGCAGCAAATGGAACTGCGTGAAGCCCTCGAAGAGCTGGCTGACGCAGCCGATCCGTTTGCCGCGGCCGTTGAATTAGAGCAACAATTCGCCACCTTAAAACAAACCATGATGGCCGCTCTGATCGCTCAACTGACAAACCGTCAATGGCAGCAAGCCGCCGATCACGTTCGCAAATTAAAATTTGTCGATAAACTGGAACAGGAGTTGTCACAGCTCGAAGAGCAGTGGCAACTGTAAGCAACGGATAACACAGCATGGCATTATTGCAGATCGCCGAACCCGGTCAGATGGCGGCACCGCACCAGCACAAGCTGGCGGTTGGTATCGACTTGGGCACCACCAACTCTTTAGTCGCGGCTGTACGCAGTGGCCAAGCCGAAACGTTGCCAGACAGCAACCTGCGCCACCGGATGCCATCGGTTGTGCGCTACCTTGAGCAAGGACTGGCGACCGGCCACGATGCCAAAGCGCAAGCCACGGCCGATCCAGCCAACACCATTATTTCGGTGAAACGCTTTTTAGGACGCTCATTGAGTGACGTAGCTGAGCGCTACCCACAGCACCCTTATCAGCTGCAAGGCTCGGATAACGGCTTGCCGTTGTTCCAGACCCGCCAAGGCTGCGTTAATGCGATTCAAGTGTCTGCGGAAGTGCTACGGCCCCTTATCGCCCGCGCTGAAGCAACCTTAGGTGGCGATCTGAGCGGGGCGGTGATCACCGTGCCAGCTTACTTTGATGATGCCCAGCGCCAAGGCACCAAAGAAGCGGCAGAGTTGCTGGGCGTTAAGGTATTGCGCTTGCTTAACGAGCCAACCGCCGCCGCCATCGCTTACGGGCTTGATAGTGGCCAAGAAGGCGACATCGCCATCTACGATTTGGGCGGCGGTACCTTTGATATCTCCATTTTGCGCCTCAATAAAGGCGTGTTTGAGGTGCTGGCCACTGGCGGTGACAGCGCTTTAGGCGGCGATGATTTTGATCACCTGTTAGCGCAATACGTCGCGGCACAAGCAGGGTTGGACAGCAGCAACCTTGATCCGTCTTTGCAGCGGGCATTAATGACCGAAGCGTGCCGAATTAAAGAAGCACTGACCGAGGCAGACAGCGTTAACGCTGCCATCGGCGCTTGGCAGGGCCAAGTAAGCCGAGCTCAGTTTGAACAGCTGATCGCGCCATTAATTAAACGCACCTTAATCGCCTGCCGCCGCAGCTTAAAAGACGCCGGTGTCAGCGTGGATGACATTCAGCAAGTGGTGATGGTTGGCGGTTCCACTCGTGTCCCAGCGGTACGAGAGCAGATTGGACACTACTTTCAACGCCAACCGTTAACTTCAATTGATCCGGATCGAGTGGTGGCGATTGGTGCCGCGATTCAAGCCGATATTCTGGTGGGCAATAAGCCCGATTCCGACATGTTGCTGCTGGATGTACTGCCGCTGTCGTTAGGGCTGGAAACCATGGGTGGGTTAACCGAGAAAGTGATCCCGCGCAATACCACCATTCCAGTTGCTCGAGCGCAAGAGTTCACCACCTACAAAGATGGCCAAACTGCGATGGCGATTCATGTGGTGCAGGGCGAACGTGAGATGATCGCCGATTGTCGCTCGTTAGCTCGATTTGAGTTGCGTGGCATTCCGCCAATGGCCGCAGGCACCGCAGTGATCCGCGTGACCTTCCAAGTGGACGCCGATGGTTTGCTGAGCGTAAAAGCCGAGGAGAAAACCTCCGGTGTGGTGGCTGAAATTCAAGTAAAACCATCTTTTGGTTTGAGTGACGATGAAGTAACGCGAATGCTGACCGAATCGATGACTCACGCGAAAGAAGACATCAGTAAGCGGATGTTAACCGAACAGCGTATTGAAGCTGGGCGGGTAATTGAAAGCCTGAGCAAAGCATTGCAAGCAGACGGCCCAACGCTGTTGGCACCAAAAGCACAACAAGCATTAGAACAGCAGATGATCGCCTTGGCACAACTGGCCGATGCGGAAGATGGCGAAGCCATCAAGCAAGGAATTGACGCACTAGATAAAGCCAGCGGCGAATTTGCCGCGCTGCGAATGGACTTGTCCATCCGTCGTGCCTTGTCTGGTCAGTCTGTAGATAAGGTTTAAGAGGATAAAATGGCTAAGATCGTATTTTTACCGCACCAAGAGCTGTGCCCTGAAGGGCTGGAAGTGGAAGCGAAAGACGGTGAGTTTATTCTCGACGTTGCGCTGAAAAACGGCATTCATATTGAGCACGCTTGTGAAAAATCTTGTGCCTGCACCACCTGTCATGTAGTGGTGCGCGACGGTTTTGACTCGCTGGATGAAAGTGACGAACTGGAAGACGATATGCTGGATAAAGCGTGGGGCTTAGAGCCGGAATCACGCTTGTCTTGCCAAGCGAAAGTCAACGGTACTGATCTGGTGGTAGACATTCCGCGCTACACCATCAATCAGGTATCAGAACACCACTAAGCCACGGAACCTGTTGTGGTGTATGCAGCATAAAGGAGTAACTTATGGGCATGAAATGGATCGATGTTACCGACATTGCCATCGAACTGACTGAGCAACACCCTGATGTGAACCCGCAGCAGCTGCGCTTTACCGAATTGCGAGATTGGGTGATGGCGTTGGATAACTTTGATGATGATCCACAACATTGTGGTGAACGCGTACTTGAAGCAATCCAGCAAGCGTGGATAGATGAAATGGATTAGTGACTGACACTGATCTGCAAAAGGCGCCCCTAGGGCGCCTTTTTTGTAGTGATTACTCTAAGTTGTGCGGCAATTGCTTACAACAAGCCGAGATTAAGGCGCAGATCGCCATCAGTTATCGGCCAATAGTGATCTAACGCTAAATTTTGCGTTGTTAGGGCTTTTTTTTGTGCCGATAAGTCCTTATGTTGGTGGCTTCATAGTCGATTTTTTGCCTTTCTGTGACTTTTTGGCACGACTTCCTCCCAATTTCATAGCTTTGCGGTGACAAAAATGACTCAAATTGTCCGCAGTATTCGATCCGAACCACAGGCTCAGCCCGAGCGGCTACAGCTTGTCGGTGGCACTCAGTTACGCTTCTTATTGCGTAAGCTGTCGTTGCGCCGTGGCCAGACCGTGGTTGTTATCGGTTGTCCGGAGCTGGACGCCGTGCGTAATCTGGCGGATTGCGTTGGTGATACTGGCAGCATTTCGATTTTGTTAACGCCAGAGCAACTGCAGTTTGGCCGTCACTACGTTGAGCAGTTAGAGCAACTGGCCAGCAAAGTGCACCAGCTGACGGTAGGTAAACTGGGCCCTAGCTTAGAGTCGCAGCAAGCGGATGCCATGGTGATCATGCCGGATCGGCTAATGCCACCGTATGAGCCGCTACTGGATCAGGCGTGGCGTCGTTTGAACTCCGGCGGCCGCTTGATGTTAGTGCTGCCCCACGGTGAAGCACACACCCAGCGCTTGTATGAACTTATCGACACCGCCTGCCAGTGTGGTTTTGTTAGCCGCTACCGCCGCTGCTGCGATAAGCACACCGCTTGGGTTGGGGTGAAATACAGCAATAAAAGCTGATCGGTGTCGCAAATCTCGCTCGAGTCGTGCCCGTGGTGCAGCTAAATTTGCAGGCGGATGTGACAAGGGTGGGATTTTTGCTTTTTTTTAGAATATAATCCGCGCCGAAAACAGGCTGTTTTTACAATAATATGGAGCGGATAATGGCCCTAGAACGTACTTTTTCCATCGTTAAGCCCGATGCAGTAGCAAAAAACTTGATTGGTTCTATCTACCAGCGCTTTGAAGCGGCAGGTTTGAAGATCGTGGCTTCAAAGATGGTTCACCTGAGCCGTGAACAGGCTGAAGGTTTTTACGCTGAGCACAGCGAGCGTCCTTTCTTTGGCGCACTGGTTGATTTTATGACCTCTGGTCCAATCATGGTTCAAGCACTGGAAGGCGAAAACGCAGTTTTAGCTAACCGTGAAATCATGGGTGCAACCAACCCAGCTGATGCCGCTCGCGGCACCCTGCGCAGCGATTTTGCTGACAGCATCGATGAAAACGCAGTACACGGCTCTGACGCTGTTGCCTCTGCAGAGCGTGAAATCGCTTACTTCTTTACTGCTGAAGAGATCTGCCCGCGTACTCGCTAAGCAGAACTCTTTAGACCTAAGCGCCCATAAGGGCGCTTTTTTGTGTCCACAATCCCAGGTTAGAGAGCCACAGTGGTTATCACGGCCCTCACCGTGCCGTTTGCTGGGGCTGCGCCACTATGGTTGGGGGGGGAGGCTCTCTTTGTCATTGCCGCTGACCCTAAATTTTCGTTCTTTTTGTCGATGTTGCCAGAGCCGCCGAGCCAGCTGCTGCATATCCTTCGAGGGGTCATCCTGATCGACAATTTCTAAGCCCAACATCGATTCAATAATGTCTTCCATCGTCACCAAACCACGCACGCCGCCATACTCATCAGCCACGATGGCGATGTGGCTATGGCGAGTGAGCAACAGCTCAAACAGCACCATCAACTTGGCGTTTTCAGGCACCACCAACAGCTTGTGTTGAACGCTGCGCAGCGGCGCATCCGGATCGGTTTTTTCGGTCAGCAGCACTTCAGAGCGGCGAACGTAACCGACGATGTCGTCGGGCTCGCTGTCAAATACGGGGATCCGAGAAAAGGATTTCTGCGCGTGTTGACTGGAAAACTCACGCAGGGTGAGGTGCTGTGACAGCGAATGGATCACCGTTCTGGGGGTCATTATCGCGCTAACGGGCAGGCTGCGAGCCCGCAGTAACTGCTTGAGGATCTTAGACTCTTGGCTATCAAGCTCACCGCTTTCTAGGCCAATGTCGGCCATGGCCGACATTTCGGCACGAATGTGTGCGGCGGGAGCTTGCTGTTGCAACATTGAGGTTACCCAGCCTGAGATGATGATCAATGGCTTGGTGATGGTGACCAGCAGCATCAACCAGACTGAGGTCATGGGGGCCAATGAGCGCCAATAGCGGGCGCCAATGGTTTTGGGGATGATCTCGGATAAAAATAGGATGGCTAAGGTTAGCACTGCCGAGAACCAACCAAGGGCGTCGCTGCCAAACAAGCGACTGGCCTGCGCCCCAGCGCCAGCGGCACCGGCCGTATGGGCGATGGTATTTAGGGTTAAAATGGCCACCAACGGCGACTCGATATGTTGCTGCAGTTGCATGAGTCGCTTGGCCGAAGCGGGTTTCGTTTGCCGCAGGGTGGAAACGTACGCTGGGGTCAGTGACAGCAACACCGCTTCTAATAAGCTGCAAAGAAACGAGACTCCGACTGCCAACAAGACAAACAGGCCGAGCATTAACATGGCTTACCCCTTTGATCTTATTGATGCAAACAAAATTGCGGCGGTAACTTGATCATAGTCAGCAATTGCTATGATAGGGAGGGGCGCTGACATTCGCGGTTTGAGGCTAGACGACCATAGCCTTGAGCGAGTACAATTGCGCGCCATTTTCGGCCGGTTAACGAGGCATTCCATGACAGACAAAATTAATTTGCTCAACCTAGATCGCAACGGGTTGCGTGCATTTTTTAGCGAGATTGGAGAAAAACCGTTCCGCGCCGATCAAGTGTTCCGCTGGATCTATCACTTTGGCATCTCTGATTTCGATCAGATGACCAACATCAACAAAAAATTACGCGAAAAACTGAAAGTAAAATGTGAGATTGTTGCCCCTGAAGTGGCCGACTCACAGCACTCCTCCGATGGCACCATTAAGTTTGCGATGGATGTGGGTAACGGCCAACAGGTTGAAACGGTTTACATCCCAGAAGACGACCGTGCCACCTTGTGCATCTCGTCTCAGGTGGGTTGTGCCCTAGAATGCACTTTTTGCTCCACCGCCCAGCAGGGCTTTAACCGTAACTTGACCGTGGCCGAAATCATTGGCCAAGTGTGGCGTGTTGCGGTTTACCTTGGCTTGAATGGTGATACCCGCGAACGACCAATTTCTAACGTGGTCTTGATGGGCATGGGCGAACCCCTGCTGAACTTCAATAACGTGATCCCCGCGATGAACATCATGCTGGATGATTTTGGTTTTGGGTTGTCTAAGCGCCGCGTTACCTTGTCGACCTCCGGTGTGGTGCCGGCGTTGGATAAGCTGGGCGACGTTATTGATGTGGCGCTGGCGATCAGCTTGCATGCCCCGAATGATGAGCTGCGCAGTGAACTGGTGCCAGTAAACAAAAAGTACAACATCGAGATGTTCCTTGAGTCGGTTCGTGGCTACCTCTCTAAGTCTTACGCCAACAAAGGCCGAGTGACCGTTGAGTATGTGATGCTTGACCACATTAACGACAGCACCGATCAAGCCCACGAGTTGGCCAAAGTGATGAAAGACACGCCGTGTAAGATCAACCTGATCCCATTCAACCCATACCCAGGTAGCCCTTACGGCAAAAGCTCGAACTCTCGCATCGACCGTTTCTCTAAGGTACTGATGGAGTACGGCCTAACGGTTATCGTGCGTAAGACCCGTGGTGACGACATCGATGCAGCCTGTGGTCAATTAGTGGGTGATGTACGCGATCGCACTAAGCGTTTAGTCAAAAAACGCATGCAAGAACAGTCTATTTCGGTAACAATGAACTAAGAGAATAGTTGCCTGATCATCAAGGAAAAGATGAAAACGACATGTTTGTTGTTGGTCGGCCTGCTGGGCTTAGGAGGTTGTGTACAACAAACCACCTACAGCGGTGCCGACAAAAAAGTGGTTTCCCAAGAAGTCGATCACGCTGCGGCCTCCCGCGAGCGGTTGTCTTTGGGGCTTGCCTATCTACGTCGCGGCAATAGTGAACAAGCCAAATACAACTTCGAACGTGCCCTAAAACACACGCCTGAGAGTGCCGATGCGCTACTGGCGATGGGTTACTACTTCGATGCGGTAAAAGACTACACACGAGCCGAAGAGTACTACCGACGCTCGGTTGCCGTGGTGCCGTTTAACCCCGACGCCGCCAATAACTTTGGTGCCTTCTTATGTCGGCAACAGCAGTACGAAGAAGCAGACCAATGGTTTAACCGTGCTGTGCTCGCCCCTGGTTACATCCGTATCAGCCAAACCTATGAAAACTTAGGCTTATGTGCCCAAGAGGCCGGTTGGACCGATAAAGCGGCAAGCTACTACGAACAGGCGCTCAACTATAACCCCCGCCGTGCCAACAGCTTATTGCAAGTGGCTGAACTTAAGTATGCCGCCGAGCAGTGGGATGACGCCCGCAATTACCTTAACCGTTACCACAAAGATGGTAACGAAAGCGCCGCCAGCCTATGGTTGGGGGCAGAGATGGAATTTGCGGCCAACAACACGGATGCCGCCCGCCGCTATGGGGTATTATTGCTGGCTAAGTTCCCTGCTTCTTTGCAGGCAAAAGCGTATCGAACGAAGTATTACTGATGACTGACGAACTGAACACCGAACAGCCGCCGCTTACGCCGGGTCCGTTATTACGTGACGCCCGCGAGCAGATGGGGCTCTCGTCGCAGCAAATCGCGCAGCGGCTGAACCTGCGCCATTCAGTGGTGCAGGGCATCGAGCAAGATCACTATGAACCGGATATGTCGATCACCTATATCCGTGGTTACATCCGCAATTACGCCCGTCTGGTTGGCCTTAACGAACAACAACTTAATAGCGCCCTTGAAGGGATGTACCAGCCACAACCAACCCAAGACATGCACAGTTTTTCGGAGCGCACTAAACGCGAGCGTTCCGACAGCCGTTGGCGCTTACTTACTTGGGCAATGGTACTGGGGCTGCTGTTGGCATTAGCCTGGTGGTTTTACAACAGCCAAAGCGAAGCGCCACAAGCACTGCAGTTGCCCACTCCGGCCAGCTTAGCGCAACCGGCAGCGCCAGCCCCAGTACGGGCGGCAACGACGAATAACGCGATTAGCCCATTGGGATCGCTGGCCAGCGATGGTGACGCGACTGAGCAGCCAACCGATACTGTCGTAGAAGACCGTGACGCCAATGCAGATGACACAACAACGGCAGGTAATGCAGCGGGAAGCGACGATAACGTCGAACCGGATAGCACCAAAGTTACTGCACTGAGCGATGCGGCAGATGAAGTGGCGATATTGCCCGCGTTAACCGTCACTCTGAGTGCCGATTGCTGGATGCTGGTGCAGGATGCCGATGGCAACAAATTGATTGAAGGGCTGAAGCAAGCTGGCTTTAGCCAAAGCGTGGTTGGCACCGCGCCATACAAATTGCGCTTAGGGGCACCGGAAGCGGTAAGCCTAAGTTTCGATGGTAAAGCCATCGATCTCTCTTCCTTTAGCGCCGGTAAAGTGGCGCGTTTGACAGTGCCGCGATAACTCAAAATGCATCAACCAACTCCGATTAAACGACGTAAGTCGACCCAAATCATGGTGGGTAATGTGCCAGTTGGGGGCGATGCCCCTATCTCGGTGCAGTCCATGACGAACACCCTCACCACCGATGTGGACGCGACCGTGGCGCAAATTGCCGCCATCGAACGCGCAGGCGCGGATCTGGTACGGGTATCTGTACCGACCATGGAAGCAGCAGAAGCCTTTAAGCTGATTAAGCAGCAGGCCAACATTCCACTGGTGGCTGACATCCACTTTGATTACCGCATTGCGCTGAAAGTGGCGGAATATGGCGTTGATTGCTTACGCATTAATCCCGGTAACATTGGCAACGAAGCTCGAATTCGTTCGGTGGTGGATTGTGCCCGTGATAACAACATCCCTATCCGCATTGGCATTAATGCCGGTTCGTTAGAGCGGGAAATTCAAGAAAAATATGGCGAGCCAACCCCAGCAGCGCTGGTGGAATCGGCGATGCGCCACGTTGATATTCTTGATCGTTTGAACTTTGACCAGTTTAAAGTCAGCGTAAAAGCCTCGGACGTATTCTTGGCAGTAGAATCTTACCGCCAGCTTGCTCAGCAAATTGTGCAACCGCTGCACCTTGGTATTACTGAAGCCGGTGGCGCGCGCGCTGGCGCGGTAAAATCCTCGGTAGGCTTAGGCATGCTATTGGCTGAAGGGATCGGCGATACCATGCGCATCTCGCTGGCTGCAGATCCGGTTGAAGAGGTGAAAGTCGCCTTTGATATCTTAAAGAGCTTACGCATTCGCTCCCGTGGCATTAACTTTATCGCTTGCCCGTCATGCTCTCGGCAGGAGTTTGATGTGATCAGCACCGTTAATGCGCTAGAGGAACGTTTAGAAGACGTGGTTACCCCACTGGACGTCTCTATTATTGGGTGTGTAGTGAATGGCCCCGGCGAAGCGCTGATCTCCGATCTGGGGCTGGCTGGCTCCAATCGAAAAAGTGGTTTTTACCTTAATGGTGAACGCCAGAAAGAGCGCATCGACAATAACGACATTGTGGATAACCTCGAAGCGAAAATTCGCGCGCAGATTGCATTGAAGCAACAACAGATCGACGTCACGGAACAGGACTGAGCGTCCGTCTCCCGCCGCCCTGACTCACGGGCGTGCGGGCCAATTTCAAATTCAAGTAAGTAACTAACGGGTTTATTGTGGCTAAACAGATCCAAGCTATCCGCGGCATGAATGATTGTCTGCCGGCTGACACCGCCAAATGGCAACAAGTCGAAACCACCCTGCGTCAATTGGTGGCCAGCTTCGGTTACCAAGAGATCCGCACACCAATCGTTGAGATGACCAACCTCTTTACTCGCGGCATCGGTGAAGTGACCGACATCGTTGAAAAAGAGATGTACACCTTTGAAGATCGCAACGGTGATTACCTCAGCCTGCGCCCAGAAGGCACTGCCTCCACCGTGCGTGCGGGCAACCAACATGGTTTGCTGTACAACCAAGAACAGCGCCTGTGGTACATGGGCCCAATGTTCCGTCACGAACGTCCACAAAAAGGGCGCTACCGTCAGTTCCACCAGTTTGGTGTTGAGGTCTACGGTTTAGCGGGTCCAGACATCGATGCGGAAGTGCTGTTGATGTCTGCGGCTCTGTGGCAGCAACTGGGCTTGTCCGAACACGTTCGTTTAGAGCTGAACACCATCGGTAATGCCGATGAGCGCGCTGCTTATCGGGCCGCTTTGGTTGAATTTTTACTGCAACACGAAGCGCAGCTGGATGAAGACAGCAAGCGTCGCATGCACACCAACCCATTGCGCGTACTTGACTCGAAAGATCAGGGCGTACAAGCGTTGCTGGCCGACGCGCCAGTGCTGACCGACTACCTCAATGAAGAGTCGGAGCAACATTTCAAAACTTTATGTGAACTGTTGCACGCCGCAGGCATCGAATACACCGTTAACCCTCGTTTGGTCCGTGGTTTGGATTACTACAACCGCACCGTATTTGAGTGGGTAACAGACAGTTTGGGTTCACAAGGCACAGTATTAGCCGGTGGTCGTTACGATTCATTGGTTGGTCAACTGGGGGGTAAAGACACCCCAGCCGTTGGTTTTGCCATGGGCATCGAACGCCTGGTTCTGTTGTTGGATACCTTAGGTAAGTTTGATCAACTGCCACGCCAAGCAGACGTTTACCTGTGTGCCATGGGCGACGCTGCCGTTGCGGCTGGCTTACAGTTGGCACAAGAGTTGCGCCAAACTGTGACAGGGCTTAAGGTGTTGAGCCATTGCGGTGGCGGCAACTTCAAAAAACAGATGAAACGTGCCGATAAGAGCGGAGCCGAATGGGCTTTGATCCTAGGTGAAGACGAATTACAACAGGGATTAGTTACCGTAAAACCACTGCGAGGTGGTGAACAACGGCAATTGTCCAAAGATGCGCTGATCGAAGAATTGGCCGCGTTGGTACAGCTTTAAGGGGCTTGCTTGTGGAACATTACGAAACAGAAGAACAACAAGTAGAAGCGATTAAGCGTTTCTGGAAAGAATACGGCCTGTCTATTGTTGGCGGTGCGGTATTAGGTTTAGGCGGGCTGTGGGGCTGGAACTACTACCAGCAAAACCAGCTGGCCGAGCAAGAAGTGGCTTCCGCTGCCTTTGAACAGGTAATGAACAGCGCCAACAGCATCGATGATCTGAGTGCTGCTGCTGAAGCCTTCCGTGCCGAGCACGGCAGCGCGGGCTACAACGCCCTGACCGATCTGCTGCAAGCCAGCAGTGCGGTGGAAGCGGGCGAGCTGGATAAAGCCGCCAGCTTCTTAGAGGCGGCCATCGGCAAGCTCGATAACAGCACCAAGCCGCTGGCCCAGCTGCGTTTGGCGCGAGTGCAACTGGCTCAAGATAATGCCGATGCGGCCTTAGCTACCGTAACCGCCATTAACAACGACGCGTACGCAGTACAACGCGACGAATTAAAAGGCGATCTGTTGGTTGCCAAAGGTGACGTGATTGGTGCGCGCAGTGCTTACCAAGCCGCCGCGGATGCCGGTGGTGCCCAGAGCAACCCAGCACTGCAGCTGAAAATTGATCAACTGGCTCACGCAAGTTAAGGAGTCAGGGATGTTGCTGGCAAGAAAAGGATGGCTGGCTGGCCTGTTGTGTACTGCGGTGTTAACCGGTTGTGCCTCCAGCGACAGCGAAGAGGAAGTGATTAAACCGCTTCCTGAATTGACCAACCCAATCAGTGCGAAAGTACTGTGGCAGGAACGTGTTGGTGATGGCATTGGCGAGTACTTTTCGTCGCTGTCGCCCGCAGTCAAATACGACAAGCTGTTTGTTGCTGAACGCTTTGGCATGGTTACCGCTTTTAACCAAAGCAGCGGCGAAGAGCTGTGGAGCAGTAACCTGCGCCGAGTGTTCGCCGAAGGTACCTTGAAAAAGAACAACGGCGCTCGCTTAGCCGGTGGCGTTGCCGTGGGCTTTGACAAGGTGTTTGTTGGCTCTGAAAACGGCGTGTTGTTTGCGTTATCAGCCGACGATGGCACCGTGCAGTGGCAAGCCGATACCGCCGGTGAAGTGCTGTCGGATCCAACCATTGTTGGCACCATGGTGTTGGTCAATACCGGCGCCGGTAAGGTGCAAGCCTTTGACGTTGAATCTGGCGACTTCCAGTGGCAGATGGACATGACCATGCCAAGCTTAGTCTTGCGTGGTACCTCAGGTATCGCTCAATCCCAAGGCGCGGCATTCTTTGGTACCCCAGATGGCAAAGTCTCGGCTTTGTTTGGTGAATCCGGTGCACCAATTTGGGAAGCTCGCATCGCCGAAGCAACGGGTTCGAGCGAGCTAGAGCGCGTGGTGGACGTGGACGCCAAGCCAGTGATTGTTGGCAGCAACCTTTACGCGGTGGCCTTTAACGGCAGCCTCGCCTCTATCGAGCTGCGCAGTGGTCGAGTCACTTGGAATCGTAAGTATTCCAGCTACAGTCCAATTGCCATCCAAGGCTTTACGCTGTTTCTGAGCGACGCGGACGGCTCGATCTACGCTATCGACCGCCGTAACGGCTTAGAAAAGTGGGCCAATACCGATCTGCAAGGGCGCAAGTTAACCGCACCACAAGTGGTTGGTAACTATGTGGTTGCGGGTGATTATGAAGGTTATCTGCACATCTTTAACCGTGCCGACGGCAGTTTAGTGGGTCGAACCGCAATCGACAGCAGTGGCTTATACAGTCAACCGCTGAAAGATGGCGATACGCTCTACCTACAAACTCGAGACGGACGTGTTGCTGCGGTGACAATTCCATAAACACCCTGTACACTATGACGCCCCCGAATGTTCGGGGGCGTTTTTGTTAGTAATGAATGAGGTTTCTTCGATGATCCCAGTGGTAGCCCTTGTTGGCCGTCCCAACGTTGGTAAGTCAACGCTATTTAACCGCTTGACCGGTACCCGTGACGCCTTGGTGGCAGACTTCCCAGGTCTGACCCGGGATCGGAAATATGGTCAAGCCAAATTGGCCGGTCACGACTTTATTGTGGTTGATACCGGCGGTATCGACGGCACCGAAGAGGGGATCGAGACCAAGATGGCCGAGCAATCGCTGCTGGCCATCGAAGAAGCAGACGTAGTGCTGTTTTTGGTGGATGCGCGGGCGGGATTGACTGCCGCCGATGAAGCGATCGCAAAACACTTGCGTTACCGTCAAAAAACCACCTTGCTGGTTGCCAACAAAACCGACGGGATCGATGCCGATGCCGCCTGTGGTGAGTTTTTTGCCTTAGGCCATGGTGACATTCACCAGATCGCAGCGGCTCAAAACCGTGGCGTGGCGAGCTTGATCAACTTCGCGTTGGCCCCGTTTGCGGAAGAGTTTGAAGCGCAACAAGAGCCCGAAGTTGAGCTGGACGAAAACGAAGCCTACTGGGCGGCGTTGGAAGCCGAAGAGCAAGCTAAGGCGGAAGCGGCGCTGATGACTGAAGAAACCGCAGCGGAAGAATCGGAACGTCTGCGTAATCAGCCAATTAAGTTGGCGATCATTGGTAAGCCGAACGTGGGCAAGTCCACTTTAACCAACCGCATCTTGGGTGAAGATCGCGTGGTGGTTTACGACATGCCAGGCACCACCCGCGATTCCATCTACATCCCAATGGAGCGTGATGGCCGCGAATACGTGCTGATTGACACCGCCGGTGTACGCCGTCGTAAGAACATGCATGAAGCCGTCGAGAAGTTCTCGGTGATCAAAACCCTGCAAGCGGTTGAAGATGCCAACGTGGTGCTGCTGGTGGTGGATGCGCGTACCGGCATCGCCGATCAAGATCTGTCGCTGCTGGGCTTTGCCTTAAACGCTGGCCGTGCAGTCGTACTGGCCGTGAACAAGTGGGATGGCTTAACCACCGATTACAAAGATCAGATCAAAAATGAGCTGGATCGCCGCTTAGGCTTTGTTGATTTTGCGCGTTTGCACTTTATCTCAGCCTTGCACGGTACCGGCGTAGGTCACCTGTTTGAATCCGTACAAGAGGCGTACGACAGTGCGACCAAGCGTACTTCAACCGCCATGCTGACCCGCATCATGCAGATGGCGCAGGACGATCACCAGCCGCCAATGGTGCGTGGTCGCCGAGTGAAGCTGAAATACGCCCACGCCGGTGGTTACAACCCACCGCGCATTATTGTGCACGGTAACCAGGTGAAGGATCTGCCGGATTCCTATAAGCGCTACTTGATGAACTACTTCCGTCGCTCTCTGGAAGTGATGGGCACGCCAATCCGCATCGTCTTTGCGGAAGGCAGCAACCCGTTTGAAGGTAAGCGCAGCAAAATGACCTCGGCCGAGCAGCGTAAGCGCCGTCAGGTGTTAAACCACATTAAAAAGCGTGGCGCCTGATCCGGTTCAGTTCCAGCAGTGATGCTTAAAATCGTAAAGATATGTTACAGTTAGGCGCAGTCTCGATGAGACTGCGCCTTATTTGTGATGCCCCTAAAAAATGTTCGTGGGCGAAGGAGATTCATGGATTGCGATTACAGTTGGCTGCAAAGCTTACCTGATGCGGCTATTGTGCATACCAGCAAGAGCGTGCTGGCCCACAATCAACATGCGCTGCAGCTATTAGACCAACCCACCTTTGCTCAGCGGCTGTGGCCATGCCAACCCAATGCCAGTCAGCTGTATGTGGATACCCACGCCAAACCGTGGCGTTTGGCCACATCACGGCTGAGTGTTGATCTTTACATCACCTTAATCCAACCGGCGTTGGATGATGTGTTCGCTGATATCTTTGACAACAACCCGCAACCGGTGGTGATCCACGATTGGTTTGTGCCGCTGTATGCCAATAAGGCTTACGCCAAAGCGGTGCATTTAGACAGCGTTGAATCGGTGCTGCAGCTGCCCAGCATGCGCGGCTTGATCGGCGACGAACATTGGGAGCAAGCCCAGCTTAACTATCAGCATGTGCTGGAACACGGCAAGCTGGAAGCCACGCCAACGGAAGAGGTGTGGGCAGCGGATGGCAGCCACATGCGCACCATCATTCATGACTTTGTGGTGCATTGGCAGGGGAAACCGGTGCTGTGCACCATCCTCAATGAAGTCACCATTGTGGAAGAGCAGCGCGATAAGTTTCGACAGATGGCGCTAACCGATCCACTGACGGGGTTAGGCAACCGCCGGCAGTTTGATGGTTATGCGATGTCGCGGGCGAAGCACTTGCAACAGCAATACCCGCAAGTGGCGTTGCTCATTTTTGATTTGGACCACTTTAAAGCAGTAAACGACACCTTTGGCCACCCCGCCGGCGACCGAGTGCTGCAGCATGTGGCGCAGCGTTTGCTGGAGTTCACTTGCACCGATTGCTTGCTTTGTCGCATCGGCGGCGAAGAGTTTGCGGTGGTGTGTGGCGTGGAGGCCGATCAAGTGGGGCCGAAACACCCAGCAGAGCAGATCAAAGCGTATTTGGATAACAGTAATTGGCCGTTACGCACCAAAGATGAAGCGCGCATTACCATGTCGATTGGGGTGGCGTTGTGGCAACCGGAAGACGATCTCGGCAGTTGGTACCAACGGGCCGATGAGGCGATGTACCGCGCCAAGCAGGGCGGTCGCAACCGCATTGAGTACTAATTCCTCTTTGCCTTGCCCCAGCCTTACCTTCAGTCTTTAGCTTGATCCTCGGCGTGCGCTGGCGCGCGACATTTGCGGTGGCACTGCTACCGCAACCTTCCCTGTGATATTCCCCTTCTAATCGACAACGCTGGCACGATAGGGCTGTGGCGACGGCGCGCGCTGTTGTCAGCTCCCGCGAGAGTACCAGCCAGCGAACTGTGAGTGACCAGCCAGCCAGCTAGGGCACGAACCACAGTCACTACATCATGAAGCTTCGGTTGTGTGAATTAATGAGCGTTTCGGCTTGGGGCTTAGCGGCGGGCGTTGGTTCAGAACAGCAGCTTACCCACGCCGTTTGCTGCGGCTGGGTTATGCCAACCACACCCAAAATGCAGGCCCAAAAAAAGGGCGCCTGATGCAGCTCAGGCGCCCTTGCGGCTTATCCTTAAGCATGGTCAGCTCATCCTGAGCTGACCCTCCTTAATGCTTTGCGTTACTGTTTTGCAGCGTACTTAGCGGCTACTTCACCGGCCAAGCGGCCAAAGGTAACGATGTCAGAAATGGCGTTGCCACCTAAGCGGTTAGCGCCGTGCACGCCACCGGTTACTTCACCGGCGCCGTACAGACCATCAATTACTTTGCCGTTGCTGTCTAAGATCTCAGTTTGGTTGTCGATCTTAACGCCGCCCATGGTGTGGTGAACACCTGGGTTAACTTCAATGGCGTAGTAGTTGCCTTCGTTCAATGCACGAGGTAACTGCTGACGTTCGAAGTCGGTGTCTTTGCCGCTGGCAACCAATTCGTTGTAGTGAGCGATGGTGCCGGTCAGGTTGGCGCCATCAATGCCCATCTTCTCACCCAGCTGCTGTGGGGTAGATTGGCTTGGCACTACGCCCAGCTTGATGTATTTCTCAATCTTGCTCAGAGACTTACGTACAGAATCATCGAAGATCAAGAAGGCAGTACCGCCGGTTTGCTTCAGGATGGCTGCCGCAGCTTTGTCGCGAGTGGTGATCTCGTTCACGAAGCGCTTACCTTCACGGTTTACCAAGATGGCGCCGTTACCACGTACCGCTTCAGTCACCATTACGCCGCCTTTGGTCGACAGAGTAGGGTGCGCCTGAATGTATTGCAGATCTTGCATGGCGGCGCCCGCTTCGGCTGCCACGTCAAGGCCGTCACCGGTGGCACCAGGGTGGTTGGTGGCACGGAAGCCTTTCAGTTTTGGATCCAGCTTGGCAACGCGATCGTTGTTTTTACCGAAACCACCGGTCGCCAGAATCACCGCATCGGCTTCAACCCAGTAGTAACCGCTGTACTTGCCTTTAACCAGCATGCCTTTAACGCTGCCGTCGCTGTCTTTCAATACTTCAACACCACGGGTGTTCAAGCGCATGTCGATGTTACGCTCAACGGCGTTATCGTACAGCACCTGCACAACGTGAGCGCCAACACCAGCACCACCAGTAGGACGGTGGGTACGGTTAACCGAGGCGCCACCCATGCGGCCAACATCAGACAGATCCGCGCCCATCTTCGTCATCCAATCCACGGAACCAGCAGAATCTTCAACCAACACTTTAACCAGTGCCGGATCGTTCAAGTTGCGGCCACCTTTCATGGTGTCTTTGGTCATCAGCTCGATGGAATCATCAATGCCTTTGGCTTGCTGCTGTTTGGTGCCAGCAGCGTTCATGCCACCAGCAGCCAGTTTAGCGTTGCCGCCGATCACCGGCTCTTTCTCAATCAGCATCACTTTGGCGCCGTTATCGAACGCAGATACTGCCGCAGAGAAACCTGCGCCGCCAGAACCGACGACCAATACGTCTACGCTTGCCGCAGGGGCAGCAGCTAAAGCCGCTTTGCGTTCGTCAGCTTGTTGCTGCAGCTTGGCGATGCTTGGCTCGTTGCGCTGCCATTTGCCTTGGTAAGGCATGTCGAATTCGAAGCTGTGGCAAGAATCACAGTAGTTCAGAGACTGCTCGTGGCCAGCGTGACAAGCGGTACAAGAGACGTCACCTGGGAAGTGAGAGTCGTGGGCGTTGTAGTTACCGCGATCGGTTTCTGCCGCCACCTCTTCTAGGGTGCCGTGGCACTCTTGGCATTTGCCGTTTTCAAAGCTGAGGTTGTCGTTGGACAGCTCACCGCTTTCCATGTGGCAGGCGTCACAAGACAGTTGTTCAGCGTGGAAGTCAGCCAGGTTATCGGCAGCGAAGGCGTTGGTGGTTAGGGCACCAGCGACAAATAAAGCACTTAAGGTAAGTGCGAAATTGCGAGTGTTCATGCAACCTCTTTTAAATAGTGGTTCTCTTATCTATGTGACAAGAAAAATATAATGATGATGAATTAATAAAACGACGATTTGGCAATTCCCGATTTATGCTGTGAAGAATATTCCACTAAAAATTGAACGCAACTGGAATAGCCGTTGTCTGTATTGAATTGCCAATGGCCTCACATGGGTGAAATGGCGCTATGCACGAATGCATTGCTGCACTAGGCTTTATGCGTTTTTGCATGGCGCATGTGGACTCAAATTAAGTTATTGGTTAGAAATACAATGGCTTTATCGTTTTTACCGTTAACTCCCCGCGTTAAATTACATTCATCGCTTTGATCACAATTTTTATTTATCGCTTTAATTAATCTTGCCGCCGATGTTGCCCCTATTTGATTCAAAGGATTAATAAAATGAAAAAAAGCGTAATTGCTTCTTCAATGCTGTTGGCATTGCTTAGCGGCGCGGCGCAAGCCCAAGTAGAAACCCCAACCTTCTACGGTGCCATCCGTTTGGCTGTGACCGACGCCGACACCAGCTTTGCGGTTAATCCAAGCGGCGGCGAAGGCACCACCATTGAAAACAACTTCTCTTTGGTTGGCTTAAAGGGTTCAGCGTCACTGACCGAAACCGTACAGCTGGTGTACAAAGCCGAAGCGATGGTGAAAAGCGATGATCAAGACAACAAAGATGGCGTATTGAGCAGCCGCGATACCTTTATTGGGGTGAAAGGCGAAGCCGGTACGCTGATCTTCGGTAAAATGGGCAGCGCGTTCTGGAAAGCCGAAGGTGGCGTGGATCAGTTCAACCTGACCAACACCGATATGGGCCGTTTGTTTGCGGGTAACTCCCGTTACGGCGACATGATCAGCTACACCTCGCCACGCATGTACAACACCAACGTATTGGTGTCTTACCAGCTGGAAGACGATGCCTATGGTGCAGATGTGAACCGTGAAGGTTCTCTATACTCGGTAGCGGTTATCCACGGCGATAAAGCCCTGAAGAAAACCAACTACTTTGTTGGCTTTGGCTACAACGCTGGTTTGGGTGGCGACGAAGCTTACCGCATCAGTGGCCAAACCAAACTGGGTCAGTTGAAGTTGGGCGCGGTGTACCAAGACACCAAAGATCTGTACAACGAAAACCTGGATGGCGACGGCTTTATGGTTGATGTGGCCTACCCACTAAGCGCCAAGCTGAGCCTGAAAGCCCGTTACGGCCAAGACGATTCTGGCAACGGCAAATACGCTGGTAATGTGGTTAAAAGCTTGACTGATGTTGGCGCTGCTGATGTTACCGACAGCAAAGTAACCAACTACGCCGTTGGTGCCGATTACAAGCTGAGCAAAGTGGCTAAGCTGTACGGTCACTACAGCCGTTTTGAAGCGGAGCTGGATAACGCTGCTGGTCGTCAATACGACGATGCCGACAACATCATCTCTATGGGCTTGCACTACAAGTTCTGATCACGCATTTGCGTAACCGAAGGGGCCTGTTGGCCCCTTTTTTGCGATCCCAGTAAAAGGTTTCGCGACCTTGGCCACAGTTGTTAGGGCGCGGTCTCAGTATTCTTCAGCCGATGAAAATTCTACTGTTTATATACGCCTGCGCCGCCCTGTTTTGGGCGCCGTGGGCCAGTGCGGCGCAACCGGAAACGGTGGTGTTTGGGGTGCATTCAAACACCGCGCCGCTGGAATGGCGCAACAACGGCGTAGATCAAGGCTTCCATGTGGAGCTTATGCGCCGTTTAGGTCAGCTCACCAACAAGCGCATTGTGGTGCGTCGCCATTCGTTTCAGCAATTGGTGAAAGCGGTGAGCGACAAGCACAGCGACATTGATGTGATTGCGGTGGTCAGCCCCATCGGCCGCAGCCGCTTACTGGCGCAGTCGGATCCCATCTATGCCACCCACGCTCGTGCCTACACGCGCCAAGGCCAAGCATTGGTTAATCGCTGGGAAGACTTAGCCAACAAGCGGGTGGCCATTAAAGTGGGCTCCTTTGTGGATGTGTACCTAAAAGGCAATCAGGTCAATTTCGAACGCATCGATGTGGATCTGTATGAAACCGGCTTTCAGATGATTGAAGCGGATGAAGTGGATGTGGTGTTGGCCGAAAGCTTTGTTGCGCGCCGTTTGCTGCCCTTTTATCCGCAAGTACGCAGCGCCTCCGATGCCTTAATTTTTGGTGCCTTTAACTTTGTTGCCAACGAACGCAACCGCGCGTTAATGGCCGAACTGAATAACGCCTTACGCCAGCTTAAGCTTTCCGGTGAATACGATCAGCTGGTGCGAAAATGGTTTGGCACCGGCCGAGAAAAAGTGGATCTGGCGTCCACCCAAAATCACGTAACCGCCTTGGCGATGTTGGTTGCCACCTTAGCGGTGATCGGCATGATCTCAACTTGGGGCATGACCGGCAGCCTGCGTAAGCGCACGGTAGAGCTAAACAACGAACTGAGCCACCGCCGCAGCGCCGAGCGCAAATTATCGCACCTGTCGCAGCAGTTTCAGCGCATGCTGGATGGCATGCCCCACGGCATTGCACTGTATACCCGCGATCAGTGTGTGTGGAGCAACGGCAAACACCACGATCTGCTGCAAGATCTGCATCTGCAGGATCAACAACAGCCACTGCAAATTGGGCCGCTGGTACAACGTGCCTTACGCAGTGGCCAGCCGCTGTTTAACGCCTTAGAACATCAACAACAGCATTGGCAGCTGCAGTTGCACCCCATCAGCAATACCGAAGTGGTGGCGCTGCTTGAAGACGTCAGCGAACAGCACCGTTTGCGTCAAGCCAACGAACAAGCCAGTCGCTTGGCCTCGCTGGGGGAACTCTCGGCTGGGGTGGCGCATGAGATCAACAACCCCACGGGGTTGATCGTGCACGCCATTGCGCTGTTTCAAGCGGCGCTGGAGGATCTCGAACCCGCCATTGCCAGCTACCAACAGCAGGATCCCTATTGGGACATCGCCGGGTTAGCGCCACGGCAGGCGCTGCAAGAGTTGCACTTTGGCAGCGACAGCATCACCGAAGCGGCGCGGCGGATCAGCCGCATCGTGAACGATCTGAAGCAGTACGCCCAGCCACAGCAGCTTAACCATCAATCGCTGTTGGTGAACGATGTGGTGCAGGTGGCGCTGCGATTAACCGCCAACCAAGTGAAGCGGTTTCACTTAACGCTGGTGCTTACTGAGGACAACCCAAGGATTTTGGGGGACAGCCAACAGCTGCAGCAGGTGTTGATCAACTTTATTCAAAACGCCTGTCATGCCATGAGTTGCCAAGACGGCCAGCTGCAACTGCGTACGCAGGTTGAGGGCGATCAGGTGGTGCTGAGCGTCAGCGACAACGGTTGCGGCATGGACAGCGCCACCATCGAGCGCATCAAAGAACCCTTCTTTACCACCCGCCGAGCCGATGGCGGCAGCGGCTTGGGCTTGTCGGTGTGCAGCCGCATTATTAATGAACATCAGGGGCAGTGGCAGATCCAGTCACAGCCCCAGCAAGGCACCACCATGGTGCTGCGTTTTAAGAAAGGATCCGAATTATGAAACTGGCTCGTAATATTTTGTTGGTGGACGACGAAGCCCAGTGGCTGCGGACGCTGTCGATAACGCTGATGCGACTGGTGCCGGAAGCCAGCATCGATACCTGCGTAGACAGCCGCCAAGTGGCCAACCGCATGATGGCGCGAGATTACGCCTTGGTGTTGCTGGATCTGACCATGCCGTTCCACAGCGGTGAACAACTGCTGGCGCAGATCCGGCAGCAGTACCCCAATACGCGCGTGTTGATCGTCAGCGGCGTTAACGAAGTAGACACCGCAGTGCGCTGCATTCGCAGTGGCGCTTACGATTACTTTATTAAAACCGGCGATGTCGATGAGCTGGCCCTGTCGGTACGGCGAGCGCTGGAAGTGGTGGGGCTCGAGCGCAGTTACGAACAGATCAAGGCGCGCTTTTTAAGCCGTACCCTAAGCCAGCCGCAAGCCTTTAGTCACATCCTTACCTGCGAGCCAGCGATGCTGGATCGATTGCGCTACCTCGAAGCCCTAGCGCAAAGCCCAGAGCCGGTGCTGTTAAAAGGGGAAGCAGGGGTGGGCAAGGGGCAGTTTGCGGCGGCGCTGCAGCAATTGATCAACCCCGAGCAACAACTCACCAGCGTGACCCTAGCGGGGCTGAGCGTCGAGCGCTTTGAAGCGCTGCTGTATGGCCAAGTCGCCAGCGCCAATGGCGACAGTGCCAAGCCGGGCTTGCTGCACCAAGCCCGAGGCGGGGTGTTGTATCTGCAACGGGTTGGCGAGCTGTGCTTAGAAGCGCAGGCCAAGCTGCTGGAGCTGCTGCAGCAAGAACACTACTTCCCGCTGGGCGCCGCGCGGCCGCAACCGCTGCGCTGTCGTTTGGTGTTCTCAGCGCAGCTCAACTTGTTGGAGCTGCAACAGCAAGGTCGTTTTCGGGCTGATCTGCTCTATCGGCTGCGCGGCCACCGCTTAACCGTGCCGCCACTGCGCCAACGTACCCTCGATCTGCCGATACTGATTGGGGCCTTTATTGAGGAAGCCGCGCAGCAGATGGCACGGCCGGCACCGTTGCAAAGCCCAGAGTTAGCGCAACGCTTAAGCCAGTATGCGTTCCCCGGCAACTTGGCTGAGCTGCGCGGCATGGTGTTTGATGCGGTCAGCCGCAGTGATGAGCAGCGGTTAAATGAAGCGCCCTTTATTGAAGCGATGAACGATCACCACAGTGACGCCCCGCAGCCAACCATTCAATTTGGGCAGCAGCTGCCGAGCTTAGCCGAACTGGGGCAAGCGCTGGTGGAAGAGGCGATGAGCCGCACCGCACACAACCAAACGGCGGCGGCCAAATTATTGGGGATCAGCCAAAGTGCGCTCAGTCGACGCCTGGCCAAAACTGAATAGAATTCATTAACAAAAGCTCGGATAACAACCGCACTGGTCGGGATCAAAATCAATGTTTTTTACTGTAACAATTGGCAATATGTTGTTATTCAAATGATTTATCCTTAGGTCTAGTGCAAAAAAATGGCACAGATAGCTGCAATTCCGTTGTGTGACGATACGCGTTGGCTTGACTACCTTAGTCACGGTGCTCTGTTGCATGCCAACGCCAAGGTGTTGGCACATAATGCCTCAGCGTCCCCATTTTTACGCCTTGCCGCGCTCAGTCAGCATATGGCGCTGTTGCAGCACGACAGCAGCGAACTGATGGTGGATGACTCCGGCACCCCTTGGGTCATGCAGTCACGCTACCTGGCGGAACTGGATTGTTGGTTGACCCAGATCCAAGCGGCGATGGACGAAAACTTTTCCCAGTTGATCTTGGCCAACCCACGGCCAATGCTGGTGCACGACAACTTTAAACCGCTGTTTGTCAACCAAGCTTATGCCGAGCTGTTTCAACTGAGCTCGGTGTCGCAGCTGTTGCAGATGGATTCGATCCGGCCATTGATTGGTGAAGAACACTGGCCGCAAGCGCAGCGTAACTACCAGCAGCTGATGATCCACGGCCACCTGTTAGCCGAACCCGTTTCCAACAGTTGGACCTGCGGCGGGGATCAGCTGCGTACGCGCATTCAAGATTTTGTGATCCAGTGGCAAGGGCGCAAGGCGCTGTGTACCGTGATCCATGATGTCGGGAACGAGCACGATAAATTAGAGCAGTTTCGCCATATGGCGTTTACCGATCCACTCACCAGCATCGGCAATCGCCGCAGCTTTAACGAGCAGGGCCATACCCACTTACTGGCCTGCTTAAATCACGACAAACTGCCGATATTGGCGATTGTGGATGTCGATCACTTCAAGCGCATTAACGACAATTACGGCCACCCGTTGGGGGATATGGTGTTGCAACACATCGCCAAGGTACTGCGGGATTGCGTCGATGAACATGGCTTTGCGGCGCGCATTGGTGGCGAGGAGTTTGCGCTGTTTGCAGCGATGAGCAACCGTGCCGATGCGATGGCGTGGATCAAAGCGGTAAAGCAGCGGGTGGATCAAAGCCCCTATTTGTTGGATGACGGCAGCGGCATTGATGTGCGGATCTCCATCGGCCTGACTCAGTGGCAGGGTGGCAACGATCATTTGGGGGATATGTATCAACGCGCCGATGGCGCGCTGTATCTGGCCAAGCGCCGCGGTCGAGATCAGATCCGGCTCGCTTAATCCGCTGCGACTGGAGCGCTCGGCTCACTGCAATCGTGCCCATCACAAGCCTCGCATCAGTGCGAGGCTTGCTGTTATTGGGCGCTCTTCAGGAGTGTTGCTTGGTTACGGTGGCGGCAAGGCTGCCGTCATGCAGGCGAATATTGAGGTTATCGCCAATGCCGATCTGACTGGCCGAGGTCAGTGCATTGCCGCTGTTGTCGGTAGCAATGGCGTAGCCGCGCGCTAACACCGCCAGTGGCGATACCCCTTCTAGTTGCGCCACTAACTGCCCCAGCTGCGAGCGTTTCGCCGCCATCTGCTGGGCTTGAGCTTGCTGCAACCGCCGCTGTAAGTTGGCCAGCTGTTGCTGGTGCAACTCGATGCGTTGCTGTGGCTGCTGGCTGTGCAGCCGTTGGCTCAGCCGCTGCTGGGCAAAGCGCTGTTGTTGCAGCTGGCCATGAATGGCGCGCTGCAACCGCAGTGATAAATCGTCTAAGCGCTGGCTGTGGGTTTGCAATTGAGCTTTTGGGTGCGCCGCTTGCAAACGGTTAGCCAGCAGCGACAACCGATGCCGTTGCTGGGTCAGTTGCTGCGACGTTGCCCGCTGCAACCGTTGCTGCAACTGCTGAGTTTGCAGCAGCAGGTGGCTGCGATCTTGGCTTAATAATTCGGCGGCGGCGGATGGGGTGGGGGCCCGTACATCGGCAACATAATCAGCGATGGTGGTATCCACTTCGTGGCCAACGGCGCTGATGAGCGGCAATTGTGAGTGGAAAATCGCTTGTGCGACCGCCTCTTCATTAAAGCACCACAGATCCTCTAACGAGCCCCCGCCACGGGTCAGCAGCAAGCAATCCACCTCTTGCCGTTGGTTGGCCAAGGCGATGCTGCGGCAGATGCTGGCGCTGGCTTCTTTGCCCTGCACCAAGGTGGGGTAGATGATCACCTTCAGCATGGGATCGCGGCGGTTCAGTACCGACAGCACATCTTGCACGGCGGCACCGCTGGCGGAGGTGATCACCCCTAAGGTACGCAGCTCGCTGGGGATCGCTTGTTTGGCCGCGGTGGCGAACAACCCTTGCCCTGCCAGTTGCATTTTCAGTGCGTCAAACTGTTGCTGCAGCAGACCATCGCCCGCCGCTTGCATCGATTCCACCACCAACTGAATGTCGCCCCGAGGTTCATACAGGGTTAAGTTGGCGCGCACCAAGATCTGCTGACCATTGGCGGGACGGAAGGTCACGCGGCCAGCCCTGCTGCGGAACATGGCACAGCGGATCTGGCTGCGATCGTCCTTCAACGTGAAGTAGATGTGGCCGGACGCGGGGGTGGCCAGATTAGAGATTTCGCCACTGAGCCAAACTCGGCCGAGGTTGCCTTCCAGAAGCTGCTTGATCTGGCGACTAAGGCCAGAAACGGTGAGGATATTGTTCGACACGTAAAACAATTTCGCCTGACGCTGAAATTAATCGACCATAAGTAACAATTTATCGTTGTTCTGGCAAGATCAGATCGCTATACTTCGCCAGCAATATTTCAAGCCCAAAACCCTACTCAGGTGGAATGTTGCACATGCTAAGAATCAAACAAGAGGCACTGACGTTCGACGACGTTTTGTTATGCCCAGCCCACTCTACCGTTCTGCCTAATACCGCCAACCTTGGCACCAAGCTAACCAAAACCATCTCGCTGAATCTGCCGCTGCTGTCCGCTGCCATGGACACAGTAACCGAAGCTCGCTTAGCGATCGCGATGGCGCAGGAAGGCGGCCTTGGCTTCATTCACAAAAACATGAGCATCGAGCAGCAAGCTAACGAAGTTCGTAAAGTGAAGAAATACGAAGCCGGTGTGGTGCAAGATCCGGTGACCGTTACCCCAGATACCACCATGCTTGAACTGCGCGAACTCACCCACAAATGTGGCTTTGCTGGTTTCCCCGTGGTCACCAGCAATGGTGAACTGGTGGGCATTGTTACTGGTCGTGACGTGCGTTTTGTCACCAACCCAGAGCTGACTGTGGCCGAGCTGATGACGCCGAAAGAGCGTCTGGTTACGGTACAAGAAGGGTGCGATCTGACCGACGCCCAAGCGCTGATGCATCAACACCGCATCGAAAAGGTGCTGGTGATCGACGCCAACTACGCCTTCAAGCTGAAAGGGATGATCACCGTTAAGGATTTCCAGAAAGCCGAACGTAAGCCCAACGCCTGTAAAGATGAACTGGGCAGTTTGCGCGTTGGTGCCGCGGTGGGCGCTGGCGCCGGCAACGAAGAGCGCATCGCCGCCTTGGTTAAAGCCGGTGTTGATGTGATTTTGCTGGATTCATCCCACGGCCACAGCGAAGGCGTATTGCAGCGCATTCGTGAAACCCGTGCGGCCTTCCCTGATCTGCAGATTGTCGGCGGTAACGTCGCCACCGCTGAAGGCGCTCAGGCGCTGATCGACGCCGGTGTGGATGCGGTAAAAGTGGGCATTGGCCCAGGTTCTATCTGCACCACTCGCATCGTTACCGGTGTTGGCGTGCCCCAGATCACCGCCGTGGCTGATGCCGCAAGCGTCTGTGATCAGCACGGCATCCCAGTGATCGCCGATGGCGGCATCCGTTTCTCTGGCGACATCGCCAAAGCACTGGCTGCGGGCGCCTCTTGCGTGATGGCTGGCGGTTTGTTTGCCGGTACCGAAGAAGCCCCAGGTGAAACCGAGCTGTACCAAGGCCGTGCCTTTAAGTCTTACCGTGGCATGGGCTCCTTAGGGGCCATGAGCCAAGGCTCCTCCGATCGTTACTTCCAGTCTGATAACGCCGCCGACAAAATGGTGCCAGAAGGCATTGAAGGTCGCATCCCTTACAAGGGCAAACTGAAAGAGATCATCCACCAGCAGATGGGCGGTTTGCGCTCCTGCATGGGCTTAACCGGTTGCGGCACCATTGAAGCGCTGCGTACTCAGGCCGAGTTTGTGCGGATCTCCGGCGCCGGCATCAAAGAGTCCCACGTTCACGACGTCACCATTACCAAAGAAGCACCGAACTACCGCATGGGTTAATCGGGATGAAGGGCAGACCAAGAGTCTGCCCTTTTTACAACATATATAAGAAGAGAAACAAAGCTCATGAGCAATATCCATGACCACCGTATCCTGATCCTCGATTTCGGTTCCCAGTACACCCAGCTTGTTGCCCGTCGCACCCGTGAAATCGGTGTGTACTGTGAATTGTGGGGTTGGGATGTATCCGAAGAGAAAATTCGCGCCTTTAACCCAACCGGCATCATCCTATCCGGTGGCCCAGAATCGGTCACTGAAGCGGGTTCGCCCCGGGCGCCAGAGTATGTCTTTAACGCTGGCGTGCCAGTACTGGGTGTGTGCTACGGCATGCAAACCATGGCCGAGCAGTTAGGCGGTAAGGTATCTGGCTCTGATCACCGTGAATTTGGCTACGCCCAAGTGAAGGTGCTGGAAGCCACCAAGCTGTTTGCCAACATTGAAGACGCGGTCAGCGAAGACGGCAATGCGCTGCTGGACGTATGGATGAGCCACGGCGACAAAGTGACTGAGATCCCAGCGGGCTTCAGCCAAATTGCCGCAACCGATACCTGCCCATACGCGGCCATGGCCGATGAGTCTCGTCAATTCTATGGGGTGCAATTCCACCCAGAAGTGACCCACTCAAAGCAGGGCAAGCGCATGCTCGAGCACTTTGTGCTTGATATCTGTGGTTGTGAAGCCAAGTGGACCTCCAGCGCCATCATTGATGACGCCATCGCTCGCATTAAACAGAAAGTCGGCAACGACAAGGTGATTTTGGGTCTGTCCGGTGGGGTAGATTCTTCGGTGGTGGCGATGCTGCTGCACCGCGCCATCGGCGACAAGCTGACCTGTGTTTTTGTTGATAATGGCCTGCTGCGCTTGAATGAAGGCGATCAGGTGATGGAGATGTTTGGCGATCACTTCGGCCTGAACATTGTGCGGGTGGATGCCGAGCAGCGTTTCTTAGGGGCGCTGGAAGGCATTGCCGATCCAGAAGCCAAGCGTAAGGCGATTGGCCACACCTTTATCGAGCTGTTTGATGAACAAGCCAGCCGCATTGAAGACGTAAAGTGGCTGGCGCAAGGCACCATCTACCCAGACGTGATTGAATCCGCAGGTGCCGCCACCGGCAAAGCCCATGTGATCAAATCCCACCATAATGTGGGCGGTTTGCCAGAGGACATGGAGCTGGGCTTGGTTGAACCGCTGACCGAGCTGTTTAAAGATGAAGTACGCAAGATCGGCTTAGAGCTGGGCTTGCCATACAACATGCTCTACCGCCACCCATTCCCAGGGCCTGGTTTGGGCGTGCGGGTGCTGGGTGAAGTAAAGAAAGAGTACTGCGATCTGTTGCGCCGTGCTGATGCGATCTTCATCGATGAGCTGCACAACGCCGACTTGTACAACAAGGTATCCCAAGCCTTTACCGTGTTCCTGCCGGTAAAATCCGTTGGGGTGATGGGCGATGGCCGCAAGTACGATTGGGTGGTCTCGCTGCGTGCGGTGGAAACCATCGACTTTATGACCGCCCACTGGGCGCACCTTCCGTATGACTTCTTGGGTAAGGTGTCGAACCGCATCATCAATGAAATCGACGGCATTTCGCGGGTGGTGTACGACATCTCCGGTAAGCCACCGGCCACCATTGAATGGGAATAAGCACAGGGCTGCCTGACTGACGGCGAAAGCGGTTGAGTTAACCTTGGCGTTCTTCAAAAAACCGAAGCATTTTTGCTTCGGTTTTTTTTGGCTGAGTGTGGGGTTATTTGATCAGCTGCAGCGACATTGGGTAGCGCCACAACACGCCATTGTTGGCTTTGATGGTGCCCATGATGATGAAGATAATGTTTAAGATCCCCAGCAGGATAAAGCCCAGTATGCCAATGCCGATAAAGCTCAACACGAAGCAGGCGAGGGCATAAATCAGCATGCTGATGATCCAATTAGCCACGTTCTTACCGTGCTGATCTACAAGGGGATGCTGCTCTTTCTGAGTCACCCACATCACCAATGGCATCAGTAATCCAAGCACGGGGATCACGAAACTGAGCAATTGGCTGAGATGCAGTAGGGTGCAGAACGCTTGCACTTCCATTCCCCACGGTTTTTGCTCGGACTCTGACATGGAACACTCCTTTGTGTGTCAATTGTTATGAGTTATATCAGTGGTAATCCTTTGATACTTCTCGTATTGGACGTTAATTCACGCCGCGGTTGCAACCGTTTTCTATTCACAGGTGAACACAATGTTGTTAACACCGTTCAATGTAACGAATGCCGACGGCAGTAACGAGTGAATTGCGCGTTGAATGCGATGGCTTAATAACGGGCTGAGTTCGAGGTTGCGACATTTTGTCGTTGCGGTTACGGCGCGTAAAGCCACGCTAAGTAATTGTATTTATGAATCCTGTTCTATTTTGCAGCTAAATCAGGCTGCAATGGAGGGTGAAAAACCTTTCCGCGCTGGCGCAGATGCCGTGCTTTAGAACGGATCTGCTAACCTTTTGTGACGCAGCTGAAGTTAAGGCTGGGCGGAGGGAATGGCGGTCACGTTTTGCATTCGGAGGTGAATTTCCTCACGAATACGGGTTTTTTGCAGGGTGATTTTGGTGTGAAAACTGACCAATCATTAAAGTTGCCAGCAAGTTAAAGTATTCCGTGGCTGTTGTAATGGATTTCTCATGAATAAATAAGTTGTGGGCAGCATCTGCTGTTGGAGAAACATGATGTTGATGCCGATTTGATGGCCAAAAAATGCGATTTTCATGAAAGTTGCTAATCCGGTCATCTTGGTGATTCATGTCACGGCAAGCTGTCTGCAGTTATCTAAAATGTGCGACATCGATCATCTCGCGGCACTGTTGGATGTGGATCCAACCGATCATCTGATTGGATACAGTGCTATTGAGGTTATCGAAGCTGCTGACGCAAATTCGACATTTACGAGGATCCGACTGTGACCTTTATTCAAACTTTAGCTACGTTAACGCCAATTATTTCGGTGTTGGTGTTTCTAGTACTGATGCGCATGCCCGCTTCTCGCGCCATGCCTATCTCTGCGCTATTAACCGGTTTAGCCGCTGCCTTCATCTGGCAGATGGATACCACGATTTTGGGCGCTTCTATTGTTCAAGGTATGTTGGATGCGATTACCCCGCTGACCATCATCTTTGGCGCCATCTTCTTACTTAAGACTCTGGCCGCTTCCGGCGCCATGGATACCATCCGCGCTGGTTTCACCAACATCTCTGGTGACGCTCGTGTGCAGGTGATCATCATCTGTTGGTTGTTCGGTTCCTTCATCGAAGGTTCTGCTGGTTTCGGTACTCCTGCTGCTATCGGTGCACCACTGCTGGTGCTGCTGGGGATCCCGCCACTGGCCGCCGCAGTTGTTGCTTTGATTGCTGACTCCACTTCCGTATCTTTTGGTGCGATTGGTCTGCCAGTACTGTTCGGTATGGACAAAGGTCTGGACGCTGGTGGCGTATCCATGGCTGCTGGCGAAATGGCTCGCCTGGGCATGACCGACTTCTCCGAGTACGCGCAGTACATCGCGAAGCACATGATCACCATCGACATGGTGACGGGTACGCTGATCCCACTGGTATTGGTTGCCGTTCTGACCGGTTTCTTCGGTCGTAACAAGTCCTTCATGGAAGGTCTGGCTATCTGGAAGTTCGCGCTGTTCGCTGGTTTCGCGTTCACCATTCCAGCTTGGTTGATTAACTACTTCGCCGGTCCTGAATTCCCATCGGTAATTGGTGCTTTGGTTGGTATGGCCATCGTTATCCCAATGGCGAAGAAAGGCTTCCTGTTGCCGAAAGAGCAATGGTACGACTTTGAAGGCGTAGAGAAGAAAGACACGCCGACTGCAGCCGCGGGCGAAGCGAAATTCTCTCAGGTTGCCGCTTGGACTCCTTACCTGGTGATGGCTGCCCTGCTGGTACTGTCTCGCGTTGTGGCTCCTCTGAAGAGCTTCCTGCTGAGCTTTAACCTGAAGTGGGCTGGCCTGATGGGCACCGAGTTGGCTTCTGGTTTTAAGACTCTGTACGCCCCTGGCGCCTTCTTCGTAACCGTATGTATCTTGGCTTTCTTCATCTTCAAGATGAAGCCAAAAGCGTTCGGTGGTGCCTTCACTGACTCTTGTAAGTCAATGATCCCAACCATCATCTCTTTGGGTGCTTCGGTACCGATGGTTAAGATCTTCCTGAACTCTGGCGCCAACAGCGCTGCTCTGGAATCCATGCCAAAAGCACTGGCTGCTTTGCTGGCTGACACCATGGGCGCAGTTTGGGAATGGACCGCACCAGTGGTTGGTATCTTCGGTGCCTTCCTGTCTGGTTCTGCCACCTTCTCTAACATGATGTTCTCCTCTTTGCAGTTTTCTGTAGCGGAGCAAACCGGTAACGCACCGGCGCTGATCATGGCACTGCAAGGCATTGGCGCGAACGCCGGTAACATGATGTGTGTGATGAACGTAGTAGCTGCTGCCACCGTTGTTGGTATGGCGGGTCGCGAATCTGAAATCATCCGTAAGACTCTGCCGATTGCTCTGGCTTACGCCATGACTGCCGGTACCATCGCGTTCTTCTGGGGTGGCTTCTAAGCCACGTTGATTCCCAAACGCGTATCGAACCGGGCCATTGGCCCGGTTTTTTTATGCCTGCGATTTGGGGCTGTTGGCACCTGGAGCGCGGCCAACTTGGGGGCGGCGTGGCGTTGAACCCTCGGCGCTTGTTGCGTCGTGGCCATCGCGGTTACGGCCTTGATTGCCAGAGAGGGAACAAGCCACAGTGCTTTGTTTATCGGGGTTAATCTTCGGTGGTTTGTTGCTGCCAATGGCGCTGGGGCAACGGGGTGAAAAGAGCAGATGCAGCCCGCTGAACCGGGCTCAGCCGCGCTCAGTGGCTGACCCGATTTGAGCCATTAACAGTAAGATTGATCGCGGCGAACAAGGGAAAGTGGGAGGGGGGTCAAATGTGTCGATTTTGACGCTAAATGCCGCGAAATTTCGTCAAATTCCATAATGTGATCGGTATCTACCGTGCCTGTGTCACACTGCGATTCTACGACAGTGATCTAGGCGAAATTTATAATTAAAACAAGGCTAAATTGCGTAAGTGTATGCTTTTAGTGCGGTCGCCATCGCATTTTTCGCGGTAACCATTTAATAGCCTGATCCCCGAAGTGAACGACCGAGCCTTAGCTTGGTTAGTCGTTACAGACCATAGGGATGAGATCACATGTTAACTGCAAACGTAACTGCATTAGCGAACAAGCTCGGCGAGATCCTCGATCAAGACCGAGTCCACACCGATTACCTGCGCCGTGTTGCTTGGGGCACCGATGCCTCTTTCTACCAAAAGCGACCACAGGTAGTTGTACACCCAAATACCGAAACTGAAGTGGCTGCGGCCATGGCTGAGTGCCATGCGGCGAAGACCCCAGTGACCTTTCGCGCCGCGGGCACGGCGTTGTGTGGTCAGGCAATTTCTGACTCCGTATTGATGGTTGCTGGCGGCAACTGGGACCAATACGAAGTGCTCGATGGCGGCGAGCGCATTAAGGTTCAGGCGGGTGTAATTGGTTCTAAGATCAACCAATTGTTGAATCCACTGGGTTGGAAGTTTGGACCAGATCCAGCCACCATCGCCTCAGCAATGGCGGCGGGCATTGTGGCCAACAACGCCTCTGGCATGAACTGTGGTACCCACGCCAACTCTTACCAGTTGCTGGAATCCGCACGTATCGTGATGGCCGATGGTTTTGTGCTGGATACGGCCTCGGAAGCGTCGCGGAAAGAGTTCAGTGCCAAATACCCACAGGTGCTGGCGGGCATCGAACAGATCCGCGACGAGATCGCGGCGGATGAAGAGATGACGGCGCGCATTAAGCGCAAGTACGGCATCAAGAACGTAACCGGCTTTGGCATGAACTCGTTCGTTGATCACAGCGATCCGTTCGACATCATCTTGAAGCTGATGGTGGGTTCTGAAGGTACCTTGGGCTTCCTGTCTGAGATGACCATGAAGTCGGTGCCAAAGGCCTCGCACTCGGCTTCTGCCATGATCTACTTTGATTCCTTGCGTGGCGCTTGTGAAGCCATTGTTGAGCTGCGTAAAGAAGCGTTTGAAGAAACCGGCGCGGCGGAGCTGCTGGATAACTTTGCCCTGAAAGCCGTTGCGGCCTCCAAGTACAAAACCCCAGAGTTTTTGAGCGACATCCACAAAGACGTAACGGCAGTGCTGTTTGAAACCTTCGGTTCAAGCCAAGCTGAGATCGACGCCAATGTGGCCAAGATGGGCGCCATCATGGCCAAGCACGGCCTGTACAAGGAAGTGGAATTCACCCAAGATGCGGCAGAAATTGCCAACATGTGGGCCATTCGTAAGGCGATTTTCCCACTGGCGGGCTCCATGCGCCCAGCGGGCACCTCTTGCATCATTGAAGACATCGCGTTCCCAATTGAAGTGCTGCCAGAGGCCACCATCGATCTGCAGAACCTGTCGTTCGAACACGGTTACAACGATGCGGTGATCTACGGCCACGCATTAGAAGGCAACTACCACGTTATCTTCTCGCAGGATTTCTCCACCAAGGAAGAGATCGACCGCTTTGATGGCTTTATGGATGCGGTGGTTGAACTGGTTGCGGGCAAATACGACGGTTCATTGAAAGCCGAACACGGTACCGGCTTTGGTATGGCTGCCTTCGTTGAGCGTGAGTGGGGCACCCCAATCTACAACATGATGAAGCGCGTTAAGCAGGTGATGGATCCAAATGGCATCCTTAACCCAGGCGTTATCATTAACGATGACCCACATTGCCACTCTAAGGGCTTTAAGCCACTCCCAGAAGTGCACGAAATCGTTGATAAGTGTATCGAGTGTGGCTTCTGTGAGCAGCACTGTGTGTCGCATTCACTGACCCTGTCGCCACGCCAACGTACTGCCGTATCGCGGGTAATGAAAACCCTAGAAACCACCGGTAACGAGCCGGAAGTGTTGGCGGCGCTGAAGGAGAACTTCCAGTACTTCGCGATGGACACCTGTGCGGCGGATGGCCTGTGTAAAGTGGCCTGTCCGATGGGCATTGATACCGGTAAGTACATCAAGGCACTGCGTGCAGCCAGCGCAACGGCGTTGGATAAGAAAATCTCCAACTTTACCGCCGATAAATTTGATGCTCTGGAAGGCGTTGCTCGCTTTGCCTTAGGCGGTACTGACATTGCTCGAGTCTTGATTGGCGAGAAGGGCATGAGCGGCGTAACGTCGTTGGCGCGTAAAGTGATGCCAGGTATGCCTATCCCGCAGTGGACCAGCGGCATGCCAAAACGCGGTAAAGCGTTGCCAGACATGACCACCAGCGGCGACATGAAAGCGGTGTACTTCCCAGCCTGTTTGAACCGCATGTTGGGCACAGCGCCGGCCAACAAAGATCAGCGTTCCATTCCAGCAACGATTAAATCGCTGTTTGAAAAGTCGAACATTGAGATGGTGTCAGGCATTAAGCCTCAAGGTTTGTGTTGTGGTCAGCCGTGGGAATCTTACGGCCATGATGAGCAAGCGGATCGTAAGTCCGACGAGCTGTCGCTGTGGCTGTTGGAAGTGTCCAACTACGGTGAGTACCCAATCTTGGTGGAAACCACCGCCTGTTTGGAACGGATGCAGCGTGCCTGTGACAAGCGTTTGAACATGATGGGGCCAGAAGAGTTTGCCATGAAGTACATGGTTGATCGTCTGGAGATCAGCAAGACCCGCGAAAAGATTGCCATTCACCCAACCTGTACCTGTCGTAAGACCGGCATCGTTGGCGATCTGGTTGGGGTTGCTGAACTGTGTGCCAATGACGTTGTGGTGCCGGAAAAGGTCGGCTGTTGTGGCATGGCAGGTAACCGTGGCATGAACTACCCAGAGCTGAACGAGCATGGCTTGCGCCACTTGAAGGCCGAAACCAAAGATAAGGGCTGCACCAGCGGCTACTCGGTATCGGCAACTTGTGAAATTGGCTTAACCACGCACTCTGGCATTCCGTACAAGAACATCTTGGTGCTGCTGGATAACCAGTCGGTGGCGAAGCGTTAATCGCGGGCTACCCCTTAAGCGCGGTTCCAGATTGGAATTGATCTGCTAACAGCGGGCTCAAACTTCGGTTTGGGCCCGTTTTTTTGTGTGGGAGCGGCTTTGATGTGGGCTTAACCAGCAGAAGCGGCGATTGCGGGTTACCATGGCCACCAAGGCGCTGAGTTAGGAGTGAGAATGGCCAAACCCAATAAAAAAGGGCCAAGCAAAACCGTTGATCTGTATTGCGCTAAGTGCAAACAGAAGTTGTATCACTACCGCAAAGGGGGCACTGGGGCCTTGGTGAAATGCTTTAAAGAGCGGATCACCAAGGATTTTACTGAGGAAGCGGGGATCTGCCCCGGCTGTGGTGGTCAGTTTGCGCGCGATACCTTAGTGCGTGGCACGCCCGCGTTTAAGATTATTGGCGGCAAGGTGGTGGTGAAGTGATTGTTGCCAAAATGGCAGCAACTGCTGCAACACCCGCTGGGGCGCTTCCAGCTGTGGGTAGTGGCCCACGCCTTGCAGTTTGATCACCGGCCGATCCGGCATCAACGCTTGATAGCGTTCAACCAAGCTGCGGCCAGAAATGGGATCTTCAATGCCGTTGATCAGCAACAGCGGAATATCGGCATTCACTAACGCCCCCAACCAGCGATCGCGATGGATGATCCGTTCTTTCATGTAGCGGATCAGGTAGGGGATGGCAGCGCGGCCATTGTTGACCAAGAGCAGCTGCCACAATCCCTCTAATTCGGGTTGTGATGGTGGGGTGTTGCCCCAGATCTGACGCAGGTTGCGATTAAAGCTGCGCTGGGAAAAAAAGCGTCCCAGTAGTGGCCCCATTGGGCTGGCTAACAGTCGCTGGATCAACAGCGGCCGATGGGATTCTGGAAACAGGCCGCCATTCAGCAACGCGCAGGACAGCCACTGCACCTGCTGGCGGTGGTGTTGCTGCCGAGCCAAGAGCTCTTGTGCCACGGTGTCGCCATAATCGTGGGCCAGCAAATGGGCTTGCTTCACCCCAAGGTGAGCGCACAGCGCTTCGGTTAGATCCGCCTGCTGAGCCATGTGGTAGCCGTGGGTGGGTTTGTCGCTGTAGCCAAAGCCGAGCAGATCGAAATAGATCACCCGAAAGTGCTGCGCTAACGTCGGCAACAGGTATTGCCAGTCCCAGCTGGCGGAGGGGAAGCCGTGGATAAGCACTAAGGCCGGGCCACTGCCTTGCTCACCATAAAAGATCCGTTGTTGCTGCCACTCAAAGTAGTGGCCCTGTTGTTGCCACTGTTGTAACGCGGGAAGTAACTGGCTCATCAACACACCAACTGGCTAGGGGGTGTGTTCAACCTGCCGTGTAAATCAACAAAACGCAACCGCAAGTGATTGAATGATCGTGGGTTTACCGCTGCTGTTGGAAACGATAACGATAACGATAACGGCAGCGGCGGTGAGGCTTAGGCCAGTTGACGGAAATCCTGCAGCTGTTGTTGATAGTGGATGGCTAAGGCATCAACGCAGCGGCCATCGATCCGATCTTGCTCCGCCATTTGGTACATCTGGGCAATGGCTTCGGCGATGGACCACGCCGGTTTGTAAGGGCGATCACTGGTTAGGGCATCAAAGATGTCGGCTACGGTGACCATCCGCACAGGGATGGGGATCTGCTCTGCGGTTAGGCCCACAGGGTAGCCTTGGCCGTTAAGTTGTTCGTGGTGCAAGCCAATCAGTTGCTCAATTAAGGCGGTGACTTCGTGGCGACGTTCTTGGGCGCTTAAGCTGCCAATAAACACGTTGAGCCCATATTCCACATGGCGTTTTACTTCGCGGTATTCGTCGCTGCTGAGTGGCCCCGGCTTTTGCAAAATGTTATCGGCCACGCCCACTTTGCCGATGTCGTGCAGTGGCGAGAACTTGATGGTGTAGTACACGATGCGATCGCTCATCTCCTCAAACTGCACCATGTGGTTGGCGATAACGCGGGTGATGTTTTTTAGCCGTTGGCAATGCAATGAGGTTTGCATGTCGCGGATCTCACACAGCTTCTCTGCCACATCGCACAGTGCTGAGATCCGTTGATAGATCACTCGTTCCTGTTGCACTAAGCGTTCAATTAAGACCAATTCCGGCTGGATAGCTTCGATTCGCTCTGGGCTGAAATAGCCGGCCGTGGCGGAATTAAAGAAGACAAAGCCGATGAATTCATCGAACAGATAGAGTGGCACGGTATAAGAGGAGCGGATCTGCTCTCGTTGCAGCCACGCGTTGGCCTTGCTGTGATGGGGGTAGGCCTGCTGATAATCTTCAACCACTCGGGGCTGGCCGCTGTCTGCCAGTTGTTGCAGTGACGGTGCGGTGCACAGGCGCCGCTCATGATGGCGTAAGGGGTTAACGCCGATGCTGGAATCTGCATAAGTACGCAGATAGCCGTCATCAATTAAGGCGATGGAGATCCGATGTAGTTGGGTTAGCCCGGCGTCAATCAGGCGCTGGTGGGCTGCATCGATCCGCTCCACAATCATGTCAAATTCCTTACTGCTGTTTGAATGATCTTTGTTTCATGCAGATGATAACCATGTTTAGCGTGTGTGATTCAAGTGTTCGAATAAAAAAGAATAGGTGCCGATGTCAGCGGGCTGGGGCACTGTTGCAGGGGGGCCTATGTTTCTTTATGCAGGTGCTAATTTTGTCGCCACTTTTGGCTTGAACTTGCTGCTGTTGTGAGCAATCTGCGCTGACGCTGAAAAAGACAGCAATTGATCTGTTTTTTGCTGATGGCGGGGGGAGGGGGGAAAGATCGGCGCGATGACAAACCGCAGCAGTGGGTTTGAGCTGTTGCTATGGGGGCAGGCCGGGGCATCAGGGGAAGGCATCAGCAGCGGCCATGGTGATTGGGGCTACATCACTGCGCGGTGGCCGTGCCGTTATGGTGGTGGTACCGATTCGGCAACTTAAAGGCATAAAAAAGCCGCGCTCGGCGCGGCTCGTTGGCGGCTTAGGCCAGATCGTCAGCAAACTCTTCTGGGCTTACTACAATGCCTTCACCAGCGAGGCTTGGGGCAATGGCAACATCAAAGCCATCGTCGCTCATGCCTGGTACCCACTTTTCGTGGAAATCAGCCAGTTCAATTTTCAGCGCTTTGCAGTCGCTGTATTCACCCGTCGCCCAGCTTTGTGCGATAGCTTCGTCGTGCCACAGCAGCAGGCAGCGTTCTTGATCGCTTTCCAGCACCACACAGCCTTGGTCGTCGGCTAGAGTCCACAGCACTTGCTCGGTTTTAATGCCGACTAAAGTGGCTTCATAGCGGGCTTGGCTATTTTGACTGTAAAAGGATTTTACGTTTTCGGTGCTCATGGGCAACTCCTTAAAAATGCTTGGCTAGAGTATACCAGCGAATGGTTTATTGCGGCGATAGCTGCGGTGGTTGTCTGGCATCAATGACGACGAAGTTGCGTTTTGTGATGGGGGTCACCTTCGGCCCGCTTTGGCAGCGCAGAGTGTGAACTGGCAATTAAGTTTCCCGATTTCGGCGGTGCTAAAGTGGCGCCATCTGAGGATGAGGCCAACACAGCGGCCACAGGAAGCCCAAATGAGTGTAACTTTTGAGCAGATCCAAGCTGCAGCGCAGCGGATCGCGCCCCATATCCATCGCACCCCATTGTTGCAAAGCACGCTACTGAACCAATTGACCGGCGCTGAACTGTACTTTAAAGCGGAACACCTGCAGAAAACCGGGGCGTTCAAAGCCCGTGGTGCCCACAACGCGGTATTTAGCCTAACGGACGAGGAAGCCGCCAGAGGTGTGGTGACGCACTCATCGGGCAACCATGCGGCGGCGTTGGCGTTAGCGGCGCAGCGCCGTGGCATTCGGGCTGATATTGTGATGCCAAGCAACGCTTCTGTGGCCAAGATGGACGCGGTGCGGGGCTACGGCGGCCACATTCACCGCTGTGAACCCACCTTGTTGTCACGGGAATCCACCGCTGCGGCACTGCAACGAGAGAGCGAGCGGGTGTTTATCCACCCGTTTGATAACGATGCTGTGATCGCCGGACAGGGCACCGTGGGGCTGGAGATCACCGAACAGCTGGCTGCGCCGGCGGATGTGGTGATCACGCCGGTGGGCGGCGGCGGCTTGCTGGCGGGCTGTGCCACTGCCATTAAAGCGCAGTGGCCTCAGTGCCAGATGATCGGTGCCGAACCTTTTGGCTCCGACAACGCCACGCGCAGCTTCCACAGTGGTGAACGGGTAACCAGCTATCAATCGGAAACCGTGTGTGACGGCCTGCGGGCGGTGATTGGTCAGCGCAACTTTGAGCTGATTAAAACCCAAGTGGATGACATTCAATTGGTTGGCGACGACACCATTTTGCATGCGATGCGCTTGGTTTGGAGCCGTTTAAAGCAGGTGATCGAACCCTCTGCCGCCGTGGCATTGGCGTTGGTGTTGGCCAACCCAACCGCTTTCCGCGGCAAGAAGGTGGTGGTGGTGTTAACCGGCGGCAACTTAGATTTAGACCGACTGCTCTGGTAACGGTTGGCTCTGCTTGTGGCGGTGCTTGTCTTGATACATCGAGTCATCCGCCACGGCAAGCCACTGCTCCACACTGTCGATCTGTGGATTCAGCTCGGCAAAACCACAGGCAAGGGTGATGGGCAATTGCTGCTGATCAAACTCCACGGTAATGCCACAGGCGATCACCCCTTGGTGAAATTGCTGCGCTTGGGCAAGGTTTGCGCCCCGCAAAAGCAGCGCAATTTCATCGCCGCCGTAGCGGCCAACGGTGTCGGTCTCACGGCTATGTTGCAGCAAGTGCTGGGCTAAGCTGGTGAGCACTTTATCCCCAGCAAGATGGCCGTGTTGATCGTTTATCTGCTTAAAATCATTCACATCAATAAACAGCAAACAGGCGTCAGTACGGTGCCGTTGATAGCGTTTATGTTCTGTTTGCAGTGCTTCATAGAGCGCCATGCGGTTACTTAATCCGGTTAACGGATCTCGGCGTGAGCTGGCATTTAGCTGTTGATAGGCGTTTTTCAACTGGGTGAGTGACGACTTCAAGCGCAGCAGCGATTCATTCAGTTGCTGTTTTTGAGTGACCTGCTCGGTGATGTCGTAAGCGCCGCCGATGTAGGATTCAATCTGGTTGAATTGATCCCGCACTTCGGTGCCTCGAGCCACCATGTAATGCAGGTTGTTGTCTGGATCAAACAGTCGAAATTGCACATCCCAGTGGTGCGCTGCGCTTTTGGTTAACACCTGCTCCACCTTGGGGCGATCCTGTGGGTGCACCGCCGCCAAAATGTGTTCTAACGACGCGTTGGATTGTGGTTGGCCAAACAGCCGCTTAAAGCCATGGCAATAGAACACCAACTGTTTTTGATTGGCGGCAAGGATCCACGAAGCAGAACGATCTTGCCAAGGTAACAGCAGCTGTTCAAATTTATGCTCCCACAAGCGCTGCGATTGCATCGCTTCAAACTGACTGCTGATGTCTTCAATGTTCACCACAAAATAGTGCGGTTGGCGCCGTTCATCGCGCACCAACAACAACTGCAATCGCCCCCACTTGGTCACCCCAGCTTTCGTCTTAAAGCGGGTGTTGGTGCGAATTTCGGTAAAGTGGCCCGCTAAGATCTGCTCGATTTGCGCTTGGCTTTTGTCGCTGTCGCTGTGATGCAGCAGTTGCTGCCAGTTCATCTGTTGTAATTGGCTGCGGCTGTAACCCAGAAAATCCACCAGGCGCTGATTGACCCGCAGCAGTTCCCCGTTGGCATCGGTCACCATTACCGCCATCGGGCTATTTTCGAAGCTGTGTAATAGCAGTTCATCCAGCCAGTCCTCGCTGTGGTTAATGCGGCGGCTGGCATACCACAGCAGCGCCACCGCCAATTGGGCGAGCAGGGCTATGGACACGAATAAAGTGATAGGCAGGGCTTTATGTACTAGCGCCGTAAGCGCTAGAAAGAGGGTAACAACAACGGCAACAATGGCAACAGCAACGGCTATGTTAGGCACAGCTCTATATCAGGCAGTTAGGTCTTACATTAAGCATAGTTAACTTGTTGTTGATGTTGGGCGAAATATCCGCGCGCTTTCATCATAAATGCAGAGTGTGACATAGTGATGGCCGCATAAAATAAGGAGTTAAGTTCATGGTATTGCTGATCACAACCATCACCGTCTCGCTGTCGGCTCTGTTGGGGTTGTACTTAGCCTATTTGACGGTGGTTGCACGCAAGCGCAGCAAAATTGGCGTGGGCAGTGGCGACGATCACGCATTGCAACTGCGGATCCGTAGCCACGGTAATTTAGTTGAATACGCGGTGTTTGCGTTGCCGTTGTTGGGGCTGTTAGAGCAAAACCAAGCGCCGCAGTGGTTGGTGGCTCTATTGGCGCTGCTGTGGTTATCAGGGCGAGTGCTGCACCCGTGGGGGCTGATTGCCGGAGAGGGTAAATACCACGTTGGCCGTTTTAGTGGCACGTTACTGACGTGGTTTTCAATTGCCGCCTTGGCAATCGCAAATGTGGTGATGGTGCTGTTATAGCCGCTGAGTGATGGCAGCGCTTGGGTTATTCGCACGGCTTGAGTATGCTGCCATCATCAAGGAAAGTAGGGCAGTGAACCGATGAAAACAATCTTAAGTGTCGTGATGGCAACGGCGGTGTCGATTGCGGCTGGCGTTGAAGCCAAAAGCGGCCTGGATCCATTCTTTGCTAATCAGTCGCTGCAGCAACAGGCGCCGCAAGCGTTTGTATTACAGCCCCAAGCCGAAGGCTTTTTGCGCAGCGCTTGGCCGCAAACTCAACAACAAGGGCTGGCACTGGCAGCAGCGATTATCGAGGACGATGAACTGGCTGAAGCCGTCAGCGTTTGGCCAGAGTTAACCTTTGCCAAGCAGCAACCGCTGCTGCAGCGGATCTTTGAACTGCAATGCCAACAGATGGGCATTGAAGCCCCCACCTTGCTGATTGATGACAGCAGTTACCCAGACAAAATGGTCTATTTCGATTTCGACCCAGCCACACCGGATCGCGGCACCGTCTTCCTCAATTCCGCCAAATTGGCCGAGCAACCGCCGGTGGTGAGCTTAGCGTTGTTGCTACATGAAACCCGCCATTCCTATCAGTTCCAGCTGGCGTTTGCCCAAGATAATGTGTTGGCGCAAGGCTATCGGGCGGCGTTTAAAGCGCAAAAGCAGCTGGCGCCTAAATCGTTTTCAGATTTCCTGACGCTGGGCAACGAATATGAAGCGTTTCAATTCGCCAATTTGGTGATGGGGGAGTTGTTTAATTGGAAGGTGGATATGCCAAGCATGGGCACCTATGCCAGCCAATACTGGGCCAACAAGCAGCTTAAGATCGATCTGCTGGAACAGCTGGATCAGCATCAACCAACGCCGTTGTTGGATCTGTTTAATCAGCAGATGCAGGCGCAAAAAGAGAAGTTAGGCCGCTAACCGCAATAACCGGCGCGGCCGTGCAACGTGGTTAACCGACCGCACCTCAGGGCAAGCGCGGTTAACGCAGTAACCACTGTTTGGCTTGCTGTCGTTGCACCGCAGCAAAGTGGCGCACCTTGGGTTGTTGCCAGAGCGCCCCCAACTTCGCAAGCAGATCGCCACTGCAGGAATTGGTGACAATCGCCAGCTGGGCGCTGATGGTGGCCAGCGACCACAAAAACGCCACCGTGGCCTGAACATCTTGCCAGTGCTGCCAGCGCGGCATCGCCGAAGCGCACCACAATAACCCCTGCAGATGTTGGCGCTGGCGTAAGTACGGTGCCAGCAGCAACCGCGCTTGCTGTAATTGCTGGGCGCTGATCTCGCCACCAGATTCAATGGTGATCACGCCGGCACAATGATCCAACTTAACCTGAAACATAGGCACCTCCGTTGTGACTTGTTTCAATGGTACGCCGCGCTGCTTTTTTAGGCAACGGGCGGGTTAGAACACCTCGTTCACGCTGAAGTAGGCGCCTTTGTCGCCGTTGCCAAAGGCCAGATCTAAGCGCAAGTTCACGTTCGATTTGATCGCAAAACGGTAGCCAACGCCGATGCTGTGCAGCCACTTTTCTTGGCCTAACTGACTGATCTTATCTGCCAAGGTACCCATACCTACCCAAGCTACGGCACCATGGCGGCCATACAATGGTTGCCGCCATTCGGCCTGCGCCATCAGCAGCTGATTGTCGCGATAGCGGCCGGCATCATAGCCTCGCAGCTTGCGGCTGCCCCCCAGTTGCGCCATTTGATCCCACGGCACATCCCCTTGGCTCAATTGCGACTGCACCTGCCAGGCCAAGGTGGCGGCGCCAATTGGCTGGTATTGGGAGTAGATCAAAGCCAGTTGCTGGAACGACTGTTCTGAACCCACGTCCTTGCTATAGGCTTTGATGTCAGCTTGCAGCAATTTGCCGCTGGCGGCGTTCAGGGCGAAATCGCGGCTGTCGTATACCCAGTGGCCACTGATAGCCAGATTCTGACTGTCGGTACCAAAGCCGTTGCGGTTGTCCGGCTGTTGCGGCTTCAGGCTGCTGCCTTCGCTGCGCTGGAAGTCGATCCCCACGCCGGCATAGGTGCTGGCGGCGATGCGCCATAAAAACCGTGGCGCCAGTTGGATGCTGCGTCGGTCAAATTCCACTTCATTGCGATCCGGGCGGCCTTCCGCAATGCCAATGCCGTAGTAACTGTCTGGGGCATCCTCAAGGTTGATATCCAAGTAGAACCGGCGGCTGTCGTGCTGAAAGTGGCTGCGTACCTCCAGTTCGGTGCCAATAGAGCCGTTGCTGCTGCCGTACCCTTTTAAGGTGATTGAGCTTGGGGCGTATTCGGTCATGGTGTCGTCAGCGATGAACAAACCAACGGCAGAGAGACCGATCCCAAACTGTTTTTCTGGCGAATAGACAGGGCCGGGGATCAACCCCCAGTCGATGCCGTTGCTGGGATCAAACTCCCCATCGGCACCCAGCCACTCTAAGGTATCGCGTGCCAATTGATCGGCCCAAGGCCAAGGTAAAATTTTGCTTTGATCGGCAGCGGCAGCGGGCAGGGCCAGCAAGCACAGTGGCAGAGCCAGAAAACGCAGGCAGGGTAATGTCATAGGATCTTAAACTAAGTAAATAGGGTTAAAACACAATGGCCTGCCATCATACGATAGCAGGCCAAAGAGATTGCCTAACAAAAGGGTGAGCGATTGTATATTGGCGACGCTGGGCTTACTTCTTGTTTGCCATCATCGCTTTGAGATCGGCAAATGGGTTGCTGGTGGCCACGTCTCGTTTTAAATCTTCACCCGCTTGCACGGTGCTGCCATAGGCGGCCGCTTGGGTGTATTTCTCATGCTCATTATCGTGGCAGAACAGGCAGAGCAGTTCCCAGTTCGAGCCATCGTTAGGGTTGTTGCTGTGATCGTGATCGATGTGATGCACCGTCAGTTCACGCAGATTGGAATAGGGAAACTCACGGGCGCAACGGCCGCAAACCCAAGGAAACAGTTTTAGTGCTTTATCGCGATAGCCTTGCTCTAACGAGGCGTAATTAGCGGGGATGTGTGACATGGCCCTATCTACCTAATTCAATATTACCCCCACTATAACATCGTCGACTTTTATTGGCAGTGACCCAGCCTGCAGCGTCTCTGGCAAGAGGCTTGTTTGGTGATAAATGCAGCAGCTAGCAAGGCGGTCGCCCCATGACGGGGAAATCGGGTTATGCTGCCCGCGGTAAGACAATCAGCCAGATAAAGGAGTAGGCGATGGAATGGGGTGTAGTTGCGGCGATATTGGCACTGGGAACAGCGGCATCGATGCTGTTTATTGGCGTGCTTTGGAGCGCGATGATGGCATTGGGGCAAAAGCGTTACCTGTACGGTATCGCCATCATTGTCTGTTTTCCGGTCGCGCTGGCGTACTGCTTGCAGTATCGGCAACAAAGTAAAGACGCGTTGAAGTTTCTGCTGCCAGGGTTAATAGGCACCGCGTTGTGTGCCGTGCCGATGGTTTATCTGAGCGGTTACCTGACTGCCATCGGGTAAGTTGGCTTTCTTGTAAATTATGGTAGGTTGAGCTGTTCGCCAAGGAGTGGCTCGGAGCACGATGCAGCGAATGTTGCAACAACATGGAGTTTACCTTGAAGCTTATCTTACCTTTATTTTTTGGGTTAGCCCTCTCTTCGGCTAACGTGAGCGCAACCGAAGCGCCGGTTGATTTTAGCCAAGCGTACCAAGCCTACCAAGCGGCGGTTGCCAGCAATAACAAAGAGCAAATGCTTATCAGCGCGGCACAAAGCTATCGACTGGGGTTGGCAAAATATGGCCCAACCTCAATCAACAGTGCCAACTTAGCGCTGAATTGGACCAATGCGATGCTGCGTTATGATGAGCGTGCAGAGCCACTGCTAAAAGAGTATTTTCCGGTCTTTAGCAGTGAATACGGTGAGCAAGGATTAGAGCTGATCGACGTTTACTTTGCCCAAGCACGGCATTCAACTAAACCGCGACAGTATTATCAACAGGCGCTGGATATCAGCCTAGCCAATCACGGCAAAGCCGCGTTAAAGCACGGCGAGATCCTGTTGCAACTCTTGTCGCAGTTTTGGGTCAATGATCAGCAGCAGCTTAACTTCGCCAATAAGCTGCTTAAGCAGGTGGATGAGATAGTGGCTGCCAATCAGTTGAGTAACAGCAAGATGGCGTTGCAAGCTGAGTTTTACCGTGGCAAATACGCGCGAATGGCCAAGAAAAACAGCCAGGCCATTGCATCTTTCGAGCAAGTGATTGCGATGACGGCGTCGTTGGAGACTTCCCACCCCTTAGCCCTAGTGAGCCATGCTGCGTTGGTTGAGTTATTTGAAGCAAAAGGCGATTCTGAGCGGGCGACCAGCCATTGTCAGGCGATTGGCCTGATGCAGCCTTGGAGCGACAATTTAGAGCAAACGCCATTGTATCGGGTGAATCCACGCTATCCGAAGAGTGCGGCTCGAATGGGCAAATCGGGATCGGCGGAATTGTCGTTCGACGTTGATACCAATGGCTTTGTGACTAACATTAAGGTGCTGAATTATAAAGGCCATAAAGGCTTTGTTAACAGCAGCAAAGAAGCGATTGCCAAGTGGCGTTATGCCCCCAAATTCGTTAACGGCCAGGCGGTTGTCGCCAGCAGCCGCGTCCGGTTGGATTATTCCTTAAATAAGCCTTCTCACTAACGGGCCCTTGTCAGCGGTTACGTCGCTTGAATCCCAGCATAAGGCCGCAGATAATGCGGCCTTATTTTGTTATTTGAGATCATCATGTCGCAACTTGACCAAGCACCAGACCACATTAAGCTGGCCGTCGATCTGATTTACTTACTTGAAAGTAACGAGGTTGAGCCCAGCGTGGCGTTAGCGGCCTTGGCGATAGTGCAGCAAGATCTGCAAAGCAAAGTCGACAACAACTAAAAAGAAGACGGCACACGGAGAATGCTCCCCGTGCGCCATCGGGTTCGTCAATCGATGATGGGCCAACGAACCGATGTCCGATCCCCCACCAACGTTGCGAAAAAGTTATCAAGCTGACCTGACATCCGCTTGATGTAATTGCTTAATGCTTGTTTCGACGGGGCTATCATCGCCGATTTGCTTTGCCGCAGTGTGGGGCCGGATCACGTTTGTTTTAACTGAAAATTGCCCTTGTTTGTTGTTGTGAATTTGAGCAAGCAAAGCCGCAGTTGGGCGGTAAAGCTGTTTTGTTAAAAATAAGATTTCTGTTATGTGTCAGTGATTTATTAGTCAACTGTGGGGACGAATGGCAAACAACGCCATGGCCGCCGATTGAGATCAAAGGGCGGCAGCAGCGTGTGCGCTGACGGCGTGTTTTAGGGCTTCATCGTAAACGCTTACCCAAGAACTTAGGCGCGAAATTTGCGACCGAAACGTTTGCGGTATTCGGTCGGGGTTAAGCCGGTCACACTGCGAAAGAGGCGCCGGAACGAACTGGTGTCTTCATAGCCCACCGCATTCATCACCTGCTCGACCGTTTGATTGGTTTGCTCCAGTCGTTTTCGAGCCGCTTCAATCCGCAGCGATTGAATGTAGCTGTTGGGTGCAATGTCCATTGCTTGATTAAAGCGCCGGATCAAGGTGCGTTTCGAGATATTAAATTGCGCCGCCAGCTGCTCCAGTGGCAGCGGCTGATCAAAATGCTGCTCTAAATACAGCTGCACCTGTTTGACCAGCGGATCCTTATGGGGCTTGGCCAGTTTCAGCAACGAATAGCTTTGCTGACTGTCGCGGTGGTAATCCAGCACAAAGGCTTTGGCGGTTTCCAATGCGGTATCGTAACCGTGAAACTGCTCAATCAGATGCAGCGCCAAATCAAACCACGCTTGGCCACCCCCAGCGCAAAACAGATTGCCGTCTCGGGTGAGCATCAAATCGGCGTGCAGATCCACCTGCTCGAAACGTTGCCGAAACTGCGCTTCATAGCCCCAGTGGGTGGTCGCGACTCTGCCGTTGAGCACCCCCGCTTCCGCCACCAGAAAATTGCCAGTGCAATTGGCCGCAATCAGCCACCCTTGGCGTTCGCCGTAGCGGATCAGTTGCAGCAGTTCGGGGTTGTCGGCCAACACATTAGGGATGTGGCCGCCAATGGTGGGAATGATGATGGCACTGGGGTTGTCGATTTGATCAAAGCGAATGTGGGCATTGAGTTGCAGCCCATTGATGCACTGGATCGGTTGGCCATCTTTGCTGGCTATCTGCACCTTAAATTTGGGGGTTGGGGCCTGTTGTTGCAGGCGGTTCCAGCTGACACCGGTCAAGGTGAACAGATCGGCCATGCCGGCAATGGCACTGGCTAAGGCTTTATCAAAGCCGAGGATGACGATGTTAAACATATCCGTATGTCACTTTTAGCATCAAGAGTGTCCATAATGACAATCGCTGCCGAGTTTGAAAAGCCAGATACTGGATTTAAATCATTCCTAGCCAAGGAGATGGCACCAATGAGCCAGTTTATCAGCCTCAAGGAAATCAACTTCCTGTTGTACGATGTGCTTGATGTGGAACAGATGCTGCGGTTCCCGCGTTTTGCCGATCACGATAAAACCACCTTCGATGAAACCCTCAACACCGCCTATCGCGTGGCCACCGATCATTTTGCCAACCATTACAAATTGGCGGACGAACAAGAGCCGCAATTCGATGGCGAGCAGATCCGCACCCCAGCGGCGGTGAAAACCGCCTGGCAGCATTATTGCCAAGCCGGTTTTATTGGTGCGGGAAAGGATTATGAGCTAGGCGGCATGCAGTTGCCCTACAGCATTAACGCCGCCATTGGTGCCACATTTGCCGCGGCTAACGTAGCCAGTGCCGCCTACCCATTTTTAACCGGCGCCGCCGCCAATGTGATAGACAGCTTTGGCTCCGCCGAGCAAAAACAGCGTTTTTTGGCGCCGATGCTCAGCGGCGAATTTGCTGGCACCATGGCCTTAACCGAACCCGATGTGGGCTCGTCCCTTGGAGATCTCAGCACCAAGGCCACGCCGATGGCGGATGGCAGCTACCGGATCAGCGGCAACAAAATTTACATCTCCGGTGGCGATCAAGACATCACCAGCAACATCGTGCACTTAGTGTTGGCTCGGATCGAGGGCGCGCCCAGCGGCACCAAGGGGATCTCGCTGTTTATTGTGCCCAAAGTATTGGTGAACGACGACGGCAGCCTGGGCGAGCGCAACGATGTGCAGCTGGCGGGGCTGCTGCACAAAATGGGCTACCGTGGCACCACCTCAACCGCATTAAGTTTTGGTGAACAGGGGCGCTGCGTTGGCTACCTGTTAGGCGAGGCCAATCACGGGCTGGGCTACATGTTTAAGATGATGAACGAAGCGCGGATCTTTGTGGGGATCGGCGCAGCATCGTTGGGCTATCGGGGTTATTTGGAATCCTTGGAGTACGCCCGTCATCGCCCGCAAGGGCGCAAGCCCAGTGAAAAAGATCCCCACGCTAAGCCGGTAAACATCATTGAACACAGCGACGTCAAACGGATGTTGCTGGCACAGAAGGCGTACAGTGAAGGGTCGTTGGCGCTGTGCTTGTTTGCCGCCACCTTGGTGGATAGAGCGGAAGCCGATAACGATGGCGACGCCAAAGAGTTGCTGGAGCTGCTGACTCCGGTGGTGAAATCCTTTCCAAGCTATTACGGCCCCCGCAGTAACGATTTGGCCATTCAAATATTGGGCGGTGCCGGTTACACCCGTGAATACAACGTTGAACAGCTGTACCGCGATAATCGCCTGAATCCAATCCACGAAGGCACCCACGGCATTCAGTCGCTGGATCTGCTGGGGCGCAAGTTGTGGCAAAACCGAGGCCGAGGCTTAACGCTGTTGCTGGCGCAATTTCAACAAACCGTTGCGGCGGCTGAAACCCAACCGCAGTTGCGACCGTTACTGACGCCATTTTCGCAGCATCTGCAAACCGTTACGCGCACCATCGAAACCCTTGGCCAAGCGTTGCATGGCGGCAAGGTGGAATTGGCCTTGGCGAACTCGGCTCTGTTTCTCGACATGATGGGCAAAACCATCATCAGTTGGATCTGGCTCAAAAGCAGCGAGCGCGCCATTGCGGGCTATGGCCACAGTCAGGACGAAGAGGATCAGGCGTTTGTGGCGGGCAAGCTGCAAGCCGCCAAGTACTTTATTCAGTGGGAATTGCCGCAGATTGAGCACCAAGCGCAGCTACTGATCGAGTTTGACGACAGCTGCGCGGCGATGCAGCCAGAGTGGTTTTAAGGGGAATATCATGAGTTCATTTACCGTTGAAAAGCGCGATCACATCTTAACCTTTACCTTTAATCGGCCTGAAAAATACAACGCGTTAGATATTGAGAGTTACCACGCGCTGGCGCAGGCGATGTACCAATTAGAGCACGACGAGAATTTGCGGGTTGGGGTGATCTTGGCCGCGGGCAAGCACTTTACCGCAGGGATTGAGCTGGATCAGTGGGCGCCGGTGTTCGCCGCTGGCGGCGTTGTGGCGCCGGCTGAAGGCGAACTGGATCCCTTTGGGGTGGTTGGGCCTCGATTGTCGAAGCCGCTGATCATTGCAACCCATGGCTTGTGTTACACCAGTGGGGTTGAGCTTTCGCTGAACTGCGATTACCACTTTTCTACTGCGGAAACTCGCTTTGCCCAATTGGAAGTGAAACGTGGGATCTACCCCTGTGGCGGCGGCACCGTGCGCCTGCCAAAAGCGATCGGATGGGGCAACGCCCAGCGTTATCTGTTAACCGGTGATGAATGGAGCGGGAAGCAAGCCCACCAGTGGGGCATGGTGCAGGAGCTGTGTGAACGCGAAGCACTGCCCGCTAAAGCCCGAGCCTTGGCGCTGAAGATGGCACAGGCTGCGCCTCTTGGGGTGCAGGCTTCGCTGCGAAGTTCGAAATTGGCCCGCTTTGAAAGCGAACAAGCGGCGCTGGATGACGTGTACGGCGAGATGCCCGCGGTGATGAAATCGGCGGACGCGGCGGAAGGGGTGAACTCATTTTTAGAGCGGCGCCAAGCGCACTTTAGCGGCAAGTAAACGCGCTGCGGTTTCACCCAAATAAAAAAGCCCAAAGCAGTATGCTTGGGCTTTTTAAGTGCGGCTGCCGTTGGCGTTACAGCTTAATGATAACGCGACCGGTGACTTGGCCGTTGGTGATCGCTTCGGCGTACTCTGGCACCTGCTCAAGGCTGATGGTGGTGGTGGCTTGTTCGAAGAACGACGCTGGCAACAGCTGCAGCAGTTGTTCCCAAGCGCGTTCACGCACGGGCACAGGGCACATGACCGAATCCACCCCTTGCAGGCGCACGTTACGCAGGATAAACGGCATCACAGTGGTTGGCAGGGCAAAACCACCGGCTAAGCCACAGGCAGCCACTACGCCGTTGTAGTTCATCTGAGCAAGGGCGTTGGCTAAGATCTGGTCACCCACGGTGTCGATCATGCCAGCCCAGCGGCCTTTCTCTAGTGGACGGCCTTCGCCTTCCAACTCGCTGCGCTCCATAACGCTGGTCGCGCCCAAAGATTGCAACCAAGCGCCGTTGCTGTCGCTGCGGCCGGTTAAGGCAACCACGTTGTAGCCCAGTTGCGCCAGCAACGTAACGGCAACCGAACCAACGCCGCCAGAGGCACCGCTGATCAGTACTTCGCCGTCTTCGGGTTTGACGCCACCATCGATCAGCGCTTGCACACACAGCATGGCGGTTAAGCCAGCGGTGCCGATGGCCATGGCTTTATCGGCGGTGCAGTTGTGCGGCATGCTGACCAGCCAATCGGCTTTCACACGGGCTTGTTCTGCCATGCCACCCCAATGGCGTTCGCCCACGCCCCAACCGGTTAGGATCACCGCTTGGCCCACTTGAAAACGGGGATCGGCCGATTCCAGCACGGTACCGGCAAAATCGATGCCCGGCACCATTGGGAAGTTGCGGATGATTTTGCCTTTACCGGTTACGGCTAAGCCGTCTTTGTAGTTCAAAGAGGAGCGATCGACCGCCACTAACACTTCACCTGCGGGCAATTGCGACGCATCAATTTGGCTTACGGCAGCAACAGTGGCTTTGCCGTCTTGGTTTAGAACCAGAGCGTTAAACATTTTCGGAGTCCTTTGAGGATTGGCTATTGCGCTAGTTTAGCGTAGCCAGAGCCGATCCAGAATCAGACCAAGGGGGCAGGTTGTGCCAGTGGGATTGGGGTCACAGCTTTATAGATCAACAGCATAAGGGCTGTTATCGGCGCAACAGTTTGGAACGGGTTCCAGTGGCGTTTTTTGCGGCTAGGGCGCGGTGTGATGGCTCAGTTGCAGCAGCAATGGCGCTTGGGTTTTCTTTGGCAGCGACGCCACCACCAGCAGGTAAGAGTTATCGATCATGCGCTGAATCTCTCCGCTGGGGATCGACCCATCGAGGATCACCGTATTCCAGTGGGCTTTATTCATGTGATAGCCGGGGATCACCGCGCTAAAGATATCCCGCAGGGCTTGCGCTTCGTTGGGATCGCATTTTAGGTTCATCCACCAGTGTTCGCCGCCTTTACCCAGTGCCAAGGTGGCAAACATCTTATTGGCGACCTTGAATACCGCCACCTCGGGGCCAAAAGGGGTGCTTAAGGCGCTTTGTGGCTTGGCGAGCAGATAGGCTTGGCTTTGTTGATGATCCATAACGTCCTCGTGGTTGACGACAGCAGCCAAACGTGGCGACCGGCAGCCATTACCATGGATGCCGATCGCCATGTGAGTGTGCCAGTGCGTTAGTTCAGCTCGGTAAACAGTTCGATGCTGAAGGTTTTCTCACAGAAGTGGCACTTCAACTTGGGCACGGCCGCGGCGTTGTTCACGTAGAAGCGGGTGTTGCTTGGCTGATGTTCAGTGATGCAGTTGCTGTTGGGGCAACGCAGTACCCGTTCAATCGATTCTGGCAACTCGACGTGATATTTGTTGATCACCTCGAAGTTGTGAATGCGATTGATGGTGGCACTTTGGGCAAACAGCGCCAATTGGTCGGCTTGCTCTTTGCTGAAGGTGGTGTTTTCCACCTTGATTAAGTCTTTGCTGCTGTCGCTGCCACTGCGTAGGTTCAAGCCAACGGTAATGCGCTCGCCATTATCCGTCAGTTGAAAGAACTTTAAGATCCGCACCCCCATGCCCGCAGGAATGTGATCAATCACGGTGCCGTGCTCAATGGCTTCCACTTTTAATTTCGTCATCGGTTACAGCTCCTCACTTAAAACCAGTGCCAGCAGGGCTTGGCGTGCATAAACGCCGTTCTCCGCTTGTTGGAAATAGTAGGCGTATGGGGTGTGATCCACCTCGGTGGTGATCTCGTCCACCCGTGGTAAGGGGTGCAAGATCCGCAGGTTGTCTTTCACCTGAGTCAGCATCTGGGCACCGAGCACAAACTTGGATTTCATGTGTTGATATTCGGTGGGGTCAAAGCGCTCTTTTTGAACGCGGGTCATGTACAACACATCAAGGTGGGGCAACACCGCTTCCAGATCGTCGCTGAACTGATACTTCACCCCAGCTGCGTCAAGCTCTTCACACAGGTAGGCGGGCAGCTGCAGTGGTGTTGGGGCAACAAAATAGAACTCGCAGCCAAACAACGACAGCGCTTGGGTGAGCGAGTGCACGGTGCGACCGTATTTTAAGTCGCCCACCATGGCTACTTTCAGGCCTTCTAAGGTGCCTTGGGTTTCATAGATGGAAAACAGATCCAATAACGTTTGGGTTGGGTGTTGGTTGGCACCGTCACCGCCGTTAATCACGGGTACCTTGGCGTGCATGCTGGCTAATCGAGCGGCGCCTTCTTGCGGGTGGCGCATCACAAAGGCATCGCTGTAAGAGCCAATCACTTCAACCGAGTCCGCTAAGGTTTCGCCTTTTTGCGCCAACGAGGTGTTGCCACCGGAATCAAAGCCGATAACGGAGCCACCTAACCGGAATACGGCGGTTTCAAAGGAGAGACGGGTGCGGGTTGAGGCTTCAAAAAAGCAGCTGGCGATGACTTTTCCAGACAGTAGGGTTGGCCGCGGCGTTGTTTTTATTGATTGGGCCGTTGCAACAATCAGCTCAAGTTCCGATCGCGACAGATCGGTGATAGAGATGATGTCTTTTTGATACAGAGGGTTTGTCATGCTGAATCCTTCGATTTCGGCATCTACCGAATGTGCCTGCAGGCCAGACACAGCCGGAAAGGAAAGATACCACAAAATGAACAGTTTAAGAGGCTGTTTCGACAGCGGATTAAAGTGACCATTGTGGTCTAGGTCATAGAGTTTCACGGTGGAGAAGGCTATGGTAAAAGGCACAAGTGGCAACGGGTTTCCTGCGTCAGGATCAATGGCTAACCAAGAGAGGCTGTGGTGAAGAAACTCAAGAATGAGAAAGAGCTGCTGAAAAAAGCGATGGAGATTGGCCAAGCTTACGCGGTGAAAAGTGGGTACAGCTCGTTTAGCGGTACCGATTCTGCTGATGACAAAGTTGAAGCGGTGTATCGCTTATTGGTGCATGACAAGCTGTTAACGCCGCTGCCTGAGGATCAGGAAAGCAGCCAGAATTTTCGCCGTCGCTTAGTGAAGTGGATTGCCGGTAAGTTGCCAGCGGATCATCCGCTGCTGCAGTGATCATGCAGTCAGTGATGACGAGCCCCCCTTGTTAATGGTCGCCAATGGCGGCCATTTTTATTGTTTGGCGCTGTTAACGTGTTGTTCTTGCTTATCGGTTCGCCCCCAAGCGCGGATCCCTATTTCGCGGTTGTCCCGCCTTGGTCATCGCGCCTGCCTCGTACGTTCTTGTTTTCATTATATTAAGCCCCGCAGAACCGGTTAACGCTAAGTGGGATACGCCACTTCGATGGCGAGGAACCGCCTTGGCGGTGGTCGCTGCCGTGGATCCGAATCGGCAAGTCGAGGTCGCCACGCTGTATCCGCTTCCGCATTCATTTGGGTAAAAAATCAATCTGGTCGTCACTTTAAGCGTAAAAGCCCGATTAATTGCGTAAGTGAGCAGGTTTGATTATTTATCGCCCACATCAACCGTAAGATAAAAATACTAATTTGATTAATTAATGTACCGATCGGTTGTTTTTTCTTCCTTTCTGTTTTTGGGTTTTATTGTTTTTGCAGCAAAACTAAGTAGTCAATTTGTTAATTGTTTATTTTTTTATCATTGCTCGCGCTCAAATTTAACATTTAATTAACTTAAGGGTGCTGGTGCGCTGCAGCGCCTGATAGCAGGGGGTTGCAGATAATTCTGTGATTTTAGTCACTTATGAGGAAATTGCATATTAACAATCTCGCAACAAGTGATGATTAAATGCAACAAGTGAGCGGTTGACACAACAGTGTGTTGTGGAGAGTATCTGGTTGTGAATGTGACGTTACATTCGCTGAATATAAAAAATAATTCGCTGCGTTGTAGTTGCAAAATATAACGATGGCGAAACAAGGGAGAGTTACCATGGCTATGGAATCATCAGTATCTAAGGCAGTACGCCGCGGATTAGTTTTTTCCTCTTTAACTGCGATCGCATTGGGAACCGCAAGCTTCTCTGCTGCCGCTGAAGAGGGTGCAGAAGACGTAGAACGCATCGAAGTAACCGGTTCACGCATTAAGCGAACCGATATGGAAGGCGCTTCTCCAGTTAGTTTGATTACCGCTGAAGATTTCGCTAAAAGCGGTGCCATGTCGGCAGCCGACGTATTGCGTTCAAGCAACCTGAACACGTTCGGTTCTTTCTCTGAATCGTCTGGTTCTACCTTCCAAAGTCAAGCAAGCATCAACCTACGTGGTGCTGGTGCTGACCGTACGTTGGTTCTGTTGAACGGCAAGCGTATGCCAGGTTCCCCTACCATGGGCGGCACCGCGGTAAACTTGAACACCATCCCAACTGCAGCCATTGAGCGTATTGAAGTTCTGACTGACGGCGCGTCAGCAGTATACGGTTCTGATGCAGTAGCTGGTGTAGTAAACATCATCCTGAAGCGCGGTTACGAAGGCCTTGAAATCTCTACGACTGCGTCATCACCAGAGCAAGACGGTGGTGAAGAATGGAAAACTCACGTTGTTGGCGGCGTAGCCAGCGACAAAGGTTCTGTGACGTTCTCTGTAGAGCACATGGATCGTGAGATCATTTTCCAACGTGACCGTTGGTTCTCCCAGGCAACTGGCCACGATGAAGCGTTGTACAACAACACCACTGGCATCTCTCTGTATGCCCGTAACTTCTTGGACATGACCACGTTCGCGTTAAGCCCACTGGAAGCGTGTAACAACGACAAGATGGTCGGCGGCGGCCACATCTTTGATGCTGGTGATGGCGACTACGCTTGTGGTTACGATTACACCGCAGAAGCGGCTGATCACGCTTCTCGTGCATACACTGCCGGTTACCTGAACGGTGAGTACTTCATCAACGATGAAATCACCTTTAACGCCCAAGCGTTGTTCAGCCGTAACGAGACCTTTGGTCGTTACGCACCAGCCGCGGGTTGGTTTAACGTGGCTGCTGGCCAAGTTGAAGTACAGAACTACGACGCAAACGGCGTAAACACCGGCAACAGCATGAACGAAAATGCTGGTCGCGTTTACTACCGCTTTACCGATGTCGGTACTCGTGATTCCACCACCATCGATTACTCCACCGACATTCAGCTGGCGCTGGAAGGTGAGCACGATGATTTCGGTTGGGATTTGACCTACCACTTCAACCGCGCTGAAAACAGCAACTACGGCAGTGGCTACGTACACCGCCCAACCGTAGAAGCACTGGTTGAATCTGGTGAGTTTAAGTTTGGCACCGAAGGCAACAGCGACGACGTAGTTGCGGCCATCAGCCACGATGTACTGGCTCAAGATTTCATGGACTTCCAAAGCATTAACTTTGGTGTGAACATGGAAGCGATTGAACTTCCTGCAGGTATGGTTGGCTGGTACTTCGGTACCGAGTGGGCTGAATACAAGTACACCTCTGACGTTGATAAAGAATCTGCTAACGGCGAAGTGATTGGTTCGTCTGGTAACGGTTCAGGTGGCGATCGTGATGTGTGGGCAATCTTTGCTGAATCGGTAGTTCCAGTAACTGACGATTTAGAGCTGAACTTTGCTTTGCGTTACGATGATTACTCTGACTTTGGTGACAACGTAGCCCCTAAAGTTGGCCTGCGTTACCAAGCTCTGGATGGCGTAGTTGTACGTGCATCTTGGGGTCAAGGTTTCCGTGCTCCAGCCCTGTCTGACCTGTACGCCGCTGATTCATTCAGCTCTGATTACGCGACCGATTACCGCTACTGTGAAGTAACCGGCACCGCGAAAGAAGACTGTCAGGAAAAGCAGTACGACGTAACTCGTACTTCTAACGAAGGTCTGGATGCAGAAACGTCTGACTTCTACAACGTCGGCGTTATCTGGGACATTACTGACGAGTTCAGTGCCAAGGTTGAGTACTACAACCTGAGCATCGACAACGTAATTCAGTTTATCTCTCTGGACTCGTTGTTGACCGAAGAAGCGGCAAACGGTTACGGCAACCTGTCTAACGGTGCTGAAATCATCCGTGCTGGTGATAACCCAGATGGCAAGATCTTAGAAGCAACCACACCTCAGGTGAACGGCAGCGGCTTAGACACTACCGGCTTGGACATCAACCTGAACTACTCTGGCTTCGCGACTGAAATTGGTGAGTTCGGTACCAACTTAGACGTAACTTGGGTACTGAGCTACGAAGAAGAAGAGTACTTCGGTGGCCCAGTAAACGATAAGATTGGCCGTAACGGTCTGCCTGAGTACCGTGCTTCTTGGACCATTGACTGGGAGATGGGCAACCACTCTGCTGCACTGTTAACTCAGTACATCGATGGCCAAACCGAGAAGACCGATCCTGATACTTACGCACAGTCTGGCAAGATTGACTCTCACACCACTTTCGATCTGTCGTACAACTACAGCACCGATTGGAATGGTAAGTTGAGCCTGGCGGTTCGTAACTTGACCGACGAAGATCCAGAACTGGACAGCAACTTAAGCTACGACTCTAACTTGTACAACTTGTACGGTCGTACTTTCTTGGCTACCTACACTCAGCGCTTCTAAGCAAGCAGGCTGAAAGGTAATAAAAAGGGGCTTCGGCCCCTTTTTTTGTTTGGAGGTTTTGATGAAACAGTGGGATAACTATTGGCAGAATCAAGCGGTTGCAGCGGTCAACGAACCGCAACTCCAGCGTGCACTAGCGCGCTTTTGGCGGCAACGAACCCAGCACTTTGATAAGGTCATTTACGCTGTGGATGTGGCGTCTGGCCATGGCGACGTCATTCGGCATATTGATCGGCCGCAATGGCATTGGGCGGCGACCGACTTGGCCTCAATCCCCGCCCAGCAACACGCCATTACGTTGGCTGGGATTGATGCAGCACAGCAGCCATTTTCAAGTGGCCAGTTTGATTTAGTGGTGTCGCAGTTTGGGCTAGAGTACGCCGATGTGGCTGCGGCCTTGCAAGAGGCGCTGCGGATCGGCCGTCCTAATGCCACGATACTGGCGCTATTGCACCACACGGACTCCATCATTAGCCAACAAGCCCGGATTGACGTGATGGATGTACAGCACTTTGCAAACAGCAAGGTGGCGAGCCTCATCGAAGCGCTTATCGAAGAGATGGGGGTTGTGGTGACCGAGGCTGACTTTGCTGCGCTCGAACAGCGGCATTCGCTGCAAGCGCTGGGGCAGCAACTGGATGTGGCGTTATCGGCACTGCGTAAGCAGATCAGCGCGGGTTTGTTTCGGTTGGTGCTGGCGGGGATCGAGCGCGTGTTGAATGAACAGATGGCGCAGCCGGTGTCTGTTCGACTCGAACTGTGGCGTGCCGGTGTGCAAGATCTGCAGCTGTTTCGTGAGCGCAATCAACACCAGCTCAGTGCGGCGTTAACCGCGGCTGATCTTCAGCGGATCTGCCACGGGTTAAGCGCGGATAACCTGCACATTGAACACGGGCTGTTACAAAGCGAAGAGGGTTTAGTCGCGCATTGGTTGCAACTGACTAAAATCGAGCCTAAGCATTTGTGATTTTTGCTAATTTGTGAGGTGCATGCTGTGGTGTTGCTGTTGGATAAGCCACACTCATGCTAGATTGATCGGCTTTTTTGCAACAGGGCAAACCGACATAAATGAGGAAATCGATATGATCCCAGCAGAACGACAACGAATTATCTTAAGCATGCTTGAGGATAAGGAGATCTGTACCATCGGTGAACTGACCGACAAGCTGGCGGTTTCCCACATGACGGTACGTCGCGATATCGCCAAGCTGGAAGAGAAAGGCCGAGTGTTCTCGGTGGCTGGCGGGGTTCAGCGCATCGAAACCGTGCGCGAAGAACAAAGCCACAAGGCCAAAAGTACCCAAAACCTTGATATGAAGTTGGCGCTTGGCCGTGCCTGTATTGCCCAAGTGCCAGCGCAAGCCACCGTGTATCTGGATGCGGGCACCACCACCTTAGAGATCGCCCGAGCGATCGCCCACCGTGACGACATCTTGGTGATCACCAACGATCTGTTCATTGCGGATTACTTGGCTGAACACGGCCACTGTGAACATTACCTCACCGGTGGCCGCATTGATCGCGATAACCACTCTTGCATCGGCGACATGGCGGCGTCGTTTGTGTCGCGCTTGAATGTCGACGTGGCCTTTGTGTCAGCCACCTGTTGGGACCGACGCGGGATCTCCTCGCCAAGCGAAGGCAAGGTGATGGTGAAGAAGGCGCTTAATGGCGTCTCCAAGCAAACCATCTTGGTGTCGGATTCAAGCAAGTTTGGTCGCTCAGGTACCTTCCTAGCGATGGAAAACCACGATTTTGACATGATCATCTGCGATGAAAATCTGCCGGTAAGCTACAAAGAGTTGCTGACCCAGCTGGACGTAGAACTGCTGGAAGTGTTGGCGTAATGACCCCAGCCATCGTGGCAGCGAAGCGAGCCAAAATTCGCTTTCAAACCCACCAGTACCAAGCGGATCCGGCAGCACCGTCTTATGGCGATGAAGCCGCCAACGCCATCGGTCAGCCGCCCCAGCGGGTGTTTAAAACGCTGCTGGCCAGCGACGACAGTGGTCAGCTGTATGTGGCGGTTGTGCCGGTATCAGGGCAGTTGGATTTGCGGGCGCTGGCGAAAGCGGTGAGCGCGAAAAAGCTGTCGATGGCGGCAGTGGATCTGGCGCAAAAAGCCACCGGTTATGTGGTTGGCGGGATCAGCCCGTTGGCGCAGAAAAAACGCCTGCCGTTGGTGCTCGATGCCAGCGCGGCGCAGTTTGATACCATTTTTGTTTCCGCTGGCCGACGCGGATTGGAAATTGAGTTATCTGCAGAGGATCTGCTGCAATTAACCCGCGGCCGCTATGGGGCGATTGGCCGCGCTTAATCGGCGTAGACCAAGGTGCAGCACCAAGGCACAGCAGAGTGACCGACGGTAAAACTTGCCCAGCTTTTTAGGGCGAGTGCGCCGTTTACCGCCGCAGTAACCAGCCAAAGCTGGTGCCTTGCACCAATAGGCTAAACAACACCACCCCAAACACCATCGATTGTATTGTCCACCATCCGGGCAAACTGGTTGGCAGCGACAGCACCAGCGCCACCGCAATGGCCCCGCGCAACCCGCCCCAACTGAGCAGCAGAGGCCAACCTTGGGGCAGCGGCTGACCAACAAGGCTTAACAGGCCATGGCAGCAGTAAACCGAGGCAAATCGCGCCAGCGTGGCGGCCGCGATGGCGATGCCGATGGCCAAGTAGCGTTCAACAAACATATCCAGCGTTAACACCAACCCCATCAGGCAGAAGATCAGCAGGTTAAACAGCAGCCCAAACCAATCTAAGCCGTGGTTGAGTTGTTGGCATAAGGCCGGTTTGCGGCGGTGCAATAACCCTTGGCATAGCAGCGCGCTGGTTGCGGTGGCCATGATCCCCGAGACATGCAGTAGGTGCTCGGCGATAAAAAAACTGCCGAACGCCAACAACAACAGCGCCACCATCCCTTGGTTGTGATCGGCCAGCAGCCGCAACACGGCTGTGGCGAGCGCGCCGCACACCAAGCCGACCCCAATGCCACCAAAAAACACCAACACAAAGCGCAGTAGGATGGTGCCGATGGCCGGTTGCGCCATGTCGCCGTTGGCGATCGCCAGCACGATCCCAAACAGCACAATGGCGGTGCCGTCGTTGAGCAGACTTTCGGTTTCAAACAAGGTGGTGAGATCGGCGGGGGCTTGGCGCTGGGTTAAGGTTGCCACCACCGCAATCGGATCGGTGGCGGCCAAGATGGCACCGCCCAGTAAGGCGGTAGCAAGGGGAAAGGCACTGGGGTGGCCGATCCCAAGGTACAGGCCTACGCCGCAGATCAGGCAGGTTAACAGCACGCCAATGGTGGCCAGCAGTAACGCGGGGCTAAACCACTTTTTCAGCAGCGCTGGCTTTAAGTGCCACGCCGCTTGAAACACCAACAGCGGCAGCAGCAAGTAAAACACCTGATCCTGAACATGCTCGGCGCGCAGGCCGATGTCGAGCTGGCACTGGGTGATCACAATCGCCGCCAGTACCCCGCTGCCAAGGCAAGAAAGGGTGAGATCGAGCCGCGTCAGTCGATGTATTACGCAACCAACGGTCGCCATTAGCACAAAGGCCAGCACCTGACCGAGCAGTAGCAAGGTTGCCATCGATTCTCACCATCCGTTACTCAATAGCACAAGCATAGGTGAGCCCAGCAGAGAAGCCTCTGGCAGTCTGCGCTGGGCCTTGGTTTGCGTTCAGGACGGCAGCGGGTGGCCAAGGCGCTGACCAATAAGGGCCTAGTTGCCTACGGCATCCAACGCTTGAGCCAGATCGGCCAAGATGTCGTCGATGTGCTCAATGCCGATGGAAAGGCGGATCAGATCCTCACTGACCCCCGCCTGCGCCAGCTCCGGTGGCGATAGCTGGCGGTGGGTGGTTGAGGCTGGGTGGCACGCCAGCGACTTGGCGTCGCCGATGTTGACCAAGCGCAGGATCATCTGCAGCGCATCAATGAACTGACCACCGGCCTCAATGCCACCGTGGATCCCAAAGCTGACAATGCCAGAGGCTTTGCCATCGCACAGCCGGTTGGCGCTGGCGTAATAGGGGCTGGTTTCCAGCCCCGCGTAATTCACCCAGGTGACTTTCGGGTGTTGGCTAAGGTATTGCGCCACGCGTAGGGCGTTGTCGCAATGGCGCGCCATTCTGAGCCCTAAGGTTTCCAGCCCCTGCAAAATCAAAAAGGCGTTGTGGGGCGAGATGGCCGCGCCGGTGTTGCGCAGCGGCACCACACGACAGCGGCCAATGTAGGCTGCCGCGCCTAAGGCTTCGGTGTACACCACGCCGTGATAGGAGGGATCCGGTTGGTTAAGCATCGGGAAACGTTCGGCATTGGCGGCCCAATCGAATTTGCCCGAATCGACAATGATGCCGCCAACGGCGATGCCGTGGCCACCAATGTACTTGGTGAGTGAATGCACCACGATGTCGGCGCCGTGCTCAAAGGGGCGGCACAGAGCCGGGCTGGCCACGGTGTTGTCGACAATCAGCGGCACCCCATGTTTGTGGGCGATTTGCGCCAAGCGTTCGATATCAACCACATTGCCTTTGGGGTTGCCAATGGACTCGCAAAACAACGCCTTGGTATTGGCATCAATCGCGGCTTCGAAGCCGGCAAAGTCATCGGCGTCGATCAGCCGAGCTTCAATGCCTTGATTGGGCAGGGTGTGGGCAAACAGGTTGTAGGTGCCGCCATACAGTTGGCTGGTGGAAACGATGTTGCTGCCAACGCTGCAGATCGCTTGCAGCGCATACGTAATGGCCGCCATGCCCGAGGCCAACGCCAGCGCCCCGATGCCGCCTTCCATGGCGGCAACGCGTTGCTCCAGCACATCGGTGGTGGGGTTCATGATGCGGGTATAGATGTTACCGGGCACCGCCAAGTTAAACAGATCGGCGCCATGCTGGGTGTCATCGAAGGTGTAAGAGGTGGTTTGGTAAATGGGCACGGCGGCGGCTTTGGTGGTGGGTTCAGATTGGTAGCCGTGGTGCAGTGCGATCGATTCCAGTTTCATGGTCAGCTCCTTGATGGCGGTTAGGTGTCTACTATAACCACAAAAGAAGTCTGGGCGTCTAGCCATCTTCAAATGCAATGATAACTTCCATCAATTGATCCATGAATTAATTTGGCGCAGTTGCTGCATACGTATGCATGCTGCGCGTTGTTTAAGTGGTTGTTAAGCTGGATTTTTCTGTGTTGGAGTCTTCGTTATGCGCGCGTTATTGTTGGGCTGTTGCCTTTGGAGTGCGGCGGTTATGCCGGCAGCGGCCATGTGCCCCCAAGATTCAGATCCCACCCCATTGGCGCCGATCCCACTGAATGCCCAAGGGGAGTTTGTGCCAGCGTGGGCCAAACAGGCGATCTGGTATCAGATCTTCCCAGAACGGTTTCGCAATGGCGATCGCAGTAACGATCCAACGATGGCGGATCTGGTTGGCGCCGATCCGGCCGAGCCGCCGCAGCAGTGGCAAATTCACCCTTGGGGCAGCGATTGGTATCAACGCCAACCCTACGAGCTGGCCAATGGCGAGCCAGAGCTGTGGAAGCACCTATTGCGTCGTCGCTACGGCGGTGATCTGCAAGGGATAATCGACCAACTGGATTACCTTGAGCGGCTGGGGATCAACGCCATCTACCTGAATCCGGTATTCGATTCGCCGTCGCTGCATAAATACGATGGCGCCAGCTACCACCACATCGATCCCAATTTTGGCCCCGATCCCGCAGGCGATCGGGCGCTGATGGCAACGGAAACCCCGCTGGATCCGAAAACCTGGGTGTGGACCCAAGCCGATGAACTGGCGTTGTCGTTGATTAAACAGGCGCATCAGCGCGGCATTCGGGTGATCTTTGATGGCGTGTTTAACCACATGGGCATCAACAGCTTTGCCTTTCAAGATGTGCAGCAGCGCCAAGCGCAATCGCCCTACAAAGAGTGGTTTAACATCAACAGTTTCGATGGCCCCCAAAGCGAATTCGATTACGACGGTTGGTTTGGGGTGGCGTCATTGCCGGAATTTAAAGAGATTAACGGTGATCTGGCCATGGGGCCGAAGCAGTATGTCTTTGCCGCCACCGAACGCTGGATGAACCCGAAAGGGCAAGGGGCAGAGCAGGGCATTGACGGTTGGCGTTTGGATGTGGCTTTTTGCATCGGCCACCGTTTTTGGAAAGATTGGCGTCAACAGGTGAAATCCCTTAACGCCAACGCCTACTTAACCGCCGAGATCGTCGACAGCGTGGATAAGGTGAAGCCCTACCTGCAAGGGGACGAGTTTGATGGCGAGATGAACTACAACTTCGCCTTCACCGCGGCGGAGTTCTTGTTTAACCCGAAAGGCCAAGGGCAGATCAGCCCCAGTGCGTTTGATCAAGAGCTGGCCACCATGCGTCAGCACTACCCCAAAGGGGTTGCCTACGTTACCCAAAACCTGTTTGGCAGCCACGACAGCAACCGCATCGGCTCGCACATTGTTAACCGTGGGATCGGCAACTTCCGCGATTGGGGCCACTACTTTGGTTTATCCCAAGCGGCCAATAATCCCGATTATCAGGTGCGTAAGCCCAATGCCGACGAACAGGCGTTGCAGCGTTTGTTTGTGACCTTGCAGATGACCTACGTGGGCGCCCCGATGGTGTATTACGGCGATGAAGTGGGCATGTGGGGCGCGAACGATCCCGATGACCGCAAGCCGATGATCTGGCCAGACATCACCTATCAAGATGAAAAAACCAACGCCGATGGCCAGTTGCGCGCACCAGATAAGGTGGCGGTGGATCAGTCGATGTTGCAGCACTACCAACGGTTGATCCAGATCCGCAAGCAGCATCCGGCGCTCAGCCTCGGCAGTTTTGCGGCCATCTTAATTGACGATGACCGCGGGCTTTATGGCTACGAACGCCGTTATCAGCAACAACGCATTCGGGTGTGGTTGAATCGCAACAGCACGGCGCAGTCGGTGGCGGTGCCCGCGGGCACAGAGCTATTGCAACAGCGCGCGCTCAGCGCCGGTACGCTGACGATCCCCGCTCGGGGGGCGGCGGTGCTGTTGTTGCAATAACGGCCACTGAGCGCAAGCAAAAACAGGGGCCATTGGGCCCCTGTTTTGGTTGCTGCGGTAGCCTCGGCTCCCGCATTGCGGTTGCATCTACTGCGATTCAGGCAGGTGTTGCTGGGCAAAGGGCGTGGCTTCCATCGGCAGGGAAAACAGCAACCCTTGGCCGTAATCACAGCCAATCTGCATCACTTTTTGTCGCTGCTGCTCGGTATCCACCCCTTGGGCAATCACCTTCAGTCCCAGCTTATGGGCCATTAACACCATCGCTTCACACAGGTTCGCGATGGTTGGGCTGTTGTCGATGTCGGCAATCAGGGCGCTGTCGAGCTTAATGCACGCTAAGCCTTGGCGCTGCAAAGTGCTGAGCGAGGCTTGGCTGTTGCCAAAGTTCTCAACCACCAGCTGGTGACCATGTTGGGCCAGTTTATCCAGTGCTTGTTGTAACTGAGGTTCGGTGCTGCCTTGCAGTTGCTCGTTGATCAAGAAACACAGCTTCGGAGCCGAAGGCTGCAACAGCAGTTCGATGCTGTCGCTCTCTTCCAGCAGCAAGTTGGCGCACAGCGGCAAACAGATCGGCGCTTGAGGCCAGTAGGCCGATTGCTTCGCGGCGGACAGGATCATGGTGCCGTTGATCTTACTTTGCAGGCCAATCTCTTCCGCTAAAGGCATAAATTCGGCGCTATTGAGCAAGCCGCGCTTGGCGGAACGCCAACGGGTTTGGGCTTCCACCATGACGATGTCGCCACTGTCGAGCGCCACAATGGCTTGGTAGTAAGGCACAAACTGGTTGTGGCTGACGGCATCGTGCAGATCGACAATCATGCTGTGGCGTTTGCTGGACGCTTCCAACATCGATTGCTGGAAATAACAGGCGCGGTTACGGCCACGCGCTTTGGCCATGTACATCGCCTGATCGGCCCGTTGCAGCAGTTGGTCGTAGCCTTTGCCGTTGTCGGGGTAGGTGGCGATGCCGATACTGGCAGAGACGCGGGCTTCGTCGTTGTCAATTTGGTATGGCTGGCTCAGGCGCTCCAGCAGCAAATTGCTGACCTTGGCGGCGTCGCTGCCGGAGTTGATGCTGGTGAGCACGATAACAAACTCGTCGCCGCCTAAGCGGGCGATGATGTCGCTGTCGCGCACCGATTCTCGCAGGCGCTGCGAAACTTGGCACAGCAATTCGTCACCGGCTTTATGGCCTAAGGTGTCGTTGACCTCTTTGAACTGATCCAAATCAAGCAGCATCAGCGCCATTGTTCGTTGGTGCCGGTTGGAGTTTTTCAGCTCGTGTTCGGTCAGTTGCTGGATCACGTTGCGGTTATGCAGCCCAGTGAGCGTATCGAAGTGGGCCAATTGGGTTAATTCAACCTTGCGTCGCTGCAGCTCGCGGTTGAGCCGATAAACGTAGATCCCCGCCAGTAGGGTGATCACAAAGCCAGCAAAGATAAACCACACCGCTTTTTGGTAGCTTTGCAGCGCCAGCGAGTAGTTCTCAATGGAGTACATCATGTCGTTGAAGTCGTACCCTTCCGGCAGTAACCCCAGCTCGGCGTAGCGATCGGCGATGTGGCGCCAGCGCCAGTAGTTCATGTAGCCCGGCTCAACGTAGGGGATGTTCATCAAGCGGAACATCTCCCGTGCTTCAAAGCGCAGATGATCGGGGCTTAAACGTTGGCTGTAATCTTGGTAGATCAGCTGAACGATCTCCTCCTTGTGGCTCATCGCGTATTTCCAGCCTTTTACGGTGGCGTCGCGGAACGCTTCCACCAGGTTGGGATCTTGCTCTATCAGCTGGCTCGAGGTGTAAAAGTTGTCGCCGTAAAATTCAATGCCGGCCGAGCGGGGGCTAAAGACATTGAAGCGGATCTGTTGCTGCTGCAGTAGGTACAGTTCGTCGGTCGAGAACACCAGTTGCGCGTCGATGTCGCCCTTGATCAGCTTCTCAATGGAATATTCGATCGGTTGCGCTTGGTAATCGTTGGCATCCAACCCTTCGCGGCGCAAAAAGGCGAATATTTCATGATCGTATGAGGCGATGCTGAGCTTTTTATTGGCGAGATCTTGGGGGGAGCGCAAATCCGGACGTTCTAGGCTAACCAGCACTCGGGGGGAGTCTTGCAAAATGACCCCGAGGATCACCAGTGGCATCCCTTCGGCGTGTTTGATCATCACTTCGCTGCTGCCAAGGCCAAATTCGACTTCGCCGTCGGCCACCATCTGGTACACGTTGTCGCCATCGTGTTTTTCCCGAATGGTCACGTCCAAGCCGGCCGCTTCGTAATAGCCTTGCGCTTTGGCGGCGTAGTAACCGGCAGCTTGAAACTGGTGTTTCCAGTTTAACTGCATGGTGACCGACTGGGTGGCGCTGGCCACGGTGCTGGTGACTAGCAGGGTGAGCAGTAACAGTGATCTAAACATGAACAAATCCGCTGATCTCGAACCAATGTGCCCAACCAAATTCGGTAGAGCATACGGTTGAGCATTGTATCTGTTGCAGTGCTAAGCGACAGAATCGATTAACCGCCCTGTGATCTGGCTCAGACAATCGCTCGGTTTCGCTGGCAGAGTTGCGAGGCAGCAAGGGGGGGGAGGGCCGAGGCAGGGCCCGCCGCGAAAGGCATTCGCGGCGGCTGCTGTGTTGCTCAGTAGCTGTCGCTGTGTACCGAACGTACCGCGCGGCCAGAGGGATCGGTGATCTGGCTTAGGCTGTCATCCCAATCTAAGGCTTCAGGGGTCGAGCAGGCAACCGATTTACCGCCGGGCACACACCGAGCGCAATCGTCGTGGGGGAAGTGCTCGGCAAACAGCTGTCGGTACAGATAGGCTTCTTGGGTGGTGGGGGTGTTGTGGCTGAAGCGCTCGGCGGCGTTGGCCAGTTCGGCGTCGCTCACTTGGCCAGCGGCAAAGGCTTTCAGTTGATCAATCCACGAATAACCAACGCCATCGCCAAATTGCTCTTTTTGTCGCCATGCAACGGAATCCGGTAGGCAGTGGGCAAAGGCTTGGCGCAGGATCTGCTTTTCAATTTTGCCTTCGGTGATCAGCTTGGCATCGGGGTTGAGGCGCATTGCCACATCAATGAACTCTTTGTCTAAAAACGGCACTCGGGCTTCCACTCCCCACGCCGCCATTGCTTTGTTGGCGCGCAAGCAATCGTACCGGTGCAGCTGCGACAGTTTACGAACGGTTTCTTCGTGGAACGCTTGGGCGTTCGGGGCCTTGTGGAAATAGAGGTAACCGCCAAAGATCTCATCCGCGCCTTCGCCAGAGAGCACCATCTTAATGCCCATCGCTTTTATCATGCGCGCCATGAGGTACATCGGGGTGGCCGCGCGTACGGTGGTGACGTCGTAGGTTTCTAAGTGGTAGATAACGTCGCTGAGTGCGTCTAAGCCTTGCTGCACGGTAAAGTGCAGCTCGTGATGCACGGTGCCCAGCACTTCGGCCACTTCGGCGGCGGCTTTGAGATCCGGTGCGCCTTCAAGGCCGATGGCAAAACTGTGCAGTTGTGGCCACCAGGCTGGGCCTCGGTCGTCCTCTTCGACCCGTCGATCGGCAAACTTCTTCGCCAAGGCGGAGGTGATGGAAGAATCCAGCCCACCAGAGAGCAGCACGCCGTAGGGCACATCACACATCAGTTGCCGGTGCACTGCCGCTTCTAAGGCGTGCTGCAGTTGCGTTTGGTCGGCGGGGTTGTGCTGCACCGGCTTGTACTCTTGCCAGTCGCGCTGGTAGTAACGCACCGGCTCTTTACGGCGGGAGTCGATGTAGTGGCCGGGCAAACATTCGTTAATTTGCTGACAAGGGCTGACAAGGGCTTTCATCTCGGAGGCGAAGTAGCGGTTGCCGTGTTGGTCCTGCCCTTGGTACAGCGGGATGATCCCGAGGTGATCACGACCGACCAGATATTGCTGCTTGGTTTTGTCCCACAGCACAAAGGCGAAAATGCCGTTGAGCTTGTCGAGAAAGTCGGTGCCGTACTTCAGGTACAAGGCGATGATCACCTCGCAATCGGATCCGGTTTGAAATTGATAGCCAACCGCCAACTCTTCGCGCAGTTCGCGGTGGTTGTAGATCTCGCCATTGACCGCCAACACCACCTGCCCATCCGGGCTGTACAGCGGTTGGGCGCCAGTCTCGACGTCGACAATGGCTAACCGTTCGTGGGCTAAGATGGCGTGGTCGTCGGCGTAGATCCCCGACCAATCGGGGCCACGGTGGCGCAGGGTGCGCGTTAATTTGAGCGCCGCGTGGCGCAACTGCTGCGGATCGCTTTTCAGATCCACAATGGCAAAAATTCCACACATAGGGGCACTCCTGTTCATTGACTGCAGGTTGTGATTGCGGCGGTTGGTGGTGGGAAGTGGAGGGCTGCAATACAACGGGGTATAGCGCAACGTGCCATGATGTGCGGTTGAATCCAAGTTATGACAACTGCGACAAATGGCTCTGTTTATGGTTGTACATCATTCACTTATTGCATAAACACTAATGCTTTATTTGGGTGGCCACGGCGGCTTGAATGTGGCGGGCAAGAAAGGCAAAAACGGCGCCAAAGGCGCCGTGTGTACAAGCCGCGGTGCTTGCGGTGACCTAGCGGGCAGGGCGCAAGCGGTGGAACTCGCTGCTGGCATTAAAGCCGGGCCAGTCATCACTGTTGGCTAGGGCTTGGCCAGCGCCGTAGTACACCTGCATGTCCATTAAGGTGCCAGACAGATCCCAGTTAGGGCGGTAGGTATCACAGGGGTTGTGGTAACAGCCACGCATCTGCGCTTTCATCGCCACTTTGTAATCGGCGGTGGCCTGATCCCACGGCACGCTGCCGCCCCCGGCAAACACCGCCGGCACGCCTTTGGGCACAAACGAAAAATGATCCGAACGGAAGTAGCCACCAGCGCCGGGGTTGGCTTCGGCGGTAACTTGGCGATTTTGTGCTTGGGCGGCGCGAACCAGATAGTCTTCCAGCTGGGAATGGCCAAAGCCGACCACGGTGTAATCGCGGGTTTTACCGTAGACGTTGGTGGAATCGATGTTAAATACCCCCACGGTGCTGGCTAATGGAAACAGTGGCTTGGCGGCATAGTAGCGGCTGCCTAACAGCCCTTGCTCTTCGCCGGTTACGGCCACAAAGGTGACGCTGCGTTTGGGGGTAGGCGCGGCGCGGTAGGCGCGGGCGATCTCCAGCATGGCGGCCACCCCAGAGGCGTTGTCCATGGCGCCGTTGTAGATCTTATCCAGATGGCTGCCGATGTGATCCCAGTGGGCGGTGTACAGCACATGTTCATCGGCCTGCTCCGTGCCCGGCAAGGTGGCCACAATGTTGTAGCTGATGGCGGTGTCGGTGGTTTGCTGCAAGCTGGCGTTGGCGGTTAGCCCAAGAGCCACTTGGGTTGGGCGCTGCTGTGCCTGTTGGCTTAGGGCGGTAAAATCTTGGCCGGCTTCGGCCAGCAGGGCTTTGGCGCTATCTAGGGTGATCCAGCCTTCCAAGTCGGGGTGCGGATCTAAGCTGCCTTGCAGATCGAGCTTCGGCCCGGTCCAGCTGTTTTGCACCACGCTCCACGGGTACGCTGCGGGTTTGGTGTCGTGCACAATCAGCGCCGCCGCGGCCCCTTGGCGACCGGCCTCGGCAAACTTGTAATCCCAGCGGCCGTAGTAGGTCATGGTGTCGCCTTTAAAGTGGCTTGGATCGCCGCTGGCAAAGCCGGGATCGTTCACCAACATCAACACCGTTTTGCCGCGCACGTCCACATTGGCGTAGTCGTTCCAGTCGTGTTCTGGCGCGTTGATGCCGTAACCCACAAACACCACTTCGCTGTTACTGAGCTGCACCGAGTTTTGCTCACGGTAGCTGTTCAGCACCATCTGTTGGCGATATTTCAACGGCTGCTGGCCCAATTGCAACGTGGCATTGGTGGTTAAGAACCGCTGCATCGGCACGGCTTGGCGGTAACTGTCGCCATTCGCAGGGGCTAAGCCCATCTGCTGAAATTGGGTTTCGAGGTAATCTAAGGTTAAAGTTTCGCCGCGGGTGGTGGGCATTCGACCAAGATAGCGATCAGAGGCTAATTCTTTGATGTCGCGACGTAAGCGCTGCTCATCGAAAGATTGTTCCGAATTGGTAGAATATGAAACAATGCCGCACGCACTTAGCAGTGTGGTAGCAGTAAGCAGGGTAATTAGGCGCTTCATGGCGTAAGCTCGTTATTGTTATCAGAGAGTTAATCGCCGCTAAGCATGCCGCGCATTGCCACAGGGGTAAATAGCTGGGGTTAATTAAAGGTGTATGCGGTTGTGTCCACAACTGCGCCACCGTTCGGAGATGTTCATGAGTAGTACTACAACCAATCCTTGGCAGCATTCAGAGTCGGTGCCGTGGCAAAACAGCCCCGCCGCCGGTGTGATGCGAAAACGGCTGTACCATGTGGGTGCGAGCGAATCCGGGGTGGTGTCGTCCATTGTTAAGTACGCCCCCGATTCGGTATTTGCGCCCCATCAGCACCCTCAAGGGGAAGAGATCCTGGTGCTTGATGGCGTGTTCAGTGATGAACATGGCGATTATCCGGCGGGCACTCATGTGTTGAATCCCGATGGCAGCAGCCACTCGCCATTTTCAACAGCGGGCTGCACGTTGTGGGTTAAGTTGCGCCAATACGCTGGCGATGGTCGTCTACAGCACCGCCTAGATGGCAACAAGCTGAAGTGGCAACCATTGGCGCTGGGATCGTGGCAGAAGTCGCTGTATCAGCAAGAGGGCTTCCCAGAGCGAGTGCGTTTGATCAAGCTTGCTGCCGGCAGTGAGATGACCCTAGAAGGGAAAGCGGAACTGTTGCTGCTTAGCGGCGAGTTACGGGATCAGCACGGCGAGCACCGCAATGGCGCTTACCTGCGACTTGAGTGGCAACAACACAATGTGATTAAAGCGCAGCGTCAAAGCGAATTCTATTTGTGTCAATACTGATGGCTGCTGCGGTCATACCACATTGATCTCGCCCGCGTTGGCAAAGATATGATTAGGGCGGAAGGGAAACTGCTCTAACTGATCTTGATGAGTAACCCCAGACAGCACCAGCACCGTTTCCAATCCCGCCTGAAACCCCGCCAAAATATCAGTACTCATGTTATCACCGACGATGATGGTGTCGTTGGCGTGGCTGTCCAGATGATTTAACGCAGAACGCACAATCCACGCACTGGGCTTGCCCACATAAAAAGGCTGTTTGCCGGTGATCCGTTCTATGGGGGCACACAATGCGCCACAGGCGGGGCTGTGGCTGGGGCCACAGGTGTCTGGGTTGGTGGCGATAAAGCGGGCGCCCTGGGCAATAAACTTGGCGGCGCGGTGGATCATGTCCCAGTTGTAGCTGCGGGTTTCGCCAACAATCACAAACTCTGGGTTGATGTCGGTAATGGTGAAGCCATTTTTATACAGCTCGTGGGTCAGTGCGCCTTCGCCAACCACATAGGCGCGGCGTCCCTCTTGGTGCTTCAAAAAATCGGCGGTGGCCATCGCTGAGGTATAAAAGTGATGGGGTTCCAGTTCGATCCCTGCCGCGCCCAGCCGGTTGGCCAGATCGCTGTCGGTTTGCACTGGGTAGTTGGTTAGGCACAGGAGCTTATTGCCTTGCTCCCGCAAGCGGGCGATAAACTTATCGGCGCCGGGGATCAGCTGGTTGTTGTGCAGCAGTACCCCATCAATATCGCAAATTACACTTTTCATTGGTGCCCCTGTGGTGATCTGATTGCCCTTAGCCAGACTGTAGATGGCGAATGCCGGATTGGCGCTGTAAGTCACTCATTTTTCTGTTGCGGTGCCGGCGCGGGTTCTGTGCGCTGCTGCGGATAGCGGCGGCAGTTGTCGTTGATCTGTAGCCAACTGACTTGGCTGCGGGTGTGGATGTGGTAGTTGGGTGCCACTTGGTTGGGGTTATCCAAGCTGGCGATGGTAAGGGTTAAGTAATCTGGGTGATCCAGGTGGCGGTAGCTGATGCTGGCACCACAGTGTGGGCAGAAGCCGCGGCGGATCTTCTCGGAAGAGGGGTATTCAACGGGCGAGCGGGTCAGCCACGTGATCTGGCTGCGTTTGAAATCCATCCAACTGGCCAGCACGCTGCCGACGCTGCGTTGGCATTGGCGACAATGGCAATGATCGGCATCAAAGGGGGCGTTGCTGCTGTGGTAGCGAATGGCGCCACACAGGCAACCGCCGCTTAAGACTGGGGCAGGGCTCATGGCTTCCTCCAAGGCGAAAACAAGACCTAGCACTACCGCGATATGATGGGGAACGCAATAAAAAACCAGCCCCGCAATGGGGCTGGTTGAGTCGGGGCTGATCACTGAGCGGGCTGATTGGCGTTCGCCACTCATGCTCGCCACTCATGCTCGTCACTTATGCTCGCTATTCTGGTTCGTCACCACTGTTCGCTCTGGACGTACGTCATCCCCCCGTTGTGGGGGTCGCCATAAGGTGGCTTAGAGGCGGCTGCTGATGAAGTCGTAGATCTTGGCTTCGGCCGCTGGGCCTTCGGGGCAGTGGCCCGCATCGCCAAAGAACGCCACTTCAGAATCGGACGATAAAGCCGCAGTGGCGTGCATGTCCGCCGGGGAGGCAACCCGATCGGCCTTGGTGTTGATCACCAGCAGTGGCACTTGAGTGTGGGGCTTACCATCAAAATAGCCTTTGGTTTTCAGCGACAGTGGGATGGAGTAGCTGCCGGGATTGCTGAGCTCATCAAAGCGCAAACCGAAGCGGGCAAACAGCGAATCGACGCTCATTTTCGGCAAGAACTTAAATTTCTGCGGTTGGGTCAGTACCCCGTCCACTAACGCACAGCGCGCGACCGAGGCTTTCAGGCTTGGATTTTGCAGCACAAACTCCATCAAGCTAATGCCGCCGCCGGATGAGGTCAGTGCGGCTACGCGGTTGGCGTCCAGCAGTGGCGATTGCGCCACAAAAGCCAGCGCAGCGTTGTGAGCGGCGGCTTCATTGCCAACGGCCAATGGCAGTGTTTCGTTTAAGCCGCCGCCGGGCATATCGAAGGTTAATACCGCGTAGCCGCTGTCGAGGTAACGCTGTAATGAGTGCTGATGTTCAACCAAGGTTTTATCAACGCCGCCGGTCCATAAAATGGTGGCAACGGGGGCGCTGATGTTGGTTGGCAGGTGCAGTAATCCCGTTAGCTTGATGCCATTGGCCGCAGGCATGTTAACGATGTCTACACGCTGCTGTCGCAAGGCGCTAGCGCGAACGTAATGCTGTACTGATTGTTGTAAGGCTGCCCGTTCTGCATCGCTGCCGTGGTTTGGGTAAGAAGCCACTAAAAAGAGGGCGCTGGCACGTTGATGCAACGCGAGTGTCTGAGCTTGTTGGCTTGCGGGGGTGGCGTGCGCTTGGGCTGCGATCCGCTGCGCTTGCTGGCTCCATTCGTAGGTCCAGAAGCCATTTTCATTGGGGTTGATCTGATCGCGCAAAGCGGCGGTGCCATGGATGCGTGGCAGCACTTGATTGAGATCGTCTTGGGTTAATCCCAGTTGTTGCCAGTCGCTTAGACGCAATTCGCGATACCACGACTGTTGATCTGAATACTCTAATTGGCCGCCCCGAAAATCCTGATGTTGGGCCAGGTTGGTGGCGTTAGCGGTTGTGGTTGCTGATGATTGCGCCTGTGCACTTGGGTGCAGCAACAGCAGGGCGGTAACAGCGGCGGCGGTGTAGCGAAGTTTATTGGTCATCATCGGATTGGCACTGTGGTCGTTTATTGTTTGGTTTGACCATAAGGCTTGGGCAGTGAATAAGGTGTGAAGACAACGGTTCATTTTGCGCTGCAGGCGGCGACCGGATCGACAACCAAAAAAAACGGCTCCCGAGGGAGCCGTTCTTTTGCTTTGCGTTTAGCTTGCTGACGTTAAGCGACGCTTAGCGGTGCCATACCCAATCGGTGATCTCTTTCGGGTCTACACCGTGTTCTTTGATGTAGTTGCGGTGATCAACCAGCTTCTGCAGCATTTCGGTGGTGATTTCGATGTGTTGTGCATCGGTGATCACGCCTTGCTGGAATGCTTTGTAAGCCATGTCGATAACCAAGTGGTAACGAGAAGTACCGTTACGTACGCCCATGTCGAATGGGGTAGTGGTCGAACCTTCTTCGACGTAACCCTTAACGCGACAGCGCTGGATACCAGGGTAGTTGAACAACAGCTTGTGGATGGTGTTCGGGTAGCCGTGGTAGTTGATTACTACGCCTTTGTCTGCGGTGAAGAACTCATCCAGCATGTCTGGGTTCTGACCGTACTTGAGGCTACCGATGCCATCGGAAGTCAGCTCAGAGATGTTCACAAAGCGAACTTTCACTTTTGGCATCTTCTCGCGCATCAGTACCAGCGCCGCCATACACTCTTGGGTAACGTAGTCACCACAAGAAGCCAGTACCACGTCTGGGTTTTCGTCAGAAGCGAAGTCCCAAGTCATGATGCCTTCGGCGGTTTGCTTACGGGCTTCTTCCAGAGTCAGCCACTGTGGCAGCTCTTTCTTACCCGCAACGATAACGTTCAACTTGTCGCGGTCATCAAACGACTTTTCGGTGTAGCACAGGGTGCTGTTACCGTCTGCAGGCAGGTAAGCGGAGATGATGGTTGGGTGCTTTTCAAGCATGGCGCCCAGCAGCGATGGGTTCTGGTGCGAGTAACCGTTGTGATCCTGACGCTCCAGCAGCGAAGACAGCACTACGTTACACGCAGGAACTGGCTTACGGAACGGCACACCTTGCGAGGCGTACACGTACTTACAGTATTGGTCACACATGGAGGAAACCACCTGTGCAAACGCTTCGTAAGTAGGGAACATGCCGTGACGACCGGTTACGGTGTAACCGTGCAACATACCAAACAGCAGGTTCTCAGACAGCAGCTCCATTACGCGACCATCGCGAGACATATCTTGGTCCCACTCTTTGATTGGCCACTGCCAAGCACGAGAGGTCTCTTCGAATACCGCTTGCAGCTGGTTAGAGTAAGTTTCGTCTGGCGAGAAGATCCGCAGGTTCTTCTGCTCGGCGTTGAGGCGGAATGCATCACGCATCCATTCGCCCATCTTGTTCATGGACACGCCACGTTGACCACGGGCGGTTTCGGCGCCGTAAGACAGCTCTTCCAGATTTGGCTTGTTCAGTGGGCGAACCACTTCACCGCCGTAAGACAGGATCTGGCGACCAATACGCAGGTCTTCACGTGGGATCAGGGTTTTGATCTCGTCGTCAAACTCGATGGTGCCGTCAGCAGCGATGTTGTACAGCTCATCGAAGCCGTAGCTTTGCAGCCATTCGTTCAACAGACGCAAGTGCTCTGGGTTTTCAGCACACTTGTTGATGATCACCTGGTGAGATTCGCAGTTGCCTTCCAGTTTCTTACCGTTGGCTTCTTTAGTACCGGTCCAACCTTTGGCAGTACGCATCGCGATTACTGGCCACTTTGGCTTACATACGTCTTCGCCGCTGCGAGCACGAGTTTGGATGTCGGTGATGATTTCGTAAGCGCGGTCCATGGCATCCGCCATCTGCACGTATACGTCTTCTTCTTTTTCGTCATCAACAAACAGCACTTCGTAACCTAAACCGGTGTACTCCATGCGGATCTCTTCGTCGTCCATACGACCCAAGCGGGTAGGACCAGAGATTTTGTAGCCGTTGATGTGAAGAATTGGCAGAACCGCACCGGAAGTCTTTGGATCCAGCAGGCGGTTAGCGTACCAAGAAGCCGCCAGTGGGCCGGTTTCGGATTCGCCGTCACCAACCAGTACCACGTTGATCAGATCTGGGTTATCCAGTGCTGCACCAACACCAACAGACAGAGAGTAACCCAGTTCGCCACCTTCCAGGATCTGGCCAGGGGCTTCAGGGTTAGCGTGTGATGGGTAACCGTAAGCGGCAGAGAACTTCTCACAGATCTGCTTCATGCCCGCTTCTTTGTACGGGATGGTGTCTGGGTAGAAGTGAGACAAGGAGCCTTCGATAAACAGGTTTGCCTGTACCGCTGGGAAGCCGTGACCAGGACCTACCAAGTATAGGAACGGACGGTTGTGCTTACAGATCAGACGGTTGATGTGAGCGTAAACAAATGAGATGCCAGGACAGGTGCCCCAGTGACCCAGCAAGCGCGGCTTGATGTCTTCGTGTTGCAATTCGTTCTGCAGCAGAACGTTTTGCTTCAGGTAGATTTGTGAAACGGACAGATAGTTACTGGCACGTACCAGTTTTTTCAGTGCGCCAATTTCTTTGTTATTCGCCATGTCGATAGCTCCTTGAACGTAATCTCGCGGGTAATAAAGACCTATTCATCTTAGACCGTTATCTGCGAGTTAAACTTAGGTTGTGTGAAAGAGCGTAAGGGATGATTTGCTCAAAAAAGTGGAGCTAAATCACATCCGCATAAATCGTGAAGAATTGTTATTTCTCTGGGTGTGGCGGTGTATTTTCACAAGATTGCACAGGGCTGTTGTTAAGGCGAAATTGAGCCGCTGAGAATGATTTCACTCGCTTCTTTGACGACCTACAACGGCCGTGCTGAGGCGTGACTTCTGTGTGATGGGGTGAACAGCGACAGGGCGCAGACTGACCAAGGTAACCGAGTTATAGTGGCCCCGTTGAGCGGCATGATGGCCACGGCGGTTGGTTGCTGTGGCAAGCCTGCTGCAGCGCGGTTACAGCCACGGTCGCTATCGGGGAACGGGGCAGCGAAGAGTGGCTTGGAATGCGGTATTGGACTTATTTTGAGAACAATGGCTGTAATTTTAAGAACAATAAAGGGAGCATTTTCGGGATCCATACCCATTAAGGGCAGGGGGGCCGGCAGAGCGTTACGGCGGTAACGGGCTCAGCCAGTTCGTGCTTGGCGCCAAAAATGAGATCTAAAACTGTGAAACCCTGTTTGCGATGTGATCTTGATCGTCATTCATTTGGCTTTTTTGATGAAAAAAACAGCGGCATTGAGTTGAAAGCCAATAGACCAATGTCTGAGATGGTGATCTGGATCACGCACGCTGATTGCTGGTTATTATCTGGGTTGGGTTTTATTTGCTCAGCTTTGCACATTGTTTATTGCGCTCGCGTAACGGCTTTGGCTTTTTTCTGGCGCTGCACGCCAATGAGCGGCCTTACTGCCGCCATTTGGGCAGCAATGATCACCCTCAATACGGCAGAGATCTAATGGCGTCGATAAATGGGCCTAAAAAAATGCCGAAGCGAGCGGCTTCGGCATGAACGGCATCTCTTGCCAGGGCGTGAGTTAACCAGACCGGCTGAGGTGAGCAGCTGGAGACCCGGTGTTAACCTTTATAGTGGCGTGCGGTTAATTGACTGAGGGTCACGATCATCTCAACCGCCTGTTCCATTTGGGTCAACGAGGCAAACTCGTGCTTACCGTGGAAGTTGTAGCCGCCAGTAAATAGGTTTGGGCATGGCAGGCCTTTAAAGGACAACACGGCGCCATCGGTACCGCCCCGGATCGGCTTGATCAGCGGCTCAATCTGCAGCTGTTGCATCGCTTGTTTCGCTAAATCGATGATGTGAGGGTGCGGTTCAACCATCTCTTTCATGTTGCGGTAGCTTTCTTGCCAGTCCAGCTGGCAAGGAATGCCATTGGCGTTAAATGCCGCCACTTGCTGTTGCAAGAACGCCTTGCGCTCGGCCAAGGAATCCAAGCAGAAGTCGCGCACAATGTAGCTCAGGCTGGCGGTCGCGGTGCCGCCGTTGATCGCCACCAAGTGGTAAAAGCCTTGGTAGCCTTCTGTGTGTTCAGGGGTTTGCGCGCACGGCATCTGCTGATGAAACTGGGTGGCGAGCGTTAACGCATTAACCAGCTTGCCTTTGGCGGTGCCGGGGTGTACTGAGTTACCGCTAAATTCGATGGTGGCGCTGGCGGCGTTGAAGTTTTCATACTCCAGCTCCCCCACGGGGCCACCATCAATGGTGTAAGCCCACTGTGCGCCAAACTTGGCCACATCAAACAGGTTGGCGCCACGGCCAATCTCTTCATCTGGGGTAAAGCCGATGCAGATGTCACCGTGAGGCAACTCCGGCTGGGCTTGCAGCTGCACCATCGCGGTGATGATCTCTGCGATGCCGGCTTTATTATCCGCCCCCAGCAAGGTGCTGCCGTCGGTGGTAATTAAGGTTTGGCCAAGCAGTTGCTTCAGCACCGGATATTGGCTTGGGCAGAGCTGCTCACCACGGTCGTTTAACGCAATCGTGCCACCTTGGTAGTTTTCAATCAGCTGCGGCTTTACGTTCTTGCCAGAGGCATCCGGCGCGGTGTCCATATGGGCGACAAAGCCGATGGCTGGTACTGGGTAGTCCACATTGCTGGGTAATTTCGCCATCACGTAGCCGTTGTCGTCGAGCGACACATCAGCAAACCCGAGCGCAGTAAGTTCTTGGTATAGCGCCTTGGCAAACACCATTTGACCAGGGGTGCTGGGCACGCATTGGTTGGCGGCATCGGATTGGGTATCAAAGGTAACGTAACCGAGAAAACGATTGAGTAAGGCGTTCATAGCAACCTTGGCTAATGACAAAATTAGGGCGGTATTATGCCAAGGGCAGTGGTTCAGGCTGTTTGAGGGGGATCACACAAATACAACTGCTCACCACCGACCCCGTTTATTGGCCGGTGGTGGTGGCGGCGTTAGTTCTTAAATTGCACACATTGCGCCAGCGGGGCTCGGCTGGTTCGGGCGTTATTGGCGGCCACGTCAGGATCTTCATAGCCAAATGAGATCCCAACCAAAATCCCTTCTTGTTCGGGAATGCCCATGACCTCTTTCACCAACGGCGGGAAGTAGGCCAGTGCCCCTTGAGCACAGCTGGCAACGCCGTGGGCTTCCATGACCAACATCAGGGTTTGTAAGTAGACCCCAATATCGAGGCTGTTGACGATGTCGTACTCTTTATTCATGCAGATAAAGGCCACGTGTGGGGCATCAAAAAACTGGTAGTTTCGTACCAAAGCGCCCATTCGGCCGCGTTTATCTTCCCGTGGGATCCCCATTGCGCCATACAGCGCTTCAGCACATTCCACTTGCCGAGTTCGATGTTCACCGGAGAATTTACTGAAGTAATCAAATTCGGCTTTAGGCGGGGTGCCGGCCATGATCTGCTCAACCAAGCCCTGTCTGAGTTGATTGCAGCTGTTGCCACTGGCGACATAGGTTTGCCATGGCTGGGTATTGCAATTGGACGGTGACAGCTGCGCCTCGGTGAAGATCTGCTCTAAGGTTGCGCTATCAATGGCTTGGTTGGTAAAGCCTCGCACCGAGCGCCGACTGCGTAGCAGCTGCTCTAAGGTGGCTTCAGAATAAGGGCGGGTCATGGCAATGCTCTCCGTAGCGATTTGCTTCATCACAGCACAACCGCTCCTGACTGTAAAACGCTCGTTTGAACGTGACCGTTGTGAGCCAAATTCAAAGCTGCGGCAAATGTGACCGTTGGTAGCAGAAACTATCGTTTTTACAAACGGCTTTATCCTAGTCAATTGTTAATGTTATGTTGTGCTCTAAATCTTTAGTCGCATGTCCCAATAACGTTGACTGGTATAAAAACCAAACGGTTAGGGCAACAAAATAACAAAAGTAATCGGTGTTCGGGTGGCATAACCACCGGTTCAAATTGCCAATAAAGAGGTTCTACATGTTTTCATCTGTGCGGCAAAGGATGAGCCGCAAACGGCAGCAATTGGATGCAGCAAAAGTAAGCCTTGAGGGGCAGCAGCAATTAAAGCGGCTGGGTTGGCACAGTGCCAAGGGCGGCTTAGCGTTGATCCTGCTCTTTGTGGCCGCATTTATGTGGAGCAATCTGGACAGCCCATTGTCGTTGCCGGGTGAATATCACGGCCCCAGCCAAGTGGTGATTGATGCCAACGGACAACCGCTGTCTGCGGTAGTGAATAACCAAGGTTACTGGCGTTACCCCGTCAACATTGATCAAATCTCCCCGTTATTGATTGAGGCGTTGTCGGCACAGCACCAAAGCGTCTTTGCTGGTGTGATTGGCTTTGATCCCCTGACCGTAAAAACCGCGGAACTGTTTTTCCCTCAAGCGGGCATGTGGCAGAGCCACGTTCGTACTCTGCAGCTAGAACTGGCGTACAGCAAAGATGAGATCATGGCGCTGTACCTTAATCACGTTCGCTTAGGCGGCAAGATTGAAGGGGTGCAGGCAGCCAGTTATCAATTCTTTGATAAACCGGCCTTAGCGTTAGAGCATCACGAAGTGGCGTTGCTGCTGGCACTGGCGAAATACCCGAAACGCTATCGTCTGGATAAGTTTGCCGATCGAGCCAAGGTTGAGCGGGATCAACTGATCAACGAATTTGGCGACGAGCAGCTGTGGACCCAAAAACAAGTAAACCGTGCTCTTGGTATGCCGGTCGCGACGGTTTCATTAGCGTTGCCGCAGATCGCCAGCCAATACGCCAGCAAGGTGATGCAGGATAACGATGAAACGGTGATCCGCAGCAACATTGATGCGGTGATCCAAGCTGAGCTAGAGCGCTATTCACAAGAATTTGCCGATAAACAGGTGAACGGCTCTAGTATGGCGATGCTGATGATGGATAACCAAACCAAGCAAGTGATCGCCTACGTCGGTAACTCGCCCGGCCACGACAGCACCGACATGGTGCAGGCGATGCGCTCCCCGGGTGACATGCTGAAACCGCTGGTTTTTGGTAAGGCGTTGGATGAACGCTTAATTCACTCTGAATCGTTGCTGGCGGATGTGCCTCGCCGTGGTTATTTGCGTGATGTGGCTGACGGTTTTGATGAATTCATCGGGCCGGTTTCCGCCAGTGAAGCCCTGCAGATGTCATTGAACGTGCCTTTCGTGCAGTTGATTGAAAACATTGGCGAGAAGAAGTTTCTGAAATCGTTAGCGGCGGTTGGGCAGCCATTAGAGCTGAGTGATTTTGGCTTGTCACCACGGGTACTGCTGGGGGAAGCGGAAACCAACTTGGCGCAAATGGTGCAGTTGTATGCTTCTTTTGGCAGCCAAGGCAATGTGGCACCACTGCAATATTTACCGGCGGCTGAGCGCCCCGAGAACAAACGCTTTATGAGCGCGGAATCGGCTTGGATCACTTGGAATACGCTTCGTGAAGCGCCGGTGCCAGAGTACGTGTTAGCGCCAAAACCAGCGGTACTGGGTTGGAAAGCGGGTTCCGGTTGGGCCAGTCGTGATAACTGGGCGATTGGGGTTACCCCCTCCTTTACCCTTGGGATCTGGGTTGGGGTACACGATGACATCTATTCGAGCCCAGTCAGCGGCCGTGATAACGCCGTTGCCTCGTTGATTGCGATCACCGCAGCGATGGAAGAGTATCGGCCTCTGGGTAAGCTGTCTCGCCCTCGTGGGGTAAAACAAGAAGAGATCTGTTGGCCGGATGGTCGCAGCCGTGGGGTGAACCTGTACGGCTGCGATCGCCGCAAAACCGCATGGACGAAAAATGGCGATGCACCGCGCACCTTATTAGCTGGGCAGGGCAAAGGCTGGTTCCGCAGTCAAAAAGGGATGTACGTTGACAGCATTACTGAAAAACGCTTAAGCCGCGGCTGTTATAAGAACCGCGCCGAGTACACCACCGCAACGTTATGGCCACGGGTGTTAGAGCCGTGGTTGCCAGAGCGAATGCGCCGTGCCAAACGTTTGCCTGATTTTAATGATTACTGTCCCAACATTCCGATGGAAAGTAACGAGCTGGTGGTTACGGGCATCGCCCCACAACAGGTGTTCCACCGCATCAACAACAAGCGGTTGCCACCATTAATGGTGCAGGCGTCCAGTGCGAACGGCGATGTCGAGTGGTATCTCAATGGCGAATCGATTGCGGATGGCAACTTGCTGGAGCTGAACTTAAATCGTCTGGTTGATGGCCCACAGCAGCTGGTTGCCTTGGATGAAAAAGGGTATTCGTTGCAGATCCCATTTGAGATGGCCAAAGCGTTACCGGAACCGGTTAAGGTGGCCCCCGCGGCGGCTGCAACCGTGCCGACCGCTGAAGGTGACGACGAACAAGCCTATGAGCCAGTAATACTGTGATCACCGAGAAGTGCGGCTAAGTTGCCGCAAACGGTTATTTGGCTCGAACACAGAAAAGCCGACGCACACTGCGTCGGCTTTTTTATTGCCGTGAGGCTCTCCCTTTCTTGCCAGTCACAATGCGCCACTTCAGTACCTGTGTGTTTCGAGCGAGAATAAACCCATCAGAGGATGTTTGTGATACCAGGGCAAAGCGCAGCGGCAGGGCATAGCGATTCAGGCACTGCGGGCGCGAGCACTATTATGCGCGCTTGGCGTTGGCCGCGATAACCGGCGCTGTTCTGTCGCCGAGTTCGAGCCCAATAGGAAGCCCGCAATATCAAGATCAAATCCGGCAGACGTGATTGAAACCCAGACAGCAAAAAGCCCCGCTAAGTTTCCTTAGCGGGGCTTTTAAACGGCTAGCTTATAAGTAACGAATTACTTAGCAGCGTTGCGTTCTTTAACTTCAGCAATTACTTGCTCTGCCACGGTGTTCGGGCAAGGCATGTAGTGGGAGAACTCCATAGAGAACTGACCACGGCCTGAAGTGATGGTACGCAGGTGACCGATGTAACCGAACATTTCAGACAGAGGTACATCTGCCTTAATACGAACGCCGGTAGAAGCAGCCATCTGATCTTTGATCATGCCACGACGACGGTTCAAATCACCAATCACATCACCAACGTGATCTTCTGGAGTGAATACGTCAACGTACATGATTGGTTCGATCAGCTGTGGGCCCGCTTTAGGGATAGACTGACGGAAAGCGCCTTTAGCAGCGATTTCGAAAGCAATCGCAGAGGAGTCAACTGCGTGGAAACCACCGTCGAACAGCTCTACTTCAACGTCCAGCACTGGGAAGCCAGCCAGAACGCCTTGCTCCATCATGCCGCCGAAGCCTTTCTCAACTGCTGGCCAGAATTCCTTAGGAACGTTACCGCCAACAACAGAAGAGGTGAACTTGAAGCCTGAACCCGGCTCACCTGGCTTGATGCGGTAATCGATCTTACCGAACTGACCAGAACCACCAGACTGCTTCTTGTGAGTGTAAGAATCTTCAATCGCAGTAGTGATGGTTTCGCGGTAAGCAACCTGTGGCTTACCAACGATCAGATCAACACCGTAGGTACGCTTCAGGATGTCTACTTTGATGTCCAAGTGCAGCTCGCCCATACCTTTCAGGATGGTTTCGCCAGAATCTTCATCAGTTTCAACCAAGAAGGATGGATCTTCAGCAACCATCTTACCGATCGCGATGCCCATCTTCTCGCTGCCGCCTTTGTCCTTCGGAGAAACAGCGATAGAGATCACTGGCTCTGGGAAGATCATTGGCTCCAGGGTACATTCGTGCTTCACGTCACACAGAGTGTGGCCGGTCTGTACGTTCTTCATACCAACAACGGCGATGATGTCACCTGCTTGCGCAGAGCTGATCTCGTTACGTTCGTCAGCGTGCATCTCAACCATACGACCAATACGCTCGGTTTTGCCGGTCGCAGAGTTCAGGATGGTCATACCTTTTTCCAGTTTACCGGAGTAGATACGGATGAAGGTCAGGGCGCCGAAACGGTCGTCCATGATCTTAAACGCCAGAGCGCGCAGTGGCTCGTCGGTAGAAACCAGAGCAACTTCACCAGTTGGCTCACCGGTTTCTTTGTCGGTCAGCGGCTGTGGGTCAACTTCGGTAGGAGACGGCAAGTAATCAACAACAGCGTCCAGCACCAGCTGAATACCTTTGTTCTTAAATGCAGAACCACAGTAAGTTGGGAAGAAGTCGTTGGTACGAGTACCAGCACGGATACAACGCTGGATGTCTTCCAAAGATGGCTCAGTGCCTTCTTCTAAGTATTCCATCAGCAGATCTTCGTCCTGCTCTAGGGCAGTTTCGATCAGCTCTTCGCGGTAGGCCGCTGCATCGTCAACCATGTCGGCTGGGATGTCGGTTACTTCGTAGTTTTCTGGCAGACCGGAGTCATCCCAGATGTACGCTTTCTGGCTCAGTACGTCTACACAACCTACGAAGTCATCTTCGCGGCCGATAGGCAGAGTCATAACCAGTGGGCGTGCGCCCAAAACGTTTTTCACTTGATCTACAACGCGGTAGAAGTCTGCACCCATACGGTCCAGCTTGTTCACGAAGATCAGACGAGCAACTTCAGAGTCGTTCGCGTAGCGCCAGTTGGTTTCGGACTGTGGCTCAACGCCGCCGGAACCACAGAATACGCCTACACCACCATCCAATACTTTCAGGGAACGGTAAACTTCAACGGTGAAGTCAACGTGTCCTGGGGTATCGATGATGTTCATGCGGTGATCGTTCCAGAAACAGGTAGTAGCTGCTGACTGGATGGTAATACCACGCTCAGCTTCCTGCTCCATGAAGTCAGTAGTCGCTGCGCCATCGTGAACTTCACCGGTCTTGTGGATCTTACCGGTCAGTTTCAGGATACGTTCGGTGGTAGTGGTTTTACCGGCATCTACGTGAGCGAAGATACCGATATTTCTGTAACGGGATAAGTCTGCCATTAGTTGTACTCTGTCAGGGTCGAAATCGCGCGAAAGTATACAGGATTTCTTGTTTATATTCGAAGAATTCCGTCTTCCACGCCATTTCCACCAATCAAATTCGTTTTTCTGCACCACAAAATAAGTTATATCGTTGAATATCAACGACATAGGTGCTGATGCATTTTTCACCAGCAAAAGTAACTTTGTGAAGAAAAACAAGATTGTATGACCGAAGGTCAAAAATTCAACCGCTATTGCTGAGTGGTAACCACCCATAAGCAGTTTAGCAGTCGATCCTTGGGTCAATAAGGCAACGGAATACCCGTTGCCTTGTGTTTAATCGTCGGCGGCGTAACCACCAGCAGACAATTGCTCCCCATCCATCATCGCGCAGTCGTTCGCCATGGTCAGTCGACCTTGGCAGAACCACTTCACCACAAGTGGATAAATGCGATGCTCTTGGCTGTGAACGCGCAGGGCTAAGCCGTCTGCGACGTCCTCAGTAAACACCGGCACTTTGGCCTGCAATACCACCGGGCCACCATCAAGCTCTGGTGTCACGAAGTGCACCGAGGCGCCATGTTCGTTATCACCGGCGTCAATTGCCCGTTGGTGAGTGTTGAGGCCAGGGTACTTCGGCAATAAGGAGGGGTGAATGTTAAACATCTTTCCCTGGTATTGTCGAACAAAGGATTCAGAAAGAATCCGCATAAAGCCTGCCAGCACAATCAGATCAACCTTATATGGGGCTAATTCAGCCTGCAAACGCTGATCGTATTGTTCGCGGGTTTGGCCTTTATTGGCGGCCACGACTTGCTGGGGGATCCCGGCGTTAGCGGCGCGCTCTAGGCCAAACACATCCGCTTTATTGCTGATCACGGTAACCACCTCACCGTTGATCTCGTTGGCGGCACAGGCGTCGATAATCGCCTGTAAATTACTGCCGCTGCCGGAGATCAACACCGCAATGCGGAATTTTTTCATTGGGCTTCCTTTCACTCGGCTGAATGTTGCGACCAGTTAGCTGTTGTGGATCTCAACTTGTTCTTGCTCGCCATCGCGGGCGGCAATCTGGCCAATCACCCAAGCGTGCTCACCTTCGCCGTTCAGTAACTCTACGGCGGCAGCGGCTTGATCTGCGGGTAACGCAATCACTAAGCCCACGCCACAGTTAAAGGTGCGGTACATTTCGTGTTGGTTGATGTTGCCGGTCTCTTGCAACCAGTTAAACACCTGGGGCCACTGCCAACTGCTGCCGTCAATGACCGCTTTACAGTGTGCCGGTAAGACGCGTGGGATGTTTTCCCAGAAGCCACCCCCAGTAATGTGGGAGATCGCATGCAGGGGGGTTTGTTTGGCCAGCTTTAAAACCGACTTAACGTAAATTTTGGTTGGCGCCATCAAGGCATCAATTAAGTTTTGCTCACCCAACTGTACTTCACTTGGGTTGTCGCAACGCTCTAGTACCTTGCGGATCAACGAGTAACCATTTGAATGCGGACCACTGGAACCCAGTGCAATCAACGCATCGCCCGCGGCGACTTTGGTGCCGGTGATCACTTCATCTTCTTCTACCACCCCAACGCAGAAGCCAGCCATGTCGTAATCGGCGCCTTCATACATGCCTGGCATCTCTGCGGTTTCACCGCCGATCAGGGCACAGCCGGCCAGCTCACAGCCATCAGCAATGCCGCTGACTACTGAGGTGGCCACATCCACATCCAGCTTACCAGTGGCGTAGTAATCCAAGAAGAACAGCGGCTCGGCACCTTGCACGATCAAATCGTTAACGCACATGGCCACCAAATCGATGCCGACGGTGCTGTGGCGCTGATGGTCGATGGCTAAGCGCAGCTTGGTACCAACGCCGTCGGTGCCGGATACCAGCAGTGGCTTCTTATAATTGGTAGGTAGGCGACATAGGGCGCCAAATCCACCCAAACCACCCATTACTTCAGGACGATGGGTACGTTTTACCGCAGACTTGATGTTATCAACCAGTGCATTACCTGCATCGATATCAACACCCGCGTCTTTGTAACTCAGTTGGCTAGAAGTAGTCACAGAGGCCTCGTTATGGTTTTTGTTTTAGGTAGAGCAGTACTTGTAGGGGTACTAATTTTGCGCGGTATTCTAGCAGTGACGGCGGTTTGACCCAAGCAGCTTCGGTGCTAATTGATTGTTTTACTTACAGGAAACTGCCGCCGCTGAGATGGAATATTAAATTCACTGCGCTGCCGCCTATTTTTAGTGGAAAGCATTGCCTGAAATGGTCACTGCGTTAGCGAATAAACGTACAGCAAAACAAGCGCTTGGTGATGATGGTCACAAAAATGCAATGGGATTGGTTGAATTGCTTTTGCGCTGGCGTTGATTGCGACTATGCTCCCGTTAATTTGTCTGGTAAAAGTCTTGGAGACGTCGATGCAAGTCACTGAAGTAAACCACCCACTGATCCAACATAAACTGGGTTTGATGCGCGAAGCGGATATTAGTACTAAACGCTTCCGTGAGTTGGCTCATGAGGTTTCTAGCCTAGTGACCTACGAAGCGACCAAAGACTTCGAGATGGAAACCGTTACCATTGATGGTTGGAACGGCCCGATTGACGTAAAGAAGATCAAGGGAAAGAAAGTTACCGTCGTGCCAATCCTGCGTGCCGGTTTGGGCATGATGGACGCGGTGCTAGAGCACATGCCATCGGCTAAAGTATCGGTTGTTGGCATCTACCGCGATGAAGAAACCCTAGAGCCAGTGCCGTACTTCGAAAAGTTGGTTGCCAACATTGAAGAGCGCATCGCCATGGTGGTTGATCCGATGCTGGCGACCGGTGGTTCGATGATCTCCACCTTGGATCTGCTGAAGTCTCGTGGCTGTAAGCACATTAAGGTGTTGGTGCTGGTTGCTGCCCCAGAGGGCATTAAAGCGCTGGAAGCGGCTCACCCAGACGTTGAGCTGTACGCGGCCTCTATTGATGAGTGTCTGAACGAGAAAGGGTACATTTTACCGGGCCTCGGCGACGCCGGAGACAAGATTTTCGGAACCAAGTGATCCGATAGCAACAATTAAGGCGTCGATATCGGCGCCTTTTTTTCGACCTGAAAAACTTCAGGTACGATGGCACTAGCCTAAATACGATAAAAAATAAACAACAAACCCTTTGGGACTCTACATGCAAACTCAACAATTCACTCCTGCGCAGCAGATCTTGGCCGGTGGCCAGATGCTGTTTGTGGCGTTTGGTGCCTTGGTTTTAGTACCGATGCTAACCGGTCTTGATATTCGGGTGGCGTTATTCACCGCTGGGATCGGCACCCTAATCTTCCAACTGGTGACGAAGCGCCAGGTGCCGGTGTTCTTAGCCTCTTCCTTTGCTTTTATTGCGCCGATTTCTGCCGGGGTGGCGCAGTGGGGGATCGCCGACACCATGGGCGGGTTGTTCGCCGCTGGTTTGGTGTACATGGTGTTATCGCAAGTGGCGCGGGTCGGGGGCGCACAAGCGATCAACCGTTATTTGCCTGCAGTTGTAGTTGGCCCGGTGATTATGGTGATTGGTTTATCACTGGCACCGGTTGCGGTGAAGATGGCCCTGGGTTTTGCCGGTGATACGCAAGTGGTGCCGACGGCGACGGCGTTGATGGTGGCATTGCCAACCTTAATTACCGCGTTGTTGGTGTCGATATTGGGTAAGGGCTTACTGCGCTTGCTGCCCATTTTGTGCGCCATTGTGGTGGGCTATAGCTTATCGCTGGCGTTTGGCTTGGTGGATTTCAGTCCCGTGGCGGCGGCGGCTTGGTTCTCGTTGCCGAGCTTTGTGGCGCCAACGTTTAACTGGCAAGCGGTGCTGTTTATGTTGCCGGTGGCGATTGCCCCAGCGGTAGAACACATCGGCGACATGGTGGCGATATCTAACGTGACCGGCAAAAACTACGTGGAAAAGCCGGGCTTGCACCGCACCTTGTTGGGAGATGGCTTGGCCACCAGCACCGCGGCACTGTTTGGTGGGCCGCCAAACACGACCTATTCGGAAGTAACCGGCGCGGTCATGCTCACCAAAAACTACGATCCAAAAATCATGACCTACGGCGCGATCTTTGCGGTGGCCTTGGCAATGGTCGGTAAGTTTGGTGCCTTGCTGATGACGGTTCCGGTGGTGGTGATGGGCGGCATTATGATTTTGCTGTTTGGCTCGATTGCGGCCGTGGGAATGAACACCCTAATTAAGCACCAAGTGGATCTGACCGATGCACGTAACTTGGTGATTGTGGCGGTAACCTTGGTGTTTGGTATTGGCGGTATGGTGTTCCCATTGGGGAACTTCCAACTGCAAGGGATCGCGCTGTGTGCGGTTACCGCCATCGTACTGAACCTTGTCTTGCCGCGTACGCGCCATTAACGGGTTAGCTTGTCATGGGATCGCAGCGATCCCATGACAATGTCGTGATACACTTGCTGTCTATGATTTCGTAAGTTAGGAACCCCAGTGCGCGCTGCTTTATTACTGTTTTTAAGTCTGTTTAGTTTGCTGGCCAATGCCGTTCAGGTTACCCAACTTTACCGTGGTGACGTAACCGTGGAGGCGCGGGATAACCGTGCTCGCAGTGCGGGGGTTAAGGCGGCATTAGCTCAGGTGTTGGTGCGGATCACCGGCGATGACAGCATCGCATCGCAGCCCCAAGGTAAGGCGCTGCTACGCCAAGCCGACAGCTTTATGCTGACCTATTCGTTTCAGTCGGGTGAGCCACTGCGTTTACAGGCACGGTTTGATGCCACCAAGTTGCAGCAGCAGATGCGCCAATTGGGCTTACCGATTTGGGGGGCACAGCGGCCAACAACGCTGCACTGGGCGGCGATTGAGCAAACCGACGGCCAATTGCGGCTATTAAGTGATGCGGATGAGCTCGGCGAAAAAGTTGCTGCGCATGCGGAACAACGGGGATTACCGCAACTGTTGCCGTTGCTGGATCTTGAAGACAGCATGAAAGCCGACGTTAACGACGTGCGGGGGAATTTCCCCAAATTGGTGTTAGAGGCGTCACAGCGTTATGGCTCTGATTTTGTGTTGCTCAGCAGCATCGAACCCATCGCAGAACAGTGGCAGTACCACTTGCATCTTTACAGCGGCGCGGTTGCTAGCGATCCTTTTGCGGTGGCACGCACCCTGCTGCAAGGCAGTGGTGAAGCGGCCACCGAAGCGGAGGCGCTGGATCAGGTGATCGCCAAGGTTGCTCTGTACTTTTCGCTGCGTTATGGCGCGATTGCCAGCGAGCAAAGCGGGCAAACTCAACTGCACTTTACCTTAACCGGCGGCATTGCGGCGCTGGTTGAACTCGAGCGCTATTTAACCAGTCTCGCCCCAGTTAAAGCCACCAAGGTGGTGGCCGTTACTGGCCAAGAGATCCAGATTGAATTGGACTTGATTGGTGGCCTCGCCGAGGTGGAGCAGCTGATGACGCTAGAGCAGCGACTGACTAAACTGGAAGTTGTCGATCAACTAGACGAACGCACCCACTATCTGTGGCAGCAGCCGTAAGTCGGGCAGGAGTCATGGTACAATTGCTGGGTAAACGATAGGTAAGGGATCCAAGTTATAGTGACACCAAGCTCACCCATTCAACTGTCTCTGCCGGTGCACCTGCCGGACGACGAGACCTTTAACAGTTACCACCCTGGTGGCAATCAACAATTGATTGATAGCCTCCGTTTGGCTGCTTCCGGCCAAGGCGAGCGCATCACCTATTTGTGGGGGCCCGCCAAGTGTGGCCGTACCCACTTATTGCATGCCACTTGCGCCTTGGCCGCCGATTCGGAGCTAAAGGCTTTTTATCTGCCCTTGGGCATTCATGCCTCGATGTCGCCCGCCATTCTTGAAGGATTAGAGAATCTGGATCTGATCTGTTTGGATGACATCGATCAGATCAGCCGACACCCCGTATGGGAAGAAGCGCTGTTCGATTTGTATAACCGAGTGGATGAGAGTGAACGCTGTCGCTTGGTGGTCTCGGCTCGCAGTGCCGCGTTACAGGCGGGTTTTCTGCTGCCGGATCTGGTGTCGCGACTCAACTGGGGCATTCAATATCAGCTGCATCCGCTGAGTGACGATGCGAAGTTAGCGGCGATGCAAAATCGAGCCAAAGTCCGTGGCTTAGAACTGCCGGAGGACGTAGGGCGGTTTTTGCTTACCCGCTTAGCGCGGGATCTTCGTACCCTATTTGAAGTACTGGATAAGCTGGATAAAGCGTCGATGGTGGCGCAGCGCAAGTTAACCATCCCGTTCGTGAAAGAGATACTGCACCTGTAAACGGTTCATGTTCCCCCCAATAGGTTCAATGGCGGATCGCGGTTGAATACGCATAAGGCGCGCTAGCAATAGAGCGCCTTTTTGTTGCCAGAACCGGCTCAGTACCTTAGATCAGAATGATGACTCAGCCGTCGGACTCGTTGCCAAGCCAGCGGTAGGCCACCCCCGCTAAGATCGCGCCCGCTATCGGTGCCAACCAAAATAACCACAGCTGGTTGATCGCCCAGTCACCTTGGAACAGGGCAACACCGGTGCTGCGGGCGGGGTTAACCGAGGTGTTGGTGATCGGAATGGAGATCAGGTGGATCAGGGTTAAGCCTAAGCCAATGGCAACGGGGGCAAGCCCAGCAGGAGCCCGTTTATCGGTAGCCCCTAAGATGATGATCAGGAACATGAAGGTCATGACGACTTCAGCCACTAAGGCGGCCATCATCGAATAGCCACCTGGGGAGTGTTCACCGTAGCCATTGGCAGCAAAGCCGGCACTGGCGTCAAAGCCGACTTGGCCCGAGGCGATGATATAGAGCAGCCCAGCACCGCTAATGCCGCCCAGTACCTGAGCCAAAATGTAGGGCAGTAACTCGGCGCTGCTAAAGCGGCCACCGGACCATAAACCCAGTGATACCGCTGGATTTAAGTGGCAGCCAGAGATATGACCAATGGCAAACGCCATGGTTAACACCGTTAACCCAAACGCCAGTGACACCCCAAGTAAACCGATGCCAACATCGGGAAACGCTGCCGCCAAAACGGCACTGCCGCAGCCACCAAGCACCAGCCATAGGGTGCCAATAAACTCCGCCGCGAATTTGTTAGTCATCGGCATGGGATACTCTCCTTAACGCAACCGCCTTGGTTACGAACAAAAAATTAAGCACGATCAACATGATCGTGCTTAAGCGTAGAAGAGTTTCGCGCTGCTGATGACTGCCGCTACCGGTTAACCACGGCGTTTGGCAAAGGCAAACTTGCCGAGGCGAGTGAAGGTATCAAACACCGCATACCAGCCACTGAGGTTGTACTTTGGCTCTAAGCCGCGGCCAATGCGGCGCAGCTGCGCTTCATACCAAGTGATGCTGAGCATCGCGGCGGCATCCAACCCCTTGAAACCAGTGGTTGGGTTATTCACATCCACACTGAAGTCGTCATTGTGGATCGCTTGCTTAGCCAGATCGGGCACCAGTGACAGCGGTCGGCCAAGACCAATCATGTCGGTTGCGCCGCTGGCTAAGGCTTCGTTCATCGCTTTTGCTGAGCGGAATCCTCCGGTAACCACCAAGGTGCAGTTAACCTGATGGCGTGCTTGTTCAGCGTATTCAAGGAAATAAGCTTCACGCTTGGCGGTGGAGGCTTTAACGTCGGTCTTCTTACCCGCGCCCATCATCGAAGGAGATTCGTAGGTGCCGCCGCTGATCTCAATCAGATCAATACCAGCGCTATCAAGCGCTTTGATCACCGCCATGGATTCGGTTTCATCAAAGCCATCTTTCATAAAATCAGCCGAGTTGAGTTTGATTCCAATCGGGAAATCCTCACCCACGGCGGCGCGAATGGCGTGGAATACCGCCAACACAAAGCGCATGCGGTTGTCGGCGCTGCCGCCCCATTGGTCATCCCGTTGGTTGTGGCGAGGCGATAAAAACTGGCTGACCAGATAGCCGTGGGCACCGTGGATCTGCACGCCGGCAAAGCCCGCTTCTTTGGCGAGAGTTGCGGCGGTTGCAAACGCCGCGATGGTGGCTTGGATCTCGGCTTCGGTCATGGCGCGGGGGGTGTTAAAGGATTTTTCTAAGCCACGCCCTAATGAGATAGCCGATGGCGCTAACGGCTCTGGGCTTAATACCGCAGGGATCTGCTTACCCGGGTGGTTTAACTGCATCCACAATTTGGAGCCATTAATGTCGGCCGCCACCGCCCACTGCTTAAATTTACGCAGATCGCTGTGTTGATCCAGCACCACATTGCCCGGCTCGCCCAAGGCGTTGCGATCAATCATCACGTTGCCGCTGACGCAGATCCCAACTTCACCTTTGGCCCAAGTTTGATACAGCCGCGCTTGTTGTGGCAGTGGATCGTGGTGTTTGTCGCCAAGCTGTTCGCTCATGGCGGATTTAAAGACGCGGTTGATGCTGTGAATGCGCTGCTGTTGCAGCGGGCTGCCAAGGGTTACGGTGGTCATTAGTGCTCTCCATTAAAATTGATGTCTGTAACAAACACGTGCTGCAACAGAAGTTCCATTTGCGCCAGCATCGGTTCGATGCTGCCTTGCAGCTGCATTCGCAGTAAGCCGCCTTGCCAGCAATCCCAAAACAGTTGCGATAATTGCAGTGGCGGCAAACTGGAGCGGATCTGTTGCTGTTGTTGTCCTTGTTCAATCACCGCCATCAGCCATTGTTCAAACTGGCTAAACACATGCAGCATGGCGTGATTACACAGGTTGTTATGGTGGCCCAGCTCAGCGGCTAACGATCCCAACAAACAACCGTGCTGATAGTGGTTGGCTTGGTATTGCTGCAACCCTTGGCGCACGATCTGCGCCAGTTGATCCCGGGGCTGGGGATAGTCACTGGCGATCTTGTCCATCTGTGCCAGTACCTGTTGGCCGTAGCGTTCGATCACCTGAGCGACAAAATGCTCTTTGCTGTCGAAGTAGTGATAAAAGGAGCCTTTGGGCACCTGCACCAGATCCAAAATCTGTTTCAGTCCGGTGCCGTGATAGCCCTGCTGCGCCAGCAAGCTGAGGCCAGCATCCAACAGTTGCTCGCGGTTGTGATCGTTTCGTCGTGGTCTGGCCATGGCCGTGGTGTTATTGAGCTGCGGTTTGATATTGGCATTATGCGACCGGTCGTCTACAAATGGTAATCTAAATTTCCGATTGCCTCAAAATGTGGGGAAACAGTGTGTTTTTCTTGCAGGCTAACCGAGGCCATTTGCCTTGTTTATGTTGGCCGAAGCAGTGGTATGGTCTGCTTATGGGCGTAGTGGGTACTGGGCGTAATGGTTACTGGGCGAAATGCGGCAATGTCCTGAACGGACAGAGGGCGTTTGTGCGTTGCTGAACGTCGCGCAATGCCGTTGCGGCTCCGTTTAGGCCGTTGCCGAGGCCTGCTGTTGGGAAGGGATAACCGATGAACGAGATAATGGAAGACAACATAGAGGCGCTGCTGCAGCTGAATCAGCAGGCGTGGGATAGACGCACCGAGATCCATTTAAAATCAAAATTTTATGACGTTGAAGGGTTTCTGGCCGGGCAATGCAAACTCAATCCGCTGGAGTTATCGCTGTTGGGCGATGTGCGCGGCAAAAACTTACTGCATCTGCAGTGTCACTTTGGGCTAGAGAGCCTGTGTTGGTCGCGGCGTGGTGCTTGGGTTACGGGGCTGGATCTGTCGCCAACGGCAATAGAGCAAGCCAATCGGCTGGCCCAACAAACCAAGCAAGCGGTGCATTTTATCTGCACTGATGTGCTCAGCTTTGGCGATGAAGTCAAGCCGGAGTACGACTGGGTTTACACCAGTTATGGGGTGCTGTGCTGGCTGGCCGACATCGATCGTTGGGCTCAAACCGTGGCCAAATCCCTGCACCGTGGCGGCAAACTGTGTTTGATTGAATTTCACCCTGCGGTGGATCTGCTGTTGGGCTACGGCTATTTCAGTCGCGACGAGCCCGACATTGAAGTGGAAAGCACCTATACCGAAAACGCCGGTACCGAAAAACAACGGGTTGCCCTGTGGAATCACAGCATTGGCGAAGTAATGTCGGCGTTGTTACGCCACGGCATGGCCATCGAGCACTTCCAAGAGCATCGAGTCAGCCCCTATGATTGCTTTGCCAATCTGACCGAGCGCGCCCCCGGTCAGTTTGTGTGGCAGCAAGATGGGCACGAGATGCCGTTGCTGTATTCGATTGTGGCGCGCAAGCAATAGCGTTGTTAGCGCGACGGGTTGTGTTGCAACACCTCAGACAGCCCCATCGATAGCCCTTTCATGGTTTCGACTTGTTCGAGCAGCAGCGCGGCCTGTTGCTCAACTTCGACCGACACTAAGTTACTGCTGTCGGCGGTTTGGCTGACATCCAGGCTGGCTTGATTCAGCTGATTTGCGGCTTGCAACTGCTGGCTGATCAGCTCGGCCAACTGGCTGATGTCTGTTTGGGTAACACCAATCTGCTGGATGATCTCACCCAACTCCGACGCGGTGGCTTGCACCACTTTTTGTCCATGCACCACCTCTTGCTGGCTCTTATCCAAGATCTGGCGGATCTCAATGGCGGCGTTGGTGCTTTTGCCTGACAGTTCACGCACCTGATCGGCCACCACCGCAAACCCTCGGCCTTGCTCACCGGCGCGAGCCGCTTCGATGGCGGCATTGAGCGCCAGCAAGTTGGTTTGTTCTGCCACCGAGGTGATCAGATCCGCCACCGAGACGATCTGCTGGTTGGTTTGCAAGATCTGGGCAATGGCTGAGGTGGAATCGCTGAGGGTTTTCGAACTGCTTTGCGCCTGTTGGTTGATGGCATTGCTGCGCTGATTCAGATCGCCAACAAACTGATCCGCTTGGGCCATGTCGATGTTCATCTGTTGCAGTTGGGCGTTCATCTGCTCGGTGGCGGCCGACTGAGTGGTGCAGTTGTCTTTCAGCTGCCCCACCTGTTGCTGCAGCTGCCCAGATTGTTGATCCAGCCACTCGGTGACTTGGTTGAGCTGGCCAACGTTATCTTGCACGCTATCAACCACACCGGCCAGGTGCTGTTGGTTTTGGCTCGATTGGGCCGCAATTCTATCCGCTTCGGCGCTGGCGCTTTCGGCGCTATCAACCGCTTGCTGCCGTTGGCGAGCGGTAAAGCCTTGGGCGATGCTTAAGATCAGCAGCGGCAGCAGCATGCCCGAGATCGCTTCAATCCGATTGGCGCTCTCAGACAGCGTCATCAGCGGAAATTCAGCCCCATTGATGGCCATCACCACCAGCGCTAATGAACCACTGATCACCAAAAAAGCCCAAACGTTGGCCATTAAGGTGCTGGCCGAAAGGTAAAAACCGATAAGCAGCACCGGCAACCACAGGGTTTGATCCGAAGCCAGTGGCCCACCATCTTGGTAAACAATGTTGAAGGCGTGCACCACCATGCCAAGAAAACCGATGTTGAGTGCCGCCACGTGGCTGTGGCTGAGTCGCAGTACGAGCCCCGCGACAATCGCCAGCACCACAATCACCATCGAGGTGCTGATCAGCAGTTCGTGTTGGTGTTTGCTCCATTTAAACAAGCTGTATAGGCCAATGCCGGTTGAAAGCAGGGTGAAAAACAACAGGGTGTCGACTTGTCTGATCTTGGCTTGATCCCAGCGATGATCCGCAGGATAAAACAGCCCTTTCCATAGGTTTAACAGGTTCATGATTTGCTCGAATTATTTTTGTTAGCAGCGGGATAACGATAAAGCATTGAAGGGGTTAACGAAAGGCTGAAGTCATTAGGCTGTTGTTGCATTGCGTCATAATGAAACCGCCCCAGCACAGGGGCCGGGGCGGGGTATGACACACTTAAATAAGGCGTGCGTGAGTTGATTTTTATGGCTTAAATCAAGGCGCTAGCGATTGCTTGTCTGGTGGCGCTGATGATCATGGCGCGAGCCCAAATAAAATCGCCCTTGCAACGGCGACTGCGGCTTAGATTGCAGCACCGAATTCACCCCAGCATTGGCGGTCGGGGTGGCGAAGTTAATGGCATCAAACCAACTGAGGCCACGGATCATCGTTTGCGGTGGGTCGAGCTCGTTGCTGATGTTACCCAGCTCCGGCAGCAACGCATCAAACACCAACTGCACCCGTGGCGTCAGTTCGGTCGCGCCAACGCGACCCCGTTGCCCTTGGGCCACGATCAGATCCAGCGCCGGATTGGTGGAGCGGCCGCTGGTGACCGCAACATCGCGGTGAATGTTATAACGATGCTGCATCATGGTTTCTTCAACCAGTACCGCCAGATCCTCCCGTGGGGTGCTGTAAGCGTAAAAATCGGAAGCCCGATCAGCAAAAAACTGCTGCGCGACATCCTCCGCGCTGAGCGCTTTTTGGCTGCTGTTGGCTTGGGCGCCTTGAAAGCTGACTTGAGCCAAGCCGCGCATGGTGTCGCTGCTGAGGCCATAGCTGCTGTCGAGGCTATCAGACACCAAGGTTTTGCTGTTATAGCGATCGTTGGCCAGTTGCAGCAAGGTGCCGCTGCCCATGCTGCTGTGAAGGCTGCGGGGGAAGAAATCGTTGGCGTGGGCCAATTCGTGGTACATCAAGCTGGTGAGATCCGGCAGCACCTGTTGCCATGGCCGCGACAGTTTTACGCCCGGTGGATAGTACAGGCTGGCGTAGTCATTGCCGTTAACGAAGCGCCACGGCATTAAAAATTGCAGTTCAGAGCCAAAACCGCTGCGGTAATCGGGATCTTCATTGATGCTGGCACGCTGCCATGGGTGCTCCCACAGGTTATCTGGATCCAGATAGATGGCACCGGTCACCACCCAATAAAAGGAAGGGCGTACGTCTGAGCTGATCACCACCGCAGTCACCGCAGACAATAAGCGGCGGAAGTCGCCGTTGTTGTCGTTGTTGCGCAGCAGGTACTCCAGCTGCGCTCCCATCCACGGGTGCGACACCACCACGCGATCCAGGATCTCATCGATGCTGGGCTCGGCACTGTTTTGGCCGATCAGGGGCAGCTCTGCGATGCTGCATTCTTGATTGAGCTGGGTGGAGTAAACGCATTTGCTCAGCGCCGCCGCGTAGGGGCTGTTGCTTCGGTAGGGTTGCACCCGTGCTAATGGGCCATCAAAAAAGGCGTTGGGGGCGGGGGCAGGATCGGCGGTAACCCAAACCGAAACACGATCGGTGCCGGTAACGCCATTGGCGCTGCCGCTCAGTTCAAACACCAGTTCCGTGTCTTGGGTTACGTTAGGGGCACTGAAGGTCAGCAACTGCGGTTCTTCATTGCCTAAATTCGATACCGCAGGGCCACTGACTTGCTGCCAGCTGAGGTTACTGGGGTAGCTTTGGCCGAAGTCATCCAGTGCTTCCGCGCGCAGGCTCACGCGGCCATTACTGACGACTTGTTGATCGCTGTAAGAGGCGATGCTGTCGCTGATCGCACCACTGCTGAAGCTCACATTGGCGCTGGCGTCGCCCACGTCCACTTGCAGCTGGTAGGTGCCACTGGTCGTCACCGCAAAGCTGGCCAGTGGGCTGTTGGGGTTAACAATATTGAGCTGTGGCCCGCTGATCTGGCGCCAACGCACCGCTTGTGAGAGCGAGGCGCCGTTGGCGCGGACGATAAACGCAGCGCCATCGCCCAAATTAACTTGCTCGGGACCGCTGACGGTTAAGCCACCATTGTCCACCACCTGCTGGGGTTCATCGCTGCCGCCTCCGCCGCCGCAACCAACCAGTAACGCTGATAACCCGAGTCCAATCCATTTGTTACTCATTATCCCTCCAGCGCCCAAGCGCGTTGAATTTATTTCGTTTTTAACTTCTTCAAGCTTAACCCTAATTCACGACCACGGTGTCTGGCAAAGTAAGTTGCCGCCAAGAGCCAGATCAGCAAGGCCGCCACGGTCGCCGAGGCGATGATCCGTTCTTGCGGGTAAACCCACCACGAGGTGGCGCTACTGAGCAAATACAGCGAGGCGATAAAGCCAGACCAAGCGTGGGTATAAGGCTTACCCTGCAGCAGCCCAACGCTGGGTAAAAACAGCGGGATCAACAGCAACAGCTGAAAAACGAGGCTTGAGCTGCTTTGGCCGATGGCGGCCCAGCTCAGCAATAACACGACCGACGCAAGGTAGCCCAGTCGGGCGGTAAGGAACCAGCGCTGGGTAAGGGGGCTCATTGGGCTCATAACAGCTCCAACACGGCTTCGGGTGGCCGGCCCACTGCCGCGGCGTTACCGTGGATCACCACCGGTCGCTCAATCAGTTTCGGGTTGGCCACCAAGGTTTGCAGCCACTGTTGTTCGGTGAGCTCGGCGTCGGCCAAGGCCAGTTCGGCAAACAGCGCTTCTTTGGTGCGGGTTAATTGCAATGGGGTTTTGCCGAGCAGCGACAGCACTTGAGCCAGCTCCGTGGTGGAGGGCGGGGTCTCTAAGTATTTTACGATGGTTGGGTTGATGCCACGCTCTTGCAGCAAAGCCAAGGTTTGGCGGCTTTTGGAGCAGCGGGGGTTGTGCCAAATGGTGGTCATGATGATCTCCTTATTATTGTTTGAATTGGTGCTTGCAGCTGCGGCAACGGGGCCGCTATTTAAATTGTTGTAACTGCTGTTGTGCCAGTCGCATCTGTTTAATGCGCGCGTCGATGCGCGCCAGCTGCAGCGGTTCTTGGCGCGATAACCGATAAGCGTGCTGCAGTTGATCAATGGCGAGTTCGTAATTGGCGCGCAGCGCCAGCAATTCCGCTTGGGTTAGGTAGCGCTGGGCATTGAGCTCTAAGCGCCGGTACACGGTGCTCAGTAACGACAACACCGTTGAGTTTTGTGGCTGCAAGATTTGCAGCTGCTCCAGCAGCCGTTGGGCTTGCTCGATTTGGCCTTGCTCCAGATAACTGTTGGCTAAGTTAATCTCGATCACCGCATTATTGGGGCGATTTTTACGGGCGGCTTGCAAGGCATCAATCGCGAGTTGGTGTTGACCGCTGGCCAGCATCACATCGGCGTAGCTGTCGAGGTAAAACAGGTTTTGCGGATCTTGATTCAATAACTTGCTGATCAGCGGCTTGGCATCGGTCAGGTTGTCTTGTTTCAGGTAAGCCAACACCAAGCCATATTCTGCCGCGGCGCGAAAACGCTGATCGATGCTGGCCAGTTGCTTGGTAAAGATGTCGATGGCGCGATCGGCACTGTAATCGGAGTAACGCACCTGCACGCGGGCTTTGGCCAAACGGAACAGCAGGCTGTCGTCGACTCGCCGTGGCGGGTAGCGGGCGGCGCGGTTACGGCTGTCGGCGATGCGCGATTCGGGCAGGGGGTGGGTTAACAACATCGCCGGTGGTTTGGTGGCAAAGCGATATTGTGCGGCCATTTTGCCAAAGAAGCTCGGTACGGCGTTGGCATCAAAACCGGCTGCCACCATCGAACGCATGCCAATCCGATCCGCTTCTTGTTCGTTACTGCGGGTGTAGTTGATCTGGGCTTGTTGGCCTAAGGCCAAGGTGGATTGCAAGGCGGCGATCCCAGCCTCGGGGGCGGCCATCGCTAAGATGATGGAGCCCAGCACCCCAGCCACTGTGGCGGGGGTATTTTTACGCTGCGCTTCAATCGAACGCGCCAAGTGACGCTGGGTCACGTGGGCGATTTCGTGGGCCAGCACCGACGCCAATTCACTTTCGTTGTCGGCATACAGAAACAGGGCGCTGTGCACCCCAACGTGGCCGCCAAAGAAGGCAAAGGCGTTGATGGTGTTGTTGTTGACCAAGAAAAACTGAAACGGGGTTTTGACGTTATCCGCGTAGGCAACAATGCGATGGCCGATGTCATCCAGGTATTCGGTAAGCACCGGATCGGTCACCAACGGCAACTGCGAGCGCATTAAGCGCATGTAGATCCCGCCAATCTCATTTTCTTGGTCGATAGAAAGGGTACTGCCCGCCACGGTGCCCAGTTCTGGCAGATCGTTACTGGCGTACACCGTGGCCGCGCTGAACAGGGCGGAACAGCAGCACAGGAGGGTGGCGATGGTTCGACGTTTAATCTGAATCACAAAATCCGTTCTTTGTTTGATGCCGGTACAGTTTACCGTTAATAAAATCTGCTGCGCCAGAGGTTTAAGTTTTGCCAACAGCAAGCGATAATGGCGCTTATATCCAAAGGATACCTGTTGTATAACATGGCGGTAGAGCGATGCCTGAAAAATTAGCCATTACGGACTTACGTCATCTGCGCTGCCCAATGGCCTTTGTACAGGCAAAAATGGCCATTATCGAGCGTTGTCGGTCGCAGCCGTTAGTATTGCTGTTATCTGACCCTGGAACACGCCAAGATGTTCCGCGTTGGTTAGACAAAAACCAGATTAAGTATTGTATTCAGGCCGACACAGCAAGCGGCATGACCATCCAAATTACCGGCTAAGCCGAGGAAAACTGAACCCGAATGTGGAATTTTGTTCGTAGCTGGTATCAAGAAAAGTTCTCTGATCCCAAGGCCGTGACGTTAGCGGCGATTTTATTAACCGGTTTTGCGGTGATCTACTTCTATGGCCAACTGCTGATGCCCATTTTGGTGGCCGTGGTGTTGGCTTACATGCTCGACTGGCCGGTTACGCGGCTGTCGAACCTTGGCGTGCCTCGTGCGGTTGGGGCAGGATTAGTGTTGGCGGTCTTCGCCTTACTGGTGGCCGTGGTGGTGCTGGTGCTGTTGCCGGCGTTATGGCAGCAGGGGATGGCGCTGGCGCGTGAGATGCCAACCATGTTTGCCAAGTGGCAGGGGGTGTTGCTGGAGTTACCGCAGCGATACCCAAACTACATTGACCAAGCCCAGCTGAAATCCATACTGCAGTCGTTTAACGACTCCCTATTAGGAGTAGGCACTAACTTAGTGTCGCTGTCGTTGTCGTCGCTGCTGGATCTGGTGGCCTTGATGGTTTACGCCATTGTGGTGCCGCTGCTGCTGTTCTTCTTCTTGAAAGACAAAACCGAGTTGCGCCGCAGCTTTGCCCGTTTTGTGCCGCAAAACCGCGAACTGGCCAATGCGGTCGCCAAAGAGATGAACGTGCAGATCGGCAACTACATTCGCGGCAAAGCGATTGAGATTGTGATCATCGGTGGCGCCACCTTTATTGGTTTTGCGGTGTTTGAACTGCGCTACGCGGCGCTGCTGTCGGTGCTGGTGGGCTTGTCGGTATTGATCCCTTATATTGGCGCCACCATCGTCACCATTCCGGTGGCCATTGTGGCCTTCTTCCAGTTTGGGATCTCGCAAGAGTTTGGTTACGTGATGGCGGTGTATGGGGTGATCCAAGCCCTTGATGGCAACCTGCTGGTGCCGCTGCTGTTCTCGGAAGCGGTGAACCTGCATCCGGTGATGATCATCATCGCGGTGCTGATCTTCGGCGGCTTGTGGGGCTTCTGGGGGGTATTCTTCGCCATCCCACTGGCCACCTTGGTGAAAGCGGTGATCAACGTTTGGCCAACCCAGGCTGATGAGATGACCGAAGCCTAATTTGAGACCAACTCGATTCCAGCGAAGGCTTGGGACAGATTGAGGTCAGGTTAAGACTTGGTCTTGCCCCAGAGTTACTGCGCTGCAACGCTCGCTTCGGCGAGCGTTTTGCGTTGGGGCAAGGCTGGCTCGGTTAGGGCGAGTGGGGCAGTCAGGGCTTCGGCGTGATCGGCTTCTAAGGCGTAGCCGCTGGAGTATTGCTCCATGTGGTAGTCGCGAGTGTAGAGCGTGCCACGGATGACGATGGGATCGCTGCTTAATTGAAACGGCAATCCGGCGGGGTAACGCACGTGCACTAACTGATTGGTGGCCGGTGGCGGCACATGCACGCAGGCGCCGAGGTAGGGCACCAGCAAAAACTCGGTGATGCGCTGGCCATCGCCCAGCAATGGCACCACAAACCCGCGCAGCTGCACCGCTTGGCCATCCCATTGCGCCAGCACTTGCCCTTGCTGCTGTTGCCATTCAATGGGGCTGCGTTCATTGACAAAGGGCGTGCCCAGATGGGGGTTGATGGCAACCACTCCTTGGCCGCGTTCGGCCAGTGGCTGCAATTGTGGCCAGCTCAGTGGAATGGGCTCGGCCGCCACGCTGGCGCTCACCAGCAGCGCGAGTAACAGTGATTTCATGCTGGGCTCCATCCCGGCGGGGCTGAGGGGCTTTCTTAAACGTAAGCATAGCCCTAAGCGCCGCCCTTCAGCGGAGACAACAAAACGGCGCCGTTGGGCGCCGTGTCAGTCGGGGTCGGGCTCGCCACGGCCGGTGGCTCAGGCGCTACCCCAGTTGGGCTTGGTTCATCAGGCTGCGATCCTCGGGGATCTCATTGTAAGAGAGCACATGCAGCCCCTTGGCAAAGGCGTGGGCATAGCGTGCCAGCAGTGGCCGTAAATGGGGCGACACCAGCAACACCGGCGGGTGCGGCCGATTGGGATCGCTGTGCAGCAGTTGTGGCATCTGCTGTTGCAACTTGGCCAAAATCTCTTGATCCACCGGGAAGCTATCAAGGCTGGTTGGCCCCGACTTTTGCGCTTGGGTCAGACTATTAAGCAAGGTTTGCTCCAGCGCTGGGGCGAGGGTGGTTACCGCTAAATCGCTGTCGGGCCCCGCGATGTTGGTGACAATGCTGGCGCGCAGGGCACAGCGGATATCGGCGGTTAATAACAACGGCTCTTTGCTGTTCTCAACGCTGTCGATCAAGGTGGTGGCGATGGCGCGAATATCGGTCAACGCCACCCCCTCTTTCAGCAGCATCCGAAACACCTTGAGCTGCTGAATTGGGGTTAAGGCACCGGTTAACGCTTCGGCCAATTTGGGGGCGATTTGCGCTAAGCGGTTGTTGAGCTCAGACACATCATCGTGTTGCAGCATCTGCTCGGTGCATTCGCGCAAAATCTTACTTAAATGGGTGGCGATGATGGTGGCGTGTTCCACCACCGAATAGCCCATGTTCAACGCGCGGGCTTTGTCGTCGCTGTTGATCCACAGCGCCGGCATGCCGTAAGCGGGATCTTGGGTGATCTGCCCCTCGACCTTGCCGTACAGCTGGCCGGTTTCAATCGCCATCAACGAATCCGGTTGCAGCTCGCCACTGGCCACCAAGCGGCCAGACAACTTCACCTGATAGGCATTGGGAGACAAACTGAGGTTATCCCGCACGCGGATCTCCGGCAGCAAAAAGCCCACCTGTTCAGACAGGGTGCGGCGTACCCCCGTTAACCGTTTGATCAGCTCGGCGCCTTTGCTGCGATCCACCAGATGCACTAAGCGAAAGCCAACGCTCAGTTCAATCAGATCCAGATGGGGCAGTGCATCCCACGTCGGCGCGGGGGCGTCTTCGGTGATCTTCTCTGCTTTTTGTTCAACCTCTTTCGGTACGCTGACGTTGGGCTGAGTACGCATGCGCCAAGCGGCAAAAAACAGCACCGCAGCAAAACTTAAGAACACCAAGGTTGGCATGCCCGGCACGATGCCGATGATGGTCATTACCGCACCGGCGCTCATTAGCGAGGTGGGCGAGGCCAACAGTTGCTGTTGCAGCTGGCTTGGCAGGTTTTCAGCGTTAGAAGTACGGGTAACAATGATGGCGGCGGCGGTGGCCAGCAGCAGCGAAGGGATCTGCGCCGCCAAGCCATCACCGATGGTCAGCAGGGCGTAGGTGCGGAACGCATCCCCAGCGCTTAAATCGTACATTAAGGTGCCGATCAGCAGGCCACCGATAATGTTGATGGCCAGGATCAACAGACCGGCGATGGCATCGCCGCGCACAAACTTCGAGGCGCCGTCCATCGAGCCGTAGAAATCCGCTTCGTCAGTGACCTCTTTGCGGCGCTTGCGGGCCTGATCTTGGTTGATGGCGCCGGTGTTCAGATCCGCATCAATCGCCATCTGTTTGCCGGGCAAGGCATCCAAGGTAAAGCGGGCGCTGACTTCAGAGATCCGCTCGCCGCCTTTGGTGATCACCACAAAGTTGATGATCATTAAGATCAGGAACACCACCGCGCCAACCACGTAGTTGCCGCCGATCACCACATCGCCAAAGGCTTGGATCACCTTACCGGCGGCGTCCCCCCCTTGGTGGCCTTCAATCAACACCACCCGGGTTGAGGCGACGTTTAGGGTGAGTCGCAGCAGCGTGGCCAGCAGCAGCACCGTTGGAAACAGGCTGAACTCGAGCGGACGGCGGATCGATACCGCCACCAGCAGCACCATGATGGCGAGGATAATGTTGAAGGTGAACAGTATGTCCAGCAGCCAACTTGGGATCGGCAAGATGATCATTGCCAGCATCGCCAACAGCAGCGTAGGAACGGCGATCAGGTTGCCGTTGGCGGTAAGAGGATTAGACAGCTTCATGGGCGGCGTGGGGTCGGTTCCGTTTGTAGATGAGCGGGGATCGGCAACGTCGGCAGCGGCGCAGGCTGATGGCCTTCACCGCGGCGTGCCGCTTGCAGTTGGGCAACGTACCTCAACACCTGTGCCACTGCGCGGTACAGGGTGGGCGGGATCTGTTGTTCGATGCGCGTAGAAAAATAGATGGCGCGGGTGAGCGTGGGCGCTTCCACCACCTCTAAGTTCAGGCTTGGGGCGAGGGTTTTCATGTACAGCGCCAGTTCATCAACCCCTTTGGTTAGCACAAACGGGGCTTCGGCTCGTTGTTCGTCAAACTTCAGCGCCACCGCATAGTGTTCTGGGTTCACCAGCAGCACATCCGCCTGAGGCAGCGCGGTGGTGGTACGAGCGCGCGCCATCTGCTGCTGAATTTGGCGAATCTTGGCTTTCACTTCTGGCTTACCCTCCTGCTGCTTGTGTTCATCCTTTACCTCTTGCTTGGTCATCTTCAGATCGTTGTTGGTTTTCCACAGCTGGTAGGGCAGATCGAGGGCGCCGATGGCCAAGGCGCCAAAGGCCAGCAGCAGCACCCCCAACAACACATCACCAAGGGCAGCAAAGATGGCCTGATAGGGAGTGAGCCCCAACAGTTGCGGCAGATCGGCGGCGATCCCCTTGAGGTAAAGCAGGGCGATGCCAACAAACACGGTCACTTTTAAGATCGATTTGCCCAGCTCCACCCAGGATTGCTTGCCGCCAATTTTGGCCAGCCCTTTGATCGGGTTGAGCTTGCTGAATTTTGGTGCCAGCAAGCTGGGGTAAAACAGCGGCCCCTTGGGCAACATGGCGGCAAGGGCGGTGGCCAACCATAACCAAAACAGGGTTTGACTGAGGATCAGCAGCATGTTTTTCAGGCTTTGGGCCAGATGCCGAGCCATCAGATCCTGTTGTTGCAGATCCTCTGGGGTTAACAGCCAGTTATCGCTAAACAGGGTGCCCATCTCGGCCATTAATTCGCGGCCGTTTAACAGCAACAGCGCCATGGCGCAGATCAGCAACAGGCCGCTGGTGAGATCTTTAGAGCGCGGTACCTGCCCCTGCTTTTTGGCTTTCTCCAGTTTCTTGCGGCTGGGCTGTTCGGTTTTTTCGCCGCTGCTTTGCTGACTCATTGGCGCTCCTTAGGGCTGCACAAACTGCTGCATCATCTGCAGGGCTTGGGCGCTGTAATCGCCATAACGGCTGGGCAGCAACTGTTGCAGCAGCGCCATCGCCCCTAACCCCATCAACATCGCCATCGGAAAACCCAGAGCAAAGATGTTGAAGCTGGAAGCCGCGCGGTTCATAACCCCAAACGTTAGGTTTACCAGCAGCATCGCCACCACCGCCGGTAAGGCCGTAAGCAACGCCGAGGCGATCAACCAGCCAAACTGCAGCGCCAATTGGTACAGCGGTAAGCTGAAGATCCCTTTGCCGACGGGCCAGCTGTGAAAGCTGGCGGCGTACACCTGCAGCGCCACGTTATGGCCATCCATGCCCAGAAACAGCAAGGTGCCGTACAGCAGCAACCATTGCCCCAGCAGGGCGTGGCTGCCGCCGTTGATGGGATCGTTCATGATGGCCATCGACAGCCCCATTTGCATCGACACAATGCCGCCAATCACCGACATGATCTGCAAACAAAACAGCAGTGGCATCGCCATTAAAAAGCCCAGCAAGATCTGCTCTAGGCTCAGCAATACCGCTCCGGCGGAGGCCAGTTCCAGCTGTGGCATGGCGGGCATCAACGGCAGTGCCACCAGCGCCACCATCAGTGCCAGCAGCACTTTTACCCGCATGGGGATGTAGCGGCTCGACAGCATCGGCAGGGTTAAAAACAGCCCCATAGCACGACAAAAAGGCCACCAGATCAGCCCCAACCATGCGCCAATTTGCGCCATCGACAGCTCTAACATCAGCTGATCAACTGCGGAATGTTGTGGAACAGATTGGTAAAGAAATCACCAATCAAACTCAGTAGCCACTGGCCGATGATCAACACCATCGCCAAGGTCAGCAGCAGTTTGGGTAAAAAGCTTAAGGTTTGTTCATTCACCTGCGTGGCCGCTTGGAATACGGCGATCAACACCCCCAGCAACAGGCCGGGAATAACCAAGGCAGAGACGGCTTTGAGGACGATGATGATCGCTTCGGAAAAGACCGCCGTGATGGTGATGTCGGTCATCGCTAACTCCAATAACTGGCGGTAAGGGTGGCAGAGAGCATCGACCAGCCATCCACCAGCACAAACACCATCAACTTAAAGGGCAGCGAGATCACCAGCGGCGACAGCATCATCATCCCCATCGACATCAACACGCTGGCGACAATCAAATCGATGATCAAAAACGGCAAGAACAGCAAGAAGCCAATCTGAAAGGCGGATTTCAGTTCGCTTAAGACAAAGGCGGGGATCAGCACTAAAAACGGCACCTGATCGTCTTGCAAGGTCATGTCTTCGCCGGAGATCCGCAGCATCTGTTCAACGTCGCTGCGGCGGGTGTTGGGCTGAATAAAATCCCGCAGCGGCACTTCGGCGCGGCTCAGAGCCTCGGTAAAGTTGATCTGCTCTTGGTCGTAGGGGGCGATGGCGTCGGTGTAGATGGCGGTGCCCACCGGGCGCATGATGCACAGGGTCAGCACCAGCGCCAGCCCAACCAACACTTTGTTGGGGGGCGACTGCTGCAAGCCAATGGCTTGGCGCAAAATCGCCAGCACCACAATGATGCGGGTAAAGCTGGTGAGCATCAGCAGCATGGCCGGCAGCAGGCTCAGCAGGGTCATTAACGCGAGGATCTCCAGCTTAATGGAGATCTGCTGATTGCTGTCGCCGTCGGTTAGGTTCAGCAGCGGCAACGACAGCTCTGCGGAAGCCGACGGTGCCAGCAGCAGTAGTGTCATCAGCAGCAGCGCCAGCAGCGGAGAACGGCCCACCTTAGGACTCCCCCTGCTGGACGATGGAGGGGGTAACGGCGGTAAGGCGCAGATCCAACATGCCATCGTTCTGGCCCAGTTCTCCGCTGCCGATGGCTTCGCCGTTCACTCGCAGCATCATCTGCGGTTGATGGGGCTCGGCTAACACCAGCACATTGCCCACTTGCAGCTGTTGCAGTTGCGCCAAGGGCAGTGAGATCCGTGCCAGCTCAACGGTCAGTTGCAGCGGCAGACCGGGAAATTGGTTGATGTCGCCACTGCGCTGGGGGGCGTCGTGGTCGCTGGGTTGATCCAGTAACAGATCGTCCAGCAAGCCGTCGTCGAGCATCAGATCGGGATCGAGGTTAGTCATGGGAGATCTTTACCACCATCGAATGTTCTTGGGTGTGCACCTGCCCAGTAAAAAGGCGGCGTCCAGCAATGGTGACCGGACAACTTGGGTGCAGGTTAATCGGCAGGATCTCGCCGGGCTTCAGCTGATGCAGGTTATGCAGCGGGATCGACATCGACGCCAGCTCCACTTTCAGCTGCACCGGCACTTGCTCCAGCTTGTGTTTCAGCCCTTGGCTTAGATCCGGCGCTTCCGGTACCACTAAGGATTCGTCGCAATAGAAGCGATCGGCCAGCTCTGGGGCAAACCACAGCGACAGCTCGGGCAGGTCAACGTCATCGGGCCACTGGCCAACAAATTCCACCCCTTCGCGATAATGCTCGGGCGCCAATTCGGTGGTGGTGCTGATGGTGACGCTGCTGGCCACCGCAACTTCGGGGCTCAGCTGGCTTAGCACCGCTTTAAGCAGGCGCTCGGCTTGGCGTAATTCCGGTTTCAGTTGGCTTTGCAGGGGCGAAAGCCACTGAAAATGCTTGCTGCCGTAGTAGGCGCCGGCCAGTTGCAACAAGGTGCAGGGATCAATGCGCAGCACCGCCAGTAAGCGGCTTTGCTCGGCAATCACAAAGGTGCGCCAGGGGTGCAGATGGCTGGGGGCGACCACTTCATGGCCACTGTTCAGCTGCAGCTGGGTCAGTTCGGGGTAGCCTTGGCGCAGCAGTGGTTTTAGGGCGTCGTTCAGCGCCAGCAGCATCGGCCGGCTCAATTGCTGCCAGTGATCGCGCTGATGGGCAAAGGCGGCGTCGCCTTTGATCAAACTACGGCTGGGGTAGTCGGCGGTGCGTTCGCTGCAGTCGATGAAGGCGGAGGATCTCATTACCACAGTCCTTTTGCTTTGACGTTGGCCACTTTTTGCATGGTGTCGGCCGAAGGCAGATCACTGTCGTTGGCGCCGGCAGTGATCGGCTCGTTGCGGTGGGCGCTCGGGGTTACCGCCGCGCTGAGCTGAGCCCCAGCCAGCTGTTGCTGCAGGCTTTGCAGCTGCTCGGTTAGCTGCTGGTTTTGTTGCTGCAATTGCTGCTGCAGCTGTTGTTGCTGTTGCAGCAGCTGCGCCAGCTGTTGTGGCAGCTGTTGTGGCAGTTGGCTCTCGCCGCCGCCGAGGTTGGCGCGGGGGCTGAGATCCAGCTGATCACACAGGGTTGACAGCTGCACTTGGGTGGGCCCAAAGCTGTCTGCCAAGGTGGCGGGTAGGCCACTATCAAGCAGATGCAAAAACAAACCAGAGAGATAGATCTGACGGTTAAATTCGCTGACGGCCACCGCGTTTTCGTCGTTGGCGTGGCACTGCTCTTGCTGCTTTAACCATTGGCGTAACACCACGAGGGCGTAGTCGTGCGCCGGATTGGTATCAACGTCTAAGGTGAATTGGCAGCGGATCTGCTTCGGCCCTGTGCGCTCAGTCATAACGGTTATTCCGCCGCTGCGGCTTGGTATAGGCAAATTTCTTCGGCCAAGGCGGTTTGCGCCTGCTTCACCTGCACCACTTTGCTGCCTAGGGTTGGGTAGGCTTGGCAGATGGCCTCGGCAATTAAGCTGGCCCCACCACCGACCAAAAAGACTCGGTGTGGGTTTTTGCAAAACTTCTTCGCTTCGTAAGCGACTTGGGCGCCGAGCTCTTCAATTTTGTCTTGCAGCTTCTGCATGATCCGTGGGATCTGCTGATCGTCATTCACCACTTGTTCAATAAAGTCTGGATCGTGGCGCTGGCGGATCAGCTCGTTGGCTACCAAGTAGCTGGCGTCGCTGTCGGCGGCGGCAAGGGCTTTTTTGGCGGCATCAGTCACCATCGAAACGCCGATCTCTTTGTTGCCGTAGATGTCCGACACCTCGTCAAACTCGCCGACAATCACCCCCATGTCTAAGGTGGTGCCGCCCAGATCGATCACTAAGGATTTGGTTAAACCGTTCACGTCGGAGTTGACCAAGGTCGACAAGACCGCCGGTAAACTTTCTGGCATCACCTGCACATCCACAATCTCGAACAGCTCGCCTTTATTGAGCGAGATGGCGCGCATCAGGTTGTCTTTCTTACGCTGGATGTTGGCCTCGTTCTTTTGGCAGTCATCGGCGTCGTAGTATTCGGTTATCGGCAAAGTCACAACGATTTCAACCGGTTGTGGTGTTAGCCCGGTTTGCAGCAAGGCGTGGTGAACGGCCAGCAAATTTTGATCGTCGTATTGGTAGGCGATGTGGGTGGTCGACATCGCTTTATCTGAGGTCGCATCGTAGGTGTATTTGGTGTTACCAATCTGGTAGTTGTACACCGAATTCGCCTGACGAAGGGCAGCGCTTTTCCAATCTTTGCGGAAGGAGTTGGGGGAAGTCAGGCGGTTAATTTCGCCGTCATTTAACCAGCACACTTTGACATTGGTGGAGCCATCATCGATAGCAATCTTTAACACAGTCATATTTACGCCCAGTAAAACAATACAGTCTGAATATTAGCGCGTTTTTTACCATAGCGAATAAACCTGAGCAAATTTACTCGGTGAATTGTTTTATTAATGCTCGCAGGGTCGTTTATTTAAGGTTTAATAATAAACGACGGGCGAATAAGCCCAATTTATTGGCGTCTGTCAAAATAATGGTTTGTGGCTTTTCGTTGGGTTTGCTGGGGCGGAAGTAACGCTTCCGCTTACGCTGTGGTGGCGGAAGTCTCTGCTGCGTCTGGCTTTGCTGGTATAAAAATGACAACTGACAATAAAGTGTCATATCAATGCTGAGATTATCCATGCCGCCGTAATCCGCGCTTTGTTTTTAAAAATATTGGCTTGATGACCGGTTTTATAACTTACGGTTCTTGCTCTTTATATTAGCCCTGAGTAGTATCATCGCGAAAATCAGAACCGCATTAATACACTATTTGTTAGATGCAACTTCTTATGGATTGTTCTATTCCTGTTAATGGCTCGTAGCGGTTAACAGTAATAAGAATGGCCGGATCGTTTCTCATAATTCAGCATCAAAGTAGTGATCATGCAGACAGGGCGAGTGACACCCAGCAGCGTTTGGCTGCTGCTAATAAGCACCATACTCAGTGCACCGATACTGAGCGCCGCGGCGCTTGGCCAAACCGAGCTGAGCGCGGCGTTAACCGTGACCGCGGTAACGCCGCTAGAGCAAGCGCAATGGCAGTACCGTGGCGATAAGTTTGCCTGTTCCTTGCGTCACCCAGTGGCGGATTTTGGCAGCTATCAACTTCGCCACCGTGCCGGTGGGGCGCTGCAGTTGCAGCTGCAAGCGGATTGGCTTAATCAACCGGAAGCGCAATCAACGCTGACGCTGCTGGTGCCTGATTGGCAACGGCCACACCAAGCGCCCACCACCCCATACCCTCTTATCTGGCAAGGCCAGCGCGGTTACGCCAACGAGGCCGCCCCCGCCGCCTTGCAAGCGCTGCTGCGTGGTTGGAGCTGGCAAAGTCAGATCCAAGCTCGCGCTGGCCGCTATCTGGTGCAGGCGCAAAATGTCCAAGCCAAAGCGGCAGCGCAACAGTTTTTAGCGTGTCAGCAACAGCTGCTGCCGCGTTCGTTTGAACAGCTGCGTAATCTGCAACTGCCGATGGCCAGCGCTCGTTTCACCTTAACCGCCGCTCAGAAAATCGAAGTGGATGCGGTAGCCGCCTACGTTAACGCCGATCCCAAGGTGGCGCGGATCCTGATTGATGCCCACACCGACAACCGTGGCGACAGTTTGGAAAACCTGGTGTTAAGCCGAGCCCGCAGCGACGAAGTGGTGTCGCGGTTAGTGGCCGCAGGCGTTTCAGCGCACATGATTGAAGCCCGAGGCCACGGCGAACGCTACCCGATCGCCTCAAACCGCACCGCCGATGGTCGGCAACGTAACCGCCGGGTGTCGATCCGGCTGGAACTGGAAGGCCAATCACTGCCGCAACACCAAAGCAGTGTCGATTTTAATCAAACCTTGCCGCAGCCGCAGGCATTGGGGGCAGGGCAATGATGCATTACCAACTTGATGGCATAACGCTGGATGACGCGCTGGTGGCTCGGTTGGCGCAACAAGGGTGGCAACCAACCGATGCCACCCAGTCAACGACCAGCGCCGACGTGGCCTTAGTGGATCTGACCCTGATTGAGGAAGCGGCGGTTGGCGCAAAGTTAGCGCAGCAAAAAACCGCCATGACCATCGCCCTAGTGCAACCGGAACAGCCCCATCTGGCCAGCGCGGCCTTGGCCAATGGCGCCGACGATTACCTGCTGCTGCCGCTGGAAGTGGTGCAGCTGGAACTGCTGCTGCAGCGGCTGCTCTGTGTCAGCCAAAGCACCAGCACCATGGTGGCTTCTGCCCCCAGCAGCCGCCAGTTGATGATGTTGGCGCAGCGCGCTGCGATGGTGCCAGCCACGGTGTTGTTGTCGGGGGAAAGTGGGGTGGGCAAAGAGTGCTTCGCCCGCTACATCCACGAACACAGCCCCCGTGCCGCTCAACCCTTGGTGACCGTTAATTGCGCCGCCATTCCCGATAGCATGTTGGAAACCCTGTTGTTTGGGCATGTGAAAGGGGCTTTCACCAGCGCCTTTAGCGACAAAATTGGCAAGTTTGAACACGCCAATCACGGCACCTTGTTGCTGGATGAGATCAGCGAGATGTCGCCGGCACTGCAAGCCAAACTGCTGCGCGTGCTGCAAGAACGAGAAGTGGAAAAGCTGGGCAGTCACCAGCCGATCAAGCTGGACATTAAAGTGATTGCCGCCACCAACCGCGATCTGCGCGCCGAAGTGGCCGCTGGCCGTTTCCGCCAAGATCTGTTCTACCGCTTAGACGTTTTGCCACTGCACATACCGCCCCTGAAAGAGCGCCGTGAAGACATTTTGCCCATCGCCCAAAGCCTGCTGCAGCGTTACAGCCGCCAATACAACGCCAGCCATTGCAGCCTAAGCAACTGCGCTCGCGATGCGCTGCTGAATCATGACTGGCCCGGCAACGTGCGCGAGCTCGACAACCGCCTGCAGCGCGCTTTAGTGATGCGCCACGGCGCCAGCTTAATGGCCACCGATTTGGGTTTTGACGCCGTGGCCGCCGCGCCGGTAGGGCAAGCGATTGCCCAATCGAAGAAGCAATTAGAGTTTCAATGCATTGTGGATGTGTTGAAGCAAAACAGCGGCAATCGTAGCCGCAGTGCAGAAGCCTTGGGGATCACCCCCAGAGCCCTGCGTTACAAACTGGCGCAAATGCGAGAGAACGGCATCGACATCGATTCCGAACTTAAGCGCGCCGCCAACTTTTAATCAGGGAGAGTCCCCTTATGCCCAGCCCGATTATGTTATCGGAACAAGCGATCCTTACTCGCCTTGATGCCAACCAACAACGCTTAGAAGCGCCCATCATGGCCGCCGACAGCGACTGGCAGGTGGCGGGGCAACCCTTCGCCAGCTTTGCCGATCTGATGCACAGCAAGATCCAAGGGATCAACCTTGATCAGGTGCAAGCCGGAGAGCAGATGCGGCAGGTTGAGCTTGGCCAAAGTGACGATTTGGTTGGCGCCATGGTGGCGTCACAGAAGGCAGAGCTGTCGTTTACCGCGATGGTGCAGGTGCGCAATCGCCTGGTAAAAGCCCTCGATGAAATCATTAACATGCCGTTGTAGGAAGTTGCATGACCACCCTTGTTCGTGAATCGGAATTACCGCAACAACAACTCGGCGCGCTCAAAGGCTTGTTTGGCCGCGTGAAAACCCCCTCTATTGGCATTTCGCTGGTGGCCTTGCTGGCGGTGGTTGTTGCTTGCTGCATCGTAATGATCCTCTGGTCGGTGTCGATCCAGTACCGGCCGTTGTATGGCGCGCAGGAGAACTTCGACAGCGCCCAAGTGATTGAAATTTTAGAAGCGGAAGGCCGCGCCTATCAGATCTCGCCACAGGACGGCACCGTACTGGTGCAGGCGGATCAAGTGGGCGAAGTGCGGATGCTGATGGCGGCGCGCGGAGTGCAAGCGCGATTGCCGAACGGGTTTGATAGCTTCAACAGCGACATGACCACCAGCCAATTTATGGAGCAAGCCCGCTACCGCCAAGGCTTAGAAGGCGAGCTGGCGCGCACCATCATGGGGCTGCAACAAGTACGCAGCGCCCGGGTGCATCTGGCCGTACCGAAAACCCAAGTGTTCATGCGCAGCGACGATCCCAAGCCAACGGCGTCGGTGATGGTGGAACTGGAAAGCGGTGCCCAATTGGGCCGCAGCGAAGTGGCCGGGATTGTGAATCTGGTGGCGGGCAGCGTGACCGGATTGGCCACCGCCCGGGTGCGGGTGGTGGATCAGCAGGGGCAGCTGCTCAGTGGCGATCAAACCAGCGCTGGCCTAGGCATGAGCGATCAACACACCCAGTTTCGGCAGCAGTTAGAGCAAAGCTTGGTGGAACGCGCCAGCACCATGTTGGAACCCCTGCTGGGTTTCGGCAACTTTCGGGTGCAGGTGTCGGCGCAGGTGAACTTCGACAAAGTCAATGAAACCCGCGAATCGATCGATCCCAATCCGGTGGTGCGACAAGAGTCCACGAATTTGATCAGCCGTTTAGTGCCCGATCCCGTTGGCATTCCCGGCGCGCTGTCCAATCTGCCAGCCGGGCAGGGGCAAGCGGAGCCCGGCAGCAGCGAGATCACCAACCAAGATGAGCAGATAAAGCGCCAGTTTGAAGTAGGGCGCGCCATCACGCGCACCCAAAAACAGCAAGGGCTGGTTGAGCAACTGTCCATTTCGGTGCTGCTGAACGACGCCGTAGTGCAAGCCCAAAACTGGGAACAAGCGCAGCTCGATAGCGTGGCGGTGATGGTGCAAGACGCCGTTGGCTACCAAACCCAGCGCAGCGATAAATTCAGCTTGGCGACCCTGCCATTTCAAGTGGCGCAACCGGTAACGGTGGTGGAGCCACCGTGGTGGCAACAAGCGGCCAATCAACTGTACCTGCGGATCGGCATCGGCGTGTTGTTAACCCTGCTGATGTTGCTGCTGGTGGTGCGTCCACTGGTGCGCAGCATCACGCGCAACTACGACCAACAGCAACAGCCAACCGCCGGCAGCGACAAGGCCAGCGCCAGCCACATTGGCGTGACCGAGCCGATGCCAGAACAAGGCTTAATGGCCGCCACGGGCAGCGACGCGCCACCCCTAGCGGTGGGCAATAACGACGATGGCACCATTCCAGGCTTGGCCTTGGTGCCCGCATCGGATGCCAGCTTGGATACCCAATTGCAGCACCTTGGCATGTTAGCCGGACAAGAGCCGGAAAAAGTGGCCGAAGTGATCGAACAGATGCTGAGCGGAGGAGAACGTCCCCATGAGCGATAACGTCAGCGCCGAACTCGAACCAGTAGAACAGGCCGCGATGATCATGCTAAGCCTGCCCGAAGCGCAATCGGCGCGGGTGATGCAGCGGTTGTCTTCCCTTGATATTCAGCGCCTTACCCAGAAAATGGCGACCTTAAAACAGGTCAGTAGCCAAGACGCCCAACAAGTGTTGCAGCAGTTTTTTACCCTGTACCAGCAAAACGCGGGCATCAAGAAAGCGGATCGGGATTCGTTGGCGCGCACCCTGCACGATGCGGTGGGAGCCACGGCGGCCAAAAGCCTGATTGAACAGGTGTATGGCCACGATGTGCACGACGCCGTGCAACGGTTGGAATGGATCGACGATCAACTGCTGGCGGATGAACTGAGCCAGGAACACCACCAGATGCAGGCCAACTTGTTGGCGATGCTGAGCGCGCAAAAATCCGCGATTGTGTTAGAGCTGCTGCCGGCGGCCAGCCACGACGACATCCTTTATCGGATCGCCACCATGGATCAGGTTAACAACGCCGCCGTGGATGAAGTGGAACAGCTGATTGAGCGCTGCATTTTGCGCTCGAACCAAACCAAGGCGCCGAAGGTGGACGGCACCCAGTGCGTGGCCGACATCGTCAACAACTTTGGGGGCCAGAAAACCGCGCTGTTAAAGACCCTGCGCGAACACAACCACACCGTGGCACAAGAAGTGGAAGCGAAGATGTTCGACTTCATCATCTTGGGTCGACAGCAAGATGAAGTGCTGCAAACGCTGGTGGCCGAAATCGAGATGGAGCTGATGGCCACGGCGCTCAAAGGCACCGACAGTAGCGTACGCAAAGCGATCATGGCGGCGCTGCCAAAACGGATGGCGCAAAGTTTGGGGAATCAGATCACCGCCTTGGGGGGCATTCCAAACAGTCAGGCCGAAGCGGCGCGCAGCGAAGTGATGCGGATGGCCAAAGAGATGATGGACAACGGCGCGCTGGATCTGCAGTTGTTTGAAGATCAGGTGGTGGAATGATGAGCCAAGCCCGTTGGCGTCTTAGCCACACACAGGCTCGTCATCACCGCTTTAGCACCTTAAATGGCGAGCAGCACAGCCAGTGGCAAAGCCACGAGGACGCCTGCGAACAAGGCTACCAACAAGGGCTGCTGCAAGGGCAACAACAGGGGCAGCAACAAGGTCGCGACGAAGGCGTACAGCAAGGCTTGATTGAAGGCCGCGCCAAAGGCCACAGCGAAGGTTACGCCGAAGGGCAGGCGCAGGCGCAGCAGCAATTAGAACAGTTGTTGCTGCCACTGAACGCCTTAAAAGCGCAGCTTGATACAGCCCACCAACAACAGTTAGCGCAACAACAGCAGGTGATTGTCGCCCTAGTGCAACAGGTGTGCGACAAAGTGATCCGGCAAGAGCTGCAACTGCAGCCGCGGCGCATCATTCCGTTACTGGAAGACACCATCGCCACCTTACCCAGCGGCGCCAGCGACATCGAAGTGCGCTTGCACCCCAGCAGCCAAAAAGCGCTGGCGGCACTGCCGGAACTGGCCGCGTGGCGCTTGGTGGCCGATCCCGAATTAACCCTAGGCGATCTGCTGGTTAGCTCCAACGTGAGCGAAGCCGACGCTTCCGCCGCGCTGCGGTTGCAAGCCTGCATCGACAAACTAGCAGAGCATCTTATCGGTGACGGCGCTTAATTCCGCCCTGGCGCAGATCCAGTGGGACGACATCGAGCTGGCCCAGCATTATGGCAAGCTGACCCAAGTGAGCGGGCTGCTGCTGCAAGCGGTAGGTTGCCAGCTGGGCATTGGCCAACGCTGCTGGGTAGCAACCAGCAATGGCGGCGAAATCGAAGCGGAAGTGGTGGGCTTTAAAGAGCAAAAACTGCAACTGATGCCGCTGGAATCGGTAGAGGGGTTGCGCCCCGGAGCACGGGTGCGGCCACTGTCGCGGCCAGCGCAAATCCCCGTCGGCAACGGCTTGCTGGGGCGGGTGCTTGATGGCTGCGCGCGCCCGATTGATGGCAAAGGGCCGCTGCAACAGGTGCAGTACCAAAGCGCCCGGCTCAGCAGCCCCAACCCGCTGCTGCGGCAACCCATCGGCAAACAGCTGGATGTGGGGGTGCGGGTACTCAACGGCTTGCTGCCCATCGGCCAAGGGCAACGCTTAGGGCTGTTTGCGGGCTCTGGCGTCGGCAAATCGGTGCTGTTGGGCATGATGACCCGCTACACCGATGCGCCGATTGTGGTGGTGGGCTTGATTGGCGAACGTGGCCGCGAAGTGCGCGAATTCATTGAACACGCCTTAGGGGAAGCGGGCTTGCAGCAAGCGGTGGTGATCGCCGCCCCAGCCGACGCCACCCCATTAATGCGCCTGCGCGCCGCCCGTTTGTGCCATCAGATCGCCTGTGGCTTTCGCGATCAAGGCCAAACCGTATTGATGCTGATGGACTCCCTAACCCGTTACGCTCAAGCTCAACGGGAAATTGGCCTGAGCGTGGGCGAACCCCCGGCCACCCGCGGCTATCCGCCGTCGGTCTTTTCGGCGCTGCCAGCGTTGGTAGAGATGGCCGGTAACGGCGAGCATCCGCAAGGATCGCTCACCGCCTTTTATACGGTGTTGGCTGAAGGGGACGATCAGCAAGATCCCATCGCCGATGCCGCCCGCGCCATTTTAGATGGCCACATGGTGTTAAGCCGCCAGTTGGCGCAGCAAGGGCATTACCCCGCCATCGACTTGAACGCCTCGGTATCGCGAGTGGCGGATCAACTGTTGCCACGGCCACGCTTGGATCAGATCAACCGCGTGCGGCAGTTGCTGGGCCGCTACCGCGACGTGCAAGAGCTGATCCCGTTAGGGGGTTACCAGCCCGGCCAAGACGCCGAGCTGGATCTGGCGGTGCAGCAGTACCCACAGATCCGCGCGTACCTGCAACAGCAGCAACATGAAGCGGTGGATCTCGACCGCGCCGCCACCGAACTGGATCAGCTGATGCAACTGCTGCAGCCAGCGCCAGTTGGGGCGCCATAATGGCCAGCGGCAGCATCGCACGGCTGGCGGAACAGCTGGAACAGCAGCTGAGTAAGCTGGGGCAGCAGCGCAGCGCCAATCGACTGCGGCTGGATCAACTGCAACAGCAGCAACAGTGGCTGCGGCAAAAGTTAACCAGCTTGCAGCGCAGTTGCAGTTGCGTGGCGCAACTGGCCAATGGCCAGCAGCTGAGTTTGCAACTGCTGCCACTGCAGCAGCAAAACCAACACAAAATTGAACTGTTGACCCAAGAGCAGCGCCGTTTGGAGCGGCTTTGGGGTCATATCCTACGGCGCCGACAAGGATTACAGTGGCTGTCGAATCAACGCAGTGAACGAGCAGTACAAGCGCGTTTGAAGGCAGAGCAGCGGCAACAGGATGAGTTTGCTGCTCGACGTCGGCTAAACCCATAACCGGAGCTTGTTATGTCTGAGGTCAAACCGAAAGGGCTTACGCCCCAAGTCGGCCACCAAGCGCGGGCCTTCCCGCGTTTTAGCTATCTTAAATACCGCGATCCGTTGAATCAGGATCGGGCCACGGTGGTGATTGAACTGCCGACCAAATTCGGCTTCTTCCGGCCCAAACCGGTGGTGGCCGAGCTGCAAAATGTCTCCAAAGGCGGTTGTGCCTTTGTCTGCCAGCAACACTTTGCCTGCGGCAGTGAGCTCACCCTGCATTTCAGCGATAGCCTGCAATGGCATGGGGTGGTGCGCTGGATAGACCGCCTTCCCAGTGGCGACGTCATCACCGGCGTGCAGTTCACCCCCATCTTGAACGACGCCGAATTGCGGCAGATGTAACCGCGCCAACGCCGAGCTAAGCTCGGCGTTTTTGTATTGGTCATCGTGACCTACAGTGTTGCTTACCAGCTCATGTAGGTTGGATTCGCCGCAGGCGTAATCGAACAATCGTAATCGAACAATGGTGAGCAGCAGTGGGAAGGGTTGGCACTGCTAAATGGGCCTTGTCACGTTACGCCAAACTGCGGCTAACGTGACCTACTGTGCGGCCTACAGCTCATGTAGGTTTGATTCGCCGCAGGCGTAATCGAACAATGGTGCGCTTTAGTGATAAGGGTTGGCAGCGGCAAATGGGCGTTGTCACGTTACGCCAAACAGCGGCTAACGTGACCTACTAAGCGGTTTACCAGCTCATGTAGGTTGGATTAGCCGCAGGCGTAATCGAACAATCGTAATCGAACAATGGTGCGCTTTAGCGATAAGGGTTGGCACTGTTAAATGGGCGTTGTCACGTTACGCCAAACAGCGGCTAACGTGACCTACTGTGCGGACTACAAGCTCATGTAGGTTTGATTCGCCGCAGGCGTAATCGAACAATCGTAATCGAACAATCGTAATCGAACAATGGTGCGCAGCAGTGGGAAGGGTTGGCACTGTTACATGGGCGTTGTCACGTTACGCCAAACAGCGGCGAACGTGACCTACTGTGCGGTTTACCAGCTTATGTAGGTTGGATTAGCCGCAGGCGTAATCGAACAATCGTAATCAAACATTGGTGCGCTTTAGCGGTAAGGGTTGGTGCTGGAAAATGGGCGTTGTCACGTTACGCCAAACAGCGGCTAACGTGACCTACTGTGTTGCTTACAAGCTCATGTAGGTTGGATTAGCCACAGGCGTAATCGAACAATCGTAATCGAACAATGGTGCGCTTTAGCGGTAAGGGTTGGCACCGGCAAATGGGCGTTGTCACGTTACGCCAAACAGCGGCGAACGTGACCTACTGTGCGGACTACAAGCTCGTGTAGGTTGGATTCGCCGCAGGCGTAATCGAACAATCGTAATCGAACAATGGTGCGCAGCAGTGGGAAGGGTTGGCACTGTTACATGGGCGTTGTCACGTTACGCCAAACAGCGGCGAACGTGACCTACTAAGTGGTTTACTAGCTCATGTAGGTTGGATCAGCCGCAGGCGTAATTGAACAATCGTAATCGAACAATGGTGCGCTTTAGCGGTAAGGATTGGCACCGGCAAATGGGCGTTGTCACGTTACGCCAAACAGCGGCTAACGTGACCTACTGTGCGGCCTACAAGCTCATGTAGGTTGGATTAGCCGCAGGCGTAATCGAACAAGGGTGCGGCGAAGCAGGATCCGGTTAAAGACAAAAGGGGATAAGACCAACGGTCTTATCCCCTTTTTTGTCATCTGCGCTGCAGCGAATTAGCGCTTTAACAGCGCCACGGCGGCGGCAACGGTGTTGCAGCGATACTCTTTTAGGATCTCGCGCAGAAACTTAGTGAACTGCTTATTGTGGAAGCGGGTGCTGTGGTAGCTCTGGAACACCTGCACCACATCGGCGTCGCTTAACTGGCCTTGCTGGACGCTGATGGCCAACAGGTAATGCTCCAGCAAGAAACAATCAAAGGCGATGTCGACAAATTGCGCGATAGGGCTGTCGGTCGCTGCCGGAAAACCGTTGTGGTAGAGGCGGTAAAACAGAAACTGCGCCATCAGTTGCGGTTGTTCATCAAGGTAAGGATCCAGCACCTGCTGTTGCGCTTGCTGTAACGGCTCGATTTGCAACTGTCCCCCTTGCAGCAGGGCTTCTAACGCTTGCATCGCTTGTTGGCGGCGGCTGGCACCGCGGCTTTGTTTGTGGGATAAGGGCCCATTTTGCTGCAGCCAAACAACGACCGCTTGCAGCATGCGGTTGTGGTGGTTATTGGTGTTTGGCAGCTGGCTGAAGTGGCAACCAAGCTCGCCTTGGCGGGCTTTATTCAGCAACGCTTGGGCAAAATGTTCAATCCGCAGGGCGGCCATCGGATCTTTTTCTATCCCTTCCACAAACTCCGCTAATAAGCCGATGGCGTACAGGGCCGTGCGCCAGTTCAGGCTGGATTCAGACAGCATCGCCGTGGCGCAATTGTGGGCAACCTCGACCCACGCCGGGGCGGCAAGGCCGACCACGTTGCTGCCGCTTTGGCTGGCACTGAATTGAAAGGCGTTGGCGCTGAACAGCACCTTGCGGCAGACCTCTGGGCACGAGATGGTCATCGACTCAAACCGCAGTGCCCCTTGCACGCGGGTGCTGCGGGGGTAAGTTTGGCAGGTGGGCGACAGTGCTTTGTGCCCCAGTTTGCTGTGGATCTGACACAGGCCACCGTGGTCCATAAACAGGCAGTTGCCTTGTTCATTCAGCCCCATTTTGCCCCAGTTCTGCTGGCTGTCTTTGCTGATGGTGATCTGCTCAGCCAGTTGCCGGATCTCAATGTCGCCGCATTTTTTGTAGCGCTTGCAGCTGGCTTTATCGAGGGCGATGGTCCAGCCCTGACAGCAGTGATCTTCACAGTCGCCGCCGATGCATTGAAAGTCGGCGGCAAAGCCGGGCGTGAGGGTGGTCTGTTGCATGGTGAGATCCCCAATAGGAGGGTTAGCGTTGGCTGCCGTAATCCTGCAGTTGCTGTTGTTGTTGGTGCGGGTTGAGCAAGCGGTTGAGTAACTGCTGCTGTTTTACCAACAACTGACCGTTGCGGTCGTTTTGGCGTTGGCAGGCGTGCATCAGTTGTTTCAGGCGTTGGTAACTTTGCTTCAATTTGGCGCTGCTGCCGCTGGGCAGCCGCGCCAGCAGATCGTAAAACCCATCGGCGTTGCTGCTGAAGCCCAGCTCATTCAACCACTGCTGCCGTTGGGCGGCGCGGGCTTGCAAGCTGGCGTAGACCTGCTCTAGGCGCTGGTTCAGCTCGCTGAGCGAATCGATGTCCCGTTCCAACATCAACTGCTGTTGCTTTTGCAGTTGCGCCAACAGCTTGGGGTAGGTCAGCAGATCCTGCTGGATCGATTCAGCCAGGGTACGCAGGGTATCGGCGCGGCTCATCGTTGTTGGCCGTGCTGTTCAAGCAGGCCCTCGCTGATGGCGTCGAGATCCAGCTCGAAATTGCCGCTCTCCAGCGCTTGGCGTAACGCCGCCACCTTATCCAAATTCACTTCAGGCAATTGGCTGAGCTCGGTGGCGGCTTGTTCCAGTTGCATAAAGTCATTAGAGATGGCGCTGCCTTGGGTTTGCTCTGGGGCAGTTTGCTGTGGCGCTGCGGTGTGTGGCGCTTGTTTGGTGGCATGCGACGTGCGGTTAGGCATGGTCACTTGGGTGTCATGGGCTGGAATTTTCATGCGTCAATCCTGTTTAGGCGGCGGTGGGTGACGATTTTGCTAACGACGCTGAGTCAGTGTGTTTAGCAAAAGTCGTCGCGGCTTATTGAGCTAAGGCGGCGTGAGTGTACGGAAACTTAAGCCCCAATTTTAAATAAATGGCAAAAATCGACGGATTGGCGGCCGTAGTTGTGACCCACCGCCGCCATGGGCGGCGGTGGATCAGCAACGGCACTGAATTCAGTGGCGGTTTAGCCCAGCAGGCTCATCACCAAAGAGGTGTTCTGGTTGGCGCGAGACAGCACGTTGGTGCCCGCTTGTACCAGCATCTGGTTTTTGGTCATGTTGGAGGATTCCACCGCAAAATCAGCGTCTTTGATGGTGCCCAGAGCTTGCTGGGTGCCTTCATCAATGTTGGCGTTGTTACTGGCGGTGTGCTGCAGGCGGTTAACGCCAGCGCCGAGGTCTGCACGGGTATTACCTAAGTCTGCCAGCATACCATCAACCAATTTTTCCGGGCCTCCGGGGGCAACAGTGGTGATATCTAGGGCACCGTAACTAGCAATCAGTTTATCCATATTGACCTTTGCGTTGACGGATACGTCGCGGCCTACACCGGCATCAATAGTGATAGCGCCGCTGCCAACTTTACCGCCTTCTAACAGCTTTTCTCCGGCGAATTCGGTTTTGGTCATGATGTCGCCGACTTCAGCTTTCAGTGCATTAAACTCAGTTTCTACGGCAGTTTTGTCGTCAGCAGACAGGGTGCCGTTCCCGTATTGGGTCGCCAGCTCGGTCATGCGCATGCCAATAGATTCCACTTCCGACAGGGCGCCATCGGCGGTTTCCAGCATCGCAACGCCGTCGTTGACGTTACGCATGCCTTGATTCAGGGCAACGGAATCCGCTTCTAAGCGAGAGGCGATCTGCAAACCGGCGGCGTCGTCAGAGGCGCCGTTGATGCGAAAGCCAGTGGACAAACGCTCCATGGCGGTGGTCATGTCGCCGTTGGCGCGGTTAAGGGAGTTTTGGCCTACCAAAGAGGCGTAGTTAGTGTGTACCGATAGCATTGGGCTCTCCAGTAAATTGAGCGGGCTGCTCAAGAGTCGTATCTGGACAGGACGACCGTTGCGGGCAATAACTTAATGTTTATTTGAAAATTTTTTCTATGAATTAGCCGGTTAACAGCATGAGTTGTATTTTTATGCGTTTGCGGCTGAATGTTGACCGTGTCTAGCAAAAGATTGGCTTTAGCTTGAGCGGCGGTGCCCCAGTGGCAGCTGTGGGCAGGGCTATGCCGTGACCTGACATGGCATGACGCGGGGTGTCGCGGTCAGCTCTCACTCTAAGCTCTCAATCTAAGCCCTTAAACCCAAGCCCTTAAATCTAAGCCCTCCAGCCTAAGCTCCCCCTGAATTGACGCTGATAACGACATAAAAAAGCGGCGATGACTAAGTCATCGCCGCGACAGCGGATCAGCTTGGCTCCGGTGGGGATTAACCCAGCAGGCTCATCACCAAAGAGGTGTTCTGGTTGGCGCGAGACAGCACGTTGGTGCCCGCCTGTACCAGCATCTGGTTTTTGGTCATGTTGGAGGATTCCACCGCAAAATCAGCGTCTTTGATGGTGCCCAGGGCTTGCTGGGTGCCTTCATCAATGTTGGCGTTGTTGTTGGCGGTGTGCTGCAGGCGGTTCACCCCAGCACCAAGATCGGCGCGGGTTTGCCCCAAGGTTTTGAGCATGTCGTCGACTTTGGTTACGTCGGCTACATCCAGCGCGCCGTAAGCGGTTTTCAGGGCGGTCATGTTGGTGGTGGCATCCACCGACACGGTACGGCCTACGCCAGCATCAATTTTGATGGCGGCATCCAATTTACCGCCTTCCAGCAGTTTTTCACCGGCAAATTCAGTTTTGGTCATGATGTCGGTGATTTCGGTTTTCAGCGCGTCGAACTCGGTCTTCACGGCCTTTTGATCGTCAGCAGACAGGGTGCCGTTTCCGTACTGGGTCGCCAGCTCGGTCATGCGCATGCCCATGGATTCCACTTCAGACAGGGCACCGTCGGCGGTTTCCAGCATCGCAACGCCGTCGTTTACGTTACGCATGCCTTGGTTTAGGGCAACGGAATCCGCTTCTAAGCGCGACGCGATCTGCAGGCCAGCGGCGTCGTCAGAGGCGCCGTTGATGCGAAAACCGGTAGACAAACGTTCCATCGCGGTGGTCATGTCGCCGTTGGCGCGGTTGAGGGAGTTTTGGCCTACCAGTGATGCGTAGTTAGTGTGAACAGAAAGCATATTATTATCCTCTAACGTCTTGGGCAGTGTGCCCTCGGGGTTCACTCAAGCAAGGCGGCAACCCACTGAAAAAACTTAATGTTTTTTTGATTAAAACGTAAAGGCTAATAAAAACAAAGATTTACCTGTGTATGGTGACGCCGTTAGAGGTTGCCCCCCTAACGGCGCCCAGCCAGTTAGCCCAACAGACTCATCACCAAGCTGGTGTTTTGGTTGGCACGTGACAGCACGTTGGTGCCCGCCTGTACCAGCATCTGATTTTTGGTCATGTTGGAAGATTCAATGGCAAAGTCAGCGTCTTTGATGCCACTTAATGCCTGCTGAGTCCCCTCATCGATGTTGGCGTTGTTGTTGCCAGTGTGCTGCAGGCGGTTGACCCCAGCACCGATGTCGGCTCGGGTGTCACCCAGGCTTTTCAACATGGTGTCTACGGTGCCCACATCGGCCACATCCAGCGCGGCATAATCGGTTGCTAATTGGGTGAGATTGGCGCTGGCATCAATGCTTACGGTGCGGCCAACCCCAGCATCAATGACGACGGCGGCACCTAACTTGCCCCCTTCCAACAGCTTTTGCCCTGCAAATTCGGTCTTGGTCATGATGTCGGTGATTTCCGTTGCCAGGGCATCGAATTCGGTTTTCACTGCGGCTTGATCATCGGCGGACAGGGTGGCGTTGTTGTGTTGGGTGGCGAGTTCGGTCATGCGCATGCCAATCGACTCCACTTCCGATAACGCGCCATCGGCGGTTTCCAGCATCGCCACGCCATCATTCACATTACGGATCCCTTGATTCAGTGCCACTGAATCCGCTTGTAAGCGTGACGCGATTTGCAGCCCCGCCGCATCGTCTGAGGCACCGTTGATACGAAAACCAGTGGATAAGCGTTCCATGGCGGTGGTCATCGAACTGTTAGCGCGGCTGAGTGAGTTTTGGCCCACTAACGAGGCGTAGTTGGTATGAACAGTAAGCATGATAAGTCCTCTTTATCAGTGCGGGCGTTTGCCCTGGGTTCACTCATTCAAGGCGGTGGCGACTGCATTTTTCTTAAATGAATTGCTGCTTTTTTGAGCTTGGTGATTTTTATCAGCAAGTTAGCCTTTGGCCATTGCGAACGGCGACGCCCTGCAGTGAACGCTGCCCGAATCATGACAGGGAGTCATGAGGCCATCCATTCAGCACAGCCGCCCAGCGGTTTGCCAGAAACCGCCTTGGCAAACGCCGGTAGTGACGACTTCCGCGGTAGCGGCAACAGGAAAAACCGCTTCCGCTTTGTCATTCGATTTAAGTTCTTCCCTCCCTTGGACGCCTTGCCACATCAGTAGTTAATGTTTTTTAGGTTGTTGGCCTGATTATTGCTTTGTGGCTGTTAGCGACATTGCCGTGATTGGGCTTAGCACCCCATTGCGATCTTCGAGAGGAAAATTATGCCTGGCATGCCTACTGGTAACTCGGCGTCTATGGCGCAGCAGATCATCGCTGCTGAACGCGCCGCCCAAGACACCATCTACAGCAACCGCGAAAGCGGCTTAGATTCGCGTTCGGACGCTTACGATCTGTTGGAATCGTCGCTGGAAAAGATGCAAAAACAGTTGTCGGAGCTGGGGAAAGAGGGCTTTGACGCCTTTAAAGGCAGCTTCAGCAGCGACAGTTTTGCTGATGTAACCATTGGCAACAGTGCCCCCGCGGGCAATTACGATCTGGCGGTAACCCAGCTGGCGCAATCCCACAAGATCAGCGCAGCCTTTGCCAGTGAAGACGCCATCTTGCCCGCCAGTGGTTTGCTGGAATTTGACGTTGATGGCCAAAGCATGACCGTTGATTTTGCGCTGCTGAACGCCAGTGGCACCGCCACCGTGAGCGATCTGGTGAGCCACATCAACGACGCCAATGATAACCCCGGTGCCACCGCCGCGTTGATCCGCAAAGGCGATGGCAGCGTTGAGCTGATGCTGTCGGCTAACGACAGTGGCGTCGCCAACCAGATCAACATCGTGCAGAACGATGCCGGTTTTGCTTTTAACCAACTCGCGGCGGCGCAAGACGCGCAGTTCAGCATCAATGGGGTGGCCATTAGCAGCAGCTCGAACCACGTAGAAAACGTGATTGATGGCATCAGCTTGGATCTCAAGCAGGTTGGCACCGACACCCTGAAGGTCGAAGCCGATACCGATTCTACCAAGGATCAGGTGGAAGATTTTGTTGAAAACTACAACAACTTGATGAAGCAGATTGATGAGCTCACGCAAGCGATGACGGTTGAAGACGATGACGACAGCAGCACCGACGATGACGACGACGATGACAGCGACAGCGACGATGAGGACGACGACAAACCGAAAGAGGTTGGCGCCGATGAGATTGGGATCTTAAAGGGCGATTCTTCGATCCGGCGGTTACGGATGAACCTGCGTGAGATGGTGTTTGATGCCGCCGATAACGGCATGGCGCTGTCGGACATCGGCATCGAAATGGAACGCAGTGGCAAGCTCAGTGTGGACGACGACAAATTAGATGCCGCCTTAAGCAACAACGCCAAAGCGGTGGAGGAGATGTTCAGCGGCACTGGCGGCTACATCGACAAAATCGACGCCACCTTAGATCCCTTCACCAAAACCCAAGGTTACTTGGACATGAAACAGGACTCGGTCAAACAGGAGCAGCGCACTCTGGAAGACGACATGGAGTCCTTTGATTACCGCATGAAGCAGAAATACAGCATGTACGTCGACCGCTTTGCTGCGGCCGAACAGTACCAGATGCAGCTGCTGTCTACCTCGCAACTGTTTTACGCCCCAACGGCTTAAGGACAACGTTAATGTTTACCAATCAAGACCCATTCGCCGCTTATCAGCAAAGTTCGGTTGATGCCCGTGCGGCCTCGGCCAACCAACACGAATTGGTGCGGATGCTGCTGGAAGGCTGCTTGGATGAACTGGGGAAAGTGGCCGGGCACATTGACGCCCGTCGCTTTGAAGCCAAAGCCAAATCGGTAGAGAAGTGCCTGAACATCATCATGGGCATGGACGCGATGCTGGACATGGAGAACGGCGGCGAACTGGCGGCGAACTTGCACCAACTGTACGACTTCAGCCATCGCCAGCTGCTGAACGCCAGCATCAACAACGACACCGTAATGCTCAATTCCGTGAGCGAGGTGATCAGCAACATTCATCAGGGATGGCAGAGTTTTGACTGACATTTGGTTGCGTTTTGCCGATGCGTTAGAGCGCCACAGCGTTGCCAAAGAGTGGGCTCGCTTGGCGATGGTGGATCGCAAATTAGCGCCGTTGTTAAAGCTGCATGGCCCCAAACAGCGGGGGGAAGACAGCAGTTACGATCTGGTTGCCGCCGCCCACCAGCGCGCGATGATCCGCATGCAACAGCACAATATTGAGCTGCAACAACAGCTTCAACAGCAGCAGCAACAGCAACATGGGCTGCGGGCTTATCACCAAACCGAGTTAATGCATCAACGTGAACATCGCTTCTATTAATCAATCGGGCGCCACACGCGGCGCCAGTGGCATCGCGCCCGCCACCACCGAGTCGCTGACAACGGACGGCTATCGGCCACTGCACGGCCGTTCGCTTGCGTCTGCTGAAGCCGAACCGGCCGAGCAGCCGGCTTCGTTCGAGTTGGGCGATAACCCGCAACCGCCGCTGACGCCAGAATCGGCAGAGGCAACGCGAGAGGCAGAGCGTGAACCTGCACTTGAGCTTGCCGTGGCGATCGAGCCGGAGCGGTCGCTCACGGCTTTGATGGCCAGCGCCGCCGTGGGCTCCGCGTCGGCGGCGAATGCTCCCTTGGCACCGGAACAGCCCGGCGCCGCCATGTTAGCGGGCGCATTCTCGGCCACAACCGCCGCCCAAGCTGTTGCGGCGACGGCCACTGCCGCCACGGCACCGCCAGCCCTACTGGCCACCCAGGCCAACAACAGCGCGACTTTGGCTTCAACCGCGACAATGGCCGTTGTGACAGCAGCGCCGGGTTCGGTTTCAGCAACAATCGCAGCCCCGGTCGCGCCTCTGGCGCCGTCAGTAACCCCAGCGGGCGCCGTGCCCGTTACGGCTGCAATGACCACCGCCGCGGCATCAACCATCACCGCCACGCCGCGCTCAACGGCGGCGGCCTTAGCGGCCACGGATGGGGTTAGCCCAACGGCGACCTTGGTGGCGGCAAACTCAGCACCAACCGCCACCACCGCGCGGGGCTTGTTAAGCCAGCGGCTGGGGGGCGACGGGCTGAATGCGTTGACCCACCTCGATGGCAGTGCCAGCGCCCCCCGCAGCGCCGACCACCCAGCGCTGTTGCCACCCGCCCCAGCGGCCAAACCCAGCTGGGGGCCGCTGTCGTTGCCAACCCAAACCGCGGCCATGGGCAACGAATTGCAGCAATCGCTGGCGGCACAGCTGAAATTTCAGATTGAGCAAAAGTACCGCGGCGCGGAACTGCGGTTGGATCCGCCGGAGCTGGGTAAGATTGATCTTAACGTGCGCCTTGATGGCGGCCGCATGCAGGTGCACTTATTGGCCGCGCAGCCGCTGGTAAAAGAGGCGTTAGCGCAACAGTTAGACCGCTTACGGTTTGATTTAAGCCAGCACTTCAATGGCGAGGTTGAGATCAGCGTCAGCGATCGGCAACCACAGCAACACAGCCAGCGCCATAACGACGATCCCGCCGTCGCCAGCATCAGCGGTCCGAACGAGGCCGATGCCAGCCCCGATAGGGGAGCTACAACGGCGGCGAACCGCGATCTTTCCCTCGATTTAGATGAGCGAGCCTAAACAATTATGAATAAAAAAATCATCGCCTTAATTGTGGCTCTGTTACTGACCGGCGCCGCCGCCGGTGGCTACGCCTGGGTGGCGCAAAGTAACGCCGACAACGCCGAGCCGGTGGTTGAGCCAGAGCTGCCGCCCAAGTTTTACCGCATCGAAAAGATCGTCTTGTCGCTGCCCAGCGATCGTTACCTGCTGCTGGAGTTCTCGCTGAAAGTGAGCGAGTACGACGACGACACCGAAAAACAGATCGACAGCTACGCGCCGGTGATCCGCAACGCCACCATCGGCGTTATGGGGCAGAAGCCGCTGGATCAACTGATCGACTCCAGTTTTCTTGTGGCTCACCAAGACGAGCTGGAACTGGCGTTTGAACAGCAACTGGCCGCCAATGGCTTCGCGCTGATCATTGATCAGGTGTTGGTTACCAAGTTAGTGGTGCAGTAGGAGCGTCTATGTTTGCCCAGTCTCATCGTTACGCCAGCCGCGCTGCGCCGCAAAACGAACAGGCAGTGCTAAGCCAATACCTGCCGTTGGTGAAGCGCATCGCCAGCCAACTACGCAGCCACTGCAATGGCGTGTTGGCGCTGGAAGACTTGGAACAGCTGGGGCTGATGGCGCTGTTGGAAAGCATTCGCCGTTACCCCGGCGATGTCGACACCAATTTCGCTGCGGTGGCGTCTAAGCGCATTCGCGGAGCGATGCTGGACGAACTGCGTCGCTTGGATTGGCGCAGCCGTCAAACGCGGCAAGCCGCCCACGAATACAACGATGCCCAGCGGCAGCTTACGCGCCAACTGGGGCGAGTGCCGCGGGATCCGGAGTTGGCGCAGTTTCTTAACATCAGCATCGAAGCGTTGCGCCAGCGCAGCTTGGATGCCCACGCCGATGCGATGCACAGCTTGGACGATCTGCTGCAACACCAAGAACCGGCCATCCCCAGTGACGACCAAAGCGATCTGCGCGATCTATTAAAACGAGGGCTAAGCCGACTGCAACAACGGCAGCAGGTGCTGCTGTCGCTCTATTACCACCATGATCTGAACCTTAAAGAGATCGCTTTGGTGCTGAAGGTAACTGAAGCCCGAGTGTGTCAATTGCATAAAGCCGCCGTAACCGCCTTGCGCCAAGCGGTACTCGAACTCGACCGCCAAGCGGTTTAAAGGACCTTTCGCCGTGTTTAAGTTGTTGTTTTTTATTCTGCTCAACCTGTCGGTTTTCGGCGGATTTGTTTTTGCTGGTGGCCATTTGGCCAGCCTGTGGCAGCCCGGAGAAGTGATCATCATCGGCGGTGCCGGCGTGTTTGCGATGTTACTGAGCGTGCCGCTGCCCGTATTGAAAGAGCTGCTGAGCCAGCTGGGCGCCCTGTGGCGCAAAGAACAAGAGGATCCACAGTTTTATCAGCAACTGTTTTGCCTTTGCTACGTCATGTTCAACCAGCTGCGCCAAAAAGGCTGGAAGGTGCTGGACGAACACGTGGATAACCCCGCCGAAAGTGCGCTATTTCAGCAATACCCAGCGGTAATGAAGCAGCCAGAGGTGATCCGCTTTCTGGCCGATAACCTGCGGATCCAATCGATGGCCAAAATCGCCGCCCACGATCTGGCGCATCTGATGGAGGAGGAGATCGAACGCCAAGAAGCGGATCTGCTGCGGCCATCGGAAAGCCTGTTCAAGATCGGCGAATCGATGCCGGGCTTCGGCATCATGGCGGCCGTGATGGGGATCATCATCGCCATGGGGTACCTCGATGGCGCCCTGACCATGATCGGCATCAAAGTGGCCGGCGCCTTGGTGGGCACCTTTATCGGCGTGTATCTGTGCTATGCGCTGATGCACCCGCTGTCAACGGCGCTTGAACACATGGTGTTTATGCGCACCACCCGCTTGAAGGCGTTGGCAAAAATGATCGCCTATTTTGCCAAAAACAAGCCGCCCATGTTGGCCATTGACGCGGGTCGCCGCCAGATCCAACAAGAGAACCGGCCCAGCTTTATTGAGGTGGAACGCTGGTTAACTCAATTGGAAGAGAAACCAAACAATGAATAATCAGTCGCTGATCATCATCAACAAAAAGCACGGCCGCCATAAGCCCCACGGCGGCGGCTGGAAGGTGGCCTTTGCCGATATGATGGTGGCGCTGATGGCGTTCTTTATGTTGCTGTGGATCTTGGAAGCGTCCAGTCAAGAGGAGCGCGAAGCGGTGGTGTTTAACATCCGCTCTGGCATTCCGATGGAAGATGAAAACATGTTCACCACCCCCAACAGTTCGATCATCGATTTTGGTGCCATTGGCGGCACCAAGCGCGATGGCGAAGGGATCTCTGGCGGCAAAGGCAGCACCGACACCGGCGCCTTGATCACCGGCAGCACCCGCGGGCGGCCGAATTCAACCCCAGCGCAGGGGATCCAAGATCGCCAAGCGCAAAACGACGTGGAATCCAATCTGCAGCAGATGCAGGTGATCCAGCAAAGCTTGGAGCAGCAGTTTGGCGAAGAACAAGTGGCCAAGCACATCCGTTTTGAAGCGCGGCCAGATGGCTTACGCATTGTGCTGAGCGACAACGTCGAACAGCTGATGTTTCGCCTTGGCAGCGCCGACATGGAGCCGTTCTTTCAAGATCTGCTGTTAAGTCTGGCCACGCTGTTGCAGCCCTATCGGCAACGATTGTTAGTGTCTGGTCACACCGACAGCGCCAAGTTCAGCAACGCCAATGGCAACTGGGTATTATCCAGCAACCGCGCGTTAGAGGCGCGGCGGGCGTTAGAGCTAGGCGGGATCCCCGCGGATCGTTTCTTACACGTTGCCGGTTTTGCCGACACCATTGCACTGGATCCAAACAAACCCGACACCATCGCCAACCGTCGAGTGGAACTGTTTATGTTGAACGACAAAGGCAGTGAACGGGTGATCAGCAGTCAGCGGGCGCTGGGGCAGTTAAGCAACAGTGCGGTGCAGCAGGCTCAGCAAAATCGAGCGCGGCAGCTGTACCAGTAACATTAAGTTGCCGCCGCAACGGGTCGCCTTAGCATGCTAACCCCCTAAAGTTCCGCAGGAGAGGCAGATGCAACGATTACGACGGCCAGATGGGCTACAAAAACTGTTTTTACTGCTGGTGCTGTGCAGCTACGCTGCGGGTGCCAGTTGGGGGCTGATGGCCGGTGGCCTCAGCTTCGGTGCCGAACTGCTGTTTGCAGTTATGATGTTCGGGCTGTTTCTGCTGCTGGCCAAGCTGGTGGTGATCCGCGCCCGACGCCGAGGCGACAATTACATACGAGTGCCAATATTGGTGGCAGCGGTGCTGACCATCTTATTGATCCAATACCGATTCATTTACGTGGACAGCCCGCTATTCGGGTGAGTTTAAGACAGGTTTATCATGGGTAACGACAACTTAATCATCAACGACATCGACGACGTGGCAGCGCCACTGGCGGCCACGGCGGCGCCTATCGGCCAAGGCTTTTTTCAAACTCTGCCGGTGGACGTCACCTTAGAGGTGTGCAGCACCGAGATGACCTTGGCCGAGCTCAGCCGCTTAGGCCACGGCGATGTGGTGCAGCTGAATGCCCGAGTTGGCGATCCCATCGACATCAAAGTGAATGGCCAACTGTTGGGGCGCGGCGAAGTGGTCGACGTAGAAGGGCGCTACGGTGTGCGTTTAATCGAAGTGTTTGCCCAGCAGTAGCCCCAAGCTGCCAGCGCACCACCAAGTTGTACTCACTTAGCCGCAAGCCATTCGCTTGCGGCTTTTTGTTGCCTCGGTTTGCTTCCTTGCTGCCGTTATCCTTGTCGCCGCGTCATCACGGCGATCATCATCGTCATCACGGCGAATCAGCCCACCGTTAAAACCGAGTTTGCACCACCCCTTTTTCGATCACGTAGGCGCTGATCACCTTGCCGCTGCGGCTGTTGCGGATCTTAACGGTTTGGCCAGCATTGGCGGAGCCCAGCGCCACGCCTTTGCTGCTGGCGGCAAAGCCATCGCGCTCGGCGCGGATCACCACTTCTTGCCCCTTGCTGACCCACCACGGTGCCGCCAAGTAGGCGCTTTTTATCGGCGTGTTGGCTTTGATCCGGCGCAGGCTGCGCTGGCCAACAATCTGCTGCTGCGCTAACACCAAATTGTTATCACGGCCGGTTAACCAGCGCCATTGGCTCTGCAGTTGCGCGGGGCTGATGATCTGCTCGCGCTGGATCTCGCTCTTGGCCAACCACACCCGCGCCTGTGCTCGAAACTCAACCCGCAAACGCTGACTCCATTGGGGCTGAGAACAGCGCAGTTGCAGCCGTTGTGGCCCCAGCGGGTTGGCGGGCAGTGGCCGCGCCAGCTGCAACGTGCCGTGGCAGTCGGCCAGAGTCTGTTGGCCTAACTGCAGCTGAGTTTTCCCCCAGGTTCCCGGCTGTTGCCGCTGCCACAGGCTCAGCTGCTGGCTAAATTGTTGCTGTAACCAAACGCGACTGCCGTTGGCGCTGTGGTCGTCCGTGGCAGCGGAAGCCAGGGGGGAAATCAGCCACAGCAGCAGCAGCCAAAGGGAAGGGCGGCTTCCTGTTGCTGGCACCGATTTGCAGTTAAGTTGCTGATCATCAATAAGTAAATTAGTTGGCATGAGGTTTGCTTTATGGGGTGTCAGATAGGAACGGCCTGAGTTAACGGTAGCAAGCTTACCGGCACTCAGGGCAACAAAAGTACTCGGAGAGCCCATGGCAATCAACCTGGAGTCGGAATTGGCGTTACACGCCCAAGCGTTGGATCTGCGCGTTGAGCGCACCAAGGTGCTGGCGGCCAATATCGCTAATGCGGAAACCCCCGGCTATCAAGCCCGGGATCTGGATTTTAAAGCCGAATTAGCTCGGCTTGAACACGGCGGCGATCTCAGCGCTGGTTACCAGATGATGTTTCGCATTCCGGCGCAGTTGTCGGCGGATCGCAACACCGTCGAACTGGATCAAGAGCAAGCTCGTTTTGCCCAAAATGGCATGGACTTCGAGACCAGCATCACCTTCCTTAACATGAAACTGGGCGGCATTAAGTCGGCCCTAACCGGAGAATAACCCCATGTCGTTTGCCAACATTTACGACATCGCTGGTTCCTCGATGGGGGCGCAAACCCTGCGCTTAAACACCATCGCCAGCAATCTGGCCAACGCCGACTCTGCCGCGGCCAGCCCAGAACAAGCCTACAAAGCGGTTAAGCCGATTTTCCAAGCGGTGTACCGTCAGGACAACGGCAACCCCAATCCGGCCGCCAGCGTGGCGATTAAGGATTTGGTGACGGTGAAAGGCGAGGCCGACATGCGCTTCGAGCCCAATCACCCACTGGCCAACGACGACGGCTTTGTTGCCTATGCCAACGTCGACACCATGGTGGAGATGGCCGACATGATGGCCGCCAGCCAAAGCTTTGAAGCCAGCGTTAACGTGATGAATCGCGCCCGCTCAATGCAGCAAACGCTGCTGAAGTTAGGGGTATAACCGATGCAATCTATCGCTTCTATGGATCCCGCAGCGTCACTGGCGGATCCGCAACAGCAGCAACTGTTGGCCAACGGCAGCGCCGGCAGTGAACTGAAAAACCAGTTTCTGACCTTGATGCTGGCCGAGATTGAAAACCAAGATCCCACCAACCCGATGGACTCCACCGAGTACGTCACCCAGTTAGCGCAGTTTTCCCAAGTAGAAAGCCTCGAGAACATTCGCACGAACCAAGGCACCGAACAGGTGTTGATGGAGAACGCCAACATCGTTCAATCGGCGTCATTGATTGGCAAAAACGCCTTGGTGCCGACGGATCAGTTCCGCAGCGATGGCAGCACCGTGCTGCAGGGCAAGATGTTCCTAGAGCACGCCACCGATGCCACCACGGTGGAGATTAAAAATTCTGCTGGCGTGGTTGTGGCCACCAAAGAGTTGGGGCCCCAAGAGGAAGGCGACGTTGAATTTAGCTTGGACAGCGCCGCGCTGAAACTGAGCGATGGCGACTACAGCTTTAAGATCAAAGCCAGCAGCGGCGACGAAACCAACCAGCCGCAAACCTTCTTAGCTGGCGACATCGAACGGATCCATTTTGTCAGCTCCTCTGGGGTGATGATGGCGCAGATGAGCGGCGGCCTTGGCACCGTGTCCGTGCTGGAAATCTCCGAAGTGGCACAAGGCAACTTATCCACCCCGGCAGCGGCGCTGCTTGGCAACTTATAACGTAACAGGAACGATACCATGTCTACCCAGATCGCCATGAGTGGCCTGCGCGCCACCAACCAAGAGTTAGCCGTTATCTCCAACAACATCGCCAACTCTTCAACCGCCGGTTACCGTGCGGCCCGCGCCGAATACGCGTCGATGTACAGCGGCTCGACCCCGAATGGCGTTGCCATGACCGGATCATCCCAGAACTTCTCGATGGGCGGCAGCTTAAACTACACCGGTCGCACCTTGGATATGGGCATCCAAGGGGACGGCTTCTTCATGGTCAAGGGCGCGAACGACAACGCCATGTACACCCGCGCGGGCATGTTTAACCAAGACGCGGCAGGCAACATTGTTGATCCTTACGGCAACAAGCTGCAGGGCTACCCTGTTGGGGCGGCGGGCCAAGTGGCGACCGGGCAGGTGGGGGATCTGCAGATCACCAACAGCTCGGCGGCGGCCAAATCCACCAGCACCGTTGATCTGGTGGCCAACTTGGATGCGCGCTCAACCGTGCCCGCCACCACTCCGTTTGCGGCCGATGACGTCAGCTCTTACAACAGCTCCAACACCGTTAACGTGTTTGATTCGTTAGGCAACGAACACGCCCTAACCCAGTACTACGTGAAGACCGCCGACAACAGCTGGGCAGTGCACTACCAGATGGATGGCAACGATTATCCAACGGTTGATACCTTGGAGTTTGACAGCCAAGGCCAGTTGCTGAGCAGCAGTGGCACCGGCGGGCTAACCATTCCGGCAGCCGATTTGAACGGCGCAGACGATCTGACCGTGGCGCTGGATTGGAGCAACTCCACCCAGTACGGCTCGGATTACAACACCTCCAGCATCAACCAAAACGGCAACCCAGCCGGTGAACTCAGCGGCATTCGCATTGCCGATGATGGCCGCGTTTACGGCACCTACACCAACGGCACCGAACAGCTGCAAGGGCAGGTAGTGCTGGCTAACTTCAGTAACCCGAATGGCTTGCAAGCGGCCAATAACACCACTTGGGTTGCCGATCAATCGGCTGGCCAGCCGATCTTTGGCGCGCCGGGCAGCGGCACCTTAGGCAGCGTCAGTGCTGGTTACGTGGAAGGATCCAACGTTGACGTAACCACCGAGCTGGTGGGATTGATGTCGGCGCAAAGTAACTACCAAGCCAACGCCAAGGTGCTGACAGCAGCCGACACCATGACCCAATCCTTGATGAACGCCATCTGATCCTATGGACCGCTTACTCTTTACTGCCACCGCAGGGGCGCAACGGGTCTTGCAGCTGCAAGCCGGACGCGCCAACAACCTTGCCAACGTCGATACCCCCGGGTTTCGCGCCGACATGGAACTGGTTGCCACCCAAACCATTGGCAACCAAGGGCTGGCCACTCGCGCCTTTCCGGTGCTGATGGGGCAAAGCGTCAGTTTGGCGCAAGGGGATGCCGTGCCCACCGGCCGCGACTTGGATCTGGCCATTGCCGATCGCGGCTTCTTTGCGGTGCAAGGGGCGGAAGGCGAAGCCTATACCCGCACCGGCTCGCTGAGCATCGACAACGGCGGCACCTTGCTGCTGAACGGTCGCCAAGTGATCGGGCAAGAGGGGCCGCTGGTGCTGCCGCCGTACCAAGACATCATGGTGGGGGACGACGGCAACGTCAGCGTGATCCCTGCCGATGGTGGCGCCGCGCTTGAAGTGGGCATGTTGAAACTGGTGAACCCAGACAACGCGGTGCTGCGTAAAGGCATTGATGGCCTGATCCGCTCGGTAGACGGGGCGCCGCTGCCAGCGGCCACACAGGTCAAAGTATTAAGCGGTTTTTTAGAGGGCAGTAACGTCGACGCCTTTGGCGAGATGACCGCCTCGATGGACTTGAATCGTCAGTTTGAAGTGCAAGTAAAAATGATGCAAAGCGCCGAACGCCTGTCCAAGGTCGGCAACAGCTTGCTTGATAATGTGCAATAGGGTGAAAGCATGAGTACCTCGTTATGGGTCAGTAAGACCGGTCTTGCCGCGCAAGACGCAAAAATCCAATCCATCGCCAACAACTTGGCCAACGTAAACACCACCGGCTTTAAGCGCGATCGCATCGCCTTTACCGATCTGTTCTATCAGGTGCAGCGCCAACCCGGCGCGCAGGTGGATGAACTGAACGATCTGCCCTCTGGGGTACAGATGGGCACCGGGGTTAAGATCTCCGGCAGCCAAAAGGTGTTTACCACCGGCGCCTTGATCACCACCGATCAGCAGTTGGACATGGCGATTGAAGGCCAAGGCTTCTTCCAAGTGGAGCAAGGCAACGGCGAGATGAGCTACACCCGCGACGGCCAGTTCTTCCGCAATGCCGACGGCATGATGGTGACCTCTGGCGGGCAACCGCTGGTGCCGCAGGTGGCGATCCCAGAAGACGCCCTAACCGTGACCATTGGCGAAGATGGCACCGTTACGGCTGAGATCGCCGGTCAGGTGGGGGCAGAACAATTAGGCCAGATCAACACCGTTAACTTCATCAATCCAGCCGGGTTAGAGGCCTTAGGCGGCAACCTGTTTGCGGAAACCGATGCCTCAGGCGTGCCCACCGAAGGCACCCCAGGCGACGGTGGCTTGGGCAAGTTACGCCAAGGGGCACTGGAATCTTCCAACGTGTCGGTGGTCGAGGAGATGGTGGAGATGATCTCAACCCAGCGGGCGTACGAGATGAACGCCAAGGTGATGAGCGCCGCCGACGAAATGATGCAGTTCCTCAACCAGACGGTGTAATGATGAGAACCCTCGTCCTGTTGGCGCTGCTGCTGTTAGGCGGCTGTGCCCAGCATTTTCCCGATCCCGAGCCCAAGCCGGATCAGCCCAAATGGGCGCCGCCAACGCTGAACTACTCCCAAGTGAAGCCAGAGCACGGCTCGGCCTACCGCAGCGATTACATGCTGAACCTGTTTACCGATCGGCGCGCCTACCGCATTGGCGACATCTTAACGGTGTCGTTGGATGAGCAAACCCAAGCCAGCAAACGGGCTGGCACCTCCACCAGCAAAAGCAGCAACGGCACCTTAGGCGGCGAACTGTCCAGCACCTTAGGCAGCGGCATCGAAGATTCGTTGTCGGGGCAGATTGGGGTGGGCAACGAGTTCTCTGGCAGCGGCAGCGCCAGCCAGCAGAACAAGCTGTCGGGCTCGATCACCGTTACCGTGGCGGAAGTGCTGCCAAACGGGGCCTTGTTGATCCGCGGCGAGAAATGGCTGCGACTGAATCAGGGCGACGAATACTTGCGGATCATCGGTTTGGTGCGACCGCAAGACATCGACAACGACAACACCCTCAGTTCCCAGCGGATCGCCGACGCGCGCATTATCTACGGTGGCCGTGGGGCCATTGCCGATTCCAACCAGATGGGTTGGGCGCAGCGTTATTTCCAAAGTCCGTGGTTTCCCATGTAAGGGGGCAAGATGCATCGCTTCATGATTTTACTGGCACTGTTGGTGCCATGGGTTCACGCCGCCCCCAGCAGTCGGCCACTGTTAGAGGTGGTGGATGTGCAGGGCATTCGTAACAACCAGTTGGTGGGGTACGGTTTGGTGGTGGGGTTATCCGGCACCGGCGACAAAACTCAGGTTAAGTTCACCAGCCACTCGCTGAAAAACATGCTGGAACAGTTTGGGGTTAACTTGCCCAACGGCGTTGATCCCAAGATGAAAAACGTTGCGGCAGTGGCGGTGCACGCCATGTTGCCGCCCCAAGCCAGTGCTGGGCAAACGCTCAACATCACCGTGTCGTCACTTGGGGACGCCAAAAGCCTGCGCGGCGGCACCTTGCTGATGACCCCACTGCAAGGGGTGGATGGCCAAGTGTACGCGGTGGCTCAAGGCAACTTGGTGGTGGGCGGCATTTCGGTGGAGGGGCGCGATGGCACCTCGGTTACCGTGAACACCCCTACCGTGGGCACCATTCCCAGTGGCGCCATTGTGGAGCGAGGGATCAGCACCAGCTTTAACGCCGATGACGACGTGGTGCTGAACCTCAAGCAAGCCAACTTCACCACCGCCCGCAACATCGAACGGGCGATCAACCAAAGTTTTGGCCCCGATGTGGCGCGGGCGGATTCCGCCGCCAAGGTGTTGGTGCGGGCCCCGCGGGATCATCGCCAGCGAGTGACGTTTATGTCGATGCTTGAAGCGATAGAGGTCAGCAGCGGCAAACGCCCAGCGCGGGTGGTGTTTAACAGCCGCACCGGCACCGTGGTGATTGGCGCCGACGTTAAGGTGAGCAAAGCGGCGGTGAGCCACGGCAATTTGTCGGTGGCGATCAGCGAAACCCCTTTTGTGAGCCAACCCGGCGCCTTTGGCGGCGGCAACACCGTGAACGGCAGCAACAGCAGCATCGATGTCACGCAAGATGGCGGCACCGCGTTTGTGCTGCCGGAAGGCACCTCGTTAGAGGTGATTGTTGACGCCATCAACAGCCTTGGCGCCACCCCTGCGGATCTGATGGTGATCTTGCAGGCGCTGGATGAAGCCGGTGCCCTCAACGCCGAGCTGGTGGTTATCTAAGGAGCAAGCATGAGCCAAACCTTAAGCTACCTTGGCCAGCTTAATGCCAAGGAGCTGCAAACCGAACATGGCCAGCGCGGCGCCATCTTAAAAGCCAGCGAGCAGATGGAAGCGCACTTTTTGCAAAGTGTGCTGAAACAGATGCGCAGTGCCACCGACGCCATTGCCGCCGACAACGCCGACAGCCCACTGTCGGGCAGCAACGACACCGTGTTTCGTGATTTCTACGACGCCGAACTGGCGCAAACCTTGGCGGCAGGCAGCAACAGCAACTTGGCGCAAACCATGGCGCAGCAGTTAACCCCAGCGGCGCTTAAGAAATCCGGCGAGGTGGTCGCCTTGGATGCATATCGACAAGCGTCGGCGCTGCAGCCGTCGCTGATCCAATTACAGCAAGGTTCGGCTAATGACTAACATGCTTAACATTGCCAAGTCGGGGATCTACGCCAGTCAGATGGCGCTGAACACCACTTCGCATAACATCGCCAACGCGGGCGTTAATGGCTACTCCCGCCAAGAGAGCGTGCTGACTTCACGCATGGGGGGCGGGGTTGAGATCGCCACCACCCGCCGCATTGGCGAACAGTTTCTGGTCAGCAGCATCTGGAACGCCAACAGCGACGCCGCCTTTGCTGGCACCCAAAGAAGCTACTTTGATCAAATCGAAAACGTGTTCAGCTCTGACAGCAGCGATGTGGCGGCGGGCTTAGACAGCCTGTTTGCGTCGCTTAACTCTGCGATGTTGTCACCGCAAGACAGCGCCACCCGCCAAGGGGTGCTGAACGAGGTGAAAAACCTCAGCCAACGATTCAACAACATCAACAGCTCGTTAGAGCAGCAGTGGACCCAGAACGATTCAGAGCTGCAAGCCTCAACGGTGGATCTGAACGGCTACCTTGGCAACATCGCCAGCATCAACCAGCAGATCCGCGATTTAGGCGGCATCGACAACGCCCCTCCGGCGCTGCTGGATCAACGGGACGACACCGTGGCCAAGTTGGCCAATCTGGTGGACGTGTCGGCCAATCAAAACAGCGACGGCACCTTAAATTTGTCGCTCAGCAATGGCCAACCGCTGGTGGTGGGCACCACCGCCGCCAGTGTCGATCTGCGCCCAGATCCGGCGGATCCCAGCCGCTCGGCACTCAGTCTGGAATTCAACGGCACCCGCTTTGATTTGGATCAGCAGGCGGGGGGCTCGCTGGGGGCGTTGCTGGATTACCGCGACGGCACCTTAAGCCAATCGCGGCAGTTTATTGATGAGCTAGGGCAAACCATGGCCGATGCCTTTAACGGCGTGCAAACGGCAGGCTTTGATTTAAACGGCGCCGCGGGGCAGCCGCTGTTCAGTTACGATCCGCTGGATCCGGCGGGCACCTTAACGCTGGCCGCAGGCTTTAGCGCCGACATGCTGGCGTTTTCCAGCGATGGCAGCCCCGGCGATAACGGCAATCTGCAGGCGCTGGTGGATATCGCTACCGCCCAGTACAGCTTTGCCTCGTTGGGTGGGATCAGCACCAGCATGAACGACGCCTACGTTACCCAAGTGGGCAGCTTAGGCTCGGCCAGTCGTCAAGCGCAGTTGGACGCCGCCGCAGCGGAAAAAGCGCAGCTGCACGCCAACAACGAATGGATGTCGGTTGCTGGGGTGAACTTGGATGAAGAAGCGGTCAATTTGATCGCCTATCAGCAGGCGTATCAAGCCAATGCCAAGGTGATGACCGCCGCCGATCAGTTGTTTTCTACCCTTTTGAACAGTTTCTAGGAGTTGTGATGCGGATTGCCACCAACACCACTTATCAAAACAGCATCTTTAGCATGCAAAACACCACCGCTTCGATCTCGGAAGCGATGGTGAAGATGTCCTACGGCAAAGCGATTTTGAAGCCGTCGGACGATCCTATCGGCTCGGTACGGGTGATGGGGTTAGAGCAAGACAACAGCGCCGCCTCGCAGTACATCGACAACATCAGCAATTTGTCGGATTACTACAGCCGCGCGGAATCGGCGTTAACCGGCATGACCGATTCGATGCTGCGGATCACCGAGCTGGTGACGGCCGCCGGTAATGGCGCGGCCACCCCAGAAAACCGCGAAGCTTACGCCTCAGAGCTGCGGTCATTGCAGGACTCCTTGGTGGACATGGCCAACAGCAAAGACGCCAACGGCGCTTACCTGTTTGCTGGCAATCAAACCGGCACCCAGCCGATCAGCCAAGACGCGGCGGGCAATTACGTCTACGGCGGCGACAGCGGCACGCGCCAAGTGCCGATCTCCGACAGCGCCGAAATGGACGCCAACTTCTCGGGTGATGAGCTGTTCTTCAATGGCGGCGCGGACATCTTTAACGGCCTAAACGATTACATTGCGGTGTTGGAAGATCCCACGTTGGGCCCCGGCGACGCCGCCTTTGATGGCGCCCACGATCAGATGAAGCAGCTGTTGGGCGACAGCCGTGACGACATTAACGCCGCCGTGACCACCATGGGCGGCAACCAAAATAGCCTGACGATGATGGAGTCCTATCACGAAGACATGGTGCTGTATAACACCAAGGTGATTGGCGAAACCGAAGATCTGGATTACGCCGCAGCGATGACCGATTACTCCACCAACCTAACGGTGTTGCAGGCGACCCAACAGACCTATGTTAAAATCGCCAACCTTTCGCTGTTTAACGAGATCTAACCATGATTGATGCGGTCGCCAAGCGACTGGTTGGGGTGCCGCTGCAAAGCGGGATCCAGCAAACCCAGAAAAACCTTGCCAGCAGTGCGATAGCCTCGCCGAAGGCGGCGCAAACCTTGCCGTTGGTGCCGATTTCGCGGCAACGACTGGCGACCTATCAACAGTGGGAAAAACTGCACCGTGGCCAGCGGCAGCTGCATCAACTGGAGCTGTCCAGCGAAGGGGTGAAGCAGCTGTTAAAATTGCTGGGGGCGTTAGCGCAGCAGTTACAACAAAGCACACCGCGGCCAGCAGTCGTGCAGCGGCTGCTGCAGCGTTTGCTGCAATGGCAGCAAGATAACGGCAGCCGCTTTGGCATTGATCACCGCTTAACCCCGGTGGTGGGGCAAGCCTCGCCGCGCTGGTTTTCGCTGCGTTCGGTGGATCTATTAAGCCCACGCCAGCACGACGAACGATTGCAGATCAACGCCCTGGGGCAGCAGCATCAGCTGGTGCTGCAAGGTGGGGCCAATCGCGCCACCTTGCGCCAACAATTGAGCGACGGCTTAGCGCCGCTGGGCATTGTGGTGCTGGGCGGCGACGAGCTGCAGTTTGCGGTTGAGGACAAGCTGTGGGGCGCACTGCAACAGGGGTTAGCGATGGAAGGCCAAGGGCAACGGTTGCCCGCCGGACAAAGCCGGCCGTTAAAGCTGCAGGAGCAGTTTCATCAGCACGATCCTCGCGGTTGGGGCACGTTGGATACGGCGCAACAGCGGCAGCAGGTGAATAACGCCATCAGCCGCTTAAGCCACAGCCAAACTCAACTGGAACAACAGTTAACGGCGTTGCTGGATCAGGTGTTGGGGAAAAATTTCGAAGTGGATTTTGCCGCCCTAGAGCTGCGCTTAAGCCAGCTTAAACGGCAGTTGCAGCCGCAAAGTTATCAAGCCGAGCTGGCCAGCTTAATGGCGCAAGCCAACTTGAGCCGCAGCCAAAGTACGGCGTTGCTGGCGGACTGAACGCCGCCTCTAGGGGCGGATCTGAACCAAAAAAAACGGAGCCTCGGCTCCGTTTTTGGTTGCTGCGCGCTGAGTTTAGCGGTTAGCCCTCATCATAAGGGTAGGCCAAATCGGCGCTCAGGCTGTAGCCGGTGCTGGTGTCGTCCACACTGAAACTGCTGGTGGTTAAGGTGCCGTTAACCCAGATCGCATCCCAGATGATGTCCATTGGAATGCCTTTGGGGTACTTCACGTATATCAGCTGATTGGTTGGCGGCGGCGGCACATGCACGCAGGCGCCAAAGTAGGGCACCAATAAAAATTCGGTGACGTGGGTGGCGTTGCTTTCCAGCGGCACCACAAAGCCCGGCATGCGGATCTTCTGGCCGTTCAGGGCAGGGATCACCTCGCCATAGGGTTGCCCCGACATCGCCGCTTGCGCGGGGTTGGCAAAGGGGTCGCCGCCATGATTGGGCAGAGGCGGCGGCAGGTTGCGCTCAGCCTCTGGCTGCAGATCCGGCCAGTCGATGGTGCGGTAGTCGCCGGGAAAATCCTCGGCCAAGCTGGTGTGGCTGAAGCTTAATGCCAACAGTAGGCTGGCCAAAGGCAGCAGTAATTTGTTCATGTTATGTTCCTTTACAGTCGCTGGGACAGGCCATCGGCCAAGGTGGTGCGATAAGCGCGCCAGGCGGGTAACAGGGCGGCAATGGCTGCGGTGGCGAGCACCAAAGCCAGCAAAGTCAGTAGCGCTGGGGTTGGGCGGATCAACGCCAGTTGCAAGCCGTAGTGTTGCAACGCCCACGGCGCCAGCAACAGCATCAGCCCTTGGGCAGCCACCACCCCCAAGACACTGCCCGCAGTGGCCAGCAGCATCGCTTCCCCCCACAGCAGCAGAAAGATGTGCCTTGGCGCGGCGCCGATGGCACGCAGTACCGCCATTTCGCGGCGGCGTTCGTTCAGCGAGGCCAGTAAGGTGGTGATCATGCCGATAAGGCCAATCATGACCACGGCACCGCTCAGCAGCAACAGCGCCGCTTCCGCTTGGCTGAGCAGCTGCCACAGCTGCGCCAACGCCATGCCGGGCAATACCGCCGATAACGGTTCGGCGCGGTAGTTGTTGATGTAGCGTTGCACCGACAGCAACTTAAACTTGCTGGACAGCCCCACCAACATGGCCGAGACAGCCTGAGGCTGCAGCTGTGCTGGGGTCACTTGATCCAGCGCCACGTGACCGGCTTTGACGCCCCCTTGCCAGCCTAAATGGATGGCGCTGATCGCTTCGAGCGACACGTGCAAGGTGCGATCCACCGGCGTGCCCGTGGGGGCCAGTACCCCAACAACGGTAAAGGGCATGTCGTCGTGGGTAGAGAAGCTGGTTTTCGAGCCTGTGCCGTGGGCTAAGGCCAGGTTATCCCCCAGCCGGTAACCCAAGGCGCTGGCCACTTCGCTGCCCAGCACCACCTCAAACAAGCCGTCAAAGCGTTGCCCCTGTTGCAGTTGCAACGGTTGCTGCTGGCCGTAGCGATAATACTGGAAGTAATCCTGATTGGTGCCCAGCACTCGATAGCCTCGGTGGGAATCGCCAAGCATCAACGGCACCGTCCATTTTACCCCATTGAGCGCCGCCACCGTTTGGTAACTTTGCCAGCTGACGTTGCTGGTGGGTTGGCCCAAATGAAAGACCGAATAGAGCAGCAAGTTCAGATCGCCACTGCGAGCTCCCACCACCAGATCGGTGGCGGCAATGGTGTTGGTGAAGCTTTGTTTGGCTTGCTGGCGGATCACCTCAACGGTGATGAACAGCGACACCGCGACCGCAATCACCATCGTCGTTAGGGCGATGGTGTGGCGGCGGTTGGCCATGCTGCGAAGCATCAGTGTCCACATGGTTGCACCTCGCTGATCCCGTGCTGCTGACGCAGGCGATAGCTGCGGTGCATGGCGCTTTGCAGGGCGGGATCGTGGCTGATCAACAGCAACGCCGAGCCCGCCTGTTGGCATTGCTCGGTCAGTAACCCCATAAAGCGATCGCGGTTGGCGGGATCCAGCGCCGAGGTGGGTTCGTCTGCCAAGATCAGCGCCGGTTGTTGCAGCAGCGCCCGCGCGGCGGCCACCCGCTGTTGCTGGCCTACGGATAACGCATTAACCGCTTGCTGCCACAGCGGCGGCTCCAGCTCTAACGCCTGCAGCAACTGTTGGGCTCGTTGCTGCGGATCGGGGCTGGGGTTGCCAGCCTTAGTGCGCCGTTTGGGCTTGGGGGCGGGGGCAAACTGCAAGGGCAGCAGCACGTTATCCAGCACCGATAGGAAGGGCAGCAGATTAAATTGCTGGAAGATGATCCCCAATTGTTCGGCGCGCAGGGCATCGCGTTTGCGCGCAGGCAGGGTATTGATGGCTTGGCCTTGAAGCAATATCTGCCCCTGCTGCGGCTGCAACACTCCGGCAATCAAGTTCATTAGGGTGGTTTTGCCGCTGCCCGATTGCCCTTGCAGCATCACCATTTCACCGGCGGCCACGGTGAGGCTGGGCACATTCAGTTGCTGCGGCACCGCGCTGCTGTTGGGCTGCTGCGGCCAGTGGTATTGCAGCTGTTCGATAGCCAGTACGCTCACGTTACCACTCCACTTGGTTGTTGTGTTTATCCAGCACCGCACCGTGGTTTACCTGCTCCAGTAAGATCTGCGCTTGCAGCTGCTGCAGGGCAGGGTAGTGCTTAAACAGATCGGTACTGAAGCCGGTAACTTGCGCGGGATCTTGGCACTGCCACAGCCAGTTTGCGTTCACTTCCATGTGGTTGGCGTTGGGATCGGTTAGCCCTGCGGGTTTGATGATCTCAACCGATTGCGGTTGGCAGTGGCCGTTGCCCAACAAGCGGAAGAAGCGATGGCCGGCGGTCAGTTGTTTCAGGCCCCGTTCGACCTGCGCGTGTTCTGCTGCGGTGTTGGGCATGCGTTCGAAGCCCCACAGGGTTTCGGCGGGTAGGGTGGCGCTCAGTAACAGCTGCTGCTGTTGTTGCAGTAACGCCAACTGCGCGATCCCATGCTGGTGTTGGCCTAAGGCCGCAGCGGGGGGATGCTCGCCGTGTTCAGCGTGTTCAGCCGCAGGCTCATGTAAGTGAACATGATCGGGCTGTTTTTGGCAGGCACACAGCAAGGTGGCCAGCGCCAAGAGAGTCAGGGTGGTTTTCACGTAATAGCTCCATAGGATTGGGTTAACGGGCGAGTTAATCCAAGCGCATGGGCGGATCGCGATTACGGGGTTGTGGCGCGGGGGCGGGGCGCGAACTGCGCGCAGGTGCCGCACAGGCAACGCTGCGCAGCGCCAGTGTCGGAACGGCAAATTCGCCGCCGGGCAGCAGCGTATTCAGTTGATGCAGCAACTGATCTTGCAAGCACGGCTGGGACAGCTCGTGCCGATGCAGCGTTTCTGCCATCGCCTGGGTGCTGAGCTGATTCAGCAGCAGCACCCACACGATCAGTAACGCCGTGAGCCAAGGTCGAGGGACAATGGCCGCGTTCATGATCAGTCCAGCAGATCCAACACCACTTGGTGGTGATCTTTGGTCTTAAACTTGTTGATGAAGTGCGTGATGGTGCCATCGGCGCCAATCAAGAAGCTAAGGCGGTGAATGCCGTCGTACTCTTTGCCCATAAACTTCTTCAAGCCCCACACGCCAAAGGCATCGGCTACGGCGTGGTCTTCGTCGCTCAGCAGGTGGAAGTTCAGCTTGTCGCGTTCGGCAAACTTGGTTAAGCGTTTCACCGCATCAGGGCTGATCCCCATCACCACCACATTGTGCTTATCCAGCTCGGCTTTGGCGTCGCGCAGTTGTTGCGCTTGCACGGTGCAGCCGGGGGTCATCGCTTTTGGGTAGAAGTACACCAACACTTGCTGACCGGCAAAGTCGCTGAGGGTGATGGTTTCATCGTGCTGATTTTGCAGTGAAAAATTTGGTGCCTTGGCACCGGCTTGTAAGGTATTCATTGCGTCCCTTCCTGATGAGTTACGGTTACTGGTTTTCCATGCGGCTGATGGTGCAGCGCAAGCCAATTTTGTTGGCCAACTTAGTCAGATCGCGCTCGATGGCGTTCAGATCAACGTGGGCGGTAACGGCAATGCGCACTTCAACCTGCTGCACGCCGGTGGTGCCTTCGTCTTTATCCGCGTGGGAGCTGAAGCCAGATAAGCTCAGTTCGCGATCCGCTAAGAATTCGGTAATGGCGCGCATGGTGCCACGCTTATCTTCGCCATCAAATCGAACCGCAATGCGGGCGATGTATTTCTTGGCGGAGTGGCGCGAGGTGCGCTTACAGATGGTCATTAAATCCAGCGCCGCCGCTTGCACCGGCAGCTCGGTTTCTAACCGAGCGATGGCACCGTATTCGCCACCAACCAGCATGATTAAAGTGAATTCATTACCAAAAATCGCGACTCGGCTGTCGATGATGTCGCAATCGCAACCGGAGGTCAGTTTGGCCAGTTCATACACAATACCAGGGCGATCGGTGCCCATGGCGGTTATCGCCAAAAAGTGACTCATACTCAGACCTTTGTAACAGACCCGCAGGCAACGCTAAGTGGTTGCTAGGGCTGATGATGATATAGAAAGTGGCGGCTATGCTATCACAACTTGTTTTCAAAGTTGGTTCCCTTGTTTTAAGGCAGTGTGGTCAGTAGTATTGCTGGCTTATATTGCGGGGAAAGAAAACATGTTTCGCGGAAGTTTAGTAGCGCTGATAACGCCGATGCACGCTGATGGTTCAGTGGATTTTGACGGCTTAGCCCAATTGGTTGAGTTTCATATTGAACAGGGTACCGATGCCATTGTTGCCAACGGCACCACCGGCGAGTCGGCCACCTTATCCAAAGATGAACAGTTGCAAGTGGTGCAAGCCACCGTTGCAGCGGTAAATGGACGCATTCCCGTAATTGCAGGCAGCGGCAGCAACAACACCGCCGATGCGATTGCCATGACCAAGGCGTTGGATAACATTGGGGTGGCGGCGATGCTGAGCGTTACCCCTTACTACAACAAGCCCAGCCAAGCGGGGTTGATCGCCCACTACCGTGCCATTGCTGCGGTGACCAACACCCCCCAGATCCTCTACAACGTCCCGGGCCGCACCTGCTGCGATCTGGCAAATGACACCGTTGCGGAACTTAGTCGCGTAAACAACATCATAGGTATCAAGGACGCCACCGGTGATCTGTCGCGGGTAACGCCGTTACGAGCCGCCTGCGGCGATGACTTCCTGCTGTTGTCTGGTGACGATCCAACCGCAATGGCCTTTATGCTGAGCGGCGGTGATGGGGTGATTTCGGTCACCAACAACGTGCGCCCAGCCCTGTTTAAAGCCCTGTGTGATGCCAGCTTAGCCGGTGACATCGCCAAGGCACGACACTGGAATACGCAATTGGCGCCGCTGTACCACGCGCTGTTTGTGGAAGCGAATCCAGTGCCAGTGAAATGGGCGGTAGAAGCCGTAGGCGCGGTTGCTGCAACCCACTATCGTTTGCCGCTAATGGCACCAACTAATAACACTAAAGATATTGTGCGTCAGGCGCTGCATGCGTCTGAGCAAGTTTGAGGGAAACGAATGAAACGGAGTCTTGTGGCACTGACGGTGCTGGCATTGGTGGGTTGTTCTACCCCACTAGAGCGTCGACAGGCCAGTGGCGGTTTTGAATATGAACACGCCACCAGCGGCAGCCAATTGCAGATCCCAGGATCGTTGCAACAGCCAAATTATGATCGCCAATTTGATATCCCTAAATTGGGCCCCAACGCCGATAGCAGCTTAATCGGCCAACGGATTGATGTGCGTCCGCCGTTGCAGGTTTTGCCGCTGGCACCGGGCACCCGTTTGCAAGATGGCACCGACAGCATCACCGTGCTGGTGGAAAGCAACGACGACGATCGCAGCTTATCCTCCGACATCAACGAAGCGCTGTTGGGTTACCTCACCATGCGTAAGATTGCCGTGGCATCAAACAGCAACGGCGTCATCAGCACCGATTGGATTGAAGAACAAGAGGTGGTGGGCAAATCGTGGTGGCGTGAGCAGGTGTACAAAGTGCGCCAGCGTTACCAATTTGATGTGGCGATTAAAGATCACGGCCGTTCCGGTTCGATCACCATCAGCGTGCTGGCGCATGAAGAGGGCTTAAACGACATTGATGAAGAGATTGTCCTAACCGACGCCGATAAGCGCCGTTACGCCATCGACATGCTAAATGGCGCCATCAGCTACCTGAACTTCGAACGCACCAAGCAGCAAAAAGCGAAGCAACTGGCCAATGGCCGTGGCTTTAACAGCGAACTGGGCTTCGACAGCGACGGCAACAGCGCTTACATCGCGCAAGCGCCAATTGAGCAAGTGTGGAGCCGAATGCAGAAGCTGCTGCCGGTGATGGGCTTCCAGATCCGCGATATGGATCGTCAGCTTGGCACCCTGTTCGTTGAGTTCAGCCAAAACAGCGGTTTTTGGGACAACCTGTGGGGCGGCAGCGAAACCTTGCCGCTGGAAGATGGCCCATATCAGGTGAAACTGGTTGAGAACGGCGCGACCACCTCGGTGACTTTCTTCGATAATGACGCGCAACCGTTATCGGCAGAGCAGATCACCGCCATGGGCAATACCTTCCGTGAGCTGGTGAAAAAAGAGTTGAAAGACCTGTAACTTCTCCTTTAGTAAGGCCGTTATTTAGGTGAAAGGCCGCTTCGTTGAAGCGGCCTTTTTTGTTGCCCCGGCCATTACCTTGGCGATCAGTGAAAACCTTGTAAATGTTTGTAAAAAGCCAATTGTGCCGGTGACAGGGAGCAGTAGACTGTGGGCAGCTAACATAAGGACCTACACCCATGAAGAAGACGGCGATTTTCGCAGTAGTGCTAGCAGCCGCATTGGGCGGCAGCATCTATTACAAAGAACAGGGCAGTGAGAGCAAGGATGGCCAACAACGCAGGGGTGGTAGCATCAGTGTGGTGGTGGCGCCGGTAACGCAAACCCAGTGGCAGCGACAAGTGGAAGCCTTGGGCACCGTAAAAGCACGAGAATCGGTGCAGCTGGCGGCCAAAGTGACCGAACGCGTTGCGCAGATCCATTTCGACGATGGCGACAACGTACGTAAAGATCAGCTGTTGGTGACCTTAAACCACTCCGAACAAGACGCGAAACTGACCGCCGCCAAAGCCAACCTGATTGAGCAGCAGCGCGAATTCAGCCGGATTGAAGGCTTGGTAAAAAGCAAAACCGTCGCCAGTAACGAACTGGATAAAATCCGCACCGCCATTGATGTGGCCGCGGCGGTGGTGGCGCAAAACGAAGCCGAAGTGGAAGCGCGCTACATCCGAGCCCCTTTTACTGGGGTGTTGGGCTTTCGCAACATCAGCACCGGCGCCTTGGTTAGCCCCAATACCCAGATCAGCACCTTGGATGATATCTCGGTGGTGAATCTGGACTTCCCAGTGCCAGAACGTTACCTCAATGAACTGCGTCCCGGCAGCCCCATTGCCGCTTATTCCGCGGCCTTTACCCAACCCTTTGCTGGCACCGTAGCCAGCATTGATAGCCGTGTGGATCCCAGCACCCGTGCGGTGGTGGTGCGTGCCAAGTTACCGAACCAAGCGCAGCTGCTGCGCCCGGGCATGTTGATGACCCTAAAGCTGACCGTCGATGAACGGCAAAGCAACATCGTGCCAGAAGAAGCGATCATTCCACGCCAGAACCGCCAGTATGTGTTTGTGGTGGCCGATGGCAAAGTGGTGGAAAAAGAGATCACCATTGGCAGCCGCCAACGAGGCTGGGTGGAAGTGGAAACCGGCTTAGAGACGGGCGAAATGGTGATCACCCGAGGGGCACAACGAGTGCGCCCAGGCCAAACGGTGACCGCGCGTGAGAAGGAAAACTTCAGCTATCAGGAGGCCAGTTAAATGGTGATTTCTGATCTGTCAGTTCGCCGACCGGTATTTGCCTCGGTACTGTCCCTGTTGATCATCGCGTTCGGGCTGGTGGCGTTTGATAAGTTGCCGCTGCGCGAATACCCCAGTATTGATCCACCGGTAGTGGAGATCAGTACCAACTACAACGGCGCCTCGGCGGTGATTGTTGAGAGCCGCATTACCCGCATTGTGGAAGATCGAGTCTCGGGCATTGAAGGGATCCGCGACATCATCTCATCCAGTCGCGATGGCCGTTCGTCGGTAACGTTGGAGTTTGATATTGGCCGCGACATCGACGCCGCCGCCAACGATGTGCGAGATCGGATTGCGCGGATCTTAGATAACCTGCCTGAGGAAGCGGATCCACCGGAGGTAAACAAAGCCTCTGGCAGCTCCGAGGTGATCATGTGGCTCAACCTAGAGTCGGATCGGCTTAATTCCATTGAGCTGACGGACTTTGCCAAACGCTACCTGCAAGATCGATTCTCGGTGCTGGACGGCGTTGCTAACGTATACCTTGGTGGCGCCAAAGAGTACGCGGTTCGGATCTGGGTTGATCGGCAGAAGCTGGCGGCGCGGGGCTTAACCGTAGGTGACATTGAATCGGCCTTACGCAGCGAAAACGTAGAGCTGCCCGCCGGTTACTTAGAGTCTAAGTCGCGCCTGTTCTCGGTACGAGTGCAGCGCAGCTACGTTGAACCGGAAGATTTTGCCAAGCTGGTTGTGGGCAACAGCGCCGATGGGTACCGGATCCGCTTAGCCGATGTGGCGCGAGTGGAGCTGGGCTCGGAAGAGGAACGCATTACTTTCCGTGGCAACCAGCAAGACATGATCGGCATCGGCATTACCCGCCAGTCAACCGCCAACACCTTAGCCGTGGCGCAGGGGGTTAATGCGCTGGTGGAGCAACTGAACCAGACGCTGCCTTCGGGCATGCACATCGCCCATTCATACGATTCCTCCGTCTTCATTCAAGCCTCGGTTGACGAGGTTTACAGCACCTTGTTTATCGCCATGGGGCTGGTGGTACTGGTGATCTTCCTGTTCCTTGGCAGCGTGCGCGCCATGTTGATCCCCGCCTTAACCGTACCGGTATCGCTGATCGGCACCTTTATTGTGTTGTACGCGCTGGGTTACTCCATCAACTTACTGACGCTGCTGGCGATGATCTTGGCCATCGGCATGGTGGTGGACGACGCCATTGTGATGTTGGAAAACATCCACCGTCGCATTGAGCTGGGCGAGCCACCGCTCAAAGCCGCGTTTTTAGGGGCCCGCCAAGTGGGGTTCGCCATTGTCGCCACCACCTTGGTGTTGATCGCGGTGTTCCTGCCGATTGGCTTCCTCGAAGGGGATTTGGGCAAGCTGTTCCGTGAGTTCTCCATCGCCATGAGCAGCGCGGTGTTGCTGTCGTCGCTTACGGCGTTAACCCTCAGCCCAATGATGGGCGCCAACATCCTTAAGCCGGTTGAAAAAGAGCCGTGGCTGAGCCGCAAGATAGACGCGGGTTTGGATGTGGTTAAGGCACATTATCGCCGCGCCTTACAGCAATGGGTTGGGCAGCCGTGGTTGGTGGCGGGGCTGATTGTGGCCGCGTTTGCCGGATCGGCGTGGTTAGTGAACAAGCTGCCAAGCGAATTCAGCCCCCGTGAGGATCGGGGCTCGATGTTTGTGATGGTCAGTGGCCCAGAAGGGGCCACCTTCGAGCAGATCTCGGAATACATGAACGAAGTGGAGTTCCGCCTGATGCCACTGGTGGACTCGGGCGAAATTCAGCGCCTGCTGATCCGCGCCCCTCGTGGCTTTGGCAACACCGCCGATTTCTCTGGTGGCATGGCCATTATCAATCTGGCCGATTGGTCGGAACGTCGCCCAGCCAACGCCATTATTGCCGATATCCGCAAACGCTTAAGCGATCTGGCTGGGGTGCGGGCCTTCCCTGTAATGCGCCAAGCCTTTGGCCGGGGGGTCGGCAAGCCGGTGCAGTTTGTGCTTGGCGGCGGCACCTATGAAGAGCTGGCCCAGTGGCGCGATACCTTATTGGCTGCCGCGCGTACGAACCCAGGCTTAACTGGCCTCGATCACGATTACAAAGAAACCAAGCCACAGTTTCGGGTTGAGATTGACCAAGATCGTGCGGCGGATCTCGGCGTGTCTATCCGCAATATCGGATCAACGTTGGAATCGATGCTCGGCTCGCGTTACGTCACCACCTTTGTGCAGCGTGGCGAAGAGTACAACGTGATCATCGAAGGTCAGCGCGAACGGCAAAACAACGCCAGCGACATGGAAGGCTTGTACGTGCGCTCCGAGCGCAGCGGCGAGCTGATCCCACTGTCTAACCTCGTTAGCGTTGAAGAGTACGCCAGTGCGCCACGGTTAAACCGCTTTAACCGACTGCGCGCGATCACCATTGAAGCCAACCTAGCCGAAGGTTACACCTTGGGTGAGGCGCTGGATTACCTCAACGGCGTTGTCGACAGCCAGCTGCCAGAGGAAGTGGTGGTCTCTTACAAGGGCCCATCGCGGGATTACCAAGAGTCTGGCTCCGGCATTGTGTTCGTGTTTGCCTTGGCGCTGGTGGTGGTGTTCTTGGTGCTGGCGGCGCAGTTCGAAAGCTACGTGCACCCGCTGGTGATCATGCTAACGGTGCCATTGGCCACCTTTGGTGCCTTGCTGGGGCTGTACTTCACCGATCAAAGCCTCAATATCTACTCGCAAATTGGCATCATTATGTTGATTGGTCTCGCCGCCAAAAACGGCATCTTGATTGTTGAATTTGCTAACCAGCTGCGGGATCAAGGCCGCAAGTTTGAAGACGCGATCATTGAAGCGGCGCAGGCGCGCTTACGACCGATCTTGATGACCGGCATTACCACCGCCGCTGGCGCCATTCCATTGGTGCTGGCCAGTGGCGCAGGGGCGGAAACTCGGTTTGTGATTGGGGTCGTGGTGATGACCGGCATCACCGTTGCCACCCTGTTTACCCTGTTTGTGATCCCAGTGGTGTACCACTTACTGGCACGCCACACCAACAGCCCAGAATTTGTTAGCCGCAAGCTGGAGCAGCAGTTGCAACAAGACAACACGGTGCTGATGGACAAAGCCAGTTAACGGCACAGAGCAACCGACACCAAAAGCACCCGCAAGGGTGCTTTTTTATGGCTGTGTACCAATGAGCTGTTGAACTTATTGTGCATGACCCGCTGCGGCATAAAGGTCATTGCCGGGACCGCCCGGCGGCGGGCAAGGGACTAGCCCCTTTGCAATCCCGAGCGCCTCCGAGGTGACGACAGCCCCTCGTTTTCGCCGCATTACGTTACAGCAACGGCCAGATGCGCCATCCATGGCTTAACTGGCCTCTACGGCATCCTGCCTTCGGCTTTACTCCATCACGGCTGCACTCGGCGTCACCAAGTCGGCAGAAAGTTATCACCGCCAGATGATGACTTAGCCGTGACAGATACGCCGCACTGGCTTTACTGCCGCATCACAGCGTTGAGCGGTGTACTGCAAAATGAGGTTGAGCAACAGGATGTGGCGAATGCATCGCTAAGCCATGGATGGCGCATCGATGCCGTGCCGAATGGCGCAGTGCAAGGAGCGAAAGTTGAGCTGTGCTAAGGCAATGGGCACCCAAAGGGAGAATCCCTTTGGGTGCCGTCGCCACTGCGACATAACCACTTGAAAGCAGTGCCATCGAAGCTCGCCGCAGGCGACAATAGCTACTGCGCAGCAACGCCAACAGTTAACTAATACACAGCCTTTTTTTATGGCGTCGGTTGCCGCTGATCGCATACGTCAGTTCAATTTTGGCCGCGGTCGATGCGGCGCCGACACTGGCGGCGGCGATCGCCTTGGTCATCGGCAAACCGTACCTGATCCCGGCGTTCGTGGTATTGGCGCCGCTGCTGCTGGCGGCGATCTTGAATGTGATTGCTGATCAACGTGCTCATGGTTTTTCTCCCGTTGGCCTGTGGTTGGTATAGATCAACGTGGGGGCAACTGCCAAAACTGTGTGGTGGACAAACTTTTTACTGTTTGGCGGTAGAGTTTTGGGGTGGCGTCCCTACACTGGGGCTTCTTATCTGGGAAAGAGAGCGGTTGATGGCACTACGTTGGCGAACAATTGGAATGGTTATCAGTGCACTGGCGCTTACGGGGGTGGCACAAGCGCAATCATTGCGAGTAGCGGTAGCCGCTAACTTTAAGCAAGCCTTAACCGAAGTGGCGCAGGATTATCAGCAGCAAACTGGGGTTAAGGTGCAGATCTCGGCGGGCTCAACGGGCGCGTTGTACACGCAGATTTTGCATGGTGCCCCCTACGATCTGTTCTTTGCTGCCGACATCGAGCGGCCGAAGTTGCTGGAACAAAACCAGCAAGCCAAAAGCGGCAGCCGCATCACCTACGCCACTGGCGTGTTGGCGTTTTGGAGCCCCGGCCAAGTGGCGGCCGAGCAGCTGCTGAGCCAATGGGATCGCCGCCTTGCCATAGCCAACCCGCGCACCGCCCCTTATGGGGTGGCCGCCCAACAAACACTGGCGAAACTGCGACCGCAAAACCCGCCGTCGCTGGTGCGCGGCAGCAATGTTTTGCAAGCCTACCAATATGTGCAAAGCGGCAATGCCCAAGCGGGCTTGGTGGCGTTGTCGCACCTGAAAGCGGCCAAGGTGAATGGCGCGGAATACTGGCTGGTGCCACCGAGTTGGTATCAGCCGATTGAGCAGCAAGCGGTGGTGTTAAATCGAACCCACTCAATGGCCGACGCCTGCGCGTTTTTGCGCTTTGTGGTGCAAGCCGAGCAACCGTTGCAAGCCAACGGTTACCTGACCCAAACCGTCGATGGTGACGCGCTGCTGCAACGCTGTCGCAGCTGATAAACCGCGCCGGTTTGATAGCCGATAAAAGGCGTAAACCAACAAGGCCAGCTCAATAGAGCTGGCCTTGTTGATTTGGGTGGGGGCCGACTTAGGGGCTTAGCCGATGCTGCGTTGGCTGCGCTGACGCTGATTGAGCATGGTTTGCCAGTGCTGATGCAAGGTGAGGATCTGCTGCTGCAACTGCACGTAAGGTTCGGCCAATTCCGGCTCAAACCGCTTGCGGGCAAAGTGCTGTGCCACGGTAAGAGTCAGCATGGCGGTTTGGCTCGGCTGTGGCTGCTCTAACGCTTGCAATACCGTGCTTTGGGCGGCCAACGCGATGATCTGCAGCAACGCTTCTGGGCTGATCTCATCGGTTTGCGGCAGCAACTCCGGCTGCTGTGCCAGCACCTGCTCGGTGATGTGGTTGGCGACGGTGTCCAGACTGGTGGCGCCGCTAAAATACAGGTGCAGCTGCGCTTCCATCGCCAGCGCGGTTTCCACCGTTTTAGCGTGTTCGGCCATCTGCCATTTGCCGCTTAGGGCGCGGCGATAACGAAACTTGTCGGTCATCTTTTCTCGGGAACAGTGATGCAGTAAGGCCACAGTAACAGTTTGGCGTACGGGGTTCTGTTAGCCGCTTCAAAGCCCCAGTTATTGGGGTTTATCCAGCGCCATATAGTTGCTTAAAAACGTCATTACGTTGGGATCGATCGAGTCAATTAAGCGGGCTTGATCGAGCACTTCAATGCAGCCGTAGCGTTTGTGAACAATGTTGTCTTGCTGCAGCTGTTTCAGTACTTCGCCGCAATATTGGCGAGTACTGTTGGTAAGCAAACACAGATCGTCAATGGTGAGCTTTAAGCGGATCCCAGGGGTGCGGATATAGAGCACAATCAGCCGCAAAATGATGTTTTCGCGCTTATCCAACGTCGAGCGCAACAACGCCATGTCGTGGCTGGTATAGAGGTATTCACTGGCACGGCTGAGCACGTAATTCGCTAATGGCCGCGAGCGATTGAACTGTTTCTGCACACTGGCAGCGGGGATCACCGTCAGTTCGGAATCAAACAGGCAATGGTAGTGGTTGCTGTGGTTTTCAAAGCGATTGTAGCTGCGCGGCAGCGACATAATGATGTAGCCCGCGGTCCATACCGACGAGGCGTACTCTTTGTCGTCTGACAGCGCCAGCACCTCGACCATGCAGCCCGAGCGGAAATAGATGATCTGTGCGTCTTCAAGGCTGGGGCGAAACACGTCGCCTTTTTTAAACGAGATCGAATAGCTGGATTTCAACAGTTCGGCGACGACTTGTGGCTCAACGTCTCGCGCTAATAACTGCTTCGACAGACTTAAGATGTTGCTGTTGGGCTTATCGTCTTGGCTCATTGTGGTTCCTGTAATTCGACGCTGTGGTCGCTAATGGGTTGCCAAATAGAGTCCGATTCTGTGGTCAGCGTTACTGTGCTGCATCGTTGCGGTTACGCCAGTAACAGCAGGGTTAAATTGACGCTTGATGCGCAACATCAGCCTGGCTTTAGGGGCAGGTTTGGGCAGTTCACAAGCCATGATTTTATTCGATCTGAGTCGATAAAGTTCAACGGTTAGAGCAAGTAATTTGTGTCAATACCTCTAAAGTGTGAACTGATCTCACAGAGATAGACAACTAGCTTACGTTTGCCTTGAATCAATTTTGTCATCCTTTGCATGAGCCAAATTTTGGGCAACTCATGCGTGGATCTGTGATGGCAAATCTAAAAAAAATCGTGCTAACCGTGGTGTTTGGGGCTGTCTTTGGTAGCCCTATTACCGCGTTAGCAGCGCAAGGGCAGAGCGCCCAGTCGCTGCTGCTGGAAAAATTTCAAAGTGGTAACTACTCCAAAAAAGGCGCCGACAGCTGTTTGATGTGTCACCGCAAATCCGACACGGTGATGGCGCTGTTTACTGGGGTGCATGGCAACGCCAGCCACAGTAATGGGCCGATGGCACAGCTGCAGTGCGAAACCTGTCATGGGCCTCAGGGCAAACACAAAGGCAAGAATGAGCCGATGATCCAGTTCGGCGCCGACGGCAACGTTGATGCCCAGCTGCAAGACAGCGTCTGTCTCTCCTGTCACCAAGACAGCGAGCGCATGGCCTGGCACGACTCCCTGCATGCGGCGGAAGATCTCTCCTGTGTTAGCTGTCACAGCGTCCACGTTAGTCGCGACCCAATTCTGGATCGCAGCCAGCAAGTGGCGCAGTGCAGCAGCTGTCATACCGAACAACAAGCGGACATGCACAAACGCAGCAGTCACCCAATGGTCAATGGCGCCATGGTCTGCAGCGACTGTCACGCGCCGCATGGTTCGTTGTCAGAAGCCAGCCTGAAGCAAACCAGCATCAATGATAGCTGTGCCGATTGCCACGCTGAAAAACGTGGCCCCTTCCTGTGGGAGCACGAACCCGTGGTGGACGACTGCACCAACTGTCACCAAGTGCACGGCAGCGTTAACGACAACCTGCTGACGCGCCAAGCGCCACAGCTGTGTCAAAACTGTCACCAACCCGATGGCCACCAGTTTAATGCCGAGCAACCGGATGGGGTATTTACCACCGGTGCCAGCTGCTTGAACTGCCACAGCCAGGTGCACGGTTCCAATCACCCTAGCGGCAACTACCTGCGTAAGTAACGGAGAGAGACGATGAAGATGAAACTCAGTCTGGTCGCTCTGGCCTTGGTTAACGTTGGTGCCGTGCAGGCCGCCAGTTTTAATCTGCACGAGGCCAATACTGCCACCGTCAACAAAGCGAAGTGGGCGTGCAAACGCTGCCAAACCGAAGCCGATAACGGCCAAGTGGGTTTGTCGCTGTTGAGCGTCAGCAGCGACGACGCCAAAGCCGCCAATCGCTTTGGCCAAGACGATGGCGAAGCGCTGGCGTTGCAAGCGAACCTAAGCTTTAACGACGCCGACCATGGCCGCCTGCTTGTGCAAGCCCACAACTTGGGCGCGGAAACCGGCCATGGCGAGCTGCGCTATGGCGCTGATGGCATCGGTCTGTATGCGGGCTATCAAAGCCAGCTGCGGGTGCACAGCGATAACGCCCAAAGCCAGTACCTTATCCGTGATGGCGTGATTGAGCTGGATAATCAGGTGAGTGATCGCAGCTTGCAGCTTAAGCGCGAAAGCTACCTGTTGGGCGGCGAGTTTAAAGGCGATGCGTGGCGTGGTTTTGTGGATTACCGCTACCAGAGCAAAACCGGGCAGCAAGCTAACTACAGCCAGTTTATCAGCCTGCCAGACGCCAACACCTCCGGCGCGCCGGTGCACTACGTTGCCCCAGTGGATCAAGTGACCCACACCGTCAGTGCCGGTGGCGAGCTGAGCGGCGAGCGCTGGTTGGCGGGGCTGAAATACCAAAACAGCCAGTTCAATAACGACGTGATCGGCCTTAACGCCATGGCCGGTGGCAGCATCAATGCCGCCGCCCCAGACAACGAGCTGCAACAGCTGATCGGTTTTGGCCAGTACCGTTTTGATCGCCACAGCCTCTCGGCTCGGGTGGTGCAAAGCTGGCACTACCAAGATCAGCAGTTTGTCACCACCGAAGGCGTAGCCGCCGGCATTCACAGTGCCGATGCCGAGGTGGAAACCTTGGCCATCAACGCCCGTTGGTTGCACCGTGCCAGTGCCGCGCTGCGCATTAAAGCCCAGTTTGATTACCGCGATCGCGACAACCAAACCCCAATTCGTGCCTTTGAGTCCATCGATTTCGATAACGACAACGGCCGGGCGGTGGAAAACGTGGCGCTGGATCGACAAAAACAGTCGTGGCAGCTGAGCGCCGATTACCGCTTAGCGAAGGGCATCAAGATTAGTGGCGGTGTGCAACAAATCGACAAAGAGCTGACCGACACCGTGACCGAGAAAACCGACGAACAGCGCCTGTTTGCCGGTCTGAACCTGAAGCAATGGCAGCACTGGAAAGTGGCGCTGGACGCGGAGTTCAGCCGTCGTGATGGCTCGCAATACCAAGCGGATGCGGCCACCTCGGACGAAAGTAACGTGCTGCTGCGCAAGTACTACTTGGCGGATCGCGATCGCCAGCAGCTGCAACTGGCGCTTAGCCACACGCCGCTGCCAGCGTTGGTGATGGACGCCAAGTTGCGTTTCGCCAATGACGATTACCGCAGCACCGAAATTGGCCTGACCGAAGCGCAAGATTCCGGTTACGACCTGAGCCTGAGTTACCAGTGGTCGCCGCAGTTGTCGACCCAGCTGTTTGCGGGCCAGCAGTGGATTGAATCTAAGCAAACCGATCTGAACGCCAGTGGCCGCTATCAAGCGGACATCGACGACCGCTTTAGCCACATCGGTGTGGGTGGCCGTTATCGCGGCTTGTTGCAAGACAAGTTGGAACTGGGGATGGATTACCGCTTTAGCGAATCCGAGTCCAAGACCGAACTGAGCAGCGACGTTAACTACGGCGACTACTTGGCGTGGTTCCACGATGCGTCGATCTACGCCCAATACCAGTTAAGCGCCAAGGCCCAAGTGAAAGCCGATTACCGCTACCAGCGTTTCTACGACAGCAACTACGCCAGCGTTAACCACAGCAGCTACACCACCCTTGGCGATCTGGACAGCAACGACGTCGCCCACATGGTGATGCTGACCTTTAGCTACGCCCTGTAACTACACATTTGAGGTTTTATCATGCAAAGACGTGATTTTCTGAAACTGAGCGCCACCGCTGGTGCAGTAAGCTGCATCACCGCCTGTGGCAGCAAAAGTGCTGATACCCCAGCGCCAGTGATTGAAGCGCCAGAACAAGTAAACTGGTCCGCCTGTTTGGTCAACTGTGGCGCCAACTGCCCAGTGCGGGTGTTCTCCCGCGATGGCATCATCACCCGAGTGGAAACCGACGGCAGCGGCAGCGACGCTTACGGCGATCACCAAGTGCGCGCCTGTGTGCGTGGCCGCTCCTTACGCCAGCGTACCTACGCCGCCGATCGCTTAAAAACGCCATTGAAGCGTAAGCCGGGCACCAAGCGGGGTGCAGGCCAATGGGAAGAGATCAGCTGGGAGCAAGCCTTTGCTGAGATCGGCCAAAAGACCACCGAGCTGCGCAGCGACTTTGGCAACGAAGCGATCTACATGCACTACGGCTCTGGCGCTTACTACACCTTTGCCCACGCCAACTGCATTCGCCGCGCCTTGGCGCTGTCTGGCGGTTACTTGGGTTACTACTCCAACTACTCCTGGGCGGCGCTGCGCGAAGCGGCACCGGCCACTTACGGCAGCACTGGCGGCACCAAGGGTTCTTCTTTGTCGCAAGTGAAGCACTCTGATGTGTTTGTTGGCATCGGCTACAACCCGTTTGAGATGCGCATGTCCGGCGCTGGCGAACAGGCTGATTTCCTGAACGCTTTGTTGGATGAAAACGGCAACAAGCGCAGCGATCTGGACATCACCATCATCGATCCGCGCTACACCGACACCAACTTGGGTAAAGAGAACCGCTGGCTGCCAATTCGCCCGGGCACCGACGCCGCCTTGGCCGAAGCGATCGCTTACCAGATGATCAACAGCGGTTGGGTTGCTGCCAACTCCAAAGCGTGGATTGATCAGCACTGTATCGGTTACGACCAAGCCTCGTTGGAGCAAGCGAAACTGGATAACCCAGACTACGCCGACGTCATCGACGTGCAAGAGAACTACTACGACCACATTATGGGCGTAGGCAAGTTTACTACCGCCAAAACTCCTGCGTGGGCCGCCGCCATCACCGGCATTCCAGCGCAGCAGATCATCGATTTGGCGGATCGGATCATGGGCGCGAACGCACCGTTCATCATCACTGGCGCTGGCCCTAACCGCCAAGCCAACGGCGAGCAAACCATGCGCGCCACCTACATGCTGAACATTCTGACCGGCAAAATTGGCAACCCAGGTGTGACCAATGGCGAACTGCCAACCAACCAGTCTGTGTACCCAGGGCGGATGGGCGACGGTGGCAACGCCATTAAGCCAAAGATCTGTTTCTTCGACTGGACTGAAGCGGTTGAGAACGGCGATAAGATGAGCTGGGAATCCCACGGCGTAACCGGTTTGGATGACTACGAAGTCAACCCAAGCACGGGCACTAAGACGCTGCCATCAAAGATTAAGGCGATCTTCTCCGCTTCTGGTAACGCGCTGATCAACCAGCACGCCGACGTCAATAAGTCTCGTGAGCTGCTGGAAGATGAATCGCAAGTCGAGTTGCTGGTGGTCGTGGATTGCTGGATGACTTCCACCGCCAAGATGGCGGACTACGTGTTGCCAGACACCTCGTGGTTGGAATCGGACGACATCACCTACGACGGCTACGCCTCTGGCGACAGCATCTCGCAGGTGTACATGTCGACTGCCGTGGAGCCGATGTTCAACTGTCGCAATATGTACCAAATTGGTTTGGAACTGTGTAAAGCGATGGGCGGCGACGAAGCGGCCTACACCGAAGGCAAAACCGAAGCGCAGTGGCTGCAGTCGTTTTACGACAAGGCCAAAGCCAAGTTTGAAGGCAAAGGCGTGACTGACTTGCCAGCCACCTTCGCAGAAGCGCAGAAAATTGGCTTAAAGCGGGCGCATGTGCCGGTGGAATCCTCCGCCATTGCTAACCCAGTGAAGACCGCTGAGGGCACCCCATCGGGCAAGATTGAGATCTACTCGCTGAAGTGGGCCAAAGCGGCACAGGTTCGCGTGCCGTTTAACAACTCCACCGAACAGGTGGATCAGATTGAGCCGCTGTCCAAGTACGTCCCAACCTGGGAAGGCTTTGAAGCCACCGACGGCAGTGCCGCGCAGTTCCCGCTGCAGGTGGTGGGTTACCACACCAAGGGCCGAGTGCACTCCTCTTATCACAACGTCGAGTGGCTGCGTGAAGCGGTGGAAGATTGCGTTTGGGTGAACCCTGCGGATGCCACCGGTTTTGAAAATGGCCAGTTGGTGAAACTGTCTAGCGCTCGCGGCACCATCGAGGTGCGCTTGCGTAAAACCCCACGGGTTGCCCCAGGGGTAGTGGGCATGGCGCAAGGCGCCTGGTATCTGGCTGAGCAGTTGAACGGCGTCGATAAAGGCGGTTGTTCCAACGTACTGACCAAGTACCACCCAGCACCATACGGCCGTGGTAACACTCAGCACACCATTCGCGTCAAGCTTGAAGCCTAATTTGGGGATTATTGAACATGACTGATCAAACACAGTACGGTTTCTTTATTGATACCACCAAATGCACAGGCTGTAAGGCTTGTCACGTGTCCTGTAAGGACGACAACGAACTGCCTTTAGGGGTGAAGTGGCGCCGCGTCTATGAATACGCCGGCGGCCAATGGCAAACCAATGCCGATGGCAGCTTTGAAAACAGCGTCTTTACTCACTACATCTCGATGGGTTGTAACCACTGTTCGCACCCAGTGTGTGTGAAGGCCTGCCCAACCGGCGCTTGCCATAAGCGCAAGCAAGATGGCTTGGTGCACATCGACGCCAGCGTCTGCGTTGGCTGTCGCAGCTGTGAACGTGCTTGTCCGTACGATGCGCCGCAGTTTGATGACAAACGCGGGGTCATGACCAAGTGTGATGGCTGTTTCGATCGCATCAAAGCGGGCTTGAAGCCGGTATGTGTTGAGTCTTGCACCATGCGTGCGCTGGACTTTGGCCCCATTGACGAGCTGCGTGCCACTTACGGCAGCAACGCCGACATCGAGCCGCTGGCACCGTCGAGCACCACCAACCCGAACATGGTGATTAAGGTGAACCGCTTAAACCAAAGCGGCGGCGCCATCATCAACACTTTTGAAGTGTAAGTGGTCGTAGTGACGTAATTTAAGGCCAGGCAGGCTTCGGCTGTCTGGCCTTTTTATTGGCTGTGTGTCAATTGGCTGTGGAATTAAGTTGGCCGAGAGAGGAACGCTGCACCCGCTTTTCTGCCGCATTCACAGCGTTGAGCGGTGCAGTGCACAATGAGGTTGAGCAACAGGATGTTGCGAATGCATCGCTAAGCCATGGATGGCGCATCGATGCCGTGCCGAATGGCGCAGTGCAAGGAGCGAAAATGACGCTGTGCTTAAGGCAATGGGGATTCCAAAGGGGATTTATCCCCTTTGGGTGTCGTCGCCACCGCGACATAACCCCGCCAAGCACTGTCATTGGTGAGCGCTGAAAGCGATAACGCCTTAAGCAAAGCAACCCCAACAGTTAGCTCAGACACAGTATTTTTATTGAGAAAACCATGGATAACAAACAGCAATATCAGTTAGCCAGCGCCGCCTGTGGGGTGCTGCATAATCTCTATTTTCATCGGCCCAATGCCGAGTTTGTTGGCCAATTTAGCGATGGGCAGATGCTGGCGGCGTGGCCACAGTTTGGCGATGACGCTGCGCATCAAGCGGCGATAAGCGCCATTCAATCCGCGCTGGCCAGCACCGATGTCGACGGCTTAGAACGCGATTACTACCGCCTGTTTATCGGCCCGGGCAAGATGCTGGCTTACCCTTGGGGCAGCGTTTACACCGATCGGGAAAATCTGCTGTTTGCCGACAGCTGCCAAGCGTTCAATCGCTTTTGTCAGCGCTGGCAGGTGCAGGTGAGCCTAGATCAGCATCAGCCGCTGGATCACATCGGCATCATGTTGGGGATCTTGGGGCAGCTGCTGAGCAACGATCAGCAAGCAGCGGTGGATGAACTGCTAACCGAGCATCTGATGCCGTGGGCACCGCGGATGCTGAGTTGCGTCATTGAGCAGGCCGACAGCAACTATTACCGCGGTTTTGCCCAATTAACGGCACAGCTGCTGCAGCGGTTAATGATGGAACGGGGTTTAAGCGCCAAACAAGTGCTGCTGTATATCTAAGCCTAAAGCACTAAGCTGGGCGGTGGATCACAGCATCCGCTAGGGCGCGGTAGATGTGTTCATTCGATGCCTGTGGCATGCTAAGGACAGACTTACTGCCCCAACGAGATCCCCTCTTTCGATGTTGAGCTCCTCCGATTTTGAAGCGTTATTCGTTACCTTGAAACTGGCCGCCATTAGCACTGGCTTGCTGCTGTTGGTAACGCCGCCGTTGGCGTGGTGGTTGGCCCACAGTCGTGCTCGCTATCGACCGCTGGTTGAAGCGCTGGTGTCGCTGCCGCTGATCCTGCCGCCAACGGTACTGGGTTTTTACTTGCTGTTGCTGTTCTCGCCGCTGTACGCGCCGGGGGCGTTTTATCAGCAGTTAACCGGCTCGACTTTGGCGTTCTCTTTCGCTGGGCTGGTGATCGGCTCGATGATCTATTCGCTGCCGTTTGTGGTGCAGCCGCTGCAATCCAGTTTTGCCACCTTAGGCAAAGGCGAACTGGAAGCCGCCGCCACCTTGGGCATGAACAAATACCAACGTTTTCATCATGTGGTGTTTCCGATGACCCGCCACAGCTTTGTGCTGGCGGGGCTGCTGGGGTTCGCCCATACCTTGGGGGAATTTGGGGTGGTGTTGATGATCGGCGGCAACATACCCGGCGAAACCCAAGTGATCGCCATTACCCTGTTTGAACACGTGGAGGCGCTGGATTACGCCAGCGCCCATGTGCTGGCGGGGGGCTTGCTGTTGATGTCGCTGACGATGCTGCTGTTTCTGTATGTGGGCATGGATCGACGCCGCCGCAGTTGGGGGGCGATGTGAGCTTACACATTGATCTGCACGGTCGCCTTGGCGACTTCGTGTTTAATTTTGAGTTGGATCTGCAGCTGGCGGGCGCCATCGGCATCTTCGGTTCCTCTGGGGTGGGCAAAACCAGCATCCTGCGTGCCATCTGCGGCTTGGAAGATGGCTTGCAAGGCACCATTGTGCTGGGCGATGAGGTGCTGCAAGACAGCAACAACAAGATTTTTGTGGCGGCGGACAAACGCAACATCGGCATGGTGTTTCAAGACAGCCGCTTGTTCCCCCACCTTACGGTGCGGCAAAACCTGCAATTGGCGTTACGGCAAGCGCAAAAGCCGCTGTTTGGCATTGATGAGCTGGCCAACGAATGTGAGTTTGCGGAACTGCTGGAACAACCGGCGCCGTCGTTGTCGGCGGGGCAGCGGCAACGGGTGGCGATTGCACGGGCACTGATCGCGGCGCCGCGGTTGCTGTTAATGGATGAGCCATTGGCGGCGCTGGATGTGGATTCACGCCAACGGATCTTGGCATTCTTACAGCGGGTGAGTCGCAACTTACCTATTATCTTCATCAGCCATAGCGTGGCGGAAACCCTGCATCTGTGTGAGCCCATTGTGGTGATGACTCCAGGGCGAGTAGAGATGTGTGGCAGTGCCCAGCAGGTGGATCACCTGTTGCCGCGGCGACGGGGGATCGGCACCGTGGTGGCTTTTAATGCGGAACGAGGCGAGATCACGCTCAAGTTGGATGATTACGCCCCAGATTTTGCCGCCGATCAGGTGGTGGGGCTGGTGAGCGAACCAAGCTGGTTAAAGGGGCGAGAATAGCGCCTCTGGCGTATGCTTTGTCACATTGCACTCGAAGGCGGCTGTACTGTTCGGGCGGCTTTAGTTAAAGTTGTGTGCTGGTTGTTTTGGCAAATTGTTGTTTTGCCACTGCCTTTACCCTCATCTTTGGCGGATCCATTGGCGCTAAAAATGAGACAACATTAACCAAAGTCGTTGCTGAACCTAGTGGTACAGCGTTGTTCGGCTATGGAGGATCTATGAGTGATGCGCCAGCATCTCCACAAAAGAAACATGTGTTAAACCTTCCCGTTTTTTGCGGTGCTACCGCACTTATCTTGGCCATTGTTGGCTATACCGCCCTTTTTCCTGATGTGGCGGCGTCACAGATCTCCGAATTACAAAGCAGCATTATTACCAATGCCGGTTGGTTCTATGTCCTAGCAGTGGCATTGATACTGATGTTGGTGGCATACCTTGGTTTGTCACGTTATGGCGAGATTAAATTAGGCCCGGATCACGCGGATCCTGATTTCAGTTATGGCTCGTGGTTCGCCATGTTGTTCTCTGCCGGCATGGGCATCGGCTTGATGTTCTTCGGCGTGGCCGAGCCAGTGATGCACTTTATGAGCCCACCTGTGGGCGACTCTGGCACCATTGAAGCCGCCCGCGAAGCGATGAAGTTAACCTTCTTCCACTGGGGTCTGCACGCCTGGGCTATCTACGCCATTGTGGCGCTGATCTTGGCGTTCTTCTGTTACCGCCACGGCTTGCCATTAACCCTGCGTTCGGCGCTTTACCCACTGATTGGCGACCGCATCTACGGTTGGGCTGGTCACGCGGTGGACATCTTTGCCATCTTGGGGACCGTGTTTGGTGTGGCCACCTCGCTGGGTTACGGCGTGTTGCAGGTCAATGCGGGTCTGAACTACCTGTTTGATGTTGCCGTGGGCACCGATACTCAGGTGATGCTGATCATCGGCATTACCGCGCTGGCAACGCTGTCGGTGGTGTCGGGCTTGGACAAAGGCATTCGTCGGTTGTCGGAACTGAACTTAGGCTTGGCGCTGCTGTTGATGGCGCTGATCTTGGTGATGGGGCCAACGGTACTGCTGTTGCAAGCGTTTGTGCAAAACACCGGTAGCTACATCGGCGACATCGTCGAGAAAACCTTTAACCTGTACGCCTACGAGCCAAAAACGTGGCTGGGCGGCTGGACCTTGCTGTACTGGGGTTGGTGGATCTCTTGGTCCCCATTCGTGGGCATGTTCATTGCGCGCATCTCTCGCGGTCGTACCATCCGTGAATTCGTGTCTGGGGTATTGTTTGTGCCAGCCGGTTTCACCCTGGCGTGGATGACCGTGTTTGGTAACAGCGCCATCGAGATGATCTACCACCAAGGCTTAACCACCATTTCAGAGGCGATCAGCCAAGATGCGTCGCTGGCACTGTTTGTGTTCCTAGAGCAGTTCCCGTTCTCTGAAGTGCTGTCGACCATTGCGATGTTGATGGTGGTGGTGTTCTTCGTTACTTCGGCGGATTCCGGTTCGATGGTTGTCGATATGCTGGCCTCTGGCGGTAACGACAAAACCCCACTGTGGCAGCGCATTTACTGGGCCGCTTCCATCGGTTTAGTGGCCGTGGTGCTGCTGATGGCCGGTGGCTTATCGGCGCTGCAAACCGCCACCATCGCCAGCGCCTTGCCGTTCTCGATTGTGCTGCTGACCGCCAGTTACGGCTTGATAAAGGCGTTGCAGGTGGATGTGCAGAAGAAAGACAGTCTGCAGCAAACCAACTTGGCGCCACGGGTTACCCGTAACCCAGTGCCGTGGGAACGTCGCTTACGTAACATGATGCAGTTCCCGCGTCGTGGCCACGTGAACCGCTTTATTGATGAAACCATCAATGGCGCGATGGAGATGGTGGCCACCGAACTGCGTAAGCAGGGCGTTGACGTGGAAGTGAAGTCGAACAGCGATCGCAACTGGATTGCCCTGCGCGTTGCCCTTGGCGATGAGCACGACTTTGAATACCAAGTACGCCCGCGTCCGTACGTGCGTCCCGCCTTTGTGATGGGCGACACCAGCGACGACGACGCCAGCAAATATTTCCGTGCTGAAGTGCACTTGACCGAAGGCGGTCAGGATTACGACATCATGGGCTGGAGCCGTGAGCAGGTACTGGGTGACATTCTTGATCAGTACGAAAAGCACCTGCACTTCTTGCACCTTGTGCGCGAAGATTAACAGCGCTTAAGCAACAAAAACGGCGTCCATTTGGACGCCGTTTTTTTTGACTGGGTGCTCGCCCTTTTCTGCGGTGGTGCCTGCCGACTGCCGACTGCCGACTGCCGACTGCCGGTGACGCTTATGGCGTTTTGGGGCGATAGGCGTTGGTGCGATGACGGGTCAATATTCGCTCGGGCTGATCCGGCGCTTGGTAACCGTGGGGGTGGTAGAGCCGATGAGCATCGGCGGTCACCAACAACAGCCGCCGCAATTGATCCACCCCAGGGTAAGCGTGTACGCATTGCAGCAACCAGCGGCCTAACCCGTGGCCCCGGCAATGGGGCAACACAAACACATCGGCCAAATAAGCGAAGGTGGCGTGATCGGTGATCAGCCGAGCAAACCCCAGCTGACGTTGCTGCTGATACAAGCCAAAGCACAATGAGTGGTCGATGGCTCGATCCACCACCGCGGCCGAGATCCCTTGGCACCAGTAAGCCTCTTGGCTTAAAAAGCGGTGCACCATGGCGCGATCCAGCTCGGCGGGATCGGTGCTGACTCGATAGCCCTCGCGCTGCCAGCACGCCATCAGCTTACTTGTTTTCCAGCTCGTTTAAGCGGGCTTCTAAGCGTTCCACCATGGCGCGGGTTTTGGCCAGCACCGCGGTTTGGCGATCGAACTCTTCGCGGCTAACCAGATCCAACTTCATCAGTTGGCCTTGCAGCAGCGTGCGCGCCTTGTGTTCAAAATCATCGGCACCGGCTTTGAGGCCCGGTGGCAGGTTGTCGGCCAATTGACGGGCCAGCTGTTCCAGTTTTTGTGGAGGTAACATGGTTCAATCTCACAGTGATGTTTTGGCTATGGTAGCAGACTTGCTGCGCCGAGATGAGCTGCAATCTGTGCCGAGCACATCGCGGAATAAGTCAGTCGTTTCCAATGCTTTGGGCTGCTAACTTAGCCCTTGGCGGGCTCGCTATTGGGCCGCGGCGAACGTGCTGTACCGTGGCCGTGGCTCAAGGGTTGGCGGCACTGAGCCATACTCAGCCTGCGGCTTGAACTGACGGCGCTTGGGCGGCGCGCCGAGCCTTGGCATGGCCGGGCAAACATTTGGCTGCGCCCAAAGTGCTTTTTTCGCTAGAATGCGCCTCCGATAACAGGCAATTAGGTAGGAACTGTCGATGAAACTCAATCCCGCTCAGCAGCAAGCGGTTACGTATGTGTCAGGCCCTTGCTTGGTGCTGGCTGGCGCTGGCTCGGGCAAAACGCGAGTGATCATCAATAAAATCGCCTACCTGATCCAAAAGTGCGATTACCAAGCACGGCACATTGCCGCGGTGACCTTTACCAACAAAGCGGCGCGGGAGATGCGCGAGCGTATCGCTCAAAGTTTGGGCAAGGGCGAAGCGCGGGGCCTGCGGATCTCGACGTTCCACACCTTGGGGCTGGACATCATTCGCCGTGAACACAAGGTGTTGGGGCTCAAGCCGGGGTTTTCGTTGTTTGACGATCAAGACTCGTTGGCGCTGCTGAAGGAGCTGACCGAAGATGAGTACGACAACGACAAAGACCTGCTGCAGCAACTGACCAGCCGCATTGGCCAGTGGAAGAACGATTTGGTGATGCCGGATAAAGCCATCGCCTTGGCGCGGGATCCCGGTGAGCGCGAACAAGCTGAGATGTACAGCCGTTATCGCGAGCACATGGTGGCTTACAACGCCTTGGATTTTGATGATTTGATCATGATGCCAACGCTGCTGTTGGCGCAAAACCAAGAGGTGCGCGAACGCTGGCAAAACCGCATCCGCTACTTGCTGGTGGATGAGTACCAAGACACCAACACCAGTCAGTATCAACTGGTTAAGTTGCTGGTGGGGGAGCGCGCCCGCTTTACCGTGGTAGGGGACGACGATCAGTCGATCTACTCTTGGCGGGGGGCTAAGCCGCAAAACTTGGTGCTGTTGGGCAAAGATTTCCCGCAGTTGCAGCTGATCAAGCTGGAGGAGAACTACCGCTCCTGTGGCCGCATCTTAAAAGCGGCCAACATCCTGATCGACAACAACCCCCACGTGTACGACAAAACCCTGCGCGCCAACTTGCAGTACGGCGAGTCGATTAAGGTGATCAGCGCCAACAACGACGATCACGAAGCGGAGCGGGTGGTGGCCACCTTGATCCGGCATAAGTTCATCAACCACGCCAAGTACAAAGATTACGCCATCTTGTATCGCGGCAATCACCAGTCGCGGCTGTTTGAAAAAGCGCTGATGACCAACCGCATCCCTTACAAAATCTCCGGCGGCACCAGCTTCTTCAGCCGCGCCGAGATCAAAGACATCATGGCGTACCTGCGGGTGCTGGTGAATCCCGACGACGACAACGCGTTTTTGCGGATCTGCAACGTGCCGAAACGGGGCATGGGCCCAGCCACCTTGGAAAAAATTGGCCACTTGGCTAACCGCAAACAGATCAGCCTGTTTGCCGCCTGTTTCGATCCTGAAATTGAACAGCGGCTGCCACCGCAAGCGGCACAAACGGCGATGATCTTTGCTCGTTGGTTGGTGGAGCTGGGGGATCGGGCCGAGCGCGGTGACACCATTGCGGCGCTGCGGGACATGGTGCGGCAGATCAACTACGAAGACTTCCTCTATGACACGTCGCCCAGCCCCAAGGCGGCAGAGATGCGGATGAAAAACGTCTCGGAGCTGTATAAGTGGATCACCGCCATGGTGGAGGGCGACGATCTGGAAGAGCCGATGACCTTGAAAGAGGTGGTCACGCGGCTCACCCTGCGCGACATGATGGAGCGCTCTAACGAGGACGAGGAGCTGGATCAGGTGCAGATGATGACCTTGCACGCCTCTAAAGGGTTGGAGTTCCCCTATGTGTTTCTGGTGGGGGCAGAAGAAGGCTTGCTGCCACACCAATCCAGCATCGACGAAGGCAACGTGGAAGAGGAGCGCCGCTTAGCTTACGTGGGCATTACCCGTGCCCAGCAGGAGCTGATGTTCACCCTGTGCAAAGAGCGGCGCCAATATGGCGAGCAGATCAAATGCGAGCCAAGCCGTTTTCTGCTGGAGCTGCCCCAAGACGATTTGGAGTGGGAAGAACGCAAAGCCCCGGCCACCGCCGAGCAGCGCAACAGCAAAGGCAAAACCAACATTGCCGCGTTGCGGGCGATGCTGAATAAGTAAATCGGGCGCGGTTCCGCTTGGCACCGGTTTGTGCGCTGATAATTGGTGCAAATTCCGCACAATGGCCACGGAAGTCGTTGCTTGTTTGCGCGGGTTAGTTAAAAATTGCTCATTCAGTCAAATTTATTGGATTTGGCGTAGACGTGGCAGGGGCGGCTGAGTATTATAGCCGCCGTTAAGGAACGCGCCCATAGCTCAGCTGGATAGAGCGCACCCCTCCGGAGGGTGAGGCCGGGGGTTCGACTCCCTCTGGGCGCGCCATTTGCGCGTTAGATGGTTCGATAACAAAAAGTTCGATGGTGGCTATAGCTCAGTTGGTAGAGTCCCGGATTGTGATTCCGGTTGTCGCGGGTTCAAGTCCCGTTAGCCACCCCACTATTTAGAAAAAGCCGCTCAATGAGCGGCTTTTTCGCGTCTGCAGTTTGGCAAACCCGATCGGCCTTGCGGATCCCGCCAAGCCAAAGAACAACAAAGCCGCTGTTACGACAGCGGCTTTGTTGCATCTGCGGCAAGGCGCATTTTGGGCGCTTGCCCGCGTTAACGGCCGTTGTGTTCGCTGTCGGCCACCCCTTGATGGGACAGCTCTGCGGCAATAAGCGCCGCTTCCAAACGCTTGGGTGGCTGAATAAAGCCCTGATAACCGCTGAGGTGCAACGCTTGCCACGGCGCCAGTTGTTCCTGCATCTGCACCCCAGCCAAGTACACCTGGATCTGCAAGCCTTGGGCGGTTAAGCACAAGGCGCGGCTGAGCTGGCGGTTTTGCTCGTTGTCGTTGGCCACAAAGGCGTGATCCAAGCGCACGTAATCGGGGCTCAGTTGCTGCAAGTAATCCAGCGACGCCAGCTCGCGACCAAAGTGATCGATGCCAAAGCCATAGCCCAGCTGACCTAACTGTCGTCGTAACTGAGTTAGCGCGGCACTGCCGCCGACCGCGAGCTGTTCGCTGACTTCAAACTGCAGCGGGTAACGCTGCTGGCTTAAGAGTTCGATCAACCACAGCTGGAAGCTTGGGGTGTTCACTGCGGCGGCGGTGAGGTTGATCGCCAGTGGCTGCTCGCTTTGGCGCAGCGCCTTGGTGTTGATCACCTGTTCAATCAAGGCGCGGTCAAAGGCTTCACCGCGATCGATCATATTCAAATATGGCAAGAACTGCCCGGCGTGAAATTCTTGCCCTTGGTACTGGATGCGACCAAACAGTTCGTAATGGTGTGGCGTTTGGCTGTGCCAATCTAAGACCGGCTGACGGTACAGCACCAGTCGCTGCTGCAACCCATCGTCCAGCAGGGTGCGCCATTGTTCGACACTGGTAGGTTGCTGTTGTAGCTGGGCAAACCAGCACAGCGGCTTGTCTTGCAGCTGCGCTTGGCGCATCGCTTGGTCGGCTTGGGCCAGCAGCTGTTGGCTGTCGTGTTCTTGCTGACGACTGACGGCACCGATGGCGCAAGGTTGTGGCTCGGCCAGCCCACAGCTTTGCTCAAAACGGCGCAGCAGTTGTTGCAGCTGTTGCGTTAATTGATGCTGCTGCGTGGGCTCCAGATCCTGTGCCAGCAACAAAAATTCATGGGCGCTAATGCGGCTGGCGGTGGTGTTAAAGCCGCTGCCAAGCTCTGCTAATTCGGTGCCCAAGCGGCCGATCAATTCATCCCGTAACTGATAACCAAACTGCTGCCGTACTTGCTCCAGCAGTGGGATCTGCACCAGAGCGATGGCGCCATCGCTGGGCTCTTGCAGCCAGCTGCTTAAGCGGCTAACGATGTACTGGCGATTTGGCAGCTTCGAGACCGCGTCGGTCAGCAGCGATTGCTGCAAGCTGCTGACCTGCTCTTTATGGGCAGCAAACTGTTGCTGCAGCTGGCTTTCCATCGAGTTGATGCTGCGTACTAACTGCGCCAGCTCGGCGGTTTTGGGTTCGACCATCGGCGCACTGAATTGCTTTTTGGCCACCTGCTCGGCCCGTTGTTGAACCTGTTGCAGCGGCGCCAATAAGCGCCGTAAGCCCCACTTGGCGAGGGTTAACATCAGCACCAACATCAGCGAGATAATGATCAAACTGGTGATGAAACTGTGCCAGATCTGGCGGTAGCCATAACCGGGGTGGGCGACAATCTCTAGCTCGCCCAGCTGCAGCCAGCCACTGATGATGGTGGTGTTGCGGCTGGGGGTTTCAAACAAGGGCAGCTGCCGAAACCAGCTGGGCACCGCCACATCAACGTGGTTGTTGTACCAGGTTTGTTCGCTGTCGTCGGCCAGCCATTTTAAGCGGATGCTTTGATAGAGCCCGCCTTCAAACATGGCGGTGATCAGCGCTTCGGCGGCCACCTTATCGGCTTGCTCCATCGACGGCTGCAACATCAGCGTCAGTGCTTGGCTGGAGTTGTTCAGCTCCGATTGCATCTGTTGATACAAAAAGCCTCGGGCTTCGTTCAGCTGGCCCCAGCTCAAGCCAACCGCCACCAGCACGAAGATGGAGAAGATAAAGGTGGAGAGTTGCTTATAGAGGGTCATGGCTCTAGTCCTTGAGGTAGGGCGGCAGGTTCATCTGCCCGCGCAGGCGCCGTTGGCTAAATTGGGTCCATTGGCTTAACGCCGGCCGGTTGGCCACTTGGCGGCTGCCACTGGCGCCATCAAGCCAAAATTTGTCGCCGGAGAAACTGAAAATGGGTTTGAGATCCGGGCGTTTGCTGGCTTTAACAATGTTGCCATTGAGGTTATCTAAGATCCACGGTTCGCTTTGCGGGGTTGGGTAGTAGGCTACCACCATGTGGTATTGATTCAGCTGGGTGGCTTTCACGTACACCAGCCGCAGGCTCTGCTCGGCCAGCCCCAACATCTGCAGCGACAGGTACTTGGCTAAGGCAAAATCTTCACAATCGCCGTAGGCTAAGCCGATGAACTCCATTGGCGTGGCCCAGTAGTTTTTCTGGCCCCAGATGGTGCTGTCGTTGCCAAAGCGAAACTGGTTAAAGAAGGTGTTGATCGCCTCGGCCTTGGCCATTGGGGTTTGCTGTTGTTGGGTCAGCAGCAGCTTGCGCCAAGCCCGATAACGCAGCGCCGCTTGGTCGCCATAGCGGTCGAGCAGCCGCTGTTGCTGTTGCAGTTGGTGCTCTGGCGGCGTGGCGGGATTGGCGGCCATCACGGCGGTGATGGCCGCCATGATCAGCAGCAGCGTGGAAATACAACGGCGCACGCGATGACGGGGCACAGGCGCGTTAGCGACCTACGCTCCAGACGTTCCAGCGCATGGCCGCGCTGCTGTCTTTGGTGGCCATTTCAGCCACAACGCGGCGGTTGCGGCTGTGGGCCAGCGGATCATTGCTGGGATCGATTGGGCGTTCGAAGCCGTAACCTATCGAGTTAACCCGTTCGGGCTCAATGCTGAACTGCTCAATTAATACTTGTCGCACCGCCGCGGCGCGTTTATCCGATAGGCTCAGGTTATAGTCGCGGCCACCGACGCGGCTACAGTGACCTTCGATGGTCACGGTGCTGCCGGGGTACTGCGCCATAAATTCGGCCACCGCTTCAATCTCTGGGTAGTAGCGGCTGTCGATGTGGTTGGAATCGTTGGGGAACAACACCTTCAGATCGCGGCGGGCGGTAAATTGATTCACGTCGCCACAGCCAACGTTGTTGACATTGGCACCAGCCAGTGTGCCAACGCAATCTTCCCGCGCCACAATGACGCCATCTTTGTCTATGTCGCTTAAATCATGCAGCTGTTTGGTGTGCTGCCAATCGGAGATCGGTTCGCTGGCACAACCGCCTAAGGCGGCCAGTACGGCGATCAAAACTGACTTTTTCATCGGCATTGGTCCTTATTGGTTGTCGTGCTCGGCGGCCCATTGGGGCGGGCGGGTGATCCGCAGGGAATCCAACAAGCGGCCACTGGCGTTCAGTACGCGGTATTTGGCCAGCAGTTCGTCCATCTCGGCGCGCACGTAATCTTGGCGGGCTTGGAACAGCTCATTTTCGGTATCGAGCAGATCCAGCAAGCTGCGCTGGCCTAAACGAAACTGTTCGCTGTAAGCCAATTGCGCTTCTTTGCTGGCTTCCACGTGCTGGCGAATAAACCCCTTTTGTAACCCCAGCTGTTCGTAGGCGTTCCACGACAGGCGCATCCCTTCAATCACGTCGCGGTTGGCGCGTTCTTGCACCGATTTGGCCGAGCCCAATTGGTAGGCGGCGTTGCGAACATTGGCTTGGGTGGACCCACCGGCAAACAAGCTGTAACGCATCTCTAAGGTGGCGCTAACGTCGTTGTTGTGGCCGGTTTGGTTGTTGCGATCCTCGCCCCAGTTGCCATCCACGCGCAGCGAGACCGTTGGGTAGTGCTCGGCTTTGGCTACGCGGCGTTGCTGCACTGCGGCTTCGACATCAAAGCGGCTGCTTTTCAGCAATGGGTGATCGCTGCTGCTGGCTAAAGCGCTGTTGAGATCGCTGGGCAGCATGTCGTGATCCGGCATTGGGATGATCAGTTCATCCGGCAGGCGATCCACCACATTCAGGTATTGGGTTTGGCTATCCAATAGGTTGTTGTAAGCGGCGATGCGGTTGGAGTTTGCGCGCGCTAAGCGGCCGTTGCTTTGGGCTAAATCGGCGCTGCTGCCTAAGCCAGAATCCGCGCGCTGCCGAATTTTGTCGTGGATCTGCTTATGGTTATCCAAGTTATGATCCGCCAGTTCGAGCTGCTGGGTGGCAGCCAGTAAGGCGATGTAGCGCTGGGCGACGGTTAAGGCCATGTCCTCGGCGGCGCTGAACAGCGTCCATTGTTCCGCGCTGGCTTCAAAGCCCAGCCGTTTCACTTCGCCGGGGGTGCGGAAGCCATCGAAAATCAGCTGCGAGATGGTAATGCCAGCAACGCGGGGATCGTGCTCGAGGGCGTGATCGCCGCTGGCGCGACCGGTGCGGGTGTCTGCCCAGTCGTAACCGTAACTGGCGTGCAGATCCACCTGTGGCAGGTAGCCGCCACTGGCTTGGTTTACCTGCTCTTCCGACGCCTTAAAGCGATTAAAGTTAAAGCGGATCTGCGGGTTGGTATCCAGCGTATGGGCCACCGCTTGTTCCAGTGTGGTGGCGGCTGCGTGGGCCGCCAACAGACTGGAGATCAACACCACCATTGGTGCAAGAACTTTCATCCTATTCCATCCTTTGAAGGAAAAATGCGTTAAATAATCAGCGCTCGCGGAGCGCGTTTGCTTTGGCGCGTAAGATTGGCGTTAACAGGTACGCCAGCACGCTCTTTTCCCCAGTCAACACGTCGACTGACGTGATCATGCCGGGGATGATTGGCAGCGGCGCTTCTGCTTTGCCGAGCCGATTGCTGTCGGTGCGAACCCGCACCACGTAAAAACTGTTGCCCTCTTCATCGGTGATGGTGTCGGCACTGATGTGCTCGACCACGCCGTTGAGGCCGCCGTAGCGGGTAAAATCGTAGGCGGTGACTTTCACGGTGGCGGGCAATCCCGGCCGTAAAAAGGCGATGTCTTTGGGGGCGATCTGCGCTTCCACCAGCAGTTTGTCTTCCGATGGCACAATCTCAATCAGATCTTCCCCAGGCTGAACTACCCCGCCCAAGGTATTGATGTTTAATGACTTAATCGTGCCTGCCACCGGCGACAGGATCAGCGTGCGATCGACCTTGTCTTGGGCGCCAACGTTGGCTTCATTGAGCCGCGCCAGTTGGGCGCTCATCTCGTTAAATTCCGCTTGGCTTTCGCTTAAAAAAGCCAGGGCGATTTCGCGCCGTTTCAGTACGGCTTCGTCGCGTTCCAGCAGCAGCGAGGGCCGCACTTGCCGCAGCGAGGCCAGTTCGCCGCTGGCGTCGTTGGCTTGGCGCTGCAGTTTGATCAGCTCAACTTCAGAAACAATGCCACGCTCTTCCAACGGCTTGGTGATCTCTAATTCCCGTTTAACGAGCTGTAAGCTGATCCCCAGCGTTTTCAAACGCGTTGCCAGCTCTTTTAGCTCATTTTCTTTTTTATGAATGGCTTGCGCTTGGATCGACAGTTGGTTTTGCAACTGATCGAGCCGATGCTGATAGTCGGCGCGGTGCTGTTTAGCAAGCTCGGGGTAGGCGCTGGCCAAGGGGGCAGGCAACGACAACTGCTGGGGTTTGAGCTGCAACTGTTGCTGCCAATTGATGCTATCGCCTTGCGGTTGGGTGGCTTGCCCCAGCTGCACGCTGGCCAGCTGCGCTTGCAGGCGAAACACCCCAAATTGCAGGTTGAGGGTTTCCTGTTCTCGCTGAGCCAGATCCGAGGCGAAGCGGGTGGCGTCGATCCGCAGCAGTGGTGTGCCTTGGCTAACCAACATGCCTTCGCGCACCATCAACTCTTCAATGATGCCGCCATCCAAACTTTGGATCACCTGCACTTGGGACGAGGGCACCACCTTGCCTTGGCCACGGGTAACCTCATCTAAGGTGCTAAGGCTGGCCCACACCAGCAAGCTGAGGATCAGTGCAGTCAGCACCCACACCAATTTGCGCTTGTACACCGGTGGGTGGAACAGCAGTTCGTCATCCCAATCGTATTTGCTGGCTTGAGCTGGATTCATTTGGCCTCCATTGGGGCTTTGCCCTGCTTGAGTCGATCCAGTACGTGCTGCCGTGGGCCAAAGGCGACCATGCGCCCTCGCTCTAAGATCATCACCTGATCCACCAGCTCCATCAGTGGCTGCTTGTGGGTAACCAATAAGATGGTTTTGTCTTTCGGCAGCTGGCTAATGGTGCGAATAAATTGCAGCTCGGCGCGGGCGTCGAGGCTGGCGCTGGGTTCATCCAGCACCAAAATCGGCGGATCGTTCAGCAGCGCTCGCGCTAAGGCCACCGCTTGCCGTTGCCCAGCCGACAGCGCCAACCCCGATTCGCCCACTTGGCGATTCAGCCCTTCCCCATCGAAGTTGGTAAATAAGCCAACCCCAGAGCGTTCAACCGCTTGGCTGAGTTGAGCGTCGCTGACGTTACGGCAACCCAGCACGATGTTGTCGCGGATGGTGCCATGGAACAGGCGAATGTCTTGCGGCACGTAACCTATCTGTTGGCGCAAACTGGCGCTGTGTAGCTGATTGAGCTCGTACCCATCCAAACGCAGCCCGCCGTGTTCACTGCGTAAAAAGCCCAACAGCATCTTCACTAAGGTGCTTTTGCCTGAGCCGTTACGGCCGATGATCGCCAAGCGTTTGCCGGCCGGCAGGGTGAAACTGAGCTCTTTTAGGGTGGGGCTTGGCTGTTCTGGGTAGCTGAAACTGAGGTTGTCGGCGCTGATCTTGCCGCTCAGTTTGCCCAGATCTGGGTAGTGTTTTTGGGCGTCGTGATCCTGCGGCAGGTTCATCAGCTGTTCCAGCTTGTCGATGGTGCCTTTGACGTTATGGGCGCGGCTGAGCAAGCCGATCAGTTGCGACATCGGGCTGATGGCGCGGCTGCTTAAGATCACCGCAGCGATGATCCCGCCCATGGAGATCAGCCCCGCCTCTAAGCTGTAGACCCCTAAAATTACGGTCACAATGGCGGTGATTTGGACGATAAAGGCAGAGACGTTGCTGGCAAAGTTGGTGAGTTTGCGGCTGCGCATCTGCCACTGGGCACTGTGCGCCTGCATCTTTTCCCAGGTGTACTGAATGCCGCCTTCGGCGCCGCTGCTTTTGATGGTTTCCAGGCCGGTGATTGATTCGTACAGGTGGGCGTGGCGCAGATCCGCAAAACGCTGGGCTTCGGCACTGGCTTCGGCCATCTTCTTTTGCAAGCTGGCGGTGATGATCACCATGATGACAATGGCGATCAGTGGCGGCCACACCAAGGGGCCACTGAGCCAGCCGATCAGAATTAAAAACAGCAGTGAGAACGGCAAATCGACCAAGGTGGTGATGGTGGTGGAGGCGATGAATTCGCGCACCGAATCGAACTCACCAAATTGCCGTGCTAAGGCGCCGGTCGAAGCGGGTTTGTGTTGTAACTGCATGCCCATGATGCGGGCAAACAGGGTGCGGGAAACCGCCAGATCGGTTTGCTTACCGGCGTAATCAATCAGGCTGGCGCGCACCTGTTTTAGCGCCAAATCAAACACAAAGGCGATGCCAGCGCCAGCGGCCAAGACCCACAACGAATCGTAGGCCAGGTTGGGGACGATGCGATCGTAGACGTTCATGATGAACAGCGGCGACACCAGCGCAAACAGGTTGATCAACAGCGAGGCTAAAACAATATCGCGGTAGAGCGAGCGTGCGTTTTTCAGCGGCCCCCAAAACCAGTGAGCCTGGGGGGCTTCCAAGCCATCAATCAGTGGATCTGGCTGGTAGGCGGGCTTGACCAAGATGGCGTGACCCAGATAGCGGCTGTCGAGTTCAGCCCGTTGCCACACTAATTCGCCGTGAGACAGGGGATCCAGCAGTACCGCTTGGCTGTCGTCCAGTCGCAGTAGCACCGTGGGTGCCATGCCATCAATGGCCAGCACGCAGGGCAGGGCGCTGCTATCGAGCAGCGCCAAATCGAGCTGCAAGCGACGGCTGCTGAGGCCCGCACGTTGGGCGGCTTCGGCAAAGTGCGACAACGGCAGATCGCCACCGGGCAGCGGCAGGCCAGCGGTGATGCTGGCACGGTTGTTACTGAGCTCGAAGAAATCCGCGAGCCACAATAAACCGTCCAACAGGGGGCTGTCGGCGGCGCTCAGTTGCGCCGCACTGCTATCTGTCATCTCATCCTTCCTATGGCAGATCGTGTTCCGGTCGAGTTGGCAGTGGCATGGTTACGCTGCTTACCCCTGCGCTCGACGTACTGCTGTCGTTGGCTGTGATCACCAAGGCACCATCGCTAACTAGCTGATCAATGGTGGTATCGACTCCCTCCAGTACGATTTGCAGTGTATCACCTCCGGCCGCAGAACCGTTGCTGTCGATGGTAATTACCGTGTCGTTACCCTGCGAGGTGGCGGATAAGTAGTCAGCGATGTTGCTGTCGTCTGCGCCGATCAACAGCTCAGACAGATCGAGCTTATCGAAGGCGTCGAAGTCGGTGATCACATCGGTGCTGCCATCGGCGTCGCCGTCTTGCCAGACAAAGGTGTCTTTGCCTTCGCCGCCGCTGAGGATGTCGCTGCCAAGGCCACCGATGAGGAGATCGTCGCCCTCTTGGCCATAAAGGATGTCATCTCCTAAACCGCCATCGAGGGTATCGTCGCCGCCGCCACGAACGTTGCCGGTGGTTGAAGTGTTCTCTTGCGCCAAAATCTGATGATTAGAGCGAATGTAACTGAGGGTGTCTTCCCGATCCCAGCCGTTGCTCGGATCCGCTTCTAACTGGGCGAACACCTCCCAGCCAGAGCCGACAGGCAGTGCGTCACTGTCGATATTCATTAGCGCTGCTAAAACATCAGTATTTGGGCTGTCGCCGAAAATAATGTCATCGCCGCCATTGCCGTTGATGGTGTCCTTGCCGAGGGTGGCAAAGTTTTGATCAATGATGGCGCCAAGGGTTTGTTCTAGATCGCCGGTATTGTCGATGATCTGCGCCGCACCGCGGCTGTCGATGTAGTTCATCAGCTCTTCGGTAGTGAGCTGCCCATCGTTGTTGCTGTCCCCCACTAAATTGGTGCCAGTGGCAAGTACGCTGCCAGCTTCCAGGCCAATGGAGACCGCTTGCAGCGTGTCCACTAGATTTTTTAGTTTGGTGAGTTCGTCACTGCCATCGCCACCCACCAGTTGCTGCCATGCGTCTAGGAAGCTGGTGCCGGAGTTGACGGTACCATCGTCGTTGACGTAGGCGTTTGGTCGGCCATCGGTAATGAAGATGGCGTGGCTCTCGGTGGTCACGTTACTAGGGTGCGTTTCCAGCCAACTGTTGGCTTCGATGAAGGCTGCTTCGTAGTTGGTCCAGCCAATATCCAGCTCTCTATCAGAGGTATTATCAATACTATTGATGTAGCCGATGGCAGCTTGCAGCTCGCTAGCAGCGCCCGTCAAAGTAAACTCGGTGTCGCCGTTGGCGTTGTTGTTAAATACGGTGTCGAAGTCGACTAGCTTAACGGTTACGGTGCCATCGTGAGCTGCCAGCTGCCGCAACATGCTGATTATCGCATCTTTCATCTCGGCCAGTTCAGCGTCACTAAGTGAACCAGAACTGTCGATCATCACCACGTAGTTGTAATCCAGTGGCACTTCGACCGAAACCGAGCCGCCTGGATCGCCAATCAGTACGTCGCTGTTGTCGCTGCCGTCGATGCCACCTTTATCATCGCCGACGGTATGATCGGTATCGTCGCCTTGGTCATCATTGCCCGATCCCACTTCAAAATCACCCGTCTGGCGACCCACTTCAATGTTGAGTTCGGTTTGACTCCGGTCACCATCACTGTCGGTAACACCAATCTCCACATCCAGTTCAAACTGCGGTTGAACGTCAACCTCGACGTTGCCTATCAACAGGTCGCCGCCACTCTGGTGGCTTAACTCGATGGCGCTGATCCCTTCCATGCCAAGGTCGTCGCCATTGAGCACGATTTGATCGGAATCGGCATCGACAAAGGCGGTGACGGTTTTAGTGATCACATTGCCATCGGCATCGACGCCAGTGACTGCCACTTCAAGGGTTGCTGCTTCGGTGCTGTTGCTCATCACCACTGCGATAGTGATGGCATTGATCAGCTGGGCGGTGCTGTTGGATTGCTGACCTTTGAAGAACGCCAAGTTCAGTTTTTCATTGTTACCGAAGTCATTAGCGCTGCCCCAGCCGCCAACGCCAATACCGTCGCCATCACGATAATTGACGTTCGCATTGGTGGCAGAGCTGAAGCGAATGTCTACATCGTCGCTACCAGTAATTTGGCTGGCGTACAGTTCAGAACTTACTAAGTTGTTGATTGGGCTGGCGGCGAAGTCGAACTGGTACTGCTGTTCGAAAGCTTCAAACTGATATTGGCCATCGCTGCCGATGGTCAGTTCAAACAGCTTGTCACCGCCATCGTTGGTGCCAGTTAGGCGCTCGCCAAGGTAGCTACCACTGCCGTCATAGATGGCTTCGGAGCTTATGGTTATGCCGTTCAAATCGGCACCGTTGCTGAGCAGTACATCGATAAAGTCTGCCTGTGGTGTTTGGCCATCAGCGCCTAAATCAAACTGCCATTGGCCTTGTTGCACTCCTTCGCCGTGGTGGTAATCAACGTCGTTGATTGGCTGCGTGGTTGGGGTGCTGTCACCAATGGTGAGCGGCAGATCAATGGTGCTGCTGTCGTTGTCGCTGTCAGTTACTGTGATCGGCAGGTTGATGATGGTGCTGTCGCTACCGTTGGCGTGAGGGTATGGCTGCAACTGCTCAACATTGTAATTAACCACACCTCGGTCGGCATCAAAGCCAGTGATGGTCAACTTAATGTACTGATCTTGATAGCTGCTGATGATGTTGCCGTCGGCATCAATCATTGCCGTTCCACCAATGCTCAAGCCGTTGAAACCATCCGGTGCAGACAGGGTCAAGCTGCCATCAACTGGGGTATTGAGGCTGTCGTCATCCAGTGTTGCACCTGGTGCGGCGATTGTGACTGGATCGTCGGTGCCAATCACAGTGATGGTGACATCGGCGTTGCTTTGGGCGCCATGCTCATCAGTAATGGTGTATTCGAAGCTGTCTTCGGCCACCTGACCTGCGGCGAGCTGGTCGAAAGCGCCATTGGCATCATATTGGTAGGTGCCGTCGGCGTAAATGGTCAGCAGCGCACCGCTGGCCAACGTTACTACGGTGCCGTTGCTGATCGCTTGGCCATTGATGGCGCTGATGCTAAAGGCATCGTTTTGAGCGTCGCTGTCGTTGGCCAGCAAGCCAGTGGCTGGGTCATTGATGATTAATGCCTCATCCGCTGCGGCGATGATGGTGCCTTCGCCGAGATCAGCGCCAGTGGCGTTGAGGGAGGTCAGCACGTAGTCGGAGGAATCGCCATTGGCCACGTCGTTTGGCGCCGCTTCAAACACCAAGGTATCAAACACAATGTCGCCGGTATCGATAGAGAAATCGCCACTGGTACCACTGATATTTTCAAAGGTACCCGACGCCACTAATTCGCCGTTGTAATAAGCTTTCCACGCCCCTTTCTCACCGCCATTCTCGTCAGCAAATAAACGTGCCACGCTGAAATCGACCTGATTCACCAGTTCATTAAAGACGAACTTCAGCTGCTCTGATTCGCCGGTGTCCGGATCGTATTCAATCTGATCTTCTACCTGACCGCTGTCGCGAATTGAACCACCGACGCCAATGCCAGAGCCGGCGATTTCTGAAATGGTGCCGGTCACTGGATTGCCATCGGCATCAATGGTGATGGCCTCAATGGTAAACAGCGGTTGGCCGTTACCGTCCAGCGGAATGGTGACGCCATTGCTGAAATCGGCACTGGCTTGGTAGCTGCCGCTGGCCTCACCGTCGTCTTCGGCGTTAACGGTATTCACATCAATGGTGACGGTGCTGCTGGCGGTTTTGTCGCCATCGCTGATGACGTAATCGAAGCTGATCTCGTTTTCCACCCCATCGGCTGGGGTGAACTGCATGTTGCCCGCGTCATCGATGTTGACGGTACCGCTGCCATCTTGCAGCACAATCACTTGCGCCGCGCCGGTGAGCAATACCCCATCAATGCTGACGATGCGCAGATCCGTGGCCGGGCTATCGATATCAGTGTCGTTGGCGAGCAGATCCAGCGTCACCGATTGCGTCGCGTTGACGTCGTAATTGTCTGCCCGTGCAATCGGGGCGTCGTTGGTACCAGTAATGGTGATGGTGACGGTGGTGGTGCTGCCGTCACTTAAGGTAACGGTGAACTCACGAACTTCTTCCTGACCCAAAGTCAGCGCATCAACGGTGTCGTTGTCGGCCAAGTCGAAGGTCCAGCTGCCGTCGGCGTTGACCACGAAGGTGCCGTAAGGATCGTTGATGGTGTTGGCGTTGAAGCTTGGCGCGTCGCCATCGACGTCGGTGGCGGTGAGGGTGCCGTCGAGTACGTC
>NZ_CANLCI010000001.1 GCF_947489035.1 uncultured Ferrimonas sp. | reverse complement strand
CCATCGAAGCTCGCCGCAGGCGACAATAGCTACCGCGCAGCAACGCCAACAGTTAACTAATACACAGCCCAAAAAAGCCCGCAATCGCGGGCTTTTTTCGTGTTAGCGCGTGCGCTTAGTGGTGGCCGTGGCCGCCGCAGCAATCGTCGCCTTTGCCGCAATCGCCTTTGCCGCCACAGCAATCATCGCCGTGGTCGTGACCGCAGCAACCGCCTTCCTGATGTGGGTGACCGTGTTGGATCTCCTCGTCAGTGGCTTCGCGTACTTCAACCACTTCCACTTCAAACGACAGCGCTTGGCCAGCCATTGGGTGGTTGCCGTCAACAATTACGCTGTCGTCTTTCACTTCGGTAACGGTAACCGGACGTGGACCTTCGTCGGTTTGCGCCATAAAGCGCATGCCTGGGGTGATGTCTTCTACGCCTTCAAAAGACGCCAGAGGCACCTCTTGGATCAGGCCAGATTGTACTGGGCCGTAAGCGTTTTCTACGTCGATGTCGGCTTTAAATGCAGCACCGGCTTGCTTGCCTTGCAGCTCAGCTTCCAGACCTGGGATCAGGTTGTGGGCACCGTGCAGGTACTCCATTGGGGCGCCGCCAAACGACTCTTCAATCAATTCACCGGCTGCGTTATGCAGGCGGTAGTGCAGGGTTACAACGGTCTTGGCGTCGATGATCATCCGACAACTCCAGTATTAGTGGTTAAACCCGCATCTTACGGGATTGGAAAGCGCACAGACTATGATCCCGCTAACACTTTTTCCAGTCGTAATCGACATTCTACTCGGTAGGGGTAGATATCGGGGATCTGAGCGGCGTTAACGTTGTCTTTCACCTGCTGCCAGTAGTCGGCAGTCAACAGATCCTGATGGTGGGGCATAAAGGCTTGGCGGATGCTGGGGCGCGCCAATAAGAAGTGGCCAAACTCCTCGGGAAACACATCGTGGGGGCCAATCGAGAACCACGGCTCGGCGGCCAGCTCTTGTTCGTGATTTTGGGCTTTGGGAATGGTGCGAAAATTACATTCGGTCATGTAGCTGATCTCATCGTAATCGTAGAACACCACGCGGTTATGGCGGGTTAAGCCAAAGTTTTTAAACAGCATGTCGCCGGGAAAGATGTTCACCGACGCCAGCTGCTTAATTGCCAGCCCATATTCGAAGATGGCGTGGTCAATTTGCGCTTGGGTGGCGCCATCCAAAAACATGTTCAGCGGCACCATGCGCCGCTCCACATACAGGTGACGAATGATCACCTGTTGCTCGGTCAGCTCCACTTCCGATGGCGCCACCTGTTGCAGCTCTTGCAGCAGCTCGGCGCTGAAGCGATCCCGTGGGAACACAAAGTTGCTGTACTCCTGCGTGTCGGCCATGCGACCCACTCGGTCGTGGCGCTTCACCAGATCGTACTTGGCCTTAACGTCGGCTTTGGTGACCTCTTTAGGCGGGGCAAACTCATCTTTGATGATTTTAAACACCATCGGCAGCGAAGGCAGGGTGAACACCGACATCACCATCCCCTTGATCCCCGGCGCAATGTCAAAGCAATCGGTGCTGTGATCAAGGTGGTGTAAAAAGCTGCGGTAAAACTCAGTTTTGCCGTGTTTTTGCAGCCCTAGCGCGGTGTACAGCTCGGCCCAACTCTTATTGGGCATCAGCTGTTTAAGGTAGCTGACCAACATGCCGGGGGCGTTGGTGTCGACCATGAAATAGGCGCGGGTAAAGCTAAACACCACCGACAGATCGTCGGCGTTATCCAGCACCGCATCAATGTAGAGGCCGTTGTCGCTGTGGCGGATCGGCAGCAGCAGCGGCGCAAAGCCGCGGGCGCCGATCAGCCGCCCCACCAGATAGGCGCCTTTGTTGCGATAGAAGATGCAGTTAAGCAGCTCGATGCGGTTGTAATGCTGCGCCTGCATCAAGGGTTGCAGCCGTTGCAGCACCAGCGTTAAATCGCCATCCAGATCGGCAAAGGGGCGACCAAAACGGCGCGGGTTGATCAGCTCCAGCAGCGCCTGCTTGGCGTCGGTGTCGGTAAAGCGGTATTTGCTGAGTTTCTCCGGCTGAAAGGGCTGGCGGCTGCGTACGCTGGTGTGCAAAAACAGGTGCTGATCGTCTAAGCCTCGGTGGCGAAACAGCCGTGAAAACACCGAATTAAAGAAGGTTTCCGCCATCTCTGCTTGGGGGTGTCCCAGCAGCAATTTGCTGTAGGCTTGCTTGGTTTCTTGCCATAACTCGGTGGAGATCACCGGCTTATCTAGCTGCTCGATCAGTCGCTGGGTTTGCAGCCCCACCTGTTGGCTGTACAGCGAGATCCGCTCTTTTTGGGCGGCGTCGGCGGCCAGCCAATGCTGTTGAATAAAATGCTCTTTCGCGCCGCGTGAGATCCGCATGAACAGCCGAAAGTGTTTATCAAAACCAGCCAGAATTTGGTACGCCAGATGGCTCGGGGCCGAAGCAGTCATCATCACTCCTTTGATGGCAAGTCGGTCAACAGAAATCCCGTGGCTGCGTTCAACCGCGATTGAACATAACTGAGTAATTTTTCTGCATTAGTCACTTCAAAGTAACGCGCAATCGGCGCTTTCTCAATGTGCAGCTAAGAGACAACTTGCTTTAGTGGCCGCAGCGGCTAATCTTGGCTCCGCTTATCGGAGAGGACGTAATGGCAGAACTGTACTTTATTTTGGTGTCACCCCAGCGTGGCGAAAACGTGGGCGCGGCGGCACGCGCCATGAACACCATGGGCTTTGAGAAATTGCGGGTAGTGAACTCGCAGGCGCACCAAGCGGACGAAGCCAATTGGACCGCCCACGGCAGCCAGCACATTTTGGAAAACGCCGAATCCTTTGATGATTTAGCCAGTGCCTTGGCCGACATCGACTTAAGCTTTGCCACCACCGCCCGTAAGCGGGGCGATAAACGCCGCTTGCACAGCCCCAACGATGCGGCCGCCCAAGTGCAGCAGCTGGGCAGCAGTGTTGGCAAGGTGGCGGTGGTGTTTGGTTGTGAAGCGTCGGGATTGGCCAATGCCGATTTGGCGTTGGTGGATCTGCTGACCACCATTCCGTTGGCAAACCCATACCCTTCGTTGAACCTTGGCCAAGCGATCATGCTGTACGCCTATGAGTTTTCGCAGTTGCCACCCCCAAGCGAAGTTGGCGCTAACGACGCTCAGTTCAAAGCGCTGAAGCAGCGCAGCGTGCAACTGCTGGATACCTTAGCGGTGGCAGAACAAGAACCTCTGCGGCGTTGGCTGCAAGACAGCGTGGGCACATTAAGCCAGCGCGACGTGGCCATGTTGCATTTGTTATTAGGTGATATCGAAAAGGCGATGGCCGGATCGTTGACAAAGCAGCCGTAAAGGCTGATGGTAAAAAGCACAACGAAACGAGGAATTTGGACTTTGCATCCACTGACAGCACCGCTAGCTCTAGTGATTACCACTACCACCATTACCACCACCGAAAGGTTGGGGGCGGGCTAGCAGCACCTCGGATTCACTATCCAAATCAACAAAGCCCGCTCAGATGAGCGGGCTTTGTGCGTTTACGGCGAGCAAAAAAAAGGAGAACGGCAAGATGAAAGTGATGAAGTTTGGCGGATCGTCATTGGCGGACGCGAGCAAGTTGCACACCGTGGCACAGCTGGTGAGCGACGCCGCCAGTACGTTTCCGGTGATGGTGGTGCTGTCGGCACCGGCGGGGATCACCAACCTGCTTGAACAAGCCGCCAGCCAAGCCAGCAGTGGCCAACATCCTGCCCCCGCGCTTGCCGAAATTAACGCCAAGATGGATCGGTTAAATGGCGCCATTAGCCGGGCGGTGCCAAGCGCCGCGGCGCGGTTGCAACAGCAGTGGCAGCAAGAGCTGGCGCAGTTGCAGCAGCTGTTGCACGGCATCGCGTTACTGCGCCGTTGCCCCAAGCCCGTGCTGGCGCAAGTGCTGGTGTGCGGCGAACGCTGGTCGGTGGCGCTGTTGCAGGCGTTGCTGGCGCAAGCCCCGTGGCCGGTGGCCAGCTTAGACCCGCGCCAGTGTTTGTTGGCGCAGGGGCCAATGCTGGCGGCGGAAGTTGAGATCGAACCCAGCCGAGCGCAGCTGGCGGCGCTGCCCTTAGGCGAATACCGAGTGTGGTTAGTGCCGGGCTTTACCGCAGCCAATGCCAGTGGCGATACCGTGACCTTGGGGCGCAATGGCTCGGATTACAGCGCGGCGGTGCTGGCGGCGTGTGTGCATGCCGACCGTTGCGAGATCTGGACCGACGTGGATGGGGTGTATAACTTGGATCCACGGCTGATTGACGATGCTCAGCTGGTGCCAAGCCTGAGCTACGAAGAGGCGATGGAGCTGTCTTACTTCGGCGCCTCGGTGCTGCACCCACGCACCATCGCCCCCATCGCGCAGCATCAGATCCCGTGCCGGATCCGCAACACCCTCAATCCAGACTCAGCGGGCACCTTAATTCATGCACGCACGGAACCGTCCCATTCGCTGGTTAAGGCGATCAGCCAGTTAAAGTCCCAGTGGATGATCAGCGTTTCTGGCCCCGGCATGAAGGGGATGGTTGGCATGGCCAGCCGCGTGTTTGCGGCAATGGCGCAGGCGGGCATATCGGTCACTTTGATCACCCAAAGCTCGTCGGAATACTCCATCTCCTTTTGCGTGCACGAAGCCGCCGGTGCTGGGGCGTTGGCCGCCTTGCAACAGGCGTTTGAACTGGAGCTGAAACAGCAGCTGTTAGAGCCAATTGATGTGCAGCGGGATCTGGCCATCATCACCTTAGTGGGCGATGGCATGAAAACCCGCAAAGGGGTGGCCGCGCGCTTCTTTAAGGCGTTATCGCAAGCCAGTGCGTCCGTGCTCGCTATCGCCCAAGGCAGCTCCGAGCGGGCAATTTCGGCGGTGGTGCAACAGCATCAAGCCCCCAATGCGCTGCGGTTGTGCCATGAAAACCTGTTTGTGCGGCGTCAGTCGATTGATGTGGTGGTGGTGGGGGCCGGTAACGTGGGCGACGCACTGATCCAGCAAATTGCCGCGCAGCAGCCGCATCTGCAGCAGCACAACATCGCCATTCGGTTATGCGGGGTAACGAATTCACGGCAGATGCTGCTGGCCGCCGATGGCCTTGGCTTCGACCGCTGGCGCGATCAGTTGCCCAGCGCCGAACCGCTGGATCTGCAGCGCTTGCTGCGCTTTGCCGCCGATGCCCATCTGGTCAATCCGGTCTTAGTGGATTGCAGTGCCGCCGACGAAGTGGCCACTTACTACTGCGCCGCAATGAGCCAAGGCTGGCACGTGGTTACCCCCAACAAAAAAGCCAACACCGGCACCATGGCGCAGTACCAACAGCTGCGGCAGGTGGCGCGGGAACACAAACGCCAATTCCTGTATGAAGCCAACGTTGGCGCAGGCTTGCCGGTGATCGACAACCTGCAAGGGTTGCTGCGGGCGGGGGATCAACTGACCGAATTTTCGGGGGTGCTGTCGGGCTCGTTGTCGTACATCTTTGGCTTGCTGGAAGAGGGGATGAGCCTATCCCAAGCCACCGGCATGGCGCGGGACAAAGGCTTTACCGAGCCGGATCCCCGCGAGGATCTGTCGGGCATGGACGTCGCGCGTAAGGTGCTGATCTTAGCCCGTGAGGCGGGAATGCCGTTGGAGCTGGAGGATCTGCACATCGACAGCGTGCTGCCAGACGACTTTGATGCCAGCGGCGACGTGGCCAGCTTTATGGCCAAGCTGCCAGAGGCCGATGCCGCGGTGCAGCAGCGCATTGCCGCCGCCCAGGCCGATGGCAAGGTGCTGCGTTACGTTGGCGCGATTGACGCCCAAGGCCAGTGCCACATCAAGGTGCAAGCGGTGGATGCCGCCCACCCGTTGTATGCCATTAAAGGCGGTGAAAACGCCTTGGCCTTTTACAGCCGCTACTACAGCCCATTGCCGTTCGTGCTGCGGGGCTATGGCGCCGGGGCAGCGGTAACCGCCGCTGGGGTGTTTGCGGATATCTTGCGAACTCAAGCATGGCAACAGGAGGCCTAATGAAAACCGTATCGGTTTATGCGCCCGCCTCAATGGGCAACGTCAGCGTGGGCTTCGATCTGCTTGGGGCAGCACTGGAACCCATCGTTGAGGGCGAGCAGCACGATGAGCTGCCCTTTGGTGACGTGGTGACGGTCACGGCGTTGGCTGCAACTGAGGCTACGGCCGCGACGGAGGTGCCGCTGCACCTGAGCTGCAGTGGCGCTTACGCCCGGTTTCTGCCTGCAACCGGCAACATCGTCACGCGCTGCGCCCAAGAGTTTATTCGCCGTTATGCGCCCGAATGCCAAGGGTTGCAGCTGACGTTGCAAAAGAATTTGCCCATCGGCTCTGGTTTAGGCAGCAGCGCCAGCTCGGTGGTGGCGGCGTTAGCGGCGCTGAACCGCTACTTTGGCCAGCCGCTGAATCACGCCCAACTGCTGCAACTGATGGGCGAACTGGAAGGGCAGATCTCCGGCTCGGTGCACTTTGATAATGTCGCCCCGAGCTTTTTAGGCGGCATGCAGTTGATGTTGGCCGACGACGCCCAAGCGCTGCCCAGTTTCGATAACTGGTACTGGTTGGTGGCGTATCCGGGGATCACCCTGTCGACCGCCAAGATGCGGGCGTTGCTGCCCAGCGAAGTGCCGCTGGCCACCACCATTCGTTATGGCCAGCAGTTGGCCAGTTTTGTGGCCGCCAGTTATCGCGGCGATGAAGCGCAAGCGTTAGCGGCGTTGAACGACGTGCTGGCCGAGCCCCATCGGGCGGCGCACATTCCCGGCTACCAAGCGGCCAAAACCAAGCTGAAGGGTTTGGGGTTTGAGGCGGTCGGGATCTCCGGCTCTGGCCCCACTCTGTTTGCGGTTTGCCGCGATAAGGCGGTGGCCGAGCAAGGGCGACAATACCTGCAACATCACTATCTAACCAATCAATATGGGCTGGTGCGGCTGTGTCGCTTGGCGCAGCACGGGGTGCAATACAAGGAGAGTCAGCACGATGCAGTTAACCAATCTTAATGTGGCCGCAGAGCAGGTCAGTTTTCGCCAAGCGGTGCTGCAGGGGCTAGGCCAGCAGCAGGGCTTATTTATGCCGGATCGCTTGCCGCAGCTGGCTGTGGAATCGCTGTGGTCGCTGCCCTTTGTTGAACGCAGCCAGCGGATCCTCGCGGCGTTGCTGGCGGACGAATTAGGCCAAGCGCAGGTTGAACGGCTGGTGGCGCAGGCGTTCACCTTTGAACTGCCGCTGGTGCCCGCGGGCGACGGCCAATACTGTTTAGAGCTGTTTCATGGCCCCACCTTGGCGTTTAAAGACTTTGGTGCCCGCTTTTTAGCGCAGTGCTTAAACGCCTTTGCCGGGGAGCAGCGGCAAACCATCTTAACCGCCACCAGTGGCGATACCGGTGCGGCGGTGGCGGATGCGTTCTACGGCTTGGATAACATTGATGTGGTGGTGCTGTACCCCGCCGGTGGGATCAGCGAACTGCAAGAGAAGATGTTCTGCACCTTGGGCGATAACATTCACACCTTGGCGGTAGCGGGCAGCTTTGATGATTGTCAGCAGTTGGTGAAACAAGCCTTCAGTGACGCCGAGCTTAAAGCCGAATTTGGCTTAACCTCGGCCAACTCAATCAACATTGCTCGGCTGCTGGCGCAGATCTGTTATTACTTCGAAGCGGTAGCGCAGCTGCCCGCCGAGCAACGGCAACAGGCGGTGGTGGCGGTGCCGTCGGGCAACTTTGGCAACCTGACTGCGGGGCTGATTGCCCAAGCGATGGGGGCGCCGATCAAGCGTTTTGTGGCGGCCACCAACTTGAACGACACCGTGCCGCGCTACCTCGCCAGCGGCCAGTGGCAGCCCGAGCCGGTGCACCACACCTTGTCGAATGCGATGGACGTTACCAGCCCCAATAACTGGCCACGGGTGGAAGCCCTGCAGCAACGCTATGGTTGGCCGCAGCAGAACCTAACCGCAATCAAAGTGGACGAGGCCAGCACGGCGGCGCAGTTACGGCAGCTGGCCTCGGGCGGGTATCGCAGCGAGCCCCACGCCGCCGTTGCCAGCGCGGCCTTGGCGCAGTCGCTGCAAGCGGATGAAGTGGGGGTATTTTTAGGCACCGCCCATCCGGCCAAGTTTCAGCAATCGGTGGCGCAGATCTTGGGGGTTGAGGTGCCACTGCCACCAGCGTTGGCGGCGGTGGTGGATAAGCCATTACTGAGCCACCCCCTGGCTGCGGACTTAACCCCGTTGCAAGACTACTTACGGCAGCAATTGGCATAAGTCGTTGTTCACGGGGTATGTTGTCGCTGTTGTGCAGCAAGTCGCTTCGATTCGCCGCAGGCGTCATCGAACGATGGCAGAGCTTGGTAAATATCTCGGGCTGTCACGTTACGCCAAAGCGCGGCTAACGGGACCTACGGTGATGCAGCTGTCACGTTACGCCAAAGCGCGGCTAACGGGATCGACGCTGATGCAGTTGTTGTTGGGAAGTAGGTTTAATTCGCCGCAGGCGTCATCGAACAATGGCAGAGCTCGGTAAATATCTCGGGTTGTCACGTTACGCCAAAGAGCGGCTAACGGGACCTACGGTGATGCAGCTGTCACGTTACGCCAAAGCGCGGCTAACGGGACCTACGATGATGCAGTTGTTGTTGGGAAGTAGGTTTGATTCGCCGCAGGCGTAATCGAACGATGGCAGAGCTTGGTAAATATCTCGGGCTGTCACGTTACGCCAAAGAGCGGCTAACGGGACCTACGGTGATGCAGCTGTCACGTCAGGCCAAAGCGCGGCGAATGGGATCGACGCTGATGCAGTTGTTGTTGGGAAGTAGGTTTGATTAGCCGCAGGCGTCATCGAACAATGGCAGAGCTTAGGAAAGGCATTGGCGCTGTCACGTCAGGCCAAAGCGCGGCGAATGGGACCTACGGTGATGCAGTTGTTGTTGGGAAGTAGGTTTGATTAGCCGCAGGCGTAATCGAACAATGGCAGAGCTTGGGAAATATCTCGGGCTGTCACGTCAGGCCAAAGCGCGGCGAATGGGATCGACGCTGATGCAGTTGTTGTTGGGAAGTAGGTTTGATTCGCCGCAGGCGTCATCGAACAATGGCAGAGCTTGGGAAATATCTCGGGCTGTCACGTTACGCCAAAGAGCGGCTAACGGGACCTACGGTGATGCAGCTGTCACGTTACGCCAAAGCGCGGCGAATGGGATCGATGCTGATGCAGTTGTTGTTGTTGTTGTTGGGAAGTAGGTTTGATTCGCCGCAGGCGTCATCGAACGACTTAACGTCCAAACCATAACAAGCGCCCGCGAATGACCATTCGCGGGCGCTTGCGGTTGTGGGGTTGGCGCTTAGCGCGGCTCTTTGGGTAAGCGCGTGTAAGCCTGACAGTAGCGCTGGCCGGTCATGCGGGCGCGTTCGAGTGCCGCTTGGGCTTCTTCCACCAGCTGGATCCAGTTGGTGTCGATGTCGCTTTGGGCGAGGCCAATGGTGATCTGCTGGCTCATGTCGGCGTCGTCTAACAGCTTCAGCAGATTGGCGGCTAGGTGCGCGGCTTGGGTGTGATGCCACTTCGGCAGCAAGATCTGGATCTCGCTGGGGTGGGATAAGTTACCCACCACGGCTTCCGGCGGCAGGGCCCCGCCGAGCTGCTGCAAAATCATGTGCTGGCGGAACAGCGTTTGATCCGCATCGGCAAAGCTGCTGATGGAGGAATCATTGCCGATGCTGATCACCATCAAGGCGTGTTGCTGTTGCGGGTTTTTCCGCAGCAGTTGCCCCAAGTTACCGCGCTTAAACTGTTGGTTCAGATCGTCGTCGTTGCACAGGCTGAGATCGTTAATCGGGGTTAGGGTCAGCACTCGGTAGCTGTCTTCCGAGCTGCTGGATTCCGACAGCTGAATGCTGGCCAAACAGCGGCAGATGGCCGCGTCGCCACGGCGGATCCAGATCTGGCTTTGCCAGATCCCACGGCTGCTGAGCTGAGTATCCAAGATCTGATTCATTTCGGGGTTATTCAGCGGCAATAAGGTCAGCCAAGATCGGCCCGTCAGCTGCGCCATCTGGGTTTTACAAACGGTCACCATCGCCCGATTGGTGCTGATGATCTGTTGGTTGGCGTCCAGTAAGGCGATGCCGCTGGCGCTGTCGCACAGCTGTTCAAAATGGCGCAGCTTCAGCGCTTGTTCGCGCTGTTGTGGGCTCTCTTCTAGCCGCAGCAGCACCAGCGATTCGCCCCGTTCGAGGGTGATGGTGCGTAAGTTTACCCGCAGCTGCGAATCCATTGGCTGGGTGAGCAGCAGCGTGCCTTCCCAGTAGCCCGAGCTGCGGGTTAATTGCCACACCACATCAATGCCAAGCATGTCGCTGCTGAACAAGCGATTAAAGCGCCGCTCTTGCAGTTGCGTGGCGGGGATCCCCAGCTGGCTGGTTAGTTGTTTGTTGGCGCTGATGCAGTAGCCATCCAAGTTAAACAGCATGGCTCCCATGTTGGATTGGTACAGCTGCTCGGCTAAGGCGCTGGCGCGTTGGCGGGTTTGGCGGTCGCTTAATTGGCGCCGCTGTTGCCAGAAATAGATAAAGATGAACACCAACACGATGGCGGTGATGGCGCGGATCTGCCAGCGATAGCGTTTCTCTACGGCCATGTCTTTTTCGCTATCAATAAAGGAGAACAGGTACACCGAATCGCGGTTGCTGGGGCGCACTTTCATAAAGACGGTGCTAACGCTGTCGTCGTCGTACTGACCAAAGCCCTCTTTCAGCATGTATTGCCAAAATCCGGGGTAAAGCTGCTCCAGCGGGGCTTTGCCGCGTTTTTCAACGTCGGTCAGGCTGATGTACTGCCCTTGTTGGTTCACCAAGAACAGCGGTGGGTTGGCCACCGAGCTGACGGTGTAGAGCGAGGCCCACAAGGTGCTGAGTTCGACATTGGTTAACAGGTAGGCGATGCCACGTTGATTGGGCTGAACCTGAGTTAGGGTCCAGATGTGGGCTTCGCCGTTGCTGCCATCCAATAAAATGGGCGACAGGTGCACCTCGTCGGGATCGAGCTCGCTGATGGCGGTTTGCAGTTCGCGTTTAGACACTTGCAGCTGTTTATCGCGCCCGACTTGCACCAGCACATTGGCGTCACGGTCGAGCAGGGCGATGTCGCTGTAAGAGCCAATCCGCTGCTGCAGCTGGCTTAAGGTGTTGCGCGTGTTGCTCAGCTGTTGGTCGTCTTGCTCAAACAGGCTGGGTAACAGGGTAAATTGATTCAGGGTCACCGCATTGAGCTGCTGCTGTTGCAGGGCATCGTTAATCCGATCGCTGAAGCCCTGCAGGGCAGAGAAGCGCTGATTCGCCAGCTTCTGTTTGATGTCTTGCTGGTTAATGTAGAGCATCGATTCTGACAGGGTCAGCACCAGCAGGATCATCAGCAGCTGTTGGCCGATAAACAACAAGGTGCTGGCGCTGAATTTACCTTGCCCCTGTTGTGGGCTTAACACCTGATCAAGCCCTTGGTTTTGATGAGCAGACAAAACGGCCATCCATGATGAGTGTCTAGTGGGAATACCATAGCATGAGGGCCCGTTTCATCGAAACGAGCCCTCGGCTTCAGCGATTAGCAAAGTGTTCATCTCGCTGAACTATTTCTTCTTCTTTTTGCCAGCGGTTTTCTTCTTAGCGGCGCTGACTTTGGTCTTCTTCACCTTTTTGGCTTTGCCAAATTTCGGTGCTTTAGATTGTGGGCGCAGGCTGTCGTAAACGCGGTAGCGGATCGGCTCGCCCACGTAGCGCTGGATCTTATCCAGATGCGGGTGATCGTGGGCTTCGACAATGGAGATGGCGCTGCCCTTGGCACCGGCACGGGCGGTACGGCCAATGCGGTGTAAGTAGATGTCGCCTTTGCGCGGCAAATCGTAGTTGATCACGTGGGTGACGTCGGAGATGTCCAAACCACGAGCAGCCACGTCGGTTGCCACTAAGTGCTGCACCTTGCCTTCTTTAAACAGCTCGAGAGCGCGATCGCGCTGGCCTTGAGCCATGTCACCTTGCAGTACGGCAATGCGTACCTTAGAGGCAAACAGTTTGCTGTTCAGCTGGACGGCACGTTCTTTGGTGCGGACGAAGATGATGCTGCGTTCGCACTCTTCTTCGGCCAGCAGCCGCTTCAGCAACTTGTACTTGTGGTTGGCGTCGTCGGCACGGTAGTAGCTTTGATTGATCTTTTTGCGTTCGCTGCGTGGCGGCTTGGCGTCACAGCGGATCGGATCGTTCAGCAGGCGGTGCACAAACTGGTTTAAGCCAGAGCCTTCCAAGGTGGCGGAAAACAGCATGGTTTGCTTGCGCCAGCGCACTTCGTTAGCGATGTGTTCCACCACGGGCATAAAGCCCAAGTCGAGCATGCGATCGGCTTCGTCAATCACCAGCATTTCCACTTGGCGTGGGTCGAAGCGCTCGCTTTCTAGGTAGTATTCCAAACGCCCTGGTGTGGCCACCAGAATATCCAGGTTGGCGGTCAGCAGATCCGCATCCAGCTGGTAATCACGGCCACCAACAATGGCCCCAATGGTGAGATCGGTACCGCGCATCAGGCGCTCGCCGTATTGGCGTACCTGCTCGGCCAGTTCACGGGTTGGGGTTAGGATCAGCACGCGGGCGTGGCCCGGATCTCGACGTGGGAAGTCAAGCAGGTGCTGCAGCGCTGGCAACAAGAAGGCGGCGGTTTTGCCGGTGCCGGTTGGGGCATTGGCCAAAATGTCGCGCTGCTCCAACGCACGGTCTAGTACCGCAGTCTGGATGGTGGTGGGTTTAGTGTAACCGGCCTTGGCCAGGGCACTGAGTAACCGCGGATCAAGATCTAATTCTAAAAAGCTCATCAGTGGTTGGATCCAAGATGTAGATAAAAGTCGTCAGTTAAGACTCGAAATTGCTCACTGTACTGGCCATCGGCTTGATGGATATACAGCGTATGTTGCTGGCACGGTGTGGCCACTTTGCCGATGGTCAGCAGTTGGCGCTGCACCGGCTTACGGGCGGTGGTGTACACCAAACATTGCCGCTGTAGCTGCAGCTGATGCTGCGGCAATGCCGCGATTAACTGTTGTGCTTCCACGTCCGGCAAGATCAGGCTGGCATAGCCTTGTGGGCTTAGCAAGCGTTGGCACTGCTGCAACAGCTGTGTGTGGCTTAGCTGATCATGGTGACGTGCGGTGGCGCGTCCTTGGCTTTTTTCACTGCGAGCACCGCTGGTGAAATAGGGCGGATTGCAGATGATCGCATCCACTTGCCCTTGCCATTGTTGTACTGGGCCTTGATAGAGGCCGATGCGCTCTGGCCACGGGCTGCGGGCAAAATTGCGCTGAGCGGCAGTGGCGGCGGCCGAATCTATCTCTATGGCAACCACATCGGCGCTGCTGCGCTGCGCTGCCATTAAGGCTAGCAGGCCAGAGCCGGTGCCGATGTCCGCAATCAAACCGCGGCTTGGCAGCGTGGCCCATGCCCCTAACAGCACGCCATCGGTACTGACGGGCATGCCGCAGCCGTGGTGATCGATATGAAACTGCTTAAATGTAAAGCTCATTGATAAACCAATGCTGGACGCGCTCGGGCGGGCAACTCTATCAGAAAATCGCCCCCGTTGCTGTGAAGCTTAGGTGAGCAAGATGTTAACCGAATGATTTACTTTGTTGTGACAGGGTTTTTGTCGTTGAAATGGTTGTTAGGGGTTGGTATTAGTGCATCTATCAAGTCGGCGGTATTTTTCCAACATTTGCCACATTCTCGAAAATACGAGGGCGAACAGTTGGAAAAGTAAGCAAAAGTAGCGACTTGGTACGCATGGAGTTCACCGGGATAAGTTAGTCAGCTGTACAGTTTGATTTACACCTTGTGGTGAGAGCGACAATAAAATAGCCAGTACATAATAAAAAGCCGCTAACGAGGTACATTTTGAGCAAACCATTATCCACTACCGACACCTTGAGTCTCGGTTTCATGACCTTCGCCTTCTTCTTAGGTGCCGGTAACATCATTTTTCCACCTTTAGCGGGCATGATGGCCGGTGAAAACTTAGTGCCAGCGATGTTTGGCTTCTTGGTTACCGCCGTGGGTCTGCCGCTGGTTGGTTTGATCGCGGTAGCCAAAATTGGCGGCGGCATCCCAACCATGACCAAACTGCTGCCAGCTTGGGTGGGGACCGCCATCGCCTTGGCTATTTTCATCATCATTGGCCCTGCATTTGCCGCGCCACGTACCGGCTTGGTGGCTTACGAAATCGGCGTGGTGCCGTTTTTATCTGCAGCCACCGACACCACCCAGCTGCTGTTCACCGTTGCTTTTTTTGCCTTAGCCTTAGTGCTGGCGCTGAACCCAGGCAAGCTGATGGACATCATCGGTAAGGTGCTGACCCCAGCATTGATTGTGTTGCTGCTGATCTTATCGGCGTCGGTTGTGCTGAACCCACAGGATCCAATCGCCGCGGCCACCGGCCCATGGGTAGACAACGCCTTCAGTAATGGTTTTCTGGAAGGCTACATGACCATGGATGCCTTAGGCGCCTTGATGTTCGGTACCTTGATTGTGGATGTGCTGCGTCGTAAAGGCATTGACGACCGCAAAGCGCAGGCGCGTTACCTCTCTATTGCGGCGGTTATTGCGGCCACCGGTTTGACCATCGTGTACGTTTCGCTGTTCTACTTAGGCGCAACCAGCTCTGTACTGGGGGCCGGTGCGGATAACGGCGGCGCCATCTTAACCGCCTACGTCGTGCAGGTATTTGGCCAACCGGGTTTGGTGATGTTGGCTGGCGTAGTGAGCTTGGCGTGTTTGACCACGGCAGTGGGCCTGATCTCGGCCTGTTCTGAGTTCTTCTGCGAAGTGATGCCAAAGCTGTCTTACCGCGCTTGGGTTGTGATCACGGCGGTGCTGTGTACCATCGTGGCGAACGTGGGCCTGTCGCAGCTGATTGCGATCTCCATTCCGGTGCTGTTCTTAATCTACCCAATGGCGATGGCGCTGATTGTGTACGCCTTTGCCCGTGGCGTGATCAGCCAGCAAAAGACCGTATTAACCGTACTGATTGCAGTAACGGGGGCGGTTGGGGTACTGAGCGCCTTGAACGTCGCGGGCTTTGCAAAGCCAGTGGTTGAGCTGTTTAACTTCTTGCCGCTGTACGATCAGCACTTGGCGTGGGTGCCACTGACCATCGTGATCCTGATTGTTGGCATGCTGTACAAGCGCGACCAGCCTCAGCTGGCGGCGGCTAAGTAAGCCGCGCCCAGCCTGCGCGGCAGCGGTGGCGTTAATCGCTACCCATGCCATACGCTTGATAAACCACGCCCAGCATCTGCTGGGCGTGGTTGTTTTTGGCGCTTGCTGTGCCAGCCCGCGTGCCACCCGTTGGCGCAGAGCGGCGGGGCATTCAGCAATGGCAAGAAACCGCCGTGGTCACGGGAATGGCAGTAGTGATGTGGCCGTGGCGACGGCCCACTAGCTCGTAGAAAAAAGGGAGGGGGGGATTCTCCCTTTGGGATCCCATTGCCTTAGCACAGCTCAACTTTCGCTCCTTGCACTGCGCCATTCGGCACGGCATCGATGCGCCATCCATGGCTTAGCGATGCACTCGCCACATCCTGTTGCTCAACCTCATTGTGAAGTACACCGCTCAACGCTGTGATGCGGCAGTAAAGCCGGTGCGGCGTATCTGTCACGGCTAAGTCATCATCTGGCGGTGATCACTTTCTGCCGACTTGGTGACGCCGAGTGCAGCAGTGATGAAGTAAAGCCGAAGGCAGGATGCCGCAGAGGCCAGTTAAGCCATGGATGGCGCATCTGGCCGTTGCTGTAACGTAATGCGGCGAGAACGAGGGGCCGTCGTCACCTCGGAGGCGCTCGGGATTGCAAAGGGACGAGTCCCTTGCCCGCCGCCGGGCGGTCCCGGCAATGACCTTTATGCCGCAGCGGGTCATGCACAATAAGTTCAACAGCTAATTGGTACACAGCCTTTTTTTTGCCTAAGTCAATGCCGCCCCGCGCAATGTGAGCGGCTTAGGCGTTGGCTGAAAATTCATCTTCCACTAATTTGGCGCTGCCGTCGGCTTGCAACTGCCACAGTTCGCGTTGGATCTGGCCACTGGCGTTATTCATGGTCCAGTTGGCTGAAAGCACGGCGTGTTTAGCGTCGATCACGTCAAGCTGCACCTGCTGGTATGCCACCTCAGCAAACCCCTGTTCAATGAGCTGCTGCCAAAACCCTTGGATCTGAGCATGGCCTTGGTAATGGCCAAATGGGCGGGCGTCCATCGTGGCCGTGGCTACGTATTGGGCAGCGCAGGCTGCCGCATCGCCTCGATTAAACGCGTCTTGCCACGCTTGGCTGGCTTGTTCAACGGCGGCGATCAGGTTGTGATGGTTCATAAGTGCTCCAAAGAGGGTAACGGGCTGGTCAGCAGCGATGAAGCCAGTGTAGTGGGTGGTTACTGTTAGATATACGGCGGTTATCCTTAAAGATTGTTTGGTAAAATTAAACAATCGGTGGAAAGAGAGAAACCCAGATGCAAGATCACTTACGGCAGATGATGTTGTTTCAAGCCTTAGTCGAGCGTGGTTCCATTACCGCTGCGGCAGAGCAGTTGCAGCTGTCTAAATCGGTATTAAGCCAACACTTAAAGCAGTTGGAAACCGCCTTAGGAGTGCAGCTGTTGCAGCGTACCACGCGCAGGCAAAACCTGACCCCAGCGGGGCAGGCCTTCTATCAGCGCTGCTGCGACATTCAGCAGCAAGCGCAAGCGGCGTGGCAAGACGCCCAACAACAGCAGCAACAACTCAGTGGATCGGTACGGCTAACGGCACCACAGGCGTTGATAGAGCCGATAGTGCAGCAGGTATTGGCTCCGCTGCTGCAGGCGCACCCACAGTTGCAGCCACAGGTGATCGCCGCCGATGAGCGTTTGGGGATTGTGGATCAACAGTTGGATGTTGCGGTGCGGGTGGGGGCGCTGGCGGACTCCAGCATGAAGCAACGTCGCATCGGCCAGTTTCGCGAGCTGCTGGTGGCGAGTCCAGCGTACCTGCAGCAACGGCCAGCAGTGAGTGAAAGCGCTGCCAGTACCCACCATTACATTGCGAATGCGTGGCAAGGGCGGTTGGTTCAGCATCAGCTGTGGCATCAAGATCACGACACCCAATTAACGCTTAAATTCAGCCCAAGTCGATTGGCCAATAACTTGAGTACGGTGGTGGCGTTGGCCACCGCGGGGGCGGGGTTAGCGTATCTGCCCGAATTTGTGCTGGCGCAGCAGCCACAGCTGCAACCGGCGCTGGCGGGTTACTTTGGCAAGCCGGTGCCGGTGTATGCATTGCACGCCTACCAGCAACCGCCGGCGCGGGTGGCGGCGCTGTTGCAGCAATTGCAGCAGCTGCGGTTGTAGTGGTCAACGGGGCGCTGGCGGCCTCAGCTTAGCGGTTTGGGGCGCTTAACCCATCCAGATAGAGGTTAATGGCGGCGCTGCTGTGCGCCACGGTTAACGGCTGCCCACTGCGGTTGCATTGCATCGATAACGCAAAACCGTGCAAGTAATCCACCAACAGATCGCGGGCGGCTTCTTGTTGGGCGGCGGACAAGTTCAGCGGCGCGAGTGCTTGTTCAAACCGCTGGCAAAACACCTGTGCGGGGCCGCTGTCGGCCATGGAGAGCACCGTTTCCAATAATCCGGGGTAGTCGCTAAGCAGTTGTAAATAGCTGTGGCAAAGTCGCTGGATCTGCAGTCGAAAATCCCTGCCGCTTGGCTGATATAACTGGGTAAATAGTTGCAAACACAGTGCTTGCAGCAACGCCGCTTTGTTGTCGAAGTAGTGATACAGCGCCATGGGATCAACCTCAAGCGCGCGACTGACTTGGCGCAGGCTGGGTACTTTACCCTGCTGCTGGAGCAGTTCAGCGGCGCAGATAATGATTTTTTCTGAGCTTAACTTACTGGCTTGTTGACCTTTTGGTCGACCCCGTTGCGGTGTGGTCATGGGCTACTCTTGAATTACAAAATCTACAGTGTAGAATTTTAATCGATTTCTCCCCTGATGCAACAATTAAGAGGTTTCTATGCGCCAACATGTGTTTATTGCAACCAGCTTGGATGGCCGTATTGCCGATGGTAATAACGGTCTGGATTTCTTGCAGCAAACCCCAAACCCTACTGGCGACGATCTGGGCTATGGCGATTTTATCGCCACCGTGGACGCGATAGTGATGGGGCGCAACACCTATGATGTGGTTGCGGCGATGGACATCGATTGGCCTTACCGTATACCGGTGGTGGTGCTGACTAATCGGCCATTAACGCTCACGGAGGAACAGCAACAGCAGGTGCGACCGTGTTGTGGCAGTGTTGCCGAGGTGATGGCGCAGATGAGCGACTGGGGCTACCACAGTTTGTATATCGACGGTGGCCAAATCGTGCAGCAGTTTTTGGCGGCAGATTGCATTGATAGCCTAACGATTACGCAGATCCCAGTGGTGTTGGGGCAGGGGCCACAGCTGTTTGCTGAACTGACGCAGCCGCTGTGGTGGCAGCTTGAGCACAGCCAAGTGTTGCTGGAACAGCTGGTGCAAACTCGCTACCGACGCCAACGTTAACTCACACGTGCGCCGCTGCCGTTACGCCAAGCTGGCGCTTAAAAGCTGCCACGGCAAAAGGGCGTTTCGCTGTTGTTGTCGAGGCAATATTGCTGTTGCTGGGCGGCGCTGATCTGATGTTGTTGGCACCGCGCTTGGTACTCGGCCAGTGTTTGTTGGCGCTGCAATTGTTCCGTGGCGTAATTGCTTTTGCTTTGGGTGTAACTTTGGTTGGCGCTGGCATAGCTGGCTTGCAGCGTATCGAACTTGCGCTGCAACAACTTAATTTTGGCTTGAATGTGATTACAGCCATCGCTGCATTGCCGTAACCGCTGCTGCTGCTTGAGCAGGCTTTGCTGCTGTTGCTGTAACTGCTGATGCTGATCATTAAGCTGTTGCTGCTGTTGGGTTAACTGCTGATGATGCTGGCGTTGATGATCCACTTGCTGCTGCAAGCTGTTGCTGTCGCGAATGCACTGTTCAATTTGGCTTGAGGTCAGATCTGCGGCCAGCAGAGGCAGAGGGATCAGCGCAGCGGCAAGTAACATGGCTTTCAAGGTGGACTCCAATAATGAATGATTTTTACTCAAACTAACTGGAATCCGCGCCGCTGGCTAGGTGCCATGATGTTGATTTCATGAAAAAAGCCCTCGCTTTTGGCGAGGGCTTTTGTGCTTTTGGGTTGGCGCTTAATTTAATTTAAAGCGCGCCATCTCTTGAGTTAACGCTTCGCTGTCGGCGGTCAGCTCTTGCGCCAGTTGAGTCAGTTGTTGCGATACCTGCTGACTGGCGTGATAGATCTCGCTGATCTTAGCCACGTTATCGCTGACGTCGTTAGCCACCGTTGCTTGTTGGGTGGTGGCGGTGGCGATTTGTTCATTCATGCTGTCGATTTCACGAATGTGGGCAACAATGTCGTTTAAGCCGGTTTGGGCGCTGTTGGCGTGGCTGACACTGCTTTGCGCTTGGGCATTGCCGCTCACGATGGTGCTTACCGCTTTGGCGGCTGAGTTTTGCAGATTGTCGGTCATGGTTTTGATGTCTTGGGTCGCTTCTTTTGAGCGTTGCGCCAAGGTCCGAACCTCATCGGCCACCACCGCAAAGCCACGGCCTGCCTCGCCTGCGCGAGCGGCTTCAATGGCGGCATTCAGCGCCAGCAAATTGGTTTGCTCGGCAATGCCGTTGATCACTTCCAGCACCGCATCAATGCCGCTCACCTCGTGCTCCAACTGATTGATCGCCCCTTCCGCTTGGCTCATGTTGTTCGCCAGTTGGTGGATGGATTCCGTGCTGTGGCCCATTTCGCTGCTGCCCAGCTGACTTTGCTGATTGGCTACCGACGAAACCGTTGCGGTTTTACCGGCATGATCGGCAATCTCTGCCACGGTGGCGCTCATTTCCGCCATCGCCGAGGCGGCCAGTTCCGATTGGCGGTAACCCAGATCCACGTCGTGATTCATCTTGGTGGTTAAGCTGGCAATCTCATTGACGGCATGCGCTTGCACGCTGGCGCTTTGCACCACTTGGTGCAGCAATTGCTGGAACTGCGCCATCATCTCGTTAAAGGCTTGGCTGACTTGGGCCAGCTCATCGGTGCCGTCGTTGGTGATGCGGGTGCTGAGATCCAGCTGGGTGCGGGCTTGGGTCACGCCTCGGTAGAGCGATTGAATGCTGTGATGCAGGTAGCGGCTAATCATTAGGGTGATCAGCAGCACCAAAACGGTGGCCGTAATCATGGTGGTGGCGCTGATCAGCAAGCTTTGTTCGGCGGCGCTCATCTTCGCTTCGGTATCGTTGATCAGCTGATTGCCCAGATCGGTATCAAACCGAGCTAAGAGATCAATGCGAGCGGTTGAGGTGGCAAACCACTGTTCGGCGGATTGCGCTGCCAGTTGCTCTGGCATGGCTTTGAAGGCGACTTGACGGAACTGCTCCACTTGTTGCTGGGCATTCGAGCGCAGCAACTGTTGGTAATCATTGCGTAGGGCTACTGGGGAAAACGCCAAGAAACGCTCTTGGTAGCTGTTCTGTTCAGACACCAAGTTGGCAAACTTGAGGAACATTCCCGGCTTAAATTGCGGGTTGCCGAAGGTGGAACTCAGCACCGCGCGCTCAATGCCAGCGCGCTCTTTCATCTGCAAGTAGGCGGCATAGGCGGCGGCATTGATGGCGATCTGTGGATCGGCGCTTTGCATGGCAATCAGATCTACGACCACCAATAACTGTTGGTTTAGATTGGAGTAGTAGGCCACTTCCTCTTTCACGCTGATCTGCAAGCCATCAATGCGGCGGCGCAGCTTATGCAGCTTATCCAGCTCGGCTTGAATGGTGTCGAGCTGACGATTGAATCGGTTGGGCAGAGGATTGTTGCGCAAGAACCGCTGCAGGTTATCAATTTGCTGATCGACGTTGCTGCGCTGGGCGGGCATTTTTTTCGCAAACTGATTGCCATTCGAGCCAAGAAAACCGGCGCTGGCGCCGCGCTCTTTTTGCAGCTCGTGCACCAGTTGGCTTTGCACTAAGGCCAGCCGTGACAGCTGCACCCCTTGTTGCAGCTGTTGCCGCAGCTCCAATTTATTCAGCAGGTAAACGCCACCCACGGCAAAACAGGCTAAGGCCGTAGGTAAGAATACGATCATCAATTTCGTTTTTAAGGACAGATTTTTGATCCAGTTCATCGTTCACCTTTCGCACTATTGTGCTAGTTGCTTTTTTAATTGGTCTAACCAGATAGAGGGCTGATCATTGAGTAATAGCGGCAAAGGTGCAAATTAGATGAATTAAATTTACGTGATCTGGCTCAATTTCCTGTGAATTATATTCTTGCCTTGGGTCTCATTTTTTGAAAGTGGTTTATTTGCGCCCAAGGTGTCCGTTTTTTATTCAAAAATAACGCTTAAAACGGTCAGTAAATTGACGCTCGCCAATTTATTTTCGTTACGGTAAGGGCATTCAATCTACATATTTAAAAAGGCTTGTGCTGATATTGAACTTGGTTTGATGATGACGACGCAATTCAAATAAAACCAAGAGAAACCGATGACAATAACCACCAAATTACTGCTGCCGCTGTGTGTCTTTGCCAGCATCAGTGTGAGCGCCAGTGAACTGAGCCAACAGCATTTTCCGCCACGGCTGGTATTAACCAATGGCACCGACGCTTGCCTTTCGTCGCAATCCGCGCAGCTGAAAGAGGATGGCCGCTTGCTGAGTCGCAGCTGTCAGCAAAGTCAGGGCGAAAGCGGCATGCAGCAGGTGTTTGTGGCCAGTGGCAACACCTTAAGTAATCAGCAAAACAACCAGCTGTGTTTGGGGGTGAACGCCATCGCCAAAGGGGCGGATCTGATGTTTAAGCACTGCGACGACAGCTCGCCGCTGCAGCAGCTGAATTGGCAACACAGTGGCGAGTTACGCCTGGGCCAATATTGCCTATCCCAGGGGCGACAAAGCTCGGCACAACCCAATCGCATTGAACTGTGGCATTGCGATGGCGGAGCCGATCAACAGTGGCAGGCCGAGGAGGGGGCGGTGTTGTTGGCCAAGCTGGATTACCGCACCTTACCACTGACATACCAGCTGCACTTTGATGCCGATTACGATGGCCAGCAAGACAGCGTGCCCTATTGGCAAACCGACGTGTACGCCCACAACTTCTTTGTCAAAACCTTGCAAGTGACGAAGAACTTCAGTGACGAACGTCGCAGCGCCTTTGCCACCATTTTGCCGCGACTGTTGAAAGTGTGGCGCACCCCCGCGTTTCGCGACATGGTGCTCAGTAATTACAAAATTATTAATAAAGGCGAGGTTACGCCGCAATCGGTGTGGCTTAAGTTTCGGGATAACCTGAAACCGGTTTACGTCAAAGGGGTTGCCAGCAAGGGGGCGAACGGCACCGCCAATGGCAGCTACTTTAGTTTGTCGACGGCGATCTACAGCAACATTGAAACCAACTATCAGCAGCACAGTAAGATCGCCCGCAACATGGCCACCATTACCCACGAACAGAGCCATAACTTAGGCTACGATCACGGCACCAATGTGCCCTACGGCATGAGCGAGTATTTTGCGCCACTTTATGTGCCGGCCAATTGGGACTACCCCGTATACGCCTTGGGACAGCAGCTTGGGGTTACCGCGCAGTTGCAGCAACTGGCGATGACCGTGCCGGATGGCAGCAGCACCGAACCCTTTGTGCTGGCGCCGTAATACAGCGCGGCTAACCTTTAAAACCAACACAGCCCCAACCATGATCCGCTGACGCGGTCGCGCTTGGGGCTGTGTTTTATCGGCGTATCCGGATTGTGCCGCGGTTATAAAAACAGCTTCGCAACCGCAACGCCCAAGGTTAACGCCACATAAAATAATCCAATCACCAGCACCACGCTGATGGCGGCCACAATCGCGACCTGTTCGTGATTGGTGCGTTGCCCAAACCAGTGTTTTATCTTGCTAAACATAGTGTTTTATCTAACCAAATCCGTGGATGGGCACATCATAGCCGAAGTTGCCGCCTTGCACAGCAGCCAGAGGCTGTGGTGCGCTTTAGGTTGGGATTGGGCGAGGGCAAATTAGCGGTGTTGATCGATCAGCAGTGGATTGCCGTCGGGATCAAGCAGTGAAAAACTGCCGGGGCCACGGTTGCTGTCGCCACTTCGGTGCTGAATGACCAGCCCCTGTTGCTCGGCCTGCCGTTGCAGTTGGCGTACATCGGTGAAGGGATCGATCGCTTGCGCGTGCTGATCCCAGCCGGGATTAAAGGTAAGGCAGTTGCGCTCGAACATGCCTTGAAAGAGCCCGATCACATGGGGGCCGTTTTTTATGATCAGCCAGTTTTGGTTGATGTCGCCGCCGAAGACGGCAAAGCCAAGCTTTTGATAAAACGCCAAAGAAGCGCGTATGTCGGTTACGGCCAAGCTGATTGAAAAGGCGCCAAGTTCCATAAGTCTGCTCCTGTTATGAATTAACTAGATAATAGAAGCGATTATTTTGCTGGGACTAGAATGAGCGAAAACAAACGTCTTTGTCTTACATTCGCAATGGGTTACAAACACTTGCGCGACCGTATCAATTAACATATTTTGGCCGCTCTCAGCGGGTACGATGCCGCGTTTGATGGCAGCAGGGTTAGCCTCTGGGTTTTAATTTAAGGAATGAAGATGAACCAATTTATTGATGGCTTTAAAAAGTTTGCTGATTTTTCCAGTCGAGCACGACGTAAAGATTACTGGATGTTTTACCTGTTTTATTTCATTACCTATGTCGTTTTGGCTCTGGTAGATATGATGCTTGGTAGCATCATTCTCACTTCAGTCTTTGCCTTACTGACGCTGATCCCAGGCATCAGCCTTGGTGTTCGTCGCTTGCACGATACTGGGCGCAGTGGCTGGTGGATGCTGCTGTTTTTAGTGCCGCTGATCGGCGCACTGGTGTTGCTGGTGTTCTTCTGTTTCGACAGCCAAGGTGATAACGAGTATGGGCCGAACCCTAAGGCAGCCACAGCGGCCTAATGGCGGTTAGCACGGCGAAACGGCGCAGCATTTGCTGCGCCGTTTTTGTGTTTCCCCTTTGGCCAGAGTCGTGATTGGCGGTGACCGTGATTGGGGGCGCTTAGCCAGCCACCTTGGTTAGGGGCGCTCGCACCTTGCCGGACTTCAGTTGTTGCAATACTTGCTCGCGGGGGCCGTCGGTTACGATGCGGCCTCTGTCCATCACCACAATCCGATCGGCGACATCCAGCATGCCGATTTTGTGGGTGATCAGCACCAACGTTTGCTCGGGATCCAGCTGCGCCAACTGCTGTTTGATCGCCGCTTCGCTGCGGTTGTCCATGGCACTGGTGGGTTCATCCATCAGCAAAATGGGCGGATCCGTTAGCAACGCCCGAGCGATGGCAATGGCTTGGCGTTGACCCCCCGAGAGCTGCTGTCCGCCTTCACCCACTTGCCGATCGAGCCCGGCGGGATCCAGATTTGAAAATTCGGTAACCCCGGCCCGTTTGGCGGCGCGTAAGATGCTGCGGTCGTCGGCGTGGGGGCGCCCTAAAATGATGTTGTCGCGAATGGAGCCATAAAACAGGCCGGGATCTTGCGGCACGCTGGCGACATTACGGCGCAGATCGTCAGGGTGCAGCTGGGAAATATCACTGCCGTCGAGACGAATGGCGCCACTGCTGGGTTGATACAGCCCCAGCAGCAATCGCTCAATGGTGGTTTTTCCCGATCCAATGCGGCCGATCACGGCCACCTTTTCCCCCGCTTTAATGCTGAAACTCAGTTGTTTTACCGCCAAGCTGTCGCTGCCAGGGTAGGCCATTGAAACGTCATCGAAATCGACATTGCCTTGCAGCACGGGCCGATGCAGATAGCGCTTTTTGTCTGGTTGCTCGTCGGGCATCGCCATCAGCTGCTGCAAAATGGCGTACGCGCCTTTGGCTTGGTTGTAGCGCATCGATAGCATCGACAACTGCAACAGCGGCCCAATCGCTTTGCCGCTGATCATCGACGCCGCAATCAAGCCACCCATGGTCAGATCCCCTTGGGCGATGAGGTACACCCCCAAAATGATCATCGCAATCGACGCCAGTTGCTGGCCGCTGCTGGCGCTGTTTTGCACCCAATCGGTCAGTCGTTTGGTTTTCAGGCTCCAGTGGCTCATGTGCGCGACCGCTTGCTCCCACTTAAATTGTACCTGCCCTTGGGCGCTGAAGCGTTTTAAGGTTTCCAAGCCGGTTAACGATTCAATTAAGGTGGCGTGCTTTTGGCTGGACAGCTTCGAGCCTTGCTCAATGCTGTCGCGCAGCTTGCGTTGGATCAGCACGCTTTGCAGCAGCAGGGCGGTAACCACCACAATCGGCACCAGCACCAGCGGCCCCGCCATCATCCAGATCACCACTAAAAACAGCAGCGCAAAGGGCACATCAATCAACGCGACGATGGTGGCCGAAGTGAGAAAATCGCGGATCGACTCAAATTCTTGCATGTGGCGGGCAAAGGCACCAACCGACGGCGGCTTGGATTCCATTCGCATCCCCATCACCTTGCTGAAGATCTTGGCCGACAGCAGCAGATCGGATTTTTTGCCCGCCAGATCGACAAAGTGAGTGCGTAACATCTTGATGCCCAGATCGAACAGCAGCACCACAATCACGCCGCTGGACAACACCCACAGCGATTCGAAGGCCAAATTGGGCACCACTTTGTCGTACACCAAGCGGGTGAACATCGGCACCGCTAACGCAAACAGGTTGATCAAGATCGAAGCGATCAGCACATCGCGGTAGATGCTGTGGGAGCGGCGCAGGGTTGACCAAAACCAGTGGCCGCTGTGATCCTCAATGTCGGCGCTGCGCTCGTCGTGTTGAAACAGCTTTTTAAACAGATACAGATCGCCGCGGTAGTGTTGCTGCCAATCGTCTAGGCTAACCCAGCGCTGATTCAGATCCGTTTCGGGTTCGACAATCAGCAACTGTTGCCGTTGTTCGTCAAAGCTCAAGGCGATGCAGGCGCTGCCGTCGTGCAGCAACATCATCGCCGGCAGCACTTGGTCGGGGATCTGCGCTAATTCATATTGGCTTTGGCGGCAGCTTAAGCCAGCGCGCTCGGCCGCTTTGTGCAGCAAGGCTTCCGTTAGGCGGCCATCTTGCAGTGGCAAACCGGAACGCAGGGCGTCGGGGGAATTCGCCAAACCGTGCTGACGCGAGAGGTACACCAAACATTGCATGATGGGATCGATCATAGGGTTTGTACCTCTTGCCAAGTTTGCGACACCAGCCCCTGTACGCCATCAACGTGCAGGTGGGTAAATAGGCTGAGCTGCTCGGAATCTTGAATGTTGGTGGCGATGGTTTTTAAATTGAAGTTGTGGGCGGTGCGGCACAGCGAGATCAACAACCCACGTTGGTTTTCATTGTCGATCTCTTGGCTGTAGAGCATGTCTAATTTGACGTAACGCGGCGGCGGCAGCTCAGCCAGATATTGGATGTCGGTTAAGTAGCGGCCAAAGTTATCAATGCCAAAGCCAAACCCTGCGCTGTCGATGATGTCGCAAGCCAGCACCGCTTGATCTCGTTGGCGATACAGCGCCGCTTCGGAGATCTCGAAAATCATCTTGCCTTGCAGGTGTTGGTGGCTCTTCATGGTGCGCTGCAACCAACGCATAAAGCCGCTGTCGGCCAAGCTGGAAACGCACAGGTTAATCGCCAGCGGCTGCAGATCTTCCTGTTCAATCTTCTCTATCGCTTGTTCAATTACGTAGCGATCGAAGGCACAGGTTTGGCCTAGGCTTTCCAGCGCGGGCAAAAAGGCGTTGGCGGCGAAGAATTGACCACCGTGGTTGAGTTTGCAGAACAATTCGTAGTGCTGCAGTTCGCCGTCGAGGGTGATGCAGGCTTGGCGGTTAAATTCGATGGTGCGCTTTTGGATTGCCTGTTCTACCTGTTTCAGCCACTGCTTGCGCCCTAAGGTGGCTTGCTGTTGTTGATGCAGCTGCACATGCGCTTGCCCAGCAGGGTGCTCTTGCGCCTCTAACAGCAGCTTATCAACGCGGGTGAACATGTCGCTGCGGTGGCTGGGTTTTTGGCTATAGAGCATGGCAACGGTTGCATTGCCTTGGCTGAGCCCCAGAGGATCAACGCCAATCTCATTGAGCAACTGGCTAAGCCGCTGGGATACCGGTTCCAACTCATCTTGGTTCAGTTCGGTAACCAACAAAATCAGCTCGGTTGTGGTTAAGCGGGCCAGGGTCGAGGCGGTGTTTTGCGGCAGCAGATCTTGCATCTGTTGTTGCAGCTGCTGCACCGTTAATTGGTATTGCTCGGGATCGTTGCTGATCTCGGTGAGCAGCGGCACCGTTAGCAAGGCGAGGGCGCCAGGGGTACCTTGATGGCACCATTGGTCAATCTGCGCTTCAATCAATTCGCGGTTGCCAATGCCCGTCAGCGGATCGGTGTACAGATCGTGTTTCAGCCGCTGCGCCTCTTCGGCTTGTTCGTTAAAGAGCTTATTAAAGTGCTCGGCAACGATGGTGAACGCTTGCTGTACTTGGGCAAATTCGGTGGTGCTGGCCCCTTGCTCCGATGGGGGCAAAGGCCGGTGTTGGCTGATGGCGTTGCTTTGGGCGCAAATGGTGGCCAGAGGCTTGGTTAAACGCCGCAATTGCAGTGCCAGCAGGCCGGCACACAGCAACATCACCGCCAACATCACGGCCACCACATTAAGCATCGATTGCCATAAGTTCTGATAAGCCAAGCCGGGATCGCCGGTTAGGCTAAAGTTGGCCAAAGGGCGCCATTGCAGCTCGATCTGTTGGGTAACGGTGATGGCCTCAAACAGCGGCAGTTGTTGGAACCACAGGGGCACCTTGGCTTGATTGGCTCCACTTTGCTGCTGCCAAATGCTGCTGCCATCGGGGGCGGTGATCTGCAACGATTGAAACTGGCCGGAATCAAAGTAGGCGGTTAAGGTGGCGTCGAGCCGCGCTTGATCCCCAAGTTGGATCAGCGGTTTCACGCTGAGGGCGATGCTGTTAAGGCTAGAGAACAGTTGCAGCTGCTGTTGCTGCATAATGAACTGCCGCTGGCTACTGAGCTGGGCAAAGGCCATCAGCAGAGTCATCACCAACAAGCTGCCAACGAAGAGGGATAGCAACTGGCGAAATAGGCTCATTGTTGGTTTCCTAATTGGGGCTGGGGGAGAGGAGTAAAGGGTAAATCCAGCAAGGGCTGCTTGGGTTGGCGCCGTTGCTGCACCTTTTGCCACAGGCTGAAGTCGTTAATGTCGCCCACGCTCTGCTGGTCGTAACGGTTTACGTTCAGCCATAACTGGGCGGCGTTAAAGCTGAATACGGGGATCAGATCCGGGCGCTGATCCGCCGGTAAAATATTGGGGTTCAAATTATCCAACAGCAGCGGTACCGCTTGTTGCTTGGGGTAGTAGGCCAACACCACATGGTATTGCTGCTGTTGCTGGGCTTTTACATAGGCCAGCCGCAGCTGCTTAGGGTTAAACCCCAATTGCAGCAAGGCATGAAACTTCGCGATGCTGAAGTCTTCGCAATCGCCGCCACCGGCACCAATAAATTCCGCATTGCTGGCCCAATAATCGGTTTGGCCCCACAGCTGTTGATCGGTCACTTGCGCCATGCTGTTGGCTAAACGATTTACCGCCTGCAGCTGCTGCGCTGGTGGCAGCGATTGCATGGCCGTTAGCGCTTGCTGCCACTGTTGCAGCCGCTGTTGAGCTGCTAGGCCATAGCGGCTCACCACTTGTTCCGTGAGCGAGTCGGCGGCCGCTGCTGTGGTGCTGGCAACAGTGATGGCCATCAGCAGCGCCTTACAACCTATCCACACTGTAGATATGCCAACGCATGACCGATTGAGTCACTTTACTGTGGTAGCGGATCTCAACACGGCGATTATGGCTATGGGCGAGTTCCTGTTCCCCTTGGTATTTCAATTCTCGTTCACCACGGTAATCATCGCTAATGCGGTTGCTGGCGATCCCCGCTTGGCGTAAAGCCTGCTCGACCGCTTGCACCCGTCGCTGCGACAGCGCCAAATTGTATTGATCGCTGGCGGTAGAGCTGGTGTGCCCCACAAGGGTAACCATCATCGCCGGATCGTTTTTTAACTTGCGGATGGCGGTGCGGATTGTGGCTTGCTGGTTGGGGCGGATCACGTCTTGATCGTTATCAAACAGAATCACGGCTGGGGTTAAGGTGGTGCGGGTGAGGGCACTGGGGCACCCTTCGTTGCTGACTTGGGCGCCGGACAGGGTGCTGGCGCAGTTGTCCCGCTGGTTGATCACGCCATCGCCATCCATATCCAGCAAATCGTAACGCTGTTGAGCGAGCGGTGGTGGTTGTGCCTGCCAGCTGCAACCGTTGAGGCTGGTGAGCAGTAGCAGCCCAAGGGCATAACTAAGACGATGTGGCATGGTTATCTCCTGCTTTGCTGCCAAGGTTCAGGGACCGTTACGCGCAGGGCATCTAACAACACCCCACTGGCGTTCAGCACTCGGTATTTGGCTTCAATTTCGGCGTATTCCGCATCGAGGTAAGCGACGCGGGCATCAAACAGTTCATTTTCGGTATTGAGCAGATCCAGCAAGGTGCGTTTGCCAATATCAAACTGCTTGGTGTAGGCCTGCGCGGTTTGGTGGGCGGCTTCCACGTGGCCTTGCAAATAGCCCAATTGTCGATGGGTAAATTGCCACGCGTTCCAAGCGAGACGAGTGCCTTCATCAAGCTGGCGAATGCTGTCGTCGCGAATGTCTTTGGCAACGGCCATCTGGTAGGCCAAGCGCTTTACTTCGGCGTGATTGGCAAAGCCGTTAAACAGATTGAACCGCAGCCGCAGCATCACACTGAAATCCTCTTGATCCCCTAAACGGCCACCGGTTTCCTCTTCCCACGTTTGCTTTACGTCGAGGTAGAGTTCGGGGTAGAAGTTGCTTTTGGCAACCTCGCGCTCGGCGCTGGCGGCATCAATGTCTGCGCTGGCCAGTTTGATGGTGGGGTTGGTGGCGCGGGCAGTGCCAATGGCTTCGTCTAAGGTGCTGGGCAGGTAGTTGGCGTCGACTTCCGGCCGGATCTGCCCGCTGGGCAGTTGGTTAACCACTCGCAGGTATTCCTCTTTGGCGTCTTGCCAGTTGTTTTCGGCGGCCAATAAGTTGCTGTTGGCTTGGGCTAAGCGGGCGCTTATCTGGGAAAGATCGGCGCTGGTGCCAATGCCTTGTTCTGTGCGGCGGTTGATGTCGTGGTAGATCTGTTGGTGGCGATCGCGGTTGCCGCGTGAAAGGCGATAGATCTGCTCGGTACGCAGCAGGGCTAAGTACACTTCGGCAACGCGCAGGGCCAGATCTTCGGCATCAGACAACAGCTTAAAGCGCTGAGCTTCCGCTTCAGCGCGGGTGCGGTTGACGTTTTCGCTGATCTCAAACCCCTGAAACAGAAACTGGCGCAGGGTTAGCGACACATCCCAAGGATCGTACTCGTCGTTGCCGGTGAGCTTATTGGTGTCGTTGTCGATCTTTTGATACCCCGCGCCCGCATCCAGATCGAGGCTGGGTTGATAGCCGCTGTAGGCTTCGCGGATCTCTTGATTGCGGCTTTGCAGTTGGTTGAATTCGCGCATGATCAGTGGGTTGCTGCTGATGGTATGGGCAACTTCCTGTTCTAAGGTGCGGGTACTTGCTGCGGCTAAGCCGTTAGCCAAGCTGGCACTTACGGTGAGTGCCACCCAAAGGGCGATCCTTGTCATCATGGCAAGTCCTTTTGTTAAAGTTCGCGCAGGGCGGTATGCGACGCAACCCGCACCGGTTTGGTGATGTAATCCAGCACCGTGCGTTTGCCGCTGATGATGTCAACCGAAGCGGTCATGCCGGGAATAATGGCGAACTGTTGGTTGTTGCCAATAAAGTTGGCGTCGGTGCGAATTCGGACCAGATAAAAGGCGTTGCCCTCTTCATCCACGATGGTGTCGGCGCTGATGTGTTCAAGCTGGCCTTGCAGGCCGCCGTAGCGGGTAAAATCGTAGGCGCTGAACTTGACGATGGAATCCAAGCCTGGCCGTAAAAAGGCGATGTCTTGCGGAGCGATTTTGGCTTCAATTAGCAGCTTATCGTCGCTGGGGACGATCTCGACCAGATCGGCGCCGGGCTGAATTACGCCGCCGACGGTGTTGATGTGAATTTTCTGCACGATGCCTGAAACCGGCGATTGCACCTGGGTTCGCTGCACTTTGTCGGCCAAATCGATGCGCCGTTCATCCATGGCAGCCAATTCCCCTTGCACTTGGTTTAGCTCGGTCTGTTTGTCGCTGCGAAACGCGCTGATCGCTTCGTTGCGACGAAACACCGCTTCGTTGGTGCCGGATTTCAGCCCCGGCAGCTGCAGTTCAACGGTTTTCAGCTCCCGCAGGGTGTCGTTGGTTTGCCGCTCTAGCTTGAGGATCTCAACTTGAGACACCACCCCTTCATCGGCTAAAGGCCGAGTGAGATCGTATTCACTTTTGGCTAAGCGATAGCTTTGGCGCAGGTTGGTGAGTCGTGCTTGAGCCTCTAAGTATTCTTGCTTGCGCTGGTTGATTTGCTGTTCCAGCTGGCGCACTTGGTTGCGAATGTTGTTGATGCTTTCGTTATAGCCCGCCTGCTGGCGCGCCACCATCGCTTGTTTGCTGCTTGGCCAATCGCTGGGGAAGGTTAGGGCTTTGGGGCGGATCACGATGTTGTCGCTGCTGCTGATCGATACGGTGTTGAGCTCGGCTTGCAGGCGCACGGCTTGGGCGCGCAGATCCAGTTGCTGTTGCTCTCGTTCACGGAAATCCGCTTGAAAACGGGTGTCGTCGATCACCATCAGCAGTTGACCGGCGCTGACCACTTCGCCCTCTTTGATCAGCAGCTGATCCAGCAAGCCACCTTCGAGGTTTTGCACCACCTGCATCTGCGAAGAGGGGATCACCTTGCCTTCGCCCGAGGTAACGGTATCCAGCTCGCTGAGGCTGGCCCAGATCACCGCGCATAGCAGAAACAGTACAATGGACCACATCAGGTAGCGGCCCGCCTTGGGGGATTCAATCAATAAGGCCATCTGGGCGTCGTTGATGAAATTGGCATCGTCCTTTTTGGGGCCGATAGGAGGGGAACTGTTGCTCATGAGCTCTCGTCCGTGAGGATTCATGAGCAAAGTGTAGAGCAAGAAAAAAGCCTTGGTGTTTCTGTTACTAAGGGCGGCTGGTTCGCTTACTACAGCAGTGGGATCTGGCCACTGGGATCGGCGTGGGTGCCGAGTTGATCTTGGCGCATCAGTTCGGTGGCACCGGGCAAGGCATCGAGTTGCTGCTTCAACAGGGCAAATTTATCGCCATCGGCTTGGGCACCGGCAAAGCGGCGTTGGGCTTGCAAGGCTGCGGTGGCGATGCTGCTGTCGAGCATGAACGGATCAACGACCAGTTCATCGGGTTGGCTGAACTGTTGCAGCATGGGCTCGAATAAGCCGTGGGGCATGGCGTGCTCGGCTGCTAAGGGCAGTTCAAACAGCTGCTGTTGTTGGCGCCAATGGGCGGGTGGCCGTCCTTTACGAAAATGCAGCAGATAGCGTTGCGTGCAGTTGCCACGGCGGTTTTTGAGTTGCGCGACTCGCAGTGGCCCTAAGCGAAAGCCGGCCGCTTGGGCCATCAGTTGCAACGGCCCAATCTGCCCCGCATTGCACAAGGCAAAGCATTCCCGATCCAGCTGCATCACTCGGTACAGTTCGCTAAAAATACTGGCAAAACCGTGGTTTGGGCACAGCTCTAGCCAAGCGTTGTGGGCCGAGCCGGGATTGTGGCTGCGTAACGACGCCAATGGCTGGTTATTGTCGGCCAAACAAAACGCCGCCAGAGCGACCGATTGCTGGCCAAGGGTTGATAACCAGTGTGGTGCGGTTTGTTGACGGATCTGAAAGGTAGACATAAGCCAAGGTGTATGGATATACAGTTCTGCAGTTATAGCGCAAATACTGTTTTTATGTCCAGTGGTTAGCTTAAAAAATTATCGTTGTTGGCGGTGGCTTAGCTGCTGATAGGCACGGTTGATGCGGATCATGGTGTTGCTGTCGCCGCCATGATCTGGGTGGTGTTGCCGTGCCAGCCGGCGCATTCGCTGCTTAAGTTGCTGTCGATTTGGCAAGGTGGCAAAGCCCAGAGTGCGTAGACTGCGCTGCAGTGCGGCGGTGGTCAGCGGCGGCGCTGCAGTGGGGGCCGTTGAGCGGCGCGCCGATGTTGCGCCATTTGCTGCCGTTAAAGCGGGCTTGCGGCAAGGCGATTGGGTGTTAACGGGATGTTGGTTTTGCTGCAGCACCGAGGCGAGCGTTGCCCGGTGCTGTTTGGCTGCTTGAGCCAGCGCCTGTTGCAACTGCTGCTGTTGTCGCTCACTGCGGCACAGCCGCAGAGCCAGCTCGCGCCATTTTAGCTCGATGATGATCAGCGCCAGCAGCGCGGTAAGAATTGCGATGATCGCCAGCATTGCCTTTCCATGACAGTCGCTTGATGCACTGAGTATATGCAAGCTGCAGCAAAGTGAGGGGCGCAGAATGTGAACGATAAAAAAGGCGCCAGTACGGCGCCTTTGCAGTAATAAGGGGGAATTAGAGCTGCGGCAGGGTGCGTAGCAGTGCCAGCAAACAAGGTTGGGCCAGTGCGGTGGCGCGTTCTGGGCTCCAGCCATACAGTGGGCTTGGCAGATCGGCGTTGTCCTTAAACGGCATCTCTAAGGTCATCGACAAACAACCAAAATGCTGGCCAACAAAGTTGCTGCCGATATCAAGATTGGCTTGGCCGGGATCATCAATCGGGTAACCAAACTGGGTTTGGAACTCAGGGGTGGCCGCCACCAGCGCTTGCTTAAAGCCATCAAGTTGGGCTTGGCGTTGTGGGTTCCAATCGGGGATCCCTTCGCTGCCGGCAATAAAGTTGTATGGCAACCCTTCATCGCCATGCACATCTAAGAAGAAGTCGACACCGGTCTGCTCCATCTTCTGTCGAACCAGATACACCTCGGGGCTGCTGTCGAGACTGGCATTACGCCAAGCACGGTTTAAATCGGTGCCTGCGGCATTGTGGCGCAAGTGGCCACGGCGGCTGCCGTCTGGGTTCATGTTTGGCACGACGTAGAACACGCACTGTTCCAGCAGTGCTTGGCCAATGGCGTTGCCATCATCCAGCAAGGTCGCTAAGGCGCCTTCCATCCACCACTGTGCCATGGTTTCGCCAGGGTGCTGGCGGGCGATCAACCAACACACTTTTTTCTCTGGGCTGGGGCAGCCGATCTGCAGCAGATCCATGCTTTGGCCATCTAAGGTTTGGCCTAAGCCTAGGTAGGTGGCATCTGCGGCGGCTTGGCAGTTGGCGATCAGATCTCGGTGGCGCTCGGTGGTGTAGGGCGCGAAGTAGGCGAAGTAGATCAGATCTTCTTCAACGTGATGATTGATCACCAATTTGCCATCAATGTAATCGGTATCAACGCGGAACCAAGTTTCGCGATCGTAGCTGGCAACGGCACGGTAATCCTGCCAGCCACTTGGGTAGGCGGCGCTGCTGGCGTTGTCGAACGTGAGGTTACACAGCTGCGCGGCTGCGTTATGCAGACTGAAGTGAAACCATTGATGTTTTTGGGTGTTGTGATCGGCAACGATGTTAAGGCGGATATCGCTGGCATCGGTGCACGACAGCACTTCGATATTGCCGCTGTCCATGGCGTGATTGATGTACACGGGCAGTCCTTCGGTGGGAGTAAAGACTGCTAATAGTGGAGCGGCGTTAGATTAAAGGCAATGGTTGCCGTGCAGGGGCGAAAGCAGCGGCTGTGCTGGTTTTGCTACAGGCACAAAAAAGCCGAGCATTTGGCTCGGCTTTTTTGTGTGAACGCGTGTTGGCGTTTACTTCACTTCATTCTTGGACAGCTCTTTAAAGCTACGAATGTACAGTGCGGTCAATTCTTTCAACATTGGCTTCATAATGAGCTCCGTAAAGTATTGTCCTGCTCAGCAAACAGTTGGGCGAGCTGGACTGGGTTAATTTCGACGGGGTGAATATTAGCGATCTGCACCGACGCGAACAAACGAGAAAAACCACCTTGTCCAGAATAGATTTTCTAATGTGAAATTCGCCGTTGAATTGTTAAATGCTAGTGTTTGCGGGGGCTGTGGGCTGTATGTTTATTGATTGTTTGTTTTTTGTCACTACTTGTACTTGTGCTTGATGAGGAAGGTGAGGCAAGCATGAATTTGGCTCAATCGAAACTGTGATCTTGATCGGCTTTGGGGTTTTGGTGCAGCCGCAAGTGACACTAAATTGTGAGGTGTCTGGCAAGATTGTTTTGCTTTGGGGTGGGTATTTGTGATGGGGTTCGCAGATTTAATCCTGCGAACTCGGCAGGGATTGGGTGGCTGTATTAGCAATGTTATATATAGCCTCGAATTGATTTTGGATTGCAGCTTGGTTCCAAATGATTTCGAGAGTAGCCACACATTTTTTGTGGAATACGACTGGTATAAGAAGTGCGCTAAGTGACGCAATCGCTCCCACCCACCATCATGATTTTTTCTGTTGGTGTTTCCCCCCAAGAACTGGGTGAGGGCCATGGCCGATCTTTGAATCTTATAACCCGTTTAAAGGCTGCCCTTTCGAATTAGCCTAATTTAAGCGTTGCCTGTCTGGAATACCGCCCCAGATGGAGTTGAGGAGAACGCAACAATGATTATCGATGAAGTCGTCGATCTATCGAGGTTACAGTTCGCGTTGACCGCGATGTACCACTTCCTGTTTGTCCCACTGACCTTAGGGATGACTGTCCTGCTTGCCATTATGGAATCGCTGTATGTGATGACCGGCAAACAGGTTTATAAAGATATGTGTAAGTTCTGGGGTAAGTTGTTTGCTATCAACTTTGCCCTAGGGGTGACCACCGGTATCACCATGGAGTTCCAGTTCGGAACGAACTGGGCATACTACTCGCATTACGTTGGTGACATCTTTGGTGCGCCACTGGCGATCGAAGCTCTGATGGCGTTCTTCTTAGAATCCACGCTGATCGGCCTGATGTTCTTCGGTTGGGATCGCTTGTCTAAGCGTCAACACTTAGCGGTAACCTGGGGTGTGGCCTTTGGTTCCAACATGTCTGCGCTGTGGATCCTGATTGCCAACGGTTGGATGCAAAACCCAATCGGTAGCCACTTTAATTACGAAACCATGCGCATGGAAATGTCCTCGTTTGCTGAGTTGGTGTTCAACCCAGTGGCGCAGGTTAAATTTGTTCATACCGTGGCATCCGGTTACGTAACCGGTTCGATCTTCGTCTTGGCAATCAGCTCTTACTACCTGCTGAAAGGGCGTGATCTGGCGTTTGCCCGCCGTTCATTCTCGATTGCCGCTGCCTTTGGTATGGCGTCCATCGTATCGGTGATCATCCTTGGTGATGAATCCGGCTACGAAGTGGGCGATGTGCAGAAAGTAAAATTGGCCGCGATTGAAGCGGAGTTTGAAACTCACCCAGCCCCAGCGTCCTTTACCGCCATCGGTATTCCAGATAGCGAAAACATGACCGTCGATTACGCCGTGAAGATCCCTTACTTAATGGGCATCATCGCAACGCGTTCCTTGGACGAGCAAGTGATCGGCATTAAGGATCTGAAAGTAGAGCACGAAGGCCGCATTCGTAACGGCATGGTGGCGTACGACTTACTGAAAAAACTGCGTGCTGACGAGATTACTGCGCCAGAACGCGCCCAGTATGAACAGCTGAAATCCGATCTGGGTTACGGCCTGCTGTTGAAGCGCTACATCGACGACGTATCCCTAGCGGATGAAGCGATGATCGCCAAAGCGGTGGATGATTCCGTGCCTGCGGTTGGCCCGATGTTCTGGAACTTCCGCATCATGGTTGGCTTAGGCGTAATCATGCTGATCCTGATTGGTTTGGCCTTTATCCAAGCGTGTAAGCAAAAAGTGGACGAAAAGCCATGGCTGCTGAAAGCGTTGATCTTGGTCTTGCCAGCGCCGTGGATTGCCATCCTGTGTGGTTGGTTTGTGGCCGAGTATGGCCGCCAGCCGTGGACCATCGCCGAAGTGCTGCCAACCTACATGTCAGCCTCTAGCTTGAGCGAAGGCGATCTGATCTTCTCGATCGTGGCCATCTGTGGCTTCTACACCGTGGCCTTGGTGATCGAGATGTTCTTGATGTTCCGCTTTGCTCGCTTGGGTCCAAGCAGCTTGAAGACCGGTCGTTACCACTTCGAATCGGGTACCACTGCCAACACCTTTGATGCGGCACTGACTTCCTCGACCAAGGAGACGCCAAACCATGTTTGATTACGAAACTCTGCGCCTGATCTGGTGGGGTCTGATTGTCGTACTGATGATTGGCTTCGCCGTGACCGATGGCTTTGATATGGGCGTGGGTGCGCTGCTGCCATTCATTGGCAAAACCGACAACGAACGCCGAGTAATGATTAACTCTATCGCCCCACACTGGGACGGTAACCAAGTGTGGTTGATCACCGCCGGTGGTGCCTTGTTCGCTGCTTGGCCAATGGTGTTTGGTGCGGCCTTCTCTGGCTTCTACATCGCCATGGTGATCACCCTGTTTGCGTTGTTCTTCCGTCCTATCGGTTTCGATTACCGCTCTAAGATTGAAGATCCGCGCTGGCGCAACGCGTGGGACTGGGGGTTGTTTATTGGCGGCTTCGTACCACCAATTATGTTCGGTGTGGCCTTCGGTAACCTGTTCTTAGGCGTGCCGTTCTACTACGACGAGTGGATGCGTAACTACTACGATGGCGGCTTCTTTGGTCTGCTGAACCCATACGGCCTGTTGGCTGGGGTGCTGTGTTTTGCCATGCTCACCATGCACGGCGGCGTATGGCTGCAGATGAAGACCGAAGGTGCCCTGCGTGAGCGTGCGAAAGCCGTCAGCATGGTGTTGGCACTGGTTGCGACCGTATTGTTTGTGATTGGCGGCTTCTGGCTGGCCACTGGCATCGATGGTTACGTGATCACCTCAACGATTGACACCATGGCGCCTTCAAGCCCATTGGGTAAAACCGTTGAGCTGCATAGCGGTGCTTGGTTTAACAACTACTACGCTTACCCTGCGTTGTTTGTTGCCCCAGCCCTTGCCGCAGGCATGCCGTTGTTGGTGGTGGTGTTAACCAAGTTGAACCGCTGTGGTTTCGCCTTCTTATGCTCTTCGTTGGCAATTGTTGGCATGGTATCAACCGCGGTAATTTCGCTGTTCCCATTCATCATGCCTTCGTCTAAGAACCCAGCGCAGTCGCTGACCATGTGGGATGCCACCAGCTCAGAGATGACGCTGAACGTAATGACCGTAGCGGCAGCAATCTTTGTACCGCTGATCCTAGGGTACACCGCGTGGTGTTACTACAAGATGTACGGCCGCATCAGCGAGCAGCACATCGAGCAGAATTCAACGTCGTTGTACTAAGCCTAGGGAAGGAGAGTAACTCATGTGGTATTTCGTTTGGTTCCTAGGGGTTCTATTGGCAGCCGCCTTTGGCATCATTAATGCCTTATGGTTGGAAGCCCAAGAAACTTTGGACAAAGAACAAGACTAAGCCTTAGGGTTTAATCACCGAAGAAAACGCACAACGAAAGTTGTGCGTTTTTTGTTGCATTGTTAAACCGACTTGAGGTTTACAAGCCCCTATTTTTACTGCTAGTAATATCGCTAAGCACTTTGTGAATTATCACAAGGCACAATCAAAATGATGACGCTGCTTTGGTGTTTGCGCCGACATTTACGCTGGCCCTCCTTCCTCGTTAATGGCGATTCTGCGCCGCACCAAGATCAGTCCGAGAAGCCTAAGGCTTCTCTTTTTTTTGGCTGTTTCAGCGCTGACCAACCGCCAATAAAAACGCCCCAGTTGAAGCGATTGAACCGGCGCGTTGCTGGTTGCGGGTAACGAAAGGGCGCTTACGCCGCCACGGCTAAGTTGGGGGAGCGCCCTAACGGTGAGCGCCAGTCCCGAGTCAGGCGGTAAGCCGCTGGCACAAACAGGAACGACAACATGGTGGTTAACAAGGTGCCACCGGCAATGGCGATGGCAAACGGTGGCCAGAAGCCGCCCCCAGCCATAATCAGCGGAATAAAGCCGCCAATGGTGGTGATGGTGGTGGAGCTGATGTGGCGGCCACAACGGCCCACCGCCGCAATGGTGGCGTTTACGTCACCGCGTTGAGCGTCGGGGCTGTCCTCTAATTCGGCAAGGATCACAATCGCTGCGTTGATTGCCAATCCCATTAACCCCATTAGGCCAATCATCACATTAAAGCCAAAGGGAAAGTTGCCAAGGTAGACCGACAACAAGCCGAGGCCAATGGACTGTAAGGCACTGGCTAAGATCACCAGGGTGAGTCGGAATGAGTTAAACGACAACGCCACGATGGTCACCAACAGCACCATGATCAGCACCACGCTGGACATCAACTGACCCACGGCGCGATCCCGCTCCGCACTTTCGCCGCCCACTTCCAATCGCACCCCAGCGGGTAACTGATAGCCTTGCTCAGCGATTTGCGTTTGCACCGCGGCTAAGACGGTTGATGGCAGCACACCCGCTTGGATGTAGGCCATTACGGTATTAACCCGCTCGCCATTGCGCCGAGGGATCTCGCTGCGGCTGGTTTCGACCGAAGTGGTGCCCAGCGCCGACACCGTTAGCCACTGCCCCGATGGGGTTGTGAGCGGCAGGTTGGCCAGATCGCTGCTATCGCGCCGTGCCTCGGCCACCAGCCGAACGCGCACCGGCACCGATTCTGGCCCCTCTAAAATGGTGCCGCCAACGCTGCCATCTAAGTTCCCGCGCAGCTGAGTGGTGACTTGATTCAAATCCAGCCCAGCGGCGCGCACCGCTTGTTCATCTAAGGTCAGCTTGACCCGCGGCAAACCGCTTTGTAACGAGGTGCGCGTGTGGGTGACTTCCGCTTGCTGTAACAGCATCAGGCGCAGGGCTTCACCGGCTTGATCCAAGGCGGCAAAATCATCGCCCACTAAGCGCAGCTCAACCGGCGCATTAAACGGAGGCCCTTGCTCGAGCTTCCGCACAATAAATTGCGCCTGTGGGTAGCGGCTATCCAGTTGCTGCTGCAGGTAAGGGATCAGTTCGTTGGCGCGCTGGTAGTTGACGGTGGTGATCATGCCGTGGGCAAAGTTATCAACGCCACGCTGAGCCGAGCGCAAGTTGTAGTAGAACGACGGCATATTGCGGCCAACATCCCAACTGGTTTGAATGATGCCCTCTTGGCTGCGAAGCCACCTATCCATCTTCAGCGTGAGTGCTTCGGTTGCATGGTGGCTGGCCGAAGGCGGCATCCACAGCTCGATTTGGAACATGTCGCGATCCGACGGAGGAAAGAACTGTTCCTGCAGCTGCGTGGCAGCCCAAAAGCCGGTTAAGGGCAAACACATCACTAAAGCGATGGTGGTTTTCGGGCGGTTCATGGCAAACAGCAACCCGCCTTTGGCGCGATCGATCAGCCCCGGCAGTTGAATGCCGTTATGCCACCAGCGCGAGCCGCTTTCGGCACTGACAAAGCGGCCAGCTAAGCCTGCAATCAGGGTGTGTGACACCCCATAAGAGGCGAGCAGGGCAAAGCTAACGGCCAGCGCAATGCCACCGACAAATTCACCCGCCGGCCCAGGCATTAAGAAGATTGGCGCAAACGCCAATACGGTGGTTAAAGTGGAAGCCAACAACGGCAGCCACAGGTGAGCAAGGGTTTGCCCCACCGCCTGTACTGGGCTTAGCCCCAGGCGTTTGCGCTGGGCGATGGCATCCACAATCACGATGGCGTTATCCACCATGATCCCCAGTGCCACCACTAACCCAACCACCGACATCTGGTGGATCGGCAAGCCGTAAAACTGCATCGCCGTTAGGGTGATCAACACCGTTAACGGCAAGGCCGCCGCCACCAACAACGCCGAGCGCAGCCCCAGTGTGACCAGCAACACCAGCACAATCAGCACAAAACCTTGAGCCAAGTTTAAGGCGAGATCTTGCAGTCGCAGCTCGGTGTATTGGCGCTGATTGAACAGCGTTTCAATGGCGATGTTGGCGGGCAGTTGCTGTTGCAGTAAGGCCAGTTGTTGATCCACCAGTGGATCCCACTGATCAACCCGCACCTGCGGCAGCATGCGTGCCGCCACCAGAACGGCGGGCTCGCCATTCACAAAGGCGCTGTCTTCCGAGGGCTTAAACAGATCGCGGCGCACCTGCGCGACATCCCCAATGCGTACCCCTTGCTGGTTTTCCCCTAAGCGCAGTGGCAACTGGCGAATGCGCTCGAGTGAATCCAGCTCACCGGCCAGCTCAACTTGCGCGCGCACCGAATCGTTACTTAAGCGGCCGCTTGAGCCTTTGCTGTCAGAGGATTGGATGATCTGCGCCACTTGGGCGGTGGTCAGCCCTAATGCTTGCATTTGGGCATCGCCGATCTCCACCGAGATCTGCTCTTGCTGGCGACCGTGCACCTTAATGTAATCGGTGCCGCTGATCCGTCGCAGTCGATTGGCTAAGGCTTCGCTGTAACGGCCTAAAGCCATCATGTCGGCTTGGCCGGGGCCATTCCAACGCAGGCTAAAGATGCGAGTAAAGGCCGAGGATACTTGGGTATCCAGCTGCGGCTCGGCGCTGCCACGGGGTAAGCTGGCGCTTTGTTCGGCGATGATGGCGCGGGCTTTGCTCCAGACCTGTTCGTGATCAACGATGCCGTTACGCAACTCAATGGTGATGCGGGAAAACCCCGGCCGAGATGACGATTCCAGCTTCAGCACTTCATCAAGGGTACGCAGGCTCGATTCCAGCGGTTCGGTGATCTGGGTTTCAACCCGCTCGGCGGTGGCGCCGGGATAGGGGGTGATCACCGCGGCAAAGCGTTCACTAAAGGCGGGATCTTCCGTTTGTGCTAATTGCTTAAAAGAGCTGAAGCCCGCCACCATGATCAAGGCGATGGCCATGATCATCAGTCTAGGGTTGCGAACCAGCGCGTTGATCATTGCTTGGCCTCAATCAGGCTAACCGCCTGGCCTTGCACCAAGGCTTGCAAACCGGCACTGACAAAGGGTTCGTTGCCATTGATGGCGCCGCTGATCACCGCGATGTCTTGGTCGCTGTGCAAGATGGTGACATCACGCCGTTGCAGCAACCACTGCGGCTGTTGTTGATCGTGGCTTTGGGTCGGCACCATTAAATTCCAGCGGCCACGTAAGCCACTGACCAAGGCAGACAGCGGCACCTGAGCATTGCTGGCCTGCACGGTTTCGGTTAATGACAAATAGATCAGATCGCCATCAAACCACGATCTGTTTTCTGGTAAGGCAAAACGCAGATCCACGGTGCGAGTGACCGGATCAACGCTGGCACTTTGCCCCAGCAGTTGCGCGCTCAGTTGGTTATCGCCATGGCGCAATTGGTATTCGAATTGATTGCCCAGTTTATTCAGCAGCGCCACGGGCACACCCACCCGCGCTTCCGCGCCGCGCTCTGGCACCAAAGTAAGCACCGACTGACCCACGTTGACCACTTGCCCCGGTGCTAACTCGCGCTGAGATACTGTGCCGCTAAAGGGCGCTTTCAACTGGCTTTTGTTGAGCCTAAGCTGGTTGGCGGCCAATTGCGATTGGGCTTGTTGCAACTGAGCGCTCAGGATTTGTTGTTGGCTGTTCAATTCATCCAACTGCTGCTGCGACTGATAGCCCTGTTGTTGCAGCGTTAGCTGGCGGTTTAGGGTGGACTGATTCAACTGCCGCTGCGCGTTGAGCTGACGAATGTTGGCCTGTAACTGCTGTGCTTCGGTGTTCAGTAGGGCGGTATCGAGCTGAGCCAAAACGTCGCCGGTGCGCACCTTGTCGCCCACCTGGGCGGGAGCATGGGCGATCACCCCGGCTAATTCAAAGCCAATGGCGCTGGTGCGTTGATTGCGGATCTGCCCCACCAGTTGATGCTGTATTTGGTAGTGGTCACTGAAATTGAGACGCTCAGTCTGTACCGGCTTTGGTTCAACCGGGAGCACGGCTTGGGGGGCTGGGCCACAGCCGCTGAGCAGCAAGGCCAAGGCGGTGACTGCGAGCGTATTGAGTCGCGTATCCATTGGGTGGTAGTCTCGTTTATAACTGTACTGGACAGTCTAGTTTGAACCATATTGGACTGTCCAGTTTGATTGTGATGCTAAAGTTATTTTAAGTTGCGTTTATGACCGCCAATATGACCACCAAAAGATCGCCGCGCAGTGAGCGCAAACGAACCCAGATCCTCGACGCCGCTGGAGATCTGTTTATTTCTAATGGTTATTTTGAAACCAGCATGGATGACATCGCTGGCCAAGCGGGGGTGTCTAAGCAAACCGTTTACGCCCATTTCGGCAGCAAAGACGATCTGTTCACTTATTGCGTTGAGCATAAGTGTGCCGAGGTTGAGCTGGCGCCGATGAACTTTGCCGCCGATCTGAAACCGCAGCAGCAATTGCTGCAGTTTTGCCTTGGGGTGGGGGACGTGATGCAGTCGGCGGAAGCGCTGTATGTGATGCGTCTTTGCGTGAGCCAAGCGGAAACGCACCCGCAGTTGTCGCACAGTTTTTACGCCGCGGGCCCCGGTCGGTTGTTGCAGCAATTGGCCGATGGCTTAACGCAATTGGCGCAGCAGAGCGATTGGGCGATCCCAGATCCCTTCGCCGCCGCTGAGCAGTTGATGGTGCTAACCAAAGGCATGGTGGGCTTGCGCCGAGACTTAGGGATCGGCGACGAAGATGAGCCCCAACGGCAGCAACGGATTGAACAAGCGGTTAACCTATTTTGTCGTGCATATCAGCGCCAAGGCTCGTAAAATTCTCTTTTATATAAAGTCAGTTAGGAAGATTGGAAATGAAGCAGATCCGATGGATAGCACCAATGCTGTTGGCGTTCAGTGCCGGTGCACTGGCTCAACCCGAATCGATGAGTCCGTGGCAATTTGAAGCCTATGCGGTGTCCGGTGGCGACGGCGACGTTGAGCGTGGTGGCGAAGTCAGCGAGCAGCAGTTTGGTGCCAGCGTAGGCTACCGCTATAACCTTGGCCGTGGCCGCATGGCTGGGGTCAATGTGGCGGTGGATAAGCGCCAGTGGGATTTTGCTGATCTGCGTCTTGGTAATGGGGCCCTTGCCAGCTTAGACAGCCGCAACAGCTATCAAGTGTCGGCGTTTGCGATGCAGCCGCTGTCTCGGGATTGGATGTTGCTGGTTAGCCCGTCGGTTGAGTGGGCGTATGCCGATGGCGCCAGCGCCAGCGATGGCATGAACTACAGCGTTGTGGCGATGGCGAACTACGGCGGCATTGAGCACCTAAAGTTGGGCGTTGGCTTGGCGTACATCAATGGCGTGGTGGAAGTAAAAACCATGCCGTTTATTAGCTTTGATTGGCAGATCAACGATCGATGGCGTCTGTCTAACCCCTTCGAAGCGGGCTTTAATGGCCGAGCTGGGGTTGAGCTGTCGTACCAATACAGCGACAACATCAACTTAGGTTTTGGTGGCGGCTTCCGGACCGACCAATTCGCTTATCAAGATGGCGCCATTGAAGAAGAGCTGCCATTAAGCTTTGCTCGTGCCAGCTATCAGCTGCAATCAGGGCAAACGGTGTCGCTGATTGCCGGCTTGCGTAATGCCGGTGACATCACCGTTCATAACGCAGGCTCGGAAGTGGATTACGAAGTAGATAGCCGTTGGTTGATGGGCTTGATGGTTAACTTTTAGATTCATCATGGCAACAAAAAAACGGAGCCAATCGGCTCCGTTTTTTTATGATTTTGGGCTTAGTTACCCAGCATCTTTCGCTTCAGTTTGTCATCGGCGGGTTCATCCCCTAACCAGATGGCGAACAGAGTTTGGCGGAAATCATCGCCTTGCACCACGGTAAGCAGCTGGCCATTTTTATAGGCTTCTACGCCTTCGCCAGGCAGAGACACCAAGGTGAACTGATCGCCCACTTCGATGGCTTGATCAAACACCGCCACAAAATTATTGATGCGTTGGCGCAGCGGCGCCATGTTGCCGTTACTGGCTTGCTCGAAGCCCGCTTCGATGGTGTCGATCATCCGCTCGGAGGTGATCATGCTCGAGAGAATATTCAGTCGTACCGCGCTGATGCTGTCGCCGCTGATCACCGCTTGGGCAGACAAGCCCGCTTGCTGGGCATAGAGAGAGCCCACGTACAGTTTCATAAAGAACTTAGAGCGGATCCCCGCACCGTAATAGTTCAGGCTTTGGCCTTGCACGTCGATGGTTGGTTGCAGTTCAACGTCGGCAACGGTAGCCGCTTGGGCACCGCTAAGCAGGGCTACGGTGAGCGACAGGGCAGAGAGTAATTTTTTCATCAGCGATACTTCGAGCTGTTAATGGGGAATTGGGCGCCATAGTTATCACGCCGTTGGAATTCATCGCAACGTAAAACTGGCTAGACCAGTAACGCTAGCTGTTTTTATCATCAAACAGGTGGCCTTTATGGGCAAAGACCAAGCGACTGCTGCGGCTTTTTAGCAGATACCACAGTGCCCACAGCGACAATAACAGCACTGCGGCGGGGCCAGCCACAAACCGACCATTATGCAAAAACAGCTGTTGCAGCTGTAAGGCCAGATCCAGCAATAGGGTCACGATGATGGCGCTAAAGCCCCAACGCCAGATCTTACCAACCCAGGCAAAACGATGCCTTAACCCCTGCAGCCACAATAGGCATAAGGCGGGGGTACCAATGGCAAGGCCACAATAGAAGCTGAGTTTATTGGGGTAGAACAGCGCCAAGAGATCAGCACCGGCTTCACGACTGGCAGCGGCACCAACAAACAGCAGCCAAGTACGCCCTAAGAAGATCAGGCACAGATAAAGCCACGGGCTAGGGCGAAACCAGCCTTGATCGGTCATGCGGTGCAGCGGAATTGACTGCATCAGTGGCTTTGGTATTCGTTAATCACAAAATTAACCCAAGACACCCCAAGGCGACTGACTTTGGCTTGCACCATAAGGCCATCGTATTTCGGGCTGAACCACAAGGTGGCGATGCGGCTTTCGTTGGGGTGATCTTGCTGGTATTTGTGGGTGAGCAGCGGCCCTAACTTCGTGTCGATCACTTCACTGCCTTGGTATTCAAACCAGTAATCACGGGTTTCTTCGCCCCAGGTGTAACTGAGCTGCTGCGATTGTTGGCTGTGGCCCAGCTGGTACATCATGATGGTGGGCTCGAGCGTTGCCGCAGGAAATAATTCGGTGGTTAACGGTTCGCCGTTGAGCGTAACCGCATAATGGCCATCTTGCTGCTGCCCTTGCAGTAAGCGCTGGCTAAACCAGCCGGAAAACTGGCTTTGGTATTCATCGCCTTGTAATGGCGCCAGTTGGAAGCGGCTGTAGTGATCCAGCGACTGGCTGAGCACGCAGGCTTTGCCCTTGGCGCGGTACTCGTAGCGGCCATCGTCGAGCTGGCGCAAACTCAAGCTGCCTTTGCCGCAGGGCAGGCCAGCACTGTAGGCGCGGTAAGAGGCCGTAAATTCCGTTGGCGCGGCGTTAGCTACGCCAGCCAGCAGCGAGAAAGCGATAAATAGCAGGGATTTCATTAACAGCTTGAGTTCAGAAAAGGGCGCCATAGAGTAAAGGCTCATGGCGCAATTGCAACTACTCTTGGCGCGGGTTGTGGGCCAAAAACTGAAGGGATTGGGCAAGGGCATCGTCCACTTGCTGATCCATGGCTTGCCGTTGTTCACCGGCCAAGTAGTTGGCCATATCAACGTGAAACCGAATGTAACGGGCGGGCAGCTTGTTTAAGGCTAAGCAGACTAAATCCAGCAGCTCATCTTCGTTCATTGTTTTATGAATGCCACGATCTACGATGGCTTGCTTTACCAAGTATTCGTAGTAATTACGGATATCCCATTCCATCTTGCGCTTCCTATTGCTGGTTGCCCCATACCTGCTCAGCGGCAATAAACAGTTGCCGGTGGCGGGGAATAAGCTCTTGCTGCTCAACAGCATACCCACCTCCAATAACAGCCGCTAGTGGCAGTTGTCGTTGTTTGCATTGGGCGATCACCAACTTGTCTCGTTGCAATAACCCCTGATCGGTCACCTTGAGGTAGCCCAATCGATCGTGTTGGTGAATGTCTACGCCCGCATCGTAGATAACCAGATCCGGTTGATATAAGTCCAGTGCCCAAGGCAACACTTCGGTCAATGTGGCCAGATAGCCACGGTCATCCAGATCGTTGTCCAGCGGAATGTCGATGTCGGACTGCGCTTTCCGGCTCGGGAAGTTCCGTTGGCAATGCAGCGACACGCTGATGATGTCGGGGTTATCACGGGTTAAGGTGGCGGTGCCATCGCCCTGATGCACATCGCAATCAAAGATCAACACCCGCTGCGCCAACTGCTGATCCAGCGCCAACTGTGCGGCAATCACCAAATCGTTAAAGACGCAGTAGCCAGAGCCAAAGTGATGGTGGGCATGATGATAGCCCCCAGACAGGTGCAAGCTGATCCCGTACTGATGGGCTTGCTGCACCGTTTGCCAAGTGCCGCCACAGGAGATCAAACAGCGCTGCGCCAGTGCGTGGCTCCAGGGAAAGCCAATGCGGCGCTCGGCTGCTTTGGCTAACTGGCCGGTTAATACCGCCTCGACATAATCGCTGTGGTGCACCCGTTTGATGTCAGCGGCGGTCAGTGGGGCAGGGGTAGTGCAGTGGTGGGCGCTGATTAAGCCCCGCTGCAGCAGATCTTGATGCAGCAGTTGATACTTTTGAATTGGGTAGCGGTGCGTTGCCGGTAACGGCAGCTGCGAATAGATAGGGTGGAAGACAGTTGGGATCATCACGTCGGCATTAAAAAGCCGAGCACTGGGCTCGGCTTAGGGGGGGATTACAGGTTTTGGATGGCCCAGCTCATAAAGGTTTTACGAGTCTGTTGGTCGGCTTTGATAAACCAGTAGTGCAGCATGTTTTGCGTTTGGTTATCGCTGTTGCTCTGCTGCGGCGCATCTTGGCTCACCAAGTGCTGCACTGCCCAACCGGTAAAGGCGTTGCGAGTGGCACTGTCGGCCTCTTGCCACCAGTACTGCAGCATGCTGTGTGGTTGGTTGGCAACCGTTGGTGCAGGGGCAACCACAACAGGGGCGGTGGCTTGAGCCATCTGTGCTGCCGGTGCCTGTGTGGCCGCTGCTGCAGCGCCACCGGTGGCGGCAACAGAGCTGGCTTCGGCGTTCGGGTATTGGCCCATCAGCTGATTGAAGATCCCGCGCTCGTGGCTGTCAGACATCTCCAGTGTAAATTCGACCGCAGCGCCTTGGCTGGTGGTTACGTGCAGTTGTGGCTGCTTGGCAAACGCTTCGGCTTGCTCTTGATCAGCAATCTCTATCGCCGTTTTTAGGCGGTAGTCGATGTCGTCGCTGGCGTGAAAGCTGATCACAAACGGGGCCGACTTTACTTTTACGTGGCCATCGCCGATCTCTTCGCGGATCAGATCTTTGTACTGCAGAGCAATCTTATTGTTGCCGTCGATCAACGCTTCTTCATCGTTGTGGCTAAACAAAGAGGAGCTGACGCTTTTGCCGTTAATAGCGATGAATTCAAATTCTTGCGGGATGGTTAAGGTGCCAGCCAAGGTGATCGGTGAGATCACCAGCATGGCGGTAGCAAGTGCCTTTTTCATTGGGGCTCCAAATAGTTTAATCGCGGCCTTTTTCTAGCCACGCAATGCGTTGTTCTATGTAGCTGATCGCTTGGCGGCATTTGCCCAGCCGTTGGTGGGTTTGCAAGATAATATTTTGCTGTTCGATTTTGTCTTTACCTTGATAAATGTCAAGATTTTGTTCCAGCTGAGCGATCTTCTGCTGTAATTGGTTGTCCCAATTTTGATGTTTGCGAAGTTCGTCATAAAGTTGGTGGCTGGAATTCATCACCGAACGGGCGATCCATTGGTACTGGCTGTCGCCGCGCTTGTGACTGCGACGCCGTGCCGTTTGCTGCAAACCACGGGCAACCGTGGGGGTGTTGGCAATGGCTTGCAGTACCGCTTCAAAGCGATTACTGAACCGTTGGCAAGCCAGATCCAGTGCATCGCCTTTGACCCCAAGCGACAGCATCTGCTCTATCTGTTTAAGATCTTTATTCAGCACCGTTAAACATCCGCCTAAGGTTGCCCCTTGCTGATCAAACAGCTGATCGTGAAAACGGCTGCGGTTGTTTAGCCATTTTTTATCGCTGGCCGACAATTGCGCGTCGTGAAATTGCACCTGTTGTTCCAGTTGCGCCAGTTTTTGCTTCAGTTGTTGCAGCTGTGGGTTTTTCATAACCAGGCTTCCCATGCCAGTTTGGCGGCGATGATCAAAACCACGGTAATAAATACCGGTCGGATAAAGCGGCCGCCAAAGCGGATGGCGGAATGGGCCCCAAGCCAAGCGCCCGCCATTAAGGCCGAGCCCATGGTGATGCCAATGCCAAAATCCACATAGCCTAAGCCGATAAAGAACCCCAATGAGGTGGCGTTGCTGACAAAGTTCATGCAGCGGGCTAAGCCAGAGCTTAGCAAAATGCTCATTTTGTACAGCACCATATTCGACACCACCCAAAAGGCGCCGGTGCCGGGGCCGGCAAACCCATCGTAGAAGCCGATGCTCAGGCCTTGCCACCATTGGGTGCGAAGGATTTTGACGGTGCGTTTGGGCAGCTGGTGTTGATCTTCGTTTGGGCTTTTACTGCACAGGGTGTACAGCGCAATAACCATAATCAGCAGCGGCAACAGCCGATCCAGCCACGCCACGCTTACCGCACTGACCACCAAGGTGCCAAGGGCGGCGCCAATAAAGGTCGCGAGAACGGATCGCTTCCAAAAAGAGGGGGTGAACAGTTGCTTGCGATAGAAGGTCCAGCCGGCAATGGCGCTGCCAAAGCTGGCGGCCAATTTATTGGTGCCCAGTGCCATATGGGGCGGCAATCCGGCGGTCATTAACGCCGGGATGGTTAATAGCCCACCACCACCGGCGATGGCATCAACAAAACCGGCGGCAAAGGCCACCGCTGCCAACGCCAAAATTACATCTAATGAGAGAGCCAGCTCCACGGTATTACTCCTTCTGAGCCAGGCTCAATATTCGATATGTCGGCGATAATCAGGCAGAGAGTCAAGTAACGAACTGCCGTACCGTTTGCTCACCAAACGGCGGTCGAGGATGGTGATCCTGCCATAATCCTGTTCGTTACGCAGTAAGCGGCCACAGGCTTGCACCAGTTTTTTTGCGGCCTCTGGCACCGTTAGCTGCAAGAACGGGTTGCCGCCACGGGCTTTAACGTATTCGGCGTGGGCTTGATCCACGGGCGAAGTGGGCACCGAAAACGGCAATCGAGTAATGATCAAGTTGGTTAGGTAGTCGCCGGGCAGATCCATCCCTTCCGAGAAACTGCTGGTGCCAAATAAGATCGATGGCTTACCCGCATCGATGCGCGCCTTGTGTTGATCGATGATCTCCTGTCGCGGCGCTTCCCCTTGCACCAGCACCGGCAGGCGCTTAAAGCGCCGCAGCGAATCGGCCACGGATTCCATCTGTCGGTAAGAGGTAAACAACACCAAACTGGCTTGTTGCTCGTCCAGCAGTTCGGGGATCCGCTTATTCAGTTCATCGCTAAAATCATCGTGGCTCGGCTCTACGGCCATCTTGGGGATAAACAACGTGGCGTTTTCTTGATAATTAAACGGCGAGGGCAGGTTGATAAAGCGGGTGCCGTCGTCACTGCGAAGCCCCACTTGATGACGGTAATGATCGAAGCTGCCCAGCGCCATTAAGGTGGCCGACATCAATGCCACCCCGGCGGCTTTGCTCCACAGCATGTCTTCCAGCATAAAGCCGATCTCAATTGGCGAAGCGCAGATCAAAAAATCGTCGCGTTTGCCTTCCAACTTTTCAATCCAGCGGGCTTGTGGCGCGCCCCGCTCTGGTACGGGTTTAGTCAGCATCATCCAGGTGCAGTTTTGCCCCTCAAGTCGCTGCATCGAAAAGCCAACCTCAGCAACCAACGGTTCCGCTTTATGGCTTTTCAGCTCGCCATCTTTGATCGCTTCCATCAGCATCTGTTGCAGCTTGCCCAGTTTCTTCATCGATTCGCTGGAGGAACGAAACAGGTTTTCCGCCAACGTCACTATCGCCTCTGGCAGCACCCCGCCACTAAATCGGTGGCGCAGATCTTCGTTATTGAACAGTTGCAGGTTGTTGTCGCAAAACGATTGCAGGTGGCCGATCCCTTCATTTTGGTTGCTGATCTCCTCGGACAGATCCGTGGCCAGCACCGCCGCTTTATCCGAGGCCAGCTCTCGCGCTAACTTGTGCGCCAGTTTCTCTAGCTTGTTGAGGGTTTCAACCGAGCCCTTGAGCTGTGCATTAGCGGCCGAAAAATCCCGTGCCACCGTGGGCAAGTGGTGGGCTTCATCCAAGACGTAATACATGCTGTCGGGATCCGGCAGGATCACCCCACCGCCAAGTTCCAGATCCGCCATCAGCAAGCTGTGGTTGATGATCAACACGTCCCAGCTGTCCATGTTGTCGCGGCTTTTGTGAAACGGGCATTGGCGGTGCGCAGGTAGCTGTCGATTGCAGCTGTGCTTATCCGAGGCGATCTGACTCCACAAATAATCTGGCACGGGTTCCGGCACGGCATCCACTTCGCCGTCCCATTTGCCCTCGTGATAGGCATGGTGCAACCGCTGCAACATCTTCACGTCGCCATCGGCGGGTTTGGTTTCAAACAGCGCCTGTTGATCCGCCGGCACTTCCCCAGCCAGCAGTTCCAACTTAGACAGGCACACGTAACGCTGGCGACCTTTTGCCAAGCCATATTTGAAATCAAGGCCGCTGTGGCGCATTAACATGGGCAGATCTTTGTTCACCAGCTGCTCTTGCAGCGCCACGGTAGCGGTTGAGATGCAGATCTTTTTTCCCTGCGCCAACGCCAGCGGCAGGGCACCCAAGGCGTAGGCGAGGGATTTGCCGGTACCGGTGCCCGCTTGGCACACCACAATGCGCCGCTCTTTGTCGTAACTGCCGGCAAAGGTTTTGGCAATTTCCGCGATCAGATAGTTCTGCTCTTTGCGGCGGACAAAGTTCGGGATCGCCTCAGCAACGTTGTTATAAGCAGTGCGGGTGGCGTGTTTGACTTTGTCACTGAGCATTGGCGATCCGAGTTTCTCTAGGGGAGCGGGAATATGGCTGTACATATTAACAGTGGTTAATGACAATAGGCAGATGCAAAACGAAGTAATTATTGATGGCTGGCTGCTTGGCCGCGAACAACGGGCAACGGCCACCGGCTTAGAGCTGGTGTATTGGCTCAGTGGCGAACAGCAGCCCCACTGCGTGGTTGCCCCATCGCAGCCATGGCAAGCCTTTATCTTGGCGCAGCATGAATCCCTGTGGCGGCAGTTTTTAGCCAACCATAAAGGCTGGCAGCTTAAGCCTATTGCCGCGCAAAACTTCCAATTGCAGCCGGTGTTGGGGCTGTACGTGTATCAGCAGTCGCTGTGGCAGAAGCTAAAACAGCACGGCCAAAGCATGGGCTGGCCCTTGTTAGAAGCGGATATCCGCAGCTGCGATCGCTTCTTAATGGAACGCTTTGTGCGTGGTGCCATGACCGTCCGCAGCCAAGACAACCAGATAGTGGCCGCCAAGCCCGGTGCACCAAACCATCAACCTAAATTGGTGTCGCTGGACATCGAATGCAGCCGTGATGGGGTGTTGTACAGCGTCGGCTTTTATAGCGACGCCGATAAACGGGTGCTGATGGTGGGGCAGCCAACTCAGCAGCCGAGCCCAGATTACCTGCATTATGTTGCCGATGAAGCGGCGTTATTGCATGGCGTGCTTGATTGGTTTGAACGCTTTGATCCCGACGGCATCATTGGGTGGGCGGTGGCCAGCTTTGATTTGGCGTTATTGCAGCGCCGCGCCGCCGTACACCGTTTGCGTTTAAGCCTTGGCCGCGATGGCAGTGAACCGCGCTGGCAAGAGCGGGCAGGGCCAGGGCGAGAATGCAACATCAGTGGCCGTTTGGTGCTGGATGGGATCGAGTGGTTGCGGGCGGCCTTTTACCACTTCGACAGTTTTGCGTTAGATAATGTCGCGTTTGAGCTGCTGGGTGAAGGCAAAGTCTGCGACGACAGCGCCAATCGCATGGACGAAATTGAACACAACTTTCACCACAACAAACCGGCGCTGGCGCATTACAACCTGAAAGATTGCGAGTTGGTGTGGCGGATCTTCGCCAAAACCAAATTGTTGGAATTTGTGTTGGCGCGGGGGCAAATCACCGGTATTGAGCTGGATCGCCTTGGCGGCTCGGTGGCGGCCTTTACCTTTCGCTATCTGCCGCTGCTGCACCGTGCCGGTTTTGTTGCCCCCGATCTGTTGGATACCGATATCGAGCCCAGCCCCGGTGGCTACGTGATGGATTCGGTGCCCGGCCGTTTTCAAAACGTCTTGGTGCTCGACTTTAAAAGCCTTTATCCCTCAATTATTCGCTCTTTTTTGATTGATCCGATGGGAATGGTGAGCGGCGCAGTCGCTCCGCCCCAAGATCGAGTTGAAGGCTTTCGCGGCGCTTACTTTCATCGCCAACAACACCGGTTGCCCGAAATTGTGGCCGAGCTGGCGCAGCAGCGAGAACTGGCCAAGCAAGCCAAGGATCAGCCGCTGTCGCAGGCGATTAAAATTTTGATGAACTCATTCTATGGCGTGTTGGGGGCAGGGGGCTGCCGTTTTCACCATCCCCATCTGGCCAGTTCGATTACGTTGCGGGGCCACCAAATCATGAAACAAACCCGAGCGTGGATAGAAGCCAAGGGCTATCGGGTGATCTACGGCGACACCGATTCCACCTTTGTTCACGTGGGCGATCAGCTTACGCCGCAGCAGGCGCAGGCCATTGGCCCGCAGCTGGTGAAGATGGTAAACGACAATTGGCGCCAACAGCTGCAGCAGCTTGGGCTAGAGAGTGCCCTTGAATTGGAATACGAAAGCCATTATCGCCACTTCTTTATGCCGACGATCCGCGGTTCAGAAAAGGGCAGCAAAAAACGTTATGTGGGCGTAATTGAGCAGAACAACAAGACCGAGCTGGTCTTTAAAGGGATGGAAACCGTTCGCAGCGACTGGACGCCACTGGCGCGGGAATTTCAACAACAGCTGTATCGAGCCTGGTTTGCCAATCAGCCGATCAAGCCCCTAATTAAAGCCTTAGTCAGCCAAGTGCAAGATGGCCAGCACGACAGCAAGCTGATTTATAAGAAACGGCTGCGGCGGCCGTTGGCCGATTATCAAGCCAATGCCCCCCATGTGCATGCGGCCACCCAAGCCAATCTCGCCTGTGGCCAGCAAAAGTACCGCAAAGGCAGCACCATTCGTTATGGGATCACCGCCCACGGTGCCGTGGCCTACGAACAGCAAGCGCTGCCCTTGGATCATCAGCATTACATCGATAAGCAGATCCGACCGATCGTGGAACCTATTCTGGCGCTGAGCAATGACAGCTTCGATCAGCTGCTCTCAAATCAATTGGGGTTGGGCTTTTAGTGTCGGGATCACGGGTGTGAATTCTTGCGCTTTTACGTCTTGGCTGGCGTGATTTTGCGTTAATGTGCACCAGAAAGAACAGTTCGTTTAATTACACTTGTGTATTCTCTTTTCTCTTTTGCTCAAAAATTAAGCGCAACTCGGCGATTGTTCAGGTTGTCGCCATTAATTTTGTAATGCTTGATGTCCCGCAGCTTGCACGAGTGTATCCAAAAGTGATTGATTGTAATTTTGCTGTTAAATTTGGTTGTTTTTGCTGTTGCCTCACTGTTCTTTAATGACGAAAGTGTTGTCTCGATACAAAAAAGTGTGAACTTCCTCGCTTTGCCACTGCCTCGCCTTTGTTACTGTCCAAATCAGTCCACGGACGTACTCAAAAGTTCCCATGGAATCGATAGGGAACAGTAAAGAATTTTTATGCTCGATTTGGTTAGGCAATTCCAATGAAAAAAACTCTGCTTGCAGCCGCTATTCCGGCTCTGATGATGGCAACCTCTGCTTCTGCTGTTGAACTGTACAATGACGGCGCGAACAGCGTTTCTCTGGGCGGCCACGCTACGGTAGAACTGCGCGACGTTAAAAACGGCGACACCAAAGTAACCGACAACTCCGGTCGTATTAACTTCGCATTCAACCGTGCCATCAACGACGATCTGTCTGTTGAAGCCAAAATGGAATGGAGCATGGATTTCGTTGAGCAGGAAGGTGACCTGTTTGGTGAACGTCTGGGTTACATCGGCCTGAAATCTGAAAAGTACGGTCTGGTTCGCGCTGGTCAACAGTGGGGCGTATTCATCGACGTGGCTGGCGTAGCAGATATGCCTATCCAGTTCGGTAACGATTACTTGTACACCGACCACACCGCTCTGGGTATTGCCCGTGCAGAGCGCGCTATCACTTACCGTAAAGGCGTTGACCTAGGTAACGCTGGTAAGCTGAACATTGGCCTGCAATGGCAGGGCGATAACGAAGAAGCAGCAGGCATGTACGATGCACGTACTGCATTTGCTATCTCTTACGAGCTGATGGGTGCTACCGTTGGTTACGCACAATCTACTGGTGAAGTAGACGGCGTTGACCATGACGTTGATGCAATCTCCCTGAAGTACGGTTCTTGGGGCAAAGGCTTGTACGTAGCAGGTAACTACTCTACCTCTGAAAACGTATTCGGCGGCTACGCTGACGCTGTAGCTTACGACGCAGTTGTTTCTTACGCTTACAGCAACGGTCTGAACCTGTCTGTGAACTACGAAACCGTAGAAGACGACAACTCTTCTGAAGTTGATCTGGAAACTGCTGCTTTCATCGCAGCTTACCCAGTAGCGAAAAACCTGACCGTTTACGGTGGTTACGAAGCGGATCTGGAAGACAAGTACAGCGAAGACAACAGCACTGCTGTTATCGGTGCTCGCGTATACTTCTAATCGAAGTTTAAACGCAACACCTAAAACCACTGCCTAAGGGCGGTGGTTTTTTTTGTCTATAAAACAGGGAATAACGGCATTCTGTTAACTACGCTTCGAAGGTATTTACCTACCAAGGAGCGATCTGATGCGTGTGTTTGCAGCCATAGTCTTGTGTTCTAGCCTGCCGCTGTCGGCGGCGTCGATTTACGATGACGGCACCAATTCGTTGGCCATTGGTGGCTGGGCCGGATTGGCACTGGTGAATAGCGACAGCGACAATCAACTGGTGGACAGTTCCTCCCGCCTTAATCTGCAGTTTCAGCGTAAGTTAACCGGCAACTGGCACGCCGAATCGAAACTGGAATGGGGCTTCAATCTGGTGGATCGGGGCGACAGCATCAGCCTGAATGGCGATTCGCTGCAAGCGGGGCGCGAAGGCCAGTTTCTCTTTAACCGCCTTGGTTACGTTGCCTTTACTCACCCTCAATACGGCCGTTTCTCGGCGGGCAAACAGTGGTCGGTTTACTCCGACGTGGCCGGCTTTACCGATAACTTTTTTGTTACCGGTGGCTTGGCGTTGGGGATCTATAACTTCAACACCGATGGCGGTTTATCCGGCACTGGCCGGGCAGATTCAGCGCTGCAATATCGCCAGCAGTGGGGCAACCTAAAAATAGGGCTGCAATATCAAGCCCGCACCGAAGACAGCGTGGGCGCCTTTTTACCAGAAGAGTGCGAGGTGGCCATGCCGCCGCCAGAGTGTACAGACTTCATTGAGCTGCAAGATTTGCAGGTGCAATACGATGACAGCTGGGGCGCTAAAATTAGCTATCAATCAGGGCTTTGGTATGCGGGGCTGGCAGTCAATCGCGGCGATTTAGACCCAAATCAGATGGGCATAGACGACGAAGATGCGGCAATGGTTGGCACATTGATGTACGGCAAGCTTTATCAGCCAGGTTGGTTTGGGGTGATCTCTCATGCGCGCTCTGAAGGCCACGAGCTGGACAGCAATAACCGCGGCTTTGATGGTCATGGCAGCGAAATGATGCTGGCGTGGACCAATCAGCATGGGTTATCGCTGGTGGCTGGGATTAACTCGCTGCAATCTGATGATCGCAGTTACGAGCAAGCGAACGGCAAATTCAAACGTGAACTTTATGTTACCGGAATTCATTATTTCTGGGGTGAAGGCACTTTGTTCTTTGCAGAGGTTAAAATCGACAACAGCGAGATTGGCGTTAATAAGGAAGACGAGCAAAACGTATATGGCACTGGCGTTCGCTTTATTTTCTGAATAATCCTCTCAACACTTCCCTTCCAAAAGCCCACATTGCCTGATGTTGGGCTTTTTTTATTCCCCCCTGCTGATCGCTGGATCTTTCCTTGTGTAGCTAAGTTGCGCCTCAATTGTAAATCAATTGTTGCGAAAGGGTTGATTGTGGGTTGTCGATCTGATTACATCTGGACGTGACAGATTGGGTTCAACCCAACACTACCTCAGTGTGAAGTGGTCACTGGGGCAAGGAAATAAAACACAAATAAATGTGTCCAGGGAGATAAACATGCTTAACACCAATACAGTGTCTAAGGCTGTGCGTTTTGCGCTGATTGCCGGCGCCACAACGGCCGCTATGACCACTGCCCCCGTTGCTTTTGCAGCCGAAGGGGATGAAGTAGAACGTATCGAAGTAACCGGCTCGCGTATTAAACGCGTAGACATGGAAGGCTCTAGTCCTGTAGCCGTAATTACTGCCGAAGAAATTAAAGCAACGGGTATTACCCGAATTGAAGATTTCTTGAATGATATGCCGCAAATTTTTGCCGGTCAGACTTCTGGCTTAGCAAATGGCGCGACTGGTACTGCAACTGTTGATTTACGTGGCTTAGGTTCAACTCGTACCTTGGTGCTGGTAAACGGTCGTCGTCTGCCTTCAGGTTCGCCTGCTGCTGGTGGTATTGGCGCTGATGTTAACCAAATCCCTGCTGCATTTGTGGAACGAATCGAAGTGTTAACCGGTGGTGCCTCGGCAACCTACGGTTCTGACGCTGTTGCCGGTGTTGTTAACTTTATTCTTAAAGATGACTTCGAAGGTTTCCAGTTCGATTATCAGTACAGCTTTTATCAGCACGATAACGATAATGGCACCATCCAAGGCTTACTTGACGATAACGGCTTTGCCAAACCAAGTGGCAACGTAACCGACGGTTACACCAACGATTTTACCTTTATGCTGGGTGCAAATACTGCGGATGGTCGTGGTAACGTAGCGATGTACGGTAGCTACCGTGACATTGATGCGGTGTCTCAGTCTAACCGCGATTACAGTGCCTGTGCTTTGTTCCCTTCAGCTGATGGCGGTGTGGTTTGTGGTGGTTCATCCACGATTCCAGAAGGCCGATTTACTGATTTCGGTGCAGCCGTTAATGGTAATAGCTTTGATTTCATGGTTGCTGGCGACGAGTTCGTTGACCGTAACGGCACCCAGTACAACTATGGCCCACTGAACTACTTCCAGCGTCCAGATGAGCGCATGACTTTGGGTGCAATTGGTAAGTACGAACTTAACGAATACGTTGAACTGTATTCTGAAGTTATGTTCATGGATGATCGCTCTGTTGCCCAGATCGCTCCTTCTGGTGCGTTCTTTGTAACGGACTCTTTGAACTGTGATAACCCATTGATGTCAGATCAGCAGCGACAAGCTATCTGTTTCGATGATGGGTTGACTGTTGATGATAGCCAGAACGCTTTTATTGGTCGTCGTAATGTTGAGGGTGGCCCTCGTCAAGATGACTTACGTCACACTTCATGGCGCGGTGTCTTTGGTGCCCGTGGTTTGATCAACGACGATTGGTCTTACGATGCATTCTTCAACTACGGCACCGTTTCCTACGTTGAAACTTACCGCAACGAATTATCCATCACCAACATTGGCCGCGCATTGAATGTTGTTGCTGATGCCGATGGCAACGCTGTGTGTCAATCCGTGGTTGATGGGAGCGATCCAAACTGTGTGCCTTGGAATATCTTCCAAGAAGGCGGTGTTACCCAAGAAGCGATTGATTACTTAGTTAAGCCTCTGTACTCACGTGGTGAAACGGAATCTATCCAAGTTGCTGGTATCGTAACCGGTGATTTGACTAGCGCCGGTGTTGTTCTGCCAACGGCATCTGATGGTGTTGGCTTGGCCGTTGGTCTGGAATACCGTAACGAAAGCTTGTTGTTAGAACCTGATTCAGGATTCACTTCTGGTGATGGTGCTGGTCAAGGTGGCCCAACTGCTGGGGTAGAAGGTAGCTTTAACGTTAAAGAGATCTTCGGTGAAGTGTCTATCCCGCTAGTGCAGGATATGGCTATGGCCGACAGCCTGACTTTAGAGTTAGCTTACCGTTACTCTGATTACTCAACCGACAAAGAAACCAACACCTACAAGTACGCAATGGACTGGCGTCCAATTCAAGACTTGTTGGTACGTGGTAGCTTCCAGCGTGCGGTTCGTGCCGGTAACATTCGTGACCTGTTCCGCCCACAAACCTTGGGGCTGTTCAACATGGATTCTGATCCATGTTCTGGTCCGACCCCTGAGTACACCTTCGAGCAGTGTGCTCGTACCGGTGTAACTGCGGCGCAATACGGTAGCATTGCGGATTCTCCAGCGGGCCAGTACAACTCAATTACTGGTGGTAACCCAGATCTGGATCCTGAAGAGTCTGATACCGTTTCTTTCGGTATCTCTTACAGCCCTGAATATATTGAAGGTCTGGCTATCACCTTAGATTACTTCGATATTGAAGTAGATAAGGCGATCAGTAACGTATCTGAGCGTTACATCCTTGATCAGTGTGCTTTGGAAAATAACCAGCAATTCTGTGACCTTGTTAACCGTGGTGCCACTACTGGTACGCTTTGGGTTGGCCAAGATAACATCCTGTCTACCGACATTAACATTGGTCGCTTATCGACTACCGGTGTTGATTACGATGTGAACTACAACTTTACTGTGGGCGAGATGGGCGATATCAAGTTGAACTTGGTAGGTACCTGGTTGGATTCTTATGAAATCCAAAACACGCCAGAGGCAACTCCTGATCAGTGTGTAGGCTTCTGGGACCGCACAACTTGTGGTTCTCCGACGCCAGAGTGGCGCACTAACTTGCGCGGTACTTGGGTAACGCCATGGGATGTCAATGCTACTGCAGCAATCCGCTTTGTTGGTGAAGTTGATGAGTTAGGCGACGGCCCTACTAGTATTGATTCGCAAACTTATTTGGATCTGCAAACCACTTGGCAAGCAACTGATAACCTGACTCTGAACTTAGGTATCAACAACCTTCTGGATGAAGAGCCGCCAATCATTGGTAACGCTCCTTCTGGTATCGGTAACGGTAACACCTTCCCTGGCACATACGATGCTCTGGGTCGTTACATCTTCGCCGGCGCGAGCTTGAAGTTCTAAGCTTTTGTCTGCTAGTAAGGCCAGTCTTCGGACTGGCCTTTGTTATCCGAGGGAACATTGTGAAGAAATTATCAGTCATTCTATTTGGTTTGTTGTTAACAGGTTGTGCGGCCAGCAGCAGTGATATTGCAGAAGATGCCGAGTTAACAGAGCAAGAGATCGTCGAAAATAAAGCCGGATACAAATGTAAAAAGGAAAGGGTAACCGGTTCTATCATGTCGAAGCGTCGCTGCACGACACGCGCCCAGCGTGAGGAAAGTGCCCAGCGTGCAAAAGAGATGATGAATTCTAGAAAAAGTAATATTGGGGCCGATATTGGCGGTTAGTTTTTCGCTATTTAAATTGCAGTTAATGCTTCCACTACTGAAATGAAGTCCTTAGCCAAATTGGTTCGGGGCTTTTTTTGTTGCAGCAGTAGGGGGCTTTTTCATAATTCGAATGTATTTTGAGCAATGTCGGTGTCGAAAAATAAAATCGTACCGGATGTGAATGGAACGTTACTTCGCTGCTGCAAATGCGCCCATCGGTGATTTTTTATGCACTTTTTTGTGTTGTTAACTCGATCGTAAAATGAACTTAATAATTAATTTATCGCGAAAGATGAAGGGTTATTTTTTCTAAATGGTTAACATCTAATGAAATTAATTTTACGCCATTTGGTTGTTGTGGATGTTTGAATGAAGTTTGAGTAGCTGTTGCAAAGGTAACATCCTTGACACAACTCGTTACGCTATGGAATGATGCGGAAGCCTGTACTTTCGTAGAAACGTGAGACAGCGCAGAAAAACAAAAAACGGGACTAGCCACGACGCGAAACTGAGTATAGCGCAGTAGTAGTGATTGAGGCTTAGGCTCACAACAAGACTGGTTGGGAACTATGTCCGTGATGAAAAGAACCAAACTTGCCTCTGCAGTATTTGGTGCGATTGCACTTTCTGTAAGCGGTATGTCTGTAGCAGCAGACAAGCTGACCGATATCCAAAACGCCGATAAGCAGATCCAACAGGACTCTGCGAAGTCTCAACAGAAAGTCAACAAGCTGTACGATCAAGCTCAAGACATGCTGTTTGAGTACCGTCTGGTTGTGGATGAAACTGAAACCCTCAAACACTATAACGATTACGTTGCGACTCTGGTGGCTGATCAACAAGCGCGCATTGCGTCTTTGCAAGATCAGATCAATGGCATCGAACGCACCAAGCAAGGTGTTGTGCCGCTGATGACCAGCATGATCAACTCGCTAGAGCAATTTGTTGCTCTGGATGTTCCATTTGAGATTGAAGAGCGTACCGCTCGCGTTGAACGCCTGAAAGAAGTCATGGGCGATTCCGACGTGTCGACCTCTGAAAAATACCGCTTGGTTCTGGATGCTTACCAGATCGAGAACGAATACGGTAACAAGATGAACGCGTACGAAGGCACTCTGGCCATTGATGGCAAAGAGAAAGTGGTTGATTTCTTCCACTTAGGTCGCGTGGTGTTCTTAGCGCAATCCGTAGATCAGAAGCAAGCTTGGGTATGGGATAACGAAGACCGTACTTGGAATGCGATGCCAGAAGACTCAATGCGTAATGCATCCAGCGCGATCAAGATGGCGCGTCGTCAGGCAGCACCTGATCTGTTCCGAGTTCCAGTTAAAACCGCGGAGAGTGCAGAATAATGAAAAAGCTCATCACTACTGCCGTAGTTGCAGCCGCAATGACTTTCTCTGCTACCACTTTGGCAGCAGATTCAGCTCCAGTAAGCGCAGCGCAAACACTGGATCAATTGCTGAACCAAATCAAAACCGACCGTCAGTCCGAAGCTCGCTTGAACAAGAAGCGTGAAGCGGAGTTCGTTTCTGAGCGTGCTGATAAGCAAGCCCTACTGAAGCGTGCTAAGTCATCATTGGCTGCTGAAAAACAACGCGGTAAAGACTTGCAGAAGTCTTTCACTGACAACGACCAAAGCATTGACCGCTTAAGCCGCGATTTGGCTACTGCGACCGGTGATTTGGGCGAAATGTTTGGTGTTGTTCGTCAGGTTTCCGGTGACATGTCTGGTCAGTTGGCCAGCTCTTTGGTAAGTGCACAGTACCCTGGTCGTGACGATGTCATGATGAAACTGGGCATGGCCAAAGAACTGCCAACCATTAAAGAGCTGGAAGAGCTGTGGTACTCCCTACAGACTGAAATGACTCAGTCCGGCAAGGTGGTTAAGTTTACTGCGGATGTAACCAACTCATCTGGCAGCGTTGAAGCGATGGAAGTAACCCGTGTTGGTTCTTTCACTTTGATGGCCAATGGCGAATACCTGAACTTTAACCCAAACACTGGCACCATTTTGCAGCTGCCTAAGCAGCCAGAAGGGTACAAGGTCGCTACCGTAGGTGCGTTCCAAAGCGCGGCTGCTGGTGCAGTTACCGAAGTGTTTATCGATCCGTCACGCGGTGGTTTGCTGCAGGTTTACACCCAAAAAGCGACCCTGCAAGAGCAGTTTGAAGCGGGTGGCATCGTAGGTAAGATCATCGCTGGCCTGCTGGCATTTGGTCTGTTGATTTCTCTGTGGAAGATCTACTCGCTGACTATCGAGTCCGCCAAGATCCGCTCTCAGATGAAGAACCTGGAAGATCCTCGTAACAACGCCTTGGGTCGCATTATTAAAGTGTACAAAGAATCCGGCGACGTTGACGTTGAGACCTTGGAGCTGAAACTGGATGAAGCCATCCTGCAAGAGACTCCAAAGATCGAATCTGGCGTAAACATCATTAAGGTTCTGGCCGCGATTGCACCAATGCTGGGTCTGTTGGGTACCGTAACCGGTATGATCGCAACCTTCCAGGACATCACCCTGTTTGGTACTGGTGATCCTAAGATTATGGCCGGCGGCATCTCAATGGCATTGGTAACCACCGTATTGGGTCTGGTTGCTGCCCTGCCACTGTTGTTGATGCACGCGTTTGTAGCGGGTCGTGCTAAAGCCGTTTCCGACGTACTGGATAAGCAAAGCACTGGCATCATTGCTGCTCACGCTGAACAGCGAGGCAAATAATTATGCTTTACCTGGTAGAACTCTGGGAGTCTGTCAGGGACTTCATGGCCACGGGAGGCGATGTACTCTGGTTGGTTGCAGGAGCGCTGTTCCTGATGTGGGTGTTGATGTTAGAGCGTTATTTCTACGTTAGTTTCGTCTTTCCAGGCGTACGCAAAGAAATCATCGCTAAATGGGACGCACGCGCAGACAGCACTTCTTGGTATGCCCATCGCATCCGTGAAGCGTGGATCTCCCAGGCACAAGAACAATTAAATGCACGTATGGGTTTGATTAATACCTTGGTGGCTATCTGTCCAATGTTGGGTCTGCTCGGTACGGTTACCGGCATGATTGCAGTGTTTGAAGTGATGGCGGTACAAGGTACTGGTAACCCACGTCTGATGGCTGGTGGTATTTCGATGGCCACTATCCCGACTATGTCGGGCATGGTTGCCGCTCTGTCTGGTGTTTTCTTCAGTACCCGTTTGAAAGCGCGTATGAAAATGTCCACCGAGCAGTTAATTGATAACTTGCCGCATCATTAAAGAGAGTTTTTTATGGCACGTAAGAAGCATTCCACAGTAGTGGACGAAGCCGAAGTCGACATGACTCCGATGCTGGACATCGTTTTCATCATGCTGATCTTCTTTATCGTAACTACCTCGTTCGTTAAAGAGTCTGGTATTGAAGTTAACCGTCCTAAAGCACAACAGGCTTCGAAAAAGCCATCGGCTAACATCTTCATTGCTATCAATGAAAACGGCATCGTTTACATGGAAAAGCGTGAAGTTGACGTACAGCGTGTTCGCGCTAACGTTGAACGGATGTTGGCTGAGTCGCCAGAAGCACAGGTTATGATCCAAGCAGACAAAGAAGCCAAACATGGTGTCGTTGTTAAAGTGATGGATCAGGTTAAAGCTGCCGGCATCGACCAGATTTCGGTCTCGGCGGAGGCAGATTAATATGTTGAGATCACTGTTAGCCCTACTCGTTGGTGCTGCGGTGACCTTCGCTTTGTTCTCTTTCATGGCGTTTCTGGTAAGTGGTGGTGCTAAGCGCCACGACAATAACTTTGATACGCCACCGATCGAGATTGTGATGGAGCGGCAAGACGCGCAAGCGCAGAATCGTGACCGTCCAAAGCCGAAGCCACCAAAGCCACCGCAACAGCCGCCAAAACCGGTTGAGATGGAGCCTGATACTGCCGATGTAAGTGATTCTATTTCGGTTAATATCTCTGGCCCTGACTTAGGTGGGATCGATACCGGTCTTGGTGATCCAAGTAACGCGATGGCCCGTGATGGCGATGCCACACCTATCGTACGAATCGAACCTCGCTACCCTGTGAAAGCAGCCCGCGACGGTAAAGAAGGTTACGTAGTGTTGAGCTTCACCATTAACGAGTTAGGCGGCGTGGAAGACGTTAAAGTTGTCCAAGCTGAGCCTCGTCGCTTGTTTGATCAAGAAGCGCGTCGTGCACTTCGCAAGTGGAAGTACAAACCGAAAATTGTTGATGGTAAGCCGGTGAAACAAACGGGTCAGCAAGTTCGTTTGGATTTCGCCTTGGATAAAGCCAACGGCTAAGGCAGGAGGATACTATGTCGAAAAAGACCAAATTGATCCCTGCACTGCTACTCGCTATCGCCGCTGGTGTGGTTGCCACACCAGCATTAGCGGCTAAGTGTCCAATCGATGATCGTAAGAGTCGTGCGGTATCTGAGCGAGTTGGTAAGAAGGTTCAAAAAGCATACGAATTGTACAGTGGCGAACAGGTGGATGAAGCGCTTGGGATCTTGTTGGAAATTAAAACCAGCAGCGATTTCGATAAAGCGTACGTTTCCCGCATGATCGGCAGCCTGTACGCTGGGAAAGATGGCAAAGTGAATACCGCAATGAAACACCTTAAGGTGGCGGTAGACATTAACCAGTTAGGTGGTAGCGACCACGGCAATGCAATTAAGTTGCTGGCGGATCTGAGCATCTCTGAGCGTAAGTTCGATGATGCCCTGAAGTACTACCAAGACTGGATGTCGTTTACCTGTAAGGAAGACGTTAACGTCTACCTGCGTATGGCGAGCGCACATTACGAAAAGAAAGAGTACAAGCCAGCAATTAGTTTTGCTGATAAGTCCATCGCCTTGCAAAAAAAGCCTAAAAAGGCGGCTTACAGCTTGAAGATGGGCGCTTACTACGAGACCAAGCAGTACAAAAACGCAGCAAAAATTGCCGAAGAAATTGTACGTTTGTTCCCGCATGAAGGCCGAGCTTGGGTTCAGTTAGCGCAGATGTACATGTTAAGCGAAGATTTCAAAAAGTCGCTTTACACCATGGATGTTGCGTATCGTAATGGTTACCTGGAAAAGGCGAGCGAGTTTAAAATGCTGGCTCAGCTGTACGCCCAGAATAACGTGCCGCTGAAATCCGCCAAACTTCAGGAGAAATACCTGAAAGATGGTCTGGTGGAGCGTGATGAGACCAGCGTGTCGATGTTAGCGAACACTTACCATCAGGCGAAGCAGATTGATAAGGCAGTGGTGTTCTATGGCGAGGCGGGCAAAATGTCCAACAACGCCAAGCATTTTATGCGTCAAGCTGGTTTGCTGATGGAAAAAGAGCGCTACAAAGAAGCGAAGGCTGCAGTGCGTAATGCGATGGACGGCACTGGCCTGAAGAGCATTGGCGAGGCACAGATGCTGCTGGCTCAAGCGCACTTCTACTTAGGTGAATTTAAAGCTGCATACAAAGCGTGTAAGGCTGCCACCAAAGATAAGAAGACTGCGAAAAATGCTAAGAGCTGGTTGTCTTACATTGAAGACACCGCCAAGCGCAAAAAAGTGTCTGTGAAGTAACGTTCGCAGCGAAAGGAAAAGCCCCGCATTGCGGGGCTTTTTATTGGTACCCACTTTGTTTTTCCCACTTCGATTTTGGAGGGCAGCAAAGTGAGATTGGGCGTTCCCGCATCAGCAGGACAGCCCAGAGGTATGACGCATGGAGCACAAGATGAAATTGAAATTATCTCTAATCGCTGCGGTTACTGCCGCAATGTTGACGGGTTGCCAAGCACCCGCAACGGATCCTGTGGCAGTGGCAGCACCGGTTGAAGCACCGGCTTTTAACTTTAATCAGTTTACTCAGCAATATTTCGATGCCGGTTTGGATCTGGATCCAATCATGGGCACCTATGTTGGGCGGCCAGAGTTTAACGATCGCCTTGCTAACTCGGTCAGCGATGAATACTTAGCCAAGCGCAATAAGTTACATCAACAGTTTTTAGCGCAGGTGCAAGCAATTGATGCTGATGCATTAACCGCACAGCAGCAACTGAGCCGTGACATTTTAGAGTATGAACTGAGCGTGGCGGTGGCGGGGGACGCCTTTGCCGAAGAGCTGTTACCGATGAATCAATTTTACAGCCGAGTGATCTCGTTTGTGCAGTTGGGCAGTGGGCAAAGCGCCCAGCCATTTAATACGGTGCAAGACTACGACAACTTTATTGCTCGAATGGATGATTTTATCGCTTGGAGCCAAACCGCCCAAGAGCGGATGGACCAAGGGGCAAGCCAAGGGGTTGTGCTGCCTAAAGTGTTGGTCGAAAAAATCATTCCGCAACTGAGCGCCTTGGTTGATGCCGATATCAACGATAGCCCGTTTTATGGGCCGTTGGCTTCGATGCCAGAATCGATTTCAGCAGAAGACGCCCGCCAATTACGTTCGCGTTACCAAGATGCCTTGGTGACCAAGTTGATGCCGGCGATTACCCAGTTGCGTGATTACTTTAATGATGAGTATTTGGCGAACAGCCGTGATTCCGATGGATGGGGGCAGTTACCAGGCGGTGCCCCGTGGTATCAGCACTTAGCCAACATGCACACCACCACCACCATGCCGGTAGCGCAAATTCATCAGCTTGGCTTAGATGAAGTCGCCCGCATTTTGGCCGAGATGGACAAAGTGCGTACCCAAGTGGGCTTTGAGGGCGATCTCAGCGCCTTCTTTGCGCACCTTAGCAGTGAGCCTAAGTTCTTTTTCACCGAAAAAGAGCAGCTGGTGGCGGGCTATGGCGAGATTAAGTTGAAGATCAATAAAGTGTTGCCGCAATACTTTGATATTCAACCGAAAGCGGATTACGTGGTTAAGCCGGTGGAACCGTTTCGAGAGAAATCGGCTGCCGGCGCCAGCTACGAATCGCCGGCGCCAGATGGCAGCCGCCCAGGGGTATTTTACGTCAACACCTATAACTTGAAGGCTCAGCCGAAATGGGGCATGACAACGTTATCGCTGCATGAAGCGTCGCCGGGGCACCACTTCCAAATCGCCATTAAGCAAGAGCTGCAAGGGGTGCCAGAATTTCAGCGTTTTGGTGGCTATACCGCCTTTGAAGAGGGCTGGGCGTTGTATGCGGAATACCTAGGCATTGAGATGGGCTTGTTTACTGATCCCTACCAGTACTTCGGTAAGTTATCTGATGAGATGCTGCGAGCAATGCGCTTGGTGGTAGATACTGGGCTGCACGCGAAAGGCTGGAGCCGAGAGCAAGCGATCCAGTACATGTTGGATAACAGCCCGATGGCGCCGAGTGATGTTACTGCTGAAGTGGAGCGCTACATGGCGATCCCAGGGCAGGCACTGTCTTATAAAGTGGGCCAATTAACCATTTTGCGTTTGCGCGCTGAAGCAGAACAGACGCTAGGCGATAAATTCGATCTGCGCGACTTCCACAATCAGGTGCTGTCGTCAGGCTCGCTGCCAATGGCGTTGCTAGAAAAGAAGATTGATCGCTGGGTTGCACAGCAACAGTAAGCGTTTTGTCACCGTATTTAAGGCAGCCGATGGGCTGCCTTTTTTATTGGGCGTGGTTTAGCGCTTTACTACGCTTAGCAAGTCGGATAAAACCATAATGATGGTTACTTGTTAACCGCTGCCTGAATTGCCACCAAGGGGATTGTGATGAAACAGCTTATCGCTCGAGTTTCGGGCAAGGTGCAAGGGGTTTGGTTTCGTGCCAGCACACAACAGCAGGCGCAGTCGCTCGGGGTTACTGGCTACGTGCGAAACCTCAGCGATGGTTCGGTTGAGATCTTAGCGCAGGGGGGCGATCAGGCGGTGGAGGCTTTGATTGATTGGGCCAACTCCGGCCCAGAGTCCGCTACCGTCAATGATGTGCTGGTGAGCGACTATGACGGCAGCGATCTGTATCTGGATTTCGAGATCAGTGAAGGCCAGTAGCGCCTGCCGCAGCTTCAGTTAAAGTCGCGGCATTGACGTTTTCTTTCGCGTCGACGTCGATGCTGTCGGTGTCATCCACGGCGAGGGGTTGGGGTTGCTCCATGCGCCGGATCTGGATAACCATGCCGAGTTTCGGGTTGTCGAAATAGTGAATTTCGCGACTGCGAACTCGGCGATTCTGATCTAGGGCAATCGTCGCTAAAAAGGGTTCGGTTGCGCTGGGCTCCGTCAAGGTTGGCTGTTGATCAATCGCAAACACTTCAATGGCACCCCCGCCTTCATGGCTGTCTGGCGACGGCCGTTCCACCATCACCTTCCTTTGGCTTGGCTCGCGCAGCCCCAAGCGCGATTCAATAAACAGATAGTGATTCAGATAGATGGTGAGCTGCCCATCCAGTTGCCAAACCGGTTGGGTTTGCTCTGGTTGGGTTAACGTATCGAGCCAACTGAAGCTCGACATGATGTCGTTATCGTTGCTGATCACATTGCCGTTGCGCTGATATTCCGATTGGAAATTGTTGCCGCCGTACACCCGCAGCGCTTGCGCTTGGCGCTTACCATACACCGGCATCTGCCAGCCGCTGTGCACCAAAATGGTGCTGCCTTTGCGGCGTAAGGTGCTGGCTTGCTCGCCAAATTGCAGCAACTCTTTGGTGAGCAGATAAGGTTTGCCATCAAGTGGATCCGCCAATTGAGTCGCCGCGGCTAGGCTTGGCAGCTTAGAAGGGGCTTGGTTGGACTGGCTTTGTTGTTCACGCTGTTGGCAACCCAGAGGATCTAAACTCCACTGCTGGCTGTCGCAGCCATTCAGGGCGAGCTCTAATGGGCTTAAATCAGGATTCCACACCGGCTTAAAGAGATCCAAGCTGCCCGTGGTGGCAAAAGGCTGCTGCTCTGGTGGCCAGTGTTCGCTGCTGTTATCAGCTTGGGTAAACACCAATAGCTCAACTTCAAACCAAGTTGGTGGCTCGGCGTACGCGTTGGCGCTTGCGAACAGCGCGGCGGCTGCAAGGGTGTTGCTTATCAGGGTTCTCATTGAGGTATGTCCGCCGAAACTTGGTTAAGCCAGTGTTCAATGGCATCGAAGCGTTGCTCTGCGGTTTCCATTTCTTGGATAAAGCGCAACTTAGTTGGGCCATCCATTTTAAGGGTAGATGGGTTGCTCTGCAGCATTTTAATCAGCGTCATCGCCTCTACCGGCGTTTGTTCGTTGAAATCGAAGCTGCCGGATTTGGCATTGGCTTCGATGCGGCGGATCCCTAAGGTGCTGGCGCGCAGTTTCAGTTTGGCGGTGTTGATCAGGTTCTCGGTGGCGCTTGGTAGGCGGCCGAAGCGATCAACCAGTTCCACCTTGGCCATAATCAGCTCGTTCTCGGTGTTACAAGAGGCGATCTGTTTGTAGATGGCTAGGCGGGTATTCACGTGGGGGATGTAGTCGTCTGGCAACAGTGCCGGTAAGCGCAGCTCCAACTCGGTTTGTTCCGCCAAGAGGGCATCCAGCGACGGCTGCTGTCCCGCTTTCAGTGCTTCTACGGTTTGCTCAAGCATATCCATGTACATGCTAAAGCCAACTTTGGCGATGTGGCCGCTTTGTTCATCCCCCAACAGTTCACCGGCGCCGCGGATCTCCAAATCTTGGGTGGCCAGCATAAAGCCTGCGCCCAGATCTTCCAGTTGCTCAATCGCCTCTAACCGTTTTTGGGCGTCTTTGCTTAACCGTTTTGACGGGGTAAGAAGATAGGCGTACGCCTGATGGTGCGAACGGCCCACTCGGCCACGCAACTGGTGCAACTGCGCCAAGCCAAATTTGTCGGCGCGTTCAATTAAGATGGTGTTGGCGCTGGGGATATCGATGCCCGTTTCAATGATGGTGGTACACACCAATAGGTTAAAGCGGCCATGATGGAATTCGCTCATCACCTGCTCTAGCTGTCGCTCTCGCATCTGGCCGTGGGCAACGCCGATGCGGGCTTCTGGCACCAGGTCGGCCAGCTCTTTGGCGCAATCTTCAATGGTTTCAACGCTGTTGTGCAGGTAATACACCTGACCACCGCGCAGAATTTCTCGTAATAGGGCTTCGCGTATCAACGCCCCTTCTTTGGGGCGCACAAAGGTTTTTACCGATAAACGCCGTTTGGGTGGGGTCGCGATGATCGACAGATCGCGCATGCCCGACATTGCCATGTTGAGGGTACGGGGGATTGGTGTGGCGGTTAGGGTAAGAATGTCCACCTCGGCCCGCAGCGCTTTGATCTGATCCTTTTGGCGCACACCAAAACGGTGTTCTTCATCGACAATCAACAGCCCCAAATCAGGGAATTTGATGTCGCTTTGCAGCAACTTGTGGGTGCCGATGATGATGTCGATTTTACCTTCGGCCAGTTGCGCCATCGCTTTTTTTTGCTCGCTGGCGGTTTTAAAGCGTGACATCACCTCTATCTGTACTGGCCAATCGGCAAAGCGATCGCGGAAGTTGTCGTAGTGTTGCTGGGCAAGCAGTGTAGTGGGCACCAACACCGCCACTTGTTTGCCCGCATGTACGGCAACAAAGGCGGCGCGCATGGCCACTTCGGTTTTACCAAAGCCAACATCACCACAAACCAAGCGATCCATTGCTTGCGGGATCTGCATGTCGTTGATCACCGCATCAATGGCGTTGGCTTGGTCTTCGGTTTCTTCAAAGGGGAAGCCAGCAGAGAAGCGCAGGTATTCGCCGTGCTCCAACTTAAAGGCGAAGCCTTTTTTGGTTTCGCGTTGGGCGTAGATCTCCAGCAGCTCTGCCGCCACATCACGCACTTTCTCTGCGGCCTTACGGCGGTTTTTCTCCCACGCTTCGCTGCCCAGTTTATTCAGGGGGGCGCTGTCGTCGTCGGAACCGCTGTAACGGCTGATCAGATGCAGCGCGTTCACCGGCACATACAGTTTGCTGCCGGTGGCGTACTCCAGCATCAAAAATTCAGAGGTCATGCCGCCGGCGTCAATCAGTTCCAGCCCAAGGTAGCGACCCACTCCGTGTTTGAGGTGCACGACCGGCTGGCCGATTTTCAGTTCAGCAAGGTTTTTCACCAGAGTGTCTGAGCTGACGCCGCGGGATTTACGTTGGCTGCGTTGCCGCACACGGTTGCCAAACAGCTGGGCTTCGGCGATTACAGCGATGCTTTCCTGCGCGAGCAAAACCGAATTTTCCAGCGGGCTGACGATCACGCCGCAGCTGTCGTTACTGGCTAGAAACTGCTGCCAGTGCTCAAATCGTTTGGGCTTGATGCCGGTGGCGCGCAGCAGCTCGGACAGGGCTTCGCGGCGGCCTTCGGATTCCACCGTAAACAGCAGCCGTTGCCACTGCTGGCGCTGCTCCAATAACTGGGTGAGCGGTTGCTTCAGTTGATGGTTGGCTTCGATGCCGCTGATCACTTGGCATTGGGCTTGGTTTTCTTTGGCGATCTCGCTGCTGAGTGCTTGCAGCTGAATGCGGCCGTGGGGCTTCATGGCCGCGAACAGTTCGTCGCTACGCAGGAACAGCTCGTGCGGCGCCAACAGGGGCCGCAGGGGATCGATCCGCTGATTGTCGTAGCGGCTGTTGGCGTCATTAAGGTAGCGTTCACTGGCGTGTTGTATGTCACCAACGCTTAACAGCTGCACTTGCTCGGGCAAGAAATCAAAAACGGTGCTGGTTTGGGCAAAAAACAGCGGCAGGTAGCTTTCGATCCCCGCAGGCATAATGCCTTTGCTCACCTGCTGATAGATGGACTCGGGTTCGTTGCTGATCCGCTCAAAGTGCTGGCGGTAGTTGGTGCGGAAGGTGTCGATCCCCGCCTTATTGGTTGGGAACTCGCGTGCGGGCAGCAAGGAGATCGCGTCGATGCTGCCTTCCGAGCGTTGGCTGTCGATATCAAACGGGCGGATAGACTCCAGTTCATCGTCAAACAGATCCAGTCGCAGCGGTTGCTCGGCGCCCATTGGGAACAGATCAACAATTGAGCCGCGTACGGTAAACTCGCCATGTTCATACACCTGCTCCACGGTGTGGTAACCCGCCCGCGCCAGTTGCGATCGCAGTGCATCAATGTTGACGGTTTGCCCTTGCTTAAACGCCAGTACGTTGCCCGCCACAAAATCCGCTGGGCACAGCCGCGTTAACGCGGTTGATACAGGCAGGATCACCAGCCCTGCTTGCATTGATGGCAGCGCATTCAGTGCTTCTAAGCGTTGCGAAATAATATCCTGATGAGGCGAAAAGCTGTCGTAGGGCAGGGTTTCTCTGTCTGGAAACAGCTGCACCGGATAATCGCCGTTACTGAGGTAGCGCAGTTCCTGTTCGAGCTGCAAGGCCGTGGGGGTGTCTTCGGTTAGCAGCAAGGTCAGTTGGCCGTGGCGGCGGATCAGTTGATCGGCGCTGAGGCTTAAGGCTGAACCAGTTAAACCGGTTAATTTCATCTTGCTGCCTGCACCACCTTGTGGCGGCTGCAGTGGGGAAAATCGACTCATACAGGATTCCGTGGGCGCACTGGGCAGGCAGTGCACCGTTTTTAGCTTCAAATAGGGGTTATTCGGAACGGCGCAGCTTGGCGCGATCTCGCAGCTGTTTTTGTTGTACTTGCAAACTGGCACGCACCAACTGTTCTTGGGCAACTTCGCTGATGCTGCAGAAGCGGATCTGCGCCACCATGCCCAGTTCGTCGTGGTTGCATTCCACCACTTCACCGTGGGCGTAAACCGCCACTTGTTCTGCCGCAATAAATATTCTCATCGCTAAGGCTTGCCCTGGTGAGAGTGGGTTTGGCAGCACCACGCTCAGCCCCGAGCCGCCAAAACGCAGCCCACCGGCTTTGATCTCGGCGTTGGGATCTTGGGCCAGCTGTTGTTGCAGCACCAGATCAATTTTGCTGGATTGCAGCTTTAAGTACTGGGCTAAGCCTTTGGCGTGCTGTTCCATATTTTGCAGCAATGGTAAGCATTCATGTTCTAAATCGGTAACTTGCGCCATCAATCTAAAGGCCGTGGGCATCGCTTCAAGCAGCTGTGGCGGCTCTAACCACAGCTGTTCAGGGGAAATTTTGTCCAGCAAAACATCAAATGAACTGGCGACACTAAAGAACGATTCGTCGGATGCTGACATTGCCAGTCCTTGTTAGTTACATGGATTTGCCATTATTATCTGCGAACTTATGGATTTAGCCAACCTAACCCTATGATTTCTCCTGTCGCCTTGAATATTGGGTTGCGCTATTGGCGTGCTCGCAAAGACACGCGCTTTGTTTCATTTATCACTTTGTTTTCAGTGCTTGGGATCACCATTGGGGTGGCGGCATTGATCATCGTTAGTTCGGTGATGAATGGTTTAGAAGATCGTTTAAAAGGGCAGATCCTTGGTTCCGTACCACAGATCACCCTTTCAACCGTAGCCCAAACTCCCATTCCTACCTTACCGCCCTCGGCGTTGATCAAAGCGCAGGTGCCGATGCTCACCAGTGAAGCGTTGCTCAGCCAAGGCAGTAGCATGGCGGGGGCGCAACTCTTGGGGATCGATCCTGCCTTAGAACAAACGGTATCGCCACTGGCCAGCGCCATGCTGCAAGGTCAGTTAAGTCATTTGCAGGCCGGCAAATACCGCATCGTACTGGGCAGTGCCTTGGCCAACAAACTGAATGTGTGGAGCGGCGATACCGTGCGAGTAATGACCGCAGGCGGTGCCCGTTATACGCCCATGGGCCGAGTGCCCGGGCAGCGCTTGTTTACGGTTGCGGCGGTCTTTGAGCTGGGGGCGGAGGTGGATCAAGCGATGGCGCTAATTCACATCAGTGATGCCAAGCGCTTGCTGCGCCAGCCAGCACAAAGCCGCTTGTATCTGTACGATGCTTTTACTGCGCCGCAGTTAAGTGCCGAGCTTAGCCAGCAGTATCCGCAGCTGCAGGTTGAAGATTGGCGTGCCCGTTACGGCCAACTGTTTGCCGCGGTGAAAATGGAAAAACGGATGATGTCGTTGTTACTGGGGCTTATCATCGCCGTCGCGGCATTTAACATTGTGTCGGCGTTGGTGATGATGGTGACCGACAAAACCGCCGATATGGCGATTTTGAAAACCCAAGGCTTTGGCCGTGGCGCCATTATGCAGGTGTTTAGCGTGCAGGGCATGAGCAGCGCGGCTTTAGGCACGGGGATCGGTGCCGCCATTGGCTTATTGCTGGCGTGGGATCTGCAGCCGATCTTAACGGCGCTGGGGATCTGGTTATTGCCACCGGGGCAACCGCTGCCGGTACTTATTGATTACCGCCAAGTCGCTTTGGTGGTGATGGGTGCGTTGGCGCTCAGTTTTTTAGCAACGTTATACCCCGCGTGGCGGGCGTCTCACGTCAATCCTGCAGAGGTTTTACGGCATGAATAAGCCATTACTACAGTGCTCTGGTTTGGGCAAAGTGTATCAAGAGGGCAAACAGCAGACACGGGTGCTGACGGATCTGTCGTTAACCATCAATGCCGGTGAACTGGTGGCTATTATCGGCAGCAGTGGCTCGGGCAAAAGCACGCTGTTGCACTTGCTGGGCACTTTAGACAGCCCAACCGAGGGCAGCATTGAATTTAACGGTCACGATATTGCCACGTTGTCAGAGCGGGCTCGCAACACATTGCGAAATCAACAGCTGGGGTTTATCTACCAGTTTCACCATCTGTTGCCGGAATTTACCGCCTTGGAAAACGTGGCCATGCCACAGCGGATCGCTGGCAGCAGCGTGGCCGAGGCGAACGCCCGTGCCGAACAGCTGCTGAGCCGCGTAGGGTTAGCCGAGCGGTTGCACCACCGCCCCAGCGAACTGTCTGGCGGCGAACGCCAACGAGTGGCCATCGCCCGTGCCTTAGCCAACAAACCCGCGTTGGTGCTGGCGGACGAACCCACCGGTAACTTGGATGAAACCAGCGCCAATTCGGTGTACGAACTGCTGCGCGAATTGGCGCAAGAACAAGGCACAGCCTTTGTGGTGGTAACCCACGATCGCGAATTGGCCGCCAAGCTGGATCGGCAGCTAGAGATGCGCGCAGGCCAGTTGGAGTTCAACCATGGCTAAAGGGTTGGCGCTGCAAATTGGCTGGCGTTTTTGGCGTGGTCGCAACAACAACGGTTTTGTGTCGTTTATCTCGCTGTCGTCGGTAGTGGGGATCACCCTTGGGGTGGCGGTACTGATTTTAGTGCTGTCGGCCATGAACGGCTTTGAACGTGAACTGCAACAGCGTTTGTTAGCGGTTGTGCCCCACGGTGAATTTATCGCGGTGGATGCGCCGCTGCACGACTGGCAAGCGTTGGTGGCCGAAGCGGAAGCTGAAAACGAAGTGCTCGCCGCTGCGCCGTTTGTGCCGATCCAAGGGCTGTTGCAGCGCGGCGATGCAATGAAACCGGTGCAATTGCGTGGCATCGACATCGAGTTGGAGCAGCGAGTTTCGGCGGCACCGCAGTTTATTGATGCGGCGGGCTGGCAAAGTTTGCGTTCCGAGCAGCCCAACGTAGTGCTGGGCTCCGCATTGGCGCAACACCTTAATGTTAGCGTTGGTGATCGAGTCAGCTTGTTGATCCCCGCCAAAGAGGCGCGACAGGGGCCAACGCGGCAGGTGCTCACCGTAACCGGCCTGTTTGATTTAGGCGGTGAAATCGACAACAGCATCGCCTTCAGCAACATCAACTTCGCCGCATCGATGGCGGGGCTGGCCGGCCCCAACGGCGTACGGATTAAGGTTGCGGATCTGTTCAGCGCCTCGCGGGTGGTCCGTCGCATCGGCTTTCGCCAAAGCCAATACATGATGCTGCAAGATTGGACCCGCACCCAAGGCCACCTGTACAGCGACATTCAGCTGGTGCGGATGTTGACCTATCTGGTACTGGTATTGGTGGTCGCCGTCGCCAGCTTTAACATCATCTGTTCCCTGGTGATGGCGGTGCGAGATAAGCAGCACGAAATCGCCATTTTACGCACCATGGGCATGAGCAAAGGCAGCATTCTTTCTAGCTTTATGGTGCAAGGCGCGGTTACGGGCGCCATTGGCTGTGCCCTTGGGGCGGCGATTGGCTCGTTGCTGGCGTGGCGCTTACCGCAGCTGGTGGCTTGGGTGGAACAGACGTTCTCGGTGAAGGTGTTGTCTGGCGATGTCTATTTTATCGACTTTTTGCCGTCGCAACTGATGCTGCGTGATGTGGTGCTGGTGTCGTTGTTGGCCTTTATCGTTACCCTAATTGCCACCTGGTATCCGGCGTGGCAAGCCAGCCGCTTGCAACCGGTGCAGGCGCTGCATCGCTAACGCGGATCGCAGTGCTGGCGTGCGGCAGGCATCGCTGCTAGGATCCGCGCGCTTTGCAACAGGTATCAATCCGCACCACGAAGTCTGAAGGAGACGGCAATGGCGAACACCGCAGCAGCGTTACACATTTTGGTGAAACACGAAGATAAAGCGAAAGATCTGCTGGCGCAGCTGGAAAAGGGCGCAAACTTTCAGACTCTCGCGAAGAAGCACTCCACCTGCCCATCGGGCAAAAAAGGCGGCAGCCTTGGCGAGTTTCGCAAAGGCGACATGGTGCCACCGTTTGATAAAGCGGTCTTTACCGGCGCCATCTTAAAGCCCATTGGGCCAGTAAAAACCAAATTTGGTTACCACATCATTAAGGTGCTGTACCGCACTTAATTGAACGATGGCCTTTCAGCCCGATAACGAAAAACGGCAGTGCTAAAAGCACTGCCGTTTTTGCATCAACTGTAGCGATCGGCGCGCAGTCGCTGCCGCTTGCGCCAATTGAACAAGATGCCGTAGCGCCACAGGCTGTTGATGATGAAGTAGGTGAAGATGGCGCTGATCGCGCCGAGCAGGGCGCAGCCAAACAACATCGGTGGGCCCACCGAGTGAATGCTTTGCGCCAACCAATGCCAACTGAGCTCAAAGTTGAAGTCAGTCCGTTCCCATCCTAAGACCGATGCGCCACAAAGGTAGGCGCTGTAAAACATCACCGGCATGGTCAGCGGGTTCGAAACCCAAACCGTGGCAACCGCTAACGGCAGGTTAACCCCAAAGACGATGGCGGAAAACGCCGCCAATACCATCTGAAACGGAATGGGGATCCAGCACACTAAGATCCCTAACGCCAACGCGCCAGAGGCGGAGCGTCTGTTCAGATGCCAGATATTGGCTTGTTGCATCCAAGGCCCGAATAGCTTGAGGTACTTATGCTGCCGCAAGTTTTCTGGATCGGGCATGATGCGTTTAAATGTTCTTCTTGGCATAGAGCTGCAACGCCACCTTGTACCCAATGATCAATCACATTTTATTGGGGTGGGTATTGGCACTGTCCACAGTGGTTATATGGCCAGATCTGCTCCCACTCCCTTTTATTATCGCCAGTATACCTGCGTTTGGGCTACTTAAACGTTACCCAGTGCTACTTGGTGCTACCGCAGGGCTGCTATTTGGTCAACTTGCTTGCCACCGATTGGCGGGCGAGTTGCGCTCGTTTCCCTACGGGCAGGTTACCGTGGTGGCAGAACTTTCTTCACCAACAACCGGCGCCGCACTATACCAGCGTAACCGTTGGTTGGTCGAGTCCATCAACGGCGAAACGCTGCCTTGGTACGCCAGCCGTAGCATCGAATTAAGTTGGTACCGACCACCGCCATTACGCCTTGGCCAGCGCTACCGATTGCAGGTAAAACTGCGGCCGCCAAGCGGCTATTTGAATCAAGGTGGATTCAATCGATATCGACACCAACTGGCCAATCACATCGCGGCCAGTGGTTATGTGCGGCAGGGCGAATTAGTTGAAGATCGCCGCCATTGGCGCCAACCGTTGCTGGCAACCTTAGCGCAGGCAACACAGGAACTGCCCCAAGGGGATCTGTTGCGTACCTTGGTTTTGGCCGATGACCGTGGGGTCAGCAGCGAACGGTGGCAGCAGATGCGTCAAGCGGGCTTGATCCATCTGTTGGCGATTTCGGGGTTGCACCTGTCGATTGTGGCTGGGCTGACACTGGCGGTGGGGACGTGGTTACGACAGCGGCTGTTTGCCAACCCTTATGGTCGCGGCCGCGGGATGGTGTGGCTGCTTACGGCCGCGATGGCGCTGTTATACGCCAGCTTGGCTGAAATGGCGCTGCCAACCATGCGCGCCACCGCCGCGGTGTTGTTGACGTTGCTGCTGTTGTGGCAACGGCGGCAGGGGCGGCCGTGGGAACTGCTATTGCGGGTGGCCGCGCTGGTGTTATTGCTGCAACCGTTGGCGTCGTTAGCGCCGGGCTATTGGCTTAGCTTTGGGGCGGTGGCGCTGATCTTATTGGTGAACTGGTGGTGGCCGCTGCCTGCAACGCGCTGGCGGCGATTGGTGTGGTTTGGGCGGTTGCAACTGCTGCTGACCTTGGCGCTGTGTGTCTTGCAGGGGCTGTGGTTTGGCCAATTCAGTGTGCACGGGGTGTGGACTAACCTGCTGTTGTTGCCCTATTTCTCGCTGTTGGTGCTGCCGCTGTGTCTGCTGCTCAGTACAGTAGTGTTGCTGGGGGCCGATCCTATGCTGCTGCAACTGGCCGATTGGTCGTTGTGGCCCTTAGCGCAGTTGGCGCGTGGCGCCAGTGCGGCAGAGTTTGGCTATGGCACCTTGCCATTGCTGGCGGTGGCGGTGTTGGCGCTGATCGGGTTTAGCCTAACGTTGCTGCATGCGCGCCAGTGGCTGGCTGCTGCCATTGCCTTACTGTTGGCACTGGCGTGGGCGACGCCACCGCGAGTGCAATGGCAGTTGGATATGATTGATGTGGGGCAGGGGTTGGCGCTGTTAATTACTCAAGATCAGCGTGCCATGGTGGTGGATACCGGTGCGGCTTTCGCTGGCGGCTTCAGTTACGCCGAAGCGGCGTTGTTGCCACTGCTGCGCCAGCGCGGCATCACGCAGCTGGATCTGTTGTTGTTGTCCCACGGTGATAATGATCACGCCGGTGGGGCTAAGATCTTGGCGCAGCAGCTGCCCATTGCCCAACAGTACGGTTTTGGCGGTGGCGCTTGTGGCCGCGGCCCCAAACGCTGGGGGCAGTTAACGCTGCATTGGTTTCAGGCGCCGCTGGAGGGCAATGACGGTTCCTGTGTGTTGTTGCTGGATTCGGGCCAACATCGATTGTTGCTGCCTGGCGATCTTGAAGCGGCAGGCGAACAGGCGTGGTTGGCGGCCACGCTTCAGCCCCAAGTGGACGTGCTGGTGGCACCGCATCATGGCTCATCCACATCGAGCAGCGCTGCATTTGTTGCGGCCACAACAGCGAAGTGGGTGCTCGTGGCCGCAGGGCGCAATAATCGTTGGCGGTTTCCGAAAGCGGAGGTGTTGCAGCGTTATCACGAACAAGGGGCTAAGGTTTTGGTCTCTGGGCAACTTGGGCAGATACAGCTGAGGTTTACCGAGGATGGTGAAATAACCGCCAGCAACTACCGTCAACACTGGGCACCTTGGTGGTATAACCAGCAGTAGAGGCGGCAAAATTTGGTATCAACCCGATGGCGAAGTAGAATGACCGACTTTCTAAGCAACGAAGTGCTGACATGAGCTCAGACAATTCCAGCCCATTTGTGGCCACGTTTAAACGGCTTTGGCCTTACGTCCGCGCCTACAAGGCGGGCTTTTTCGCGGCCATCATCGGCATGGCGATCTATGGTGGCGTTGATGCCTCCTTGGTTTATATGGTTAAGCCGCTGATTGATAACGGTTTGGCTCAAAGCGACTCCACCACCTTACGGTTAGCGCCGTTTGTGATCGTGGGCTTATTTGTGCTGCGCGGCGGCGCCAACTTTGTCTCGACCTACTGCTTGGCTTGGGTCAGTCAAAACGTTATCCACACCATGCGTCAGCAGGTGTTTGAAAAATATCTGCGCCTGCCGGTCACCTTCTTTGATAGTCGTTCCAGCGGCGATCTGATCTCTAAAGTCACCTACGATGCCGAACAGGTATCCCGTGCTTCATCCGGTGCGTTGATCAACATGGTGCGGTCCACCTTCACGGTGATCGGCCTGTTATTCATCATGTTTTGGGAAAGCTGGCAGTTGTCGGCGGTGTTCTTTTTGGTTGGGCCGGTGATTGCGGTGGTGATCAACATCGTCAGCAAGCGCTTCCGAATGATCTCGAAACGGATCCAAGGGGCGATGGGCGGCGTTACCACCACCACCGAGCAGATGCTCAAAGGCCATAAAAACGTATTGGCTTTTGGTGGGCAAGAAGTGGAAAAAGCGCGCTTCGGCCAAGCCAGCAATCGCAACCGCCAACAAAACATGAAGTTGTCGGCGGCCACCGCCATTAGCCAACCGGTGATCCAGATCTTAGGTGCCATCGCCTTGGGCGTGGTGCTGTTTATCGCCAGCTTCCCCGCCATTTTAGAAACCCTGAGCCCTGGCTCCTTTGTGGTGGTGATTGGCGCGATGATGGGCTTAATGACCCCGGTGCGACAGCTCACCAAGGTTAATGCTGAGCTGCAACGGGGCGTGGCGGCGGCAGATAGCATCTTTTTGGTGCTGGATCAGGCCGACGCCAACGACAGCGGTACTAAGGAGCTCACCGATTGCCAAGGCGCGATTGATGTCACGGATCTGAGCTTTCAGTATGAAACCTCTGATGGGCCGGTATTGAAGCAGATCAACCTGTCGGTACCTGCGGGGAAAACCGTGGCACTGGTGGGCCGTTCTGGCTCCGGCAAATCGACGTTATCCACCCTGTTGCCACGCTTTTACGAGATCGGTTCGGGCAGCATCAGTATTGATGGCGTTGATATTCGCGAGTTGACCATGGCGAACCTGCGCAGTCAGATGGCCATTGTGTCGCAGCAAGTGACGCTGTTTAACGACACCATCGCCAACAACATCGCTTATGCCTGCGAAAACGTCAGCCGCGAACAAGTGGAAGCCGCCGCCGAAGCCGCCTACGTGATGACCTTCGTTAAGGATCTGCCCGAAGGGCTGGATACCGTGGTTGGTGAAGATGGGGTGATGCTTTCCGGTGGCCAGCGCCAGCGCATCGCCATTGCCCGTGCCATTTTACGCGACACGCCAATCTTGGTGTTGGATGAAGCCACCTCGGCGCTGGATACCGAATCGGAACGCGCCATCCAAACGGCGTTGGATAAGTTAGCGGCCGAGCGCACCTCGATAGTGATTGCGCACCGTTTATCCACCATTGAAAATGCCGATGAAATTATTGTGCTGGATCAAGGCGCGATAGTTGAGCGCGGCAGCCACCACGAATTGCTGGCGCGGCAAGGCGCCTACGCGCAGCTGCATTCAATGCAGTTTGGTGACTAAGGTGCAGCGTTGGTTTGAACAAGCCTGGCAACAGGGGCACCCGCTGCTGTGGTTATTGCTGCCGTTGAATTGGTTGTTTATCGCGCTTAGTCAGCTGCGTCGGGCGCTGTTTTCGTTGGGGCTAAAGCCGGTGGTCACGTTGCCTGTGCCAGTGGTGGTGGTGGGTAACATCAGCGTTGGTGGCAACGGCAAAACCCCAGTGGTGCTGTATCTGGTGGAGCTGTTGCAGCGCAATGGTTACCAACCGGGAATCATCAGCCGCGGTTATGGTGGCGACGCCAGTGCTCAGCCAATGTTGGTTAATGCACAAAGCGATCCCCGTTTGTGCGGCGATGAACCCAGGTTGTTGGCCCAGCGCAGCGGGGTGCCGCTGGCGGTGGGGGCCGATCGGATCGCGGCGGCGCAGTTGCTGCTAACGTCTGGCGAGGTGGATATCATCATCAGCGACGATGGCATGCAGCATTACCGTTTAGGCCGCACCCTTGAAGTGGCTGTGATTGACGGCCAGCGCCGTTTTGGCAACGGCCATCGTTTGCCAATGGGGCCACTGCGCGAGCCAATATCGCGATTGCAGCAGTGCGATCTGCTTATTTGCAACGGGGGCCGCGCGCACGGAGCTGAGCACCGAATGACCCTAGAGCCCAGCGATTGGCAACGGGTGGACGGCAGCGGCGCCGAAGCCCCCCAAGGCGAGCTGATCGCCATGGCCGGCATTGGTCACCCACCTCGATTTTTTCAAACCCTTGCCGAGCTCGGGTTGTCTCTGAGTGCCAGTCACGGCTTTGCCGATCACATGGCTTACAGCAGCGCGTTATTGCAGCCGTTAGCGCACGCCCAGCAATCCCTATTAATGACCGAGAAAGATGCGGTTAAGTGTCGCGACTTCGCCCAGCCTAACTGGTATTACCTACCGGTCAGTGCTAGTTTGGGCGCAACGTTCGACAGTCAATTTATGACCCAGTTAAAGGAAAAACTCGATGGCGTTTGACCACAAATTGTTGGAAATCATTGCTTGCCCAGTATGTAAGGGCAAGTTGGAGTATGACCGTGACGGCCAGCGTTTGATCTGCCGTGCCGACAAACTGGTGTACGCCATTGATGAAGGCATTCCGGTACTGTTGGAAGACCGTGCTACGGCACTTGAGAGTAACGACTAATGAGCTTTGTGGTTGTGATCCCCGCCCGTTACGGTTCAAGCCGGTTACCGGGTAAGCCGTTGGCCGACATTGCAGGCCAGCCGATGGTGGCCCATGTGGTTGCGCGGGCGCAGGAATCCGGTGCGGATCGCGTGGTCGTTGCGACCGACGATCAGCGGGTGGTTGCGGCGTTAGGCAATCGGTGCGAGGTGTTGATGACCTCACCGGATCACCAATCGGGCACCGAACGCTTGGCTGAAGTCGTGGAGCTGCTGCAGTTAAGTGACGACACCATCGTGGTGAATGTTCAGGGGGATGAGCCTTTGATCCCGGCGGCGAACATTCGCCAAGTCGCCGATAACTTGGTGGGCAGCAAGGCGCGGATGTCGACCCTGTCGGTTTCGATTGATGACGCTGAAGAGATGCACAACCCGAATGCGGTTAAGGTGATCAGCGATAACGAAGGTTACGCGCTGTATTTCTCTCGTGCCGCCATTCCGTGGCACCGCGATGGCTTTGCTCAGCAGCTGGGGATCAGCCCCGGGGCGCAACGTCATGTGGGCATTTACGGCTACCGTGCTGGCTTTATCCGCGATTACGTGGCGTGGCCAATCAGCCCGTTAGAGCAGATTGAATCCCTCGAGCAGTTACGGGTGTTGTATCAAGGTGAGAAAATTCACGTAGCTGAGGCGGTAGAGCCGCCACCGGCTGGGGTGGACACCGCTGCAGATCTTGCCCGAGTTCAGGCGATATTACGTTAATTTGCCTCGCGGCGTATGCCGTGGTTGAGGTGAGCTTCAGTCGATAAAAAAGAGCACGCTTAGCGTGCTCTTTTTTGATCTGGTGGACTGACTCGGCGTTAGCGCGCAGCGGCTTTTGCTTATCAGTAGTAATCCGGCCACAGCTCTTTTTGGGTTTCCAGCACCAGATGGCTTAGGTGTTCTGGGGCTGGGGTGCCCCCCAAGAACGCGTTGGTGGCCAACACTTGGATCAAGATAATAAAGGCGCAGATGATGGCGGCTTTCCAGTACGGGCAGTCGAGCATCAAACTGACCGCAAATGAGCCAGCAAAGATGCTGGCAATCCAGGCGAGATCGGTGTCTTCAACAAAGCGAAATGCCATGTCCTGCAGGGCAAATACCGCCACCAAGGCCAGCACCGCGCCAAACCAACTGGGGTTGCCCGTTCGCAGTATTCGTGCCCCAAGGTAAATTGGCGCTAGGCCAACAGCTAAGGTGGCCATGATAAAAACCACTAATTGAATCAACATATTATTTGCCTTGTATCTCGGTCCAGAGGGTTTCTATCCAGCGTTCATTGCTGATGAATGACCACTGCCAAGATTGCAGATGGACAGGCAAGCCTTGGGCTAACCAGACCGATTTCGGGTGTTCTTGCATCGATTCTGCCCACGCGAGCGACTGTTGCAACATCACTTTAAAGCGGGTGAGGTCGTTGCGGTTGCCTAAGTCGCCGTGACCGGGAATGATTTTGGTTTGATCATTCACCAGCTGCAGTGCTTCTTCTACCCGAGCGAGGTAGTGACGCACGCTGCCGCCGTGGCCTTGATCCACATAGGGGAAGGTGTTGTTGAAAAACAGATCGCCCATGTGCAGCACGTTTTGCTGGGCAAACCACACCATCGAGTCGCCATCGGTGTGGCCAATGCCTTGGTGCATCACCTCAATTTTCTGCTGGTTAAAGTGGAAGGTGATGCCATCGTCGTAGGTGACCACCGGATAGGCGGCGGCACTGACGCTGTTGTCAGCCTGCAGGTGTTTAAGCACATTATGGTGGGCGAAGATGGTGCCATCGCGGCCAAAGGTGGCGTTAGCCCCGGTGTGATCGCCGTGGTGATGGGTGTTGATCACAAACTTGGGTTTACCGGCAGAATCCGGGTGTAAGGGCGTCAGTGCGGCAATAATTTTGTTGGCCAAGGGCGCAAACTGATCATCAATAATCAATAAGCCGTCGCTTCCAGCACTCACGCCGATGTTCCCGCCAGCGCCTTGCAGCATATGGATCCCTGGGGCGACTTGAGTTGGGGTGATCACCACATCGGCAAAGCGATCGGCGGCCAACGCGGGCCAAGCCAGCAATGCCAGCAGTAAAGTCCGTTTACGCATGATTGATGGTTCCGTTATCAAAGGTGAGCATCAGCCTAAAACAAAGCGGCACGACAATGAAGTGCCGCTTGCGAACTGTTGCAACGGATTATTCTACAAACCGTGTATTAGCGTAACCATGATGGCACCTGTTGTTGCTGCCATTGCCAAATTCGGGTGATCCCTTGGCTGCAGCGATGGCGTAAGCGGCTGAGGATCAAGTAGAGGTAGGGCACCAGCAACAAACTGGTGGCGGTAGAGAAGGTGAGCCCACCAATAATGGCAATGGCCATCGGCGTGTAGCTGGGGCCGCCGCCAGCGATGCGGGTGTCGCCCAACGCTAACGGCAATAGGCCCAAGATGGTGGTGGCCACGGTCATCAATACCGGCCGCAATCGACCCACGGCGGCATCCAAGATCGCTTGCTGTAAGTTTTCCAGTTTGGGTTGGCGTTGATTGATTTGATCCACCAGCACAATGCCGTTATTGACCACCACCCCCATCAACACCAAGATGCCGATCATCGCCATCACGCTCATGGTTTGGCCGGTAAACATAAAGGTCCAAAATACGCCAGTAATGGCAAATAAGATCGAGCTGATCACCGCGGTTGGCAGCAACAGCGATTCAAACAGCGCGGCCATCACGATGTAGATCATCACCACCGCCAGCAGCATGTTGGTCAGCATTAACGCTTCGCTTTCATCTTGGTACTGAAAGCCACCACTGAAGCTGTAGCTGTACCCTTCGGGCCAGTTGATGCCATCCAGTACGGTGCTGATCTCTTGCTGCAACTCATCGAAGTCGCGGTCGTCGATGTTGCCGCCAATGGCCAACGAGGTTTGTCGATTGTAGTGGCGGATCTCGTCCAGGCGTGGTTGCTCGGTAAAACGAGCGACCTGCTGCAAGGTGATCACTTTGCCATCGACTTTGCCGAGGGGCAGCTGCGCCAGTTTGTCGCCGGACTGCTGCCACGGCTCTGGCCACTGCAAGCGGATGGCGACTTCGCCGTTGGCGTCGTGACGGTAAGAGCGCAGGGTTTGCCCGCGCAGCGCCGTTGCTACGGTGGCGGCGCTTTGTTGCAGCGAGAGCCCCAACTGCGCCAAGCGTTGTCGGTCGAAGCGGATCAGCAGCTCTTGCTGACCCGCAGACAGATCGCTGCGTACATCGGATAACCCTTCGATGCCAGTCAGGAGCGGAATGACCTGTTCAGACAGCGTCATCAGCTGCTCGGTGGAGCGGCCGCGCAAATGAATGCGCATGCCGCGATCGTCGCCGCCATTCCAGCCAAACATCGGCTTGGCGTAGGCATACTTAGGAAAGCCAGCGGCGATCTTCTCTTTCAATTCGTTCATCGGCAGAGGCAGTTCATCCCGCATCAGCAAGGTGGTTTGCAGGTCATGGTTGGCGTAATAGCTGTACACCGATTCAAACCCAAACTCCTGCTGGTTGGCGTACAGGTACTCCTCCATGGTGTTGATCATCGCTTCGCTGTAATCCAGATGGTGCCGTCCTTGCATCTGGTAGTTGATGAACAATCGCTCTTGGCTGCCTTCATCGTCGTCACCACCGGTTACTTGGGACAGCGGCAAGGCGGTGCTGGCCAACAGCCCCACGGCGATAACGCCGCTGGCAACCGGATGCGCCAAGGTCCAGCCCAGCATGCGTCGATAGCGGGGGGATTCCATCTTTTTGCCGCTTTGCCCTAAGTTGCTGAACTTAAACAGCAGCAGCGGCAATAAGGTGCGCGAGATCAGCAAGCTGGCCAGCAGCGATAAACAGATAGAGATGGCTACGTGCTCCAGAAATACCGTGAGCTCGACCTTAACCCCAAAGATGTTCGGCAAGAACACAATGGCGGTGGTTAGGGTGCCGGCCAACACCGCCAAGCCCACATTATCAACGCCGTCGATCACCGCTTGGCGGCGATTTTCCGGCGGCTGCTGCAACACGCTTTCACTGACCACCACGGCGTTATCAATCAGCATTCCCACCGCCAACAGCAAGCCCATCATCGACAAGATATTGAGGCTGTAGCCCAGCAGATACATCAGCCCTAGGGTGATGCAAATGGACATCGGCACCGAAATCACAATGATGGCAGTGGTGAGCGGGTTACGGATAAACAGAAACAACACGGCAAACGACAATAACGCCCCAAGGCCACCGGCTTGAGCCAGCGAGCTGAGGGAGTTTTTGACTCCGTCGGCCTGATCGTCCATCACAAACAGTTCAATGCCATCAAACTGGGCGCTGTTGCGTACCGCTTCAATCACCGGCATAACCCGATCCGCCACCTCAACCAAGTTGGCGCCGGACTCTTTAAACAGATCCAAGCCGACCGCGTAGCTGCGATCCAGATGACGACCTTCGGTGGCTTCGGGCTGCTTGAGGCTAATGTCGGCGATGTCACCTAGGCGCACATCACGGCGAACCACCAGTTGTTCGATCGCCTCTAGGCTATGGTATTCCCCTTGTTGCGACACCTGCCACAGCTGTTGGCCGTTACGCAGATTACCGGCGCTGAGGATAAAGTTTTGCTGTTGCAGTTGCTCGCTGAGCCACTGTTGATCAATGCTTCGTGCCAGCATCCGCTCTGGGGAAACTCGGATCTGGATCTGCATCGGCTCCACCCCATACAGGCTGACTTGCGAGATCCCTTCTATCCGCTCCAGAGGCCGTTTTAACTGCTTATCAAGCATGTCGAAGGCACGGGACAGATCCCGCTGCGACGACAAGCGCAGGGTCATGATGGGGGCATCGGAGGTGGCGAATTGCCAGATCATCACCCGTTCCACATCGGCGGGCAGCAGGTGCCGCACGGAATCGACCCGTTCGCGCACCTCCACCACTTTATTGCCGATGGACTCTTCCCAGGCGAAGTCCATTCGCACCCATGCTTCATCTTGGTTGGAGCCAGAGCGCATCTTTTTAACGCCGCTTAAGGTGGCCAGTGATTCCTCTAACACGGCGGTGATCTCGCGCTCGACTTCACGCGGTGAACTGCCGCCATAGGGCACCTGCACCGTGATCTGTGGAATATCCAGCCCCGGAAACATCTCCAGTGGCAGCAAGCGGGTGGACAGGCCGCCCAGTAACAGCAGGGCGATAAAGACCATGGTGATGGTAACGGGGCGCTGTAACGCCCACGCGCTGAGGCTGAACTTAGTCATGGGCAGGCTCCTTGCCGATAAAGCTGGCGTACAACACCGGCAGCACCACTAACGTCAGTAAAGTGGCCAAGCCCAAGCCGAAGATCACCGTAATGGCCATCGGCGCGCGCAACTCGGCACCGGCACCAAAGCCAATCAACATCGGCAATAACCCCAAAATGGTGGTGAGGGTGGTCATCATAATTGGCCGCAAACGGTTGGCGGCGGCTTGTTTGATCGCCTCGGTTAACGGCACCGATTGGCTGCGAAGCTGGTTGATCCGATCTAACAGCACAATGGCGTTGTTGACCACGATGCCACACAGCATGATCAGGCCGATGAACACCAACACCGAAATTTGGGTGCCGGTAAGCCATAAGCCCATGATGCTGCCCGCTAACGCCATGGGTACTGCGGCCAAAATCAGCAAGGGCTGACGGAAGGATTCAAACTGGCTGGCCATGACGATGTACACCAAGAATACGGCCAAGGCTAAGGCGATATAGAGCGAACGGCTGGACTGTTCCATCTCCTCGTTTTGACCACCAAAGTGCAGCTCTAAGCCAGGCGGCAGGCTCATTTGCGCCAGCATCGTTTTCGCTTCCGTCACCGCGGCGCTGAGGCTGCCGTAGCTGATCCCCGCGCTGATCACCGCGACCCGCTGCTGATCAATGCGGCTGATGGCGGCCGGCCCCACGGATTCGGTAATGTCGGCGACCGCACTCAGTGGGATAGGGCGGCTGCTGCCGGGGTTGATCACCAAGGCGCCAATGTCGGCCAGTTGATCCCGTTGCTGCACTTGGGCGCGCACGCGAATGTCGATCTTTCGATCCGCTAAGGTGTAGCGCGAAGCCAAGCTGCCACCGACCATTGTTGCCACCTGTTTGGCCACCTCGGGGGCGGTTAGACCAAGGCTGGCTAAGCGAGCGTGATCGAAGCGGATAGCAAGCTCTGGTTGGCCGTTACGCAAACTGTTGCTGATGTCGCTAAAGCGGTTGTTGTCGGCCATCGCTTTGGCAATGCGGCGGCTGGTGGTTTTTAGCTGTTCTAAATCGTAGCCACTGAGCTCAATCGCCAGTGGTTGTTTAAAGCTCAGCAGTTGTGGCTGTTTCAGCTCCGATTCCAGATCGGGAATGCGTTGTGCTTGCTGGCGCAGTACGGCCATAACCGTCTGCTGTTGGCTGGCATCGTCTAACACCACTTGCAACCGTCCCCAGTTTTCACCGCTGCGGCTGCTGGCGGACGCCATCTGGCTGGCACTGCCAGCTTGCGAGTAGGCGTGTGCCACCCCTTGCAGTGGCAACACCGCTTGCGCCAATTGATCCAGTACTGCATCGGTTTGCTGTACATCGGTGCCCGGGGGCAGTTGCAGCTCTAGGTAGAATTCGCCTTGGTTAAGGCTTGGCACCAGCTCCATGCCTAAACGTGGGGTTATCCAGGCGGCCACGGCGGTAAAACCAACCGCGATGACTAAGGTGATGGTTTTTTGCTTCAGTGCGGCGGCCAAAAGGTGCGGGTAGAACCATTCGACGGCTTGGTAACTGCGATTGAACAGCCAGCTTAGCGGCGCAAACAGCAAGCCAAGCGCTTTGCCTAATACGGTACCGAGCCATAGCAACAGCACCAATAGGGCACTGGGCAACCACTGAAACAGCAACACAAATGGGAAGCTGGCCAGCGTAGAACCGTAGTGACCGACTTTACCTAAGGTGCTGCTTGGTACTGGCTTTTTGTGACGTTTGGCCAAGGTTGGCCATTGCCACTGTTCACGACCGGCGAGCATCGGGATCGCGGTTAATGCAATGAGGAGAGACGCCACTAATGCAAAGGTGACGGTGAGGGCCTGATCGCCAAATAGCGCACCAGCAACGCCCTCCACAAAGAGCAGCGGTACGAACACCGCTAAAGTCGTTAAAGTTGATGCGGTAATTGCGGTGGCCACTTCACGTGTGCCTCGCTCTGCCGCTTGTTTGGCGCCTAAGTCTTTATGGCGATCGATGTTTTCCAATACCACGATGGCGTTATCAACCAGCAAGCCCACGGCAAGGGCGATGCCACCCAGCGACATCAGGTTGAGGCTGATCCCAGCGAAGTACATCAGGTTAAAGGTGGCGATCACCGACACTGGAATGGTTAACGAGATGATCAGGGTGGGCTTGAGTTGGCGTAAAAACAGGAAGATCACCAGCATCGCCAGCAGGGCACCAATAATGGCGGCGTTGGTGACCTCTTTTACGGCCCCAGCAATGAATTGCGATTGGTCGTATAAGATCTCCAGTGGGCGGCTGTCTGGCCGTTCTTTCAGCTGTTCTAACTTGGCTTTGACGGCGTTGGCTACCGCGACGACGTTCGCATCGCCTTCTTTATAGATGGCCACTTCGACCGCATTGGCGCCATCAACCCGAGACACATCGGTGCGCTCGGCATAGCCATCAACCACAGTGGCAATGTCGAGCAAGCGCAGTTGGCGATTGCCGTCGCGATAGATAACGATGTTGGCCAGCTCATCAATGCTGTTGAACTGATTTAAGGTGCGGACCAGCAGCTCTTTGCTGCCTTGGTTGAGCTTGCCCGCAGACAAGTTAATGTTTTCCGCACTAATGCGGTTGATGATCTGCTCTGGGGTTAACGCCAGCTGCGCCAACTTATCTTGGTCGAGTTGGATCTGCACTTCGCGCACCAAGCCACCGGCGGGGCGAACCGACGCCACTCCGTCGATGATCTCCAGTTGCCGCTTCAGATCGTCATCCGCCCAGGTGCGTAGGGCAATCAGTTGCGACAGTTCACCGCTTTCGCTTTTTAGCCCCAGCCGCATGATCGGGTCTAAATTGGGGTTAAAACGTAAAATCAGCGGCTTATCTACATCTAACGGCAGCAAGATGGCGTCGAGTTTTTCTCGTACGTCCAGCGCCGCGAGATCCATGTCGGTGCCCCAGTTAAATTCCAGCTGCAGATCCGATAAGCCAGAGCGCGAGGTTGAGCTCATGCGGCGCAGCCCTTTCACCGTGCCGACCGATTCCTCAATCGGTTTAGAGACCAACTGCTCTAACTCTGCCGGCGCAGCGCCGGGGTAGAGGGTACGTACGGTTAACGTGGGGTAGTTCATGTCGGGCAGCAGCGTTACTGGCAAGCGGCCAAAGCCAACCATGCCGAACAACATCAGGGTTAACATCCCCATCCACACGGTGACCGGCCTTTTGATGGCGGTTTTAATTAGGCTCATGCTGATCAGTCCTTAATCTTTGGCGGCTAAACGCAGGGTGTTAACCACCTCAACATCGGCGTCATCCTTCAGCTGGTGCTGACCTCGGATCACCACCTGCTCTCCGGCATCCACCCCACTGAGCACTTCCACTTGACCGTTATCGCTGTATCCCAAGGTGACGTTGCGGATCTGCGCTTTGTTGTTGCTGATCACAAACACGGCGTGGCCGTTGTCTTGGCGCAGCAGGGCGTTGCGCGGCATGACGGTGGCGTCCATGTGGGTATCAAACTGCAACTTGGCTTTGGCTAACATGCCGCTGCGCAGTTGGCCGTGTTGGTTGGGCACCGCGAGGGTTACTTTGATGGTGCCACTGGCGCTGTCTACGGTCGGTGCAATGCGCAGCACCTTGGCGTTGTGGCTGTGAGCAAGGCCATCAATCTGTAATTTAGCCAATTGGTTTAAGGCCACATTACTGATCTCTTGCTCCGGCAGGTGAATGATGGCGTGCAGCTGCTGCTGTTGCACTACATGGAACAGGTTGGTGGCCATTTCGGTGGCCATGTTGCCACGGTCAATCTGGCGCTTGGCGACGACACCGTTGATGGGGCTGCTTACTTGACTGTATTGCAGGTTGAGCTGGGCTAAGTCGCGATCGGCGAGGGCGGATTGGCGCCGGTAAGATAACTTCGCCATCGCTTCTTCACTCACCAATTGTTTGTTGGCAATCGCCTGCATCCGCGCTAATTCTTGGTCAATCACGTCCAATTCCGCTTGGGCCTTGTTCAGGGCCAAGCGGTAGTGTTTGGGATCGATGCTGGCCAGCAGTTGCCCAGCCTGAACGTTATCGCCCTCTTCGGCATGAATTTCTTCCACCATGCCGCTGACTCGGGCCACAACTTGCGCTTCTTGGGGCGCTTCTAGTAAGGCGGTGGTTTGATAAAAGTGCGAAATGGCACTGCTACTGGCCAATTGAATTTCCACTGGCATGGCGATGATTTTTGCCTGTTCAGGCTCAGCATCAACGCTTTCTTCCGCGGTGGGTGCGCAGGCACACAGTAATCCAGTAGCAAAAACAGCGGCGACAAGTTTCAATTCCATGATGACAGTACCCATTTGGTTAATTTTCTGAGGACTAACCAAGCTAGAATCGTGCCAACAAATAAATCCTTTAATTACAGTTATTTATATTGGATTCGGGATAATGAAGTGACCGGTTGGCGCACTTGTTGGTGAGATGTGAAATTTCGGTGGTGAATTTAACAATCTTGTTTTTGGGCAGTGAATATCGATTGCCATAATCGAGGTAAACGGTTGCGTAACCCTTTTTTATGGATAAAAAAAGCCAGCCCGAAGGCTGGCTTAGTTAACGCAACATCGTATTAACGTTCCGTACCGGGCACGTATTGGCGTTGTTTGGCGCCGGTGTACAGCTGGCGCGGGCGGCCAATTTTGTGGCCGGGTTGGCTTAACATCTCTTGCCAGTGAGATACCCAACCTACGGTACGAGACAGGGCGAAGATCACCGTGAACATCGAGGTTGGAATGCCAATGGCTTTCATGATGATGCCAGAGTAGAAATCGACGTTCGGGTACAATTTCTTCTGGATAAAGTACTCATCAGACAGCGCGATGCGCTCCAGTTCCATCGCTACGTCGAGCAGTGGATCTTGAATGTTGAGCTCAGCCAGCACCTCGTGACAGGTTTCACGCATTACGGTGGCACGCGGATCGTGGTTCTTGTAAACGCGGTGACCGAAGCCCATCAGACGGAACGGATCGTTCTTATCTTTGGCTTTGGCAATGAACTCAGGGATGCGATCCACGCTGCCGATCTCAGCCAGCATCTCTAGGCAGGCTTCGTTGGCGCCGCCGTGTGCTGGGCCCCACAAAGAAGCCACGCCAGCAGAGATACAGGCGAATGGGTTGGCACCAGAGGAGCCCGCCAGACGCACGGTCGAGGTTGACGCGTTTTGCTCGTGATCCGCGTGCAGGATAAAGATCCGATCCATGGCGCGTTCAACGATTGGGTTCACCACGTAATCTTCGCAGGGTACCGAGAACATCATGTTCAGGAAGTTACCGGCAAAAGAGAGGTCGTTACGTGGGTAAACGAATGGCTGACCCAAGTTGTACTTGTACGCCATCGCCGCCAAGGTTGGCATCTTCGAGATCAAACGGATGGCCGCGACAGCGCGGTGGTGCTCATCGTTGATGTCCAACGAGTCGTGGTAAAACGCAGACAAAGCACCGACAACGCCACACAAGATGGCCATTGGGTGTGCATCACGACGGAAGCCCTTGTAGAAGGTGGCTAACTGCTCGTGAACCATGGTGTGGTTGGTTACCAAGTCTTTGAAATCTTGCATCTGTTGAGCAGAAGGCAACTCACCTTTCAACAACAGATAACACACTTCTAAATAGCTGGACTGGGTGGCCAATTGGTCAATTGGGTAACCGCGGTGCAGCAAAATACCCTTGTCACCATCAATAAAGGTGATCTCGGATTCACAAGAGGCAGTCGCCATGAATCCTGGGTCGAAGGTGAAATGGCCATGCTTCCCTAGAGAGCTGATGTTGATCACATCGTGACCTTCAGATCCGGATTTGATCGGAAGCTCAATGGCGTCTTGACCAGGGATCTGGAGTGTAGCAACGTTCTCAGCCATAGCTGATTCTCCTTACTTCTTTTGTTATTCCATTTCTAACAGCGGGCTCATATTAAGTGAGCTAACTCACAAAAGCCAATTTGCAGGAATTAAACCATTTTTACGCCCCTGTAACATCTATCTGTTCGCCATGGATTAATAATCACTCGAGAGTAAGGGTCTGATTCTCAAATATTCCCAAAGTGTGATGTTTGTATTTGTTTCGGCACGTTTGTATACTGGCGCCGTCTCTCCACCACGGCCTGTTCTTAGGCTTATCTCAGGGTGAGTATCAAGTGATAAAAAATGTGACCAAGTACTATTAAAGTCGCATGTGGAGAGGGCTTGGCGAAGTGCTAGTTTCATGCTTGTGAGGCGTGAGGTTACAAATGACTCAGCCTGGCTAAAAACGATAATTATTTGCTCAATGGAGCTGAGTGAGCAGAACGTGAATAAGCAAAGACCTGTCAATCTGGATCTATCCCAGATCCAATTCCCGGCAACGGCTATTGCATCTATCTTGCATCGTGTTTCTGGTGTGGTGATGTTTGGTGCCCTTGCGGTTTTACTTTGGCTATTAGCCACTTCCTTGCAATCCGAAACTGGATTCAATTACGTCACCAGTTTGCTTTCCGGTGCGTTCTTCAAATTTATCCTGTGGGCTATTTTAACCGCCTTCGCTTATCACCTGTGTGCCGGGATCCGTCACCTGCTGATGGACCTAGGGTATTTTGAAGGCTCAATGGAAAGCGGCAATAACTCCGCTCGAGCAGCGTTTGGTATTGCGGCGTTGTTGTCGGTCATTGCGGGGATCTGGTTATGGTAAAGAATGCAGCAACCCTTGGACGCAGCGGCGTTCACGATTTTGTTTTACTGCGCGCCAGCGCACTGGTGCTGGCCAGCTACCTGATTTTTATTGTTGGTTACCTAGCCCTTACACCGAACGTTGATTACGCCGTCTGGCAGCAACTGTTTTCTGGCATCATGATGAAGGTTTACACCTTGATGACGTTGCTGGCGGTACTTATCCATGGCTGGATTGGCCTGTGGCAAGTACTGACCGATTACGTTAAGCCTGCGGGCTTACGTGCTGCTGGCCTGTTTGCGGTCATCCTAGTGTTACTGGCGTACTTATTCGCTGGTGTTGTAATCCTGTGGGGTGTGTAAGTGTCTATTCCAGTTAAAGAGTTTGACGCCATTGTAATTGGCGCTGGCGGCGCAGGCATGCGCGCTGCCCTGCAGATCTCCAAAGAAGGCAAAAGCTGTGCCTTGCTTTCTAAAGTGTTCCCGACCCGTTCTCACACCGTATCGGCGCAAGGCGGCATTACCGTCGCGCTGGGCAATGCCCACGAAGATAACTGGGAATGGCACATGTACGACACCGTTAAGGGATCCGATTACATCGGCGACCAAGACGCGATTGAATACATGTGTAAAACCGGCCCTGAAGCGATCATCGAAATGGAGAACATGGGTCTGCCATTTTCTCGCTTCGAAGATGGCCGCGTGTACCAGCGTCCATTTGGCGGTCAGTCAAAAGAGTTTGGCGGTGAACAAGCGGCTCGTACTGCCGCCGCCGCTGACCGTACTGGCCACGCGCTGCTGCACTTGCTGTACCAGCAAAATGTAAAGAACAAAACCGAAGTGTACTCAGAGTGGTACGCCTTGGATCTGGTGAAAAATGAAGACGGTGATGTGGTCGGTGCCACCGCCATCGACATTGAAACCGGTGAGATCGTTTACTTCAAAGCCAAGGCCACCGTCTTAGCCACTGGCGGCGCAGGCCGCATCTACGCTTCGACCACCAATGCCCACATCAACACCGGGGACGGCGTTGGCATGGCACTGCGCGCTGGCGTGCCAGTGCAAGACATGGAAATGTGGCAGTTCCACCCAACCGGCATCGCTGGCGCAGGGGTACTGGTAACGGAAGGTTGTCGTGGTGAAGGCGGTTACTTACTGAACAAAGACGGCGAGCGCTTTATGGAGCGTTACGCGCCCAACGCCAAAGACTTGGCCGGCCGTGACGTTGTAGCCCGCTCCATCATGACCGAAATTCGCGAAGGTCGTGGCTGCGATGGTCCTTGGGGCCCGCACGCTAAGTTGAAGCTGGATCACTTAGGCGCCGAGGTCTTGGAGTCTCGCCTGCCGGGGATCTGCGAACTGTCCCGTACCTTTGCTCACGTTGATCCGGTGAAAGAACCCATCCCAGTGATCCCAACCTGTCACTACATGATGGGCGGCATTCCAACCAACGTAACCGGTCAGGTTATCGACGTTGAAGAGAAGCCGGTGAAAGGGTTGCTGGCGGTAGGCGAGATCGCTTGTGTATCAGTACACGGCGCCAACCGCTTAGGCGGTAACTCGTTGCTGGATCTGGTGGTATTTGGCCGTGCTGCAGGTAAGCACTTGGGCGCAACCTTAGACGCTCAAGGCGAGCTAAAAGAAGCGACTCAAGCCAACATTGATGCCGCACTAACGCGCATTAACCGTTGGAACGCGTCGGCGGATGGCAACGGCGAAGATCCGGTGCAGATCCGCAAAGATCTGCAGCAGTGCATGCAGCTGAACTTCTCGGTATTCCGTCAAGGCGAAGCGATGGCCGAAGGCTTAGAAGAGCTGAAGAAAATTCGCGAGCGCCTGAACAACGCCAAGTTGTCTGACACCTCCAAAGCGTTCAATACCCAGCGTATTGAGTGTTTAGAGCTGGATAACTTGATGGAAACGGCCATTGCTACGGCAACCGCAGCCAACTTCCGTACTGAAAGCCGCGGCGCACACTCACGGGAAGACTTTACTGCCCGTGATGATGCCAACTGGCTGTGCCACACCATCTTCGATCCGCGTACTGGCGAGATGGGCCGTCGTGACGTCAACATGTCACCTAAGTTGCGGGAAGCATTCCCGCCGAAAGAGCGTAAGTACTAAGGAGGGCGGAAGATGAGTTTGCAAGTTTCTATCTATCGCTACAACCCGGAAACGGATCGTAAGCCGATGATGCAAGATTACACCTTGGATCTGCCGGAAGGCTCCGATGTGATGGTGTTGGATGTGTTGCACATGCTGAAAGAGCAGGATCCCACCCTCTCTTTCCGTCGCTCTTGCCGTGAAGGCGTGTGTGGCAGTGATGGCGTTAACATGAACGGTAAGAACGGCCTCGCCTGCATTACCCCAATTTCCGCCTTCGGTGGCAAGAAACTGGTGATTCGACCCCTGCCGGGCATGCCCGTGGTGCGCGACTTAGTGGTGGATCTCACTCAGTTCTACAAGCAGTACGAAAAAGTGAAGCCATACCTGATCAACGATGGCAAAACTCCCGCTCGTGAAAACCTGCAATCACCGGAAGAGCGTGAAAAACTGGATGGTTTGTACGAATGCATCTTGTGCGCTTGTTGTTCTACCGCGTGTCCGTCGTTCTGGTGGAACCCCGATAAATTTGTTGGCCCAAGTGGCTTGCTGCACGCCTACCGCTTCTTGGTAGACAGCCGTGATACCGCCACCGATGAACGTTTAGGTGAACTGGATGATGCCTTCAGCGTCTTCCGTTGCCACGGCATCATGAATTGCGTCGACGTATGTCCAAAAGGACTGAACCCAACAAAGGCGATTGGTCACATCAAGTCGATGCTACTAAACCGCGCGGTCTGAAGTAGGATACCGTTCTCGGACGGTTGAAAAGACACAAGGCCACGCTGTCAGAAATGATGGTCGTGGCCTTTTAGTTTGATGTTCGGGAAACGAGTTCCCGTGACGTATTACTCAAGGAATAAGAATGCGACAGGATTCCCTCAAGGCATGGCAGGATAGTACGCACTTCGCCGGCGCCAACGCAGCTTATATAGAAGAGCTGTACGAGGCCTATCTGGAAGAGCCGACTTCGGTCAGCGAAGAGTGGCAGGCAATTTTTGCTGAGCTACCGGGGCAGGGAGATGAAGTCGCCCATACCCCAATTCGCGAGTATTTCCGTGCCGCAGCACTGGATACCAACCGGTCTAAAAAGACCACGGTTGATCCAGAGCTAAGCGAAAAGCAGGTGCGGGTTTTACAGCTGATCAACGCGCACCGCTTCCGTGGCCATCAAGGCGCCGATCTGGATCCATTAGGTTTGTGGAAACGCGAGCCGGTAAAAGAACTGGATCCGCAATACCACGGTCTGACAGAAGAAGACATGGCTCGCCAATTCAACACCGGTTCTTATGCCGTTGGTGGCGATGCAATGAAGCTGGGCCAGCTGATCGATTCATTGAAACGCACCTACTGTGGTCATGTGGGCGCTGAGTACATGCACATCACCTCCACCGAAGAGAAACGCTGGATCCAGCAGCGGCTTGAAGGGGTCGTTGGGGTTGATAAGCTGTCGAAAGAGAAAAAAGTCCAGATCTTAGCGGGCCTGAATGCCGCGGAAGGGCTGGAAAAATACCTTGGTGCTAAGTTCCCCGGTGCAAAGCGATTCTCGTTGGAAGGCGGCGATGCCACCATTCCAATGATGCGTGAACTGATCTACCGCAGTGGCGATCATGGCGCCAAAGAGATGGTTATTGGCATGGCCCACCGGGGTCGTTTGAACATGCTGGTTAACATCTTGGGGAAAAAGCCTGGGGATCTGTTTGACGAATTTGCGGGCAAACACGACGAACTGCTGGGCTCTGGCGACGTGAAATACCATCAGGGCTTCTCGTCCGATTTTGCCACCCCAGGCGGCAACGTACACTTGGCGCTGGCGTTTAACCCATCCCACCTCGAGATCGTATCTCCGGTCGTGATTGGCTCGGTTCGCGCACGGATGGATCGTCGCGGCTGTACCGATGGCAAAAAAGTGGTGCCGGTGACCATTCACGGTGATTCGGCTATTGCCGGGCAGGGCGTAGTTCAAGAGACCTTGAACATGTCGCAAACCCGCGGCTTCTCTGTGGGCGGCGCTATCCGCTTGGTGATCAACAACCAAGTTGGTTTCACCACTTCAAACCCAATGGATACCCGTTCGACCGAATACTGTACCGACATCGCCAAAATGGTGCAGGCACCGGTATTCCACGTGAACGCAGATGATCCTGAAGCGGTGGCGTTTGTCGCTCAACTGGCGATTGATTACCGTTACGAATTTGGCCGCGATGTGTTTATCGATCTTATCTGCTACCGCCGTCATGGCCACAACGAAGCGGACGAGCCCAACGCCACGCAGCCGTTGATGTATCAGAAGATCAAAAAACACCCAACCCCACGTCGGATCTACGCCGACAAGTTGGTGGCCGCGCAGGTGATGGCCGCTGAAGAGGTGACCGAGCAAATCAACACCTACCGTGAGCAACTTGATGCCGGTGATTGTGTGGTGCCAGAGTGGCGCACCATGACCGAGCACAGCGTCGATTGGAGCCCATACATCGGCCACGATTGGGACGTTGAGTGGGACGCTAAGGTTGACGTAGCAGAGCTGAGCCAGATGGCGGCAATGCTGTCGGAAGTGCCAGAGTCGCATAAGCTGCAATCCCGAGTGGCCAAGATCTACCGTGACCGCCAAATCATGGCCAACGGCGATAAGCCGTTGGATTGGGGCATGGCGGAAACGTTGGCCTACGGCACCTTGCTGAAGCAGGGCTACCGTGTGCGCTTAACCGGCCAAGATTCCGGCCGTGGTACCTTCTTCCACCGCCATGCGGTTTTGCACAACCAAGAGAACGCCACCACCTACATGCCGTTACGGCATGTGGCCGCAGAGCAAGGCCCGATCGAGATTCACGATTCGGTGTTGTCTGAAGCCGCGGCGATGGCGTTTGAGTATGGCTACGCCACCGCGGAACCCTCAGGGTTAACCATCTGGGAAGCGCAATTTGGTGACTTTGCCAACGGCGCCCAAGTGGTTATTGACCAATTCCTGTCCAGTGGTGAACAAAAGTGGGGCCGTTTGTGCGGCTTAACGTTGTTGCTGCCACACGGTTATGAAGGCCAAGGGCCAGAGCACAGCTCGGCGCGTTTAGAGCGTTTCTTGCAACTGAGTGCTAACCACAACATGCAGGTGTGTGTGCCAACCACGCCAGCACAGGTTTATCACATGTTGCGCCGCCAGACCGTACGGCCAATGCGCCGCCCACTGGTGGTGATGAGTCCGAAATCGTTGCTGCGCCACCCAATGGCGGTCAGCAGCCTTGAAGAGTTAGCCAACGGCACCTTCCAGAACGTGATTGCGGAAATCGACGCGCTGGATCCAGCCAAGGTTGATCGGGTGGTGTTCTGTTCCGGTAAAGTTTATTTCGAACTGCTGGAGCGCCGCCGCAAAGAGGAACAGGATAACGTTGCCATTATTCGTATCGAGCAGCTGTACCCGTTCCCCGCGCAAGAGTTAGGCGACATTTTGGAAGCCTACCAGCACGTAACCGATTTCGTTTGGTGTCAGGAAGAACCACAGAATCAGGGCGCTTGGTATTGCAGCCAGCACCATTTCTGGGCCGCCATTCCAAAGCGTGCTCAGTTAACCTATGCCGGCCGGAGCGCGTCTGCGTCACCAGCGGTAGGGTACATTTCATTGCATAACACTCAGCAACAAGCGTTGATCGAAAGCGCGCTGAATCTGAACTAAGAACAAGACAAGGATTGAAGAACCGATGAGCATCGAAATTAAGGTCCCCGTTCTGCCGGAATCGGTAGCCGATGCCTCCATTGCGACGTGGCACGTTAAACCAGGCGAAGCGGTAAGCCGCGATCAAAACCTGGTGGACATCGAAACCGATAAAGTGGTTTTGGAAGTGGTTGCTCCAGAGGATGGTCAGATCAGCGAGATTTTGCAGGGTGAAGGCGAAACCGTCTTAGCAGAGCAACTTATCGCGAATTTTGTGGCGGGCGTGAAAGCCGGTCAGGAAGTGTCTAAAGCGGAAGCCGATGCCGCCCCTGCGGTTGAAGAGGGCGACGATGCCCTGAGCCCATCCGTGCGTCGCTTGGTGGCTGAGCATAACATCGACATCAGCGCCGTTAGCGGCAGCGGTGTCGGTGGTCGCATCACCAAAGAAGACGTAGAAGCCTTTATTAAAGCGAAACCGGCCGCCGTGGCGAAAGCCCCGTCTGCCCCCGCTAAGGCGCCAACCCCCGCCCCAGCGCTGAACGGCCGTACTGAAAAGCGCGTGCCAATGACCCGCCTGCGTAAGCGCATTGCGGAGCGTCTGCTGGAAGCGAAAAACTCTACCGCCATGCTAACCACCTTTAATGAGGTGAACATGGCGCCGATCATGAGCCTGCGTAAGCAGTACAAAGACGTCTTCGAACAGCGCCACGGGATCCGCCTTGGCTTTATGTCGTTTTACGTTAAAGCGGTAGTGGAAGCCCTGAAACGTTACCCAGAAGTCAATGCTTCTTTGGATGGCGATGAGGTGGTTTACCATAACTACTTCGACATCAGCATTGCGGTATCCACCCCCCGTGGTTTGGTTACCCCAGTACTGCGCGACGCCGACAAACTGTCGGTGGCGGAAATTGAACAAGGCATTAAAGAGCTGGCGGTTAAGGGCCAGCAGGGCAAACTGACCGTCGAAGAGTTGACCGGTGGTAACTTCACCATCACCAACGGCGGCGTGTTTGGTTCATTGATGTCGACCCCAATCATCAACCCACCACAAAGTGCCATCTTAGGCATGCACGCCATCAAAGAACGGCCAATGGCGGTTGATGGCCAAGTGGTTATTCAACCGATGATGTACCTGGCTCTGTCATACGATCACCGTATCATTGATGGCCGCGAGTCAGTTGGTTTCTTAGTAACCATTAAAGAGTTACTGGAAGATCCAACTCGTCTGCTGCTGGACATCTGATCTACCTGGGGCAGCGGTGCTGTCCCAGTTTCTACCCCAGCCGTGGTTGGGGAAAAGGACAACAAGAAGCACAACGGACTAAAACCATGAATTTGCACGAATATCAGGCAAAACAGATCTTTGCGGAATACGGCTTGCCGGTTTCTGAAGGTTACGCGTGTGAGACCCCACAAGAAGCAGCTGAAGCTGCCGGTAAAATTGGCGGCGACAAGTGGGTAGTAAAATGCCAAGTCCACGCCGGTGGCCGTGGTAAAGCGGGCGGCGTAAAGCTGGCCAGCAGCAAAGAAGAGATCAAAGAGTTTGCTCAAAACTGGTTGGGCAAAAACTTGGTGACTTACCAGACTGACGCCAATGGTCAGCCGGTAACCAAGATTTTGGTTGAGTCCTGCACCGACATCGACCAAGAGCTGTACTTGGGCGCAGTGGTAGACCGTGGCACCCAGCGTGTGGTGTTCATGGCATCCACTGAAGGCGGCGTAGAGATTGAAAAAGTTGCTGAAGAAACCCCAGAGCTGATCCACAAAGCCGCCATCGATCCACTGGTAGGCCCAATGCCTTACCAAGGGCGTGAATTGGCGTTTAAATTGGGCCTGAAAGGCGACCAAATTAAGCAGTTTGTCAAAATCTTCATGGGCTTGGGACAGATGTTCCTCGACAAAGATTTCGCCTTGCTGGAGATCAACCCACTGGTTATCACCGACAGCGGCAACCTGCACTGCTTAGACGGCAAAATTAACATCGATTCCAACGCCCTGTACCGTCAAGCCAAGGTTCGTGAAATGCACGATCCTAGCCAAGAAGATGAGCGCGAAGCGCACGCAGCGCAGTGGGAACTGAACTACGTGGCATTGGATGGCAACATCGGTTGCATGGTCAATGGTGCAGGTTTGGCCATGGGCACCATGGACATCGTTAACTTGCACGGCGGCAGCCCTGCGAACTTCTTGGATGTGGGCGGCGGCGCCACCAAAGAGCGCGTAACCGAAGCATTCAAGATCATCCTGTCTGACAGCAACGTGAAAGCGGTTCTGGTGAACATCTTCGGCGGCATCGTTCGTTGTGATTTGATCGCTGAAGGCGTTATCGGTGCGGTTGAAGAAGTGGGTGTTGCAGTACCTGTAGTGGTTCGCTTGGAAGGTAACAACGCCGAACTTGGCGCTAAGACCCTAGCGGAATCTGGTTTGAACATCATCGCTGCAACCAGCTTGACCGACGCAGCGCAGCAAGTAGTAGCCGCAGCGGAGGCCAAGTAAATGAGCGTGTTAATCAATAAAGACACCAAAGTGATCTGTCAGGGTTTCACCGGCGGTCAGGGTACTTTCCACTCAGAGCAAGCGATTGAGTACGGAACGCAGATGGTTGGCGGCGTATCCCCAGGCAAAGGCGGCAGCGTGCACTTGGGCTTGCCCGTGTTCAACACCGTACGCGAAGCCGTAGAAGCCACTGGCGCCACCGCCACGGTTATCTACGTACCAGCGCCGTTCTGTAAAGATGCGATTTTAGAAGCGATTGACGCGGGCATCGAACTGATCGTTACCATCACCGAAGGCATTCCAACGTTGGATATGCTGGAAGTGAAGGTGAAGCTGGACCAAGCGGGCGTACGCATGATTGGCCCTAACTGCCCAGGTGTTATCACCCCAGGCGAATGCAAAATTGGCATCATGCCAGGCCACATTCACAAGCCAGGTAAAGTGGGCATCGTGTCGCGTTCCGGCACCTTGACCTACGAAGCCGTTAAGCAGACCACCGACGAAGGGTTTGGTCAGTCTACCTGTGTTGGTATTGGTGGCGATCCAATCCCAGGCTCTAACTTCATCGACGTACTGGCGATGTTCCAGAACGATCCGCAAACCGAAGCGATCGTGATGATCGGCGAGATTGGCGGTACTGCTGAAGAAGAAGCGGCGGCTTACATTAAAGCCAACGTAACCAAGCCAGTGGTTTCTTACATTGCGGGCGTAACTGCACCACCAGGCAAACGCATGGGCCACGCTGGCGCCATCATTGCCGGCGGCAAAGGCACCGCAGACGAGAAGTTCGCGGCACTGGAAGACGCCGGTGTGCGCACCGTACGTTCGCTGGCCGACATCGGCAGCGCGTTGCGCGACATTACCGGTTGGTAATGAGCTAAATCACTAGATTTACAGAAAAAGCCCACCTTTTTGGTGGGCTTTTTGCTAAAACTAGCGCTTGGCAGTACGATTTGAGCACAATCCCAATGCGCCATCACGATGGTGCATTGGGATTGAACAGGATCGCAATTTTAACCCATAAGGAAATCTGCACTATGGAATTGGTAGCTGTTGATTATCAGGCCCCAGATGCGGCCGAGCGCTTTGTCGAATCGCTGCATAAAACCGGCTTTGGCGTATTAAAAAATCATCCGATTTCACAGGATCTGGTCGAAACCATTTACGAGCAATGGGGACGCTTTTTCCAAACCGAGCAGAAGCATAACTTCCGCTTTGATCCCGCCAAGCAAGATGGCTTTTTTCCGGCTGAAGTATCGGAAACCGCCAAGGGCAACAACACCAAAGATCTGAAAGAGTATTTTCACTTCTACCCGTGGGGGCAATGCCCAGATTCGCTGCGCTTAGACTTGGCCAGTTACTACGCCCAAGCCAACAGTTTGGCCAGTGAATTATTAACCTGGGTACAGCGTTTTGGCCCAACCGAAATGACCGAAGGCTACAGCGAACCGCTGCCAAGCATGGTGACCGGCAGCGAGAAAACGTTGCTGCGAGTGCTGCACTACCCACCAATGACCGGCACCGAACCGGCTGGCGCGCTGCGTGCCGCCGCCCACGAAGACATCAACCTACTGACCATCTTGCCGGCGGCGAACGCCAAAGGGCTGCAGATCAAAAATGGCGACGACTGGGTTGATGTGCCTGCGGATTTTGGCACCTTGGTGGTGAACATTGGTGACATGCTGCAAGAGGCATCGAAAGGGTACTTCCCATCCACCACCCATCGGGTGATTAACCCGGAAGAGGGCGTGCAAAATGGCTCGCGGATCTCATTGCCGCTGTTTTTGCACCCACGACCAGAAGTGGTGTTGTCCGAGCGTTATACCGCCAACAGCTACTTGATGGAGCGCCTGCGCGAGCTTGGGGTGATTTAAGCGCCTGCGCGGTCAGTCTCGCAGTAGTCGCATCAACAGTAACGGGGCCGCAAGGCTCCGTTTTTTGTTTGAACTGTGGCGTTACGGGATGCTCAATGTTGCAACGCCCCAATCGACGGATCTTCATCAAGGTCAGATCCCAGCCGATAACTGGGTACTGAACCGGCCATATTATTGGGCAGATATGCCCTAAAAATAGATCGATAGCCACCGGATCAATGTGGGTCAGACTACACTTTCGTAGCACCGTTTGGTGCAGTGGTAGGCTAACAGGGAGTGTTCGTACCATGCGGATCCGCCGGCTGACGTTTAAATTGTTTGGTGCCATCGCAACTGTATTTTCAGTCTTGGTGGTGCTACTGCTGTATTGGAACATGCACGATCAATATCAGCACAAGCTGACGCTGGTGCAGCAGATGATGAAGACGCAGGCGGCGCAATTGGTGGTTGAACAAGAGGGGCAGCTGCGGTTGGATCAGGCCAACATCGATGCGCTGCTGCAGCCGCACGCTCAAGTGAATTATGCGGTGTTTTCATTAGGCGGGCTAAAGAACGCGTATCGCTACCAAACCCAAGACAGCGCCGGCGCCTGTACCCCCCCCTATTTTCAACTGCCTTACGATCCGGTGGCGCGCTGTGTGGTGACCGATGGCTCGTTGCAATACCCCTCAGGCAAGTTGTATTACTCGCTCACTCACGACGTCAGCGCCTTGTTTGAAGCCACCGTAGCGCGGTTGTTGGTGATCTTGGCGTTTTTAGCGGCGGGGTTTTCTTGCATCTATCTGTATGCGGCGCAGCTGTTCATTCGCCCACTGTCGTTGATTTTAAAGAAGCTCGAGCAGATGGGCAGCGGCAAGGCTGACTTTGCCCAACCGATCACCTTAAAAAGCGAATTGGCCGAGCTGGCTCAAGCGCTGGAGCGCACGGATAAAGAGCTGTTGCAAAGTAAGCAGCAGGATGAAGAGTTAAACAATCGCTTGCGAAAAGCGTTGTTGGCTCGCAGTGAATTTATGGCCAATGCCAGCCATGAGATCCGCACCCCCATCAACGCCATCATCGGTTTTGTGGATGTGATGGGGCAAGATCGTGATCAATACCCGCCGGAGGTGAGCGAACACCTGGAACACATCTCTGGTGCCTCTTATGCCCTGCTGAGCATCGTTGACGAGGTGCTCGACTTCTCGAAATTAGATTCCAGCAACATGAAACTCGAACCCATCGATTTTGGTTTGCGAGAATCCTTCTCGAAACGGATCTCGGGCTTTTCTGGGCAGGCGCAGTCCAACGGCGTACAGCTGGTCAGCGAAGTCGACGAACGAGTGCCGCAGTACGTAAAAGGCGACGAAGGTCGCATCGGCCAGATCATCAGTAACCTGCTGAGCAATGCCATTAAGTTCAGCCCCAACGGCAAGGTCACGGTGCGCTTGGTGCTGGATAAGCAGCACAGCGATGGCTGCACCATTCGAATTGAAATTGAAGACACCGGCATTGGCATCGATCCCACGGCGTTGTCGTCAATCTTTGATGCCTATTCCCAAGCCGATACGTCAGTGACTCGTCAGTTTGGCGGCACGGGGCTGGGGTTGGCCATCTGTAAAAAACTGTCGACCCTAATGGATGCCAAGTTAGAGGTGCGTTCCGCGCTGGGCAAAGGCAGCTGCTTTAGCTTGATATTGCCGCTGGCCAAAGGGGTGCCACCGCCGCCGAAGCCCCATGTCGAGCCCGTTATTGAACGGCCTAAACTGCGGAAAATTCACATTACCGCCACCGAACCGGAAGCCGCGCCAGCGGCGGCTTATGGCAGTCAGTTCAATGGCCAGCCCCAGTCAAATGGAGACGGGCCGGTACGCACTCCGCCAACGGCCGCCCCAACGCCACCGCCAGCGGTTACGGCTACTCCTGCCGCGCCAAACCGCGACGTTGATGCCGATAAACCGTTGTCGAATGTGGCGGTGATGTTGGTTGAAGACAACAAAAGTAACCAAGCGGTGATGAAGGTGTTTTTGCATAAATTGGGGGCAGGGGGAGCCACCATCTGCAACAACGGTCAAGAGGCCGTTACGGCGGCGCAGGAGCAACCCTATGAGCTGATCCTGATGGATTGCCAAATGCCAGTGATGGATGGGTTCACTGCAACCCGAAAAATACGTGAAGGCTTAAGCCGTCACGCCACCATTATTGCCATTACTGCCAACGTAACAGCGCAAGATGAAAAAATGTGTCGTGAAGCGGGCATGGATGACTTTTTAACCAAGCCACTGACGCTGGGGGCATTGCAGCAAGGCATTGCCACGGTGGTGGCCGAGCCCGCCTGAAAGCCACGCAATTTCTGACCACCAATGCGGCGTTTATCGCCGCATTTTATTTGCCATCCCCAACTTTTTCCCACCGGGAATAACCCAGCTAACCACCTGCTTTCAGGTTGTTTTTTTTTCACCCTTACTGTGACCGTGGTGGTAACCGCTGCCGTTCAACGCAAAAGCACGTTTTTTATGACTAATCTTTGAAATACCAGTGGGGTGACAAGGAGTGTCACGAATGTCCCAAGGCGCCTTTGGAAGTGCTTTGATGCAGGGTCGGCGGTACCTTATCGTCGCGGTCGGGTTAAGCTTTTTTACCAGCTTAATGTTACTGACCATGCCTATCTATACCTTGCAGTTATTTAACCGCGTTATGGTCAGTCACAGTGTCGCCTCGTTGGTGGCCTTGATGTCGATTGCGTTGTTTTTGTTGGCGGTGCAAAGCGTGCTTGATTTTGCGCGCGGTCAACTGTTGCAGCAAACCGGCCATAAGCTCGATCTGGATCTAACCCCGCCGCTGTTGCTCAGTGCGTTGGACGACAGCGCCCGCCAAGGCAAAGTCAGCCGTAATGGCTTAACCGATCTGGCCGAGCTGCGGACCTTTTTTTTAAGCCCGGGCAGTGTTGCCGCCTTTGAGCTGCCGTGGGTGCCGCTGTTTTTACTCGTACTCTACTTCCTGCATCCGCTGTTTGCTGCGGTGGCGGCCATTGGGGCATTGGTGCTGTTGGCGGTAACCAGTTTTACCTACCGCATCTCCCGTGGCCTGTTTGCTGAAGTAAACAGCAGCAGCAACGAAAGCCAACAGCGATTAACGGATTACCTCAAACGCAGCCACATCATTAAATCGATGGGGATGGGCCCGAGCCTGAGCCTGCAGTGGCGCGATCGCAACAGCGAACAAGTGGCGCACAACTGGCGCCTAAGCAGCCGCATGAGCGTACTTGCTGGGGTATCGCGTGGGCTGCGCCAATCGATCCAGATCTGCTTACTTGCCCTTGGGGTCTATCTGGTGATGCAACAGCAGATCGGCCCCGGTGCGGTGATTGCGGCATCGATGCTCAGTGGTCGCTTTTTTGCCCCGATTGAACCGGCGTTAACCCAGTGGCGCCATTGGCAGCGGGTCTACCAAAGCTACCGCCGCTTAGCGGAATACGGCGCGATATTGGATGCCGATGAAGGCAAATTACCGCTGCCGCGTCCGGTGGGCGAACTGCTGGTGAACAACGTCTCCTACATTCCGAGCGGTCAGAAAATGCCGCTGTTGAAGCAAATTGGCTTCCGTTTAGCGCCGGGGAAATCGCTGGCGATCTTAGGCGGAACCGGTGAAGGCAAGTCAACCTTGCTGCATCTGTTGCTGGGCATGGACCGACCCAGTGCCGGCGAGATCCGCATTGATGGCGCGTCGTTGAATCAGTGGGAACCCGAAACCCTTGGGCAATACATCGGCTTCTTGCCACAAGAGGTGGAGCTGATCAACGGCACCGTGGCGCAAAACATCGGCCGCTTTGGTGAAGCCAATGGCGAACTGGTGCTGCAAGCAGCACAGCTGACCGGAGTGCATGAGTTAGTAACCCAACTGCCCCAAGGCTACGAAACCAAAATTGGCGATGCTGGCATGCAGCTTTCTGCGGGGCAGCGGCAACGGATTGCGTTAGCGCGGGCGTTGTATGGCTCGCCGCAACTGCTGGTGTTAGATGAACCTGCCGCCAACCTCGATCCCGATGGCGAACGGGCTTTAGCCAAAGTCTTAGCCCACTGCCGCAAGGTGGGGATCACCGTGGTGATGGTAACGCATGCACCGCAGCTGCTTGCCAAGGTGGATTGGGTTATCGCCTTGAAACACGGTGGCATCGCGCAAGCGGGGCCGCGCGAGCAAGTCTTAAAGGCCCCGGCGGTGAAAACCAACAGCCCACGGCTTAATACAACCAAAACCCGCGAAGCCAACACCAAAACGGTCGGCGTGGATGAGGCCGTTCCAAGCCCCGCCACCAAAGTCACTCAGGCGGTGAGCGCCAAGGAGGTTCTATGAGAGACGCATTTGAACTGTCGCCGCAGCGCTGGGCCAAGCGAGCCGGGGTTGTGGTTGCGGTGGGCTTTTTAGGGTTTCTGCTGTGGGCGGCCCTGATGCCCTTGCAAGCGGGCACCGTGGTTGGCGCCACCTTGGTGGTGGGGAAAAACGCCCAAGTGATCGCCCATCGCGATGGCGGTTGGATCAAAGCGATCCACGTCAGCGACGGGCAAAGCGTGCAAAAAGGGCAGCTGTTGATGGAGATCAGCGATGGTCGCAGTGCCGCAGAATTGGAAAAGTGGCAAGAGCGGGTGTGGCAATTTGCGGCTGAGAAAGCGCGTTTAGAGCAAACCTTGAATGAAGGTAAAGGAAGCCAAATCAATAAATTGGATATTCCTGAGACCATCAAAAATCAGCACAAACAGCTGATGGCACAGCAGTTGCTACATCAGCAACTCACCATGCAGGAGCTGGAGTTAAAGCTCAGCAGCCGCCGCAGCGAATTGCAGGCATTAGACATTCGCCACGGCAGTTTGGTGGCACGCAAGAAGCTCTCTGACGAGGAGCTATCCATCGCCAGTCAATTGCAAAAACAGGCTTATTTGGCGCGCATGCAGCTGTTGGCGATTGAACGAGCCAACGCCGAACTGGGGGGAGCCATCGGTGCCAGCCGCGCTAAGCGCACCGCAGTGAAGGCCGACATTACCGGCTTAACGCGGCAGCTAGAGCGGGTACAAAGCGAGTTTGTTGCCAACGTCATGGTGCGCCTTGGTGAGGTCGACCTGTCGTTAATCGAAGCCAAGCTGTCGTTGCAAAACATGCAGCTGCGACACGACACCGGCATGATCTACGCCTTGAACGACGGCACGGTGGCGGGGCTGCGAGCCCAAGCGGTGGCCACCGATCAGATCTGGCCCGGCGAAGTATTGATGCGGCTGGTGCCTCAGGATCCTGAGCTGGTGGTGGAAGGGGTGTTGCCCTTAACCGACATCGACAACGTTTGGGCAGGGCTAACCACCAAAGTGCACCTACGGGCGTTAGATGGCGGGGCGCTAGCCCCAGTGGATGGTCAAGTGGTGCACGTAGACGCGGATCCCACCTCGTTTGGCGAAGAACAAGGCTACCGCTTTCGAGTTCAAATTGTGCCAAACCAGCTGCAACAGCTGGCGGATCGGCGCCTAGCCCCGGGCATGCCGGTGGACGTGTTTATTCAATTGCGACGGTCAACGTTGCTGCGTTATTTGCTGGATCCGGTGTTAACCCATACCAACCGGGCCCTTCGAGAAAGTTAATCCCTGAGGAGTATCAATCATGTCAGGCACAAATGAAGATGACGTAATCGTAGGATCAGGCGAAGGCGAGCACATTGATGCTTTTGCTGGGGATGACATTGTTACCGGTGAAGGTGGCGATGACTATCTGGTGGGGAACGATGGCAGCGACAGCATCGGTGGCGGCGGCGGCGACGACGTGATTTTAGGGGATGCAGGTCAGGATCCCGAGGCCGAGCCTGAGGAAGAGGTGGATCCCACCGACAGCTGGTCTGCCAACGAAAACGTCACCGAGTTCTCGGGTGAAAATGCCCCCGGGCGTTACGAAGTGGGCGACACCTTCAGCGTGATGGTGGCGATCCCCGATGGCGGTAACCAGTTCAAGATGAAACTGGACATCGACAGCAGCGACGAATCCGAAATTCAAGTCACCGTTAAAGACGCCCAAGGCAATGTGATCTACACCGGCCCCGCGCTGGTGGTGGGTGAAGACACCGGCATCATCACCATCGAGATCGATCCAGAGTTAATGCCCGAAAATGGGTTGGTATCAATCGAGCTGAATGTGTTGTCGGGCCCCGGGGTTGATATCGACACCTTAGCCATTGACGGCAGCGGCGAATGGGATGACACCATCACCGCTGGCGCTGGGGATGACACCGTATTTGGCATGCAGGGCGACGATTACATCCACGGCGGCAGCGGCGATGACGTGCTGGATGGGGGCGGCAACGACGACACCCTTAAAGGCGGTTTAGGCGACGACAAACTGTTTGGTGGCCAAGGCAACGACAGCTTATCCGGCGGCCAAGGCAACGACGAAATGCTCGGCGGCGATGGCGACGATCAGATGTGGGGCGGTGACGGCGACGACGTCATGATGGGCGAGCTGGGCGACGATTTCCTGCAAGGGGGTAAAGGTAACGACACCCTGCTGGGCGACGACGGCAACGATACCCTGCGTGGCGGCCAAGGCGATGACTTACTGGTGGGCGGCAAAGGCGAAGATGTGCTGCAAGGGGGGCAAGGCGACGACACCCTGTTGGGCGACGAAGGCAACGACGAACTGTATGGCGGCGACGGCGATGATGTTTTGATCGCCGGTGATGGCGACGATCTGCTGGTTGGTGGTGTTGGCGCCGATATCTTGCTGGGCGGTGATGGTAATGATCTGCTCGACGGCGGCGAAGGCAACGATGAACTGTACGGTGAAGTGGGCGACGACACCCTAAGCGGTGGCGAAGGCAACGATTTTCTGGTTGGCGGTTTAGGGGATGACACCCTCAGTGGCGACGAAGGCGACGACACCCTGCTCGGGGGCGAAGGCAACGACACCCTAAGCGGTGGCGACGGCCATGATGTCTTGGTGGGTGAAGCCGGTAACGACACCTTACTCGGCGGCGCGGGCAACGACGGTCTTTATGGTGGCGCTGGCCACGACACCATCAGCGGCGGCGACGGCGACGACATCATCACCGGCGACGAAGGCGATGATGTGCTGAGCGGTGGTGCCGGTAACGATGAAATTTACGCTGGCACCGGTGACGACATCTTAGAAGGCGGCGAAGGCGACAACCAGCTGCACGCCAACGAAGGGGACGACATCATTACCGCCGGAGCCGGTAATGATCAGGTGTTTGCGGGCAGCGGTAACGACGACATTAACGTTGGCGATGGCGACAACCTGGTGTACGCCGGAGAAGGCAACGACAGCGTGATCACCGGCTCAGGCCGCGACATTATCTTTGGCGAAGGCGGTGACGACACCATCGACTCTGGCGCTGGTAACGATGAGATCTTTGCCGGTGAAGGCGCCGATGTTGTTGATGCTGGCGCAGGCGATGACGTGATCTTTGGTAATGAAGGCGACGACCTTATCGACGGCGGCGAAGGCAACGACGCCATCTTTGGTGGCGAAGGCGCAGACACCGTGACTGGTGGCGCAGGCCACGATTACATCGAAACCAACGACGGCGATGACAGCATCGACGCCGGCGCAGGCAACGACACCGTATTTGCTGGCGAAGGCGACGACACCATTGTGGCTGGGGCAGGCAACGACGTGGTGTTTGGCGAAGGGGGCGACGACAGCATTACCCTTGGCGAAGGGGATGATTTTGCCGACGGCGGCGATGGCGACGACACCATCAGCGGCGGCTTAGGCAATGACGTTATCATCGGCGGTGGTGGCGACGATTACCTCGATGGCGGCGAAGGGGAAGACGTGCTGGTGGGCGGCGCAGGCAACGACACCTTAATCGGTGGCGATGAACGCAGCGAACTGCATGGCGGGGATGGCGACGACACCATTATTGGTGGCGCGGCCTCGGATCTGATCAGCGGCGGTGCGGGCAACGACACCATTGAAGGTGGCGAAGGCGACAACGAGATTTACGCAGGCGATGGTGACGACACCGTTACCACGGGCTCGGGCAACGATCTGATTTCGGCAACCAGCGGCAGCAACACCATTGATTCTGGTGCCGGTGACGACACCATCTACGGCGGCTCTGAATCGGATCTGATCAATGCGGGCGACGGCAACGACAGCATCTTTGCCGATGCTGGGGACGACGTGATCCACGCTGGCAGCGGCGACGACAGCGTTGATGCCGGCGCCGGCAACGACCAAGTCTTTGGTGGCGAAGGCGATGATGTGCTGTTTGGCGGTGGCGGCGATGATCACATCGAAGGCGGTGTGGGCGACGACGTACTGATGGGCGGCAGTGGCGACGACATGCTGCTTGGGGGCGAAGGGATCGATCGCCTAGATGGCGGGGATGGCGACGATTATCTCTACGGCGGTGAAGAAGGCGGCGAACTGCACGGCGGCGACGGCGATGACCGCATCGTTGGTGGCGCGGGGGCGGATCTGATCTCCGGCGGGGATGGCAGCGATCTGATTGAAGCGGGCGCGGGCGATGATGAAATTTACGCGGGCGATGGTGACGACACCGTAACCGGCGGCGAAGGCGCCGACACTATCTATGCCTCGGGCGGCAGCAACACCCTTGATGGTGGCGTTGGTGATGACCAAATTTACGGCGGCAGCGGCCAAGACACCATCAGTGGCGGCGTGGGCAACGATGCGCTGTTTGGTGGCGCAGGCGATGACGTGATTCACGCGGGCAGCGGCGACGACACCATTGATGGCGGGGCCAACGATGATCGCCTTTATGGTGACGCGGGCGACGACCACATCATTGGTGGCGGCGGTGCCGACATCATCGAAGGGGGCACTGGCGACGACTTGCTGCAAGGGGGCAGCGGCAACGACCACCTGCTGGGCGGCGAAGGCATTGATGTGCTCGAAGGCGGCGCAGGCGATGACGTGTTGTACGGTGGCGAAGAGTCCAGCACCTTGTCCGGTGGCGATGGCAACGATCACCTTATCGGCGCGAACGCCGGTGATGTGCTTTCCGGTGGCGCAGGCGACGATCTGATTGAAGCGGGCAGCGGTGCCGATGAGATCCACACAGGTACCGGTGACGATGTGGTTACCGCAGGGGCAGGCAACGATCTGATTTTTGCAGAGGATGGCCGCAACACCATTGATGCCGGTGATGGCGATGACTTTGTGCAAGGCGGCATCGGCGCCGACACCATCATCGGTGGTGCTGGTAACGATGTGTTGATCGGTGGCGCCGGTGACGACACCATCACCGACACCGAAGGCGTGGCAGAGATCTACGCCGAAGATGGCGATGACACCATCTTAACCGGAGCACAAAACGACACCGTCTTTGGCGGTGCCGGTGCCGACAGCATCGAGACCGGAGCCGGGGACGATACCGTCTACGCCGGTGAAGGCAACGATACCGTTGATGCTGGGGCTGGCGACGACACCATCTACGGTGAAGTCGGCAGCAACACGCTGCTTGGCGGCGAAGGCAACGACACCATCTACGGTGGCGTGGGGGCTGACACCATCGACGGCGGCGTTGGCGACGATGCCCTGTATGGCGGCGATGGCGCCGATACCCTTCGTGGCGGTGATGGCGACGACTTACTGGTTGGTGGCGCTGGTAACGACAGCCTTGATGGCGGCAGTGGCGCCGATACCTTACTGGGGGAAGCGGGCAACGACACCATCAGCGGCGGCGCAGGCAGCGATTTCATTGACGGTGGCGATGGCCACGATGTGCTGGATGGCGGTGCCGATGATGATCACATCATCGCCGGTGCCGGTAACGACACCTTAATCGGCGGCAGCGGTGACGATCTGCTTGAAGCCGGCGCCGGTGACGATACGGTGTCCGGTGGTGAAGGGGACGACACCATTCTTGCTGGTGATGGCAACAACACCATCGACGCAGGCATTGGCAACGACAACATCGAAGCGGGCAGCGGCGACGACATCATTGATGGTGGCGACGGCGACGACACCATCGTGGCGGGTGGCGGCAATAACACCATCAATGCGGGCAGCGGCAACAACAACATTGAAAGTGGCGACGGCAACGACACCATCGACGGTGGTGACGGCGATGACACCATCGTGGCGGGCAGCGGCAATAACCTGATCAGTGGTGGCGCTGGCGCCGACAACATCAGCAGTGGCAGCGGCAATGACGAGATCGACGGCGGGGAAGGTGACGACACCATTACTGTGAGCGGTGGCCACAACGTGATCAGTGGTGGCGCCGGGGATGACGCCATCACCACCGGCGCAGGCAATGATCAGATCGACGGCGGCGACGGCAACGACAGCATCCGTTCCAGCGGCGGCAACAATGTTATCTATGGTGGCCTGGGTAACGACACCATCGTTACCGGTGGCGGCGATGACATTTTGGATGGCGGCGACGGCAACGACAGCCTCAGCGGTGGCGCGGGCAGCGACAAACTGTTTGGTGGCGCAGGTGACGACACCCTTGAAGGCGGTGCGGGCTACGACGAACTTTATGGTGGCGATGGCGACGATACCCTGCGCGGTGGTGACGACACCGATCTGCTGCAAGGGGGGGATGGTAACGACAAACTCTACGGCGACGGTGGCGACGATCTGCTGCAAGGGGGCGAAGGCAACGATAAGCTCTACGGCGGTGATGGTAACGACCAACTGCAGGGCGAAGCCGGTAATGATTATCTGGATGGCGGCAGTGGCGACGATCTGCTGTTGGGCGGAGCAGGGAACGACACCCTGAAAGGCGGCAGTGGCAACGATCAACTGCAAGGCGGCGACGGCAACGACAAGCTGTACGGCCAAAGCGGTAATGACCATCTTGATGGTGGCAGCGGCGATGACAAACTCTACGGCGGCTCCGGTGACGATCTGCTGCAAGGGGGCGACGGCGCCGATTCCCTTGATGGTGGCAATAACGACGACGTGCTGCTTGGCGAAGCGGGCAACGACACCTTAACCGGCGGCAGTGGCAACGACCAACTGTTCGGCGGAGCAGGCAACGACAGCCTGGATGGCGGCAGCGGGGTGGATGAACTGTATGGCGGCGAAGGCAACGACACCTTGGTGTACGACAGCAATGACACCGTGATCCAAGGGGGCAGCGGCTTCGACATCCTCACCGCAGGCCCGCAAGGGGATGGCATCATCGACATGACCGAAGCCGGCGTGAATGGCATCGAAGCGTTGATCATTGACGATGGCGTGGATGCCACCTCGGTGAAAATCTCGCTGGAACAGATCCTGCAAGAGTCCGATGGCGATGGGATCTTACTGAACGACGGCAGCACCGACGCCATGGAAGATGTGTTCCTGTTGCTGGGGGCGGACGAAGTCAATCTGGAAGGCGGCGGCTGGAACTACAGCCAAGAGTTGGATATTGGCGACATGGATGCGGATCTGGTTGCCCGCTATGAAGCCGAAGGGGTCGACGTGGATTCGCTCCAAGGCTACCAGTTCACCAACGATTCCGGTGAAACCGTGACCATCTGGACCGATTCCGACTTAAGTGAAGTGAATCTGAACGACATGGCGCTGCAGCCAGACGAGGAGCAAAACGGCGGCTTGTAATTCACTTTTTCGTTTACACTAACTTCACTAAAACCGACGGCATTGCCGTCGGTTTTTTTGGGCTGTGTACCAATTAGCTGTTGAACTTATTGTGCATGACCAGCTGCGGCATAAAGGTCATTGCCGGGACCGCCCGGCGGCGGGCAAGGGACTCGTCCCTTTGCAATCCCGAGCGCCTCCGAGGTGACGACAACCCCTCGTTTTTGCCGCATTGCGTTGCAGCAACGGCCAGATGCGCCATCCATGGCTTAACTGGCCTCTACGGCATCCTGCCTTCGGCTTTACTCCATCACTGCTGCACTCGGCGTCACCAAGTCGGCAGAAAGTTATCACCGCCAGATGATCACTTAGCCGTGACAGATACGCCGCACCGGCTTTACTGCCGCATCACAGCGTTGAGCGGTGTACTGCAAAATGAGGTTGAGCAACAGGATGTTGCGAGTGCATCGCTAAGCCATGGATGGCGCATCGATGCAGTGCCGAATGGCGCAGTGCAAGGAGCGAAAGTTGAGCTGTGCTAAGGCAATGGGATCCCAAAGGGAGAATCCCTTTGGGTGCCGTCGCCACGGCGACATAACCATTTGAAAGCAGTGCCATCGAAGCTCGCCGCAGGCGACAATAGCTACTGCGCAGCAACGCCAACAGTTAACTAATACACAGCCTTTTTTTGTGGCTGCCGATTCGCGGAAGCCACAGCGCGGTTGGGGGGGAGCGGGCGGTTGCTTTGCGACCATTTTTGTCCGCAAAACTGCGGCCTTTATGGGGCGGGGTTTAGGTCAAGGTTTTGGTGATTTACAGTAACTATTAATAGGTAATCGCAGTATCATCGGATGAAGCCTAAATCAGGGAGTAGACGAGTGGTGTTATGTGAGTCAGAACGATTGTTGATCCGGCAGTTTCAAGCCGAGGACGCCAAATTTATTGTTGAGTTACTCAATCAAGAATCGTTTATTCGGTACATTGCCGACAAACAGGTGCGTACCGAAGCCGATGCCATTCGTTACCTAGAAGAGGGCCCGTGGGCCAGCTATCAACAATATGGCTTTGGGCTTAACGTGGTGCAATTGAAAGGGTGCAACACCCCCATTGGCATGTGCGGCTTACTGAAGCGGCCAGAGCTGGACTTTCCCGATTTAGGCTACGCTTTTTTGCCCCAATATTGCGGCCAAGGCTACGCCTTAGAAGCGGCGCAAATTGTGTTGCATCATGGCTTTAGCATCTATTCGCTGAATCAAGTGCTGGCGGTAACCCTACCGGAAAACCTGGCGTCCAATCGGTTGCTGCAAAAAGCCGGATTCCGCTGCACTGGCACCGTTAATCTTTATGGCAGCGACAATAACTTGTACCAGTTTGCCCACGACTATCAGCCGATAAAGTCGATGATGTTCGCCAGTTGGCAGGCTGAAAAATAGAGGAATAGAGGGTGGAACAGGGCATGTTGTGGGGGGCGATTGCACTGGTCGTCTGTGCGTTACTGGCCGCCAAAGTGTGGTTATATCGCTGGGTGAAATTCAAAATGGATGAAGGGGCAATAACGCAGTTTTTGCACAGCGACGCCGCGGCCGCACATGGCCACAGCAGCGACGCCATCGCCGCTGCCACCCACATCGCCGTGGCGCGGGTTCGCTTGGTGTGTCAGCAAAGTAAGATCATCGGTGGCGCCGAGCCCCAGTGGCGACGGTTATAATAGCCACTCTTGGCGAGCAAAGGGGCGACACAGTGGAAACCAGCATCATCAAATTAGAGCCACCAACGATGGCGCGGCAACCACAGATCCTAGCCGCCATTCACGCCAGCCAAGCAGAATTAGCGCAATACCTTACTTGGGTAGAGCAGGCGTTGGATCCCGCCCAATCGATCGCCGATACCCAGCAAGCCATTGATAACTTTCAACAGCAAAATAGCGAGCTGCGTTACAACATCATCGATAAACGCAGCGATGAACTGCTCGGCGCGATCGGATTGCTGATCCGCGACGCCAGTGTGCCCTATTTTGAGCTGGGTTATTGGCTGGCTACCCACGCGACCGGCCAAGGCTACGTCACCAGCGCCGTTACGCTGCTAGAACAGCACGCTTTTAACCAACTTGGGGCGAAGCGCTTAGAGATCCGCATGGCCGAATCCAATCGCAGCAGCCGCGCCGTGGCAGAACGCTGCGGCTTTCCATTGGAAGGCACCTTATTGAACGAACGTCGGTTACCTTCGGGGCCGTTATGCAACACCTTGGTGTACGCCAAAACCGCACTGTAATCCCGCCATTGCGTTCCGCAGCAGGGTAACGGCACCGGTGCCAGCCGCAATTTAAGTTGCAGCAATGCGCTTACGCAAGTGGATTGTTTGCCAATAAGAACAGGCTAAACGCACCTTAAAGCTGTGATCTGGATCAAACTAATTGCCCTTTGCGCCGACGGACAACGGCGCAATCGGCAATCGCTGGGGTACAATTTGCGCCGCCAAATTCACCGCCCTACGGAAACCGATAACAAGAATGAAATCCGATCTCGCTATCTCTCAACAAACGCCATTGCAGCCGATCAACGCCATTGCTGAACGCGCCGGGATCTTACCCAGTGAACTGGTGCCTCAAGGCAGCGCCAAAGCCAAGGTTAAGTTTGCCGCGCTGCAGCGTCTTACCGAACACAAGCAGGGCAAACTGGTGGTGGTTACCGCCATTACTCCCACGCCATTGGGCGAAGGCAAAACCGTGACCACAATTGGCTTGGCGCAAGGGTTAGCGCAGGTGGGCACAAACGTGATGGCTTGCATTCGTCAACCCTCTATGGGGCCGGTGTTTGGGGTTAAAGGCGGAGCGGCTGGCGGCGGTTACAGCCAAGTGGCGCCGATGGAAGAGCTTAACCTGCACCTGACCGGCGACATTCACGCCGTAGCCGCTGCCCATAACTTAGCGGCGGCCGCAATCGACGCGCGTTTATTTCATGAACAGAAGCAGGGCGACAACTTCGCCGCCAAAACGGGGTTAACCCCCGTCAACATTGATGCCAATCGCATCGTGTGGCGCCGCAGTGTCGACATCAACGATCGCACCTTGCGCCGCATTACCATCGGCATCAATAACCCCGGTTCGAGCGCCAATGGCATCGAACGGGAAAGCGGCTTCGACATCACCGCCGCGTCAGAGCTGATGGCGGTGTTGGCCTTGGCCAGCGATCTGACTGATCTGCGGCTTCGCATTGGCAAGGTGGTGCTGGCCTACAACACCGCGGGCGAGCCGATCACCGCAGAAGACATTCAAGTTGCCGGTGCCATGGCAGCGATTTTGCGTGATGCCGCCCAGCCAACCCTAATGCAAACCTTAGAAGGGGTGCCGACTTTGGTGCACGCAGGCCCCTTTGCGAATATCGCCCACGGTAACTCGTCAATCATTGCCGATAAGATGGCACTGGGGCTGGCGGACGTGGTGGTAACCGAAGGGGGCTTTGGCTCAGACATGGGCTTTGAAAAAGCCTGCAACATTAAAGCGCGCGCTGCGGGTAAAGCCCCAGATGCGGCGGTAGTAGTCGCCACCTTACGTGGCCTTAAAGCCAACTCGGGCGTGTACGATTTACGCCCAGGGCAATCGCTGCCCGCCGCTATCTTTGCGCCGGATCAAGCGGCCTTAACCGCCGGTTTTGCCAATTTAAAGTGGCACATAGATAACGTAAAACGTTATGGCATTCCGGTTGTGGTGGCCTTGAATCGTTTCCCTCAAGACAGCGACGAAGAGCTGAACTGGCTGCAAGCACAGGTGGAAGCGTTGGGGGCACAGGTGGCGATCTCTGAAGCCTTCGGCAAAGGGGGCGCTGGGGCCGTGGCGTTGGCCCATAAAGTGAATGAGGCCCTTAGCCAGCCAAGCCAATTCCAATATCTGTACGATTGTCAGCAGCCGATAGAGCATAAGTTGCTGAGCATGGTTGAGTCCGGTTACGGCGGCGCAGGCATTGAACTGTCGGCGCAGGCTAAGGCCGACATCGCTCAGTTAACCCAGTTAGGTTTTGCTCATCTGCCGGTGTGCATGGCCAAGTCGCCGCTGTCGATCAGCCACGATCCCGCGCTGAAAGGGGTGCCAACCGGCTTTACCGTGCCGATTAACGAGCTGAAGCTGTGCGCCGGCGCCGGTTTTATCTATGTGCTGACTGGTAACGTAATGACCATGCCGGGGCTATCGGATAAACCCGGCTACCTCAGTGTGGATATCGACGCCGACGGCAACATTATCGGCCTCGACGACTAAACTCGGTAACACCGCTGACAAGATGAAAACCGCTGACCGCTAAGGTCAGCGGTTTTTTGGTTTTTGCAGGGTGGGTTAAAAATTCTTTGTCACTAAGTAAATAAAAGGAAGTATTGCTGTGGCTCAATGTTATCGCGCCAATTGGCTGTGCGTCAGCCTTGTGCTGATCGGCCTATTTAGTGTCAGTACGGCAATGGCTGCGGCCAGAACCGCCCGTAACGGTCAACATCAAGCGGACATGGTGCGGGTGTGTGGCAAGCTGGCCGAAGTATCGCGGTTTGAACAAGGTTTATACCTGAGCCTCAACGAACGCGAACCCAACCTGCCGCTGACCCTAATCGTGTGGAATGACGACGTTACCGATGTGATGGCTCGAGACGGAGCGGTTTATCAAAGCATGGGCAAGCGGATCTGCGCCCGTGGCATCGTTAAAACCCAGCAAGACTACCGCCAACGCCGGGGCAAACACGCCTCAATCCAGTCTGGATCGCACCACAGCCGTTAGCGGCTGTTTACGCAGGCTCAGACAATGGCCACAGATTCAGTTATCATTGGCGTCAGATCCGTCTTTTAATGCTTGCCCTGCCAAGCAGCCTCCCAATAGGAATACTGAATGATTAACAACGATGTGCTGCGCATGGTGCGCGATATGCTGCAATACGATGATGCCGCCATGACCGATGTGTTTGCCCAAGCAGAGCACAACATCGACGTAGACACCGTGCACGCCATGCTGCTTACCAACGGCGATCAGAACTACCAAAAGTGCGAAGACGAGCTGCTGTCGGTGTTCTTAAACGGTTTGATCAACACCCTTCGTGGCAAGAAAGATGGGCCACAGGCGTTGCCAGAAAAACACATCAACAACAATGGTGTGTTCATGAAGCTGCGGATCGCCTTGAACCTGCAGGCCGATCAGGTACTGGAGATGCTGACCTTAGGCGGCGTAGAGCTGAGCAAACATGAGCTGAGTGCCTTTTTCCGTAAGGCCACCAACAAGCACTACCGCGATTGCAACGACGCGACCTTAGTGGCCTTTTTGCGCGGTAACATGATCAGCCGCGAAGGGTGATCCTGCGGTTCGAATCATCAAAAAACGCCAACGGCATTATGCGGTTGGCGTTTTTTTATGGCTGGAATTTGCGATCCGTTGCTGATCAAAGTGCTGCAGAGGCTGCCATCTCGGCGCATCCCTGCAGCGCGCCTCCTTCAGCTTGTGCCGCGTAAATTTGCCTTTTTAACCGGCACCTTCTGCCACACTCTAGCGGCGTAAGCTGAAATGCAGGTATGCTGCCAGCTTGTTGTAAGTTACTATTAATATTCACAAAAATGGCTGGTTATTATGATTAGTTGCCAAGATCACGATTACATCGAAATCGCTTGTCTCTACCGCTATCCGGTTACGTTAACTCTGCGGCAAGGCGCGCCCCAAAGCGGCATTGCGGTGGATACCGCGTATAACGAACAGCGGCAAGAGTGCCTAGTGCTGGCGACGGACTGCGGTGAACAGCTGGTGCCATTGGATCAGGTAGCGGTGTTAACAACCAGCCAAGATAACCCCCACTTTCAGTCGCTCAAGCTGACATCGAGCGATGAATAGCTCTCGTTAAAAATGGAATTTCAGATGCGAACCTTAAACCTCAACCCGTTTAATCCCGGGATCCTAAAAAAGATACTGCCCTTTGGGATCATGGTGCTATTGGCCTTTAACTCTTACTTTATTGTGATTGAAGGCCACGTTGGCGTAGTAAAGCGTTTTGGTGAAGCCAAGCATCAGCAAAACCCGGGGCTGCACTTTAAAATTCCGCTGATCGAAACCGTAGAGATGATTGAGGTGCGTACGCGCAAGAACGCCGAGAAGATGGCATCCAGCACCAAAGAGCAGATGCCCGTGACCATCGAAGTGTCGGTAAACTGGACAGTGAACAAAGAAGCGGCCTTAGAACTGTTTAAACGCTACGGTGGCTTAACTCAGTTTGAACAACGCATTTTGGATCCGCGGTTTCGTTCTGCCACGAAAGACACCATCCCGCAGTTTGAAGCCGAGCAGCTGATCCAAGATCGTGCCTCAGCCATTCAAGGGATTGAACGTCGCCTGTCGGAAGAGATGGCGGAATTCCCCGTTGTTGTGGATAACATTCAAATCGAGAACATCGTGCTGCCGAAAAAGTACATCAACTCGATTGAGATTAAGCAGACTGAAAAGAACCTCGCCGCCGCCGAAGAACATAAATTGGAGCGTCAGCGTTTGGAAGCCTTGCGCGCGGTAAACACCGCCGATGCGAAGGCGAAAGGGATCTTGAAAGTGGCAGAAGCGGAAGCGCAGTCGATATTGCTGAAAGGCCGCGCGGAAGCCAAAGCGATCGAAGCGAAAGCCAAGGCACTGAAGAACAACCCATTGATTGTTAAGTTGACCGAAGCGCAAGCGTGGGATGGGCAGTTGCCACAAACGATGCTGGGGCAGGGGGCGATGCCAATTATGGATATGCGGCAGTCGGTGTCACCACCCAAGCCATAGCCGCGTTGCTACATCGGTTCCCCCCGCGGTGGCAACCGTATCAATGGGGTTAATGGCACTAAAAAGGCAACCTAAATGGTTGCCTTTTTTGATCGCCGTTGGGGCGCTGGCGGAGTGCGTTACTGCCCCAAAAGGTGATCAAAATGGGCGTGCTGCTGTTGGCAAAAACTGGGCAGCATCACCATCGGCACAGGGCTAAATTCAACGCAACCGTCGCTGCGGTATTGCGGCAGATTGGCAGGGCAAAAAGCGTCATCAAGGCTGGTTAACGGTGCCCAGCGAAAGTCGACAATCACCGCAGACTGTGCTGGTGGCAGCCACAACACCCAATGGTGAGGCGCGCCGGCATGGTGGCCAAAATGCAGCTGCGCCGGTTGCTGATGATGGGCTAACACGCTCACAATCACTTGGCTTAACTGCAGTGCCCCCAACCCTTGAGTTGGCAGCGAGAATAGGCAATCCAGCAGTTGTTCGCGTTGAAAAACAGGCGCCATATTGGGCTCCGAAGGGGGGGGCTGAAAAGCGGCTTTAACAGCCGCTGAAATCCGTCAGGATCTGATATTTCTGCAGTAGCGGGCCGGTGTGATCGCCGGTTACGTAGCGGGCTTCTTCGTATTCAACGTAACACTTGGTTGGATCCGGTGCATCAGCAATGCTGATGCGCGCAATGTTGGGGTTGGTTGCGCCAACAACCGCTCGCCATTCGCGATCGGTAATGAATTGATCCGACAGTTCGATAATATCAATGATGTCAGGTTCGCCGCCTGGGCGGCCAACGTGCGGGTAGCCGCCCCAAGTCGTTACGGCTAAGTTACCGGCAACGGGGAAGTTTTTGATGTGTTCCGTAGGTTTGTTGCCATTGCTTATCAGCTTCAACTTAACCATATCGGCACTGCTTTTTAGCGTGCCCGCCACCCCTTGTAGGGTAGCAATGCGCGCATCGCTGTTCAGATTAATGAATTTAGGGGCAGCAACCGCCGCTAAGATCCCCAAGATCACAATCACCACCACCAGCTCGATTAAGGTGAAGCCACGTTGGTGTGGAGCTAACTTTGGCATAGGTAGGCAAGGCCATCAGCAGTGTTTGAAATTACCCACCAAATTATCAAAAGCCGCACCACGGAACAATTAGCGTATGCTCTTTTTAAGGCGTAGAGCATAGTAATTCTCTTGATATTACTGTGACGTAACCACGCATTGTTCAACACTTACCCAAATTAGATGGGATCCACCACCTCAGCAGCATCGAACTCGAAAATGAAGGAAGGAATCGGAATGAGTGACTTAAATACCCACCAGAACCGCGCCGTATGGTTTGATATCCCCGTGGCGGATCTGGATCGTGCCGCCGCATTCTACGCTGCGGTATTGAACATCAACGTAGAGGTGCTGCAACTCGATAGCGGCCACTTTGCGGTGCTTGAACACGGCGAAGGCAATGGGGGGTGCTTGGTGCCAAATGAAGCGGAGATCAGCGCCACTGCAGGGGTGATGCTGTATTTGAATGTGGATGGCCGCTTGCGCGACGCCATTGCACAGGTAACCCTTCATGGCGGCCACATTGTGCAGCCGCTGCACAGCATTGGCCCACACGGTTATCGAGCGATCTTTTTAGATAGCGAAGGCAATCGCCTGGTATTGCACGCCAACAGCGACAGCTAATTTGGCCTTTTCCGAACGAACGGTACGGCAAACGGTACGGCAGCGTTGTCGTGCCGTTGATTTGTTTCTTTTTAACAAGACACCCACCTTAACTGGCACTTTTTTAGGTCTCTTCTATCCTTGATTTTTAACCAAATTGGGGGCGAGACCATGCCAAGGGCACGAAAGCATCAAATTAGTCTGCAAGACACGCCGTACTACCATTGCGTCAGCCGTTGCGTGCGGCGTAGTTTTCTTTGCGGAATAGATAGTTACACTGGCAAAAGTTACGAGCATCGCCGCGACTGGATTGAGCAGCGTTTACTGGCACTCACCGATACCTTCGCCATCGAGATCTGCGCTTATGCCATCATGAGCAATCACAGCCATGTGGTACTGCACGTTGATGCAGCCCGCGCCAAGCAATGGGATGCTGAAGCCGTGTTGAACCGCTGGCATCAGATGTTTGCTGGCACCCGTTTAACCCAACTATATTGCGTTGAAGAGGAACGAGAAAATCTCAGCAGTGGCGAGTTGCATCAAGTAGAACGCTTAGTAGAACTGTACCGAGAGCGGCTGACCGACATCAGCTGGTTTATGCGCAGTCTTAACGAATACATCGCTCGGCAAGCTAACAAAGAAGATGGATGCACCGGCCGCTTTTGGGAAGGCCGCTTCAAATCACAAGCTTTGTTAGACGAGCAAGCACTGCTGTCGTGCATGGCTTATGTGGATTTAAACCCGATCCGCGCACAGATGGCGAAAACGCCAGAAGAGTCCAAATACACCAGTATTCGCCAGCGCATTAAGGCTGCTATCAAAGGGGCTCAGCCAACCAAGCTCAAACCGTTTGATGCCAACCAAGGTGAGCCAGAACAGCTGCCTTGCCACCTTAATCAATACTTGGATCTGATTGAATTCACAGGTCGCGCCATCCGCGCTAACAAAGCCGGCCATATCCCAGCGAACTGCGATGCACTGCTAACCCGGCTGGAAATTGATGTTGCTAGCTGGCTAGAGCTAACCCAAGGGTTTGAGCATCAGTTCTCTGGTTTGGTTGGCAGATTAACGGCACTGCAATGCTGTCGACAACACGATAACAGCCAACGAATACGTGGTAGTGGTAACGCCAAACGACTGTTTGGTTAGCTTTCTTTCACATTCATTGAGGATTAATGCTTTCGCCCAGCTGGGAAGCTTGGCGCTGCCTGAATTTCTCTGCTCTTTCCTACTAAGCCCCCAAACAGCGCCTTTCCAACTAAAAATCAGCTCAGACTCGCCCCAACAAGCACCTACAACCTTAACAAACAGTGCAGATGCCACGATGGTCGAACGACCTCCACTAAAATGGGTGTCTATTTAATGCTTTCTATTTAATGCTTTCCTACTAAGCCCCCAAACAGCGCCTTTCCAACTAAAAATCAGCTCAGACTAGCCCCAACAAGCACCTACAACCTTAACAAACAGTGCAGATGCCACGATGGTCGAACGACTTCCACTAAAATGGGTGTCTATTTAATGGTATTTCATGCCGTTTAACTAAACGAAGCCAAAAGATAGTTAGAGCGTAATTCACCTGAAAGCATTGCAACAGATTGATGATTAAACGGTTATTTTGGCTTCGCAAGAGCCTGGTTTGGATAAGGGCTGATTAAGCCCGTGTGGGTGTATAGGCGGCGAAGTACGGAACACATCAAGGCGCGGCGAGCATAAAATTTCGCCACAGTGACGCCGGATATATGTCAGCATGCCGATCTATCATCAAGCACCTTGCGCTTTCGGGGGCGTCCATATATGTCTATTTAATGTATTTAATGATCATTGTTAGCCATGACTTAAACGCATCACCTAATTAATTTCTGTCTTAATTAGGCGTGCAGCGTCATCCATCAGAGTTAACGAAAAAAGTAATCCTGCAGCCAATATTAATAATAAAATAGAGCCAACAAATGCAAACATTGCAGGGATAAGACCTAATTGTTTTAAAAGTAGTTCATATGCAATTAGGGGTGAAATCCCTAACGTTCCGCAAAAAGTATAAAGAAGAAAAATAGAGATCTGTGTTTTCCACCTATTTTTTCTTTCAACATATTTTGTATTCCAAATAAATTTATTAGATTCTATATCAATCGAAAGATACTTTTTACACATTCCAAACTTTTTGATGTGACAATACGCGCCCGGTGTATATAAAAACCATTCAATAAATTTGGGCTCTAACGCTCTCTTAGTTACACAATTTAGGGCCACTAATAACGTACTTAAATTTTCGTTTGCATCTTTACCACATAATTGTCGTAGTTTTTCGTAGTGTTCTAAATTTAAGGTGTGGTATTTAATTGATGTCATTCTAATTCTAGAAATTAAAAAGGGGATTGTTACACCTGAAATGATTAGTGCTAAAAATGATGAGATTAATTCAATTGGCACCGAGATATCCTTGTCTGGCTAACGCTTTGCTAAGCGGCAATAAAGTAGCTGGCTAAATTTAGCGAGGAACGAGCAAAAGCCAGCTGTTTTTTGTCCGTTTAAGCAACTTGTTAGAGCTAAATTTCTTCCAACATAGCTCCAAAGTTGTTCCATTTTTCGAGTATGACATTATGCAAGGAATTAGAAACTGTATCAATCGATTGCCCAACTAAAGCAGCAGCGCTATTAAAGCCTTTAGTGCTTGAGTTAACTTCTATTTGCATTGAACCTTGCCCAAATACATGAGAAACGCCGTCAGTTGGATTTGTATATCCTTTAAATAAACCACGAAGAAAACCACCTAAACCTGAATTGGTTTCCAATGTGTTTAGGTGAGATACAGCTAAAACAGTTAACTCATTTAGAAGGTTTAAAGTTAAGTTAAGTTCATTGAGTATTAGTGATTTGATAAAGCCGGAATAAAAATAGTTTGATAAGTACTCTTTGGCTTCAATTTCAGTGTAGTTATGTTCAGCTAAAAGCATTATTGCATTTAATTTTATATTATTCTCAATATCATTAATTACTTGAAGAAGTGAACTTTTAATCTTAGGTATATCGAGAGAAATTATGGCTCTCATCGATATCTTACGATCTCCATTGGGGTTACTTAAAAGAGAAGAAACGTCGGATAAAAACAATAAATTGAATTTTGATATTTGAGAGCCAATATCATCTTTGAATTTATCTGCATCCCAGCAATTCATATGCTTAACCTTACTATAGCCCTAACCGCTTATTACGAAGCCAACGTCTCTAGTCTTGCAGCAACGATTGGCACCTTTATCACAATGTCACTATTTGGTGACGATCAAACCCACCATCATAGTCAGTAGACTACCCCTGAATATCGCTCAACCCAAGCGCTGCTTCGATAACAAAAGAAGACAGAGGTGTATTACTGATGCGCCTTACCACAGACATAATCGCCGCATCAGAAATCCCGGTTGCTAAAACTCCCCAGCTCCACCACTCGCTCGGTGTTTTTGCTACTTATTTGTGGGTATAAGATCACAATTTGGCAGCTTAAATCGCCGCCATGGCAGGCTGTTGGGGCGCTAAAGTGTGATCCGTTCGGCACTTTTGTTGCGGTTGTTCATAACTTTTCACAACTTGCCTTAACCCGTTCATAGGTTGGCACCACCTGTTCATACCTGATCCGTAATCTGCCCTTATCGGAAAAGATCTGAGTCGCTCAGATCTTGAATTTAACTGATGAGAGTTACTCGGATGAAACGTCGTCTGTTTGTTGCATTACTGCTGGTTAGCACCAGTGTTGGCCTTAGCGCCGCCCCGTGGAGTCAGCAAGATCCACAACAAGTAATGGCCACCTTAACTGCCAAGTTTGAGCAGGGTCAGTATTCGAAAAAAGGCGCAGACAGCTGTTTGATGTGCCACAAGAAAAACCAAAAAGTAATGGCCATTTTTGATGGTGTCCACGGCCAAGCTAACGGCAACAGCCCGATGGCCGGTTTGCAGTGCGAAGCCTGTCACGGCCCGCAAGGCAAACACAATCGCGGCGGCAAAGAGCCAATGCTGGACTTTGGTGCCAACGCCAGTGCCTCGGTTGCGGCGCAAAACTCGGTGTGCATGGGCTGTCACCAAGACGCCGAACGCATGAGCTGGCACGCCTCTACCCACAACATGGAAGAAGTGACCTGCGCCAGCTGTCACAGCGTCCATGCCGCGCAAGATCCGGTGCTCAACCCCGTGACTCAAAACGACACCTGTTTGGCCTGTCACACCGAGCAGAAGATGAAGTCGCATCAGCGTTCTAGCCACCCAATTGAGTCTGGCGAGATGCTGTGCAGCGACTGCCACAACCCGCACGGCAGCATGAACGACAGCGCCCTGACCGAGATCACCGTGAACGACAGCTGCTACAACTGCCACGCCGAGAAACGGGGCCCATTCCTGTGGGAGCACCAGCCGGTTATCGACAACTGCGCCAACTGCCACGACGCCCACGGCAGCGTGAATGACGATCTGCTGAAAGTGCGGGCACCACTGCTGTGTCAGCAATGTCACGCTGGCAACGTGCACAGCCAGCGCCCATACAGCGATAACGGCGACAGCGCCTTTACCGCCGGTGGCAGCTGCTTGAACTGCCACAACCAGATCCATGGCTCTAACCATCCGCAAGGCCAAGCGCTGCAGCGCTAAGCAAGGAGATCACGATGAACAAGAACCTGATTACCTTAGCGATTTTAGCGGCTGCTGCGGCACCGGTAAGCGCAACTGATTTTGGGGTTGGTGCCGCCAATACCCACAAGGTGAATTTTGACAAATGGCAGTGCAAAAAGTGCAGCAACCGGAACGGTTGGCGCGCGGAATTGGCGCTGAACAGCCTGACCGCAAACGTTGATGACGCCCACGCCAGCAATGCCCTTGGGATCGATGGCAACGGCACCACCGTTGCGATTGATGGCACGGTGCAGCAGCGCAATAACCAAGGTTGGCAGTTGCAGGCACAGGCGCAAGGTTTGGGCTTAGAGCACGGCGATGCCAATGCCACGCTGAGCAAGGACGATTTCAGCGCCAACGTTAGTCTGCGTCAGTTCTATCACGTCGACAGCACCGCCGCCCGCACCAATCTTGACCAAGTGGGTAACCAACTGGTGATTGGCGCTGAACACGACGTCGCACTGGAGCTGAAACGCCAGCAGCTGGGGTTGGCGTTAGGCCAAGGGCTTCACGTATTTGGTTTGCCGCTGCAAACCGAGTTGAGCGTGGCCAGCGAAAAGAAAACCGGCCAGCAGGCCAAAGGCTTAACCTACGGCACTCACACGGTGGATGGCGTATCGGTACAGCAGTTGGCGGCGCGGGTTGATCAGCGCACGGATCAACTGGCGGCCAGCGCAGCCTTAAATGGCGGCGATTGGCAGGCCAAGCTGGCTTACCAAGGGTCGCAATTTGAAAACCAGCAGGGTGAGGTGTTCCACAACACCTTTGGCAGCTTGTACGCCGCCGCCCCAGATAACCAAGCGCACCAGCTGCAGCTGTCGGGCAACTACCTAACCGAGCTGGGCCAGTTTGATGGTCGCATCGCTGTGGGCCGCATGATCCAAGACGACCAACTGCACAACGTTGCCGCCAGCCCAATCAGCAACTGGGATGGCGAAGTTGACACCCAGGATCTGCTGCTGCGTTACACCACCATGGTGTCGCCAAAGCTGCGGCTGCAAGCCAGCGTGAACCAGCGCGAGCGCAACAACAACAGCTCGGTACACGCCTTTGCCAAAGATCGTTTCGATTACGACGGCGTAAGCGGGGTGGTAGAGCAAAACGTGCTGCTGGACAGCGAACGTCAACAAGCCAAATTGCGCGCCAACTACCGAGTTGATGCGGATCTGCGTGTTGATGCGGGCTATCAGTGGCAGCGCGATGATCAACACCAAAGCGACGGTCTTGGCCAACAAGAAGCGGTAATCACCAACAGCCTGTGGGCCAGCGCCAACTACCGCGGCTTTGACACGTGGCAGCTGCGCTTCACCGCCGGTGCCGAGCAGCGCGATGGCTCTCAGTTTGAAGCCAACGACGTGACCTCAACCCAAAGCAATAAGTTGCTGCGTAAGTACTATCTGGCGGATCGCAACCGCATCCACACCGAGCTGAAGCTAAGCCATCAGCCCAACGCCAAACTGGCGTTAGAACTGACCGCCAAACTGGCCCAAGACGACTACCACAACACCAACATTGGCCTAACCGAATCCCGCGATAGCCAATATCAGTTCAGCGCCAGTTACCAGCTGAGCCAACACAGCAGCCTGTATGGCTTTGCTGCCCAGCAGTGGATCGATTCCCAGCAGCAGGGCGAATACAACGGCCAGTGGCAGGGCGACATCGACGATCGCTTTATCACGCTGGGTGCCGGTGCTGAAGTGGCCCAGCTGTGGCGCGACGAGCTAAGCGCTGGGGTTGATTACGCCTACGCCGATTCCAGCTCTGACGCCGACAACTCGGCGGCGGATCACGGTGGCTTTGACGATTACCAAAGCGTCAGCCACAGCGTCAACCTGTGGGGCCGTTACCAGCTGTCGCAGCGCAGCGCCGTCAAGCTGGATTACCGCTACGAACGCTTAAACGACAGCGACTACCAAAGCGTGGCCACCAACGCCGTTAGCGGCCTGCGCACCTTGGGTGACTTAGATCACAACTACAACGCGCATCTGCTGATGCTGACCTATTCCATTTCCTTGTGAGCGTCTTCGTGTAAACGAGACATGGGCGGTTACGCCGCCCATTTGATTAGAGGGTTTTAACCTATGCAACGCCGCGATTTTTTGAAAATGAGCGCCACCATGAGCGCCGCCGCCGTGGTTACTGGCTGCAGCTCTGAATCGAGCAAGCCAACCGCGCCAACCACGCCAACCCCAGTAAACGAAAAGATGAACTGGTCGGCTTGTTTGGTGAACTGTGGCTCTAACTGCCCAGTGCGGGTGTTCTCCCGTGATGTCAATGGTCAGCAAACCATCACCCGCATCGAAACCGACTTCACCCGCGAAGGCGAAAAGGATGAGTACGGTGTGGATCAGAACGTGCGCGCCTGTTTGCGTGGCCGCTCTTTGCGTAAGCGCGTATACGCACACGACCGCTTAAAGTACCCAATGAAGCGCGTTGGCCCTCGTGGCAGCGGCAACTTTGAGCGCATCAGCTGGGATGAAGCGCTGAGCACCGTGGCGTCTGAACTGTCGCGTTTGCGCGGTGAACATGGGCCAGAATGTACCCACTTTACCTACAACTCGGGCGCCGGTTACCACTTTACCGGGAAGCAGTGTCTGTTCCGCCTGATGAACATCATGGGCGGCTACATGGGCAGCTACGGTGATTACTCGTGGGCGCAGCTGTATAAAGCCTCGCAGTACACCTTTGGTGCGGCCAAATACGGCTGGAAGGGCTCTTCCAACTCCGAGATGAAGAACTCTGACTTTGTGTTGATGATTGGCCACAACCCATCAGAGATCCGCATGTCGGGTTCCGGTGAATCTTACGATTACTTGAACATCATCCAAGCTAAGCAACGCGCTCGCGCTGCGGGAACCGAGCAGTTTAAGTGCGTGATCATCGATCCGCGTTACACCGATTCGGCCTTGGGTAAAGAGGATCAATGGGTGCCGGTTCGTCCGGGCACCGATGCGGCCTTAGCGGAAGCCTTGGCTTACGTGATCATCAGCGAAAACCTGCACGATCAAGCCTTCCTTGATACCTACGTACAGGGTTTTGACGACAGCACCATGCCCGCGGAATACCAAGGCAAGGGCCTGTCTTACTCTGAGCACATCTTGGGCAACGGCGAAGATAACACCGCCAAAACCCCAGAATGGGCAGAGAAGATCTGTGGCGTACCCGCCAACGACATTCGCACCTTAGCCCGCGAATTTGCCAACGCCAGCACCCCGTTTGTGCACATTGCCGCCTCGCTGTCTCGTCAAGCCGCCGGTGAAAACAACACCCGTGCTTGCTACATGTTGCCGCTGCTGGTGGGCGCAGTTGGCCGCTCTGGCACCAACAACGGTGGCCTGTGTTCTGGTTCTTCGCTAACGGCACCGAAGATGCCGACACTGGGCAACCTCAGCACCGTAAACAAAAAGATCTCGTTCTTCACTTGGACTCAAGCCATTGAAGACGGCAAAAACATGTCGGTACTGAAAGACGGCGTGATCTTGGCCGATGAGGATAAAGACGCCAACGGCGACGGCAAGCTTGGCGTTGATATCAAAGCGATCATCAACTACGCCGGTAACGCGCTGATCAACCAGCACTCTGACACCACCGAAACCAAGCGCATCCTGTCTGACGACAGCAAGTGTGAACTGATTGTGGTGATCGACAACTGGATGACCCCATCGGCGGAATGGGCCGACATCGTGCTGCCGGACATCTCGTGGCTGGAAGCGGAAGACGACTTGGTGAACCAATCCTACGCCGCCGGCGATGTTGGCACCTTGGTGCAGATGTCTTCTGCCGTTGGCCCAATGTGGGAGTGTCGTGATGCCTACGACATCGCCTTAGGCTTGGCTAAGCAGTGGGGCGTTGAAGGGCAGTTCACGGAAGGCAAAAGCAAGGATCAATGGCGTGCCGAGTTCTACGCTACGGCGCAGAATGCGACCCCAGAATTGCCAAGCAAAGCGGTCATGATGGAGCAGGGGATCTTCCGTAAGTACCTGCCAAACGGCTCTTACATCGTGCTAGAGGATTACCGCAACGATCCGGTGGCCAATAAATTGGGCACCCCATCGGGCAAAATCGAGATGTTCTCTACCGAGCTGCAAACCATGGCAGACACGTGGACCCTCGCCGCCGGTGACGTGATTTCGGCGCTGCCGAAGTACGTACCAACCTGGGATGGCTACCAAGAGAACAGCGCCATTGATGGCGAAGCGGATAAGATCGCCAAGTACCCATTGCAGCTGCACGGCTACCACACCAAAGGCCGCGCGCACTCTTCTTACCACAACGTGCCGTGGCTGCGTGAAGCGGTACAGGATGCGGTATGGATGAACCCGGTTGATGCCGCCGAACGTGGCCTGAGCAGCAACGATTTGGTTCACGTTTACAACGATCGCGGCACCATTGAACTGCCGGTGAAAGTAACCCCACGGATCATGATTGGCGTAACCGCATTGGGCCAAGGCGCTTGGGTTAAGTTCAACGACAGCGGCATTGATACCGGCGGCTGTTTGAACACCGTCACTTCACAGCGTCCCACCCCAGTGTCGAAAGGTAATGGCCAACACACCAACCGTGTTGAGATCAAAAAGGCTTAATAGGAGCGAATGATGTCTAGCAATAAACAGTACGGCTTTTTTGTCGACACCAGTAAGTGTACTGGCTGTAAAACCTGTCAGGTAAGCTGCAAAGATCGCTCCGATCTGCCAGTGGGGGTTAACTTTCGTCGCGTCTATGAATACGGCGGTGGCACCTGGAACAAAGATGAAAACGGCGTCGTAAGCCAAAACGTGTTTGCTTACTACACCTCAATCAGCTGTAACCACTGCAGCGAGCCAGCGTGCACCAAAGCGTGCCCAACCGGTGCCATGCACAAGCGCCGTGAAGACGGCTTGGTGCACGTAGACAAAAACGTCTGCATTGGCTGCGAAAGCTGTGCCCGCGCTTGCCCATACGATGCGCCGCAGATGGATCACGCCAAAGGCTACATGACCAAGTGCGATGGCTGTTACGACCGCATTGCCCAAGGCTTAAAGCCAACCTGTGTTGAATCCTGCCCAATGCGAGCATTGGATTACGACACCATGGATAACCTGCGCGCCAAGTACCCGACGGCTGCACAGCCGGATGTGGCACCGCTGCCAAACTCCAACATCACCAACCCGAACCTGCTGATCGCTAAGAACCGCTTAAGCCAAGCCAGCGGTTCGGCCGCGGGTGAAGTGTTGAACCACGCGGAAGTGTAACGCGTTCGGGGGCCATTGGCCCCTTGTTTGATGTTGTATCTTTTACTGTTGCGGCGCCGAATGCGTTATCGCCTTTGGCGTTGTGCAGCGAGTTTGCTTTGATGGGGGAATGTCGCGGTGGCGACGGCACCCAAAGGGAGCTTCGCCTCTTTGGAATCCCCTTTGCCTTAGGTCGGCACCCAAAACGCTGCGCTGGGCACCTCCAATGCGGTGGTAGATCAAAGGCGACATCGCTGCTGCGGTAAGTGAGCATGCGAGTGAACTCATCGCTGTGGATGGCAAGAGCCAACATCAAACTGCCTGCAACCTTGTTTCATCCCCATAGGATCCGTGAAAGGAATTGATATCGTGTTGACCCAAGCTCAAATTCAGGACTTCCAAGCTCAATGCAACGTGCTGTATCACGCGCTGTATTTCGAGCCAAGCGATTGCCTGTTGGATCAGTTTCGTGCCACTGGCATTGAGCACAGCTGGCCGCAAACCGGCCGTGCCGAGCCACGACAAGCGGGGTTGAATAAACTGACCAGCGCCTTGCAGTTGGATAACGACAGCCTACTGAGCGAGATAAAGCGAGATCATATGGCGCTGTTTGTTGGCCCCAGTGAAATCAAAGCGATCCCGTGGGGCTCGCCTTACCTGCATGAAAAACGCTTGTTGTGTGGCCCTTCAACCATCGCCTTGGCTGAGTTTTATCAGCACCACGGGATCTTGGTTGAAACCCAAACCAACGAACCGGTGGATCACATCGGCTTGGTGTTGTCGGCCATTTCCGCCTTGCTGGCGGACGAAGCCAAACAGCAAAATGGCCATGCGCTGGCGGCGCTGAACGTGCTATTGGCAGAGCATCTGTTGCCGTGGTCAGGCCGTTTTCTGGCGATCATGCAAGCGCAGGCGCAAAGCGATTACTACCAAGGCATCGCCCTCCTAACCGATTCGGTGCTTGGGGATCTGCAGCAACAATTGCAGGTTGAAGCGTTGCAACTGCAGTTGTTTCAGTAAATCGGTTGCGTGCAAAAAAAACTAAGAGGCTTCGGCCTCTTTTTTTTGATCTTGCCTTGGGCTTCACGTGGGGGGGCAGATCACAGTTTGGCTTGGCCATCGCGGCGATCTTTTGGTCTTTGCCGAGAATGAAATTACCATCGCTGCCACAACAAAGTGCGGTGGTTATGGAGCAACGGCTGCAGCTTAGGTACGCGGCAAAGCCCCTTGTGGGCATGCGCGGGTTTAAGCCCATTTGAAATGCCATCACGGCGATTGCCGCCAAAGAGTGAACCCACCAATGACAATGACCTACCGCCGCAAAGTGTTGGCCACCACCGCGCAAGAGCTCACGGCGCTGATTGCCAGCCACAACCGTGCCGGAAAGATGCAGTTGGTGGCGCTGGACGAAGCCAGCGTCGCGGACAACACCATCACCAATACCACCTTAGCCACGCTGCGCTGCACTCAGTGCGGCAACCACAGCGGCTATTTGGCGCGGGATCTGGTGGTACACCCAGCCAAAAACTTGAATCAATACTGTGCCCAATGTCGGCCAGCACCCGCAGCGGCAACCCCTGCTGCGGGGTCTAAGGGCTACACCATCAAGGGGGCGTACTTTGCCAATAAAAAGGCTTTGTTGGCCCACGTGAGAGCCAAGTTTGATCACCATAAGCAGTGCCAGCGATTGCAGCTGTTGGAGAAAGAACGGTGGCTGGAACTGCAATTTAACTGCACTCAGTGCGGCAATAAAAAAGTGGTGCAGCCATTGAACCACCTGTTTCGTGACGGAGCCGTGCATTGCCACTATTGCGCCAGCGTGAAAGCAGCGCAGTTAAGCGATCAGCTGGAACACAGCCGTGATGGCCGCGAGTTCTATGATCTGTTTCAGCTGGATGGCTACCGTTTTGCCACCATCGAAGCGGCAGGATCGGAGTATCGTGTCCTGCCCGATGGCTACGATCCGCAGCAGGCGCAAAGTTGTCATGCCAATGGTTGGCACGGTGCCGACAGCAAGGTGTTGATGGAGTGCATCGAGTGCGGTTATTTGCTGTCTCGCTCTGCGTATTACGATCTTCGCAGCCACCTGTTACTGAACAAACGCCCGGCCATCCCGTGCCCGGCTTGCCACGATACCGCCGCAACCTATCAGCAGCGTACCGAGGAACTGCAACAGAAACTGCCGGGTTCGAAGGTGGAACAGTGGCTGGATGGTTGGGGCAAGCCAATAGCGCACAGTAAGAAGACCTGGCAGCAACGAGCGGTATTAAGTTACGCGGTGCAGATGCAGTGCGATCAAGGCCACCGTTATCAGCGCCCATTGAGTGACATCATCAAGCAAGGCGCCAGCTGCCCAGAGTGCACCGGCTTTCATTGGCACATTAAAAGCTTGCTGCGTTTGGCTGAACACAATCCCGATGAACTGTATAAACGGCGGGTGCTGTATTGGCTTACCTTTGTTGAAATCGACACGGGTGAGCGTTTCTGGAAAATCGGCTTGGCCTCCAGTGATAACCTGAGTGGCCGTTATCCCCGCGCCAATTTGCAACGTGATGGGGTAGAGATAATCGAACAAAAGGTGCTTACTTGCAGCAATTTTGAAGCGATCGTAACTGAACGCACGGTATTGCAGCAGCATCAACAGCAGGCGCTGGATAAACGTCAACGCTTGGTGCATTCGGCGGGTGGCACCGAATGTTTTGCCACCGATGTGTTGGCGGGGCAATCGTTGGCGCAAGTGGTTCAGGCCAGTTTGGCCCGGCCATTATTGATTGATGGCCAGCCGGTGCAGGTTAACTTTGATCCCGCGCGGGCCGCCAGCTTGCGCCGCCACAAACAGCCAGAGCCCGCCATCAGCGCTTATTCGGCTGATTTCACAACCAATACTGAGCATTAAACAGTGGCCTTTTAGCGCCTGCGAACGATGTTAGGTGCTGACACAGCGGTAATGTGTCCCAAGGCTTGTTCGCGCAAGCTTATCGATCCCTTCATTATCCAAGGAACGGTTTATGGCGCTTACCACGGCACAACGAAAATTCATCTTCATCGACAACGGCATTGGGGCCGTGCTGTTTAATACCCTGTTAAACGCGGGGATCGGCTGGCTGTTGTTCAGTTCGATGGCCTTGGTGCCGCTGTGGGGCGAGCACAGCATTGGCGGAGATCTACTGGCGTCGGGGCTGCTGCTGCCGTTGCTGGTGGCCTTAATTGCTGGGGCGCTGATTAAGAAGCAACTGCAGCACGGTAAAGTGGAAGCGATTGCTGTGCCTGGGGTGTTAGCCGGATCTTGGCTGCGCTGGACAACGGGCCGCTTCGGCTTGGTGTTGGGGCTGTTCTGCGTGTGTTTCGCGGCGTTACCGATGGTGGCTTTGTTGCAACTGAGCGGTGCGGAAGCGGTAACGGGCACGCAGATGATCGCTTTTAAAGCGGTTTGGAGCGGGGTGTTGTCGGTGTTGGTGTCGCCACTGGTGGCGTTCTGGAGCCTCTTGCGCTTTAACGGCTTAACCAGCGCCGATCCCAGCCAAGCAGCCGCAGTGTAAATTGCCGCCACAAAAAAACGGAGCCCGATGGCTCCGTTTTTTGTGGCGTTAGCGCAGCGGTTAACCGCAGCACTTTTTGTATTTTTTACCACTGCCACAGCGGCAAGGATCGTTGCGGCCAGGAGTTTTCTCTGAGGTGACGGTGGTGTTTTTGTTGATCAGCACATCCAGCTCGGCGGTTTGCTCTGGTTCATCAGCCACCACCGTGATGTTCGCAACCAGCTCCTGCTCCGCCACAATGGCCGTCAGTTCGTGCAAGCGCTCCGTGGTGGCAACTTGCAGGGTCAGCGGGTTGTCGGTGCTGCCCAGTTTGGCTTCACGCTTGGTGTTATAACCAAAACTTTCGTGTTTTGGTTTCTTTTCAATTTTGCCTTTATAGAAGAACTTGGACATGAGCGTGCCTATGTTGAAACGGATGCTGGGCGCAGGGTTATACCGTTTATTGCCCTAGGCTGCAACGGTTGTTAATTGCACTTATGTTTGGGGCGGTATCGTTTGAGTAAAGGTAGCCACAATAAACACAGGGATCGAGGATGAAAAAAGCAGTGATGTTAATCGCCTGTCTGCCGATGTTCGCGCAGGCAAAATCGATTTTTGCTGATGTGCAGATCAATCAATTGGCGCAGTCACAGCAATCGCAGTGGCAGCTCAGTGAGCAACCCGCGCCGCAATACCCGAAGGCGTTGGCGCAAAAGATGAGCCGAGGTTGTGGCGTGTTTCAACTGAGGTTGGCTGCGGATGCCAGCATCACCGAAGTCACCATGGCGGAATCGGTGGTGTTAGGCACGTCGAAACGGGTCTTTTTGACCGAAACCAAGAAGCTGTTATCGCAGTTGCAGTGGCAGGCGGCTCATCAAGTTGCCTTGCCATCGCAGGCGACAGTACGGGTGGATTACTGCCTAAGCAGTGAATCTAGCCAACACAGCGAAGCGATGTGCCAGCGTCAGGCGCAAACGGCTTGCCAGATGTGATCCGTGCTAACGCGCTTATTTCCTTATGAACCGGGGCTGCATCCGCAGCCCCTTTTTTTATGCGCCCAGAGGCTGATACAGCTGCCGCACCGTTTGCTTTAACCACTGCACTTTGGGGTTATGACCATTGCGCTTATGCCACAACATCGCGAACGAGATCTCCAGCAGTTGCAACTGGGGCGGAGTGAGCGGCAACGGCAGCGTGACTAAATCCGGATGCAGCTGCTGGCAATAATGGCGACAGTAAGCGGGGGCGGTGGTGAGCCGCTGTTGATCAGGCTGAGCCGCCAAAAACAGCGATTGTTCAAAGCTGGATGCCGTAACCGTAACCCGACGGTTTAAGCCGGCTTCGGCCAGCACCTCGTCCAGTGCCCAGGTGTCGCTTTTTTCCCACAGAATGTTGATGTGGTCGTAGCGTAAAAAGGCCGCCAGATCCCACGGCTGCGACAGCGCCGGATGGTCACGGCGCAGATACACCTGCGGCAGATCGGTAAATAAGATTTCGTGATCGATAAAGTAGGGCAGCAGCGCCAACGACTCTTTGGATCGAGGGTGAATTTCGCGGCCGCTGAACCCCAGATCCGCCTCGCCTCGAATAATGGCGTCAACGGAATCGTAATCCCAGTTGCTGATCTTCACCGTGGCATCACCATAATGTTGCTGCGCCAGCTGCAATAACTCATTCATCTTGATCAACTGCAGCGGCGATTCCATCTGCAGTTGCAGCCGCACCTCTTTCGGTTTGGCATCGCTGCGTTTGGCTAAAATTTGGCTGCCGATTTGCAGCCATTCGGCCAGTTCCGGCTCAATCGATTGCGCTAATGGCGTTGGCCGCAGCCCCAATGGGGTTTTAACAAACAGCGGATCGGCAAACCACAGCCGCAGCTTATTCAGGGATTTGCTGACGGTGGACGGGGTGACGTTGAGCTTCTTCGCCGTGTGGCTCACGCTGTTTTCCTGCAGCAGCAGTTGCAACGTAAGCAGTAGGTTAAGATCCAGCGGTGCCAGAGATTTTTTCATTGTTCGCGGTCGCCGTAACGGGGGCAGGGGATAGCGGCCATAGTAAGAAGCCAAGGCTGATAACGCCACCTCCGGCCAGAATAACCAGCAGCATGGTGCTGGCGCTGACTTGCAGCCAGCCGAGCAGCCATATGTACAGGGCGCTGCTGCAGATCTGGGCGATCCCCAGCAACGAACTGGCCACCCCAGCCCGAGCTTGATAGGGCGCTAACGCTTGGCTCATTGCCACCCCAAAGCCGCAGGCAAAACCCGCGCAGATCAACGCCAGCGCGACCAACAGGGTGCTGTTACTTGAACCGATAAGCAACAGCAATGCCGCGCCAATAAAGCTGACTTGGCTGAGCAGCAACAGTGGGCGTTCGCCGACGCGGCCGAGTAACCACGGCGCCGAGAAAGACACCATCATGCTGATCAGCGCCGTTGCGGCCATGACGCTGGCGTAGTCACTGCGGCTGAACCCCAACTGTTGCATCAGCAGCAGCGGCGACACATTTACGTAGGTCAGAATGGCAGTAACCCCGAACGAGGTGATGATCAAAAAGCGGATGAAAGGGGCCTGAAGGAACGATTCAGAGCGTTGTTCTGGGGCGGATGGGGTGTTGGTGGCCGTGAGCGGCCCAGGCCGACTTTCGTTGAGCACCAGCAGCGCCAGCACCACCACTGCCGCGCCCAGCGCCGCCATGGTGTAGAACAGCGCGGTCCACGGTTGTTGCAGCATGATCAAATGCCCCAGCACGGGGGCCAACACCGGCATGATGCAGGTGATGCCGTTAAGCATGGTCAGCACCTTCGCCCGTTGTGGCTCTGCTAAGGTGTCGCGCAGTATCGCAAACGCCACCACGTAACAGCCCCCTGCGCCAATGCCTTGGCCAAGTCGAGCCCATAAGAAGGCGCTGCTGTGCAGGGCTTGGGCAGCGTACAGCGATGCCGCCATAAAGATAACCGCAGCAACAATGGCAACCGGTTTGCGCCCCAGCTGATCCGAAACCCGACCCGCCACCGCCATGCTGGCGGCCATGCCGGCAAGGTACACCGAAAAGGCCATGTGCAGCTGCGCTTCACTGGCGCCAAGGGCGGTGGCAATGTTAGGCAACCCCACCAGATACAGATCAATGGCGGTGGGATAAAGCAAGACTAGGGCGCTGGCACACAGTAAAGAACGGAACATAAAGACCTCGTTAGTTGATAACGAGGAGGATAGGCGCTTAGGCAGAGGCAGCCGAGTGGTTTTGGCGACAACAGCGATGTCGGCTGGCGACATCGCCGTTGGCTTGGGGCGCGCACCAAGGCGCGGGCAGGGTCATGTCAGCTGGCGTGAGTGACGCTGGCGGTAACGTGCCCACGCTCGTTAGCGCAGCACCACCCCTTCGGTTTGCAGTACCGAGCTGACTTCGGCTCGATCGATGATCTTCACCAAGGTGGATTGAATGGTTTCATCTTCGCGCGCGTCGGTTTGGCTGGCAAAGCGTTGCTCTTGGGCGGGAGTGCCTTCGGCAAGGATAAATTCAATCGCCACCTCGGTGGCGCAATCGGCGCTGTTACCAAAGTAGGTCAGGGTGATTTGCGGGTAACCTTTAAAGCCTTTTTTTACGTGCTTGGCGATGCGTTTTTTCGCTTTATCGATGTTCATCCAAAATCCTACGGTTAACGATGTGAACGAGCAGCCACAGGGTGTTGTGCGCCAGCGCTGCGGCAATTAAGCGGTCAGGGCGGGCTGTGGTTATCGTGCGGGCAATGGTAACAAAACCCCATCAATTAGCGATGGTTAATCGGTGCTGACGGGCGCTGAGCGGTGAACGGCCAGCCGCGAATCGCCGCGCGTTGCAACCGCGCTGCCCCCGAGGGGGTTAGCGGTTATTCTGGGCGCTTAACCACTGTTGCAACGCCGCCAGCCCTTGCTGCTGCAAGGCGATTAAAGGCGCGATTGCGTCGGTTTGTGCCGGTTGCTGTTCCAGTGCGGCGCAGTGCTGGCTTAACTGGATTAACCCTACCGAGGCCGCGCCCCCTTTTAATCGGTGCAACAGTTGCCGCCAATCACCGCCGCTTTCCAACTGCAGCAACAGCTCGTCGCTGTCGTCGCCAAACTGTTGCGCCATCCGTTGCATCAGGCTTAACCCTAATACCCCCAGATCTTGCTGCAGTTGCTGTGTGTCGAGCTGCTGTGTGTCGAGCTGCTGTGTGTGGTGCGGGCTCGATGCCGGTGTTGGTGCTGGTGTTGGTGCCGTTGGCTTGGCAGCAACCGCTGCCGTGCTGGCGGGTGATTTGGGTGAGCTTTCGGTCGTGGCAATGGGCGCGGCAGCGGGCGTACTGAGCGGCAGCGGCGCATGGTAACGCGAGAGCACCTGAGCCAGTGCGGCAATGCGGATCGGCTTGGCCACAAAATCATCAAAACCGGATTCAATAAAGCCGCTGATCTGTTCGTTAAAGACGTGCGCCGACATCGCGATGCAGGGCAGGGTATGGGCAAACCGTTGTTGCTGCACTTGTTTCAACCCGCGTTGTAATTCGGAGCCGTCACCGTCGGGCAGATTGATGTCGACTAAGGCCAGATCGTACTGCCGCTGCTGCACTTGTTGTTTGGCGCTGGCCACATCGGCCACGGTGTCAAACTGCTGCCCTAAGCGGCGCAAAAAACCTTCGATCACTAATTGATTGGTGGGGTTATCCTCGATCACCAAAATGTGGTGGCTGGGCAGGATGTTAATGGCGGTGCTGTGTTGCGGCGGCAATTGGGTGGAACGGCTGAGCCGCAGCTGGAACTCAAAACAGCTGCCCCGATCCACTTGGCTGCTGACGCTTAAGCTGCCGTTCATTGCTTCTACCAACCGCTGGCTGATGGCCAAACCCAGGCCGGTGCCGCTGACGCTGTGATCCCGCTGGGCTTGCTGGAACGGCGCAAATATCCGTTCCAGCTTGGCGCTGGGAATGCCGATGCCGCTGTCGCTGACACTGAAGCGCAGTTGGTGTTGTTCGGCATGCACTTGGGTTAGCTCAACGTCAATGGCGATGCTGCCTTGTTCGGTAAACTTGATGGCGTTGTTGACCAAGTTCATCAGCACCTGTTTTAGCTTGTTGCGATCGCCGACGTAAGCCAGTGCCAGCTTGAGATCGACGTTGATGATCAGATCCAGCCCCTTGGCCTGCGCCCGTGCCGCCATGGTGTCGCGCACCTCGGTGACCATGGTGGCCAGCGCAAACGGTTGGTTATCCAGTTCGATGTGGCCCGCGTCGATTTTGGAGTAATCGAGCACGTCGTTCAGAATATCCAGCAGCGATTCCCCCGAGCGGCGGATCACATTCACAAAGCGGCGCTGGCTGGGATTAAGCTGTTCATCCCCCAGCAGTTCGGCGGTGCCCAAGATGCCGTTCATCGGCGTGCGAATTTCATGGGAGATGGTGGCCAAGAAGGTGGTTTTGGCGCGGCTGGCTTGTTCGGCTTCGGCGCGAGCGTTGGCCGATACCGCCAATTCGCTGTTGAGCTTGTCGTTCACGATCTGCAGTTCGGCGGTGCGTCGAGACACGGTTTGTTCCAGCTGTTGGTGCTGTAAGCGCAGCTCTTGTTCCGCTTGTTGCTTGGCGATGGCGGTGGCCTTAAAGGTGGCGATGGCGTCGGCCAAGCGGGTTAATTCGTCTTTGCCTTTGGGGGTAACGGTGACCGACAGATCGCCACGGCTTAGGCGCATCAAGGCGCTGGAAAAGTAGTTCACCCGATACACCACATCGCGATACACCACCTTCCACACCACCCAAAAACTGACGCTCATGGCGATGGCGCCGAGCAACAGCAGCAGCAAGCGAGCGCGGTGGTGGCTGGCATCGGTTTGCTGCTGGGCGCTGCGGATCAACTGGTTGGCTTCGCGCAGCACCACCGCCACTTCCTGATTGAGGCGATCGAATTGCAGTTCCAGATCGTTGCTGAGTCGAGCCATCCGCACCGCTTCGCCCAGTTGCAACTGGCGGGTGTTGTACAGGCTTTGCCCCTGTTGCAGCAGATCCACTTGGGCGGCAATTTCGCTGCGACTTTCCGGATCGGCCACATCACCCAGCTGCAGCGCCAGTTGCTCTAGCTTGTCTTGGTAGTGGCGCTTGAGCCGCCGCACCACGGTAAAGGTTTTCACGTGGGGCAGGGTAACCAGCTGTTGCCGCAACTGAATGACGTTGTATTGCAGTTCGCTGAGGCGGCGCAATTGCAGCAGATCCAGCTCAATCAAATCGTCAACCTGTTGCGGTAACTGGTTTGGCTGCTGATACAGGCCGATGCTGCGCGCCACCATGGCGGTTTCGGCGTTGGCTAACTGGCTGTCCACCAGATCGGCGATGGTGCGCGAGGCTTGGTTGGCCTCTAAAAAGGTGCGATCAAACTTGGCCCCAATGGCGATCCGCTTCTGCACCTGTTGGGTTAAGCGGTTGAGCGACTGCTGCACCTGATTGACGCTGTTGATCAGCGCGTGGCGATCGGTTTGCGGCTGATAGTTGCTCAGTTGCTCCATCAGCCCATACAGCGCCTCCATATCTTGATTCAGGCGGGCACTGGCGCGGTTAAGATCGTCGCTGTTGTTCACCTGCGACAGAAACTGGCCGCTTAACACCACGCGGCCGCCCAGCTCGGCCACCGAACGCGACAGGTTCAGGGTCGGAATGGCGCCGTCGTTCAGCGATTGCTGGCGGTCGCGCACCTCATCAAGGCTGAGCCAACCTACCCACGCCGCGAGCCCCGACAACGAGGCCACAAACAAAAACGCCAACAGCAGCTTGGCGGCGATAGACAGGGAAACAGGGGTGGATTGCACAGGCGCAGCATCGTTTACAGAAGGTGGAGTAATTCTACGATATTGCGCTGATTTTTGAGTGCGACAACACACAGTTTTGTGCGGCGTTGACCCGGCCAGCCGCTGGCGTTTGATACACTTTGGCTATTGTCTGGGCTATCGAATACTGAACACGATGCTGTCTCGTTTACTCTGCGGTCTTTTGTCTTGCTTGCTGCTGCCCATCGCCGCAGCGGCTGCTGTTGTTGATGGTGTTGATGGCGGTGGTGTTAGTGCCAGCGCCGGTGCGGATGCCAACGTTCGCCCAGCCAAGCTGTGCGCGCTGTTCCCCCACATGAAGGATTCCTACTGGCTGAGCGTGAATCAGGGCATGGTGGAACAAGCGCAGGCCGCCGCCGCCCAGCTGAAAGTGATGGAAGCGGGCGGTTACCACAACTGGCCAGTGCAGTTGGCGCAGTTTAAAAAATGCCAACAGTGGGGCGCCGATGTGGTGCTGCTGGGCAGCGTGAGCCATCGCCTGCACCGCGATATTGAAACCTTGGTGGCGCAAACGCCTACGGTGGCGATGATCAACAAAGTGGACAGCAGCGGGGTGGTGGCCAGCGTTGGGGTTTCGTGGCAAGCGATGGGGGGGCAAGTGGGCGAGTTCATCAACCAGCGCTACTCTGTGCCGGTAAAGGCCCTGCTGATGATGGGCCCCAAAGGCCGGGGCGGCGATCTGTATCTGCGCCAAGGCATTTTAGCCAGCGTCACTCCCGCCAGTTTTGAACTGATTGGCACCTTAAATGGCAGCAACAGCGTGGCGGTGCAGCGCCGTTTGTTGCGGCAATACCTGCAACACAACCCCGCCCCAGAGCTTATTGTGGCCGGAGCCGTGGCAGCCGAAGTGGCGATCGCCGAGCTGCGCGCCTTAGGGTTAAGTAACCAAGTGGATGTGATCGCCACCTACATGACCCACGCCGTGTATCGCGGTTTGCTGCGGGGTAAAATTCTGATGGCCAACAACGACAGCATGCGCGAACAAGGGCGCATGGCGGTGCAGATGGGCTTGGATCACCTGCAAGGCAAATCACTGCCAACCACCCTTGGCCCAGCGTTGATGGTGATCACCCCGCAAAGCGCGGATGACTGGGTTCGCAGCAGCTTATCTGAGCCGGATTTCCGGCCGGTGTATGGGGTGAATTTGCCCAGCGTTACGGCAAAACCGTAATCGCGGCCATTGCCGCACCACTTACCCTGATGGCGCGGTTGCAAGGTGAGGCGACGGCCACGTGGGGCTGCCTTCGGGCGAGGAGCCTCGGCGGTGCCGGCGGAACGGATTGCAGCCACGGCCAGTAAAGCCGCCAAGCGGATCCATGCACTTGGCATCAACGTCGTTATTATTTGGTTTGGCGTTAAAGAGGCATTCGTTTCCGAGCGCAATCAAACGGTTAAGAACCTCCCCACTCACGCCGTGAATGCGATTGATACCGTGGCTGCAGGTGGCACCTTTAACGGGGCGCAAGCCAGTGCGCCAAGCCAAACGGGGCTCGAGCGGTGTTCATTGGCCGTATAAGCATCGAGCGAACGGTTGAAAAATGGAGTGTTGCTGAGGTCAGCGAGGGGGTAAAGCGAACGGCAGATGAACATAAGCAGATAACAATAAGCCGATGGCGTTCATCCGCGCTGCCAAAGAGGCCAGAATGCAATGGGTGGATGGGGGATCCCATCGCTTGCTTGGGGCTACCACTGCGCCGCGGCCACCGCCTCCATCGCTTTGATCTGTTGTTCCAGCTGTTTTAATCGGGCTTCTTTGGCGCGCAATTCCATTCGATATAGCGCATCACAATTCAGGCGTTTGGGGCCACCAAATTTATAGGTGAATTTGATGCCAACATTCGACTCGCGCTGAGACTGATCGTAGTTGTAGCCATCGTAGTGATCGGAGCCCTTATCAACGTAGGTTTCAAGCTGATAGGGGGTGTCACCAGAATCGAAGGAGCAGGTGACGCCGTCGGAGGTGCGAACGGTGTCGGCCAATGCCGAGGACGACAGCAGCAGGCAAGCCAAAAACAGTCTCATGGCTTCACCCACAGCAGTTTGGCTCGGGTGCAAATTCGAGTGCTGAACGCCGATTCTTGAGTCGCGATGCTGGTAGAGCAAATTTTTAAGGTTTCAACCTTACCGATGGTTTTCAGCCTTACGGGCACATGCACGATCTGGGAATTATTTTTCGCAATGAATGAGGTCTCCATCAGCGGAAGATCATTAACGGTGATCAGATATTGCTGCGGAAAATCATTGAGGTTGCCGACGGTGATTGGCACGTTTTTCAAGCCGGTAAAGGTAACGGCTTGGTCGGGATTGTTTTTGCCGCCAAAGCGTTGTGGACCGTGGCTGTGGGCCGCCACGTGGCAGCTGATAACGGCAAGGAGAATTGGGAAAAATGTTTTCATCGCGATTTAAAAGAGGGAGCTTGGCTCCCTCGGTAGATCCTATCCGTTATAAACAGGTCAGTTCGATAACGGCAGACGCTTCGTATGAACCCGCAGCAGTGACCGCGTTGGCAACGGCCACGTAAAACTTAACGCTTTCGGCGTCCGTAACGTTTACTGCGCTGGTGACCTGAGAAACGGAACCGCTGTCTTTGGCCATCAGTTTAAGATCCGCTTCAGTCAAATTATCGGTGCCGGTTGAGGTTAGGCTTTTAACGTCGTAAGAGGCATTGCCCGCGCTGCCAGAAAAAACCAGCGTTACCATGTCAGCAGGTTCAGTTTCGCTGCCATCCAGTACCAGACCCCCACTGGTGTCACCGACCGTGGTCACCCCACAGGTGCCGGTGATCACTCGGGAAAAGGTTAACGTTTCGCTGTCTGCGGCAGTGGCGGTAAGTGCCGTTGATGCAGCAAATAGTGCTGCCAAAGTGAGCTTTTTCAAGTTTAGTGCCTTCGTTCTCGGTTTTTCTGGAATATATACTCTAAACCTCGGCGCGAACCAGATTCATCGGCCACTTGTGCGTTGCGCGTCACAAAATTGACGCCATTAAGGGTGATCCGCTTAGTATTTTGCGCTCGGTTTTTGTAATGGGTATCACTTTCCTGTTGTCTTGTGGTGGTTTTGTGACCGTTATGGCGGGCTGTCGATTTTCTGGCGGAGGTTTGTGCTGGCGAGCGGCTGCGGGGCGAGACTCGGGTTGGGCTGGCCACGGTGTGGATGTTTTCGTGGCAGCGTGGCCTTTTCGCAATAAGGGTTAATGCCGTAAAATAGCGCCAACATTCACCCCTTATAAGTTGCTGTTATGTCTTTACCTTCTTGCCCCAGTTGTCAGTCTGAGTATGTTTACCAAGATCAAAATCAGTTGATCTGCCCAGAATGTGCGTACGAATGGGATCCGGTTGAAACCGCAGAAGCGGCAACGCCAAAGGTGAAAGACGCCAACGGCACCTTGTTGGCTGAGGGCGATAAGATCACCCTCGCGAAAGACTTGAAAGTGAAGGGCAGTTCACTGGTGTTGAAAATTGGCACCAAAGGGGTGATCCGCTACATCAATGATGGCAAGGATCATCAGCTGGACTGCAAGTTGGACGGCGCTGGCGAGATGATGGTGACCGCTAAGTTTGTGAAACGGGCGTAGCGGCACAAAGCGCCTACGCCGATTCGGATTGCACTCCCCCCAATTGGGTTAACGGCTGCTGACCGCAGTGCCGAACAGATAGCCTTCGCCGTGCACGGTAACAAACAACTTGGGGCTGTCGGCCAGCTCCATTTTGCTGCGAAGGCGCCGCACTAATACGTCAATCGTGCGATCGTTGGGGGCGTCGACCCGCTTAGAGATCAAACTGATCAACCGTTCCCGCGCCAGCACTTGCTGCGGGTGGTGCACAAAGGCGCACAGCAGTTCATATTCCGCTTTGGTTAAATTCACGTCTTGACGGCTGGCCCCGTCGCGCCACAACTGGCGGCTGCCTAGATCGAACGACCAGCCGCCAAACTCGGCGATGTGGTGCTGGGGGGCGTCGGCTTGGTTGCCGTTACGTTGCTGCAGCGACATTCGCCACAGCAAGTTCTTCACCCGCACCAGCAGTTCGCGCATCTCTACCGGCTTGGTGACGTAATCATCGGCGCCCATCTCTAGCCCAACAATTTTGTCTACCGCTTCGCTGCGGCCAGTCACCAAAATAATGCCCAGGGTAGACTGTGCCCGCAGTTGGCGAGTGAGCATCATGCCATCGGCGTCGGGCAGGTTTACGTCCAGCAGCACCAAATCGATGTTGTTGCGGCTGAGCTGCATCGTCATTTGGGCGGCGTTGCTGGCGGTGGTTACTTGGTAGCCTGCCTGCTCGAAATAACCGGCGTGGCGCAGTTGGGTTACGGGATCGTCTTCAACAACTAAGATGCGATGGGCTGATGCGGTCATGGGCTGCTTTGGTTACGTATAATTCTGGGGTTCATAATGCGGATTCCAACAGTTTGGCTCAAGCATTAACCGTGGCACCAAGCCATTAAATTTGGCGGCTTGTTCACACTCTGGCAGGCAACGGCGAATTGTTGCCCAGTGTGGTGTGGCGGCCATCGTCCTGGTGCGGCAATGCAGGCATAAAAGGATGATCTTAGCGGCATGGCCACGGTGTTTTTGCCGCCAAGAATTTGCTAATCTGCCTGCACTTGATTCAGTGAGAATAGCCATGAAATACCAGATCATTCCAGTGACGCCGTTCCAGCAAAACTGTTCCCTTGTGTGGTGTGAAACCAGTAAGCGTGCAGCGGTTATTGATCCCGGCGGCGATATCGAGCGGATCACCGCAGCGGCCACCACCCTTGGCGTAACCATCGAACAGATCTGGTTAACCCACGGCCACATTGATCACGTTGGTGGTGCCGATCTGCTGGCAAAACAACTTAATGTCGACATTATTGGCCCCCATCTGGCGGATAACTTTTGGCTGGACGCACTGGATCAACAGTCGCAGAAGTTTGGCTTCCCACGGATGGAACCGTTTAAAGCGACCCGCTATCTAGACGACGGCGATCGATTGTCGCTGGGCGAGCTTGAACTGGAGGTGATCCACACCCCTGGCCACACCCCTGGCCACGTGGTGTTTTTCCACCGCGCCAGTGAAACCGCCTTTGTCGGCGATGTGTTGTTCCATGGCTCGATTGGCCGCACCGATTTCCCCATGTCTGATCACCAAGCCCTGATCGATTCGATCACCCATAAGCTGTGGCCACTGGGCAATGGCGTTAACTTTATTCCCGGCCACGGCCCCGGCGCCACCTTTGCCGACGAGCGCCGCAGCAATCCCTTTGTTGCCGACAGCGTGCTTGGCTAATGCGCTGGCTTAACGTGATTCAAACCGTCCTGTTGGGCGGTTTGTTGTATTCGGGGGCCGGTTGGGGCAGTAACCTTGGCCAGCTTGAACTGGAGGATCAGTTTGGGCAGTCGCATTCGTTGCAGCAGTTCAGCGGGGTGGTGTTATTCAGCGCCAGCCGCATTGGCAGCAATGTGGCGCAGCAGGCGTTAAATGCGCTGAGCCCTGCCGAGCGTGAACCGCTGCGTTATGTGGTGGACATCAGCGGCATGCCGATGTTGGTCACCAAGCTGATGGCGCTGCCGCAGTTGCGTGATTTGGGTTATCCGGTGCTGCTGGATCTGGATGGCGCCCCCACCTTGGCGTTGCCACGCCAAGAGGATCAGGTCACGCTATTGTGTGTGGACTCCGGCGCGGTGGGGCAGCACCGTTTCTACGCCGATGGCAGCGCGCTGCAACTGGCGTTGCAGCAGCCTTGGTGCCGCCAGCGCCGTGTTGAGCGTTAACGGCAAAGACAACGATAAAGATAAAGTGCCAAAGCCCTAAGGGCAGCCATTGTGGCCGTCACCCCGTTGTGCGGTGACATCATCAAGCCTCAGCAGCAGTCACCGCCACTCCATCACACCATCAATCTCCCCCGCATTAATTCTGTGGGCGCAGTGCCCACAAGGCCAACACATTGCGGCTGGTTTGCTGCAACAGCGGCCCCGCTTGGGGTTTCAATTGGGCAAAACTCATGGGGGCAGGCACGCAGGCAAACATGGCATCAATCCCATGCTGGTGCAGCTGCTCGGCATCGGCACCTAAGCTGCCCGCAATGGCGATCACCGGCACGCCCGCTTGTTGGCCGCGCTTGGCTACCCCAACCGGGGTTTTGCCGTGGGCGGATTGGCCGTCTAAGCAACCTTCACCGGTGATCAGCAGATCGGCTTGCGCTAGATGGGCATCCAGCTTAATGGCATCCAACACCAACTCTATGCCCGGTCGCAGTTGCGCCGACATAAACGCCAAAGTGGCCGCGCCCATGCCACCGGCGGCGCCCGCGCCCGCGCAGTTGGCCACGGCAATGGCGAACTGCTGTTCAATGATGTTGGCGTAGTGCTGCAAGGCGCTGTCCAGTTGCGTCACCATCTCGGTCGTGGCCCCTTTTTGCGGGCCAAATACCGCCGAAGCGCCCTGTGGCCCACATAACGGATTGCTGACATCGCAGGCCACTTGCAGCTCGATCTGCGCCAAGCGTGGATCCAGTTGGCTTAAATCGATGTGCGCCAGCTCGGCCAGCGCGGCACCACCTGCGGCAAGGGGCTGATGATTGCGATCGGTAAATTGGGCCCCCAGCGCCTGCATCATGCCCACGCCGCCATCGTTGGTGGCGCTGCCGCCCAGCCCCAACAGCAATCGCGACACGCCGCAATCCAATGCCGCGCGGATCAATTGGCCGGTGCCAAAGGTGCTGGTGTAGCGCGGATCCCGCTGTGCAGGATCAAGCAGATGCAGCCCTGAGGCTTCGGCCATCTCGATCACGGCGGTATCGCCATCGCCCAGCAGGGCAAAGTGGGCTTGGATCGGCTGGCCAATCGGGTTTTGCACTTCAACGTAACGGTACTCGCCACCAAGGGCATCCAACAACGTTTGTACTGTGCCTTCGCCGCCATCTGCCGCGGGTAGGGTGATCACCTGCGCTTGGGGCAGCGCTTGCAATATGCCCGCGCGAATGTGGTTGGCAACCGCTAAGGCGCTCAAGCTTTCTTTGAATGAATCGGGGGCAACAACAATCTTCACAGGCAATCCGCTGGCGATGGGCACTGTGGTTATTATTGTGCAAATTCAGCGTCTTTCACTTGGTTTGCTCACAAATAAGAAAATCGGATCGAAGCGAGGATAAGTCGGCTGGCCGTGACCATGTGTTGTGGCCACAAAAAAGCCCGCCACAACAAGGTGGCGGGCTGACGGATTGCGGTTAGCGTTTGGCTATGCGCGCATCGGTTGGTTATTCAGGCTTACAGTTGGTAGTTGAAGCTCAACATGATCCGATGGGCGTTGTAGTTGTGATCCAAGTTACCCAGAGTCACCAAGCTGGTGATTTCATTCGGCTCTGCGTTGCTGAAATCACTGTCTTGATAGCGCTGGTATTGGTAATCAACCCGCACGTCCATGCCTTCGCCAACCGCCAGTTTGGTGTACAACTCAATGCGGTGGCTGGTGGCAAAATAGTCGCCATAAGGTTGGCTAACACCTTGCTTGACCATGGTCTCGCTGTCGGAGTCGGCGTATTGGTAATCGATGCCGATAACCGCCATTTGCCCCAGCGGGTAATCGGCACCAACGCCAGCACTGACAAAGGTATCTTCCACTTCCGCAAACCAGTTGGCGTTGCCGCCATTGCTGCTGCCCGCCTGATCGGAGTTGATCCACTGCATGCCAGTAAAGGCGTGCAAGTTGGCTTTACCCAGCTGGTAATTAACGGCCAAATCGTAACCGTGATCTTCGCCTTCGGTTAGGCCGATTTCGGTTTCGCTGTAGTCGTCTTTGGCCCAGTGAGCGTTAAAGTCGATGCTCAGATCCGCCAGTGGCGTATGGGTTACGGCCAGCTCGGCGATGGTGCGATCGCGATCCGCTAAGTTGTAGCGGCGCAGCAGCGCATTATCACCACCAGACAGCAAGCGATCGGCGTCGTATTGCGACATATCACGCTGGCTGTAGCCTGCTTTAACGGCGATGTCCCACTTATCAAAAGCGTTGATCTTCAGTTTCAGGTTGCCACTGTGCTGCTGAGTTTCTTCCTCGTCCCAACCCGCTGCGGTTTGCTGCTTTTGTTGGTAGCGGTAGTCACCCAATAAGCGGTAACCAGAAGCGATGCGGTAACTGGCACCCAAACGAGCGCTGGTTTTGGTGGTGTCCAACATGGTGGCACCATCAATCTGTCCGGTCAGTTCGTCCACCGTTAGGCTTGGGCCAGCCAAGATGGTGGACTTGTTGTCGCGGTCGCTGTGATCCAGTGCGGCAGTTAAGCGCAGTGCCGAGCTGACCAAAGTGGTGAACTTAAGACTGGCGTCTAAGGTGTCCACTTGGCCATCAAAGCCGTTGATGCTGGTGTTGGCCACCAAGCCGCTGTCTTGATTCATCTGGCCACTAACAATGCGGCCAGCAAGGTTGCTGCGACCAAATTGGTAGGCACCATTTAACATCAACTGCGAGGCGTCGTTGCTGGGGGCGTAGGCCATCGCGTTCTGCAAGTTGTCAAAATCCAGCGCGGTTCCCAGATTGTTGTCGTACTTAGCGTAGCTGTAGCTCACCCCAGTAAACCAGTTGCTGCCAACGAAGCGAGCGCCGGTTTGCCAGTGGCTGCTGCTGCCATCCACGGGGGCGACAACGTTAGTGCGAGTGGTGCCAAAGATGGAAGCGACTTTGCTGCCGGTTTTCTCTTCTTGGCGGTAGTTGGCGTAGGTTTCTACTGGGCCAATGTTGGCTTCGATGCCAAAACCGTAGCGTTCCCGTTGCAGCTTCAGATCCTGCGTGTGCAGGGCGCCGCTGTCGATCAGATCACCGCCTTGCGCCACATAACGGCTTTGGGCTTGGGCGCTGTATTGGCTAAGACGAGCGTACTCTGCCGAGATTATCGCTACCCCAGTTTTGCCTGCGGTGAGACTGGCGTTGCCATTTTCGCTGCCCAGTTCGTTGGCGGTAAAGTTGGCTTGATGATCGGCGCGGTAGTAATCCACATCGGCCGTTAACCCCAGTTGCGGGCCATCGGTTTCGCCGCTAAAACGGTTGCTGGCGTGATCGTCATCCGCGCTAATAAAGCCTGCGCTTACGCCGATGGTGCCACGGCTGCCTTGATCGCTAACGCACTTCTTACACTGCCATTTGCTCAAGTTGACCTTGTCGGTATTGGCGTTGGCTAGGCCATAGTTGGCCATGGCGGTGCCAGAGAATGTCACCAGCGCCAATGTGATCAAATTCAAAGATAGTTTCATGAGGCTTCTCCCTTAGCGCTGCAGCGCAGAGCCATTCGGGTGGTTAGACCCATGGATCTGGTTGTGGCAGTTCAAGCAACTTTGGCCTGCGGTCATGGTGTCGTTGCCACCGTTAAACAGTGGGTTACCGTTGTGAGCGCTGGCGTGACAGCTTTGGCAAAGCTGGGGTGCGCGGCGGGTCAGCATGTTGTCGTTGACGCTGCCGTGTACGTTGTGGCAACTGGCACAATCTTCAACCACCGGCTGGTGTTCAAACAGAAACGGGCCGCGTTTCTCTTGGTGACACTGGTAGCAGTTGTCGTTGATGCTGGTGCTGGTTAACGCCGCTTCCGACATCGACCCGTGGGCGTTGTGGCAGCTGGAGCAGGTTAGGCTTTGGCCATCCAACGGGTGGCTGCTGCGCTTGGCCATGTCCGCTTTTTGGCGGGTATGACAGGCGGTACACACTTCCACTTCCGTGGCGGGTTGCATGATTGGATCTTGGGCGGCGTGCACTTGGTGACAATCGGCACAATCAAGCTGTTCCAGATTGTGGGTTGAACTGTGCCACGCCATGCGCTGTTCGTCTTGGTGGCAAGACATACAGACGCTGTTCTGCTTTTCTGACGACAACGGCGAGCCTTCACCAAAGCTGATCATTGGCTCTTTGCCGCCACGATTGTGCTTGCCCATTGGGCCGTGACAGGCTTCACATTGCAGCCCAGCCATGGGGCTGGTGCTGCTGTCGGTACGCCCATGGACGCCATCAAACAACGCCATCACGGTGTCATTTTTCTTGTGGCACATTAAGCAGTTATCGGCGCCTTTCTTAGAGTATTTGCCTTCGGCAAACTTCTGATCCAGCACCGCTTCAAATTCCGCTTGGTCCATCTCGGCCCATTTGCCTTGAGCGGCCGCTGGGGCACTCAAACCAATGGCCAAAATGGCACTACCAAGCACAGAGGTAATAAGGTGTTTTAGTTGCATAACGAGGATCCCTTGTATGCAGGATTGGGGGAGGCGAGCCTCCCCCAAGGCTTGGTTAGAACTTAACGTTGTGGGCTGTGGTCAGCTTTTCGGCGTCGTGACAATTGCGGCAGCTTTCTAGGTGCTGAGCTGGTTCAACCGTGTCGAAATCTTGGTTGATGATGGCACCGCCGGCGCCTTCCATGTGCTCTTGCACGGTGATGTTACCCAGTGCTTTTTCGAAGCTGTGGCAAGAGGAACAGGTGGCTGCCCAAGGCGTAGAGAACAGCTCGAAGTTGGTTGCCAGTGCGGTTTTGCTGTTAAAGGCATCCACATTGAAGCTGGTGTGACACTTAGTACAGTCACCGGCCACAATAAACTCAGCCTCTGCCGCGCTGTGAGCACTGTGCAGCTTCATTTCGATCGCGCCTTGGTTAGCACCGCTGGCGTAGGTGCCTTGGGTGTTGTGACAGGCGGCGCAATCGCCAACTTGCATGTTGTCGTTGAAGGTGTAGCCCGCGTGGTGGCTCACTTCTTTACCGGAGTTGTGAACCTGGAAGTTGTCGCCGTGGCAGTTAAAACAGCTGCTGCTGTCGATGGAATCGTAATGGCGCTGCTGCACGGTTACGCCGTCCATCGCTACGGTGCCAGCGGCACTGTCGATAGAGACGTATTCGGTGCTGTCGGAACAGGCAACGAAGGCACCGCCTTCGGCACACAAACGCAGACCCGCAATAACCAGTGCGGTTTCGTTGGCGGCGCCGTCAGATAGCAAGCCGTCAAACTGCACCACCAGATCGCCGTCAACAATCAGCTCGGCAATCTCGTTACCATGTTTTTCCAACTTGGCTTTGTCTTCGTAGCTTAGCTGGGTCGCTTTCGGATTGAGGTTGCCAACCACTTCCAAGAAGTCCATGGAGGCAGACAATTCGGTGGCATCAACGTCGGCACCGCTGGCATCAACCAAACCGATGGTGGCGGTAACGTCACCGTTGGCGCTGGTGGTTAAGCTTAAGGTGGTCGCCAGTGAATCCGCCGCTTCATCCGCTAATACTTTGGCGCTGATGTGATCGGCAGTGATCTTCGCTGGGGTATGACAAGCGGCACAATCGCTGTTGCTTTGCTCGGTCATGTGGTTGGTGTACAGGGTGTGCTTGTCTTCATCGTAACCGACGTTGTGACAAGAGGAACAGGTTTCCTTGGTTGGTACGCGGTTCCAGTTGCCCCATTCGCTTAAGTTGTCATCGGCGATGTGACAGCTGCGACAGTCGTTTTGGATCAGGTGTTCAGCTGCAACGCCGGTGTACTCGTTGCCTTTCTTATCGGTGAACGACTGATTGGCGTTGTGGATGTTGTGCACCATGTGCTGGAAGCTTGGGCGCTGGCCGTCCATGCGAGTTTCGTTGTGGCAACTTACGCAGGTTTCCACCTCGGCAAAGCTGCTGTGGCGACGAGTCAGTGCTTCACCTTCCACGTGACAGGCGGCACAAGCGTCGTGGGAAACCACATTTTTGGTGTACAGCGCAGGGTTGCCCGCATGATCAAAGTCGAACGTGGCTTCTTGGCGCGGCACGCTGGTGTTGCCGTCGGCTAAGGTGCCAGCGGCAGACATCACGTTGTAACGCTGGGTCAGATCGGTATTTTGATCGATGCCAGCAAAGCTCACGGTGTAGTAGCCGTTGCCGTTGTCGGCGATGTCGTTGGCGCTGCCGTTCATGCTCCAGCGAGCTGAGCTGCCGGATTCGCTGTAGCCTTGAGGGTACAGCTGGTATTGGTACACCTTGATCTCGGTTAAGCCAACCACGGATTCATCGTCTTCGTTGGTGGCTAACACGGTGAGCTGAGGTTGGCCGTCAACCTGTTTTACCTCAGTGATCTCAAGATTCAGTTGGGCAATTTCTGCCGCCGGATCGCCACCTGGGCGCCCCGGTTGGCCAGCGTCACCATCGCTGCCACTGCCGCCACAACCGGTCAAAGCGGTGGCCATCATTGCGGCTAAGGCGGTTAAGCGCCATGCATTTTTGGAATGAGTCATTGTTATTATTCCCTGCAAAAAGAATATGGGTCGCCGAAAAGATAGTTGTCGGCGTGGAACTTTTTTTAGTTTATGAAAAACAGTCCCTTTCAATAGGACTTATAACAGGAGAAATGAGCAAGAACCGTGATCTGGATCCGTACCTACTTAGGGATAGTTATTTTCTTCTTCACAAATATGCACTGCTTCGCATTTGTTGGTTCTGTCGTTGATATAGGCAGAAAAAAAGCGGCCCGAAGGCCGCTTTTTTTGAGTTTGGTTCAGGGCTTAGTGGCCGCTGCTCCAATTCGCGTGGGCTTCCAACAGTTGTTCACTGTTGTGGCACACAGAACACGCTTCCTTAGCGTTGGCGGCGTCATATTCCGCCTGCGTAACGCCGTAGTTGTAGCTGGTGGTGACCTTGCCGTCAGCGTCAGTCGAGTCAAACGCGTTGATCGCCATTACACCACCATTTTGGTTGATGTGGGCAACGATGCCATCGTTCATGCCGTACGGCATCTGGTGGCAACTTACGCACGCCGCTGCTTGTGGTGACACAAACAACTGCTCGTTATCCGCCCCCAAACGTTGGCCATCATTGGTACCAAAAGCAACCGGCGCGGCATCGGCGTGGATGTTGCTTAAGCTGAAGCCATCAGCGCCGTGACAGGTCTGACAATCGGTCTTCTTAAAGAAGCCACCGATGTAGTGCTTGGAGTGAGTGATGTAGCCCAAGTTGGACGAACCCATCCCGTTCTTATCACGGGTGCCGTTGTGACAAGAGGCACAGCCATCCAAATCATTACTGAAGCGGTGCTGGATGCCGGTGTCGTGACACTGCTGACAGTTTTCCATCGCCGCGTGCTGCACTCGTGGGGTCTCGCCTACGTAGGTGCCGTCATTGGCTTGGAAGTACTGGGTGTCAGAGGTGACGTATGGGGCTTCTTGGCTGTTCAAGTTGTCGATGACTTTCTTGTCCTGAATTTCGACTACGTCACCCAATGTTCCACTGCCGTTGCTGTCGAGCACGACGCAATCAACCGGAACATCCATAAAGCCATCTGAGCCATGTTGTTTTTCATGGCAAACGTGAACTTGGCTGCTCAGTGCCAGAATTTCGGCGTTAGCCAGCAACTCTTTGACTTTAAAGCCGGTATCGCTGTCGCCGTCATTGCTGATGTCAGGAATGGTGACGGTGATGGTGCCGTCAGGATTAGCGCTGGCATAACTGGCTTCTTTACCAAATCCGCTTAATGCGACACCAACTTTTTGGTAGTTCAGCAGGAAGTCGTCGCCACCTTTGGCTAGGCCATTAAATACAATGGCGCTGCTTTTACCACCGTACTTGTAATCACGCGGGTCAATTTGGCTTAGAGGAATAAGCTCGTCGCCATTGTTGATCGCCATGGTTACGGTGATAACTGAAGCGCTTTTATCGATAGTGACGTTGCTGAACGTCACTTTATACTGAGACCCACTTAGCGCATGGGCGTTGTGAGTAACGTGCGCTTGCTCAGCGCCACGTGCATAACCGTCTTGGGTATGGCATTGGGTACAGTTATCGAAACCGGTGCCAAACGGTAACCCTTCCTCGAACTTGTCTGGATCAGCTAAACCTGCGTGGCGATAGGATGGGGCGAACTGGTGACAACTTACACAAGTTGCTGCATCTTGATCCGCTTTCCAGGCATCCACTTGCGCCACGTCGCCGCTGTGACAGCTTTGACAGTTAGCCGCAGACTGCGGGAACGGTGTCTTTTCGTTGGCTTCTAGGTTCAAGTGCAGGTTGTGCGCCAAGCCTTTGATAGAGCCGTCGTAGTTACCAATCACGTTTTTATCGGCGTCTTTGACGGCATATTGGTTGAAGTCAACGTGGCAGAAGCTGCACGATTCCATCTTGGTGTGCTTACCAGCGTGGTGCTGGTTGCCCAAGTTGCCGTCGTGCTCTGGGCGGTGACAGCTTTCACAGGTTGCATCGGCGATAACCGCTTTTGGTCGCTCAACTACGGTGTCGCTGCTTGGCTGCCAGTAGTGGAAGGCCGCGGTGTTGAGGTAGATGTTGGCGTTATCGGCGGGGTGGATCGGATCTAAGTTGCCGTCGCGTACTTTAATGGCCATGTAGACGCCGTTGGTGGCGTCGGCATTGTAGCCATAGTTCAAGCCAAACTCTTCTGGGTTGATGGCCACTTTGTATTCGCTGCCATCGGCTTTGGTGCCTTGGGTAACCAAGGTGTAGCTGCCGTCACCGTTGTCGGTTAAACAGTCGGTACAGTTAACCGAACCGTTGTAGCTGATGCCAGAAAAGTAGGAAGAACCAGCCAACAGTTGTTGGCCTTCAAATTCGCCTTTGCTCTTAACGTAGTAGCTTAGCCAGATGTCGCGGTCGTTGTCGGCACCGCCTTCAATGGCATCGTTTAAGCCCACTTCGGATTCTTTGCCCATGCGGCCAAAAGAGAGACCGGCGATGTCGGTGTCTTTAAGGCTGTGCAGAGCAACGCCATTGGCGTTCGCCAAGGTGAAATCCAAGGAGATGGTGCCGTTATCAGCCACGGACACCGAAGTGATGTCGGCATTGATCGCTTTGGCTTCGGTTACCGCAAGACCGATCAGGCCGGGTTCACCGGGTTTGCCGGCATCACCGTCGTCGCCGCTACTGCCACAGCCCGTAAGTGCTACGGAGACCAGCATGGCGCTGGTCAGCAGCTTAAAGTTTGTTCTGGTGGTCATATTTTATCCCTGCAAAAAGAAGAAATGACACGAATGTTATTATGTACCCACAAGGGGGTATTGGCAGTGTAATTTAGCTACTGACGGGGAAATGTGATCTGAGACAGGTTATTGCGGCGGATTGAGAATTTAAAAATGCTCAAAAAGATCGAATTGTGATCTGGGTTGCTGGTCGCCACTTGCGACTGTTTCCGCTGGTGAAAACAAGTCTGTTGAGCAACTACGCAAGCCTTTGTAGAAAATAGGAAAACAAATTACTAATCGGGGACTTAATTCGCTGTCAAAATGCTTTTTTTAAAAAGAAACGTGATAACGGTCAAAACGCGAAAGGTGTTCTGCCCGTAAAATTCGCCCCATCAAAAGATTTAGCAATTTGTTATTGCGGGAACAAATTGTTGCTACGCGAATATAAAGAGGATAAGCGATGAGCAAGCAAAGTAATCTGTGGGCACAACCAAAATCAAAGTGGCTGCTGGGCATTCCAGTAGGCGCATTCTTGGCCTTGGTTATGGGTGTGGTTGGCACCGTTGGTTTTAACACCGTGATTCACGCCACCAGCAGTGAAGCATTCTGTACTAACTGTCACGTACCGGGTTACGCGGCGGAAGAGTTCCAGCTGTCTGTGCACGGCACGAACGCCACTGGCTACAAAGTCGCTTGTGCCGACTGTCACGTACCAAAAGATTTCATGGGCAAAATGTGGCGTAAAATTACCGCCATGCGTGAGGTTTACTGGCAGGTTCAGGGCGATTACAACACCCCTGAAGGCTACCAAGCTCACAAGAAAGAGATGCAGAAAAACATCATCGAAGGTTTCCGTGCGAACGATTCTAAGGCATGTCGTAACTGTCACGACGTGAACCAGATGAACTTCAAGAAGCAGAAGAAGATGGCTGCTAAAATGCACCAGCGCATGGACAAGATGAAGAAAACTTGTATCGATTGCCACAAAGGCAAAATCGCGCACAAGAAAGCGAAATAAACGAACTTAATTCGGTTACAAAAAACGCCCTGACCATATTGGTTAGGGCGTTTTTTTATGCTCAATGATTGAGAATGGTTTGCATACTCATTTGTAGGTATACAAATTTAGATCTAGGTCAGAGTTTTTCATTATTCAGTCCGTATACTAACGGTAAATGAAAGTAATTAACATTTAGCCTTTTGGTTAGGGAAAAGAAAATGACCTTGTCAGAGATGAAAAACGGCCAACAAGCCAACATCGTTGCATTGGACGTTAGCGGGTTAGATACCGGTTTGCTTATTAAGTTAACGGCCATGGGGTTTGTTGCGGGTTCCGCGGTTGAAGTGATCCGCCGTGCGCCGTTAGGGCGTGGCATTCAACTGAAACTGCGCGGCAGCGATCTGTGTTTAACTCCCTCCCTAGCCAGCCGTGTCAAGGTAGCGTAGCGCCATGAAAAATTTTGTAGTTGTAGGAAATCCAAACTCCGGTAAATCCACCTTATTCAATTTGCTCACCGGCGATAACGCGCGGGTAGGCAACTGGGCTGGGGTAACGGTTGCGGCCCGTCAGTCAACGCTAGAACTTGGCGCGAAAACGGTAAATTTGATTGATCTGCCCGGCCTGTACGAATTGGGTGCGGCGAATGGCCCAGAAGATGAAGCGGTATCACGCCAAGCGCTGCTTGGCCGCGATTACGACGGCATCATCAACGTGGTTGATGCCACTCAGCTTGAACGCCACCTTTACTTAACGGTACAGCTGCGCGAGCTGGGCATTCCGATGATCATTTTGCTCAACAAGTGGGACAGCGCCCGCGAGCAAAACTTGAACATCGACACCGACGAAGTGGCGCGCCAATTTGGCTGCCCCGTGTTTGGGATTTCAGCCCGCACCGGTAAGTGCCGTGATTACACCATCAATGCCATCACCCAATTGAGCGGCATGGGTGAGCAGAACTGGCAGATGGATTACGGCATCGAGCTGGAATCGTTGTTGGAACAGCAGCAAGGCGGTCGCGTTGAATCGATGATCGCATTGGTGAATGGCGAGCAAGCCGCGCAGCATCTGCAGCAGGTGTCCGCCGCCCGTTTTGGTTTCATCGAATCGGTATTGGCGCAGGCGCAAAAGCCAACCGCCCAAAGCAGCAACTTCACTGAGCAGGTTGATAAGCTGGTACTGCATCCTGTGCTGGGGCTGCCAGTGTTCCTGCTGATGATGTACCTCACCTTTATGTTTGCCATCCACATGGGCGCGGCCTTTATCGATTGGTTCGACATCATGGCGGGCACCCTCTTTGTGGATGGCACCGCGTTGGCGCTGGAGTCCATCGGCGCACCAGATCTGCTGGTGGGGTTGCTGTCTAACGGCGTCGGTGCAGGCATTCAGACCGTAGCGACCTTCGTTCCGGTCGTGGCCTTTATGTTCATCGCCCTGGGCGTGTTGGAAACCTCTGGCTACTTAGCTCGTGCCGCCTTTGTGGTGGAAGGACTGATGAACCGCATGGGTTTGCCCGGCAAAGCGTTCGTACCGCTGATTGTGGGCTTTGGCTGTAACGTACCGGCAGTTACTGCCACCCGTACCTTGGATCATAAGCGCCAGCGTATTATGGCGTCGATGATGGCCCCCTTTATGTCTTGCGGTGCTCGCTTGCCGGTGTACGCCTTGTTTGCGGCGGCGTTTTTCCCAGAATCGGGGCAAAACTTGGTGTTTGTGCTTTACATCGTTGGGGTACTGGCCGCGGTCTTAACTGGGTTGTTCCTGCGTTTCTCACTGCTGCCAGGCTCGGCAGGCATGTCAGTAATGGAGATGCCAAGCTACGAGATGCCGAAGTTTAAAATGATCATGAGCCGCACTTGGATGCGCACCCGCCAATTTGTTGTGGGTGCCGGTAAAGTGATTGTGATCATGGTGACCTGCTTAAGCTTCGCCAACACCTTGGGCGCCGATGGCAGCATTGGTAATGAAGACAGCGACAACTCGCTGTTGGCCATTGCCGCGCAGCAAGTCACCCCAGTGTTCGGCCCTATGGGCGTACAAGATGACAACTGGGAAGCCACCGTCGGCATCATCACCGGGATCTTCGCTAAAGAAGCGGTGGTGGGTACCTTGAACAGCCTCTACACCCCAAGCAACGAGGAAGAGGGCGGTGAATGGGATCTGTACGGTGCCTTTGTTGAAGCCAACTACACCATTCCAGACAACATGCTGGGCATCGACTTGCGCGATCCGCTGGGCATGAACATCGGTGACGTATCCGATATGGCCGTGGCCGCTGAAGAGCTGGAAGTGGAAGTGGCCAGCTTACGCAACTTGCAAGCGGGCTTTGTCTCAAGCACCGCCGCCGTGGCTTACTTGCTGTTTATCTTGCTGTACACCCCATGTGCGGCCGTGTTGGGTGCCATTGCCGGTGAGCTGGGCAGCCGCTGGGCGGTATTCTCAGGGGTTTGGACACTGGTTATTGCGTATTCAGTGGCAACCGCCTACTACCAGCTGGTGACCTTCGGCATCGCAGGCGCTTACTGCTTGGTGCCGATCACCGCGGTATTCGTTATCGGCTTTGTGTTGATGCGCCGCATGGGCAAAACCGAGCGCGAAGGCGCCGGCGACATTGCCATTGTGGTGAAGTGATTTGTTAAGCAAATCGATGCGTCAGCGTTAACATATCAGCGGCAGCCTTAGGGCTGCCGCTGTTGTTTTGCCAGCCAGATCACGCGACTGGCCTAGGGGCTGAATTGGCCGTAAAAACTGGCGTAATTGGGGTTGCTCCGCCACAGTTGAACGGTAGAATTGGCGCCGCGGCGTGGCCATTGGCAACGCCGCCAACGGCGTAAACCACGCACCACGGAAGGTCTCTCAGGCGTTTTTCCTGAAGCACGACAAAGGATGTTAGCAACCGCAAGGTTGCTTTTTTATGGATCTTTTTTGTGAGTAGAGCAATGACCAAACCATCCTCTTTGTGGCAACGGCCAACGGCACGCTGGCGCCTTGGCCTTCCGATCGGTGCGCTGCTGATGGTGGTGATTGGCGTGCTGGCTACCGTTGGTTTTAATGGTGTCATGCAGGCCACCAGCAGCAATGAGTTTTGCAGCTCCTGCCATGGTCCTGCCGCCTTTGCCGCCGAAGAGTGGCCCCAGCACACCCATTTCACCAGTGCCTCTGGGGTTAAGGTGCAGTGCGCCGACTGCCATGTGTCGAAGCAATTTCTGCCAAAGATGTGGCGCAAAGTGCAGGGGATGAAAGAGGTGTACCATTATGCCGTGGGCACCTACGACAGCCGTGAAAAATTTGAGCTGCATCGCCTCGATATGGCTAAAAAGGTCTGGGCTGAAATGAAAGCCACTGATTCCGCCACCTGCCGCAGCTGCCACAACTATCAGCGCATGGATTTTACCAAGCAGTCGGCCAAAGCCCAGTTGTGGCATCCCAGCATCGCCGAGAAAGGCTTAACCTGCATCGACTGCCACAAATACTTAGCCCACGATCGGGTGGCCACCGAACTGCAATAAGCGCGCTGCCCAAGAAATGATTAAACCGACGACCAACCCAGCGTCGGTTTTTCTTTGCCTATATTTTCAACTAGGCTAGGTCAATTCTTGTGAGTAAATGGGAGCGTATATGGCAGATCCAGAACGTGGATTATGGGCAAAACCAACCGCATGGTGGCGCTTTGGTATTCCAGTGGGCGGAATACTGGCGTTGGCGCTTGGTGCACTAGGCTGGATCGGTTTTGACGCCTCACTGCACTGGAGCAGCAGCGATCAGTTCTGTACTTCGTGCCACAATTCCCCATCGAAATGGGTTGAGGCCGAGTGGCACCAAAGCAGCCACTTTAACAACGCCTCTGGGGTGGGTGCCGGTTGTGCCGATTGCCATATTCCGCAAGAGTTCTTCCCTAAGCTGTGGGTTAAAGGCACCAGCGCCATGCACCACGTCACCACCCAGTTGCTTGGGGACTACCAAACGAAAGACGATTTTGAGGCCCAGCGCTTGATGCTGGCGCAGCGGGTGTGGCAGCAGATGGAGAAAACCGACTCGCGCGAATGTCGCCACTGTCACCAAGTTGAAGCGATGAATGCCAGCGCCCAAAGCAGCGATGCCGCCCAGTACCACCAAGTGCTGATGGAGCAAGATGGCCCCACCTGCATCGACTGTCACAAAGGGATCGCCCACCAATTGCCACAGGGTTGGTGAAGATCTAGCCGCCAAGCCGACAGCCCCCGCAAAACAACGCGCCGCGTGGTTGCCACTGCGGGGCGTTTATCGCATCATACCGCCTTTGTTTTAAAGAAATTAACTGTCGAGGAAGCGCATGAGCCAGCCGGACACCGAAGTACGTCCCAGCAACTTTATCCGTAACATTATTGATGAAGATCTGGCCACTGGTAAGCACACCAGCGTGCACACCCGTTTTCCGCCTGAGCCGAACGGTTACCTGCACATTGGCCACGCCAAATCCATCTGCCTGAACTTTGGCATCGCCAACGATTATCAAGGCAAGTGCAACCTGCGTTTTGACGACACCAACCCAGTTAAAGAAGACATCGAGTACGTTAACTCCATTAAGCAGGACGTACAGTGGTTAGGCTTTGAGTGGAACGGTGACGTTCAATACTCATCGAACTACTTCGATCAGTTGCACGGTTACGCCGTTGAACTGATTGAAAAAGGGTTGGCGTACGTTTGTGAGCTGAGCCCAGATGAGATCCGCGAATACCGTGGGCCATTAAACGCGCCGGGCAAAAACAGCCCATACCGCGAGCGCAGCGTTGAGGAAAACCTGGCGCTGTTCGCCAAAATGAAGAACGGCGATTTTGCCGAAGGCACCGCGTGTTTGCGCGCCAAAATCGACATGGCCTCGTCGTTCATCGTATTGCGCGATCCGGTGATCTACCGCATTAAGTTTGCCGATCACCACCAGACCGGCGACAAGTGGTGCATCTACCCGATGTACGATTTCACCCACTGCATCAGTGATGCGCTGGAAGGGATCACCCACTCGCTGTGTACCTTGGAATTCCAAGACAACCGCCGTTTGTACGATTGGGTACTGGATAACCTCAGCATCGGTTGCCACCCACGTCAGTACGAATTCAGCCGTCTGAATCTTGAATTCACCATGATGTCGAAGCGTAAGCTGAACCAACTGGTGGTTGATCAGCACGTATCCGGTTGGGACGATCCACGCATGCCAACCATCTCTGGCTTGCGCCGTCGTGGTTACACCTCGGGCTCTGTGCGCGAGTTCTGTAAGCGCATCGGTGTAACCAAAATGGATAACACCGTTGAGATGGGCATGTTGGAAGCCTGTATCCGTGACGATCTCAACCAAAACGCGCCGCGCGCGATGGCGGTATTGGATCCGATCAAACTGGTACTGGAAAACTACCCAGCCGAGCAGGTGGAAACCTTAAACGTAAGCAACCACCCAGCCGATGAATCGATGGGCAGCCGTGAAGTTCCGTTCTCTGGTGAACTGTACATCGAAGCGGAAGATTTCCGCGAAGAGGCCAACAAGAAGTTCAAGCGCTTGGTTATCGGTAAAAAGGTACGTTTGCGTGGCGCTTACGTGATCACCGCCGAGCGTTGCGACAAAGACGCCGACGGCAACGTAACCACCGTGTACTGCAGCGTCGATACCGACACCCTGGGCACCGATCCGGCGGATGGGGTTAAGCCAAAGGGCGTGATCCACTGGGTATCGGCTGCACACGCGCAAGACGCGGAAGTGCGTTTGTACGATCGTCTGTTCAACGTGCCAAACCCGAACGGTGCCGAGCTGGAAGAAACCTTGAACCCAGAGTCGCTGACCGTGGTTCACGCCAAGGTTGAGCCTTCATTGGTTAAGGCCGAAGCGGAAAAAGCGTTTCAGTTTGAGCGCATGGGCTACTTCTGTGCCGATAACAAAGACTCCAGCGCCGACAAACTGGTGTTTAACCGCACCGTGGGTCTGCGTGACTCTTGGGCCAAAATCTCTGGCTAAGGGTTAACTTAATGCTGCGGCTCCTACGGCGTTAAGCCAGCGCAGACAAGTTAAGCCAATGAAAACGGCGCCTACGGGCGCCGTTTTTGCGTTTGCACCACGGTAAACGGCTCTGGCTGGGCGGCAAAGCGCCGGCTTGCTCGGCAACGCGGATCAAACCGCGTTTGCGCCGGACTGACGTGCGGAGCCGCGGCCTTAACATCAGCCAATAACTTGATTCCCCTCAAGTGTTACGCCAGTTGTGCCCTCGCGCATGGCCGGAAGCGCCGGCTGCTTCAGCACCATCCGTTAACTCTACGACACAAAGCAGCGTCTTCATGGCCGTGGCAAACTGCGCCGTGGTAATGACTTATTCCATGGTGCGGCGTGAGGTGGCGCACAGTTTTTGCGGCTGGCCTGATAGACGCTATTGCAAATGAGAATAATTGTTAATATCGTGCCGTTAAAGCTGCATAAATGATGCAGCATCTTTTTTCCAAGTAAGGGTATGTCGTGAAAAAGACCGCGTTAAGTTTGGCCATTTCAGCCGCTGTATTTGCCTCTGTTGCCACTGCAGCGCCACAGGTGCAGGTGTTGGATAAGACCCACCAACCAGCGGGCAACTTTTTGGCTTACACCGAATTTGAACTGTCTGGTGAGCCATTGGCTGAAGGCTTAGGTTTGGATCTGGACGTACTTGATGCGAACCAAGCGAACGCGCCAACGGCGTTTGACTTTGCTGCTGGTATCGAAGCGTACGAATACTCTGAAGAGGCGATGTACGCCCTGAACTACCAGTCGAAGATGGGCCCACACATTGTGAATGGCCCAACCAACCAAGCCCGTGGCGGCAAGATGGCCGACTTTGGTCAGCGCGTAATTGCGATGGCGGATGCGGTTGGCTTCCCGGCCAGCGAGATCCCACTGAACATGTACCCAATCTCCATGCCGTACATGTCTGGCACCCCAGAATTTGGCCAAGCGGTTGATACCACTACCGTTAATGGCGAACAGCTAGAGATCACCACCGCCAAGGGCAACAGCAGCACCGTGCAAGCTGTGGTACCAGCGTACTTCCGTGACTACAAGTCACTGGCGTGGGATCAAAGCACGTTTGATAAAACCTTCAACCCAGCCAGCAGTGGCGGCATCATGCTCAAAGAAGTGATGTGGTCACAGGATTTCTTGGGCGGCATGCACGTCACCAAATCCGATGAAGAGGTGGAAGCGCAGTCCAGCAAGATGGATCAAGATGGCGTGCACAGCTTAGGCGTATCCGCCGCGGACGGTTTCAACGGCATGCTGTTGACCGAAATGACCATCGACAAACTGCGGATCATGCAGGAACAACTGGGTTACAACGGCAAGCAGCTGGGCGTTAAATTTGGCCCAGACTACAACGCCGCCAAAGCCCCAATCTGGTTTGCCCATCAAGTGGCCGTAACCGAAGCGGAGCAAAATGGCGTTAAAGCGATTGCTGGCCTGAAAGTGACGGATGGCAAATCAACGCTGCACGACACCTGGATGACCCTGTGGCCTGTGGCTGAATTCTTTGCCTACAGCGACCAACGTGTTGCCAACAGTGGCCAGAACCCAGCGTTCTTGGCCGTGTTTGACGGCGCCCCATTTGCGGCGGCACCCAAAGCCAACGTCGATGGCAACAACAGCAACGACGTGATCGCCACTGACGGCTTCTCTTTAGCCAGCAACGTCGGCAACCTGCTGTTCCAAAACATGGCGGCCCTGCACTTTAATGCAGAGCAAGGCACCTTCGTAACCGAATACCACGCGGGCAAGCAAGGCAAGCAGGTTAACACCTACGATGCGGCTTACTCTTTGGTGGCGTTGTCTATCTACCAGCGTGCTAAAGATGCATTGCCAGTAGGTTACGCTTCCGCGGAAGGCGGCGACGTAAACCTGCACACCGAACAAGGTAAGCAGGCACTGGCGATGATCACCGCGCAGGCGGACTTCATCATCAACAACCTGATCGGCAGCAATGGCTTGGTTGCCGACGGCATCATGCTGGGCAGCAAGGCAGACAAAGGCCAATCATTGGACGCCCAATTTGCTACTATCCGCGGCTTGGTTGCGGCGTTCCTAGCAACCGAAGACGCCAAGTACAAGCAGGCAGCACGCCAGCTGTACCTCGCCGTTGAAAAGCAGATGTACGACAAAGGCATTGATACTTGGGCGGCGAAGCCTGGCCAAGCAACCGTGCATACCCCGTACACCGCAGCAGCAATCTCTGGCGGCCTGCGTGAAGCGATTCTGCACCTGAAAAACCAAGAAGGCGAAAACGAGCCAGCACTGGAACTGTCGATGCTGACTCAGCGCTACGTAAGCTGGTTCCGCGGTGTGATTAACGGCGGCATGCAGTTGGCTGAATGGATGGGCGATTCCGGCGAGAACCAACTCAAAGGCAACGACTCCACCGACACCGACCAAGATGGCGTACATCAGGTGATTGCCGCTGGCGGCAAGCACGGCACCGCCATGACCATGGCGGCCAAAGTAAGCGTTAAGTAACCACAACATTGTGGGATAGCAAAGGCAGCGATGAGAGTCGCTGCCTTTTGCCGTTTAAAAACTGAAACCAACATCACTGACAGACAGTGGATTTTGTGCTGGCAAAGGTGGCACCTATGCAAAAAGACGCAGTTATCGGGCAGCAACGCCCAGTTAAAACCTTGAGCTTTCGTTCCGAAGGCTGGTGGGATCGGTTGGCTTTTCATCATCAAACCGCAGAGTGGCTGCTGTACCTGATGTTTGTCAGTGGAGTGGTGCTGTGGCAACCCCTGAGCTTGCCGTGGCAGGCACAAAACCTGCTGCTGTTGCTGCACATGGTGTTGGGCGCCACGGTGTTTACCGTGGTGATGGGCGGCTTTTGGCTGTCGCATCGGCGCTTGCTAACCCAAAGTGATAAGCCCTTTTTGCGCCATACCGGCCGGATCAGCGAATGGCTGCTGTTGCTTTGTTGCGGCAGCGGCTTTGTGCTGTTTTTCTACGGTGTGCCCGGCGACGCCTTGGGCAACCTGATGCAAGACATTCATTTCTACAGTTCGTGGCTGCTGGTACCGCTGGTATTACGGCATGCGTTGCGCTGGACCGTATTGCGGTTGCTGCGCCCAAGTTCAACTCAGTAATTTTTAAGGCCAATTACGTTATGTTCGCGAGTTTTTTGATCACCCTGCGCGAAGGGCTAGAAGCCTTTTTGCTGGTGGGGATTGCCCTTTCTTATTTGGCTAAGCTGAATGCGCGCCATTACAACAAATACATCTATGGCGGCGTGGCCGTGGGCTTGGTGTTGTCGCTGGCTGTCGCGGTCGTGTTTCAGGTGGTGGTGGATCAGTTCAGTAACGAACTGTATCGCAACTACTTGATGGCGGGCATTTTGCTGTTTGCCACCGTGGTGCTGACCTACATGGCGGTGTGGATGCAAAAGCAGGCCAAAAGCCAAGTGGCGCAAGTGCAGCAAGAGATCACCTCGATGGTGTCGAGTGGCAACTTACTGGGGTTGGTGATGTTGTCCCTGCTGGCGATTTTGCGCGAAGGCTTTGAAACCATCTTGTTCTTTTCTGCCTTGATGTACTCCAGCATGGGCGAATTCAGCACCCAAGATGCGGTGATCGGCGCCGTGGCGGGCTTAGTGCTGGCCTATGCGATGGTGTGGGCGATGCTGCGCAGCACCCGCCAAGTGCCGTTGCGTGCCTTCTTCCGCTGGACCAGCCTGCTGATCATCATCATTGCCGCGGGTCTGCTCTCTAGCGCGGTTAACATGTTGCAAGCGGCCGAGCTGATCCCAGTGTTGTACCCACAGGTGTTCGATATCTCCCATATCCTTGATGATCGCGGCGTGTTCGGCACCTTCTTGCGGGCGTTGTTTGGTTATAACTCGTCGCCAGGGCTGCTGCAGTTGGCCACATGGGCGCTGTATTTAGGTGGCTTTACTTACCTGTGGAACCGGAGCTACAACAAAGCATGAACACAGAACAACATGTGGTGATCTTAGGCGCAGGCCCAGCGGGCTTGATGGCGGCGTGGGAACTCAACGAAGCGGGCTTCAAAGTTACGGTGTTAGAGAAAGAGTCTTACGCCGGCGGCATGTGCGCCACCCAAACCTTCCAAGGAGAGAAGGGCGAATACCGCTTTGATTATGGCGGCCACCGCTTCATCACCAAAAACCCCAAGCTGTTGACGTTTGTTGACCGCTTGATGGGCGATGAACTGCTGTTTGCCCAGCGCAAAAGCGTGATCCGCTATCGTGGCCGTATTTATCAGTACCCGTTGGCGGCGCTGGATCTGCTGCGTAATGCACCCTGGTCGCTGCTGATCGGCGGCGGCATTGACTTGGCAAAGCAGCTGTTTAAAGCCAAGCCGCAACAGCGTTCTCAAGTCAGCTTTGCCCAGTGGATTGAAAGCCGCTTTGGCACCACCTTGTATAAGCACTTTTTTGAAGGCTATACCGCCAAATTGTGGGGCATTGATCCCAAAAACTTGTCTGGGGATTGGGCGTCGCAGCGGATCAGCCTGTTGGATCTAAAAGACGTGGCCAAACGATTGCTGCCGGGCAAGCGTTCCGCGGTGCGAACTTACGCGCGCCAATATCGCTACCCGAAATGGGGCTTTGGCCAGCTGTACACCAAACTGGCGCAGCAACTGCAACAGCAAGGGGTTGAGCTGGTGTTTAATGCCAACGTAACCGAACTGGTGCAGGGCGATGGCGCCATTGCGGCGGTGGGGTATCGTGATGGCAATGGCGAGCATCAAATCCACTGCGATCAGTTGATTTCCACCATGCCGCTGCCAGACATGTGCCGCATGACCGACTTCGACAGCGGCTTAAGTTTCCGTTCGTTGCGGTTTATGAATATGCCGATGGCCACCCAAGATATCTCGGACAACACATGGCAATACCTGTCGGATCCCGAGATCTTAGGCACCCGTTTGCAAGAACCCAAACGCCGCTCTGAATTTATGGCCCCCGCGGGGGAAACCTCGGTGATGGTGGAGATCCCTTGCGATAAAGGCGACGCGATCTGGACCATGGACAGCGCCAAGTTGCAGCGGCGAGTGCTGCAAGATTTGGCCACTCTTGGGGTGGATCCCAAGTTTGCCAGTGCCGAGCACTTTAGCAGTTACACCGAACACGCCTACCCACTGATGGACATGAGCTATCAAGCCAAGCGCGAAGCGGCCATCCGTCACTTAGCCCAGTTTGAGAATCTGATCATGACTGGCCGCCAAGGCACCTTCCGCTACATCTTCACCGACACCGCGATGGAGATGGGGATGATGGCCGCGCAATCGTTGATTGATGGTAAGGATCGTCGCCGCGAGATCTTTGATTATCGAAATGAAAGCACCGTGATTGAAGTACAAAGCGTCGCCTAAGGCGCAGATAGGAAGCACACACATGAGCAAATCATTCTGGGCGCTGGCGGTGTTGCTGCTGGGGCTAACGTTGGCACCACACAGCGACGCTTACTCTTACGCTGCGGCAGGCAAAGAACCACTCATTGAAGGCCGCGAAAAGATCATCAATGCGGTGGCCGCGAACGATTACGCGGCGGTGGCCGCAGCGGTGACGCAGTTAAAGCCAGAGTTTGATTACCTGCTGAGCGATCATCAGGTGGATCTGTTGACGCCGATGCAAGCGGCCATCGGCCGTGGCGATGGTGAGGCGGTTAGCCAGATCATCGATCACGCGGTGGTGGAAGAGATCATCCGGCGGCTGGATGGCGCCAGCAAAAACCTTGGCGATTACCAAGTGGCGAAGGTGCTGGTGGTGAAAAGTAAGCTGTTTTTGGATCTGGTTAGCCCCAAGTTAACGCCAACCCAACGTGAGCAGGCGCAACAGGCGATTGTGGCGGTGCTGGCATCCATTGGTAATCCGGGGGTCTTTGGCGTGGGCCAAGCTCCGGCGGATCCAGAGCAATTTGCGCTGCAACAACAGCGCTTGTTGCAGGCGTTATCCAGCTTAAAGTAACGGCGTAGCGGGTGCAGCAAGTGCAGCGGCGTGGCCCCCAGCCATCTTGGCAGCAAGGGGGAAAACAGGCACCGGCCTTGTGGTTGGCGCTGCTGTGCTACCCATTGTGGCTTTGGTGGTTGGGGCATTATCCGCTGGCTCTGAGCAGCGATGATGCGCTGAACTTTGCCCGTGGCATCGAGCGTTTTTCGGTGCTGGAGTTTCGGCCGCATTTTCCCGGTTATCCGGCCTTTATTGTGCTGGCGCGAGCGCTGCAAAGCCTTACGGCCAGCGCACTGGCCAACGTGCAGCTGTCGTTGCTGGCGACCACGTTGCTGCCGCTTGCTGCTGCAGCGGTGGCGGGGCAGTTGGTGGTTGGCGCTGCGCCGATGAAATCGGCTCAAAGGGGCACGAATGCCCCATCGTCGGTACCGGCCGCGCAAGCGGCAGGCGTTGCAGCGCTGCTGTTGATGAGCCAACCGCTGTTGTGGGCGGCGGGGCTCAGTGGCTTGTCGGATCCCTTGGCGTTGTTGTGGTTGTTGCTGTTGCTGCTGGCGGGGTTAGCCCAGCGGTCGTGGTTGGCGGGGTTGCTGCTGGGGCTGTTGCTGGCAACGCGACCGGCGTATCTGCCCTTGGTGGTGAGCCTGCCCTTATGGCCGCATCTGCTGGGGTTTGCTCGCCCTTGGCGTGCCTTATTGTACGCCAGTGCGATGGTGCTGTTAGTGGCGCTGCTGAGTTTAGGCTTTGTCTGGTGGCACGATGGCGCGGCCTATTTTAGTGAGGGGCTGCGCTTTAGTGCCGGTCACTTTCAGATCTGGGGCAACACTTCCGCCGATGCGGGGGGGCCGCTGCAGCAGTGGTTGATGAGCTTGCAAATGGGCTTTGGTTGGCCGCTGTTGGTGGCGGCTGCGGGCTTGATGGCGCTGATGTTGCTTCGTCTGCTGCGCTGGCGCATGGCCCCCGCCCATTCGGTTGCGGCGTATCTGCTGCTGTTGATGGCCTTGGGCTATGGCCTGTGGATGCTGTGGGGGCAAAACCCCGCCAATTTACGCCACAGCTTGCCACTTTTGCTGTTGGTTTTGATCCTGCTCGCAGTGCAGTTAGCGGGGAAAATGATATTGTGGTTGCCAATGGTAGTGGTTTTGATTCTCAATGGCGCCCAGCGGGTGCAATGGACGCAGCCGCTACCACCGCTCCAACAGGCGCTGCAACGCTTTGCCGCCGAGCCGCAGTCCCAATGGCTTGGCAGCAATTACGGCGTAAACCTGTTAACGGCGGCACTGCCCCAGCACGCGGTTGTGGATATGTATTATCCCAGCAGTCAGGTGGTGTTAGCGCAACAGGCGCACGCCAATAAGAGTTGGCGTTTGAGCGCCAGCCCGGTTGCTTCGGCAACCTTAATTACCGAATTTTCACCGCGGTTCCCAGGGGAACGGCGGCTCTATCTGTATCAGCTAAGCAACAACGCTGAACAGAAGCAGTAAAAGGACACACGATGTTTTTCAGCAAGTTTGGTCGCAGTGGTTGCTTGGCTTTAGTGGCGCTATTGAGCGTGAGTTACGGCGCCGTGGCGATGGAAAAAAGCAGCTCGATGTTGTTTGCCGATGGCGACAGCAAAATTGTGAGCGCCAACTTTGATGCGGGCAGCGTCAGCGTTATCGATCGCGCCACGGGTCAGTTGTTGCAGGAACAAACCATTGGTCGCGACATTCGCCGCCTCGCCTTTGGCGCCAATAACGCCACCTTGCTGGTCACCGATTACCTTAGCGATCAGGTGCTGCTGCTGGATGCGGCCACCTTAGCGGTACAGCAGCGCACCGCGGTGCCAGCGCGGCCTTTTGCGGCGCTGTACAACCCCAGCACCGATCAGTTTTACGTCACCAGTTTTGAAGGGCAGAAGTTGTTGGTGCTGAGCGCCAATGGCGAACTGCTGCAGCAACTGGATGTGGCCGACACCCCCAGAGGGTTAGCGCTTACTGACGACAACCGCCTGCTGGTAAGCCACTCCTTAAGTGGCCAACTGTCGATCTTTGATGCCTCTGGCGCCACTCCCAGCCTCATTAAGGTGTTGCAGCTGGCTGACAGCCCCGCGCACGACAAAAAGACCGTATCCCAAGGCAAGCCGCGACTGCTGGATAACATTGTGATCTCCCCCGATGGTCAGCAAGCGTGGTTACCCCATGTGCTGTGGTCGTTTGGTCACGATTTCCAGTTTCAATCGACGGTGTTTCCCGCCATCTCGATTGTCGATCTGACCCCTAGTGCCGAGCAAGAACTGACGCAACAACGCAAGCAGCTGTTTAAGCAGATCAATATTATTGAAAGCGGCAACCGCGTACGGATTGTGTCGAACCCCCACGATGGCGTGTTCAGTGCCGATGGCAAAAAGGCGGTGTTTTCTCTGTCGGGCTCGGAAGATCTGTTGGTGTTTGATCTGTCTCGAGTCAGTAAGAAAAAGAGCAAGCGTCACCGTCGTAAGAAGTTTCAAGGCGGGGTAAAGGCCACCCAAATTTACCGCAACGTGCCCGGCGATAACCCCCGTGGTTTGTTGCTGAGCGGCCGTGAGCTGTATGTGCAAAATGCGATGACTCTGGATCTGGCCAAGTTTGACATTGGCGAGGCGGGCCCCTTTGCTAAATTGAAACTGACCCAAGCCCACTTTGCGCCGCTGGTGCAGCACGATCCGCTGCCGCCGCAACTGCGTTTGGGCAAAACCCTATTTAACAGTGCCAACAGCGCCGAGTTTGCCGATGCGCCGATGGCCGGTGATTTTTGGATGAGCTGTAACTCCTGTCACTGGGATGGCTTTAACTTCACCAACCGGCAGCTGATGCAAGATGGCAAAGACGCCAAAGATCGCTTTAGCAACGCGGTCACCGGCCACGTGGATCCGCGTAAGATGATTGCGGGTGATCCGGTGGGCGCCTACATCGATATCATTCAGAAAACCCAAGGGGGCATGGGCGCCGATCCACGGCCACAGTCGCCAGAGCTGATCAGCGTTGAGCAGCCGCCGCTGGCTGTTGCCAAGCGGATGAGCGCCTTGAACGAGTATGTGCGGGCGCAAGAAAACCTGCCTTATCTGTCGGTGTGGTTGCGACTGGATGACGACAAACGTTACACCCACCCCGACGAGTGGCTGAACAGCGCTGAATGCGCCGACTGCCACAGCACCATTTACGATCAATGGGCCGATTCCAACCACGGCATGAACATGGATCATCCCTACTACCGCTTCCATGAAGATGTGGCTGCAGAGGCGGAAGGGGAAGAGTTCCGAGTGTTGTGTCGTGGCTGCCATATGCCGCAGATGGTGATCAATGGCGACAACAAACCGTTGCATGAATTTGGTGACATGTGGGAGAAAAAAGGCGCGTCACTGATGCAGGCCTTTGCCCACGGGAAATCGGTCAACGAACGCGGCACCGGTTGTGTTTTCTGTCACCGCATCAGCAAGGCGGAGAACGCCGGTGGGAACGCCGACATGACCGTAAACTTAAAAGATCGCGACGGTTACATCTTTGAAGACAGCACCAGCAGCTTGTTGAAGTACATGGAGCAGAAGCAGATCAATGCCTCGCCAGAGCGCCATAAAGCGTCGTACTCCAACCCAGAGCTGTACCAGTCGTCGCTGTACTGTGCCACCTGCCACAACGAATTTACCAGTGGCCCCGGCGCCAACATCAACGACAACTTTGGCGAATGGTTGGCGTCGCCATTTAATTCGCCAGAGGATCCAAGCCAGCATAAAACCTGCATCGATTGCCACATGAATCAAGATGCCACTCACTTCACTCAAGTGAGCGGTTACTCCACCGATAACGGCCCAGAAAAATCGAACCTGCGCTCCCACCACTTTGTTGGCGGCAACTACTTCTTTACCGGCATGCGTAATGCCGAGCATAAGAAGATGTCCATCGACATTTTGAAAACCGCGCTGCGCTTAGCGGTGGAAAAACAGGGGGATCGCTTTACGGCCAAGATCAGCAACGTCAACTCGGGCCATGCCATGCCCGGTGGCGCGCGTCGACAAGTGTGGGTTGAGGTGATTGCCACCGATGCCAACGGTCAACAAGTGCTGAGCAGCGGCGTCATGACCGATGGGGTGATCCCAAAGGACGCCCGTAAATTCGTGAAGGTTGGGGTGGATAAAGCGGGCGTGCCAGTGGGGCTGCGTTTCTGGCGCTACGAGAAAATTGGCAAAGATACCCGCATCCAATCCGGCGAGACTCGCTTAGAGCATTTCCAGCTGCCTGCGGATCTGCAGTACCCACTGACGGTGTCAACGCGGGTGCTGTATCAGGTGTTCGCCAAAGGCTTATCGGATAAGGTGCGCGCCGCCTATCCGGACGAGCAGATCCCTGAGCCCGAGGTGATTGAGCTGCAAAAAGTGGTGCAGGTTTACCACAGCCCCAGCGATTAACCGCGGTAACAAAAACGAGCGCCCTAGGGCGCTCGTTTTTATTTGCGTTTTTGGCCTGAGCTCAAAGCTGCGCGCCACATACCAGCAGTGTGCCTTAGCGACTTAACAGCAGGTATTTCATCTCAAACTGCGGCTGCTCGGCGCTGTAATTGGCGCTGGGCTGGCGTTTGAGCAGCTGTTCAAACCAGATCTCATAATGGCGGTTCTGGTAGCTAAAGTGAAAACCGGTTGCTGGGGCAATGGCGTAGTCGCGGCCTTCTACCGTAAGGGTAAATGCTTGGCTGCCTGCAGCTTGGCTGATCTTAAAGCGCAGCCGCTGATGGCCATTGATCAGTTCCACCCAAGGCAGGTAGGTGTGCGCCTTGATGGCTCGGACTTCCCCCCCTTGGCGCAGTTCGTAGCGTGTGGTTGGCCCTGCGGGGTGGCGCCGCACCTGTTGGCTCAGCTGGCACTGCTCGCACACCGCTGGGGCGGGCAGTTGCCACGTTACTGGGGTGTCGTGGTAACGCAGCACGCCATGCTGCAGTGACCACGGCGCGACAACAACGTCTTGTGGCAGTTGCTGCCCTTGGCAAGCGCTTAGGATGATGAGCAGCAGTGCGCTAATCAGGGCCTTAATCATGGTGAGCCAACGCACGGATCATCTGCAGCAACTGGGCTGATGGGGCGGCTTCTTCAATCAAGGCTTGGCGATCATTGGCCATGATGTCTTGGCTTTTTAGGGCGTTGCTGCGATGACGAGATTGGCTGCTGCCGCTGACATTGCCCGACCAATAGTGGCTGAATTGCAGATCAATGCGGCTCCATTCATCCACATCGTGCAGTTGATCGGTGCTGTTACCGTCGAAGTTAACATCATAATTTGTCAGCATTTCACCGGCCACGCCGTTGCAGTTGAAATCAACGTAATCGGAATTGTCGTGGCCTAAGCCGCGGCTTTCATCCACTAAGGCTTCATCAATGCTGGGCAGTAGGCCAGAGGAGTAGCTCATGTTGAACTGCGCCGGTGCCACTGTGGGGCCATTGATCAGCTCAATGTCGTCGGGGTTGCAGGCGGCAATGCCGTGATGGAAGTAAACAAAGTAACGATCCGCTTCGTGCTCCCCCAATTCCGGTAACCCATTCAGCTGATAGAGGTAGTTCATGATGCTGAGGTGGTTAGGTTTGGCGTTGGTGTTGACGTCGCCGCCGTGGCGCAGGCCCAGATTGTGCCCAAGTTCGTGCATGATGGTGGATGCCTGCATGTTAATGGTGCTGTTGCGGGCGCTTTCCTCTTCCATGGTGAAGCCCCAGTTCCCCATCGAGACCATCAGATCGTTGCCGTAGATCTCGGCGAACCCCGACGATCCCGCAGAGCCATCGGCCAGTTGGCTGTTGGCCATCAACAGGTAGTGAAAGATGGGGCGACGTTGCAGGGCAAAGTTCTGCGCCTTGTGATCCAAAATGCTGGGGGATCCGGCGCTGCTGACGAAGGTGGTTTGTGGGTAGAAATCAACTTGGTTGCCACCGCCCAGATCAAAATCCGCCGGCGAAAGGCCATCTTCGTTGTGGAACAGGTTGCCAGCATCAAAGTGCACCGCCACGTTGTGTTCGGCAAACGCCTCGACCACGCGCTCTAAGGCGCGCCGATGGGGGGTGATCCCAGGATCGGTGCTCTCCATGTAATCCACTTCAATGAAGATGTCTTTTACGCCGGTGCGAGCGCCCCATTCATACAGGGGCAAGCCTGCAAAGGTTGCGCCTTCGGTTTCAGCGCAATCGGGAATGTTGTCTTGGTCGAGATCGTCGCTGCAGTCGATGTCGTTGTCGCCAGCGGGGGTAATAAATTGGGCATAGCGCCAATCGCTGGCGCTGTTGCTGTCGGCTTTGCTGAGATCTCGCACCAAACTTTTGCCTAACAACTCTTCCAGTTGTACGGCGTTGTCGGCATGTGGCCACGCCGCTGCAGTTAACGGCGCTTGGGTGCTGCTGCCCCAGCGAACAAAGTCGATGGTGCGGGTGTTGTCGCTGTCGGTCAGTTCCACGTAGCTGTCTGCCCACCAAGCGGGGCGCACCCGTTGTTCTTCATCGCCAATCAACAGCAAGCTGGGGGAATCCGCCACGCTCGATTGCCAGAAGCCATCCCAGTATCGACCTTGCAGCACCATGTATGCCCCCGGTGCGATGGTTTTGCTTGTTAGGGCGAAGCTGGCAACGTCGTTGATGCTGTTGTTGTCTTCATTGATGCTGCCACTGCGAATGGCGTAGTCGGCCAGGTCGAGCACACGGCTGGTGCCGTTGTAGATCTCAACCCAGCGGTTGTCGCTGTAATAGCGTGACGCTGACACTTCGGTAATGTGCAGATCCGCCGATTCGGTACGGATGCTGCCGATTAAGGCGGGCTCGGCCGCCACCCCATGGAAGTTGCGGGCTTGCTCGGTCAGCTTAATTTGGTAGAGCGCATCCGCTTGCAGCGGCGCGTTTAGGCTCAGTTCAAGGGTTTGTTGATCCGTTTGCAGCGTGGCGCTGCTGATCGCAACGCACTGGGTAAAGTTGTCCATTGAGACTTGGATGGCGCCACTGCAGTCGTTGCCGCGATTGCTGAAGCTGTCGGCCAGCATGATGTCGTCAAACTGCACGGTGATGGGGCTATCAAGCGGGACGCGCACGTCGCTGCTGGCGGGGGTAACGCTAACGGCTTGTGGCGCGCTGGAATCGATAACGGCGATGGCGATAACGGCGCTGGTGCTGAGTTCGCCATCGGAGATCGCAATGGTGATTGCATCGGCGGCGATGCTGTTGGTGGCTGGGGTGTAGCGGTAGCTGAGCCCCGTTAATGCTGTGAGCGTCCCGTTGCTGGGTGGGCTGATGATCTCAGCGCTGAGCGCATCGCCGTCGGGATCGGTGGCGGCGAGGGTAAATTCGATGGCGTGGTTGAATTCGGTTTCCAGCGGCGTTGCCGCCAGTACTGGGGCGCGATTAACGTTAATGATGGTCGAGGCGAGCGCCAAGGTGGTGGTGGCGCCGCTGTTATCGCGGGCGCTGACGTCAAACCCGATGGCGGTGTCGGCGCTCACTTCTGGCGCGACAAAGGTGATCTGCTGGCCGTTGACACTGAAATCAACCGCTGGGCCTGTGGTTTGTTGCCACTGAATCGATTCGATGTTGCCGTCACTGTCGCTGGCATCAACCGCGAAGGTGGCGCTGCTGCGCTCCTCTACGCTGGCGGGCGTGGCTGTGGCATTCAGCACTGGCGCGCTGTTGGCGGGATCATCGCTGCTACAGCCACTCAGTCCGGCGAGTATGGCTAACGAGAGACTGCTAAGGCGCAGTGTTTTGGCAAACATCATTTCAAACGTCCTAATTGTTCGAGTGTATTGATTGAGGTGATCGACCGAGCTAATACGAAGCGCTGATCACGACGGGATGATAACAAAGCTGCAACCTTTGTCGTTGAAATTTTGTGCTTGATTCCAGCCGCGCACGGTCTGCGCCAGCCAGTCCAGCCATCGGGCAAGGAAGCGGCCCACAATGCAGTGCGGAAAGTGTGTCGCAGACAGCAAGTGGGTAACCCCCGAGCCTCTGAGCAGCGGCTCGGGTTGAAGCGCTACCTCAGCGGCCGATCGGCTCTGCTGGGGCGCGCGCGGGGGCGTGGGTTGCCGTTGCTGCCGTGGCCGCTGTGCGGGTTTCTTGCGCTTCTGTCGCCGTGGGCTTGAAGGGCTGGGAACCGGATTGCTGTTGCGCGGTTAATGCCGCCGCCAGATCGCGGTGCTGCTCAAACTGCAACACCCCATCTTGTATTGGGCTGTTTCGCAGCTGCTGGGCATCAACCCGGTACAGATCGCTGCTGCACCACGGAAATTGTTGGCCCCGTTTGGGCAGTATGTCGGCGCTGCGCTGCACATAGCCCGCGCTGAGGTTCAGCATCAGCTCCAGCGGCTGAGATTGCGGTTGCCAGTGGGGGTAGAAGCGTTGGCTGTCGTGGTTATCCAGCTGCTCGAGTAAACGGAAAACGTATTGGTAGCTCAGCTCGGCGCGCAGCGTCCACGAGGCGCTGATGTAGCCAAAAATATTGATGAAGTTGGGCACATTGCCATACATCAGCCCTTTGTAGCCGACCATGTCGCCGCTGTTGATGGCAACGCCATCCACGGTGACCGTCATGCCGCCCCACAGCTGCAGTTTCAGCCCGGTGGCGGGCACAATAATGTCGGCGTGCAGCCGTTGCCCTGAACGCAGCACCACTTCGTTGGCGCTGATGTGATCAATTTCATCGGTCAGCACCTGCGCCTTGCCTTGGCGAATGCAGTGAAAGAGATCGTTATCGGGCAGCACACACAGCCGTTGTTGCCACGGGTTGTAGTTGGGCTGAAAGTGACGCTGGTGATATTCGCGGCTGCGTAGGGCGCTGAGGTTTTGCAAGCGCAGTAACGCCTTGCTAAGCCGTGGCAGTTGTTTGGAAACAAAATAGAGGGTTTGTGCCAGCGAAATGTATTTGTGACGCGTGAGCTTTGCCAGCCAACGGGCGGGCAACAGTGGCTTCAGCAGTTTGTGGCTCCAATCGGTGGCCGCCAACGAGAAAAAGTAACTGGGGCTGCGTTGCAACATGGTGACCCGAGCGGCGGTTTTGGCCATCTCTGGCACGATGCTGGCGGCGGTGGCGCCGGAGCCAATCACCACCACCTGCTTGTGTTGGTGATCCAAGTCTTTAGGCCAGTGCTGCGGATCCGCCACCACCCCTTGAAACTGTTCAATGCCGTTGAACTTAGGCCGATGGCCTTGGGCGTAGTTGTAGTAACCGGCGCAGCTAAACAGCACCTTACAGTGCAACTGCCGGTGTTGGCCTTGATGGGCCACGGTGAGGGTCCAGCGCTGTTGCTGGCTGTTCCAGTCGGCGCTAAGCACCTTGTGATTAAATTGGATCTGCGGCTGGAGCTGTTGTTCTTGGCACAGCTCGGCAAGGTAGGCGCGAATGCGTTCGCCGCTGCTTAAAAATTCACTGCGTTGCCACGGCTTAAAACTGAAGCTGTAGCTGTACATGTCGGAATCGGAGCGAATGCCCGGATAGCGAAACAGATCCCAGGTGCCGCCTATGTTGGCGCGGGCTTCCAACATTAACCAAGAGTCGTTGGGGCGTTGCTGTTTCAGCTGGCTGGCGAGGCCAAGGCCTGATAAACCGGCGCCGATGATGATGTGATCGTAATGCGTTGCCATAGGTACCCACAGAAAAAGGGAGATCGAATACGGCAGACTTTCGATGGAATCCTATGAAGTTACGCGATGTTGCACACGGATGCTACTGGCGCTGTGGCCAAACGGCAGAGACAAAAAAGCGCCGGACAAACCGACGCTTTTGGTCACGACGGCTGCGTAATTACTGGTTGTGCTCGCAGGTGTCGTTGGTGCAGTGACCATACAGGTAGAGGCTGTGGTTGGTCAGTTTGATGTTGTGCTTCAACGCGATCTCGTTTTGGCGACGCTCGATGGTGTCGTCGCTGAATTCGATAACCTTGCCGCAATCCAAACACACTAAGTGGTCGTGGTGATGCTGACTGGCCAGTTCAAACACTGCTTTGCCACTTTCGAAGTGGTGGCGGGAAACAATGCCAGCGTCGTCGAATTGGTTTAATACGCGGTACACGGTAGCCAAACCGATCTCTTCACCGGACTCCAACAACAGCTTGTACAGGTCCTCGGCACTGATGTGCTGGTTCTGGGGGCGCTGCAATAGCTCAAGGATCTTTACGCGCGGCAAAGTGACTTTTAGCCCCGCTTTCTTTAACGCCTGATTCTCGTCAGCCATGGTACTCTCTAATCGTTAGTGGGCCATTCACCCCAGAATTACTAGCGGCCATTATAGGAAGCTTCGCGCCAAGTTAAAACCATTAGCTTTGTAGGGTGAAGATTCGATAACCTAGAAAACACAAATATTTAGCGCTAAATGGAAGTGAAGGCGGTATGTATCAACGGATTGTGATCTTAACCGGGGCAGGGATCTCGGCAGAATCGGGTTTAAAAACATTTCGTGCTGAAGACGGTTTATGGGAGCAACATCGAATTGAAGACGTTGCCACCCCAGAGGGTTATTGGCGTAATCCCGAATTAGTGCAGCGGTTTTACAACGAACGTTGGCAGCAGTTGCAACAAGGGGTTGAGGCCAATGCCGCCCACCGGGCGTTGGCGCGTTTGCAGCAGCAGTTTCATGGCGAGGTGCTGTTGGTCACCCAAAACATCGACAACCTGCACCAAGCCGGTGGCAGCCAATCGGTGCTGCACATGCACGGCGAACTGGTGAAGGGGCGCTGCCCCAAAAGCCAACAGGTGTTTCCTCTTACCCAGCCCTTTGGGGCCGATAACCTGTGCACCTGCTGCGCCATTGGCCAGATGTTGCGCCCCCATGTGGTGTGGTTTGGCGAGATGCCCTTTGGGCTGGATCGTACCTACGACGCATTGGCCAAGTGCGATCTGTTTATCGCGATTGGCACCTCGGGCACGGTTTACCCTGCAGCAGGCTTTGTGGAACAAGCCAATCAAGCCGGTGCCGATACCTTAGAGATCAATCTGGCCCCCACGGAACGCTACAGCCAGTTTGATTTTCATCGCAAAGGCAAAGCCGGCACCTTGGTGCCGGAAGTGGTGGAGCAAATATTGGCGGGGCAGCTGCTTAGCTAGTTTGGTAAACGTCTGCTCTGGCCAAGGTAGTGGACAGCGCCTTGGTCAGCTGGCTCAGTTGAGCTGAGTTGATGAGGTAGGGCGGCATGATGTACACCAGCTTGCCAAAGGGACGGATCCACACGCCTTGTTCCACAAAGTGACGTTGAATAACGGCCACGTCGACGGCTCGCTTGGTCTCTACCACCCCAATGGCGCCAAACACCCGCACCTCGGCCACCTGCTCAAACTCGGCACAGGGGGCGAGCTCTTCGCTGAGCTGTTGTTCAATTTGTGCCACCTGCTGCTGCCAATCCCCTTGTTGCAAAATCGCCATGCTGGCGCTGGCAACGGCACAGGCCAATGGGTTGCCCATAAAAGTGGGGCCGTGCATAAACACCCCAGCGGCGCTGGCACACACCCCTTGGGCAACGGCATCGGTTGCCAGCGTGGCGGCTAGGGTCATGGTGCCGCCGGTTAACGCTTTGCCTAAGCAAAGGATGTCCGGCACCACCGCGGCGTGTTCATAGGCAAACAGTTTGCCGGTGCGGCCAAAGCCGGTGGCGATCTCATCAAAAATCAGCATCACCCCATGCTGATCGCACAATTGGCGTAATCGCTGCAAGTAAGCGGCACCATAAAAGTGCATCCCGCCGGCGCCTTGCACCATGGGCTCGACAATCACCGCCGCTAAGCTGTCGCCATGTTGGGCGAAGCCTTGGGCTAAGGCGTCGGCATCTTCTGCGCTCAGTGGTTGCCCCACGGGTGTGGTTGGTCGTGGCAGAAAGTGCGCCTTAGACAACACCTTGCTGAACAAGCTGTGCATGCCATTGTCTGGATCGCACACGCTCATGGCAGCAAAGGTGTCACCGTGGTAGCCGCCTAAAATGGTCATCACTTGAGTGCGTTGGGGCTGTTCGATCCCTTGTTGATACTGCAGCGCCATTTTCAGCGCCACTTCGACGGCAACCGAACCGGAATCGGCCAAGAACAGTTTATTCAGCTTGGGATCGGTCATCTCGATCAGGTGCTTACCCAGTTCAATTGCCGGTTGGTGGGTAATGCCACCAAACATCACGTGGCTCATGGTGTCGATCTGCGCTTTGGCGGCGGCGGACAGCTGCGGATGCTGGTAACCGTGAATGGTGCTCCACCAGCTGCTCATGCCATCAATCAGTGGGCGGCCATCCTCTAACACAATCTCAACGCCCTTGGCGCTGGCAACCGGATAGCAGGGAAGGGGATTGGTGGTGGACGTGTATGGGTGCCATAGGTGGTCGCGATCAAATTGCAGATCAATGCTCATGGTCGATTTTTAACCGTTAGTAAAGGTAGGATGTGTTTATGGATTGACAGTGTATCGGTTCGCTTTATCCTAGCCAACAGAATATCCCTACCCTGACTACTGGAATGACCATGGCCGCTATCCGTCACGATTGGACGTTAGAACAGATCCAAGCCTTACTAGCCAAGCCTCTGAATGATCTGCTGTTTGAAGCGCAAACTGTGCATCGTCAGCATTTCGATCCAAACCAAGTGCAGATCTCGCGGCTGCTGTCGATCAAGACCGGTGCCTGCCCGGAAGATTGCAAATACTGCCCGCAAAGTGCCCGTTATCACACCGGCCTGGAAACCGAGCAATTGGTGGAAGTGGATAAGGTGTTAAGCGAAGCGAAAGCGGCGCAAGCGGCCGGTGCCAGCCGTTTCTGCATGGGCGCCGCATGGCGTAACCCCCGCGAACGCGACATGCCGTACCTGCTGAAAATGGTACGCGAAGTGAAAGCGATGGGCATGGAAACCTGTATGACCTTGGGCATGCTCAGCGCCGAGCAGGCTGAGGTGTTGGCGGAAGCGGGCTTGGATTACTACAACCACAATTTGGATACCTCGCCGGAATTTTACGGCGAGATCATCTCTACCCGCAGCTACGACGACCGTTTGCATACCCTTGATAACGTACGTAAAGCGGGCATGAAAGTGTGTTCCGGTGGCATTTTGGGGATGGGCGAGCAAGCGTCGGATCGCGCCGGTTTGCTGCAGCAGTTGGCCAACCTGCCAACCCAGCCAGAAAGTGTGCCAATCAACATGCTGGTGAAGGTGGCGGGCACGCCGATGGCGGATCAAGCGGATCTGGATCCGATTGAGTTTGTGCGGGTGATTGCCGCTGCGCGGATCATGATGCCAGCGTCCCACGTGCGCTTGTCTGCCGGTCGCGAAGACATGAGCGACGAACTGCAAGCGATGTGTTTCTTTGCTGGTGCCAACTCTATTTTCTACGGTTGTAAGTTGCTGACCACCGCCAACCCGAAAGAAAACGACGACATGACGCTGTTTGCGCGTTTGGGGATCACCCCGGAAGCGGGCGCGGCCAAGCACATTGAAAAGATGAAGCCGACGCTGCCACAACCGCAAGAGGATGTGTTGTTTTACGATGCCACGCAGTAACCCTGAAACGCGGCAATGGTGGCAACGCCGAGCGCAGCAGCGCTTGGCTGAACGTACGCAGGCGCAATTGTTGCGTCAGCGTCGCTGCATCGAGCCGGTGGATGGCCGCACCATTGAGCTGGACGGGCAACGGCTGTTGCAGTTCGGTTCAAACGATTACCTCGGGTTGGCGTTTGCGGCGGAGCCACTGCCTGCCCGTGGCGCGGGGGCATCGCCGTTAGTCAGCGGTTACCACCGTGCCCATCAGCAGTTAGAACAAACCTTGTGTGCCGTCACGGGCTATGAAGCGGCGTTGCTGTTCAGTTCTGGTTTTGCCGCCAATTCCGCCCCTTTGGCGCTGCTGCAACAAGGGGATCGACTGCTGGCGGATAAGCTGGCGCATGCCTCGATCATTGATGCGGCTCAGGCCAGCGAAGCCAATTTACGCCGTTTCCCTCACAACAATCTGCCAACGCTGGAACGTTGGCTTCGGCAAACCGAGGCCCCAACCATGGTGGCCACCGAATCGGTGTTCTCGATGGATGGCGATCAAGCCCCGTTAGCGTCATTTGTGGCGCTGTGTGCCGAGCATGGCGCCTTAAGTTGGGTAGACGATGCCCACGGCTTTGGCGTATTGGGTGCCGATGGTTATGGGGCGGCGCAGCTGGCCTCGCCGGATCTGCTGACAATTACCTTCGGCAAGGCGTTGGGGGCCAGCGGCGCGGCGCTGCTGGGTTCAAAGCTGCTGTTGGATGCCATCAGCCAAAGTTGCAAACACTACATCTACTCTACCGCGATGCCGGCGGATCTGGCGCAGCGAGTAACCGCTCGAATTCGCGGTTTGGCCGATCCGGCACCACGCCAGCATCTGGCTGAGCTGATTGCCTATTTTCGCGCCGGAGCCACTGAGCAAGGCTGGGCTTTACCCGCTTCTTCTACCCCGATCCAACCACTGTTGTGCCACAGCAGCGAGCATGCCTTGCAGCTCTCGGCGCAGTTGCAGCAGCAAGGGATCTGGGTGCCGGCCATTCGCCCGCCGACGGTGCCCCAAGCGCGGTTGCGCTTGGTGCTGAATTGTTGCCATCAGTTTGCCGACATCGATCGGCTGCTGGCGGCGCTGGGGCAAGCCACGCCTGCCCAAGGAGACTCAGCATGACTGCGGCTTCCTGTTTTGCCGATGCCGCGGCCAGTTACGACAACCACGCGCAGGTACAGCGCTGGGCGGCGATGCATCTGCTGCAACGTGCTCAGCCGCAATCCAGCTGGTTAGACATTGGCTGTGGTACCGGTTTTGTTAGCGCTCGCTTACCGGCTCAGCAGGTGATCGGGGTGGATATCGCGATGGCGATGCTGCAACAAGGCCAAGGCGCGCGGCTGCAAGGGGACATGCAGGCGCTGCCGCTGCAAAGCCACAGCGTGGCGGCGGTGGCGGCGAACTTATCGCTGCAGTGGAGCAGCGATCTAAGCCAATCCCTGCGGGAAGCCGCCAGAGTGTGCCAACCCAATGGCCAGTTGCTGTTTAGCGTTCCGGCGGCGGGCACCTTTACCGAGTTGCTGCCGCTGGTAGCCCGTGGTCAGCTGGCCTGCAATCAGTTTTTGAGTGCGGCTGAACTGGCGGCGCAGGTGAGTGCGGCGGGGTGGCAACAGGTGCAAGTGCAGACGCTGAAAACCTGTTTGTATTTTGATGGCCCCAAATCCTTGCTGCAGCACTTTAAACACACCGGCGCCCAACACGCCCAGCGCAGTGCTGGGTTACGGGGGCGGCAGTGGTGGCAGCAGATCTGCACTGAGTTAGAACAGTACCGTAGCCCCCAAGGGCTGCCGCTGAGCTGGCACATTCATTTAGTGGAAGCGAAACGATGATCTATTTTGTTACTGGCACCGACACCGACGCCGGTAAAACCGTGGTAACCGCGGGGTTGCTGGCGGCCGCGGGCAGCGGCTCGCTGGGACTGAAACCGATTGCGGCTGGTTGCGAGGCAACGGCTGCGGGTTTACGCAACAGCGATGCCCTAAGCCTGCAAGCGGCCAGTGGCATTAAGCTGCCTTACGAGCAGGTTAACCCCATCGCTTATCAACCGGCCATTGCTCCGCACATTGCTGCCCAAGCGGAACCGGAGCCGTTGACGGTGGCACGTTTAACGCCATTGTTGCCAACGGCGGCCATGGCACAGGCGTCGTTGTGTTTGGTGGAAGGGGCGGGGGGCTGGCGCTTACCGCTGAATCATCAACAAACCATGCCACAGTGGGTGGCGCAGCAGCGTTGGCCGGTGATCTTGGTGGTGGGCATGAAACTCGGCTGTTTAAACCACGCGCTGCTGACCGCCGAAGCGATCCGGCATGATGGCTTGCAACTGGTGGGTTGGATTGCCAATCGAGTGGATGCGGACATGAGCTGCTACCAGCAAAACTTGGAGACTCTGCAAGCGATGTTAGCGGCCCCGATGTTGGCGGAAGTGCCGTTCTTAGCCGACGTTAATGAGGCGGCGCAGCACTTGACTGCGGCGGCTCAGAGGCTGCAGACGAAGTCGCTTAACTGAGCCTGTAGGGTACGCTAAGCCAACACGCACTGAAAACAACGCCGCCGAGCCGTTAAGCTCGGCGGCGTTGTTGTAACTGCCGGCGAAGAGCTTGATTAAGGCTGCAGCCAGCGGCTGAGATCGCTTCCGGCATCCAACTGTTGCTTCTGGGTTTCCCCTTTAAACAAAAAGGCGTCTTTGCGCCCCAACAGTTGCATGGTATCGCCTTCAACCAAGAGAGCGCTGCCCTCTTGGATCGCCAAGATCGGCGTAGCGGGATCCACCTTGGTGAACTCTTCCAGCCGTTGCTGGCGGGTTTCGCCATGGTGCCCCGGTGGGTGGAAGTCGATGTAGTGCGGGTTGAGCTGAAACGGCACCAACTCTAATGCGGTAAAGCTGGGCGGCTCGATAATGGGCATATCGTTGGTGGTGCGGATTGAAAGTCCAGCAACGTTAGAGCCTGCGCTCCAGCCAACGTAGTGCATCCCTTGGGCGGCACGGGCTTGGATCGCTTCAACCAATTTAAAGTGGTACAGCTGGTGTAACAGGTGGAAGGTATTGCCGCCCCCCACCAGCACCCCATCGTATTGATCCAGCACACTGGCCGGATCGGCAAACTGATGGGCAGAGTCGATGTGACAACCCAGCTGTGGCAGCGCTTCAATCACCATCTGATGGTATTGATCGTAACCAACGCTGACCCCTGCATAGGGGATAAACAGCCAGCGACTGTTTGGTTTTACAACTCGTCGCAACATCTCTACGGCATGAGCGAGATACCCGGTCCCGTCGGCGCGAGAGCTACTGAGCAACAAAAGGCTCCCTGACATGGTTCTTGTCCTTGTTTAATTATTTTTATGGTGTAACGACGCCAGAGTAGCAAAAACCAGTCGATAAATTCGACGTCCCCTTGAAAAAAATCGACCCAAACCCCATTTGTGCCTTAAGCAACATTGGTTGTGGTTTATAAAGGAGTAGAAATGAAACGCATTGCTTTGTTCTTGATGACTAACCTGGCAGTCATGTTGGTCTTAGGCGTAGTGCTGACCCTACTGACCTCGGTGTTGGGGATCCAACACAACAGTATTGGTTACCTGATGGTGTTGGCGGGTGTGTTTGGCTTTGGTGGTTCGCTGATCTCGTTGCAGATGTCGAAATGGATGGCTAAGCGTTCCATGGGACTGCAGGTGATTGAACAGCCGCAAGATGAACAAGAGCAATGGTTGATGCAGACCGTTGCGTCGCAAGCGGAGCGTGCGGGCATTAAAATGCCTGAAGTGGCCATTTACCACGGCCCAGAAATGAACGCCTTTGCCACTGGCCCCAGCCGTAATAATTCGTTAGTTGCGGTATCGACTGGCCTGCTGTACGGCATGAACCGGGATGAAGTCGAAGCGGTATTAGCCCACGAAGTGAGCCACGTTGCCAACGGCGACATGGTCACCATGGCGTTGCTGCAGGGGGTGGTGAACACCTTTGTTATCTTTGCGGCACGTTTGATCGCCGGTACGGTCTCGAATGTACTGGGCGGCGATGACGAGGAGGGCGGTGAAGCGTCCTACATGACCTACTTCGTGGTGTCGATGGTGCTTGAGATCGTCTTCGGCATGTTGGCCTCTACCATTGTGATGTACTACTCCCGCCAGCGTGAATTCCGCGCGGATGCCGGTGGTGCTGCGTTAGCTGGCCGTCAGAAGATGATCGCGGCGTTGGAACGTTTGCGTAATAATCACGAAAGCTCAATGCCTGCCAGCATGGCGGCCTTTGGCATCAGTGGTAAGTCAGCGATGTCGGAACTGTTTCTGAGCCACCCGCCGCTGGATAAGCGCATCGCGACATTGCAGCAAGGCTAATCTCGGGCGTCATTGCCGCAGCGGTTTTCCCTCGTTGCAAGAACAACAAAACGGCGATCTTCGGATCGCCGTTTTTGGGTTTATTGGGCGGCAATGCGCCGCATCAATGGCAGGATCCTGCGTTGCTGGCTACGGTTAGTGGTTGCAGAACATGACGATCAGGAGATGACGATGAAACTGTTATTGCCCACCCTAGCGGCAGCCACACTGCTGACTTTTGCGGTTATCGCAGCCGATGAAAGTGAAACCTTAGCCGACGTACACGCAGAGATGAATGATGGCTGTGAATCTTGCCACGCCGATGGTGGCGCCCCAACCGATGATTTTGTGTTGGAAAATCAGCAGTGTCAGGACTGCCACGGCGGCGCCGATGAGATTGATGGGGCGCATCACGCTATCCACGAAGAGATGTTGATGTGCAGTGACTGTCATGCGCCTCATGAGATGGCCTTTAGCGACAAACCCAGCTGTGAGACCTGTCACGATGATGGCCGTAAGCCAGAATGACGGTAAGAACTATCAGCGACTTGGTGCAAAATTGAGGGCTTGACCGCTCGGCTTCACAAAACGCGATCTGGATAACGGCGCCCGGACAGATCCTTGCTACAGTTTTGCCCTTTCATACCCAATTGGTGGTATGGCGGACATCAACTGAAATCAAGGACAAACCATGAACCGATCCCTGCTGGCGCTGATGATGGCGTTTGGGCTGAACGTTGCAGCTAACGCCACCTTGGCAGAGCAACACGTTGAGATGAATGATGGCTGTGAAACCTGCCATGCGGAAGGGGCTCCTTCTGCCGATGGCAGCTACGAAGTTGAGCAATGCAAAGCCTGCCACGGTGAGATGGCGGAAATGGAGGGGATCCACCCTAAGCATGATGGCTTGCTGGAGTGCAGTGATTGCCACCAGCCTCACGAACAAGACACTGCCGCCGAGGTAAGTTGCGACAGCTGTCATGACGACGGTCGCAAGGCGCAGTAATTGCAGCCTTAGGGCAGGAATAAAGCGTCAGCATATTGCTGGCGCTTTTTGTTTGTCGATGCGCTCGCCAATGCATACAATAGCCGCCCTTATTTAGGGAGTACCCATGCAGTATCCAGTTAACGAAATCTTTGAAACCATTCAAGGTGAAGGCCATTTCACCGGCGTTGCCGCCATCTTCTTACGCTTGCAGGGTTGCCCTGTTGGTTGCAGCTGGTGCGATACCAAACACACTTGGGAGCTGGCAGAGGCCGAACAAGTGGCGCCGGAGCAAGTGGTGGCCGTTGCACAAGATAAGCCACATTGGGCTTACTGGCCGCTCACCGCCTTGGTGGATCTGTTAACTGGGCCGCAATATCACGCCAAGCATGTGGTGATCACCGGTGGCGAGCCCTGTTTGTACAATTTAACCCCACTGACCCACCTGCTAGCCGAACGTGGGGTGCAGTGCCAAATTGAAACCAGCGGCTGTTACGACGTGCGTTGTGACGACACCACCTGGGTAACGGTATCGCCAAAAATTGGCATGAAAGGCGGCATGAGCATCGCCCAACAGGCACTGGATCGCGCTAACGAAGTGAAGCACCCAGTGGCCAAACAGAGCCACATTGATGACTTAGATGCGTTGTTGGCCCAAAGCAGCAACCGCCCGAGTGTGGCGCTGCAACCGATCAGCCAGCAGGCGCGCGCCACCCAATTGTGTATTGCCACCTGCATTGAACGCAATTGGCGCTTATCGGTGCAGATGCACAAGTATTTGAACATCGATTAAAGCTGCGAAACCTGTGCGCTGAAAAACAAAAAAGGGAGCTCAATTGAGCTCCCTTTTTGGATCGATAATACGGTTTAGGCTTGTGGCCGGTAACGACAACCAGCGGTGCACGTTTCCATGATGTCCACTTGGCACAACTGCGGCAGACTTGGCTTTACTTGATCGTAAATCCACTTAGCCAAGACTTCGCTGGTTGGGTTTTCCAGCCCCTCAATCTCATTCAAGTAATGGTGATCAAGGCGCTCGTAAGTTGGCTTAAATGCCGCTTTGAGCTCGGCAAAATCGAGGATCCAACCGGTGTGTGGATCCACCTCACCCGCCAGATACAGGCGCACCTTAAACGAATGGCCGTGCAATCGACCACACTGGTGTCCCGCTGGTACGTGGGGCAGCTTGTGGGCAGCCTCGAAGTAAAACTCTTTGTAAATTTCAGTGCTCATACCAGCTTACTCTTACTGTGAACCATCGACAGGGCGCAGAATTCTGCCACGGCCTATTTTAGTTCACAACCGTTTCTGTCAATTATGTTAATCACCACAACCGATTGTTATAAGCAATGGCTTAGATGATACGCTGCAGCTAGGAATCATGCCGTGCAGCAACGGCACACAAGGAGAAAGAATGAGAGCAGTGATAGTGGCGCTTGGCCTGTTGGCGTTAAGTGGTTGTGGTGAGCCAGAGCTCGTTTGGCAGCACCCCGATAAGGAAAATCACAACTTTTTGCAAGATCGGGAAATCTGTGCCGGTCGTATTGATAGCATGAATGCCGACTACAAGGCGCTGTTTGATCAGTGCATGGTGAATCTAGGTTGGCAGCAGCAACAGATAAACTAAGGAGCCAATATGGCCAAGGCGCCACTGACCGCAACCGAGCAACAAATTCTGGCGGAGAAAGCGACCGAGCACCCCTTTAGCGGCCGCTTTCTGTATATGAATAGCCCCGGCAGCTACCATTGCCGTCGCTGTGATGCGCCCTTGTATCAAGCCGACAGTAAGTTTGATGCAGGCTGTGGCTGGCCGTCGTTTGATGATGAAATTGACGGCGCCATTAGGCGTAATGTGGATGCCGATGGGCGCCGTACTGAAATTGTTTGCAGCCACTGCAACGGTCATCTTGGCCATGTGTTCGCGGGTGAGCAACTGACCCCCAAGAACCTGCGGCATTGCGTTAATGCCCAGGCGCTGCAATTCAGCCCTGCAAGCCAAGAGTCAACGGAACAAGTTGCCCTCTTTGGCGGCGGCTGCTTCTGGTGCCTAGAGGCGTTATTCCAGCGCATTAACGGAGTAACCGAAGTGGTCAGTGGCTATTGTGGTGGTGACGCCGAGCAGGCGAATTACGCCGCAGTGTGCCGTGGCAATAGTGGCCATATTGAGGTGATTCAATTGCGTTTCGATCCCCGCGTGATCGCCTATCAGCAATTGCTTGAGCTGTTTTACGATTGCCACGATCCCACCAGTGTTGATCAGCAAGGGGCCGATAAAGGCAGCCAATACCGCAGCGTTATCTTTACCCAAGACGCCCAGCAACAGCAGCAAGCCCAGCAGTACCAACAAGCGCTACAGCAGCATACGCCGCAGCCAATCGTAACCCAAATCATCGCCGCCAAACCGTTTTACGCGGCAGAATCGCAGCACCAAAACTACTTTAATGATCACGCTGAACAGCCTTACTGCCAATGGAATATTGCCCCTAAAATTGAGGCGTTAGCCAATAAGTACGCCGACAGGATCAAGCCAAGCGACTAAACTTTATTCATCCTAGCCATGAAATGGATGAACAATGAAAGGAATCGTTTTTACCGAGTTTGTTGACATGGTCGATAACCAATTCGGCATGGAAGTGACCGAAGCGATGTTAGATCGGGTGCAACTGGCCAGCGGTGGCGCCTACACCCAAGTAGGCGATTACCATCATGGTGAGATGATCAGCTTAGTGGCTGCCTTGGCTGATGAAGTGAATGTTCCGGTAGAACAGCTGCTTATCGCGTACGGTCGCACTTTGTTTGACCGCCTAGTTGCGGTGCACAAGGTGGAGCTTGATCGCTTTAGTGGCAGCTTTGATTTTTTGCAGCAGGTGGAAAACAACATCCACCGCCAAGTTCGCAAACTGTACGACAACGCGCAGCCCCCCACCTTTGAATTTGACTCGGTTAATGCCTCGACCATGGAGATGCGCTATCACAGCCACCGTGGCTTTGGGGCGGTGGCCGAGGGCTTGATTCTCCGTTGCGGCGAATGTTTTGGTGAAACGTTGTCGTTAACGCGCACCCCGTTAAACGAGCAGGGCACCGAAGTACGATTTGTGCTGGAACGGGGTTGAGATGACCATCAATTGGGAGCGTCGCGCCCAGCGGGAGCGATTGGCACGGATAGCCGCGGAACAGATGCTAGAGCAGCGCAGTGAGCAGCTTTACGAAGCCAATCAAGCGTTAACCCGGATCAACAGCAACCAAAGTAATATCCTTGAAGATCAAAGCCAGCAGCTTGACCGCCGTCGCCAATATGAAAGCCTATTGAACCAATCCTTTGGGCTGCTATTGGATGCTTCCTTAGTGGTGCCGAAGCGGGTGTTAGGGCAGCTGATCACGCTGTTGGAACAGGAGCAGCATCAGTTTAAGGTGTGGGTTGGTTGGCAAGGCCAGTGGCAAAGCGGTGACATCGAAGACTTTGTGCCGATGTGGCGTAATTACGCCTGGCAAGAACTGACCAAATCCGATCAAGAAGTGATTAAAGCCAATGGCCATATGGGCTTATGGTGCCAATCGGCGGATCATCAAATCGCGCTGTTATTGATCAGTGATGCGGTCAGTTTTGACGATTCAGACTCGTGGTTTGTGCGGTCATTAATGGCCAGCTTAGAAGCGTATGCGGTGAATGTGCGTGCTTACAGCAAGCTGCAAGCTGCACAACAACAAACGGCGCATATGGCTCAGGTTCGCTATCGCTTTTTAGCGTCGGTGACTCACGAGTTGCGTACGCCGCTTAATGGCATGTTAGCCAGTACGGATCTGCTGATGGAAAGCGAGCTCACCCCAGAACAACAAGAGTTACTGACCATTGTCAGTCTCTCTGGGCAGAGCCTATTAGCGCTGGTGAATGATGTCTTGGATTACGCCAAAATCGAAGACGGCGGCTTCGCCTTAAACCCCCAGCCCCACGATCTGCAGCAGCTGATTCAAGAAGCACTCGAAGTGGTGCGTTCTGCGGCGCAGGAGCAGGGCAACCAATTAAAGTTGGACTGGTTTAGCGAAAGCCCCTGTGTGGTTGCCGTGGATCCGTTGCGTTTAAAGCAAGTTTTACTGAACCTGCTCAGTAATGCGGTTAAATTTACCAAGATGGGGCAGGTGACATTAAAAGTTTCAGCCTTGGCAGCAAACGAGCACTGCGACATTCAATTTGCAGTGATTGACGATGGTTGCGGCATCGACGGAGCGACCATCTCGAAAATATTCCAACCCTTTGCTCAGGCCGCAGGGGCCGAACACCGAGGTACCGGTTTGGGGTTAGCGATCTGTAACCACCTGTGCCAAGTGATGGGCAGCAAGTTAGAGGTTGTTTCCGAGCCCGGGCACGGTAGTACTTTCAGTTTTCGACTGATGCTGCCCTTTGCCCAAATTGAACAACAGCAACCGCAAGAGCTGGCCTTAAGTTTGACGGAACAGCAATTGTTGGTGGTGGATGACACTCGGGCCAATCAATTGGTGGCGAAACTGATGCTGGAAAAGGTCGGGGCCAATATTGATTTAGCCAGCAACGGGAAAGAGGCATTAGAGCGGGTGCAGCAGAAACGTTACGATCTGATTTTGATGGATTGCCGAATGCCGTTGATGGACGGTTTTGAGTGCACCAAAACGTTGCGAGAGCAAGGGTGCCTCACGCCAATTATTGCGTTAACGGCCACCACGACGGAAGAGGATCTTGCGCGCTGCTTTGAGGTTGGCATGAACGATGTGCTGTATAAGCCGATTCAAAAAAATGTGATGGTGGCGAAGATCCAGCAATGGATCAACGATGAAGCGGAAATGGTGACTTGAGCCCAGCGCACGATTGAAAATGATGCGCCTTTGCCGTAGCACCCATAGCGCGTATCGTTATAACGGCAATCACTGCGGCCCAAGCAACGCCAGTATTGAATTTAGATGCCCGTTCAAAACGCCCTGAATAATTTTTGTTACTCTCATATGAAAGAGAGCAATAAAGCGAGTGCATATGGATATTCATCATCTGAATTATCGGCAGATCAATCGAATTTTATTTGTTTGTATGGGCAACATCTGCCGTTCTCCTACCGCCGAAGCGGTGTTTCGTGGTCGCGCTAAAAAGCTGGGATTATCGCTGCAATTTGATTCTGCTGGCACCATTGCGCACCACCAAGGGGAGCAGCCGGATCAACGTTCAGCCCAAGCGGGACGTAATCGTGGCTACGACTTTAGTGGGATCACCGCCCGCAAAGTGACCTTGGCAGACTTTGAACAGTTTGATCTGATCTTGGCCGCGGATAAGCAAAACTTTACCGATTTGCAGCAAATGGCGACTACGGATACCCAGCGACAGAAGTTGGCGATGATGTTGCAATGGGGGGATCTGCCTTACAGTGAAGTGCCGGATCCATATTATGGTGGCAGTAAAGGCTTCGAATTAGTGTTGGATCTTTTAGAGGAATCCGCCCAGCAGCTGCTAAGGAACATCGCCACTGCAAAGCGCTAACGCTTTTTACAGACAAAAAAACGGCCACCGAAAGGTGGCCGTTTTTGTTCCGAACAATAACCCTAAGGGTTATTCAGTCGGCTTGGTCATGCCGGAGTTCACCATGCTGGCGTAGCGATTGGCGGCAAAGTTGTTTTTCTTTGCTTCAAACTCTGGAACTTCCACTTCGATCTTCTTCAGCTCAGTATCGATGCTCTTCGGGGCTGCCATCTCTGCCGAGACTGCACCACCGAGTAAACCTGAAGTGCGAGGCTTAGGCGCTTCAACAGGCTTAGCGGCTTCAACAGGCTTGGCGGCTTCAACAGGCTTAGGCGCTTCAACAGGCTTGGCAGCTTCAACAGGCTTGGCAGCTTCAACAGGCTTGGCAGCTTCAACAGGCTTAGGCGCTTCAACAGGCTTAGGCGCTTCAACAGGCTTAGACGCTTCAACAGGCTTAGGCGCTTCAGCAGGCTGAGCAGCTTCAACAGGCTTAGGCGCTTCAACAGGCTTAGGCGCTTCAACAGGCTTAGGCGCTTCAACAGGCTTAGGCGCTTCAACAGGCTGAGCAGCTTCAACAGGCTTAGGCGCTTCAACAGGCTTGGCAGCTTCAACAGGCTTGGCAGCTTCAACAGGCTTGGCAGCTTCAACAGGCTTAGGCGCTTCAACAGGCTTGGCGGCTTCAACAGGCTGAGCAGTAGGCTCGAGATCCATCGGGATCTGCTGAGCTTGCTGCGCACTGTCTTCTGGGTAGCGCGCATTCACTGGATCAGTTTGCGGTGCGTCCTCACCGTCACGGTTCATGCGACGACGGCGTTGACCCGCTGCGCGTAAGTGACGTGGGCTGCGACGAGAGCGACGATGAGCTTGGCGCTCGTTGTCGGTCAGGCTGATTTCGCTTTGTGCTTCGCTGGTTACCGGTTTGGCGACAGCTTCAGGGGTTGCTTCTGCTGGTTGCACTGGTGCCGCTACCGGTGCTGGTGTGGCAACCGCTGCAGTTTCAACGTTAGCGACAGCAGCTGGAGCTTCATCGTGCTTAGCTACGCGAACCGAGCGCTCAAGTTGACGACGCGGGCGACGTTCACGCTTTGGCTGCTCAGCGCGTTCTTGACGATTTTCAACCGGTGCTTGCTGCTGTGGTTGCGCCTGAACGGTTTCAGTTGCTACCGCTTCAGCGTCGCTGTGATCGAGCTTTTGCTTATTGCGACGCTCGTTACGTTCGTTACGACGGGCCTCGTCGCGTTCAGCACGACGAGCGTCATCGCGTTCGTTACGACGGCTGTCATCGCGTTCGTTACGACGGCTGTCATCACGTTCGTTACGACGGCTGTCATCACGTTCGTTACGACGGTTGTCATCCTGCTGCTGAGCCGGTGCGCTCTCGTTGCGATCACGACGGCTGTTGCGATCTTGGCGGTCGTTACGCTCATTACGTTCTTGACGGTCGTTGCGGTCATTACGATCGCGGCGGCCACGACGGCGATCGTTATTGCCTTCCGTTTGCTGCTCGTTGTCATCGCGCTTGTCGCCACGGTTGCGGTTGCGACGATTACGATCGTTGCGCTCGCCACGCTCTTTGCGTTCGTTACGGCGACGGTTGTCGTTGCGACGAGGCTTAGGCTCTGGCTTGGCTTCCTCTTCAGCGGCACCAAACAGGCTCTTAATGGCGGCTGCTAAGCGGGCAAACAAACCCAGTTCCGCTTTCTTAGGCTGTGGCTTCGGCTTGCGCTCTTGGCGTGGACCGCGCTTAGGCTTGTCTTGTTTAGCTGGACGCGCTTCTGCTTTTGCGGCCACAGGGGCAGCAGTGGCTGCCGCCGCAGGCACTGGGGACAGGCTGCTTACCGCTGGCTTATCCAGTTGCGCACGTTCGTGCTTACGCGGCTCGTAAAGCTTGGCGTCTGGACGCTCAACCAAGGAGTAGCTGGCTTCAGCAATGGTGTCGTCTTTGCGATGACGAACCACTTTGTAGGCTGGGGTTTCCATGTGCGGATGCGGGATCACGTACACTTCAACTTTATGGCGTTGCTCAACAATGCGGATCGCTTTGCGCTTCTCGTTCAATAAGTAAGCGGCAACGTCAGTAGGTACCTGAGCTTCAATCTGCGAGGTGTTCTCTTTGATCGCTTCCTCTTCCATCAGGCGAAGAATCGATAAGGCTAACGATTCAGTACCACGGATAGAGCCTTGACCACTACAACGTGGACACAGGTGTGCGGCAGATTCACCCAGAGATGGACGCAAACGTTGACGGGACATTTCCAGCAAACCAAAGCGGGAAATGCGGCCAAGTTGCACTCGGGCACGATCTTGACGAACGGCATCGCGCAGGCGGTTTTCTACGTCACGTTGGTGACGTACTGGGCCCATGTCGATGAAGTCGATAACCACCAAGCCACCCAAATCACGCAGGCGCAGCTGACGAGCGATCTCATCGGCGGCTTCTAAGTTGGTTTGCAGTGCGGTTTCTTCAATGTCGCTGCCTTTCGTTGCGCGAGCGGAGTTGATGTCTACCGAGGTTAACGCTTCGGTTGGATCGATAACGATGGAACCGCCGGAAGGCAGGCGCACTTCACGTTGGAACGCCGATTCAATCTGGCTTTCAATCTGGTAGTGGGTAAACAGTGGCACTTCGCTTTGGTACAGCTTCAGCTTGGATACCGCATCAGGTCGAACTAAGGCGATGTGATCACGTGCTTTTTCGAAGATTTTCTGATGGTCAATCAGGATCTCGCCAATGTCGCTACGCAAGTAATCACGGATGGCGCGAACAATGACGTTGGACTCTTGGTGGATCAACAGTGGCGCAGGCTTAGAATCCGCAGCGGTTTTGATTGAGTTCCAGTGGTGCAGTAACACGTTTAAGTCGTCAGCCAGCTCTTCAGCGGCCTTACCAACCCCAGCGGTACGAACAATTAAGCCCATGCCCTGTGGTACGTCTAACTTAGACAGTGCTTCTTTTAGGTCGCTGCGCTCATCGCCTTCAATGCGACGGGAAATCCCACCGGCACGAGGGTTGTTTGGCATCAATACTAAGTAAGAACCGGCCAGGCTGATGAAGGTGGTTAAGGCTGCGCCTTTGGTGCCACGTTCTTCTTTATCGACCTGAACGATAACTTCCTGCCCCTCTTTGATCGCTTCTTTAACCGAAGGACGACCTTTTTGGGAAGGGTTAACAAAGTACTCGCGGGCAATCTCTTTTAACGGCAAAAAGCCGTGACGCTCAGCGCCGTAATCGACAAAGGCGGCTTCAAGGGAAGGTTCTACGCGGGTGATTTTACCTTTGTAAATGTTCGCTTTTTTCTGCTCGTGACCTGGGCTTTCGATGTCCAGATCATATAAGCGTTGGCCATCGACCAGCGCTACGCGCAACTCTTCTGACTGAGTCGCGTTGATCAGCATTCTTTTCATTGGGTGACTGAATCCATTTTTTTGTCACCGTATACAGATGTCGCCCGGACAAGATCCGGCACCCCAACAAGCGGCAGCCTCGCGGCTGGAATGGGGGAGTAGAGGTTGATAACGAAGCCAGTACAAATGGGCTTGTTACTCACAAGAGCAGGCTGCCGTGGGTATACCACAGATGATCTTAGCGCCTGATTGTCCTCAAATGCGTACGCTTGGTACTGGCGGCAGCCTTAAGGCTACCAGCCAAAAATATTCTCTTATGCCGGCAGTTTCCGGCAGCACCTGTATCGGTAACGATTTTAATTAAATAATAAAAGGCGGGCAGATGACGTTTCGTCAATGACGTGTGTTGTCTTAACCGGGCCACAATAATGTCTAGCTGTGGGCTTATCGGCCTGACGAGGTGCGAGACGCGTTTAAAATAAACAGCGCTGGCTCATCCATGTCCCTGCAATGACTAAAATAACGGCAACTAAGGCGCGTTACTGCCATTGGTGCCGAAAGCATAGCAAGTTCATCAATAGGCGGCAATCAACATATCCACATCCCAGCGGGGCTGCTGCCACTATTTGTAGGGGATCCGCTCTGTTTTCGCTGTCATGGTGTCAGGCTGAAGAGGATGCTGCTGTCTGGTCATTTAGATCTGCACTAAGCGGGCAATTTACTGTGGTTGCCAATAGTAGGTACAATGCCCGCCATGAATGTATCTGAACAAACTCCGGCACCCAAAGTTCAATGGGTGACCATTACCGATGACCACGCCGGTCAACGCATTGACAACTTCCTGATTACCTTTTTAAAAGGGGTTCCTAAAAGCTTAATTTATCGGCTGCTTCGGAAAGGCGAAGTTCGGGTAAACAAGAAGCGGATTAAGCCCGAATACAAGCTGCAAGATGGCGATGAATTGCGGATTGCCCCCATTCGGGTGAGCGAACCGAAAGAGGACGCGCTGCCAAACGCTAAGTTGGATAAGGTAAAGAGCTTAGAAAAGCACATTATCTATGAAGACAAGGTGATGCTGGTGCTGAATAAGCCTTCGGGGATCGCAGTGCATGGTGGCAGTGGCCTGCAATTTGGGGTGATTGAAGCGCTGCGTGCGCTGCGCCCAGAAGAGCGCAATTTAGAGCTGGTGCATCGGATTGATCGCGCCACCTCTGGTTTGTTGATGATCGCCAAGAAGCGTTCAGCGCTGCGCCATTTGCAGGATCAACTGCGCCATAAAACCATGCGTAAGCAGTATTTGGCTTTGGTTAAAGGTGGCTGGCCGGCAAAACGCCGTGCCATTCAAGCGCCATTGTTGAAGCGTGAGTTAAATACCGGCGAACGTGCGGTGTCGGTTTCGGCCGAAGGAAAGCCATCAGAAACGCGTTTTCGCATCGTTGAGTCACTGGCTGGTGCCACGTTGATGGAGTGCAGCCCAGTAACGGGGCGCACGCATCAAATTCGTGTGCACACCCAATACGCGGGTCACCCGATTGCTTGTGATGACCGCTATGGCGACGATTATTTCGATAAAAAGATGAAAGCAGCGGGTCTTGATCGCTTGTTCTTACATGCGTTTCGGTTGAAGTTTACCCACCCTGTGGATGAGGTAACCATGGAGCTGGAAGCGCCAATGGAAGCCAAGTTGGAAAAGCTGTTGGCGAAGTTACGCTAGTCGAAAGAGGTGGCCGACTGCGACATGAAACGGCAGTGGCTTGGATTAGATTGCTGTGCAATGAGCGTGCAGCCGCAATGCAGTAGAAAGGAAGCGTAAGTTCAATGGATATAAAGCACATTGTGTTCGATTGGGACGGCACCATTCAGGATACCGTTAGCAGTATTGTTCAAGCTTGGCAGGATGCCAGTGTCGAATTAGCCTTGGCGGTGCCCAGCGCCGCTGAGGTTCGCTCGATGATCGGATTGTCACTGCAAGTGGGGATCACCCAGCGTGAGCCCAGTCTATCTGCAGCTGGGGTAGAGGCGTTTATTGCCACTTACCGCAAACACTATTTTGCCCTTGAAGCGCAGCCTTCACCGCTGTATCGAGAGATCCCAACGTTATTAACAGAGTTGGCGCAGCAGGACATCGTACTTACGGTGGCAACGGGAAAGGGCCGTAATGGCCTAGACAGAGCCCTAAACAGCAGTGGCATAAGTCATTACTTTGCGGGCAGTCGCACCGCGTGTGAAACGGCTTCTAAGCCGGATCCCTTAATGGTGACGCAACTGTGCCAGCAAGTTGGGATCACATCAGCACACACCATGGTGGTGGGGGATGCTTACTTTGATATGGCCATGGCCGCCAATGCGGGTGCCTATGGGATCGGGGTGAGCTACGGCGCTGGTACGGTGGCGGAGCTGCAACGAGCCAGGCCGCTTAAGATCATCGATGCGCCGTTGGCGCTACTGGATCTGTTGTAGCAGTCTCATCATGGCCATGGCGTTCAATCGCGATGGCCATTTTTTTATCCAGTTGGCCGGTAAGCCAATCCTTTAGCATCACCCAATCACTAATAAAGCTGTAAAACGGATACTTAAACGTGGCGGGTTTATTGCGCTCAAATTTAAAGTGGCCAACCCAAGCGCAGCCATACCCCATCAGCAGTACCGTCCATAGCCACTGCCATTGGCCGCTAACGCTAAGCAGCAACAAGATGGCTAATACCCCAAAGGAGCCAACGTAGTGTAAGCGGCGGCAAGTCAGATCTTGATGCTCGCTTAGGTAATAAAGGTAGAACTCGGCGTAACTGGAAAATGAACTGGACATGATCACTCCTTGCTATGGCTGCAGAGGCAATATCTGCCCAGTGTTACGCCGCGAGTGTTGTGATTAACGGCGGGCGGCTTGCTGGGTAAGCACATCAATGCCTTGATTGGCTAACATCTCACCCAAGGTGATCAATGGCAAGCCGATGAGGGTATTGGGATCTCGCCCCTCTAAACGATCGAACAACATGATGCCTAAGCCTTCACTTTTAAAGCTGCCCGCGCAGTTAAACGGTTGCTCTGCATTCACGTAGCCTTCGATCTGCTCGCGGCTTAACGCTTTAAAATACACCTTAAATAGCTCAACGGTGGTTTGGGCGTTATCGCTGGCGCCGTTCACCAAACTTAAACCCGTATAAAAGGTAACCACTTTGCCTGCTGCACTTTGTAATTGCGCCACGGCGTTATCGAAATTGCCAGGTTTACCTAAGATGGCTCCGTCGACCACGGCCACTTGATCCGAACCAATCACCAGTGCGTTGGGATGACGAGCAGCAACGGCACGAGCTTTCGCTTCCGCTAATCGAGCGACTAACTGTTCGGCTGTTTCATTTGCTAAGGGGGTCTCATCGACGTGGGGTTTATCGCACTCAAATGGCAGCCCGAGCTTGGCTAAAATTTCACGGCGAAATGGCGAGGTGGAACCTAAGATCAGTTGCTTTTGCATCAGGTAATTTCATTGGTGGTTGATTATGGCTGCAAAGGTTAACAAAGGGCGTTGACAGCACCAAGCCAAACACGTAAAACCCTTCGGCTGTGAATACTTTTTGCTGTGGTTGCCATGGTGGGTTTAAGCTTCGACAGCGTCGAAGATTTTTCCTCCAACAGATAGTGGTGAGCGAGCTAAAATTGTTTTGACTCGTGAAACCTCTATCTATAATATGCGCGGCCTATGCAAAAAGTACGAATTCCAGTTACGTTAAACCCAGCCCGATGCTCTCAACGGCACTTACGCTATGAAGGGATCCTTCCTAGCAAAGTGTTAAAGCGTGTCAATGGGATTAGCGCTGGCGACTGCAAGGATCTAGACGTTTCCGTGGAATGCGGTGTCGATGTTCAGGGGATAGTCTACCTCTCGGGGAAGGCTGTGACGGAGCTCACTCTGATATGTCAACGCTGTATGGAACCGGTGAAAATCCCTGTTGCGGTTGAATTCGCATTCAGCCCTGTGACTGATGATTCACAGATAGATGAGCTCCCGGATGCTTATGAGCCAGTCGAACTCGACGAAAACGGCGAAGTACAGCTCCACCAAATAATCGAAGATGAAGTGCTGTTAGCTTTCCCGATTGTGCCAGGGCACGATAACGACAGCTGCAACATGGCATCTCGTGATATGTCGGTGGGTAAAATAGCTGCACCGAAGCCTGCTGATGAGCGTCCGAAGAACCCGTTCGCGGTGTTAGATACTCTTAAGCGTAATTAAACTAGGAGATTGGGGCCATGGCCGTACAGAAAAGTAAAGTAACCCGTTCCCGTCGCGGTATGCGTCGTTCACACGATGCTCTGACCAACGTACAACTGTCCGTTGATGCTACCTCCGGCGAGAAGCACCTGCGTCACCACGTGACTGCAGACGGTTTTTACCGTGGCAAGAAGGTAATCAACCTGTAAGGTTGCTACCGTCTTGACCAGTCTAACCCTAGCGTTAGATGCAATGGGGGGCGATTTCGGCCCCCATGTAACAGTGCCTGCAGCTTTGCAGGCACTGTCGCATTATCCCCACCTAAATCTTATTCTGGTGGGCGATCGCATCGCTATCGGCGAACAGCTGCGTAGCCACAACGCGATTGAATCCCCTCGACTGCAAGTGCTTCATGCCGAGCAAGTCGTCCCTATGTCTGAACGGCCCGCGCAAGCACTGCGTACCCGCCGTAAAAGCTCAATGCGCCTCGCTTTAGATTTGGTCAAAGATGGCCAAGCCGACGCCTGCGTCAGTGCCGGAAATACCGGTGCACTGATGGCCATGGCAAAAGTGGTGTTGCGAATGCTGCCCGGTATTGATCGCCCCGCCTTAGTTGCACGGATGCCTACCGTGGCTGGTGAGCCAGTTTACCTGCTTGATCTTGGTGCTAACGTAGTTTGTGATTCCGATACGCTGTTTCAATTTGCCGTGATGGGATCGGTATTGGCGCAAGAAGTTGGTGGCCGGGATCGCCCCCAGATTGCGCTACTGAATGTTGGCTCCGAGCAGATTAAAGGCAACGATCAGGTGCAGCAGGCCGCGCAATTACTGCTGCAATGCCCCCAATTGAACTACGCTGGCTTCATTGAAGGTGATGCCATCTTCAAAGGTGATGTTGATGTTATCGTTTGCGATGGATTTGTCGGAAACGTGACCTTGAAGACTACCGAAGGCGTGGCAAGACTGTTACTACAACAAGTTCACGATGCAATAAAGGGAAACCCTTTAGCCAAATTATTGGGTTGGTTGCTTAAAAAACGACTCAAGCGTTTGAATCAACATATGAACCCCGACCAGTACAATGGTGCCAGTCTGTTAGGATTGCGCGGTATTGTGGTGAAGAGCCACGGCAACGTTGATAAAACAGCCTTTTTCCATGCGATTGAACAAGCAGTGGCAGAGGTGGAACAACAAGTGCCGCGGCAGATCAAAGACCGACTAGAGTCGGTATTGCTGGAAAAGTCCTAATTCTTCTATGTATACAAAAATTCTTGGTACCGGCAGCTTTGTGCCGGCCCAGGTGCGCACCAATGCTGATCTTGAGCAAATGGTCGACACCACAGATCAGTGGATCCTAGAACGCACTGGTATTCGCGAGCGCCGTATCGTGGGGGAGAACGAAAACGTCTCTACCATGAGTTACGAAGCGTCCCTTAAAGCGATTGAAGCCGCGGGCATTGATGCCAGCGAAATCGATTTAATTATTGTCGGCACCTGCAGTGCGCCTAACTCTTTCCCATCGGCGGCTTGTGAAGTGCAAGCGATGTTGGGCATCGTTGGTGGGCCTGCGTTTGATGTTTCTGCGGCATGCAGTGGCTTTATTTACGCCATGTCGATTGCCGATCAGTTCATTAAATCGGGTGCCGCTAAAAAAGCCTTGATCGTTGGCGCAGACATTCTTTCGGAAGTGTGTGATCCCGAAGATCGCTCCACCATCATCTTATTTGGTGATGGTGCCGGTGCGGTCGTCTTAGGTGCCAGCGAAGAGCCGGGCATTTTGTCGACTCATATCCACTCCGACGGCCGTCATGGCCCGTTGCTGTGCGCCGGTCGCCCTAGTCGCACTAAAGTGCCAACGGTGTCTGGTGCTGAAGATTACATGTTTATGAAAGGCAACGACGTGTTTAAGCACGCGGTAACCCGCCTTGCAGAAGTGTGTCAGCAAGCGCTGGAGCACAACAACATGGATAAAACCGAGTTGGATTGGCTGGTGCCTCATAATGCCAACTACCGAATTTTGAAGTCTACCGCGAAAAAGCTTGGCATGAGCATGGATCAAGTGGTGCTCACCCTTGAAGAGCACGGCAACACCTCTGCCGCGTCAGTGCCAATTGCACTGGACATCGCCGTACGCGATGGCCGTATCCAGCGTGGACACAACCTGATGTTAGAAGCCTTCGGTGCCGGATTCGTCTGGGGCGCCGCGGTGGTTAAGTACTAAGGATTTAATCATGAGCAAGAACGCATTCCTATTTCCGGGCCAAGGCAGCCAAGCCGTTGGCATGTTGGCTGATGTGGCTGCAGAGCACGCTGAGATCCAGCAAACGTTTGCAGAAGCCTCTGCGGTATTGGGGTTTGATCTGTGGGCGATGGTGCAAGATGGCCCCGCTGAAGATCTGAACCAAACCCATAACACTCAGCCAGCGCTGTTAACCGCCTCGGTGGCGCTGTATCGCGCTTATTTAGCTAACGGTGGCCAAGCGCCAGCGTTGATGGCGGGCCACAGCTTGGGCGAATACTCTGCCTTAGTGTGTGCGGGTGCTATTGAATTTAAAGACGCCGTTAAGTTGGTGGCCCTGCGTGGCCAGTTGATGCAGCAAGCGGTGCCTGCCGGTGTGGGTGCCATGTACGCCATCATTGGTTTGGATGACGACAGCATCGCCAAGTGCTGTGCCGAAGCCGCAGGCGATCAAGTGGTATCGCCAGTGAACTTTAACAGCCCAGGTCAGGTCGTAATCGCAGGCCACAAAGATGCAGTAGAGCGCGCTGGTGCTGCCTGTAAAGAAGCGGGCGCTAAACGCGCGTTGCCGTTACCGGTTTCAGTGCCTTCCCATTGTGCGCTGATGCAACCTGCGGCGGATAAACTGGCTTTGGCACTGGAGGAGATCACCGTATCTGCTCCGTCGATCCCAGTGATCAACAACGTTGATGTGGCTATGGCAGATAACAGTGCAGCAATTAAAGACGCCTTAGTGCGCCAGCTGCATTGCCCGGTACGTTGGACCGAAACCGTGAATGCGTTGGCGGCAGAGGATGTCACTAACTTGTTTGAAGTGGGTCCTGGCAAGGTGCTAACTGGTTTAGCAAAACGAATTAATAAAACACTGACTGCGACCACGCTGAATACTGCAGCGGATCTGTCCGCAGTTAGCTAATTTAGGGAGAAGCCCAATGAGTGTCACTCTGGATCTGTCCGGAAAAGTGGCCTTGGTAACCGGCGCCAGCCGTGGGATCGGTAAAGCGATCGCACAAAACCTGGTGGCCGCTGGTGCCAAAGTTATCGGTACCGCTACCAGCGAACGCGGCGCGGCTGCAATTGCTGAGTACCTGGGAGAGCACGGCACCGGTATGGTGTTGAATGTTACTGAAGCGGCATCTATCGAGGCGTTATTCAGCGAGATTAAAGCCCAATACGGCGATGTTGATGTGTTGGTTAACAACGCTGGCATTACGCGCGATAACTTGATGCTACGGATGAAAGACGATGAGTGGAACGATATTATCGATACCAACTTAACGTCGGTATTTCGCACTTCAAAAGCCGTGCTGCGTACCATGATGAAAAAACGTCACGGACGTATCATTAATATCGGCAGTGTTGTTGGTACCATGGGGAACGCTGGTCAAGCCAACTACGCGGCGGCCAAAGCCGGTTTGCTTGGTTTTACTAAGTCGTTGGCGAAAGAGGTTGCGAGCCGTGGCATTACCGTAAACGCGGTAGCCCCTGGTTTTATCCAGACCGACATGACCGAAGAGCTGACCGACGATCAAAAAGCGGGGATCATGAATCAAGTCCCTGCGGGTCGTTTGGGTCAGACCCAAGAGATCGCCGATGCGGTTTTGTTCTTGGCTTCTGATCGCGCTGGTTACATTACCGGCGAAACCATCCACATTAACGGTGGTATGGTAATGGCGTAAGCCGTTACCGTAGCCATTATTGCAAAGGCCACTGGCCAACTTGTAGGCAAAGGCGTTGAATGCGCGTCGAACTACGGCGATTTTGTTACTAATTTCGTGGTTTGACCACCAAGCTAAATGCTTGCATTGTATGTGGAATCGAATAAACTAGACCGCAATTCAACGCATCTGCGTACCTGAACAGGAAAGTATAGACATGAGCAACATTGAAGAACGCGTAAAGAAAATCATCGTTGAGCAACTGGGTGTTAAAGAAGACGAAGTTAAAGCGGAAGCTTCTTTCGTAGATGACCTGGGCGCAGATTCCCTGGACACCGTTGAGCTGGTAATGGCTCTGGAAGAAGAGTTTGACACCGAGATCCCAGACGAAGAAGCAGAGAAAATCACCACTGTTCAGTCTGCTATCGACTACGTTCAAGCTAACCAATAAGCTGAACTTTCAGATTCCTAAAACAGGCGACTTTAGAGTCGCCTGTTTTTTTATTTGCGGAGGTTACCGTGACTAAGCGTCGTATCGTAGTTACTGGCATGGGGGCAATCACCCCAGTAGGTAACGACACTCAAACTGCATGGAATAACGTGTTGGCTGGTCAAAGTGGCGTGGGTCCTATCCCACACTTTGATGCCAGCGAGTTCGCAGTGAAGTTTTCTGCCTCAGTGAAGGACTTCAACGTTGAAGACTACCTGACCAAGAAAGACGCCCGCAAAATGGATTTGTTTATCCAGTACGGCATGGCTGCGTCGATTCAGGCGTTGCAAGATTCTGGACTGGAGATCAACGAAAGCAATGCTCATCGCATCGGTGCCGCCATCGGCGCTGGCATGGGCGGCTTGCAGTTGATTGAAGCCAACAAAGCAACCTTGGACAAATCCGGCCCACGCCGTATTTCGCCGTTCTTTGTGCCTTCTACCATCATCAACATGATCGCCGGTCACCTGTCGATCATGTACGGCTTTACTGGCCCGAACATCTCTATCGTTACCGCTTGTACTACTGGTGTGCACAACATCGGTCAGGCCGCGCGTATGATCGCTTATGGCGATGCCGATGTGATGATCGCCGGTGGCGCTGAAATGGCCACGACCGAGCTGGGTGTGGGCGGTTTTGCTGCAGCGAAAGCGTTGTCCACCCGCAATGACGATCCGCAAAAAGCGTCTCGTCCTTGGGATCAAGACCGCGATGGTTTTGTGATTGGTGATGGCGCAGGTGTGATCGTACTAGAAGAGTACGAACACGCTAAAGCCCGTGGTGCCACTATCTACGCTGAATTGGCGGGTTTTGGCATGAGCGGCGACGCCCACCACATGACTTCGCCACCGGCTGATGGTCGCGGTGGCGCAGCAGCCATGCAGAACGCCATTAACGACGCGGGCATTGCCCCTGATGCCATCGGCTACATCAACGCCCATGGCACCTCTACGCCTGCGGGCGACATTGCTGAAGTGAATGGCGTGAAGAAGGTGTTTGGTGAGCACGCTTACAAGCTGATCATGGGCTCGACTAAGTCGATGACCGGTCACTTGTTGGGGGCGGCTGGCTCGGTTGAGTCCATTTTCACCATTAAGGCGTTGCACGAGCAAATGGTGCCGCCAACCATTAACTTGGAAAACCCAAGCGAAGGTTGTGATCTGGACTTCAACCGCGACGGCGCCCGCAAGGTCGAACTGGATTACGCATTGTGTAACTCGTTCGGTTTCGGTGGCACCAACGGCTCGTTGCTGTTCAGGCGCGTTTAATCGATTCGATTATATCGCTGTTGGTTATTGCGAAAGGCTCCCTTCTGGGAGCCTTTTTTGTTTTTGCATATTGCAATTATTCCCCGCAAACAACATGAGTGATTGATTTTAAAAGTAAATTTTATTGGCACGATTCTTCCTAAAGGTAACGTAAATCCTGTTCGGAGAACGCCCATGAAATCGTCTCTATTGTTATTGGCATTGTTAGGTGGTGCCAATGTTGTTGCAGCCCCTTTCACCAATTGCCCCTCTGAAGCCTATCTGTATCAAGGTAAAACCGTGGTTTACGGTGTTGACTTGGTTACTGGCGCCTATCAAGTCCTGAGCTCAGACATTGGGATCGCCAACAACGTCAATGCGGTGGGTTTTAACGAAGCCGATCGTTACCTCTATGGTTTTTCCAAAGAGTATTTTGACGTTGTGCGGATGGGCAGCGACTACCAAGCAGAGCGACTCAACATCAGTGGCATGCCCAACAAGGTGCATTTCTATGTGGGTGACGTTAAAGACAATCGGTACTGGACCTATCACAAGAGTCACGGCCTTTATTCGATCAACTTAGACAGCAGTGCGGCGGACTTTGCCGTGGCCAATAAAGTGGTGGGCGCCGACACCAGCATGGTACTGACCGATTTTGCCTTCCACCCCAGCAACGGTAACTTGTATGCGGTGGATAACAGCAGCGGCGACTTGTACCAAATAGACACTAACAACGGCAGCAAAACCGTGCTGGGCAACACGGGCGTTACCGGCACTTTCGGCGCAGGCTTCTTTGAAAAGAGCGGTTACTACTACATCAGCCGTAATAGCGACGGCAACATTTACCGCATTGATCTGCGTAACCCAGATCAACTTGATCCCGTGGCTGAGTTCTTCGCGGATGGCCCCTCATCCAGCTCTAACGACGGTGCCCGCTGTGCCAGTGCGCCAGTTGTTGCTGAAAACGTCGACTTTGGCGATGCGCCAGGCAGTTACGGTACGCGGATGGAAGAAAATGGCGCCCGCCACAGTTTGGCGCCGCAAGGGCCGATGCTAGGTGCCTTGGTTGATGCGGAAAGTGATGGTGCGGTGGCGCCGTGGCGCGATGATAACCGTGGCGAAGATGATGAAGATGGCATCGCCTTTATTAATGGCTTGAGTGTGGGCCAAACCGCACTGATTGAGGTGCAGATCACTCGGCAAGATGGGTATCTGCAAGCGTTCTTTGATTGGAACAACGATGGCGACTTTGATGACGCTGGTGAACAAGTATTTAGCAATCAATGGTTAACCCAAGGCTGTCATCAGCTTGCTTTCAGCGTACCGACAGACGCACAGGGTGGGGCAGTACAGAGCCGCTTTAGGATCTCAACCGTTACTGACTTGCGCGCCAGAGGCGGCGCCCCAGATGGTGAAGTGGAAGATCATATTGAAGCGTTGCTGCGTCCTGGGGTTACCCAAACCCAATACCCCAACGGCGGCGGATACGCCACCATCGCCTTCGAGGATCGCTGGCCGCGCATGCCCGACTACGACATGAATGATGTGGTGGTTGATATGTCGTTCACCACCACCATGAGCAGCGGTAAAGTCACCAAGCTGCAGGTGAATGGCCAACTTCGCGCGGCGGGGGCGTCTTACCACAATGGTCTAGCGCTGCATCTGCCGGGGATCAGTGCCAGCAACATCGGTGGCAGCTCTTCGTTAGTGAAATCCGGTCAAACCATTGCCTTGGCGGGGCTAGAAGCAGGGCAGAGCGATGCGGTGTTTGTATTCAGCGAGGACTTAAAAGAGGAGTTCAGTAAAACCTGCCTTTACTACCGCACCATCAAGGCCTGTGACGACGGCATCCAGATGGCGTTTGAATTAACCATCGATTTTGTTGAAGGAATTGATCCCGGCAACATGCCCGCGGCGCCATTTGATCCCTTCATTTTCGCTACGCCGGGCAAAGAGCGAGGCGGTTTCGACCATATTCCCGGGCGTGATCTTGAGATCCACATGGCGGACTATCCGCCAACGCCGCTGGCCAGTGATCGCTACTTTGGCATGGAACAAGACAGCAGTAACCCTGCGAGCGGCCGCTACTACCGCAACAGCAACAACCTGCCGTGGGCGTTGGAGTTTAACCACCGTTGGGATTATCCCGCAGAGCAAGAAGATCTGCTGCAAGCCTACCCGCAGCTAGAGCAATACCTGTTGTATGACGGTGGCCAGTACCAAGATTGGCACCAACGCCCGAACGCGCAAACGCAGCACCTGTTTGAATAACCGCAACCATTGATGAGGACAGCCCCATGAAACCATTCATTCTTCCAGTAATCCTCCTTGGTTTGTGCAGCTGTGGCGGCGGAGGTGGCGGCGCTGATAGCAGCGCTGCAGCACCTGCAACAGCCGCGCCAGTGACCACCACGGCACCAACCCCACCACCAAGCACAACGCCACCGGTGGCCACGCCGGCCGCGCCGATCACCACCAGTGATCTGGTGGCAGCCCTCGAGATGGATTTCAGCAGTGCCGCCGAAGTCGCCGTTAGTGTTGACATTGGCAACAGTGGCTCCGCATTTGTTGCGCTCTACAGCGACTATCGCGAACAAGGGGGTAGCTATCTGCCTAACTACCAGCAACGATTAAGTGGCGGCATGACCAATAACGGCAAATTTTCAGCCCAAGTGGCGGTAGCGGCAGGGCAAGAACACTTGCTTATTGAGGTGTGGCGTCATGACGGCGGCAGTATCGCGCAGCAACGCTTGGTTTCGTTAGCGGCCACCGAAATCCACTGGACTGTGGATTGATCAATCATCTTACTGAGAACCCACGGCGCCCAGCATGGCGCCGTTTTTATTGGCTTACGGTCATCCAGCGTTCGCATCAGCCGGATTGCTAAGGGCCCGTGCTTTGCCCCACAATGGCGCTAATTTTCAATCGCAAGGATCACAGCAATGGCACAGGTAGCCTTTATCGGATTGGGCGTGATGGGGTATCCCATGGCGGGGCATCTTCACAATGCAGGCCATCAAGTGCGGGTATACAACCGCACCAACAGCAAAGCGCAGCAGTGGGTTGCACAATATGGTGGCAGCAGCGCCGCTACCCCAGCAGAAGCGGCGGACGGCGCAGAAATGGTGTTTGTGTGTGTGGGTAACGATGACGATCTGCGCTCGGTGTTGCAGGGTGAGCAAGGCGCCTTTGCCACCATGAAACCCGGTTCGATCTTAGTGGATCACACCACGGCTTCAGCCGATGTTGCTCGCGAGATGGCGCAGATCGCAGCCAATGCCAGCATCGGCTTTATCGATGCACCAGTATCCGGCGGTCAAGCGGGAGCCGAAAACGGGGTGCTTACGGTGATGTGCGGTGGCGATGAGCGCCAGTTTGCTCAAACTCAGCCAGTGATGGACGCCTTTGCGCGCAGTGTGGTGTTGATGGGCCCGTCAGGCAGCGGTCAGCTGACTAAGATGGTGAACCAGATCTGCATTGCCGGAGTGGTGCAAGGCTTAGCGGAAGGCGTGCATTTTGCCCAAAAGGCCGGGCTTGATGGCGACAAAGTGTTTGATGTGATCAGCAAAGGGGCAGCGCAGTCGTGGCAGATGGAAAATCGCAGCGCCACCATGCTTAAGGGTGAGTTTGATTTTGGCTTCGCGGTGGATTGGATGCGTAAAGATCTGGACATCGCGTTAACCGAAGCCCGCCGCAATGGTGCGCAGCTGCCGTTAACGGCGCTGGTGGATCAGTTTTACGCCGAGGTGCAAACGTTGGGCGGCAATCGCTGGGATACCTCGTCGCTGAAGTCGCGCTTGAACTGAGCCGCTGCCGAGATGGGCTTGCTCGGTGATTGCGGTTGCCAAAGCGGTGGCTGCCGGTGTTGTTAGCGCAGCTGACTGTCTTTGCTGCCACGGCGATTAAAGCTGTGCTGTAACCGCTGCTGGGCATCGTGCTGCTGTTGGCACTCGACACAGCGTTGCACCCCGGGCAAGGCTTGTTGTCGTGCCAGTGGGATGGGGTGATCGCATTCAATGCACGTCTTGGCGCTGCAGCGGTTGTGTTTGGGCAGTTGCCGATTGGCAATGGCGATAGCGTCGGCTATGGATGCGTCGATCTGCTGTTGCACCGCGCCATCGCGGCTAAATCCTCCGGCCATGATCGTCTCCTCGGTAAAGTGAAGAGTCGATGATACGACGTGACAAACAAGATGATAATTTAGCCAATCAGTAAATCACTGTTGCTGTATGGCAACAATTGCAGCGGTGATTATGGGCAACAAAAAAGCCACCGAATCGGTGGCTTTTGGTTAGCGGCTTTGTTTCAAACGAAACCAAGCGTGGCGCCGTTGGCGCTGGGCATTATGCTTGGTGGCCAAACACGACCTCCAGTTCAATATTACACACGGCGGCCAAAGCCGATTTGCTGGCACGCACTTGGCTGATGTCGCTGGCTTCAACTTCCAACAGCATGGCACGGCGGATCTCGGCAAACTCCACTTTTTGCAGTGCCAAGGCGTTTAGGGCCATCTGCATTGGTGGCAAGCTTGGGTTGAACGCGGCATTTTCAGCGTAGCGACCACAGAAACGGCGGCCATCAGCGGTTTCCAATACAACCGCCGATGGGCTGTTAGAGTACGGCGCGTAACTGGCGCTGGCGTGTTGCAAAGCTAACTGCGCCAGCTCATCGCTGTTGTCTAGCTCCAGTTGATGGGCTGGGGCGCTCATCAAACCAAATTCGATGCCTAAGTTTTTAGGGCCGAAAGCGTATGGCAGGTAATGGGATAACCCTTTGCTGCCTTCGCTTGGTAAGGTGATCTGCAGTTCTTTAAGCGTGGTTAGCTCATTCATAAACTGACGGCAGTGACCACAAGGAGAGGCATTTACCACAATGTCGCTGATGCTCGACTCACCGGATAGCCACGCGTGGCTGATGGCGGATTGTTCGCCATGCACACTGTGGAATAGGGTTTGTTCAGGCAGTTCCATGTTGGCGCCGAAGTACAGTGCGCCAGACGCCCCGACGGCGATGGCACCAACGTGGAAGTTGGATACTGGCGCAAACGCGAAGTCTGCGGCCAATGGCAACAGGGCCAATAACAAGTCGTGGCCGACCAAACCACTGTCTTGCTCTAGCTGCTGGCGTTCTGCAGCACTGAAGTGGCCCGCAAAAGGTTGGCTTAATCGTTGGCTTAACGATTGCGCTAACGGCTGAGGCATGGCTGCTAGTATTGCTTGGTAATTGTCTTTCATCTGGTATTTCCGAATCGAAACCTATCGCTAGTGTAGGTTTTTGTGAATCGCAAAAGTGTGCGGCCGGTCACGACTGGATCCTCTACAAGCTCTGCAGATAATGCCCTAGCGCAGTTAATAACCGCATTTTGGTGTCATCTTCGCCATGCTTGGCGAACAACTGTTCTAATTGATATAGATATTCTGGGTTATCCAGCTGTTGTTTGCAGTGCTGATGCCACTTATGTTGCTCCGCCTCCGACAAGGTGTAAGGAAAGTTACGACCTCGGTAGAGGAAAAACAGCGGCTCTAAGCGCGGATCATCAAACTGCGGGTTGATGGCAGCGAGGTTTTCCGCCGCAGTGGTGCGGATCAGTTCCATCTGCGCTCGATCGGCATCGCTGAAGAAACCACCATACAATTGTTGATCCACGGGCTTGTGGCTTTGGTCTGGGCCGGAATCGTCATACAACTGATGCAGCTTTTCACGGATCAATTGATGATGCTGGCGCAGCAGCTTGAAGTGCTCGCGACACTGGGCTTTGTCGATATCAAGCCGCTCGGCGTTGGCGTCTTCTAGGCTGCTGGCCGGGGCCACAAACGGGCTTTTGTTCAGGTGCAGCAACTTAACCGGTACGCGCAGCTCGCCTTCGCCCCGCTCGCTGGCCTTTTGGTAGAGCTTGGCTTTTAAGGTGGCCACATCCCACTCAATCAGTGGCGTGGGATCCAAGCGCATATCCACGCAAATCGCCGCGTTTTTGTTGCTTGGGTGCCATGCCATCGGCAACACCAACGAGGCACAGCCGTTACGGGCAGGAAAACGTGAGCTGATGTGCAGCAGTGGCTTCAGCTTGAGAATGTCTATCTGTGGAGACACCGCTTGCTTTTTGCGCAGCTTAAAATAGTGCTGGTACAGCCGTGGCTGTTTTTCTTTGATCAACTTGGCCATGGCGATGGTGGCTTTGACGTCAGACACCGCATCGTGGGCGTTCTCGTGGGCTAAACCATTGGCCACGGTGAGGTGTTCTAACTTAAAACTCGGCACGCCGGGTTCGCGCTCGGGCCATTCAATGCCTTCTGGGCGTAGGGCATAGCAAGCGCGCACCAAATCAATAATATCCCAGCGGCTGTTGCCGTTTTGCCATTCGCGGCCATAAGGGTCAAAGAAGTTGCGGTACAGACTGTAGCGGGTGACTTCATCGTCAAAGCGAATGGAGTTGTAGCCAACGGTGCAGGTGCCGGGCTGGGCCATCTGTTGGTGCACTTTATCGATGAATTCCGCTTCAACCATGCCTAAGCGGTTGGCCTTTTGCGGGGTTATGCCGGTAACAAAGATCGCTTCTGGACTGGGCAGATAATCAAGGGGCAGTTGGCAGTAATATTCAACCGGTTCGCCGATGGGGTTTAAGTCCAAATCGGTACGAATTGCCGCAAACTGGGCTGGCTTATCGCTGGAAGGGTTGGCACCCCACGTTTCGTAGTCGTGCCACAACAGGGTTTGATCAGGCCGCATAGAGTCTCAGAAAAAGCGCAATGAAAAGCGCCAGTCTATCATTGTTTGTTTTAGTTGGCGGCGGCGAAGGCACTGCGAAACAGGAATAATCGATTGAATGATGCTCATTCGGGGCGCGGCAGGCGTCAATTTGGGTGTCATTTGGTGTTGGCGATACAAATTTGCGATGAAACTGGTAACATTTGCGACCATTTTGCGAGAACTCGTGGTTCTTAGCTCAGCGTACACAGCGAAATAAAGGTAGTCCCGATGAACATTCCTCAGGATCTGGCTCAGTTGCAGATTTTTCCCAAACGCCGTTTTCAGGTTTATCAACAGCGGCAGTTGCATAAAATAGAACTGGTTAAACGCCTGCCTCAGGAACTGCAATTCGACATGAAAGTGGTGGCCAGTGTGCTGCCGTTCCGAGTGAACGAGTATGTGGCCAACGATCTGATCAACTGGGATAACATCCCGCAAGATCCGATCTTTCAGCTGTCGTTCCCACAACGCGGCATGTTGGCGCCAGAAGCGTTTGAGCGCATGGCCGAGCTGCTGAAGACCGAGCCAACGGCAGAACAGGTGTTCCAGCTAGGTGGCGAACTGCGTGGCGAGATGAACCCGCACCCAGCAGGGCAGATGAGCCTGAACGTACCGGAATTGGACGGCGAAAAACTGCCAGGGATGCAGCATAAGTACGCTGAAACCGTGTTGTTCTTCCCGGCTCAGGGGCAGTACTGCCACAGTTACTGTACTTTCTGTTTCCGTTGGGCGCAGTTTGTTGGTAAGTCGATGCGTTTTAACTCTAACGACGCCGATACCTTACACCGCTACTTAGCGGCGCACCCTGAAGCCTCGGATCTGCTGATGACCGGCGGGGATCCAATGGTCATGCGGACGAAGAAGATCGCCGAGTACGTCGAGCCGCTGATCGACTCCGAAGCCCACGAGCACATCAAAACCGTTCGTTTTGGCACCAAGGCACTGACCTTCTGGCCATACCGCTTTGTGACCGACGACGACGCCGATGAATTGCTGGATCTGTTCCGCCGTTTAGTGCAATCCGGCAAGCACGTGTCGATCATGGCGCACTTGAACCATTGGCAAGAGATGGAAACCCCCATCTTTGAAGAAGCGGTACGCCGTATTCGTGCCACCGGCGCCAACATTCGTTGTCAGGCACCGTTGCTGGCCAACATCAACGATAACGCCGATGACTGGGTGAAGATGTGGCAGAAGCAGGTGCAACTTGGCTTGATCCCGTACTACATGTTTGTGGAACGCGATACGGGCCCGAAGCGCTACTTTGAAGTGCCGCTGTATAAGGCTTACGAGATCTACCGCGATGCCATTCAGCGGGTATCCGGCTTGGCTCGCACCGCTCGTGGCCCAAGCATGAGCGCTGGCCCAGGTAAAGTTGAAGTGCAGGGGATCACCGAAATCAACGGTGAGAAGGTGTTTGTGCTGCGCTTTATTCAAGCGCGTAATTCAGATTGGGTGCAGCGCCCGTTCTTTGCCCAGTACGACGAAAGCGCACACTGGCTGGACGATCTCAAACCGGCCTTTGGCGAGGAGAAATTCTTCTGGCAAGAGGAATACGAAGCCGTCAGTAGCGAAGCGTAAGTTTTCGTTGCACCAACAACGCCCTGCATTCGCGGGGCGTTTTGCTGTTGGCGCCACCCACAACGTAGAGGCCAGTCGGGTGTAGGCTGCTATCGTTCGGTTGGCGATTAGGATCATGCCAATTGCGACTAAACTGAAGTGATTCTGAGCAGCCAAAGTGGCAGGTATCTTACTGGATGCTGTATCTATCCAGCGCACCGCAAAGGGCAATGAGCTGCCGCTGGCTGCAGTGGCTGTGTGGCTTGTTGTTGATTGGTTGCAGCGTGGGGGCTTTTGCCAGCACTTCTGCGGTGGCTGGTTCACTGCTGGATGCCCCCTTAGACGATGTGTGGCCGGTGATGGCCCAACCTTCTGGCGGCGATCTGGATGAGATGGTGGCGCGCGGTGAAATTCGCGTACTGACCACCTTTACGCTGGGGTGGTATTACATCGATCGCGGCCAGCCCAACGGCATCACCTACCACCTTACCCAGCTGTTTGAACAATACGCCCGCCGTACCTTAGGCCAAGCCGCCACACGGTTAAAAGTGACAGTGATCCCCGTGCGCCGAGATCAACTGTTGGAGCACCTACGCAATGGCCACGGCGATCTGATCTTTGCCAACCTGACCATTACCCCATCGCGATTGACCCAAATTGATTTTTCCGATCCCGTTAGCCGCGGGGTAAAAGAGCTGTGGATCAGCGGGCCCAAACAAACGGCGCCCAACAGCTGGACCCATTTGAGCGGCAAACAAGTGGTGGTGCGGCGCGAGTCCAGTTACTACGACAGCCTAGTGAGCTTGAATCAACGCTTGGTGCAACGGGGCTATGCGCCAGCGACGATTCAACTCGCGGATCCGCGCTTAGAGGATGAGGATCTGATGCAGATGGTGGCGCAAGGTTATTACCCCGCCACCGTGGTTGATGCACATAAAACCTGGCCGTGGCGTAAATCGTTGCCGCAGATGAACGCCCACGATGACATCGTGTTACGCAGCGATGGCGAAATCGCTTACGGTTTACGCCAACACAGCCCACAGCTAATGGCGCTGCTTAATGGCTTTGTCAGCGAGTCGGCGCAGGGCAGTAAGGCGCTTAATCTCTTAGTGAATCGATTTTTGAAGACCGATCGTTGGGTGAAACCGGCGTTAGAGCAAAGCGCGTTCAGTAAGGCGGAGCAACTGATCCCGCTGTTTCAAAAATACGCCAGTCAGTACCAGTTTGATTGGGTGTTGTTGATGTCGTTTGCCTATCAAGAATCGCGCTTTGACGTGAATGCCCGCAGCAGTGTGGGGGCTGTGGGGATCATGCAGGTGATGCCCGCCACCGCCCGAGATAAGAAAATCAACATTCGCCACATTGAGCGGTTGGAAAACAACATCCACGCCGGAACCAAGTACTTAGCGTTGTTGCGGCAGCAGTACTTTGCTGACGACAGCCTGTCTGATTTTAACCGCACCATTTTCTCGATGGCGGCTTATAACGCTGGCCCCAACCGCATCAATCGATTACGGCGCAAGGCGATTCAACGTGGGTTAGACGGCAACGCATGGTTTAACAACGTGGAAGACATCGTGGCCGCCGAAGTGGGCGCAGAGCCGATCAACTACGTGGCCAACATCTACCGTTTTTACATTATTTATAAGCGGGTATTGGCGGAATCTAGCGAGCGGGAGACGATTCGGCAGCGGTTGCAGCCGGGAGTTCCGGAGCCGACAGCAGCCGACTCTTCGCCATAAAGTGGCGATGGTGTTGTTGCAGCTGCGCCAATTGCGCGTGCGTGTGGTGGGGATCGTACTGCAACTGGATAAAGGCATGGCACAGCGGTTGGTAAAGTTGATGCAGCTGCGCCGAGTGCCTTTCAAGTCGCTGCAGGTGTGCCAGCGGTGCCTCATGTGGCTGGCGTTGCAGTTGCCAGCGTTGCAGCCGCTGTTGGGCGCTTTGGTACAGGCGCACCGCTTTGCTGGGACGCGGTTGCCGTTGTAATAAGCCCGATTGCGTTAAGCCAACCAACAGTAAGGTAATGGCTAAAATGGTCGCCACTTTCCACCACTGAAAGCCCCCCAGCCAACGCTGCCATAACTGCAATTGCCGGTCGTTATCAAAGCCGATGATGTAACGACTCCAGTGGTAATCCAGCTGCGCCATCATCCCCCGCAGTTGCCACAGCAGTTTGTTATTGCGCCACGTAAACAGGCCGCCACCGGCCAAAAATTCCGCTTGGTCGCCAAAGGCGGCTTCGGCGCCTTGCTCAACCCGTTCTGGGGCAACCGCTGCGGTTGGATCCAGTCGCACCCAACCCTGATCCGCTTGCCAGTATTCAACCCACGCATGGGCGTTGTATTGATACACCGACACAAAGCGGTTACTGGCGTTTAATTCGCCCCCTTGATAACCGGTCACCACTCGGGCTGGAATGCCTGAAGCTCGGGCTAAAAAGACCGTGGCCGAGGCATAGTGGCCGCAAAATCCCGCTTGGTTGGTAAAGAGAAAATCATCGATCTGATCGCGCCCCAGCGGTGGCGGTTTCAGGGTGTAACGAAACGGCTGTTGGCGAAAATGGCGTAACAACGCTTGCAGCCGCTCGCCGCTATTGGGGTGCTGCGCCGCCAGCTGCGTTGCCCATTGCCGCGCTTGGTCATTACCGCTGGCGGGCAGTTGCAGGTTTTTTCTGCGTGCTGCTGCGGTGAGCTGTGGCAGCGCGGGCAGCTGCCCCTGCTGCAAGGTTAAACGAGTGCGGCTGGCCAAGGGGGTTACCCAACCGAGGCGTTGTTCGGGCTGGGGCTGCACTTTATTGCTGTTACTGACACTGCCAGCCAGCACCGCTAACCAGCGCTGATTATTGGCTTCAACGTGCAGTTCATAGTGGCGGTAGGGGGGCAGCGGTGTGGCCGCAAACCGAGGCTGAAACGAGGTGTCGGCTTGGCTGCGCCAGCGCTGGCCATCGTAATGATCCAGCACCAATGCCCGCCAATACAGCTGCGCCGGCGGCGGCACCGGCTCATCAAAACTGGCTCGCATCACCAGCTCATCGGATCGGGTTAATTGGGCGATGTCACCCAACGCCATCGAATCCGCCAGGCCGGTGCGGGCGATGCTGCTGTTTTGGATCTGCCACATCGGCGGTAATCGTGGGATCAGTGCAAACAGCACCAACGCCAACGGCAGGCTGGCCACAACGACTTTAAGCGATAACAGCAGCGTTTGTTTAGGCGGTTGCAGCCGATAGTTGCTGATCATACTGGCACTGTTGAGCGCCACCATTAACAGCAGTTGCAGCCCCATTTCCGGGCCAAAGCGGTCGAGCAGGTGCAGACCAATCAGGAAGTAACCCGTCAGCACCACCACCATCAGATCTTTGCCATCGCGGGCTTCAATGCTTTTTAGCGAGTAGCCCAGCAGCAACAGATTGATAAGGGTGATCATGGTGCCGGTGCTGAGCACTTGGCTTAACAGCGCGATGGCGGCACCGATCCCAAGCACATTCAGTAACCAGCGCGGCGGTCGTGACCAGCGAGCGTAGAAGATCCCCAACCGCCACAACAGACATAAGCCAACAATGGCAAGGGTCCAGTGGCTGGCTTGGCCAACCAGCGGCAAGATGATCGCGATCTGCGCCAACAGCATCCAACCTTGGGTGGTTCGGTTGATGCCGATCATGGTGTTACCCGATATAACGCCAGCGCGTCTAAGCAGCGTTGCAGGTGGCTGGTGCCAAGGCTGGCATCAAACTGCAGCTCCCCCAGTTGCAGGGCGTAGGGGTGTTGTTGTTGCTCTAGTTGCAACAGTTTGTCGGTCAGGTGGGATAACCCCTGTTCGAGTTCGATTTGGGGGGCCAGCGTTAACAGCCGCGGGGTGGCAACGGGCTCGATAAATTGTTTTATCTGCCAAGTGCCCGATTGAGCCACTTGTTTCCACGCCACTCGGCTTTGGCTGTCGCCGGGTTGCCAGCGTTCGAGGCCATGAAAGTCGTCTAAACCCGAACGGTATTTCTCCGGGTTGTCTTGATCGTCATCGCCGCTGTTGTCAAAGCCGGTTGGGCCGGGGATGGCTTGCGGCCAGATGGTGGCCGACAACGCTAAATCCTGCACCGACCAAGCGCGACATAAACCCAAAGGGTAACGGCTTTCTATCCAGATCCGGCCGGGGTTCAGTAAGCCGCGGCGCTGTGCTAATTGCTGCATGTCACACAAGCTGGGCTGATCCGGTGCCACATCCACCACCTGTTGTTCGCCCTTGGCAAACCGCAGCCGCAGGTGATGACGAGGGCGATTGGCGCTCAGGCTAACGCTAAAAATGGCGTACTGCTGTTGATGGCAGCCTTGGCTGGCGCCGGCACTGAGTTGCAGCCCGGTGAGATTACGAAACGCCATTAATAAGCTGGTATGGAACACACTTAACAGCAAAAAGGTCAGCGCTAAGATCAGGTTGTTTTGGTAGTTGGTGCCCAGCACGAACAGCACTAAGCACATCAGCAGATAGGCAATGCCAGCGCCGCTGGGCAAGATAAAGATGCTGCGGTGGCTTAGGGTTTGTTCGCGGCTGGCGGGCAGGCGATTTTGCAGCCATCGACGCCAGCGCTGTTGCCAAAATTCGCTCATTGGATGGGGTTTACCGCCGCTAAAATCTGCTGGGCGTAGACGGTGCCATCGCTGCGAAATCCGGCTCTGAGTCGGTGTTCACTCACGGCGCTGAACACCGCTTGAATGTCGTCGGGGACCACGTAACTGCGGCCGGAGATCAAGGCCCACGCTTTGGCGGCGGCCAGTAAGGCGCGGCTGGCTCGGGGAGAGAGTGGCGCCGATTGGCTGTCGCTACGACGTGAGTAGTGCACCAGCGCCAGCAGATAATCCAGCACGGCATCGGTCGCCCCAACGCGGCGGCATTGCTGTTGCAGATCGAGCAGCCCGTCAAGGGTTAACTTGGGGCTGAGCTGGTGCAGTTGATCGGCTAAGTGGTTGCCTTGCAGCAGCTGTTTTTCCGCGGCCAAACCGGGGTAGCCCAAGCTCAGGCGCATCATAAAGCGATCCAGCTGCGATTCCGGCAACGGGAAGGTGCCGGATTGTTCTTGCGGGTTTTGGGTGGCAATCACAAAAAAGGGTTGGGGCAACGGGTGGGTGGTACCGTCGATGCTGACTTGTTGCTCGGCCATGGCTTCAAGTAACGCACTTTGGGTTTTGGGGCTGGCGCGGTTGATCTCATCGGCCAGTAAAATTTGATGGAAAACCGGCCCAGGGTGAAACTCAAACTGTTGTTGCTTGGGCTCGAAGATGTTCACCCCAACCAGATCCGCGGGCAGCATATCGGCGGTAAATTGCACCCGCTGATGGCTTAACCCTAAGGTTTTCGCCAGAGCGGTAGAAAGGGTGGTTTTGCCCATGCCCGGCAGATCTTCTAGCAACAGATGCCCGCCCGCCAAGAGGCACGCGAGCGCGAGTTTCAGCTCGTGGGGTTTGTCCAGCAGCACCTGCTCTAACTGGCGCAATACCGGTGCGATTTGCCCATCCATGTTCAATCCCTTGTGGTCATTTGTACTGGTTATCCGTAACCAAACGGCTTAGTAGCGCCGATTTCGTTCGCTGTCGGTCATCAGCGGTATGGTGCGTTGATCTAAGGTGGCGTAGATCAGCTGATAGCTCAAGATCGCCTCGACATATTCTCGGGTTTCTTTATACGGAATGGTCGCCACAAACTGCGCGGCAGTCAGGTTGCCTTGGGAGCGTTTCAGCCACTGTTTGACGCGATGAGGGCCGGCATTATAGGCGGCACTGGCCAGCAGCCGGTTTTGACCATATTGGTGATACAGCTGCCGATAATAGGCCGAGCCCAGCTGAATGTTGCGCTTGGGTTGGTAGAGATCCTTCACCTTGCGATAGGGCACGCCAATCTTTTTGGCGGTGGCTTTGGCCGTGGTGGGCAGCAACTGCATCAAACCGTGGGCGTTGGCAGACGATTTGGCGGCGGGGTAGAGCGCACTTTCTCGTCGAGCAACCGCTTGCAGTAAAGCCATGTCTAAATGGCGCAGTTCGGCAAACTTCAGAAAGTGCTCGCCGTAGGCGGTGGGAAAGCGCCAATCCAGTGCGTTCCACATTTTGGTTTGAATGGTGCCCGCTACGGTCAGAAAGTGCCACTGTTTGTCGTGGGTGATCGCCAGCAGCGCGGCTTGCTCTGGTTGCGATAATCGTTTCAGCAACCAGCGCTGCTCTTGTTTGGCGTCGTGATGTTTATTCAATGCCATCAACTCTTGGATGCGAGCGAACGCAGGGTGCTGCCGCACGGCATCGTTATCGCTGCGTTTAAAGGCTGGCAGTTGTCGCTGCATGGCGTAGTTTTGTCCCAGCTGCTGGGCTGCCATAAAGCCGTAGTAGTTGCGCCGTTGTGCCAGCGGTCGCCAGATCGCCGTTGCGGTTTGTACGCCGTGATGGTGCAGGGCAACATAGCCGCGCCAGAACAGCCATTCGCTGTTGTTTTTGGCTTTCTCTGATAGCTGGTTTAACCAATAGTCGGTGCTGTCCCAATCGCTGCTAAAGATGGTTTGCCGGAGCCGCTGTTGTTTCAGTTTGTCGGTGCCATATTGCGCTAACACCGCCGTATGGGATGGGGTCCAGTAGTTGTCTAGCAAGCTGCGATACAGCTGGGTGCGGGCGCTGCTGCGGCGATTGTCGTCGCTTAAATGAGGCTGCCATTTTTGCCATTGTCGCCAAGCGCTTTGAGGTTTGCTGCGAGCTAATTTTTTCAGGGAACGCAGCACAATTTGCTGACCTGCTTCGGTGTTGGCTAACGCGGGGCGCAGCCGCAACTCTTGCGGGTGTTTGTACAGCCGGGTAAGCAGATCCCCCTGCTGACGATAGGATTGGTTGAGCAAGCTATTTAGGTAACGCAGCAAGCTGTATTGGCGCGCATCGTAGGCCAGCAACATGCGCTGCCAGATCAACGATTGGCTGCGTTGCCCTGCTTGCTGCCATTGGCTAAACAGCGGATCGCAGGCTTTGTCGCGGCTTTTGCCGTGCAGCCACAGCTGATTGGCCCCGGCGTAGGCTTCGCCGGTTTGTTTTTGGCTTAACCGTGCGCGGTAGTAATAACACTGCAGTCGCTCTGATTTTGGCGGCTCGGGGCTGACGGTGAGAAAATCCTGCCAGCGACGGCGTTTGCCGCGATCGCTTAAATAGCTGAGCTTAAATTGGTGGTACAGCGGGGTACTGGCTAGCTCTTGCAGCACTTCAATCGCTTGTTGGGCGCTGAGTTTGCTTAATTGGCTGCGGCGAAAGTGGTAATCCAAATAGGGGCTGAGTGGGTACTCATCCAGCTTACGCCGATATTTAAAGTAAGAATTATGGTTGCCCATTCGCAGTGCTTCCCGCGCTTGGGCGTACCACGCACGTTGCTGCTCAATAGAGGCGGCACTTACGCTTGGCGGCGTAAGTAATAAAGTTAGAGTGCATAACAGCCCTAACCAATGGCGTAACGTCCTTGCCACGGTTGAGACACTCCTTGTGTCAGTAGGTGAGAATGGTTGCTTGTCAGCGTGCATCAGCTTATCAGACCGCCGCAGTTCGCATTTGGTTGCATGGCGTTAACGCCATCGCTAGCCTAAGGGTAGTCAGTTGCGGTGATGATGGCTGCGGTGCCATGGTTGCGGCACAGTGACAGCCTCGCGCTAGTATCGCAATAATTAACGCAGGAGTGGTCAGGCCATTCCCACCTGCAATAAAACACGGCAAGCCCCTTTCTAATGGAATATCAATGGCGATGCCTGCGGTCGCCACCTCAGTTTGTAAGGTAAGGAACCGCCCATGAAAAAATCCCCCCAGTGGCAGCTTCAACGGAGTGAGGTCACTCCGGAATCGGTGTTTCAGCAACGACGCAATATCATCAAAGCCTTGGGCCTGTCCGCCATTGGCGCCAGCGTGCCAATGGGAGTGCAAGCGGGGCTCTCGGATTGGTTTGGCAAATCCGCTCCAGCCACCGCCCCGCGCCAGCCACTGAGCTTTAGCCAAACCTTGCGTTATGGCATTACCGATCCGCTTACGCCTGAAGACAAAATACTAACCCATAACAACTTTTATGAGTTTGGTACCGCGAAAACGGATCCCAGTGAAAACGCCCAAGGGCTGATCACCGATCCGTGGCAACTCAGTATCGAAGGGGAAGTTGAAAACCCTAAGGTGTGGAGTGTGGCCAATATTTTGGACAGCTTTCCGTTAGAAGAGCGCATTTATCGCTTACGCTGCGTTGAGGCGTGGTCGATGGTGGTGCCGTGGTTGGGGATCCCTTTGGCGCGGCTGATTGAGCAAGCCAAACCCAACAGTAAAGCCAAGTACGTGGCGTTTGAGACCCTGTACGATCCAGAACAGATGCCGGGGCAGCGCAGTCGTTTTACTGGCGGTGGCATTAATTACCCTTACGTTGAAGGGCTGCGTCTTGATGAGGCGATGAACGATCTTACCCTGATCAGTTTGGGCTTGTATGGCAAAACACTGGCGCCCCAAAATGGGGCACCAATTCGCTTGGTGGTGCCATGGAAGTACGGTTTTAAGAGCATCAAATCGATCGTTAAAATTCGCTTGGTAGAGAAGATGCCGCCAACCACTTGGACTCAATTGGCGGATCATGAATATGGCTTCTTTGCCAACGTCAATCCGGCGGTAAGCCACCCTCGTTGGTCGCAAGCCACAGAGCGGCGGATCGGCAGCGGCGGTTTGCTGTCGGCCAAACGGATCCCGACCGAACCCTTTAATGGGTACGGCGATCAAGTGGCCTCGCTTTATCAAGGGATGGATCTGCGCCAGTGGTATTAACACTCAAACACAAAGTGTGGTTAACCAAGGGGCTGTTGCATCTGGGCTGCGCCTTGCCGTTGCTGTGGCTGTATCTGCAGATTGAGCTGGGCAACCTTGGTGGCGATCCGGTGCAGTACATTATTCACTTTTTGGGCATGGGCATTTTGCATACCCTTGCCATCACTCTACTGATCTCGCCCTTAGCGAAACGGTATAGGCAAGGCTGGTTGGTGCGGGTACGGCGGCTGATTGGGCTTTGGAGCTTTGTGTATGCGCTGTTGCACGTCGCGGCCTTCCTCGCCTTTGACCTGCTGTTTGATTGGCCGTTATTGCTGAGTGAAACCATTAAGCGTCCCTACATTTTAGTGGGCATGGTGGCGCTGCTGATCTTACTGGCACTGGCCATTACCTCGCCGATGGTGATGCAACGCAAGTTAGGCCGTAGCTGGCAGAAGCTGCATCGCGGGGTGTATGCGGTGGCGCTGCTTGGGCCAATCCATTTTTGGTGGTCGGTGAAATCCGGCAACCTTGAACCTGCGCTGTATTTCAGCGCCTTTGTGCTGCTGTTGTGGTGGCGGAAACCACGGCAACTGTTACAACGGGTTACATTCTCCCGCAGCAAACGCGCCTAGTTGGCTCAACAAGTTGTTAGATAACCGATACAATCCGGTCACTTAATGAAATTCCACGGAGCAAGGAATGAAACCTACCGGAGTGGTTCTGGCGTTGTCTTTGGCGCTATTGGGGGGCTGCCAATCGCAGCCAGCACAACAAGCGGCCGCAGTGGTTTGCGATCAGGCTTGTCAGGCGCAGCAGTTTAATCAGCTTAGCCAGCAGTTTATTGATGAGTTGTGGCAGATAGCCCCAGAGTGGGCGGTGTATCAAGGCAAGTATGAATTTGCGCCAATGCTGTCGTTGCCCAACGAGGCCGAGCGCCAAGCAACCCTTGCGTTTGTCGCTAAGTGGCGCGCGCAGTTGCAAGCGGTACCCAAGGCGCAGCTGCCAGCCGCCACCCAAACCGATCAAACGCTGTTACTGAATCTGGTTGATTCCTTTGAGTGGGAGATCCGCCGTTTTAAAAGCTGGCAGTGGAACCCTTCGCAGTACAACGTTGGCGGGGTCTTTGGTCGAGTGTTGTCAGAGCAATGGGGCAGCGAAGAGCAAGTGCTGCAAGCGGTATTACAGCGGATGCAAAACGTACCGCAATACTATGCGATTGCCCGAACCAACTTAACCAACCCAACCAAAGAGCACACCGAGCTTGGGATCTTGCAAAACCAAGGTTCGTTGCAGCTGTTCAGCCCAGAACTGTTGGCCCGTGCCAAAGCTTCCGATCTCAGCTTTGATGATAAAGCGAACTTCGAACAGCGCTTCTTGGCCTCGCGTCAAGCCATCAGCAGCTACATTGCCCACCTAGAGCAACGCTTACAGCAGATGGAAACCACACCAGGGCGGTCGTTCCGTATCGGCGAAACGCTGTACGAAGAGAAGTTTGCCTTAGACATTCAGGCGGGCATGAGCGCCAAGCAGTTGTATCAACGCGCGGTGCAAGACAAAGATAAAGCCCAGCAGCAGATGGTAAAAATTACCGAACAGCTGTGGAGCAAGTACTTCAGCAAGCCGATGCCAACCGATAAGTTGCTGGCGGTACGGCAATTGATCGATAAGCTGTCGGCCGCGCACGTTGAGCGCGAGAACTTTGTTAGCGAAGTTCGCCAGCAGATCCCAGAGCTGGTGCAGTTTGTGAATCAACACGATCTGCTTACCTTGGATCCAACCAAACCTTTGGTGGTGCGAGAAACTCCGGCCTACATGCGCGGCTTTGCTGGGGCCAGTATCTCTGCGCCAGGGCCGTACGATAATGGCGGCAACACCTATTACAACGTTACCCCGCTGGATAACATGGGCGCGGAAGAAGCGGAAAGCTACCTGCGAGAATACAACCACTGGGTGTTGCAGATCTTGAACATTCACGAAGCCATTCCGGGGCATTATGCGCAGCTGGTGTACTCCAATAATGAGTCATCGTCGCTGGTTAAAAGCCTGTTTGGTAACGGTGCCATGGTCGAAGGCTGGGCCGTGTACGCCGAACGGATGATGCTCGAGCAGGGTTACGGTGATTTTGAACCCGAATTGTGGCTGATGTACTGGAAATGGAACCTGCGGGTGATTTGTAACACCATTTTGGATTACGGCATTCAGGTGCGCGGCATGACGGAAGAGCAAGGCATGGATCTGCTGGTTAATCAGGCGTTCCAGCAGCAAACCGAAGCATCGCAAAAATGGCGCCGAGCCACTTTAAGCCAAGTGCAGCTGACCTCGTACTATTCTGGTTTCCGTGAAATTTACGATTTACGCGAAGCGTTAAAACAGCAGCAGGGCGAAGATTTCCAGTTGAAGCAGTTTCACCAGCAGTTCCTCAGCTATGGCAGTGCGCCGGTGAAAGAGGTGCGCAGCTTGATGATGAGCAACTAAGGCGGAACCGTCAGCGTGCTTTACTCGCGGTGCTTAGGCACCGCTTTTTTGTGGGGCAAACAACGATTTTGCGCCATCGAACACATCAAGGAGTGATACACTAGGGCCAGTCCAAATGATTATTTTTCGTCGCCCTTGTGGCGATTGACGCTGTAGGTCCTGCATGAACTTGAAACAAGAACTCCATCAACTGAACAACCGTTTGAGCACCGTAAAGCGTAAGCTGCAAGCGGCGCATGAACGCAACGACCAGCTGATCATCGATCAGTTTAACGAGGAAGTTGCAGCGTTGACCAAACGGATCAACAGCGTAAAAACCACCAGCACGCGCCAGTTAAGCAAAAAAGGTGCTGAAATTAAAAACCTGCCTTTTAGCCGTGAACTGACCAAAGCAGAGCAGGCTGATATGGGCGCGCTGAAGAAAAAGGTGCGTGGTTTAGTGGTGGTACACCCGATGACGGCGGTTGGCCGTGAGATGGGCGTTAGCGTGGTAACCGGCTACGCTGCCAAGAAATTCTGATTGTTGAAATACAACAATCAAAAAGCCCCAGCATGCTGGGGCTTTTTTGTGTCTGCGCGTTTGTAGCTAACACAGGTTAAACAGGCTTTCGGGAGATAAGCCTTCACTGGTCAGTTTTTGGCGCAACTTGCCAAGTGCGGCGGTTTGGATTTGGCGTACTCGTTCCCGAGTCAGGCCAATTTCGTTGCCAACCTTTTCTAAGGTCATTGGTTCGTAACCCAACAGGCCAAAGCGGCGAGCAATGATCTCTTTCTCTTTGTCGGTTAGTGATAACAGCAGCTCGCTGACCGATTGATTCATGTCGTCCTGTTCAACCTTGCTGCTGACTTCGGTTTCGTCGGCCACCAAATCAACAATCGATTTGTCGGCATCGCCGGCCAATGGCGAGTCTAACGAAGCGGTTTTCTCTTTCAGCTTTAAGATCTTGCTAACCTGTTCAACCGGCTTACCTACTTTGTCGGCAATCTCTTCAATGGTTGGCTCGTGGTCAACGTCTTGCGCCAGCTGGCGGGCGGTACGAATGTAGAGGTTAAGCTCTTTCACCACGTGGATCGGCAACCGAATCGTGCGGGTGCTGTTCATGATTGCGCGTTCGATGTTTTGGCGGATCCACCAAGTGGCGTAGGTCGAGAAGCGGAAGCCGCGTTCTGGATCGAACTTCTCTACGGCGTGCATAAGCCCTAGATTGCCCTCTTCGATGATATCCAGTAAGGCCAAGCCGCGGTTGTTATAGCGGCGCGCTATTTTAACCACCAAGCGCAGGTTACTTTCGATCATGCGGTTACGGGATTTTGCGCAGCCTTTGTGTACGCGGCGGGCAAAGTAGACTTCTTCTTCAGCAGTAAGCAGTGGCGAGAACCCAATTTCGCTCAGATACATCTGAGTGGCATCAATGTTCTTAACCAAGTCCTGCTTAACTTGCTCGTCGATAGCGGATGAATCCAGAGCGGGTTCAGCGGTAGTAGACGTTGCAGCGGCGTTGCTGCGTTCCATGTCATAAACGGTGTTATCGAAGCTCATCGTGTTCTCCCATTCTCGCTGGTAAGAATGCGATACGTGCGGTTGTTTAACGGCAGCAACCGTACCCTCACATGATTTGAAGGATTATTCACAATATGTGAATACCTTCTTGCGCGAAACGTGTTGTTTATGGGTCGAATACAATGCCCGACTAATCAACGTTTTCGCTATATCATCGTGACTTACAGCGTCCTTCCCTTAAAGACAGGTCAGATGATGCTCCTATAACTCCACCCTACGAGTCTGCCATTCGATCGTCAACAGTCAATTTTGTGGATTTAACAATGTTGGCCAAGATAAACGAGCGTTTTAAACCACCATTTTTGGGTGTTTATACTTGGGTGATACTAGATGTAGTGGTTTGCATGAAAAGTGAATATTTTATCAAATCGCAAATGTAACAGGTCTGACAACATAGTGGCTTCTGTGGCTAAAGCAGAACTGGCAGTCTGAGGCTGTTTTTAGGCATTAAGACGGTTAATGGCTGGGTTAACGCTGGAAGGGGTTAATCGTTTTAATAAAGTTGGTTTTGTTTTATCGGCTTTCTGAGCGGGCTTGCGATTGTGGGTATGCGGCTTGATTTGGCGTTAAAGGCAAAAAAATCGGGACCACCTCCCCAAGTGGCCCCGTGGCTTCCCCTAAGCCTTAACGGATCGGATGCTGTTGGATCAGCCGGCGCTGTTGCGCTGGCGAGAGTCCACCAAAGTGGTGGATTAAGGTGCGAATTAACTTGGAGCGGCTGAGCTGTTGTTGCTGCGCCTGCGCTATTAATTGGCGGCGGATCTCGGCGGTTAAGGTAAAGCCTGCCCGCACCATCGGTTTCTGTGGTTTGCAGCGTACCAACGTCAGCTGGGGTAACTGCTGGCCTGCGGCATAAAGGGTGGCACCGTCGATGAAACTGTCGACGCTGCTTGCGCGCGGTTTAGCGTTCGCTGACGGACGCATAAGATCGGCTAGTGCCATACTGCTCGTGCTCCAGTTGCTTGGCGCTGTGGGCGTAGCTTATCTCGATCGCCCGTTGATTCTCTTGATGAAGGAGTTCGTTGAAGATCTGCCGCAGTTCGTTCGCGGCTTTGCCTTTGGGCTCTAATTCTAACACTGAGCAGCCAGCTTCTTCGGAGTCATCGTAGATATTTCGCTGGTAAGTTAGTCCTTTTAGCACCCGATACCCCCAAGATTGGCACACATCTCGCGCTTCTAATATTCGCTTCACTTGATTGGGTAAAGAGGGGCACTGCGTTAGCACAAACGCGGATTCTAAGTTGGGGTTGAACATCTGGCTGTTGCTGATCAAATCATCCACATGCTCTAGGGTTTGGAGATCTCGGCGTTTGGGGCGCAATGGCAGCAGCGCAAAGTTGGCTACCGATAAAGCCGCGCGCAGGGCAACGCTGTCTTGGCCACCGCAATCAATGATGATGCACTCGTAATGGTTATTAAGGCTGAGCAGATCGTCGCGGATTTTGCCGTACATCTGCACGCAATTGATCTTGGTGAGAGCGCTATTTTCATTGCGAGATTGGATCCACTTAGAGGTGGTGCGCTGAGGATCGCAGTCCACCACCATAAGCCCAAGGCGGCATTCCACTTGCAGATACACCGCTAAGTTTTGCGCTAGGCAGCTTTTGCCACTGCCGCCTTTTTCGCCGCCAATTAATACAATCATCGTACCTCCATGTACTGCTGCACCCGCCTGAATCGTTGCTTGCAGTATATGAAGGAACCACCAGATTGGTGGTTATAGGGCTAGAACATATGGTTATAAAAATATCCTAAGTTGTTCTAATAAAAGAATAAAGTCAAAGTTATGACGGTGCCGTTCTCTTGGCGAGGACACTGGATTTTGACGTTGCTGGGGCAAGGCGCTGATCCGCTGAGGGTTTCAATCAGGCGTTGGGGCAACAGGGGGGCGATGGCGGCGGTTGCCGCCATCTGAGCAAGCATTAACCGTTGCTGTCTTGGCGGGTTTTTGTGGCTTGGGTTAAGCCAATAAACAGCTCAACCTCGGCTTTGATTTGTTTCTGCTCTGGGCTGGTGGCGCGGCTGCCATTGTTAAAGCGATGCTGCAGCTCGTTGGCCAGATCCGGCTGGAAACGGTTGATGCGCCACTGTTGCAACAGTTGGATGTCGCTGGCCTGCGCGAATTGCTCAACCGGGATGCTGTCGGCGTTAGGGCGCCACTGCTGATACTGTTGCAGCAATTGCTCTTTTAATTGGGCCAACAACGGCGATTTGCTGTCGTGCACGCTGAGGCTTAAACGCTCTAAGGTGTCGCCAATGGCGTGATCCATACCTAGCAGCTGTTGGGTGTGCAGATTGATGAACAGCAGCTCAAACTTGTCGTTACTAAAGATGTCTTGGTTGCTGCTGTGTAGGCACTGGATCGCTTGGCTGTAGTTGTGCTGCTTGGCATAAAACCAGGCGGCAAAAGACATAAAGGCGGCATCGCTGCGCTGCGCCTTGCGACCGCGAGTGATCTCGGCCCACAACGTTTCCAGTGACATGCTGGCGCATTCCGGTAATTGGGCCGCCGACCACGCTAAAAACGCCAATTTATGAGGCCGTTCCCATACGGAGTTGCTGGCTTTAAGGGTGATCTCTTTGATCTTTTGCAACTGGTTGGTATTGGCGCACAAGCCTAAGCCTAATAACACTTGGGCGTAAAGTCGGGTGAGGATCTGCGGTGATAACTGTTGCAGCCCTTGCAGGGTTTTGCTGGCGCTGTCGTATTGATTGCGTGCCAGTTCTAAGCGGCAGCGCAGATCCAGTGCGGGGATAGAGTTGGCGTTCTTCGTGAGCAGGGCCGTTAGGATCCGCTCGGCCGGATCCAACTGTTGCTGGCTCAGCAGCAGTTGGGCATAAAGCAGGTGCGCTTTAACGTGGGCGTTAACGGCGGTGAATTTTTCTAGGATCTTGATGGCGATCAGCGGTTGGCCGCTGTCGCTGATGTGCTGGCACAGGCGGGTAATGGCCAAGTTGTAGCTTTTTTTACTGCTGGCTTGCTGCAGCGATTTTAGCGCCATGGGCGCGCCACCTTGCTGGTATTGCTGCTGTACATGAGCGGCAAAACGGCGGTCGTTCATGGATTGGCGCACGCTTTGGCTAATGATATCGCCACGCAGCGGTTTAACGATAAAGCCGCTGGGATCAAATTCAGAGAAACTGCGTACCACGGCGGCGGAGCTTTCAGCGGTTACCACAAAGATGATGGGATCGTGGCGCAATAATCCGGCGTGGCCCAGACGTTCCAACAACTGCAAGCCGGTGCTGCCTTCGCCTAAGTTGTAATCCACAATAAACAGATCAAACAGTTCACTTTGGAAGGCGCTGTGCGCCTGATTGGCATTGGCGACCAATTTTATGTTGTCGCGGCCAAAGCCTATCTGTTCTAGCAAGAGACGAGTGGATTGGCGAATGATCGGGCTGTCATCCATTACCAAAATCGTCATTTTATCCAATGTCTTCATGGGGTGTCCTACGGCAATTAGGCCGATTGCAGCTGATGATTTAGCTGCGTCATAAGCTGTTGCAACTGTTGATGAGGTTGGGCGTACTGGTGTTGCTGTTGGCTCTGTTGTTCCAACTGTTGCAGTGGCGGTACTAAGGCATCACAACCGAGCATCTTGGCCGCGCCTTTCATGCGGTGGCCAACCTCTTTCACGCCGCTGTGCTGGTTCGCGTCTATCGCTTGTTGCAGCAATAGCATGTCGTCGTTTTGGCACTGCAGGAACTCCTTAATCACCGCAGCTAAGGTGGTGTCGTCACCAAAGATCCGTCGAGCTTGTTCCATATCGAACACCATCGCATCGGTTGCCTCCGGCGCGAGATCTGCGCTCGGTTCGGCAAACTCAATGGCGTCTAACAGTTCTTCCTCGTCATCCACGAACAGATCAAAGTTCATCTCTTCAATGGCGTTGAGGCTGTCGGGATCGATGCCCAGCAGATGATCTTCTTGGATTTCGCTGATCACCGACGACTGAATGTTTGGCAGCCACGAGTCCATGGTTTGTTGCAACAACACCATGCTGACCGGTTTGCACAGGTACGCGTCCATGCCCGCTTCAATGCACTTGATGTCCTCGCCTTGGATGGCGTTGGCGGTCAGTGCCACGATCGGCAGGTGGTGGTTGTCTTGGGTGTGCTCTTTTAAGCGAATGGCTTTGGTGAGCGCGTAGCCGTCCATGTTTGGCATGTGGCAGTCGGTCAATAACAAGCCGTAGGATTGTTGCTGCAAGGCGGCGAGGGCTTCAACGCCATCTTCCACCACATCGGCGTGATACCCCAACTGCTGCAGCTGGGTCATGATCACCTGACGGTTAATTGGGTGATCTTCCGCGACCAGAATCAAGCGACCATCGTCGATGGCGCCTTGTCGGTCTTGCTGTGGCGTCGGTTGCAACTCCAGCTTCAGCGACTTGGTTTGCACCCGTACGGCTGGTTCGCTGATGGCGTGCAGCAGCTGTTCCGGCTGCAGCGGGTTGGCCGAGATCAACCAGTAGCCATCCAGTGGTTCCGGCGACAACATGCCGATGTGTTCAATCACCACACAGCGTAACTGTGGCAGCTGTTGTTGCAGCCAACCGTTATTCAGCTCTAACTGTTCATATTGCTTACGGCTGATCACCACTTGATTGCGATCATGCTCGCGGCACTGGTGCACCAGCTGTTGGCGATTATCGATTTGGCTCCACTGCACTTGGGCGTGCCAATTAAGCAGGTACTGGCGCATTTCAGCCTGCTGTGGCGGTTCGCCCACCATCAGCACTCGACAGCTGCTGAGGTTGTGGCTTTGGGTTGGGGTGTCCAACGCCAGCGGCACCGTAATCTGGAACGAAGTGCCTTCTTTGGGGATGCTGTTAACGGTAATTTCACCGCCCATCTGCTCGACCAGCTGCTTACTGATGGTTAATCCTAAGCCGGTGCCACCAAATTTACGGCTGGTGCTTTCATCGGCTTGAGCAAACGGTTTGAACAGCGTTGCCATCGATTCGGCATTGATGCCCATGCCGGTGTCGGTCACGGTAAAGCACAGGGTTTGCTGCTGTGGGGTTTGCGACATCAAGTCGACTTCAAGGCTGATGCGCCCATTTTCGGTGAACTTAATCGCATTGTTGATCAAGTTATTAAGCACCTGACCAAGGCGAAGTTCGTCGCACACCAGCTTGTGAGCGATTTGCGGGGCAAACCAATAGTGGAACTTTAACCCCTTGATGTGGGCATGGCTGGCTTGCACCTGAGTGATCCGCGCCAGCATCGATTGCATCTCGGTTGGCTCTGGATTCAGGGTCAGCTTGCTGGCTTCGATTTTAGAGAAATCTAAAATGTCGTTAACGATGTGCAGCAAGTTGTTGGCCGACCGAGTCAGGCTGGTTTGGATTTTCGCCACTTCATCCTGCATCGGATATTGGTTGGCGATCTCCAGCAAACTGATGATGCCGCTGATCGGAGTGCGGATCTCGTGGCTCATGTTGGCCAAGAAGCGAGACTTGGCTTTGGTGGCGGCAACCGCATTTTGGCGTGCTTGTTCCAGCTCTTGCTGCTGCTGTTTGATCTCGGTGATGTCGGTCATCACCGAGTTCCACACAAAGTGCTGCTGTTGCCGTACCACGCGGCTTTGCACCTGCACCCATTTCGATTTGCCATTCACCATCAAGCACACTTGGTTGGAAAACAGCCCAGATTCGGTGGCGTTACGCATCGCATTCACGACATCGGCGCGCATGTCTTCGCGCACCACGTGCATGAAGGCGCGGGAATCGTTCAGCAGGTGTTCCACGCTTAGGCCGACCAGCTCTTTAATGCCGGCGCTGACAAAGGTGAAACGGATGTCGTTAGGATCGTCGTGGCGCTGCACATGCTGGATCACCGCGCCATTCACGTTATCAGCCAGATGCTGCACCCGCTGTTCTGCTTCTTTGGCGCGTTGTTCGGCCAGGCGCAGATCGGTCACGTCGTTGACGATGGTCACCACGCCATCAATCTCATCGCCGCGGCCTTGGAATGGGCTTTTCCAATACATTAAATGATGCGGCTGATCGTTAAAGCGAACCTGCTTTTCCTGCGCGGCAACTGAGCCACCGGAAAAAATGTGTTTGTCGTCTTCAGTGAACAACAGCAGCTGTTGCCGAGCGATCTGTTGATTTTGATCCAGCGGTTCGGCCTGTTCGTCTTGTTCACAAAACTGACTGGCTGCTCGGTTTGAGGTGATCACCTCGCCGTGGCTGTCGCGCACCAAAACCGGGAAAGGGATGGCGTCGATCAGCGCCCGTTCAAATTTGATCCGCTGTTGCAGCTCGGATTCCACCTGCTTACGGCGCTTGACCTCTTTACGCAGCATGATGCTCCAAAATAGAAAGCCACCAATAATAAACAGCGCCAGCACGGCGATGGAACCCACCCAAATTTGCACTTGGCGGCGGTTAAAGCCGTTATCGAAGCTGGTGTTCAACCAGCGTTTTTCAATGGCGCTGTAGCGACTTGGAGGGATGGCCGCCAAGCCTTTGTTGAGGATACTCAGCAGCACCGAATCGGTTTTCTTCAGGGCGAATGAAACCGGCACAAAGGCGTCGTCGTTAATTTTGCTGATCACTTTCAGTTCGCCCACGTACAGCTGTTGTAACTGTTCAGAGGCCAAAATCAGTGAGGTGACCGCCACGTCGATGTCGCCTTGATTTACGGCGCTCAGCAGCTCGGTGATGTTGTTGTAGGAGCGCAGCGAACAGTTAACGCAGTATTCCCGCGCCATTTCTGTGCCGTAGGTATCGCGGATCACCCCAATCAGATCGTCTCGGTTTAAGGCATTAAAGGAGAGATCGTATTGGTGTTCGTCGCTGCGGCCAATAAGCCCCCAAGGCTCTTTCATAAAGGGCTGGGTGAACAGCATGGTGCGGTAACGCAGTGGCGATGGCGACAGGGTCGACATCACTCGGAATTGGTCATCAAGAAACGCTTTGAAGTTTTCACTGTGCAGCGGGTGGCTGATGGTGGTGAACTGCAAACCGGTAATTTTGGAAACTTCGGCCAGTACGTCGGCGGCAATGCCACGGTGGCGCCCCTGCTCATCAATAAACTCGATGGGTTGCCAATCGGAAGCCACCCCAATTGGCACCATGATATTGCGGGCAATCCAGGTTTTTTCTAGATCGGTGAGGTTTAAGCCATTCAACGGCTGCAACACCTGTTGCTGAAAACTGTTTAGCCAGCGTTTCACAATTACGTCGCGGCTGTTGTCTTGATGGCTCACTAAAATGGCGCGGTTCAGCTGCTCAAGCAGTTCGGGGCGGCTCTTCGCTACCCCTAGGTGCATGGTGTCTGGCGGCAGATCCGTCATCACCGACAGTTCCACATCGTTCTGGAATGGGCTGTTTAAGTAATGTTCGTACAGCATAATGCCATCGCCAATTTGGGCGTCGGTAAGCCCTAAGGCGATGGAATTGATCGCCTCTTTGTTGCTTGGCACTGGGAAAATCTGCGCTTCGGGCAGATAGCTGCGAATAAAGCTGGAATCGGCAAAGCCTTCAATGGCCGAGATCGCTTTGCCATTGAGCACTTTGTAGTTGTCGTAACGCTGCTTGCCAATCACCGCTCGGTGCACCGCGATGATGGGATCGCTGAAGCTCATGTAAGACTGACGTTCGATGGTGGCCGTTACCCCAACCATCACGTCTAGCTTGCCTTTTTTAAACTCTGTGAGCACATCGCTGAAAGTGGGGTAGGGCTTAAAGACCACGTTGTAACCGGCATTCTTCGCATACAGCTGCATTAACGAGGGCAGCAGGCCGTAGATGTGGCCGCGTTCATCCGAAATGGCGTAGGGCTCGATATGCTTCTGCGGAAAGCCGATCAGCAGCGTCGGCTTGTTAGGATCAATACTGGGAATGTGATCCGATTCTTGCGCCAGTGCTGGTTGCAGCAGCAACAGCGTCAGGCAGCTGAAACACACGGCCAAAAGTCCGCGTAAATTAATCGCAATATGCAAGGGGTTTACTCGTGGCAGCAACAAGGTGGCAGGTTCTCAGTGTTGGCAATAAAAATAGCTGCGAGTATGGTCGCATGCTGTCTAGCTGAGAACCTTGATCCCAACCCCAAATGGCGGCAAAGTGCGGCAGAAAGTGTGAGTTGACTCGGGGTTTTGGCGACAAATGGTCGAGGCTTATTCACCGTTTGGTCAACCGCTTAGTGCCCTCTGAGCGGATCTCTTACACGGGTTTTTACGGCCAAATACACGGGGTAACATCCGCGTAAAAACTGGCGATTGCCGACTACAAAAACATAATAAAAGTAAGGGAAAAAGATGACAAACCTGACCCAACAAATGCAATTTCTGCAAGAGCTAGAAAAGCTGAAAGCGGTGTATCGGCAGACCACGGTAAAGGCTGATAACGATCGCCCTGAAAACAGCGCCGAACACAGTTGGCACATTGCGTTGGTTGCGCAGACGTTGCGTCCTTACGCCGGTGCACAGGTCAGTATCGAGCGAGTGATCCAAATGCTGTTGATCCACGACATCGTGGAAGTGGATGCCGGCGACACCTTTGCCTTTGCAACGGATGTCGATATGGCGGCGCAGTCGGCGCAAGAGCTGTTGGCCGCTCAGCGGATCTTTGGCTTGCTACCGGCGGCGCAGGGGCAACCGTTACTGGCTCTGTGGCAAGAGTTTGAACAGGCGCAAAGCGCCGATGCCTGCTTTGCCAAGGCGATGGATCGGATCTTACCGCTGCTGCAAAACATGGCCAATAATGGCGGCAGTTGGGCGCGCCACCGTGTCAGCAAAACGCAGGTGCTGCAGCGCAATCGCCATCTTCAGCGCAGTGCGCCGGCCTTGTGGCAATACGTGGGTGAACAGGTTGAGTTGGCGGTCAGTAACGGCTGGCTGGTTAACGACTAATCCTCTGCCAGCAGCGGCTTCGACAAGCTGAATGCCCCCCGCAGTTGGCCAAGTTGATAGCCGGTGGCGAGATCATTGGGGTAGTGCTGCGCCACTGCGGTTCGAACTGGGGCGGCGATGTGGTTGCCGTGACAGGGTAAACACATCGGTGCGACCGACTGCGCTTGCAGATAGCGAAAGTGTTGCTGCTGCAGCGTTGATGCGGTCACGCTTGTTGCCTGCTCACCGGCCAATAACCGTTGTTCAAATTGCTGCAACTGTTGTTGTTCCCAGTCGTCCGGCGTCGCCAGCGGATTGCGGGGTTTATGGCTGATCCGCCGCACTAACCAGCCACTGTCGCGGGACAGTTGTGCGGCGATCTGTGGTGCCGACTGGGCACAAACCGAAATGGCCTGAGTTGGGCTGCCAGCCTGCAATGCTTGCTTTAGTTTCGGCTTTAGCTGGCCAGCAAACTGTTTGATTAGCTGTTGCGCCTGCTGTTCAAGTTGCTGTTGCCCTGTTGCCGACAGTGTGGCGACTGTCTTGGTCTCCGGCGCTGTTTCCTGCGCTGTTTTTGAAGCCGCAGTTGCCGCAACCGGGGTGGCCACAAGCAGCGCCGCGGCTGTTAGCGAAGCAGTAAGATCCATCTAAACCTCTTAATTGACATGCCAGTCACTAGCGTAACCAATAACAAACTTAATTAGAATAATCTAATTAAGTGGGTTGTGATCTGCATAACTGGCATATGCCAATAACTTCGCTATGGTTAATGGCATATGCCAGATAGGAGGCCGAATGTCCCGCCCTAAAATTCCTCGAACTGTGTGTGGCCGTCCCGCCAATAGCTGTTTTAAGCCCAACGGGATCCCGATGCCAAACCTTGAGCAGATCCCCCTTAGCCCTGACGAATTTGAAGCATTGCGGTTGGTGGATTTGCACGGGCTACAGCAACGGCAAGCCGCTGAACAAATGGGAGTGTCCCGACAGACCTTGGCCAACATCATCAAATCCGCCCGCAGCAAAGTGGTGGATTGTTTGGCTAACGGCAAAGCATTAATGATGGAAACCAGTGAGGGGAAAATAGATGAACATCGCGATCCCGATGAATGACGGCCAGGTGGCCAACCATTTTAAGAAAGCCAAGAGTTTTGGTGTGTTCGATGGCGCAGGCAACACCTTGGCCTCTTTCGATAACCCCGCCGCGCAAAGGGGCTGCAGCGGCAAAGGCGTGCTGTGGCAACGGCTGCAGCAGTTTGAAGTGAACCAGATCTATGCCCGTAATGTGGGGCAGCGCATGCTGGGGCAGCTGCTGCAGCAGGGTTACCAAGTGAACAAGATTGGTCGTGGTCGCGTGGCGCTGGCTCAGTTGTTCCGTGGTGGGGCGAACCTGATCGCCTTGACTGACGCCAGCCAAGGGCGACCATCGCTCAACCATGCCACGAAAGCGCACGCGTGCGCTGGTGACTGTGGCGGCGATTGCGGCGGCACTGAGAGCGGCAGTCGCGACAGTGGTTGCAGTGATCATGCTGAGCTGGGGGCTAAGCTGACACAAGAATCACGCAGTTCAACGGCGCTGAAGTTAACCCCAGCAAAGAACTGCTGCAACAGCCGCAAGCCGCGGCTGCTGAGCCAACCTCTGGCAAAGCTTAACGCATGCCCGTTAAGCCCGATTGGGCCAAGCTAAAAGGAGCTGAGTTCGGCTTAATCGAGTATCGGGGTGGCGCGGGCAATGATCCGCGCCATCTCTATCTGTTGCGGCAGGGCACCAAACATCAGTGCCGACGGCTGCTGCAGCCGAGCCAGACAAAACTGCTGTGCCAGCCAGGGCTCGCTGTATTGCAATAAAGTAGCGGCCTGCCACAGCAGCGCCATCGATTCCATCTGCTGCCGCAATTGGCCTTCATCCCAGTGGCGTTCCAAGCTGGCGTGATAGCGGCACAGGGCGGCATCAAAATGGGGATCGCGCCCTTGAGCTTGAGTTACTTCGTGGGTAAACGCGCTAAGGCTGGCGGGATTGTTGCGACAGGCGCGCAACAGATCCAAGCACTGCACATTGCCAGAGCCTTCCCAGATGGCGTTGATGGGCGCATCGCGATACAGCCGTGCCAGCACGTTGTCTTCCACCACACCCACCCCGCCAACGCACTCTAACGCTTCGTAACTTAGCTGTGGGGTGCGTTTGCAGATCCAATATTTGCCAATGGCGCTGCCCAAACGAAACAGCTCGGTTTCGTGGTTATCCAGCGCAGCGGCTAAGCGCAGACTAATGGCTAAGGCCGCTTCCGCTTCCAGCGCCAGATCGGCCAATACGTTTTGCATCAGTGGCTGTTGCTGCAACGGCTGGCCAAAGGCGCTGCGACCCGCGGTGTGGTGCATGGCTTCGCGCACCGCTTGGTTCATCTGGCCGGCACTGCCCATCATGCAATCAAAGCGGGTTAATGCCACCATCTCTAAGATGGTGCTCACCCCACGGCCAGGCTCGCCAATCAACCAGCCTAAGGCGGCAAAGAGTTCGATCTCGGCCGAGGCGTTAGAGACGTTGCCCATCTTGTTTTTCAAGCGCTGAATAATGATTGGGTTTTTACTGCCGTCGGGGCGCCAGCGTGGCACCAAAAAGCAGCTCAGTTGCTCGCCGATGTAGGCCAACACTAAAAAGGCATCGCACATCGGCGCCGAGCAAAACCATTTGTGGCCGGTTAATTCGTAGCTGGCAAGGCCGTCGATGTCACCAAGGCCGGCGGCGCTGGTGCTGTTGGCGCGCACATCAGAGCCGCCCTGTTTTTCGGTCATCGCCATGCCAATGGTCAGCCCCTGTTTTTGGTAAAAGGGCAGATTGCGGGGATCGTAGACGTTGGCGGTGATTTTTGGCAGCCACAGCTTCGCCAGTGCCGGGTTGTGCTTAATGGCGGGCACCGAGGCAAAGGTCATGGTCAGTGGGCAACCGCTGCCGGGATCCGCTTGGGTGTGCAGGTATTCCATTGCCGCTCGCACCACATGGGCGCCACAACGGGGATCCCGCCACGGCAGGCTGTGGTGGCCGGCGTCAATGGCGCTTTGCATCAGCAGGTGATAATCCGGGTGGTAATTGATTTGATCAATGCGGTGGCCAAAACGATCGTGACTTTGAAATTCGGGCTTATTGGCATTGGCATTGAAGCCCGCTTGCTGCAATAAACCGCCCACCAGCTTGCCGTAATGGCCTAATTGATGCTGGCCCCAGCTGCCACCAAAGGCGGCAACGTAGTGCTGCAAGATGGGATCGCTGTGATAAGCATTAAAATCCGATAACGCCGTTGGCTGGTTGGTCACTTGGTGCGTGCGGTGCTTATTGCTGTAGGCCAAAGCTGATCCTCCTTGTGAATTTATTCACTAAATCAGCGTTTTCAGTCAGAAGCAATGACCAAACGATTAAATTATCGACGGGTGGTAGCGCGCCATCAGTAAAATATCGAGGTAGTTCTGATCGATCTTTCGGCCAAAACGCTTACGCCCTTCAATTTCAAACCCCAGCTTTTGGTACATGGCAATGGCCGCGTGGTTGTTGGCGAACACCTCTAATTCAAGCCGCGTTAAACCGCGGGAAAACGCATGTTCAATCGCTCTTTGTAGCAGCCGTTGGCCGATCCCTTGGCCGCGATAACCTTGAATGATCCCCATGCCCATGTAACCGATGTGCGCTTGGGAAGGGGGCGTGTGTGGCACAATGTCGCACCAGCCAATTAAGCGGTTATCCACATAAGCAACGAATTGGGCGTGTTGCTGTTCAATGTTGAGCCGCACAAAGTCGCTGATGTTCTTCAGCGGTGGTGGCTCAAGGGTTTGCATGAATTTTCGCTCTGAAATCACGGCGCTTAAGGCGGCGTGAAGCGGTTCAATGTCATCGATTTGAATCGCTGAAACGGTAACGTGGTTCATGACACAGATCCGGTTGATTGCGGTAATTGCAGTGTGTCACAACGGTTAATGTAGGTAGGGGGGTGAGATCAAATAATGTTGCGCTAACGGCAAGTTGGTAACGCCGATGGCAGCTGCGGTGTGCGGCAACAACAACTTATTAAGGGGGGAATTGTTTAGCTAACCATCGGAACAGGCGCTAATTATGATCTATTTCAAACTATTCTCATTTGCCGTTAATTTAGCTTGATGGTCAAACTACTTGAATTTAAGGTTCTTTGAAAATCAAACTAAATGAGTGATACCGATGCAGTTAGACACGATGTTTTATTTGGCGTTGCAAAGCAGTTTGCTGCTGGGCTTGGTGCATGGGGTTAACCCCTGCGGCCATTCGTGGTTGGTGTTGGCCCCGTTTGTGGCGGGCAGTCGCGACGGCAAACGAGTGTTTCGCTTAACCAGCGCCTTTATTCTGGGAACCACTGCCGGTTGTTTGGCCATTGGCTTGGCCTTGGGGTTGTTGTCTGCGGGTTTGCCGCCACAGGTTTTGGTGGTGACGGATCTGGTGACGGCGGTGATCATCATCAGCTTGGGGGCGATCCTGTTGTGGCGGCCGCACCTGTTGCATTCTCACGACCACGACCACGACCACGACCACGGGCATGCTCATAACCACGGGCACAGTCACGCATCCCACCATCAACATGGGCACGGCCAGGGTCACGGCCACGAGCATCACCACGATCATCACCACAGCAAAGCCAGCAACAAGCGCAGTGCCACGGTGTGGGGTTTGGCTTCCATCGGTTTTGTGAATATGATCGTGCCCTGCCCAACGGTGGCATTGATGTACTCTTACGCCATCAATTCTGCCAGCGCCGCCAATTCGGTCGCGGTGTTTGCGATTTACGCCTTAGGCACAGGGGTGAGCATGGCGGCGGTGATCTACGCCATCTACCGTGCCACCAATGCCATGCGTCAATTGCAAAAACCGTGGGTCGAGCCACTGATTATGCGTTCGGTGGGGGTGCTGACCATCGCCTTTGGCAGTTACACTATTGTCGTTGATTACCTTGTTTAACCGTTAGAGAGAAACCATGCCCGATCTGCATCAGCTGAACCACGCCATCATCGAATTTTACGAAAAACTGTCTTCGTGGGAGCACTCGGTGGTGAAGGAGATTGGCGTGTCATTATCGCAGGTGCACACCATCGAACTGCTGGGGATCCACGGCGCGATGCGGATGAAGGAGCTGGCGGAAAAGATGGCGATAACCACCGGCACCTTAACGGTGCAGGTGGATAAGATGGTGGCGGCGGAGCTGGTTCGGCGCCGCCCTCACGAATCGGATCGGCGCTCGATTTTGGTGGAACTGACCCCTAAGGGCGAAGTGATGTATCAACAACACGATGCGCTGCATCATCAGCTTACGGTGGATTTGTGCGCCAACCTTGATGGCGACGAGCAGCGGCTGCTGCTGCGTTGTTTAAGCAAAATGAACCACGAGTTTTAACGATAACGGGCCCGAGTAATTCGGGCCCGTTGTTGTTGCGGCGGCAACCGTTATAACGCGCTAATTTAGGCTGGGGCCGTTGGGATCAGTTGCGGCAACCGCTGAACAGATCCTTGCTTGAGTCAACCACGCTCGATTGCACCCCAGCAAGGCTTATCAGGGTATGGAACAGGTTGTCGTGAGACAGTGGCTGATTACGCTGCTGGGCAAGGCATTGGCGATCGATGCCGTAGCTGCGGCTGAACGCCGGATCCATCCACAGCAACCAAGGCACCTGCGTTTGAGTGGATGGCGCCAGTGCGTAGGGGGTGCCATGCAAATAGAGGCCATTCTCGCCTAAGGATTCACCATGATCAGAAATGTACATCAGCGCCACGTTGTACTGCTGATTTAACTGCTGCAAACGTTGAATAAGCTGAGCCAAGATGTAATCGGTGTACGCGATGGTGTTGTCGTACACGTTGACGATCTCCTCGTCGCTGCAATTTTCAATGTCACTGCGATTGCAGGATGGGCTAAAGCGTTCAAACTCCGGTGGGAAACGTTGATGGTAAGTGGGCCCATGGCTGCCAATTACGTGCATCGCCAGCAGCAGATCCTCGCCATTATTTTGTGCCAATTGCTGTTCTAGCTCCGGCAGCATCACCGCGTCGTAGCAGCTGCCACCATTGCAATACTGCGGGTATTGCTGCGGATCCGGTTTCACTAGGCTGATGTTTTTAGCCACGTTTTTATCGCCGCCATCGTTATCAATCCACACCACCTTGCGCCCAGTGTGGCTGATCACATCCAAGGCATTGTCTTGGCTGTTGGCTTGGCGCTTGTCGTATTGGTTGCGATCCAAATTGGAAAACATGCACGGCAAGGAGTGCGCCGTTGCGGTACCGCAACTGCTGACATCTTGAAACGCCAACATGCCCAACGACTGGGTAAATGGGTTGGTGGCACGGGGGTAACCGTTGTACTGCATGTTGGCCGCGCGGGCGGTTTCACCCACCACCAATATCGTTAAATTGGGTTTGCCGTTGCTCGGGGCAATTACGGTGGCGTCTTCTCCGAGCGGGCGGTAGGGCAGTGCGGTGCTGAGGTAGTTTTGGTTGATGTACTTAACGCTGTTGTAGATGTGGGATGGGTTGATCATCTTATTGAGGTAGCTGTTATTACGGCCAATGGCGGCGTAATTTTTATAAAATGCCGCCGCAATAATGGCGATAACCACCACGCTGACTGCCAATACCAGCGTGCGCTGCAGCAGCTCGGTCATCGGTTTTTGTTTTGTTATGCGTACCCGCGTTAACAGTAGGGCAGGCAGCAGCCCAAACACCAAAGTGAAGAACACCGAACGAGCATTAAGGTAAGCGGCCGCTTCGCTGCTGTGGGTTTCAAATACGTTTTCGATCATGCCGTAATCGAACACCACCCCATATTGGTAAGTGGCAAAGGCCGCCGTGGCGGAACTGAGCAGCAGCAAGGCATACAGCGGCTTGCGGATCAGGGGCACGTTAACCAGCGAGAAGATCACCCCAAAGGCGGCGGCGAGCAACAGCGGTGCGGTCAGGGCAAAAGTCGGATCCCCAGATTGCTGTGCCAACTGATAGAACTTGCTGGTTAATGGGAAGTTTAAAACCACGCCAAAGTAGAGCGCCATCAACATAACCAGCGAGCTGCTGCACAGCGACAATTTCTGCTTGATCAACATAACAGCATCACCGCCCAGGTTATTGCGGCAAACAGCAGCGCCACAAACACCGCAGCAGAGCCAATGTCTTTGGCGCGGCCACTTAAGGGGTGATGATCTACGCCGATCCGATCCACGGTGGCTTCAATGGCGGAATTGAGCAGCTCGACAATGAGCACCAACACCAGCACGGCAATCATTAAAAAGGTTTCGATAAGTGGCTGCTTTAAGCTGATGGCAACGCCACTGCCCAGCAGTAGCAGCAGCGCTTCTTGGCGCACGGCCGCTTCAAATTTAAAGGCCGCTTTCAGGCCATTCCAAGAGTAGCCAGAGGCTTTGATGATGCGAATAAGCCCAGTGTAGCCAGGCTTGCCAGAGAGGTGTTCAGTGGTGTTCATGGGGCGGGACCAAAGATGAAAACAATTCGAAGAGGCTATCAACTCCAATGTGAAAAAAAGGTAAGGGCAGGTAAGCCTGTGTAAGGCGCTGGCTACGTGGGTGACAAAATGGCTAGTGATACAGCGCCATTTCTGGCAGGTTTTTACCCATTAATGGCACACAATGCAGGGACGTAACCCATGGGTGAATACAACTACAGCGCACTGGCTATCCCACTGTTTTTACTGCTGATGGCGCTGGAATGGTGGGCGGCCAGACAGAAGCAACGACCGCTGCACCGGCTTAATGACAGCGTGGCCAGCTTATCCATGGGCAGTTTACTGTTGGTGTCGGATGCGCTTCTAAAAGGCCTCACGTTCGCAGCATTTATCTACCTGTTTGAGCAACATCGGCTGTTTGACTTCAGCATTGATTCGCCGTTTACGTGGCTGTTGTTCTTTTTGGGGGTGGATCTGTGTTACTACGGTTTTCACCGCTGCGCGCACGCCATCAACCTGCTGTGGGGCGCCCATGTGGGCCATCACCAAAGTGAAGAGTTCAACCTAACCACGGCACTGCGCCAAAGCGCCTTTCAGTACGCGTTCTCTTGGGTGTTTTATCTGCCGCTGGCGTTACTGGGTTGCCCCCCGCTGTTGTTTTTACTGCAATTTGTGCTGCTGAAAGCCTATCAATTTTGGCTGCATACGCAGCTGATTCAGCGCATTCCGTTGCTGGAAGGGATCTTCTCTACCCCATCCAGCCACCGGGTGCATCACGCTAAAAATCCCCTCTATGTGGATCGTAACTACGGCGGCACCTTAGTGATTTGGGATCGGTTGTTTGGCAGTTGGCAGCCAGAATTAGCGACGGAGCCTTGCCACTACGGCACCACCAAGCCACTGGATACCTTTAACCCGATCAAGGCGAACCTGCAGCATTGGCAGATGTTGGCGCAGGACAGCATCAACACCCGCCGAAACTGGGACAAAGTGCGACTGTGGTGGATGCCAACGGGGTGGCGCCCAGCCGATTGCCTCGCCGCGGATGAACATGCGGTGGCTCAGCAACACGATGGCTGTGGCAACCGCGCTAAGTTTGATCCCGCCACCAGCCAAGGCGCTCGTTTCTATGCGGCGGTGTCGATGTTGGCGTTGATGCAGCTGCTGTTGCCCTTGGTGTGGTTGGCGCCGCAGCTGAGCGTGGGCACCGCAATGGTGGGGCTAATACTGGTGCTGGGATCGGTGGTGGTGATCAACGTTTTGTTTGAAGGGCGGCGGATCTGGGCTTGGCTTGAACCCGCACGTTGGTTGGCGTTGCTGTGGTTTAGCGCGGAATTATGGTTGCGGATCGGGTGAACCCATTGGCGCTGCAATGAATAAAAAAACGCCGCTCGAATGAGCGGCGTTGTTGCTTTTTTTCTTGGCGATCTGCGCCCTTAGATAATGCGGTTTTGCTGCAATTTTTCCGCCCGTTCGGCGTCGGCCATCTTCTTTTTGCGTTTATCGCACGGCTCGGGACAATCGCAGGCTTTGTCGATGCCGACATTGCCTAGGCCACCACAAGAGCCGCCAATGGTCTTACGTTTGATGATGTAGCCAATCGACATGGCCACAATCACCAGCAAGAACACCACAAAGGTGGCAATAAATTGAGTCATAACTGCAGATCCTTATCTAAGGTGCGTTGGCGCGAACAGGGCGTCGCGCCAGCTCAGCTTAATCTTTATGGCAACGATGATAACGGATAACGGCATGGTCAGCGCTATCGCCGTTGCCAACGGAATCGATTGGCTTAATCGCCGAAGTCGTCCAGCAAGATGTTTTCATCTTCCACCCCAAGATCTTTAAGCATCTTGATCACCGACGAGTTCATGATTGGTGGCCCACACATGTAGTACTCACAATCTTCCGGTGCCTTGTGATCTTTTAAGTATTGCTCGTAGATCACATTGTGGATGAAGCCGGTGTAGCCGTCCCAGTTGTCACTTGGCAACGGATCCGACAGCGCCACGTGCCACTGGAAGTTGTCATTCTCTGCGGCCAGCTGATCAAAATCTTCTTTGTAGAAGATCTCACGCACCGAGCGCGCGCCGTACCAGAAGGTCATCTTGCGCTTGGTGTTTACCCCTTTTAACTGGTTAAACACGTGAGAGCGCATCGGTGCCATGCCCGCACCGCCACCAATGAACACCATTTCGGCTTCGCTTTCTTCTTTTACAAAGAATTCGCCAAACGGGCCCGAGATGGTCACCTTGTCACCGGCTTTCAAGTTAAAGATGAACGACGACATCTTGCCCGGTGGCAGATCGTTGCTTGGCGGCGTAGCAATACGCACGTTCAGCATGATCAAGCCTTTCTCGTCGGGGTAGTTGGCCATCGAGTAAGCGCGCAGTACGTCTTCGGTTACCTTGGATTCCAAGCTGAACAGATCGTACTTTTCCCAGTCGTCACGGTATTCGCTAGGAATATCGAAATCGCGGTAGCTAACGTGGTGAGCAGGGGCTTCAATCTGAATGTAACCACCGGCCTTGAACGGCACCTCTTCCCCTTCTGGGATCTTCAGGCGCAGCTCTTTAATGAAGGTGGCAACGTTGTCGTTGGACACCACCTCGCACTCCCACTTCTTCACCCCAAAGATCTCATCTTCGATCTCCAGCTCCATGTCGCCTTTAACCGCAACCTGACAGGCCAAACGACAGCCTTCTTTGGCTTCTTTTTTGGTGATGTGATCACGTTCGGTGGGCAGAATGTCGCCGCCACCGGATTTTACGTGCACTCGACACTGGCCGCAGGTGCCACCGCCGCCACAGGCGGATGGGATAAAGATGTCCTTCGCCGCCAATGCGCCCAGCAACTTGCCGCCCGCTGCCGACTTAACGGATTTTTCTGGATCGTCATTGATGCGCAGCGAGACGTCGCCACTGGCCACCAACTTGCTTTTGGCGAACAAAATCACCGCAACCAACAGGAGCACCACGATGGTGAACATGCCGATACCGATTGCCATTTCCATTGTATCTACCTTCTAAAAAATGGGTTACAGCGACACGCCAGCGAAGGACATAAAGCCCAGCGCCATCAAGCCGGTGGTGATAAAGGTGATGCCAATGCCTTGCAAACCTTCAGGGATGTTGTGGAACTTCAAGCGTTCACGCAGGCCAGCCAGCAGCACAATCGCCATGGCCCAGCCGGTGCCGGAACCCAAGGCAAACACCATCGATTCCGCCATGTTGTAATCGCGGTTGGCCATAAAGATAACCCCAGCGAAAATGGCGCAGTTTACGGTCAGCAGCGGCAGGAAGATCCCCAGCGTTTGGTACAGCGCCGGCATGAACTTATCCAGCACCATTTCCAAAATCTGTACCAGCGCGGCAATCACCCCAATAAAGGTGATCAACTGCAGGTAGCTTAAGTCGAGGGTGGCCAGATCACTGGAGATCCACGCCATCGCACCTGGCTTTAAGAAGTTGGTGTAGATCAATTGGTTTACTGGCACTGCCAGCATCATCACCACAATAACGGCGATGCCCAAACCGAACGAGGTTGACACCTTTTTCGATACGGCCAAGAAGGTACACATCCCCAAGAAGAAGGAGAGTGCCATGTTGTCGATAAAGACCGCCTGCACAAACAGGCTAATGTACTGTTCCATTCGAGTTCCTTAGCGTTTGCGCTGTACGACGTTGATGATCCAGATCATCAGGCCGATCAAGAAGAAGGCACTGGGTGGCGAGGTAAACATCTCGTTGGCCAAGTAGAAGCCGCCGTTTTCAACGGTGGTCAGCACTTCATGGCCAAACAAGGTGCCCTTGCCGAACAGTTCGCGGACAAAGCCAACCCCCAGCAAAATCACGCCGTAACCCATGGAGTTGCCTAAGGCATCCACCACCGACATCCACGGGCTGCTCTTCATCGCAAAGGCTTCAGCACGGCCCATCACAATGCAGTTGGTGATGATCAAACCGACGAAGACCGACAACTTCTGCGACAGTTCGTAGGCCACGTCTTGCAGCACCATATCCACCACAATCACCAGCGAGGCGATCACGGTCATCTGCGCGATAATGCGTACGCTGTTGGGGATAAAGTTACGCAGTAAGCTGATGAACAGGTTGGAGAACACCAGAACGAAGGTCAGCGCTAAGGTCATCACCAGCGCGGTTTCCATTGAGTTGGAGACCGCTAAGGCGGAACACACCCCAAGCACCTGCATGGCGATCGGGTTGTTGGCGAAAATTGGTGAGGTCAGCACCTGTTTGGTTGCGTTGCTCATGTTACGCCTCCGTCTTTAAGCTGTTTAGGAAGGTTTGGTAACCCTCTTTGCCAAACCAGAACTTGACCGAGCGTTGTACGCCACGGCCAGACATGGTGGCACCAGACACGCCATCCACGCCGTGTACGTCACCGGGCTTAGCGCCACCTTTAACCACTTTCAGCTTCAGCTTGCCTTTGGCGTTAAAGATTTTTTTGCCTTTCCAGGTGTCGGTCCACTCGCTGGTGGTGAGGTAATCGGTTAACCCTGGGGTTTCACCGTGCTCCGAGATAACGATGCCTTCAATGGTGTTGAAATCCGGCTGAACGGCGATGTAGCCGTAGATCACCGACCACAATCCCTTGCCGTGAATTGGCATCACCACCGAGCTCAGCTTGCCGCTGTCGTCGATAACCTTAAACACCCGCGCTTGGTTCGCGCGGCGTTTGATTTTGGCGGTGTCTTTCTTCGGCTTGATCGAGGTTTCTTTGTTTACCGCAGCCATGCGATCGTCAAAGTCCAAGACCGTGTTGGCGTCTTCGCTGGCCACGGAGCCGTCGTTCAAGTTGATCAGCAGCGGCTGGACGCGCTCGGCAAACAGCTCGTTAACGTTGTCGCCTTGAATGTTGGCGGCAACCAATACGTAGCGTTTCATTTCGCTGCGTTTCTTTGCCAATTTGCGTTCTTTCAATACTTCGGCGGTGCCGGTGATCATAAAGGAACAGATCAGGCACAGCAGGGCGGAGAAGATAAAGGTGCCCGCCACACTGTCTTTGTTAAAGGCCATGACGTGCTTTTCTCCGCTTGATGTTGGCTTGGATAGCAAGGTAATCAAAAATGGGGGCCCACAGGTTGGCGAACAAAATGGCCAACATCATGCCTTCGGGCATTTTCGGGTTGGCAACGCGGATCAGCACCGCCATTACGCCAATCAAGGCACCGTAAGCGAACTTACCTTTGTTGCTGTAGGCGGTGGTGATTGGATCGGTGGCCATAAACATCATGCCCAGCGCAAAACCGCCGGTCACCAGATGCCAAGTCCATGGCATCGCGAACATGGCGTTGCTGCTAGAACCAATGCTGTTGAACATCACTGCCGTGGCCACCATCCCCAGAAAGACCCCAGCGACGATGCGCCAGTTGGCTAAGCGGGTCAGCAGCAGCAAGGCGCCGCCCAACAAGATCGCCAGCGTACTGGTTTCGCCAATGGCGCCAGGGGTAAAGCCTAAGAAGGCGTCCAACCACTGGGGATCGCTAAAGGCGTCGCTCCAGCTGTAATCGTTAAAGCGCAGCGTTTTCGCGGCCACCTGTGCCAAGTGGGTCGCGCCAGAGAAACCGTCAACCGCCACCAGCTGGGCTTTCGCCGCAAACACCTTGGGGTAGGCGAAGTAGATAAAGGCCAAGCTGGCCAGCGCGGGGTTTAAGAAGTTGGTGCCCATGCCACCAAACACCTCTTTGCCCATCACTACCCCGAAGGTTAAGCCCATGGCCACCATCCACAGTGGGGTGTTGACCGGCAAAATCATCGAAAACAGCAGCGCGGTAATGAAGAAACCTTCTTGCAGCTCCTGCTTACGCACGCGGGCAAAGATCACTTCCCAGAACAGACACACCGCCAAAGCGGTTAAGTAGATCGGGGCGTAGAAGCTGGCGCCGTACAGCAGTAACGAGGCACCGGTTGATTGTTCGGATAAGGCGCCAAACAGGGCGTTAAACGGCAGCAGTTGCCACGCATCGGCGGCGGCACTGCCATTGATGATCGCTTGCTGCGCTTGAAAGCCGAGGTTGTACATGCCAAACAAGATGGCCGGTAACAGGCAGATCATCACCATGTGCATGGTGCGCTTTACATCCAGACCGTCACGCACGTGCACGCGGCCCTTGGTTGGGCGGGCGTTGGCGATAAACAACGACCGTAGGTAACTCTTCATTGAGTGACCGTGGGCGTAGTAAGCGTCTTGAGTTTTGTTGGTTTGGCCGCTCATTAGCCCTCCTTCTCAATGATTTCGAGGCAGGTACGCAGCTCTTTGCCAAAGTCGTACTTACTTGGGCAAACAAAGGTGCATAGCGCTAAATCTTCTTCGTCTAATTCCAGTGCGCCCAGCTCTTGGGCTTCATCGGTGTCTTGGGCGATAAGATCGCGCACCAAAATGGTGGCTAAGATATCCAATGGCATCACGCGATCCAGCTGCCCCATGGCCACGACCATGCGCTCAGAACTGCCGGCGTTGGTGGTCATGTGGAACTTCTTATCGCGACTAAACAGCGACAACATGGTGCGGGTGATCGAGAAGCGTTCACGGCCCGCGTCTGCCCAAGGCAGCAACTGGTGCTGATTGTCTTCTGGCAAGGCGGTGATTTGATTGTGGAATCGACCTAAGAAATCGTGCGCGCCGCTGGCGGTGTGGCCAGACAGCACCGAACCGGAAACCACACGGCAGGGTTCGTTCAGTTCGTTCGCCAGATTTGGGGTCAGTTCTGCCCCCAACACGGTGCGGATCATTCGCGGTTGTTTCACGCTTGGGCCAGCTAACGACAGCACGCGTTCGGTGCACAGGCTGCCGGTTAAGAACAGCTTGCCGAAGGCGATCACATCTTGATAGCCGATGTGCCAAACGCTGCGCTCTAGGTTGACCGGTAACAGGTGGTGGATGTGGGTGCCGACTAACCCGGCAGGGTGCACACCACCAAAGCGTTGGCTGTGTACCTGTGGCAAGTCTTGGCCAGGCAGATCGCCGTTGTCGTCGTGGCACAGGTACACCTTGCCGTCGGTCAGCTTGGTGAGCACCTTGATACCAGCCCGAAACGATTCAGGTTGTTCTGCGATGATTTGGCGTGGATCCGCCGCCAAAGGATTGGTGTCCATGGCGGTAACGAAGATCCCTGCTGCCATCGATTCCGGCGCCGGCACCTTTGAAAACGGGCGAGTGCGTAGGGCAGTCCACAGGCCGCTCTCAATCAAGTTCTGCTTGGCATCCACTCGGCTGAGGGTGCTGAGGTTGTCGCAGCGGGCAAACGGCTTTTGCTCATCGCCGGTTACTTCGATAACCACCGATTGCAACACGCGGCGTTCACCACGGTTAATGGCCACCACCGTACCGGCCGCTGGCGCAGTAAACAGCACGCCGGGGGTTTTCTTATCGGTAAACAAAGGCTGGCCCTTGATCACCTTATCGCCGACTTCGATCAGCATCGATGGCTTAAGGCCAACGTATTCTTCACCCAGCACAGCAACACGACTTGGGCGCAACACCCCGTCGATCACCTGCTTAGGTGCACCAGCGATTGGTACGTCCAATCCCTTGGTAATGGTTATTATTTGGTTTGAAGAGTTCGTCATCGACACATCAACCGCTAAAAAATTTGGGTAAACGATGATAAATCTTCACAACTTTGGCTTCCGCCTATGGGGTCACACTTTGGCGTTCAAAAATGGGTTATATCGAACAAAATTGCGTTGATTTTCAGTTTTGGTGCTGAATGGAATTTTTGCATTTTTTAAAAAACAGAATAAAAAACAACGCCTTGGTATTTATTGAGCGTTTTCGAAGGTGATTCTGTTAACAATCTCAAGTCTATTTTGTGGTTTTATTACATAAACTCAATTGCCGTGGTGGTGGGCGTTACTGCTATCTGTTTGGTTTAGTTTGCCCTTTTTTGCGTGCTGGGGCGGCGCCAGGAAATTAACAATGTGATCTCGATCGGCGCTGCTGTTTTTTGCGGCAAGCAACCGAGGGGGAATACCAGCGCTGGCGTTGGCCGCAAGCGGAAATGGATCGCAGCCCGGGCCGTGGTTTTTGTTACTATCCGCTCAGATTGAGCGAGTATTGGCGCGATGGCGCGAGATAAAGGATGTGCAGCAGATGATGTTAATTACGGGCGCCAGCTCTGGTTTAGGTGCCGCTTTGGCGCAACAGTACCCACAGCAACCGCTGTTGCTCAGTGGCCGTGATCAGCAACGGCTTGACGCGGTTGCGGCCGCGTGCCGCAGTCAGGGCAATTCGGCGGTTGCGGTGCAAGTGGCGGATCTCACCGACGCCAGCTCGGTGGCGCAGCTGTTTGACCAGCTCGGGGATGAAGTGCCAACCACCATCATTCATTGTGCCGGCAGCGGTTACTTTGGCCCTCTGGCAGAACAAGATCCGGCGCAGATCCAAGCGCTGATCAATAACAACCTCTTGTCGGCCACCTTGGTGTTGCAGCAGGCGGCGCGGCGTTATCAGGATAAGCCGGTCACGGTGGTGGTGGTGATGTCGACCGCAGCGCAGGTGGCCAAGGCCGGGGAAACCAGTTACTGCGCGGTAAAGTGGGGGGTGCGTGGTTTGGTGGAATCGCTGCGGGCTGAACTGAGGGGCAAGCCGATGAAGCTGATTGCGGTGTATCCCGGCGGCATGGCCACCGAGTTTTGGCAAACCAGCGGCAAAGCATTGGACACCTCGGGCTTTATGAGTGCCGAGGAAGCGGCGCAGATGGTTGCTGGCGCACTGCAATCGAGCGCCCACGGTTTTGTTTCTGACTTAACGGTGAACCGCGGCTGATTTGTTCTAGTTCGCGCAGATGCCACAACCCGATCGACACTTAATATTCCACAATTGAATATACACACTTGCACGAATGTGCAAGTGTGTATATTATCCAAATCTCTTTTTACTTGTTAGAGATTACAATTTTGGATACTAAATTATTTATTGCGTTCAACGAGTTCTTTTATGTAGCGAAAGGCTTAGTCCTCATCATCGCCATCGTGTCACTGTTAACCGGCATCATGCGCGAATACATCCCCCAAGAAAAACTCCAATCAACGCTGACTAAACACGATAAATGGGGAACCCTTTTGGGCGCATTGTTTGGCATGTTAACTCCATTTTGTAGTGCTGCAGTTGTGCCTGTCACCATGGCAATGGCATCAATGGGAGTATCACTGGGCACGGTAATGAGCTTCATTATTTCTGCACCACTGTGTAACTTCATTGTATTAGCGATGGTGTATGCCGCGTTCGGATTGAAGATCACCGTGGTGTACTTCTTGGTGACGTTCACCGCAGCGGTACTGGGTGGCTATTTGATTTCCAAGTCGCCTTGGAAAAATGAAATCAAACGTGCCGATGAACTGGAAGACAACAAAGATAAAGGATGCGGCAGTAACGCTTCTGCCTGCGGTGCAGCACCTTCTTCTACCTCAAAAATGCGTAATGCAATGGGTGGCGCTTGGTCTTTGTTCAAACGAATCATCCCATACGTATTGCTGGGCGCGGCGATCAGCGGGTTCTCTGCGGTTTATCTACCAGCAGACTTGGTAGAGAAATATGTGGGTGGCGACAGCTTCCAATCTATCGTGGTGGCTTCATTGATTGGTATCCCGCTTTACTTACGTATCGAGATGGCGATTCCGCTGCTTAACGTGTTAATAGCTAAAGGGATGGGCTTAGGTGCCGCATTGGCACTGATCATTGGCGGTACAGGTGCCAGTTTGCCTGAAATCGCGTTAGTATCTGCAGTTCTAAAAAGAAAAGCCGTAATCGCGTTTGTGGGAATAGTCTTAACTACGGCCATCATTGGTGGCGCTATCTTCCAATACGTTGTGTAAAATCGGTTACTCAGAACAATATAAAACATCGCGCCACCCACAGAGCGTGGCGCAACTAAGTTGGATGGCTAAAACCATGATGGATGAAAAATACATTGACTCGCTAAAAGCCTTATCAGAACCAAATCGACTGCGATTGTTCTGGCTGTTCCTGCATGTTGATGAATGCATGGCAGTGGCTGAAGCAATGGACATCATTGGTGAAACTCAATACAACGTATCTCGTAACCTGAAAATGCTCTACAAAGCGGGACTGCTGAACCACGAGAAAAAGGGAAAGTGGGTGTTCTACACCTTAAAAGAACAAACCGCCCCGCATTGTAAAGCTTTGGTCGACTCAGTAAGACATTTACCCGAAGACGACTTCAAAGAATTGGTCAAACGCTGTCTTATTCGATTATCAATGAGAGTAGATGGCGAATGTGTTATTGGCCCAGACAGCGAGATATGGCACAAAAAAATTAGCTGAACCGCGGCTGATTTGAGCCGTTACGGTGTCGCAAAAAAGCCCCTAACGCTAGGGGCTTTTTTGATCAGGGTAGGTTGTGGTGGGATCAGAGGGCACTCAGCAGGGCCACAAACAGCAGCGTAACCAGTACTGAGGTGCAGGCACAGATGGCCCGCGCTGCCCCCCAATGGCAATGGCTTACTGCGCTGTTGTTCTGATCGTCCCACGGCGTTGAACCGCTTTTCTTTAGGCGGAAGTAGCTGTAAATCCGCGTAAACAGAGTAAGCAACGGAATGCCGGCACCTTCCCCTTGCAGCAACACTCCGCCGCTGCGCTTGAAGGCTTCAGGGTAACTTAAATTGCGGCCACTTTGGTGGCGCACCTTGATGCCAAAAATCCACTTGCCTGGGGTTGCGCCAAACAGCGCCACAAACATCGCTTCTATCGGCAGCCACATCAGGTAGAGCATCACCCCCGCAAGCAACTCGTTCTGCATTAGGTTAACCAGATCGTCGGTGAATACCGGCGCGATCAGCGCCAGCACCACCACTAAACACATCAGGATCAAGAGCGCGATCAGCAGCAGATCCACCGTGCGGGCAAACAGGCGCCGCCACGGGTGGTAGTTTTGCGGAGCCGCCGTTGCTGTTGGTTCGGGGCTTGATGCTGGCTCAGCTTGAGCCACGGGCTGCGGTTGAGCTGGGGTAGGCTCAGTCAGGGCTTGACCGCATTGGCGACAAAAATTGGTTTGCGGTTGTGCCTGTTGGCCACAGTGGCTGCAATACATTTCGGTTCCTTAATCGGTTGAAGAGGCAAGATTATCACGCTTTGCTGCAGGGGTTTAATGCTTGTTAGACCAAAGCCTTAACCACTTGGTCGATTCCTCCTAAGGCGGAAATTCGGTAGGGTAAATGGGCACATACCGATGACGCGTACATACGCTCACGCGGCAGCGACCTTCTAGGAGAGCCCCATGACCACCATCGCAATTCGATCAGAAAAACCGGATGACATTAACGCGATCGCCGCCCTCACCAGCGCGGCGTTTGAATCGGTGCCATACAGCGAGCATAACGAGGCGTTGATCATTAATGGCCTGCGCGATTGTGGCGGCTTAACGTTCTCTTTGGTGGCTGAGCAGCAGGGGCAGTTGTTGGGGCATATTGCGGTTTCGGCGGTGTCCATCAGTGATGGCAGCGGCGGCTGGTACGGCATTGGGCCATTATCGGTGTTGCCACAGCATCAACGCCAAGGGATCGGCAGTCGTTTGATGCGCGCTGCCCTAGAGCAATTAGCCGCCATTCAAGCCCGTGGCTGTGTGTTGCTGGGGCAGCCCAGCTATTACCAGCGCTTTGGTTTTCAGGCGGTTGCTGGCTTATCTCTGGAGGGGGTACCCGCAGAGTATTTTATGGCGCACGCCTTAGTGGGGGCGTACCCGCAAGGAAAAGTGACCTATCACTGCGCGTTTAATGTCGCTGCCGCTTAATCGCTGTGGTTGCTGCTTTTGGCTGGGGGAATGCTTACTTCAACCAGCTGCGGCTTAACGCCCAAACCCAAACTCAAACTCAAACTCAAGTCGATGGCGGCAACGCACTTTCACGGTCGCCACGCCTGCGTTTATGGCCAGATTGGGGGCCGAAGGCACTGGCGTCAGCCCAGTAACGGCAAGGCTTACTTGAGCGCGTCTTTAAGCTGGGTCGCGGGTTTAAACGCCGGCAGGGTACGCATTGGGATCTGAATGGTGGCACCGGTTTGCGGGTTGCGGCCACTGCGAGGCAAATGATGGCGGATCTCAAACACCCCTAATTTCGGCACGTAAACGGTTTCACCTTCATGCAAGGCTTGGCTAATGGTGGCTTGCAGTTGCTCAAGGAAGGAGCGACAGGTGGCTTGTGGCAGCTCTGACAACTGGGCCATGCGCTTAATCAGATCAGTGCGGTTCATTCTCGGCTCCGAGCAAAAAGGCGGTGTTATACCGTAATGCTGGCGGGCTTTCGATAGGAGCTGGTGCGTTTGCACAATTGCTGGGCGTTACGGTGGGATAGGCAGACAAAAAAACGACACCTACAGATGAGGTGCCGCAGAATAACCAACAAGGTCTAGTTTGGGAAGGACAAGCTTCGGGGCTAATCATAGGGGGCTTTGTTAATGCAAAGTGTGAGATGGCGCAAGAATGCAGCAAAATGGCTGTGATTTAGTGATATTTTTTAACGGTTTTTTTGTCATGAAACCGCCGTTGATGCTCACTGTGACGTGTTAACAGAAACAAGCGGTGCGATCGGCAGCGGAATTGGTCAAGAGGTGGTCAATAAATGGTCGGGTCGTTTACCAGCAGAGCAATCGCAGCGCCGTACCTAAGTAACGCTGCTGGTTGAAAATTAACCAGTGCGGCAGCTGCGGATCCATTGGGTATAAGCTCATCTTGTTGAGCCTGAACCGCTGTGGTAGTATTCGCCCGCTTTTTTACAAAGCAAAGCAACGGACCTTGGTCGCAAAGGTCCGTTTCTATTTTATGATACTGAGGTAATTATCATGTCTTTGACTCTCGAAGCAAAAGTACGTACTGACCTGGGGAAAGGTGCGAGCCGCCGCCTGCGTCACGCGAACCTAGTTCCTGCCATCATCTACGGTGGTGAAGCTGCACCAGTTTCTATCGAACTGGCACACGATCCTCTGCTGCACGCACAAAACAACGATGAGTTCTACACTTCAGAACTGACCATCGTTATCGACGGCGCAGAAGTAAAAGTAAAAGCGCAAGCTATGCAGCGCCACCCGTACAAGCCTAAAGTAAACCACGTGGATTTCATCCGCGTATAAGCTTTAGCTTAACGGCAAGAAAGAGGCACCCTTCGGGGTGCCTTTTTCGTTTTTGGGCGCGCGCGAACGCCCCGTTCCAGCATTCGACAACTATAGTGTTATCAGCCTGTTCATTTTGCATAAGGATGTGCGTGAATGTCTGATCCGGTTGTTATTGCTACTGCGTGTTGTGCTCTTGGCTAAGCGATCCGTGCGGCTGGTGTGGTTGCCTTTGTGCTTGCTGGCGTTACTGTTGGTGGTGCAGCTTGGGCTCGACCACTTTAGTTTACGGCCCTTATGGCAACGCTACTGGCAAGAGCTGCATCTGCAACAAACTCAGCAGCAGCTGAGTGAACACCAAACTCATCTTGCCCAGATGCTCAGTGCCGAGCCGCAACAGGTTGATGTCGCCCTGACTCAGCTGGCTCAGCAGCAGGCTGTTGAGCAACTGTGGCTGATCAATCGCAGTGGCTTGGTGTTGTTCGGCAGCGATCGCAACGACATTGGCAATCATATCTCGCTGTTGCCCATCGATGTCGCCCAGCATGTGGATCATTGGCGCAACGATAAAGAATCTGGCTTGCATCAGCTGGGTAATAACAGCTTTTGGTTAGGGCAGCTCGAGTCCGATCAAGGCGCGCCCATCTTACTGTTGGCGCAAATCGCGCCGTCGCCGTTGATGACGCCACTGGCGCAATCGCTGTATGACCAGATGCAGCAACTGTGGTTTGTCTTAACCACGGTGCTGACGCTGCTCATCACGGTGCTGTTTTTCTTTACCATCGCCCGCCCAATCCGTCGGCAAGTTCGCATCATTGATGACTTTCGCTTATACCGCCGTACCAGTCCGTTACTTAATGTCGGCTGGCACGAGTTCAAGCTGATTGATGGCAAACTGCAGCAACTGTTTATCGAGCTTACCGACAGCGAGCGGCGGGCGTTACGCCATGCTGAGCAGCTAAAAACCATGTACGACAACATCACCGATGGGGTTTTGCTGGTTGAAAGCCGTGGCACCATTGAATTTGCCAACGATCGGGCAGCACAGATCTTGGGGTTTACTGACGTAGCAGCCCTGCAACGGCACAAACTGCACGAACTGCTGCCGCAAGAGCAGCGCTTAACGGAATGCCAGAGCTTTGATTGGGTTTACTGTCATCCCGATGGCAGCAAGCGCCAACTGCATGTGCAAGTGGAACTGCGGGTGGATCTAGATGGCTGTCGGCAGCAGCTGTTTTTGCAAGATCGCAGTGCTCAGGTGCATGCCGAGCAACAGCTGCGGAAGCAGGCGTTTTATGATCACAGCGGCATTTTGAATCAGGCGGGGTTAGAGCAGTACTGGCACCAGTTGTCGTTAGCTGGCGCCAATGCCGAATTGTGGGTCATGGTGGCGATTGGCATCGACCGCTTGCGGGACATCAATATCTCCTTCGGTTTGGAGATCTCCGATCGGCTTACCCACTATGTGGCCGCCAATTTAAAACGGTTAGCCCCAAGAGGCGGCTTTTGCGGTCGCATCGCCCGCGAACGCTACCTTATCGCTTACCCACTGCAACAAGAGCAGGAAGATCCCCGTAATGTTTGCCATCAATTGACGCGCCACTCGATGATGCGATCGATGGCCATTGGCGGCAAAGCGGTGCGGTTTAGCGTCTCTTGTGGCTACGTCCGTTTGGTCCACACCCATAAGTTCTCGGCCGGTTTGCAGCGCTGTTTAACCGCGTTGGATGTGGCGCAAGAGCGTGGCTTGGGGATGGTGCACAACATCAACGATGAAGAGTTTCGTCAGCACTCGCTGCAAAACCGCACCTTGTTACGGCTGCATAACGCCATTGGTCAGCAACAGTTGCTGTTGTATATCCACCCCAAATTGCGGTTACGGGATCGCAGCATCATTGGTGGCGAAGCCTTGGTGCGCTGGCGCGATAAAGACGGCTGGATCTCGCCGGCGGATTTTATCCCCATGGCGGAACGCGCCGACATTATCCACTACATCGATCAGTACATGATCAATGCTGTATGCCGCTTAATCGTGGCTTTGCGTCAGCGTAACGTGGCGTTGAAGATCGCGGTGAATGTGTCGGCGAAACATTTTGGTCGAGAAGAGTTTCGCCGTTATATGCGCCAAGTGGCGCGGCGCTATCAGCTGCGGCCACACGAGCTGGAAGTGGAGATCACCGAATACAGTTTGCTGCAAAGCGACTCGGGAATTTTCGAATCAATCACCCTGCTTGAACAACTGGGGATCAGCCTTGCCATTGATGATTTCGGCACTGGGGCCTCGAACCTGCAAAGTTTGATTGATCTGCCGATCAAGCATCTGAAAATCGATAAAAGCTTTACCGAACAATTGGTGGGCGAGGGGCGGGGCAAGCCGGTGGTGGAATCGATCTTTGGCTTTGCCAAGCAACTGGGGATTGAGATCACCGCCGAAGGGATTGAAACCGAGCAGCAGTGTCAGGTGCTGAACCAACTCGATTGCGAATACGCCCAAGGTTTTCTGTTCTTTAAACCGATGCCAGAGCAGGAGTTTATTGATTTGGTGGCCGGTAAGACGGCGCCGAGTGTGACGAACGGCTCGACCGCGCTGTCGCCGCAAAAAGCCAAAGCGAAGGCGAAGGTGTATTTTAAAGACGGCGTAGGCCGTGGTCAGCCCGCGGTGGTAACAGCGAATAACACTGGCCAGGGGCGGAGCCAACCGCAGCCCAATGGCGCCGCGCGAACGGCGCCAACCAACAACAAACAAACGCCAACCGACTAACCTAAGTCGAAGCCGCGGCCTATTGGCCGTTAGCTTGTTGCTGCCAACAGTAGGTTAATGCTTGCTCAAAGGTGGCCAGCAGCTGCGCTGGGGTCGGTTGTGGCTCGTCGCTGTTTGCGGCATCGGCGACTTCTTTTGTGGCATTACGCCATGCCAGCGCGTGGGGTTCGTCGGATCCCAAGGTGGCTAGGTAGCCGATAAAGGCCACGCATTCATCCAAATCCTGCAAGGCTTCCTCGTTAAGGTGCTGCTGCCATTGCTCCTGCAAAAAGCGGAACCCATAAACAAACCCGGCGCACCAGTTACGCAGTGGCTGGGTAAGCTGGCGTTGAGCCAGTAGCTCAATCGCTTCATCCAAGGCGGTTGGCAGCAGCTGCTGTTTTTCGTGCAGTTGCTGGTGCAGTTGGTTAAACAGCACAAACAATAAATCCATCTCTTTTTCATCAAAGGGCCAGTGCGATTTGCTTGGCGCCATCGCTGCGATGGCGCAGCTCCAGCCGCTGGGATCCAAACTCTTTGGGTAGCAGTGCAGGTGGGTAAGGAAACCCTGACTCTGCCAGAAGTTCAGGCCACCATGTTGGGCCGCGTCGTCGAGGACGTGAATAAGGCGTTGCTGCTCGGATTTGGATAATTTGTTCTTCATGGGGGCGCTTCTAATGAGTGACCGGTTAAGCATTGCAGAAAATGACATCTTTAGCAGTCAGTGCTGCCACTAGCGTGAGCCAGATCAACTTTGCTGTTGAGATCTAAATGACAAAACATCGTTGGATAGTGTGACCTAGTTAGCCTTTTAGTAACAGCAGGTTAACTTGATCTGAAAAGTGTCGATTCGGCCTAATTTCAGATCTTTTTTTTTGCGGAATCGCGCGCTATTTCACACACTGCAAATAGATGAAAACAGTCGGCTGCAAGTGAAGTTATGGAAACCGTCGTCTCTGCTGGTGTTCAGGCCGTTCATGGTACTCCGACCATTCACGGCGATAAGGTTGTTAATGGGGTCTTTGCCCTGTTGCTGTGTTTGGCTGTGACCTGTTTTATGGCCGGATGCTTCTATTTAAACGCGTACATGCCAAGCATTCATGAGCACGGGATCAGTTACGAAACCTTGCGTGGCACCTCGATGCTGGTGATGTTTCTGGTGTCCGCCGTGGTGGCTCTGCCGACCACGGTTCTGCTGTTATTACGCTGCATCTGGAGCGCCAGCGAAGTGTCTTTTTACGCCTGGACCGTGGTGCTGACCGGCGGCGTATTAAGCTACATCTACATTGTGTTTGGCATGAACATGTTCAGTCGCTATCTGGCCAATTCGCTGTCGCAACTGTTTGGCTAATCAATTTCAAACAGGTAATAGATGTCGAGCGACCGTTCATCCTCTTCTTTGGAGATGGCGCTGACCCCTTCCAGCCACAGTCGCTGCAATAAGTAGTAGCGCACGGTCAGCTCTGACAACCCTTCACCAAACACATCCACCCCGTACTTCACGTACAGTTTGTCGCCAATGTAGCCACTCACGGTTACTTGGGTGTCGTCGCCGCTGCCTTCGGCATCCAGCTTCACGTCTCGTAGCCCTAACTCTTCGCCAATGGCGGTTACTAAGCCGCCTGTGGTGCCCACGCCCACGCTTAACGCTGCGGTGGCCCACAACGAGCTGTTGCCATCAGAGCTTAAGCCTTGGCCACGGATCAGATAAGAGAGGATCTCTTGCTGTTCCATCGCACGGTTGGCAAACAGGGTCAGCTTCGGGGCTTTCGGCACCCCGCCTAAGCGCACCCCAACGGTAAGATCTTCGCTATCAATGGTGCGGGTGGCTTCCACATCCAGATTGGGCAGGCTGGGTGGGCCGTTAAAAATCACTTGGCCACGGTTGATGCTCAGCCGCTGGCCGTAGGCTTCAAACTGGCCATTGCGTAAGGCTAAGGCGCCGTAGATCTGCACCGGTTGGGTGGGCAGTTGCCGCACTTGCAGATCGCCGCCGATGTTGCCGCCGAGCCCCAGCGCGTCAATTTGCAGCTGCGGCGCAATCCTCACCTTAAGATCCAAGGTGGTGCGTTGATTCTGTTGGCGCTGCTGTTGATCAAGGTTATCCAGATAGATCACATCATCACTGACGGTTACCGCCCCTTTGGGCAGAGAGCTGACCTTAAACGAGCCGTGCTCAACGGCGATGTCGCCGGTTAAACTCAGCAGCATTGGGGTCCAGATCAGGTGCAGCTGCGGCGAGGCACTGACTTGCACCATCGGTGGGTAGAGCAGATCCAGTTGCTGGCCATTGATCTTGGCTTCTGCGGCAAAGCCGTGCAGCCAATACAGTTTGCCATCAAGGTTGGCGTCGCCACTGCCCACTTTGCTGGTGCCACTATAGGTGGCGTGATCGCCATTAAAATCGACGCTGGCGTTAAGCTGTGACAGTTCGGTGGGGTTACTCAGCGCTTCGATTTGCCCCTGACTGAGGCGTAACTGCCCCGTCAGCAGTGGCGACAGCAGTTCGCCGGCCAACGCGATATCGCCATCCAATAGAACCCGAGCATCGGCCAGTTCTCGAAACCACGCTAACAGCGGCGCCAGATCCAGATTGTTGGCGTTAAAGTTACCGCTTAACGGGTAGGGCGCTTGGCGGCCTAAGTCGGCACTTAGGCTCATCTTTTGCTGATCATTGAGCTGAAATTCGGTGTCGATCAGCAGCTTATTGGCTTGCAGTTGTAAGTGGCTGGCGGAGCGTTGCCAGCGGATGGCGCTGTCGGCCACGCCAATGCCGCGTTTGAGCAGCAACTGGCCGTTATCGTCGTTGAAATTAAAGTTAAACACCGCTGCTTGGGTAGGGCTCCAGTTCAGCGCCAACTGGCCAGAGAGTTGGCTTTGTAAGGTGATCCGAGGCGGGATCAACGGCGCCAACAACTGGGCCAGATCGGCGCTGAGATCCCACGCCATGGCGCCTCGTTGACCGATCAACGACGGCCCTCGCGAGCAGATCTCGGTGCCGCGGGTCAGCCAACAGTGCTGCTCGACAATCGCTTCTTTTCGGGCGAGATCAAAACGAACCCCGGCAAGGTGATTGAGCTGCAGATCCCAATCGTTATAGCGGCCGCGGGCATTAAAGATCCCCCCCAGCCACTGCTGTTTATCGGGGTAGTAGTTGCCGCCAATGCCAAGGCTCAATTCGCTGTTGCCGCTGATCTCTAGCTGCAGCTCTTGGCGCTGGTTATCGCCGCGCAAGTGGGCGTTAACGGCGCCAATCTCCGTGTGGTTTTGAGTTAGGCTGGCCAGCTGCAATTGGCCTTGCAGCTGTTGTTGCTGCTTGGGCTGATAATCCAGTGTTAACGCCATCTGGCGGAACTGGGTGTCAGCCAACTGCAGCGCCGGGCTGCGGCCGTTGAGGTGGATCTGGGGGTTGTCGTGGTGGCCGCTGATGGTTACGTCGGCGCTGACGCTGCCCGCCAGTTGCGGCAGCCAGTTGTGCAGTTGTTGTCCCTGCAACTGAGCCCGCAGATCCCACTGTTGATCCGTTAAGCCGCCATCCACGGTTAAGCTGGCACCGTTGAGTTGCAGTTGCATCTGTTGTGCCTGTCCTTGCCATTGGGAGTCTAACTGGCCGCTGCCTTGCAGTTGCAGTGGGTACTGTTGCCACTGGCCAGACAGATCCGCTTGTTGCAAGCCAAGCTGCCACTGTTCGTTATTGCGATAATGGCCGCTGGAGGCCACGCTGCCGTTCAGCTGCAACGCCAACTTTGGGTCGAACTTCGCCAGATCGATGCCACGGCTGAACAGCCCCAGATCCCAACCGATGCCATCGCGCAGATCCAATTGGCCGCGGCCGCTGGCTTGGCCCATGCCGCCGCTGATCTCGGCCTGCTTGAGCGTGATCAGCCCCTGTTGATGTTCGGCACTGAGCAGCAGCTCGGCCTGAGGGTAACCGGCCAATAACACCGTGCCGCTGCCTTGCAGTTGCTGCTGGGTTAAGGTGCCGTGGCTGCGCAGCACCACATTTTGCCCTTGGTACTTGGCGTCGCCACGCAGCGGCCAACGAACGGATTCGGCCACTAAGTTGGCGTGATAAGGCAGTGACGCTTGGCTAAAGTCGATGTTGCCTTGCAGTAGCCCTTGCCAGCCGCCTTGGCTGCTGATGGCAACATCAAGCTGCTGCAAACTGTTGCTTAGCTGTGCTTCGACCGCCAAGCCTTGCAGTTGTGGCGCCCAAGGCAACACCCCAAGGGTGCCGCTCAGACTGGCATCAATCGGGTAGGCTTGTTCAAAGCGGAGGCTGGCACTGCCGACCAAGTTGCCCCAGTCGTGATCCAGTTCGAACTGCTTGATTGCCAAGGCGCGATGGTGCCAATGGCCTTGCAGCGATAAATGGGCAAAGTGTTGCACCAAGCGGCCGGTTTGGATCAGGCCGCCATTGACGCGGATGTCGTCAATGTCGATGGCAAAGGGCAGATCCACCGTGGGCAGCTGCGCCAGTGGCCCCGGGCGGTTGGTTGTGGGGGTGGCCGCGGCGTTAGAGGCAACGGCAGGTTGTGCTGCCTCTGTTGGCGGCAGCACAAACTGCAAGCCATCCAGTTGGGTGCGATCCAACCATAAGCGTGTGTTATCTAGGATCACCACCCCATCAAGGCGTTCGGCGCTGATCTCAATGCGGCCCACCATCACCTTAATGTTGGCCAGCTGCGCTTGCTGTACTTCAATTCGAAACGGCAAGGGCAGGCCACGGTAGGCTCCGGCGGCCAAGGGCGGCCGCGGATCGGTTTCTGGCGGCTTCGGTTGAGCGGTGGCAGCACGCCGCGGCACGATAACCTCGATGCCGCTGGCCTGCAGTTGTTCCGCGCACAGGCGCCGATCTAAAAAGCAGCCAAGGCGCCACTGCAACTTGGCCTGCGCCACGCGCACGGTAACGCTGGGCAGGGTAAGCTCGAACCCCTTGACGGCAAAGCCACGGCTGACCGACCCCGATTGGTAACTGACCGAGAGGATCGGCAGTTGATCCAAGCCGATAAACAGCACTCGGGTGCCAAAGGGGGTGCCCAGCAACAGGGCCAGCACCACCAACAGTGATACCGGAATTAGGCTAAAGCGGAACAACCAAGCGCGGATCATAGCTCGGCCCCAATGGTGATGTGCAGCCGTATTGGCGCGTCTTGTTCGCTTAAGCCATAACCAACATCAGCGCGCACGGGGCCGATGGGCGAGATCCAGTGCAGCCCCAGCCCGACGGAATAGGCCCACTCAATCGCTTTTTTATCGCGTTCGTCAAAGGCGTTACCGGCATCGGCAAAGGTGGCTAAGCGCCACTTATTGGACAGGTAATATTGGTATTCAACGCTGGCGGCACCAAAGAAACGCCCCCCGACCACTTGCTCTACGCCATTGTTGTTAATGGTTGGCGCCAGCGATTGGTATTCAAAGCCGCGCACGGTTTGGTCGCCACCGGCAAAGAAGCGCAGCGACGGCGCCAATTGTTGTGCGGCGCTGTCGCTGACCAGATTAAGACCCGCATCAAGGCGGCTGGTTACGCGATGGCGGTCAAAGGGAGAGGCCACCCAGCGCCACTGGCCACGCAGGCGGGTGGTGCTTTTGGCTTCGCTATCGAGCGGGGTGCCGTATTCCACCGTGTAGAGTTGGCGAAAGCCACTGCTGGGATCCAGCGCCGGGCCGTGGCGTCGGGTTTTACTGAAACTGATGCCGGGGAAAAGGTAGTCGGCGGTTTGCTGCTGCCCCGCTTGTTGCCACTCTTCGTTGAGGTAACGCAGGTAATAGCGGCGGGTCCAGCTGTTGGTGTACACCGTTTTACGGGAGACGCTGGCTTGGATCAGCGTGCTTTCCAGATCGCCAAACTCCTCTTTGCCGAAGCTGCTGCCAAATTGCAGCAGATCGTTCAGCGGGTGCTCCAGCGGAATGCGATATTCAAACGACAGCTCTGGGTTGCTTTTCGAAATTTCCAAGCGGGTTTCTTGGGAATGACCCCGGCGGTTAATTTGCGGCGTACGCCAGGTTATCGAAACCCGTGCTTTGGTGTCGGTGGCGTAGCCTGCACCCAGTTCATAGGAGTGGCTGGGGGCTGGGGTTAGCTGCACTTCAATCGGCACCGTTGCGGCTAACTCCTGCTGCGGCTGGGGCAGCACCTTTACGTCTTTGAAGTAGCCGACGCTCAGTAAGGTGCCGGTCAGTTCGCTGACTTGGTCGTTATGGTAGGGCTGATGGCGGTTAAAAGGCACCATCGACTGCAACACATCTTGATCGAGATCCGAGCCCAGAAAATCCACTTCGCCAAAGGTGTAACGCTGCTTGCTGTCGTACACCAGTTGCAGTTCGGCTTGCTGTTGCTGACGGTCGATGCCGATCTGTTGCTGCACCATGCTGCCATCAAAGTAGCCACGCAGCAGCCCAAGGCTGATTAAGTCGGTTTTCAGCCGTTCGTAGTCGCCGTGATTAACCACGTCGCCGGGCTTGATGGCCACTTGTGCCAGCCGCTGGGTAAAAGCCGGATCCGTCTCGGCTTGGCCTTGCACATCAACCTGCACCTGCTGATAGCGAACCGGCTGGCCGGGATCGATGGTCAGTTGCAGCTGCCACGGCTGCTGATCGCGTTGCAGCACTGGGGTGACGCTGCCGTGGTAGTAGCCCAAGGCGTGCATCGCTTTTTGCACTTTATCTTCAAAGGTAAACAGGTAGGTGGCGCGTTCGGCTGGGGTTTGCGGCAGCTGGCTTAGGTAGGCGTTAATGTTGTCGCGCAGGGCACCATCAACCCCAATCAGAGTGAGCTCTAGGCTGTGTTGCTCTGGGGTTAGCCGCTGTTTGACTCGGTCGCCCAATTGCTTGCCGCTGTGTTCGGCACTGCTGGCGATCCGTTCGCTTTTTTCAACCACCCGTTTGATGGGGGTCAGCACTGCGGTTTCGGCTGCGGTGATGGTGTTGCTGCCCAGTTGAGTTAACGCCGGCAGGGGCGACGCGGCCGGTTGTTCATCGCTGGCGCACACGCCGCTGCAGGCAACAGCCAGCAGCAATAGGGTGATTCGGCGACAATGCAGCAAACAGCGTACTCCTACTAACGGAACGACCAAGGCCAGATCCGCGGCAGTCACGCCGTTATCAAAGCCAAAACTCAATGGGAAATTTGAGTAACATCATTATTTTAAGGGGTTATTGGTTACGAGCAAACAACCACAGCGGTTAATTGTAACTAAATCTCGACGGATCCTTGGGTGGGCAGACAATCGACGGCGCACCAGCGCCACCGGCGGCTTGTGGCAGGGCGAAGTGGATTGAGCTCGCGTGCAGCCTGCACAGCCTAGGTTCATGCCATTGCCGCCGCGATTTGTGCGGCGGCGTGACGGAGAAGGGCTGCTAAATTAGATAATTCGATAAAAACCCGCTTACTGCAATCGACTTTCTTACCGAGAACTTTTGCGGCAATGGCACTATGGTTAGTCAAACGGTTAGCCACTAGGTTGATCAGCAAATAACCCAGAAAGAGGTACGCAATGGAGTCGGTAAAAGTTCGGGATTACATGACCAAACACCCTGTGGCCTTAACGGCACAGATGTCCCTCGACAGTGCTGTCGAAACCCTATTGCAAGCCAATCAGACCGGTGCACCGGTGGTGAATGAGCAACACGGCGTGATCGGTTTTGTGTCGGAGCAAGAGCTGCTTGGGGTGATGCTAAAAAGCACCTATCACTGCGATCTGCACGATAACGTCGGCGATGTGATGCGGACGGATGTGGTCACCGTAAGCGCCGACGATTCGGTGTTAACGCTGGCGGAGCAGATGCTGCAGTTAAAGCCGAAAATTTATCCGGTGGTTGAGAATGGCCGCCTAATCGGCATGATCAATCGCAGCCGTGTGTTGCATGCGCTGAATACCCACATGAAACAGTGCTATCGCAATACGGCTTAAACCATTCAAATATTCACTAAGCGCAATCGGCATTTAGCAATGAATGCCATTGCGCTTTTTTGTTAGAATCGGCGGATATACCTCGCTTAGGGAACAAGGCATGAAAGACCAAGTCTGGGCGCAGCTTCGCGACGAAGCTAAAGTCGTAACGCAAAATGAACCGCTGCTGACCAGCTACGTGCACACCTGCATTCTGAGCCATAAAAGTCTCGGCAGTGCGTTGAGCTTTATCCTCTCCAATAAGATCTCTGATGAAGTGATGTCATCGGCGGTGGTGCGAGAGCTGCTTGAAGAAGCCTATGGTGCCGAGCCAGAGATCATCGGCAATGCGGCCCACGATATTAATGCGGTGTTTCATCGCGATCCCGCCATTAAAAAACAGCTCACCATTTTGCTGTACCTGAAGGGCTTTCAGTCGTTGCAGGTGCATCGCTTTGCCCACTACCTGTGGCGCAGCGGCCGCGAATCGTTGGCGCTGTTCATTCAAAGCCGTAACTCGGAAGTGTTTGGTTTGGATATCCACCCCGCCGCGCAAATTGGCAAAGGGGTGATGTTCGATCACGCCACCGGCATTGTGGTGGGTGAAACCGCGGTGATTGAAGACAACGTGTCGATTTTGCAGTCGGTCACCTTGGGCGGTACAGGTAATGAATCCGGCGATCGCCACCCAAAGATCCGCTCTGGGGTTATGATTGGTGCGGGCGCCAAGGTACTGGGTAACATTGAAGTGGGCGAAGGCGCCAAGGTGGGGGCGGGCTCGGTGGTGCTTGATGCGATCCCGCCCCACGTTACCGTGGTTGGCATTCCTGCTCGCATTGTGGGCAAGCCCGATTGCGCCACCCCATGCGAAACCATGGATCAGAACTTTCTGTCTGATGGCATCTAGTGCCTAACGGGGCAGACGCCGCAATCCATAAGGAGCCGAAAGGCTCCTTTTATTTTGTCTTAATGCAGCTCCGCCGCTGGGAAATTAACGGGGAAATTTCAGTAATCACCGAGCGACCGATCAGCGTGGCGCAGCCGTTGTGCCATCAAGCTGTAACCGCCATCACAGTGCCGATGGAATCGCCCTTGCCACGCTTGAGCGCTGGGCTGGCATTGTCTACAATGGCGCTGTTTTTATTTACTTCAGGTCATGAACATGAGCGACACTAACTCAAAGCCAGCTTTACCGGATCATTTAGCGGGTAACCCGCGCAGCCCACATCACGTGGCGGAGTGCTTCGAACACCCAATTGGTATTCGATTGAATGGCAAAGAGCGCGATGATGTTGAAGAATACTGCATCAGCGAAGGTTGGGTTAAAATTCCATCGCCGCGTTCGTTAGATCGCCGTGGCCAGCCAATGCTGATCACCCTAAAAGGCACTGTAGAAGCCTACTACATCTAAGTTGTTGCCGACTTAGCCTCAACACATAGAGTTTAATCTGGTTAAGCTTTATGTGTTGAATATTCAACGCTTACCCGCACCGCCTCTTCTTTTTGTTTCCTGTTCTTGCTTTCCAGCCCGCGCGACCTCGCAGAGCCTTCAGCGCGACTTAAGTCTTCAGCGATACTTAAGCCATCAACGATGCTTGAAGGTTTCAGCGTTACTCAAGCCCTCTGTTACAAGCCCTCTGCTGCGACCAGCGCCAGCCTACGCTACATCAACACATCTAAACCCACATCCAGCCACAATAGTGCGCCGCGTTACAGCTCGAATGTGTTGGTCAGTACTTTATACAGTTCGGTGCCTTGCTGGGCGTTGGCACTGGCAAAATGCAGTACCGGAATGGCATCGCAGGGCAGGGTGATCTCTTCAAACAGTGGGGTGTCTTGGCCGAGCTTATGGTAATGCCAGATCCGCGCAATGGCTTGGCCTTGGGGTAATGGCGTGCCCAGCTGACCAAGGTATTCCACTTGGCCACCGCTGGGGCTGTACAGTGCCCGATAATCCTGCAACAAGCAGGCGTGCTGGGTTACCGGCGTGGGGTGGTGGCTGCCATCCGCCCAGCAGCCGTGTTGCTCTAAGTAACTGGCGATCCCCAAGGCATCTTGTTCGGCTTGGTGGGGATCAAGGTGCTCTTGCGAGCCCAGCTCTAGGGTAAAGGCGTTAACGGCGATGGGGAAATCACGGCCTAGGGCGGCAAAGGCTTGGCTGAGCTGCCACCACGGGCTAAAGGCGGCTTCATCTAAGGCGCCGCCAAAATCCGCGGGCATGATGATGTTCAGCGGAATGTTAAAACGCTTGGCTTGGGCGCGGGCAAACTCTGGCACATAAAGGTGGCGATCCGACACCGGGCCGGTGTGCAGATCCAGCACGATGTCGGCGTCGGTGGCCAGTTGCTGCAGGCTGAGCGCCATCCGTTGGCCGGTTTTCAGCCCCCACGGGGTTTGCAGGCGCGCCTGCAGTTGCTGTTGCAGCAGTTCCGTAAAGGCTGCTTTTACCTGCTGATCCGAGGCATGTCGTTGTTGCTGGGCAAAGGGGGCGATGGCGTCGCCATTAAAGTGGTACTGACGGTTCCAGTTGTCGCCACTGATGGGATCAAAGCGACCCAAGGTGAATTCGCCGCTTTTTTGATTGATGCCGATGGGGTTGGCCATCGGCACGATGGTGAACTGGCCTTGGGGTGGGTGAGTGCGGCAGAGGCTAAGAAAGCGTTCAATCACGGCGTTACCTTGGATCTCGGCGCCGTGAATGTTGGCCTGAATGTAGACCTTGGGGCCAGTACCGTTACTGAATTGGATCACCGGCACGGTGGCGCGTTCGCCATTGGGTTGCTGGCCAACCACCCGATCTGAAACCACCATCTGCATCAATCATGTTCCTCTTGGTTAAAGGCCCATCATAACAACTGCGATCCCGCCTCGCAGTGCTACTTACGTTCACCGAGGTTAGTGTTAAAACTCTAGATGTTGTTATAGTGGCAATTGTGATCTTAATCACCTTTTAGTCTGCAGGAACAACAGCATAAGGACACAAGCGAGTTATGGAAAACAACTATGTACTGAAGATGTGGGGCAAGCTGAAGTCGATGCCATTTGGCGGCAAGCTGATGGCGATGGCGATTGCACGCCAAGCGCCGTACTTCAAAACCGTAGGCGCTACGGTGATCGACATTGTGCCGCACCAGTCGCAAGTGCTGCTGACCAAGCGCCGCAAAATTGAAAATCACATCGGCACCGTTCACGTTATTGCTATCTGCAATGGCCTTGAGCTGGCCATGGGCACCATGGCGGAAGCTTCGATCCCCAAACATTTACGCTGGATCCCGAAGGGCATGAGCTTGGATTACACCGCTAAGGCAGGCAGTGATATTCGCTGTGTGGCCGAGGTGGCGGCCAGCGATTGGCAGCCCGGCGATCTGATGGTGAAAGTCACCGCTTACGATCGCAATGACGTGGTGGTGGTGGCGGGAACCATTAAATTGTGGATCAGCGAAAAGGATAAGAAATAAGCGCCACTGTGGGGGGACGGCCATCGCTCGGTGGCTTCGTCTGCCTTATTGATGTTCTGTTTAAGTTAAAATCAGCAGCGGCAGCGAACATCTCTTTTTACCAAAATGCACATAATCGTTAACTCCGTCAAAACGCCGTAAATTGCTGTTGATGTTTTGTTACTTCTGCTTTATTGAGCCTGAGTTGGCGCGGGTTTCCGGCATTCTGGACAATTGGTAAGACAAATTCGGATCTGGTTCACAGTCTCAACATAAACGCCGTTCAATGAGACAGATCGAGCATGAAGAAAAAAGCAAAGTGCTTACAATGTGCCGCGTATCTGGCTCGAACCAAGGTTAGCCAATTCTGGTTTGCTAACCTTGATCCGGTGCCAAAGCGCCACTTTGTTTTTATCACACGGAGTAGTTGTTGCCATGACTGAGCAAACAACCAACACTCAAGATAAGTCTTACCGCGAGCTGCATCGCCCGGCGAGCGAGTTCGATACTCGTTCTGACTATCTTGATCACGAACTGCAAATCATGAAGCCTCGTCGCTTTGGCCTTAACCTGCCAGGACGTGACTTTAACTTTGAGTGGGAAGATCTGGTTCCTGCTATTGCCGGTACTATCGGCATTATCGCGATGTACTCTGCGGTAATGATGTCTTGGGCCGAAGGCCTGACCCAAGCGTGGGATCACGTGCAACTGGGTAAAGAGTTTGCCATTGAAGTATCTCGCGTAGAGATGCTGCTGCCTGCTCTGTTTTTCTGTGTTATTGCGTCCGGTTTTGTAAACCCTCGCGCTAACTTGGCCGGTAACCACGGCCCAATGATCCCACTGATCGGTTCCATCGCTTTGGCGGGTGCTCACCCGTTAGCGCTGGCGATTTTGCTGGGTGTTTTTGGTTTGCTGCTGTCTTACTTTAAAGGCGGTTCCCGTTTGGTGAACCTAACCGGCAACGGCGTGGCCGGTGGTCTGTTGGTGTTCTTGGGCTTTACCGGCTCAATGAGCATGATTGGCAACATCCAGAACTGGTCTAACGGCTTGATCCCTGAAGGCGGCGCTGCCGGCGACATGGGTTACGTTGGCTTGGTGGTACTGGCAGTGGTTATCGTGCTGTACGCCTTGTTGGCTCGCATGGGTAAGCGCTGGTTGGCGATCCCAGCTTGTGCCATCACCGGTCTGGTACTGGCGTTGGCATTGGGTGCTGGCTTCGATCTGCGTTTTGAAACCGAAATGGGCATTCCAAACCTGAACCCAATGTTCTGGTGGGGTTCCACCACTGAAGGTTGGATGCTGGGTCTGCCGACGCTGCAGCACTTCATTGCGTCGCTGCCGTTTGCCATCTTGGCGGTTGCAATGTGGTCGCCTGACTTCTTGGGTCACCGTATCTTCCAAGAGTTGAACTACCCGAAAGGCACCGAAAAAGTGCTGATGGACGTAGATGACACCATGACCATGTGTTCTATCCGCCAAATGGTGGGTACGGCACTGGGTGGTGGTAACATCACTTCCTCTTGGGGTACTTACATGATCCCTGCGGCCATCGCGAAACGTCCTATCCCAGGCGGCGCTATCCTGCTGGGCCTGCTGACCATGGCGGTTGCTATCTTGGGCTCGCCAATGGACGTAGCGGTATGGCCTCCGGTAATGCGCGTAGCGCTGCTGGTGGGTGTATTCCTGCCGTTGCTGGAAGCTGGCGTACAGATGATCAAAGACGAGAAAGACGCACAAGCTGCTGGTATCTGTGTCTTCGCTGCGGCGGTGACCAACCCAGTATTGGCTTGGGCACTGACCATGCTGTTGGATAACAACGGTCTGATTGGTGACAAAGAGCGTCCTGCCAAGCTGTCTAAGCTGGATCGCATCATCATCCCTGGTTCCGTATTGCTGATCTGTTTTGCTGCCATGCTGGCTGTTGGCATGCTGGAAAGCAAATGGGGCATTCCAGCGCTGCTGTAATGCTCAGCGTTGTGGCTGTGCTGCTGACGTAGCCACAAAGCAACAGACAAAAGGGCGTGCCAATGGCACGCCCTTTTTCGATCGGTACGGGGTGATAATGCGGCAGCGGCACCCGAGTCATCGCGCGTTTGCTGGCCCCGTTAATTTTGCGGGTGAATGATCAGGTTGCCGTGCTGAGCCTTGAGCTCTTGTTGGATGGTGAGCGGATCTAAACTCGCGGCGGCGCTGATCAACAGATCGGCAGAAAAGGCGGTCATGCCCGATTCGGCAATGGCCAGATGGTGGCTGTTGAATTGCTCAATGTTGGCGCCGTGATTGTGCAGCACCGTGGTGATGTCTTGCACCAGCGATGGCTTATCGTCGCTTTCAATGTTCCAACGGTATTGCTGTGCATTTGGGGGGCTGGCGCTAACCGGATGCAGGCGCAGATGCACGCTTTCCAACGACAACAGCGCCTGTTGCAGTGGTTCGAACTGCTCGCTGGGCACCTGTGCGCGGATCAGCGCTGCAAAGCGGCCATCAAGGTTATTCACTTTGCTGGTCAGCCATAAGCCATCGTAGCGAGTTAAGGTGTGCGATAACGCATTCAGCATCCCCGGCTGATCGGGGCCATCAACGCAGATGATGAAAGTGGTGGTGTCCATGCCATGCTCCTGGGCGCCAACGCGCGCAACCCGATAGATACGGTAAGGGTTAAGTTTAGCCGTTGGCGCTGGGGCTGTATGTCTTACCAGAGCGATTGGCATTGAAGCGAGAAGAGCGGATTGATCCCAATAAAAAACGGAGCCCTTGGGCTCCGTTTGGATTGCGCTGTTAGCGCGAATTAGGCGCGCTGCAAGATCTGCTCGCAATCGGCCAATTCGATGTGGCCGTGCTCGCCCAGAGGCAATTGACCGTGCTCCGCTAGGGCCGCGCTAACTTGCTCTACGGCGTCTAAGCGGTTAACGCCGTAATCGTCCAGCTTGGTGCCAACGCCTAATTCGCGGTACAGCGCTTCAATGGCGTTGATGCACTGCTGTGCGGCGTCTTTGCCGTCAATGCCGAAGACGTTTTTGCCCATCTGCACCAATTTGTCGTGCTTGTGCACGTACTGCTGACGCAGCAAGGCTGGCTGCACAACCGCTAGGGTTTGGGCGTGATCCAACCCATACAGGGTGGTCAGTTCGTGGCCGATGGCGTGGGTGGCCCAGTCGTGGGCAACCCCGGCGCCAATCAACCCGTTCAACGCTTGGTTGGCGGTGTACATCAGGTTGGCTTGCCACTGGGGCTGGCGGCGATCGTCAAACTGTTGCGCCAGCACAATCAGGTTACGCAGCAGCGATTCAGCGTAGCCGTCTTGCACCATGTTGCCCGCAGGGAAGGTAAGGTACTGTTCGCAGATGTGCACAAAGGCATCAACAATGCCGTTACGCAGTTGGCGATCCGGCAGGGTGCTCATGGCGGTAGGATCCAGCACCGCAAATTGCGGGTACACCAGCGGACTGAAGAACGCTTTCTTTTCAGCGGTGGCAACGCGGGTTACCACGGCTGCGGCATTGGACTCCGATCCCGTTGCGGGCAGGGTAAGAATGCAGCCCAATGGCATGGCGTCGGTTACCTGCGCTTTGCCATCCAGAATATCCCAGCCGTAGCCTTGGTATTTGGCCGCCGCCGCTACGTACTTAGTGCCATCAATGACGGAACCGCCACCAACCGCCAACAAAAAGTCGATCTGCTCGGCTTTAACCAACTTAACCGCGTTGTCGAGGGTTTCGACGGTTGGGTTAGGCTCGATGCCATCAAACTCTAACCACTGGTGGTGTTGCAGCGCCTGCTCTACTTGGGCGTAAATGCCGTTGCGCTTAATGGAACCGCCCCCGTACAGCACCAACACTTTGGCATCGGCTGGGATCTGTTGGCTGATTTCGCTGATCTGGCCTTCGCCAAACAGAATACGGGTGGGGTTTTGAAACTGAAACTGCATGATGCGACTCCGACGTTACGCAAATGTAGAGCGAAAACTCTAAGTTTGCCTAGTTGTGCCGCATCTTACTAGGGCTAAGCCCCGTTTGGCCACTTTACGGTGCTTTATTGTGCACTATGGCTTTGCCGTGTTGCGGGGCAGGTAGTTGATCCCCAGTTTTTGGTACAGAAAGCTCAATAGCCAGATCGGGCCAATCAGCAGAAACTGCACATCTTCAAAGAAGCTGGGTTTGGCGCCTTCAATAACGTGGCCGATAAACTGGCCGATCCACGCCACCACAAACAGCACCAGCGCGGTTTGCCACAACGGCCAAGCAAGGTGCGTCACGTGCAGCTGCATTAACCACAGATTCAGCGCACTAAACAGCACCATCCCCAGCGCCAATGGCGGCGAGAGCTTCCAGTAAAACAGCAGGCTGATCACCATCAATACGGTGGCGCCGTTGACGAGTGGCTGCATCGGCAGTTGCAGCCCCCACAACAACGCCAGCACCGTCCACACAATCACCGGCACGCAGATCCAGTGGATCGCTTTATTGGTGGGGTTTTGATGGCTCACGCCGTAGGTGTCTAGCCATTGCTGGATCGATTTATTGAACATCGGCTTTACTCTGAATGTGACAATGCTCACACTTTATGTCAGCCTGATCTAACAATCCAATGGCAACAATTCAGCAAAACAGATGACTGAAATTCATCAATTGGCACGGCCCGATCATCGTGTCGATCTTAATCTCTACCGCGTTTTTCGAGCGGTGGCGGAATCCGGCTCGACCTCGGCGGCCGCGCAGCAGCTGCATCTTACCCAATCGGCGGTGTCCCATGCCTTGGGGCGGTTACGCACGCAGGTGGGGGATCCGCTGCTGGTGAAGCAGGGGCGGGGTCTGGTGTTGACTCACCATGGCCGCGATATTTTGCCCAAGGTGTGCATGGCTTTAGACGGTTTGCAGCTGTGCCAACGCAGCGGCGATAGCTTTGACCCAGCGCAATCGGATCTGGAGTTTCATCTGGGCTTTCGGGATCTGTTAGAAGCGATGCTGCTACCGCCGTTAATGGCGCAGTTGCAGCAGCTGGACTCCGGCATCAATTTGGCCGCCAGTCGGGTACGCGGCAGCGAATTAGAGCAGCAACTGCGTGATGGCAACGTGGATGTGGTGGTGGACATAGAGCAAAGCGTTTCAGAGCAGATCGCCAGCCGTCGTTACGGCAGTGAACCGCTGTGTGTGGTGGCGCGGCCGCAGCATCCGCAGCTTAATGCTGGCCAGATCACCATGGCGGATTATGTGGCCGCTGGCCACGTGCTGGTGACGCTGGAGCGGAGCGAACGCACCTTTGTCGAGCAGCGTATGGAGGGGATCGGCAGCAAACGTAAGGTGCGCCTGTATTGCGAAACCTATTACGCCGCCGCCAGTGTGGTGGCTCAAACGGATCTGCTGCTTACGATGCCACAGAGTTTTGCGCGGCAATTAAGCCAGCAACTGCCGCTGCAAGTGGTGCCGTTGCCGTTTGCCTGCGAACCCTTGCCAGTGCGGCTGTACTGGCGCCGTGCTAACTCGGAGGAACCGGCGATCCGCTGGTTGCTGGACAGCATTGTCCGCTTAGCGCCGTAGCGGGGGCAGCGTCGGCATTGCCCGCTACGGCAGCGTAGTGGTTAAAAGCTGGCGCCTAACCACAGCCACAGTTTGTCGGTATCGACTTTGCCGGCGGCGGCATCACCGGCGTTGTACATGGCGAACTTCACCCCGGCCACGTAATGTTTGGCAAAGGGGTGGGTGTAGCTGACATCCCATTCGCTGCCCAGATCGTCCACCCCGGCACTGGCGTTTTCGGCATCAAAGTTGTGGTAAGTCACGCCCCAGGTGCCTTGCAGTGCTTTGCCGCTGACGCCGAGGTAGTAATCCTCGAGCCCTTGGTTGGGCGTGGCAAGAAACTGATCGGCCCAGCCGTTGAACTTATGCAACGTTGCCAATGGCGTACTAAAGCCGTAATTGCCCCCGTCGGAGCCCAGCACCTCTAAGCCCCCTTTAAAGTTAAGGCCGCGCCAGCCCACCCCAGCTTCCACCAGATAGTAATCGCTATCGAAGCTGCCGTTGTTGTTATCGGCGTCTTGCATGGCGTATTCCAGCGCATAGCTGAGGTTCAGATGATCCGCTTGGCGCTTCCCCGCAAAGCGGATGCCGTAGGTGTCGTGATCAACATTGTTGTCGTCGTCACTCAGCAGGTAGGCGTAACCGCTGATCTTACCCAGATCAGTATTGACCGAGGCATTCAGCAGGTGATCGTTGGCATCCACATCTCGTTCGTCGGCAAAAATGCGGTTGCGCTGATTGATGTAGGCGTATTGCAGCACCACGCCGCGCGCGATGCGCCAATGCAACGAGGCGGCATCAAAGGTTTGCCGATCTTGGCGCCAGCCCACATGGCCAACGTAACGCTGGTTATCCAGCACCAATACTTGGCGGCCAAGGGTGGCGTTCATTGCGTCGTTTTGATAGCGAACAAACGCCTGATCCAGTTCGGTGGTTTCCGGATCGGCAACGGTGGAGTAATTGGGGTTGGAGCCCAAGCCATCGTTGTAATCATCCACAAACACTTCGCGGGAATCTTCAAATTCAAGTAAGCCGCTGAAGCCACGGTAGCTGCCGCTGGTGAGGGTAAGCCGAGTGCGTAGGGTTAGCGCATCGGCGTCTTTTAACGCATTACTTTGATCAACGTGTTCATAGCGCAGGCGCAGATCCAGTTTGACCTCGCCATCGTCGATAAGATCGGCGGCGGTGCTGGCGTAGGCCAATGTTGGCAGAGCTGTGAGAACCATGACCGGCAGGGTGATGGTGGTACTGAGTTTTTTCATATCTCCTCCAATGAGCTAAGACGCTCGATATCGGTTAAATGGCGATACCTTTGAAACGTTGTGGTTGTTTTCCTCTCTTGAAACCACGCTTTAGGGTAGTAGCCAACACAGCAAAGCGCGATGTGGCCTGCATTTCAGCGTAATAGTCGGTGGCAACTATTCTCTTTAAATCGACGCTGCGGCATAATGCCGCGTCAAAATTTTAAGGATCCCGAACATGCCATTATTGAAAGCGTTGACCGACCGCTCTGGTAACAAATGCGAACTGTGTGCCGCTGAGAACGATTTGAGTGTGTACGACGTGCCGCCATCAGCAGGCGCCGATTCCGATAAAGCGGTACTGGTATGTGCGACTTGTGTCGCCCAGATCGAAGACACCGATAACATGGACGCCAACCACTGGCGCTGTCTGAACGACGCCATGTGGAGCCAAGTGCCAGCGGTACAGGTGATGGCGTACCGTCAGTTGTCGATGCTGGTAAGCAACGGCGAAGCTTGGGCGCAGGATCTGCTGGACATGATCTACATGGAAGAAGAGACCAAATCTTGGGCTGATTTCGTGTTGGCTAAAGTGGCCGCTGAGCAGGGCGAAGCCTGTGTTGATGAGCTGGGCGTTAAGTTGGCCGGTGGCGACAACGTTTACCTGATTAAAGATCTGGATGTGAAGGGGTCTTCCATCACCGCGAAGCGCGGCACCACCGTGCGCGGGATCTCGCTGACCAACAACCCAGAACACATTGAAGGCCGCGTTAACGGTCAACGCATTGTGATCTTGTCGAAGTACGTGCGTAAATCGTAATCGGCTGTTGCAGCGAAAAGGGAGGCCATTGGCCTCCTTTTTTTGTGCCTGAGTGTTGCCATTGGTGCCTCAGTCAGCACCGCTACGGACGGATTGTACTGTGCTTTTTTCAACGCTGTTGGCGCTGGGGGGCATCGTTCACCAAGCCAAGGGCGCTAAAAATGAGCGTATTTTTCTATTTCATGGCTATTTTTCTGCTCAAAAATAAATCATTTAATGTTGGTTATCTTATTGATAAATAAGAAATAGATAAAAAAGAGAGGAAAATAGGACAAAGATTCTAGCGCCTGGCTGAGCCAAAGGCTGGAGTGACGCCAGCGATCCCCTCTAAGTTGCTGAATAAGGTCAATTGTTGTGCAGCTCTGCCATGCCGAGCTGGCGCAACAAACCAGTCATGGAAGTACAGCAAACATAGGGGATCCATATGTCGTTTCCATTAACATCAACCAAGGTGCCGAAGCGCGCCGCAGTGGCCACCGCCGTTGCAACCTATCTGGCATTGTCTGCCGGAGCCAGCGCCCAAACCCAAGATCATGGGGTGTTCAAACCCACCCTGATCGACAGCGCCCAGATCGCGGCGATGCAACAACGCGCCCAGCAAAAAGCGCAGTTCTATCCGGGCCAGCACGGCCTTAACACGCAATTGGGTGGCGGCAACGCCGAGCCGGTGTTTGAAGCGGAAGCGGGGCTCAGTGGCCCGCAAACCTACGTGGTGCAGTTAACCGATGCGCCAGTGGCGTTGTACGACGGCAGCGTGGCCGGTTTGGCCGCCACCAAAGCCTCGCCACGGGGCAACTACGTTCAAACCCAACACTTTAATGCCAACAGCTCGGCGGCCACCGCCTACCGCAGCCACCTGCGAAACCAGCAGCAAGGGGTGCTGAGCCAAGCGGCAGCCGTGGGCGCCAACCCAACGGTTAAGCGTCACCTCACCGTAGCGCAAAACGCCATGGTGATGGAGATGACCCAAGCGGAAGCGCAGGCGATGGCCAGCGTCAGCGGCGTGAAGAAGATCAGCCGCGCCCGTACCATGCAACTGCACACCGACCGTTCTCCGGCGTTTGTGGGGGCCGACAAGGTATGGACCGGCGACGTTGCGGGGCTCAGCGGCAAGTACCTGGGTGAAGGGATGGTGGTGGGGATCATCGATACCGGCATCAACACCGATCACCCGGCGTTCTCAGACAGTTCTGAAGATGGCTATGTCTACCCGACCCCAGCGGGTTACGTTGGTGACTGTGCCACCGATGCCGATTTGTGTAACGACAAGCTGATTGGGGTGCACTCCTATTCCGTTATTACTGACGTGTACAGCGCCCCAGAGTTCCAAGCGGAAGATTGGCGCGAATGGGAACCGGCGCAGCAGATCCGCCCAGCCAACGGCGAAGACTACAACGGCCACGGCTCGCACACCGCCAGCACCGTTGCCGGCAATCGCATCAGCGATACTCCGTATGTAGTGTTTGATGGTTCCGCCACCAGTGATGGTATTGATACCGGCGTTACCTTTGCCCAAACCGCGGGCTTAGCGCCGCGAGCGCAGATCATCTCGTATCAGGTGTGTATGCCCGGTGGCGCTGGCGATCCTTACGCCGGTTGTCCGGAAGAAGCGCTGCTGGCGGCGATTGAAGACGCCATCCTCGACGGCGTAGACGTGATTAACTTCTCCATCGGCGGCAGCGAAGGCTTCCCTTGGAGCGATCCGGTGGAACTGGCGTTCTTGGCCGCCCGTGAAGCGGGCATTAACGTGGCGGCTTCCGCTGGTAACAGCGGTCGATTTGGCTACTACACCAGCGATCACACCTCACCGTGGCTGACCTCGGTTGGCGCCACCAGCCACGACCGCGTGTTTGATGCGGCAGTGAAAACCATGGATGGCTTCGTTGGCGGTAACTTCCAACCGTGGCGTGGCTTTGAGGGCAAGAGCTTCAGTGGCGGCATTACCGCACCGGTGGTGTACGCCGGTGACTATGGCGATCCTTTGTGTGAAACCCCCTTTGCCGCAGACACCTTTGCCGGTGAAATCGTCTTGTGTGATCGCGGCAACATCGCCCGTGTCGCCAAAGCCGATAACGTCCTTGCAGGCGGCGCTGGTGGCTTTGTCCTGCGTAACATGAGTTACGACGAAACCGTGGTGGCCGACGTGTACCCACTGCCGGGCATTCACATCAGTTTCTTTGATGGTCGTACCCTGTTTGATTGGATCACCGATGGCGCCGAAGGCGATCACACCGCCACCATTTCCGAAGCGCAAAACACCTATACCCTTGATAGCGCCGCAGGGGATCTGCTGGCGGACTTCAGCTCCCGTGGCCCAAGCATCACCAACCGTGATTACCTGGTGCCGGACTTAAGCGCACCCGGGGTGGGCGTGTACGCTGCCTATGCCGATGATCAGCCATTTACCGCTTACCCATCGGCGATGGATTGGTCGATGCTCAGCGGCACCTCGATGGCGTCGCCACAGGTGGCCGGTGCCATGGCGCTGATCCAACAAGCGCACCCAGATTGGACTCCTGCCGAGATCCAATCGGCGCTGATGACCACCTCCAACAGCGAGGTTAAGCTCGGCCAGTTTGACTTTATCTCCACCTGGTTTGACGCCGGTGCCGGTCGCATTCAAGTGGATAAGGCGATCAACGCCGGTTTGGTGCTGGATGAAACCGCCGCCAACTACCGCGACGCCAACCCACAAGCCGGTGGCAACGTCAGCTGGTTGAACACCCCAAGCATGTCCAACATCAACTGTCAGGGCAGCTGCAGCTGGTTGCGAACCGTGCGAGCAACGCGCGACGGCAGCTGGACCACCGAAGGGCTGGGCAAGTTCTCTGATGCGGGCTTGATTGATGTGGTGGTGTCGCCAGCGTCATTCAGCTTGGCCGCCGGTGAAAGCCAAGTGGTGCAGATCACCGCCACGGTGCCGGACTTTACCTCGTTGAATAACGAAGAGGGTCGCTTCCAAACTCGCACCGACAGCGATGGCCTGTTCTTCTTTGGTCAGGTGAATTTGATTGAAGAGGGCGGCGATCGCCAACACCTGCCGGTAGTGGCAGGCTTTGAACGGGGCCAGCTGCCGAAGTCGGTCAGCATTGACGCCAACAGCAACAGCGATCAATCCCACATCCGTGGGTTATCGGTGCCCTCTACCGACGATCTCACCGCCACCAGCTACCCATTAGTGGCCCCCACGGTGCTGTCTTGGCAGATGAACGGCGGGGTCGGCGGCGATCTGGCAAACCCATCGCCAGAGCAGGGGATCACCCTGTTTAACGTTGAGGTGCCCGAAGGCAGCAAACGCTTAATCGTTGAAATTCAAGAAGCCTACCCAATGATTGAAGAGGGCTTACCAAACAGCCCATTCATCAACATCGGCTTTGATGAAAACGGCGACGGTGAGTTTGCGGACATGGGCGAGTTCATTGGCGAAATGATCTGTAGCTCCACCCACGACACCTTAGATAACTACTGTGATATCACCAACCCTAAGGCCGGTACGTACTGGGTGATGGTGCACAACTTCCGTAGCCCAGAATACCCAGAGGATTACACCGATCAGGTGAGCGTGGGTTATGCGGTCATTAACGCCGACAGCGAAGCCGCCGGTGAGATGACGGTTGTGGTGCCTAACTCGGTGGATGCGATTGAACCTTTTGATGCTCAAATTGGTTGGAGCCTGCCGGAGGCGGAGATCGGCTCGGTCTATTACGGTGGCATCGAGGTGTCTAGCTCCGCTGCAGCCGATGGCGACATTGGCTTTATCGGCACCAAGATCACTCGCGGTGAAGATCTGACCGCACTGAACGTCAGCAAAGACAGCACCAAAGTGGGCGACATCTTGGATGTCACCATCGAGGTGAAGCCCAACATGACCGACGCCGAGCGCGACTTTGAGTTGGCGCTGACGCTGCCGCAGGGCCTGACCTTGGTACCGGATAGCCTGATCAGCAACGACATGGCCACGCCGTTCTTAACTGAAACCGAAACCGGGTTGCAGTTGCAGGGCAGCCAAGCCAGCTCAGCTGACGTTGGCCGTGAGTACGTGGTTACCACCAGCCGCGAGTCCGAGCAGTGTCGCTTGCCGTCGGTGGATCCGCAATCCGATGGCAGCTACGAGAACTTGGTTGAGTTTGGCTTGTTGCCGGTAGAGTGGTTTGCAGGCGACAGCGAAACCGAGATGTTCCAGATCCCCATCGATTGGTTATTCCAAAAGAGTGGCATCGACATCCCGCTGTACGGCGCTGAAAGTGAAGGTTACATGTCGATCAGCCCAACCGGTTTGATCAAATTTGACCGCTTCTTCTGGCCACCGCGTTTCCACGCGCCAATGGATTACGGCTTCCTGTCGCGGGCGATGTCGCCATTTTGGCGTGGCAGCTTTGAAACCAGCTACGACGGCGCGCCTTACCAACCGAAAGGGTTAACCATTGCCGCGATTGATGGCGACGCTAACCCGCACTTAGGTGAACTGCTGTTCTTAGAGTTCGATAACGTCAGCGACAAAAACAGCGGCGATGAGTTCGACTTTGAGCTGGTGTTGCGTGGCGGTTTGGACTTCAGCGAAGGCAAGTTCGAAATCATGATGGCCTACGACAACTTGGGCAGCGATCTGACCGCCGGCTCTATTGGGGTTCGTGGTTACCACGGTCTGCTCAGTCGTTCTGACGGTGCCGTTGAAGGTTACCTGGATAACAACGTCGGCTTTGACAACCTTGACCAACTGCTCGAAGACAAACTGGTGATCTGTTACGACTACCGTGGTCCAGAGCAAACCGCAATGAACCTGCAACTGCAGTTGCGGGTGGATGAACGAGTAGCGAATCAACAGATGGACATCGAGCTGTACTCTCAAATCGGCCATGCCGAAGCCACCACCGTCACTCACCAAGTGGACGTACGCGGCAACTTGAAGGTGTTGGATCTGGCTGACATGACCATGCAGGAAGAGGGGCGCATCGACAACATCGCCGTCAACTGGTTGGATCAAAACAGCAGCGCCAATGTGTTGGAAGTCAGTGGGGAAGGCGTTACCGCTGAAATCAATGGCAGCAACAGCTTCAACCTGATCGCCGCGCCAAACTTCTTTGGTGACACCACGGTGACCGTAACCGTGCGTGATGGCCAAGTGGCCAGCGATTTCGCCAGCACCAGCTTCAACCTGACCGTGCAAGGCACTGCCGATGCACCAACGGTGATGTTGGCCGCCACCGAGATCAGCGCGATGGAAGGGGATGCGATCACCTTGGACGCCAGCAACTCCTATGACGTGGATGGCGACACCATGTCAGTTACCTGGAGTGGTCCTGGCACCATCGTTGATGCCAACGCGATGATCACCGAAGTCACTGGCTTGCCGGTGGGTGAATCGGTGTTCACCGTCACCATTGACGACGGCACCATGCAAAGTGAAGCCAGCGTTAACGTGTTGGTGGAAGCGCAGCCGGCAGCCGTTACGCCGCCATCCAGCGGCGGTTCTTCCAGCGGCAGCGTGTCGTGGTTTGCCTTGCTGTTGCTCGGCTTGGTTCGCCTGTTCCGCCGTTAATTTAAGATAGTTCCCAGCCAAGGCCTGCAATTGCAGGCCTTTTTTGATCTTGTATGCAAATTGTTAATCGCGCTAAGGTGGCAGTGTTGCCGTTGGCATAACGGCAAACAACATAATAAAAACAATAGACTCAGAAGGTTACTCCTTTGCCCTCCAAGCCCACCGAACCAATCCAACTTGGCCGATGTTGCGTTGATTTTGCTAATAACTGCATAGTTATTGATGAAGATAGCCACCAACTGCCGGCAAAAGTGATGCAGGTGTTGTGGTTGCTCGTGCAGCAACCGCAGCAAGTGATCCCGCGTCAATACTTCATTGATCAGATCTGGGACGGCAATGCCGCCGTGGGGGAAAAAGGGCTAACCAATTACATCTGGAAAATCCGCAAGATTTTAGAGCTTGGCAGCGAAGGCGAAGAAGCGATCCGCGCGGTGCCGAAAGTGGGCTACGTTTTGCAGCTGCCGGTGCGCGCGTCAGTTCAAGTGAGTGCCGCAGCCTCGCCGCAATGGTGGCCAGCTCTGCAACCGTTGGCGGTCGCTGCGGTGCTACTGCTGGTGGTGGCAATGGCGCTGCTGTGGCCGCGTTCAGAACAGTATCTGCTCGAGGATAAACTCACCGATTTCCCCGGCATCGAAGACTACCCCCAACGCCACCCAACGGAAGATAAGCTGCTGTTTGGCTGGGCCAAATCCGGTGGCGTTGGGCAGCTGTATCAGCGTCCACTGCAGGGCGGAGCCACCGAGCAACTGACCTTTGATGATGGGATAAAACTGTCGCCGAGCTGGTCGCCGGATGGGCAACAACTGGCTTACCTGAAATTGACCGAAGGTCGCTGTGAAGTGATGCTCCAAGCGCCAGAGGCGGCGCCGCAACTGGTGGCGCTGTGTCATTTTGGCGGCAACGCCAACCGCACCCTCAGTTGGGCGGGGGATGGCAGCAAGTTGGCCTACGTGGGCAAAGCCGGTAAAGACGCCGCTACGTCCATTTTTAGCTATCACCTTGGCAGCAAACGCGTCTCGCAATTAACCTTTCCCAATGCGTCTGAGCTCGACAGCCTGCCGGCGTGGGATCGCGATGGACAGCAACTGCTGTTCAGTCGCAGCCAAGGCAACGGCAACGCCAAAATCATGCTGTGGCAACAGGGGCAAGAGCTGCAAAGTGTGCGAGCCCAACCACTGCCAACCTTTGCGCTGGGCTGGGGCTATGGTGAGCAATCAATCTTGGCGATCGAATATCAGCAGGGCCAGTTTGGCTTGAACCGACGCAACCTCAGTGGCGAGCTGCTTGATACCCTCTATCAAGACCAAGCGATCACCAACTTCACCGTGCTGGATGACGATCACATCGCCTTGGCCATCCGCAACACCCGTGAATTCACCCAGATCTGGCAATGGGATCAGTGGCAAACGCCGCTGCATGAAGTGCAGTCGTCCGGCCGCGAGCTGTACGGCGATTATCATCCCGACACCCAGCAACTGCTGACCCTGTCGAATCGGCATGGTGCCTTCCAATTGTGGCGTGGCCACATTGATGGCAGCGACAATCAACAGATCACCTTTGCGCAGACCCCGCCGGGGCTGCAAGAGTGGTCACCCGATGGCAGCCAGTTTGCGTACCTGACCGAGCATGAACAGCAATCCAAGCTGTTTGTGCAGACCGTGGGCGGTCTGCCGCAGTTAATCGATCAACCCATCGGTTTAGCCAAAAATGTCGCTTACAGCAGCGATGGCCAGCGGCTCTATTTCAGCAGCGATCGCAGCGGTCAGTGGCAGTTGTGGCGCTGGGATCTCCAACAGCAGCAGTTAACCCAGATCACCGACAACGGCGGGCTCTATGGTCGAGAAAACCGCGATGGCACTGGCCTGTACTTCAGCAAAGTGGATCTGCCCGGGCTGTGGTATCTGGATTTCAGCAGCGGCGAAGTGCAACAGGTGTTAACCGATTTAGCCGCGCCGGATTGGGGCAACTGGGATCTGCATGGGGAGGATCTGGTCTACTTGCGCCGCAGCGCCGAAGGCGATGAGTTACGCTTGGTGGTTGCGGGGGATAACCGCTTATTGAAGCGGCTGCGCCGCGGCGCCATGCGTAAGGATCGGTCGCTGCGGGTGCGTGCGGATACCGTAACGTTAAACCTGCGCCAACGGGTGCAAGGCGACATTGTTGCCATTGCGCGGCAGTAGTTTGCTTCGCTAGAGCTTGTGAGTCAGAGTTGGCCTGATCGCCTGCCCAACGCTAACCCGCCAATCGTCATAATTAAGCCCGCAATCGCGGGCTTAATTGTGGGGGCTGGCTATGGCTGGCTGCTAGTGGCACCAACGGTCGCCGCTGTTCTTGGCCAACTGCTGTTGTTTCAGCAGATCAACCACATTGATGCTGTTAAGGGTCACCGTAGCCTTGATGGCGAAATCGGCTTCGCGCACGGGCATGTTGATCATCAACTGGCCCTGCGCCAATGCCGTGTTTAAGTAACTTTCGGTGGCGCGGGCGGCGTCAATTTCCGCTTGGCATTGGCCGTTGGCACGGGGCAGCTCAGCACCGGCAAGGCGCACCGGCAGGGCATGGGCAAACGGTTGTGGCCACGACGGGATATTGAGCAACAGCGTGTGGCTGTCGAGTACGTTCATCAGTTGGGCAGGGGTGCCAGTACCGATGGGCTGAATGGTCAGCATCGGTTCACTGCTTGGCGGGATCTGCTGGCGGGATTGTTCCTGCGCTAAGGCGTTATCGTAGGCTTGTTGCGCCACTTGCCGCTGTTGTTGTTGCGCTTCGCTGGCGTAGGGTTGGTTAAAGGTTGTGGTGGTATTAAGGCCACAGCCGCTGATTAAGGTGGCGGCAACAGCAAGGTAGATAGGCTTCATGATCGGCATCAACAAGTAAGGATCCCTAAGGTATACCACAGCGGCTTAACCGTTGCGCCGCACGGCATCGGTTAAGCCGCGAAAAAGTCGCAAAAAAAAACGGGAGCCCTTGGGCTCCCGTACTGATCGGCGGCTGAACTTAACGAGTTAAGTACGCCTGCACAAATTCAGTGATCTTCACCATATCAGCGATGGCGATGTATTCCTCGGTGGTGTGCACCTTAGCCATGCCGGTTGACAGGTTAACGGTCTTCAAGCCTTTCTCGTTAAAGATGTTGGCATCGGAACCGCCACCGGTGGATTGCAGCTCTGGCACCACGGCGATCTGCTCGAATGCCGCTTGGATCTGGGCAACAAAGGCGTCATCGTCGGCGATGTTGTAGGCGTTGTAGCTGCGCTCGGTGTCGATGTTAACGCTGGCACCGTGTTTAGCGGCCGCCGCTTCCAAGGTGCTGACCATGTGGCTCACTTGCGCCGCCAGCTTGGCGTCGTTCAATGAACGCGCTTCCGCTTCAAGGTACAGCTCTGGCATCACGATGTTGGTGGCTTGGCCCCCTTTTACCACACCAATGTTGGCGGTGGTTTCGGCATCAATGCGCGACAGGTTCATGTTGCTGATGGCATCGGCGGCCACGGTTAACGCGTTGATGCCTTGCTCTGGCGCCAAACCGGCGTGGGCTGGCTTACCGTTGATGGTCACTTTCAGGTTTTGCTGACCCGGTGCCACGGTGATGATGGTGCCGATAGGGCCGCCGGAGTCCAACACGATCGCTTCGTTGGCGCTGACTACGCTCATGTCGAAGTTCTTCGAGCCGTGCAAACCGCCCTCTTCAAACACGGTAAAGGCCAGCTCTAAGGTTTTGTGCGCTTGGCCGCTGGCCTTGATGGCTCGTACCGCTTCCATGATCGCCGCAATACCGGATTTGTCGTCGCCACCTAAGATGGTGTCGCCCGCGCTGGAGATGATGCCGTTGTTGATCACCGGCTCAATGCCGTTGCCCGGCGTTACGGTGTCCATGTGGCAGCTCATCAAGATGGTGCCTTCTAAGCTGCCCGCCAGTTTGGCGTACAGGTTAAAGCCATTCGACAATTCTGCGGCTACCGGCAGGCGAGTCACTTCAAACCCAAGTTGACCCAATTGCTCGGCCAAGGTTTCCGCAATCTGTTGTTCATTTTGCGATTCGCTGTCGATTTTGATCAGCTCGATAAAGTGCTCAACCAGGCGGTCTTGATTAATGGAAGTCATGATTTACTCAGTAAATAGCGATGAAGGCGGGCAATGTAGCGAAAAATAACGCCATGCAAGGTGAGCTTGGTTGCAAAATTGGCGCAGAGTTCTCTTCGTAGAGTGATCTCGGGTATTTTTACCACAATTGTTAATTGTTGTGGTTCAAGGTGATGTCTGCCGCAGTATTGTGTCGGTAACCTCGGCAAACGTGCTGCGATATGACGATAAATGTAGCGTCAATGGCACTGCGGTTGCAAAGTTGTTGCTGATGTTAATGTTATTGCAAGTGATAACCAAACTCATTACGATCCGTTCCGTCTTTGTTAATGGAGTGGAAGATGAAACGGTCATTTGCGATTGCTGCGGCATTAGCGCCTGCAGTGCTGGCGCCCACCACGGCGTTTGCCAATAGCAGCACCGAACTGGAGCAGCTAAGCCAACAGCTGGCCGCGCAACAGCGGCAGATTGAAGCACTGCAACAGCAGTTGCAGCCGCAGCTTAAGCCGCAAATCGAGGCACTGAGTGAGACGCCAGCCAGCGCCGATCCCCGCTTCAGCTTTTCCTCCTACGGCAACGTGGTGCTGGATAACCGCGTTATCTACCAAAACAGCCAAGACAGCGAAGGCGATCGTCGCACCAGTGCCGATCTTGAGCGAGTGGTGGTGGAGTTTGGCTACCAATTCAGTGATCGCTGGTCGGCGGAAGCGGAAATTGAGTTTGAACACGGCGGCACCGGCGTCACCTTGGAATACGACGGTTTCGATGAGTTCGGTGAATTTGAAACCGAAGTGGAAGCGGGCGGCGAGGTGATTGTCGAGCAAGCCAAGGTGGCATATCAGTACGCGCCGTGGCTCACCCTGCAACTGGGGCGCTTCTATGTACCGGTTGGCATGACCACCATGCTGCACAAGCCCAACCAATACTTTACCGTGCGCCGCCACGGCGATCAGGGCCAGATCATTCCCACCGTGTGGCACGAAACCGGCTTGGGGCTAAAGGGCAACTGGCACAACTTCTTCTATCAAGCGCAGCTGATCACCGGTTTAAACTCGGAATATTTCCGTACCTACGGCTGGGTTGCCACCGGCCATCAGCGCCGCTTCGAAACCGTAAACGCCGACGATTTGGCAATGGTGTTACGCCTTGACTGGGGCGACATCAAAACGGGCTCGGCGTTGGGGCTGGCTTACTACCAAGGCAACACCAGCGGCAACCGCCACAAAACCAACAAGATTGACGCCGATGGCCAGGTGCGGATCTGGGATCTGCACGGCGCTTACGTTGAGGGCCCTTGGACCCTGCGCGGCCAATACCTCTATGGCGAGCTGGACGACGCCGACTTAATCACCCAAGCCAACAAAACCACCCCTGGGCTGAATCCCGGCAACTTTGCCCAGTTGGGCAGCGAATCTGAATTTGGCTTCATCGAGGCTGGGGTTAACGTGGCCCCATGGTTGGGCTGGTCACAGCCGCTGTCGTTGTTCATCAACGGCGAATACAGCAACCCACAAAAAGCGGTGCAGTCTGGCACCGGCACCGCCCGCTTTGAACGCAGCTGGCTCTCTACTGGCATTAACTACCAACCGGTCACGCAAGTGGTGCTAAAGGCAGAGTTTGGCCAAGAGCGAGTAGAGCAGAACAACATTGATGACAGTACCTTTTTCGCGCTGAGCGCAGGCTACCAATTTTCACTTTGATTGAAAGGAATCCCCGAATGAACCCATGGAAAACCGGCTTAACCGCCATCGCTATCGCCCTCTCTGTTGCCGCCTGTGGCAGCTCCAGCAGTGACAGCAGCCCAGCCCCAACCCCGGCGCCAACGGGCTTTGACTTTGATGCGTCAACGATGATCGATAACCTGACCGACAACGTGATGGTCAGCGGTTACCAAAACTTGGCCACGGCCTTGGATAACCTGCATCTAGCCGCCGACAACCTGCGTAACGTCCCAACTCAGGCCAACTTGGATAAGGCCAAGTTGGCGTGGCAGGCAGCTCGTCAACCGTGGGAGCAGGGGGAATCACACATCTTTGGCCCAATTGATGCGTTAAGCATCGATCCACACCTGGACAGCTGGCCGCTGAACACCACCGACTTACAAGCGCAGCTGCTGAACAACAACAGCTTTGATGCCGACACCATCAAAACGTGGAACGACGACGTGCAAGGCTTCCACACCATGGAGTTCTTGCTGTTTGGCGATGGCGTTGCCGACAACAACAAAACCATTGCCGAGCTGACCGAGTCTGAGCGCGAATACTTGGTGGCCTTGGCTGAAACCGCGGCGGATTATGGCGAGAGCTTGGAGAATGCTTGGATCAGTGCCTACGACGGCGGTGCGGCGTACGCCGACAACTTAAAAGACGCCAACAACAACTTCTATGGCAGTGACTTAGCGGTGGTTGAAGAGCTGATCAACGGCATGGTTGGCATTGTGGATGAGGTTGGCAACGGCAAAATCGCCGATCCATTTGGCGCCAGCATTGACGCCGCAGACACCTCGCTAGTGGAATCCCAGTACAGCTGGAACTCGCTGTTGGATTTTGCCGACAACATCCGTGGGGTGCAGAACGTGTACCGTGGTGAGTTCGCCACCGCGACCGATCGCCCTGGGATCATCGACTTTGTTCGTGCGGGCGATGAAGCGTTGGCCAGCCGCATCGATAACGAGATCGCCGCCGCCATTGCCGCCATTGAAGCCATTGGTGGCGACAGCAACATGCCGTTCCGGCAGGCGATCACCGACAACGACGGTCGCGTTCGCATTCAAGCGGCGGTAGATGCCTTATCGACTTTGCAAAGCTCGTTGGAAACCGATGCCATCGCCCTGATGGGTCAATGGAATGGCTAACACGCTTCGGCGTTGTTAATTAACTTGAACGCCCACAGCATGTGGGCGTCTTGCGTGAGTCTTGCCAATGAATACCCCCCCTATCCCTTATCAACACCTGCTGCCGACGGCACTGATGGCGCTGCTGCTCAGTGGCTGTGGTGGCAGTGGCAGCGGTGATGAGCCACCACCGCCAGTGCAATACCCCGATTTTACCGATGTCGTTAACTTAGGTGGCGACACCACCGTGCCCGACGCCAGCAATTCCGGTCATGGTTTCTCAACCCCAGCGCCGAACTTGAGCCAGCCAGAGTTGGCGCGTCATTTGGCCGGTGATGCCCACTTTGAAACCAGCTTCACGACCGCCCCCAACAGCCAACACCCAGAACTTGATGGCTTAGGGCCGGTATTCAATAACTCTAACTGCAACGCCTGTCATCAGCGCGATGGCCGTTCCTCTACCTTAATCAATGCCGATGGCCAGTACCGAGTGCTGGGCACCGCCGCCGGCATTTTTGCGCGGATCAGCCTTAAGCGCGATCACGATTGCAGCGAGCAGAACGCCAGCAACGATTACTGTGCGCCGATCCCGGTGCCCGATTTTGGTACCCAGATGTTCCACCGTGGGGTGTTAAAAGCGCGCCCAGACTGGCAACAACATAACTTTATCGGCCAAGCCGACATTGCCATGGCGTGGCAGCGCAGCGACTTTACCTACCCCGACGGCAGTGTGACGGAGTTGCTGAAACCGGATTTTCGTTTTAGCAATGCCTACGACAGCCCCGACGACATCTCTGCCAGCAGCTTAGGCCAAGCCAATGTGGTGGCGGGGTTGCGTAATGGCATGCCGGTGTTTGGCTTAGGTTTGCTGGAATTGATCCCAGAGGCGGCGATCCTCGCCTTAGCCGATGAAAATGACGACAACAACGACGGGATCTCCGGCCGTCCTAACCGTGTGTTTGATGCGGTGAAAGCGGCCAATGGCGACAGCCTGCCACTGTCGCTGGGGCGCTTTGGTTGGAAGGCCAGCACCCCCAGCGTACGTCAGCAGTCCTTAGGGGCGCTGCGCGGCGACATCGGCATCACCAATTCGCTGTTTCCCCAAGAGAGCGTTGCAGGCACGGCGCTGCACCACGATTATCTGGCGCGCACCCACTACCAAGACAGTGGCAGCGACGAGCAAGGCTTGCCAGAAAGCAGCCAAGCCTTTGACGATGAAGTGGTGTTTTACGCAGAAACCCTTGGGGTTCCGGCTCGTCGCGATGTCGCCCATAGCGACGTGCGCGAAGGGGCACGCTTGTTTGCTGCGGTTAACTGCAGCGGTTGCCACACCCCCAGCTTCACCACCGCCAGCAGCGGTAACTTAGGCGGCGTGGCGGCACCGGCGGGGCTGTTAAATCAAACCATCTACCCCTTTACTGACATGCTCTTGCACGACATGGGGCCAGAGTTAGCCGATGGCCGCAGCGATTTTGTCGCCAACGGCAACGAATGGAAAACTCGGCCACTGTGGGGCATCGGCTTAACGCAAACCGTGAATCCCGCCGCTTGCTTCTTGCATGATGGCCGCGCCTGTACTGTGGAGGAAGCGATCCTGTGGCACGGTGGCGAAGCCCAAACCAGCCGCGATGCCTTTAGCCAGCTCAGCGCCGCCGAGCGCCGTCAACTGTTGGCGTTTGTACGCTCGCTGTAACCTTGGCTCGCACTTTGGCTAATGGCGTGATCTTGCGCCGCAATCTTAACGGCAAAAGGTTGACCGTGGCCCCAGCAAAACATAAGGTGCAATCAAAATGCACCTTATGTTTTTGTCGAGGAACCCATGGCACTGTCATTCACCAAGATTTTCAAAAAATCCGAGCAGCAAGAACCCGCCAGCGAGTTGGTGTTGAACGAGCAAGTAAACGAAAAAGTGGCCGAGACGGAAGCCAAAGCGGCGGCGAAAACCGAGCAGGAAAAGCCCGTTTCTTGCTGCGGCCACTGTTCGTAAATCGCGTATTCAGGCTGCCGTTGCCGCACTCAACGACAACCAAAGCAGCGGGTAATGAGCCCTGTTGCTGAAAAAAGCCGCCATCATACTCCTCTGTTGATGGCGGCTTTTTATTGCCTAAATTCCGTCCACAATCTACCAAAATGGTGGATGTCTACTTCGCCAATAAAGCCAACGTCGGCCAAATTGCAGCAAAATAAGCTTAACGTCGGCAAATAAGCAGGCATTAGGTTACTTCGTTGTCGTGCCAGCTTGTCCGATCCCGCCAAAAAAATTGTTATAAGCCTGCAAACTTTCGTATTACAGCCGCAACTGCATGAAATCCTTTCAACTTCTTAAGAATTGTTGACTTGAACCCGCCCCCTTGTTGGAGGAATAGTTCGCATTTGCGCTTGATCGAAGCATCAAAAACGGCCGACACTGTGCGCCGTGCTTTTTTTCGCCAATGCGTAATTTTGGGAACGACCCGCAGTTGTCGGTGGCGATGCCGATAGGGAAGAAAAAGATAACAAGGACATCAAATGACACACTCAGCTTCACGGCGTCGATTTTTGCGACGCGGTGCAGGGGCGGCTGTAACCGCCACCTTAGGGTTAGGACTACCACAACTGGTTCAGGCGGCTTCTTTCGCCGCCCAAACCACCGCCGCGAGCGGGGATTTCAAGGCGCTGATCTACCTGTTCCTGCAAGGGGGCAACGACAGCTTCAACATGGTGGCCCCGAAAGCCCCAGGGCCACTGCGCGATCGCTACCAATCGTTTCGAAAAAAAGGCGCCATTGCCGCCGATAAACTGGTGGCCATCAACCCCAGCGACGCGGTCACCATTGTTGGCGGGGAACAGTACGACGGGTTTGGCATGCACCCCAATTGCGCCGATTTGGCCGCCATGTTTAACCAAGGCGACTTGGGCGTTGTCGCCAACATGGGCAATCTCGTGGCGCCCACCAGTCGGCAACAATATCTGGACAGTGCGGTTGAACTGCCGCCGCAGCTGTTCTCCCATGCGGATCAACAGCGTCAATTTCAAAGCTCGCCATCGGTGCAATGGCAACAAGGGGTCGGCGGCGCCCTAGCGCAGCAACTGGCCAGCTTTAATCAAGATCAACAGGTGTCGCCGTTGATCTCGTTAGCCGGGCGCAACACCTTTCAAGTAAGCCAAGATCCGACCCTCAGCACCTTTGCTCTGAGTGCCAATGGAGCCTTCACGCTGCGAGGCTATTACAGCGACCGCAAATCGTTGCTGGATAACTTAATGCAGGTCAACACCGATCACCTGATGGCACAAAAACACCTGGATACCCTGCAAAACGCGCAGCAAGCGAAGAACATCATCGAGCAGGCTTACGCCATCGCCGACAACAACGGTGTGGATTACGATCAGATCTTTGCTCGCCATAACGCCGGCAGCAGCGACGTGGGCCAACAGCTGAAAACCGTGGCGAAGTTAATTGCGGGCCGCGACAGCACCAGCAACCGCCGCCCGGTGTACTTTGTCAGCATGGGCGGTTTTGATACCCATCAGAACTTGTTGCCAGAGCATGCGGATCTGATGGCGCAGCTGAACGGCGCTTTAGCGGCGCTGCGCGAGGCGCTGGTGGAGCAGGGCGATTTTGATCAGGCACTGACCTTTGTCGGGTCGGAATTTGGCCGCACCTTTATCCCTAACGGCGACGACGATGCCGCGGGCACCGATCACGGCTGGGGCGGTCACGCCTTGGTGATGGGCGGCATGGTGCAGGGCGGAAAAATCTACGGCAGCCACCCCGATCTGCAGGTAGGGCAGGGCTTAGACAGCGATAAAGACAAATCCCGAGGCCGGTGGATCCCCACCACCGCCACCAGTCAGTGTCATGCGGTAATGGCCAACTGGATGGGCGTTGCGCAGTCGGACCTGACCACACTGCTGCCAACCTTAGCCAACTTCAACGATCCGTTTTCAACCGCCGCCAATCTTGGCTTTATTCAGGGAGGCGCACTGTAATGAGCCAACGTAATTTGTGGTTATTGGCGCTGGTGTTTGCACTGAGCGCCTGTGGTGGTGGCAGCGACAACGAGAGCCCGGAGCCTGAGCCGGAAGTGCCGGAGCAGCTTCCGCCGCCGGAGGAAACCCCGCCGCCGGAGGAAACCCCACCGCCGGTGGAAACCCCGCCGCCGGTGGAAACCCCGCCGCCGGAGGAAACCCCACCGCCGGAGGAAACCCCACCGCCGGAGGAAACCCCACCGCCGGAGGAAACCCCACCGCCGGAGGAAACCCCGCCGCCGGAGGAAACCCCGCCGCCAGAGGAAACCCCGCTGGCCAGCGTTACGTTATTGCCTGCTGTGGCCAGTGCCTTTGAGCACAGTAACCAGATCGCCAAAGTGATTGTGGAGCGCAGCAATGGCGAGGGTGAACTACTGATCAACTATCAACGCAGCGGTGCCAGCAACAGCGCCGATGGCTCGGTGAGCGCCGATGACTATCAGCTGCGTTACAGCGATGGGGGCGAAGTGGGGGCGCAAATCCAGTTACTGGATCAGCAAACGCGACGGGTGATTGAGATTGTGCCCAACGTCGACGACACCGTTGAAGTGCCGGAAACCTTAACCTTAGCGCTGCTTGACGGTGATCGTTACCAGCTTGGCAGCAGCCTAACCCAGCAGGTGCAGATTGCTGATGCCAGCAACGACAGCGGCAATTCCAAGGTGTTTTTAGGGCAATTTGGCCCCCAAGGCAGTGCGGTAACCAGCGCCAGCGGCTCGTTAAGCTTGATTGTGAACGGCGACAATACCGAAGCCACGTTAAGTTACAGTTTCAGTGGCTTAGGCGCAGAGCAAACCAATCAACACATCCATTTAGCGCCGGAAGGCGGGGTGGTGAAAGGGATTGAACAAAGCGGCGATGTCACCGGTTATCGTTGGCTGCTGGAGCCTTCTGGGGTCTTTAACACGCGTCAGCAGTTGCTGGATGCGCTGTTTGCCGGTGAACTGTACCTCAACATCCACAGCGCCGATTATCCCCACGGGGAGATCAGCGCCACCATTCGCTATCAAAGCGATGTGGAAGCCCCCGCCCAGGTGCCCCTAAACGCCGAGCAAGTGGATCGGGACATCATCCGTTTTCTGAACCAAGCCACTTTTGGGGCAACGCCGGCACAATACCAACAGCTGCGGGCAGCAATTGAGGCCGATGGCAGCAACCGCTTGGCGGTCTACGAGCAGTGGATTGAGCAGCAGATGAACACCCCACAAAGCTCGATGTTGGCGTTGACCGATCGCAGTTATCAAGCCATTGGTTACAACCACGGTTACTTCTATCGCCGCGATGCCTTTTGGACGATGGCGGCGCAAAGTAACGATCAACTGCGGCAGCGAATGGCGTTTGCGCTCAGCCAGATTTTGGTGGTGAGTGATGCCATGCCAACCATCGCAGAGGCGCATCGGGGGTTGGCGGACTACTGGGATACGTTGGGGGCGCACGCCTTTGGTGATTATCGACAGCTATTGGAACAGGTAACCTACCATCCGATCATGGGGATCTGGCTTAGTCACCTGCGTAATCAAAAAGCCGATCCTGAGCAGGGCTATTTCCCCGATGAAAATTACGCTCGCGAGATCATGCAGTTGTTCAGTTTTGGCTTAGTGCAGCGCCACATCGATGGCACCATTAAGCTGGATGGCAATGGCTTGCCGTTGCCCACCTACAGCAACGACGTGATCCAGCAGTTGGCGCGGGTGTTTACCGGCTTAGCGATGGGATCGCGCAGCAGCAACGGCCAGCGGGTGGTAAACACCCAGTTTGATCTGGATAACGACGTGGTTGATCAGCAATACCGCTGGACTGAACCGATGGTGTTCTTCCCGCAGTACCACGATTTTGGCGAGAAAACCCTGTTTACCGATCAAGGCTCCAGCCTCATTGTCGGTGGCGGCAATGGCAGCGTGGCGGCGGCAGAGCAAGAGCTGGATCGGGTGCTGGACGCGATGGTGGCTCATTCGAGCACCGCGCCTTATCTGTCGCGGTTGTTGATCCAGCGTTTGGTGAGCTCGAACCCAAGCCCCGCGTACGTTGCGCGTGTTGCCACGGCGTTTGGTCACCGTGGCGACATGGCCGCGGTGGTGAAAGCGATATTGCTGGATGTGGAAGCGCGTAACCCGAACCACATGCAATCGGAGCAGCAGGGCAAAACCAAAGAGCCGGTGCTGCGCTTTAGCCAGTTATTCCGCTTGTTGGATGCCCGCTCTGCAACCGCCCTTGGCAGTGGCGGCATTAACTTGGCCGAGGTGAACCACTATCGCAGCGGCGCCACCTTGTTGCGAGTTGGCGACATGGACATTGGCCAAGCGGCATTAGGGGCGTCGTCGGTCTTTAACTTTTACTCGCCGGACTTTGCCCCAACCGGGCAGCTGGCCAGTAATTCGTTGGTGGCGCCAGAGCTGGAGATCAATACCGAATCGCAGATGTTCGCCACCATGAGTACCCTCTACAACTTACTGAGCGAACGCGGCCTGGTGCGAAAAATCAATGGCAGCAGCAACGGCTACGACAGCGACGATGTGCGGGTGCGATTGAACCCAGACAGCTTGCAGCAGCTGTGGCAGCAGGGCGGCAGTCGGGCCGAACAAGCAGCGCGAGTGGTGGATCATCTGGATTTTTACCTGAATGCTGGCCAGCTGCAATTAACCGGCGCGCAGGAGCGGCAGGTGCTGATTGATGCCTTGATTGAGGCTGATGACGGCTGGATGATGGACTTGTCGGTGTATGGGATCACCAATGCCCCAAGCTCGACGGTGCAGCGTTAACCGCGGCGCATCATCAGCGGATTAGGCGCTGAATGACGCCCAACTGAGTTGGCACCACCCAACCACAAGCCCCAGCAATGCTGGGGCTTTTTGGGGCTGTGTACCAATTAGCTGTTGAACTTATTGTGCATGACCAGCTGCGGCATAAAGATCATTGCCGGGACCGCTCGGCGGCGGGCAAGGGACTCGTCCCTTTGCAATCCCGAGCGCCTCCGAGGTGACGACTGCCCCTCGTTCTCGCAGCATTGCGTTACAGCAACGGCCAGATGCGCCATCCATGGCTTAACTGGCCTCTGCGGCATCCTGCCTTCGGCTTTACTTCATC